>NZ_JAGGQL010000055.1 GCF_018613315.1 Bacillus sp. ISL-37 | reverse complement strand
TACAAAATTGGAGTGAATTACCTATATTCCTTCGTAAAATTGACGCTTCTTATGAGAAAAGAGCATGCAAACTTAGTACCGACCTGCAAAATGGGTATATATTACGTTAAATCGGCTTTAGGATTTTAACAACAATCTTTACGAAAACAGCCTTTAGACAAGTGGACAACCTCAACATCCCTTAAGAAAAGTTCATTATACTTGTTAGGATAGGCGCTGCGGTATACGATTCTTGTAATCCCTGACTGTGCAAGTGTCTTGGAGCATTTTTCACAAGGCTCGTGGGTAACAAAGGCTGTTGCTCCCTTTAAAAGCCCTCTGTCGGCATGGATGACGGCATTCTCTTCAGCGTGAAGGGTCCTTATGCATCTTCCCTGTTCGTTAATCAGGCAGCCGACATCCTCACAATGGTCATGGCCATGTATGGAGCCGTTGTAACCAGTTGATACAATGTGCTTGTCCTTTACAATGACACAGCCTACATGCAGCCTGGGGCAGGTAGAGCGTGTCCCAACTTCTTCAGCGATATCCAAAAAGTATTCATCCCAACTCTTTCGTTCCATGCTGTAATCCCCCTTTAATTGCTCAAAAAATGTACAGGTATTTAAATAAACCCTTCCATGTCTCTAATTTTAATACTTATCATCAAAGAGTCAATTTCAATGCAGCTACTTTACAGAAATCAGGTCCTTCAATTTCTCGAAAGTTTTATCACCAATTCCGCTGATTTCTTTTAAATCCTCGATAGATTTGTACGGACCGTTCGTTTCGCGGTATTCAATAATGGCCTCTGCTTTTGCAGGACCTATCCCCGGCAATGTCTGGAGCTCACTGGACCCGGCAGAGTTCAAATTCACTGTCCCATTTCCTGCCGCCTCCCCCACCTGTACAGGCAGAGCAGCACTAACATTCTCGCCGATACGCGGCACATATATCGCCATTTCGTCCTGTACATATAACGCGAAATTGATGGCAGCCGGATCGGCGTCCTTCGCAAGCCCTCCTGCCAGTTCAATTAGGTCAATCACCCTTCCTCCCTCATTGATTTCGTAAACGCCAGGGTTTACGACTGCGCCTTTGATGTCAGCCATCATGACCATTATTTTTTCATCGACATTCGATTCATCTTTTTCATCACTGTTAGTTTCGACATCTGCAACCATAGCTAAAGTTCCTTCATTCATTTCAGTCAATTCATCTTCTTTATCAAAGGATGAATAAAGAAAAAATAATACAGCCGTTATTCCTGCAATAACATAGATTTTGTTTTCTCTGATCCAGTACACAAACGGTCAACACCTTTCTATATGTCATAAACTAAAATTTGAAATCATATGGATATAGGAGAATAAATGTACGAAGGAGGGAAGGGTTATGAAAATAGGGATTATAGGCACAGGGAATATGGGGAGAATACTCGCCGAAGCTCTCATTGATGGGAATGCCGTTTCCCCTTCTTCAATGATGATCACAAATAGGACATTATCAAAAGCTTTAGAGATTCAAAAAATATATCCAGGCTTATCAGTTGGCAAGAATGCGGTAGAAGTTGCTGAAAACGCTGATGCAATTTTCGTATGCGTTAAACCCCATCATGTTTTAGGAGTCCTCGAGACCATCAATCCTGTGCTCACAAGGGATAAATGTGTAATCTCCATAACAAGCCCAATTAGTGTAAGGCAAATAGAAAGCAAAGTGGATTGTTCTGTCATGAGAATCATTCCAAGCATTACAAACAGAGCGCTTGCAGGTATCTCACTTTTCTCGTTTGGAACTCGATGCACGACCGAATGGAGGGAAGCATTATTTACCCTTTTCAAAAAGGTCTCTGTTCCACTGGAAATCGAGGAGAATATCACAAGAGTGGCATCAGATATTGTCAGCTGCGGCCCAGCTTTCTTCAGTCACCTTGTTCAGAGTTTTATCAATGGGGCGGTCAAGGAAACGGAAATTGATCAGGAAACTGCCACCAAACTATCAAGTGAGATGCTGATTGGTTTAGGAGAATTATTGAGTCAAAATCATTACACTTTACAAACTTTACAGGAAAAGGTTTGCGTTAAAGGCGGCATAACAGGAGAAGGAATCAAGGTACTTGAAAGCGAAACGGGAGATATGTTTGAACAGATATTTCAGGCTACACATAAAAAATTTGCAGAAGAACTGGAAAAAACGAAGGAACAATTCGGTCCCTAAAAGATTTCGCTATTAGCCTTTAAAATCCTCCTATATAAATGTGACAAATTTAGTACAAGAAAGGCTCCCAAAAGTTGGGAGCCTTTCTATTTTATTTCTTTACCATTGCAAAAAATAAACGTTCCGCTGTTGGCTCGGGGGCTTTAAGTGAATAGTCCCCGGTAATCTCAATACTCTCAAAGCCGGCTTGCTCTAACCATTTCACATAGGAATCCTTGGGATATGTACGCTGGTAATGCAATTCATCGACTCGGTCATACTTTCCGGATCCTTCATCCAGGACGAAAAAGGTGAGCTCATGTTCAACACTGTGAGCGCCTTCTCCCTTGAAGCTATTCCAAATATATGTGATGTCTTCATCATCCCAGGTAAATGTCGCGTCTGCGAAAATCTGTTCCATTTTATAGACAGAATGGACATCAAACAGGAATAAACCCCCTTTTTTCAAAAGGCGGGACACCCCTTGGAATGTCTGGTGGACTGCCTGTTCATCCTCTAAATAATTCAGGGAATCACAAAAGATACCAATGATATCAAATTCACCTAAATCATCAAGCTCTGTCATGTCCTGTTGAAAAAATTGTATTGGCAACGATAGCGCCTGAGCTTTCGACTGGGCTACTGAGAGCATATCCGTTGATAAATCCGCGCCGGTCACATCAAAGCCTTTTTGCGCAAACCTTACAGATAGCTCCCCGGTTCCGCATGCAAGGTCGAGGAGCTTCATTCCGTTCACTTGATATTTCTCTTTGTATGCCTCTACAATCGAAACCCATTCATCATAAGGAACATCCTGCATGAGCTCATCATACAAATAAGCGAACCTTTCGTAAGACATTAATTAAGCTCACTCTGCACGTTTTCGATCGGAGCATCTCCCCATAGACGCTCAAGGTTATAGTAGCTTCGCTCTTCTTTGTGGAAGACATGGACAACAACATCACCGATATCGATCAGCACCCACCTTGCTTCGTCAAATCCTTCCATCCTCTTTAGATTATACCCTTGTTCTTCTGCTTTTTCCCTGATTTCACGGGCAATAGCCTGTACCTGCTTATCAGAATTCCCGTGGCAGATGACAAAGTAATCGGCAATCAATGAGATGCCTTTCATATTCAGTACCATAATATCTTCTGCTCTTTTATCGTCTGCTGCTTTTACCGCTGTTATTAATAATTCGCGCTCACTCATTAAATCAACCTCCTGAATTTTGTACGATGCTGTTGTATGCATTAAATGTATCTGGAAAGACCGGCTGGTTTTTCTTCATTAAAAATTGAATTGTATTTTTCATGGATTGGATCAATGCACTGTCCAAATCATTCTCTGCCAGTTCCCTGACTTCATCCACTCCCGGAAAATGGCGGCCTGGCTCAATATAATCAGCCAGATAGATGACTTTATCAAGAAGCGTCATGCCAATCCTTCCTGAAGTATGGTAACGGATTGCATCAAGAATTTCCTTGTCCTCGATTCCGGCTTCCTTTTCTGCGAGGAACGCCCCGACTGGCGCATGCCAGAGTTCACTGTTAAACTCAAGCAAGATTGCAGGCATTTTTTGTTCCTCAATGATTTGTCTCATTTCATTCTTCGGGCGGAATTTAGCATAATCATGAAAAATAGCAGCCAGTTCTGCTTTCTTAATATCTGCTCCATATTTCCCGGCCAGCTTGATGGCTGTCTCCATCACGCCAAGAGTATGCTGATAGCGGTGTTCAGTTAGTTGTGGCTTGACAATCTGAAGTGCTTGTTCACGTTCCATATAAACCATGCTCCTCTATATAAACCCTAACCGGATCGGGCAGCAGATAACGTATGCTTCGGCCGTCCCTCACTCTTTCTCTAATCATACTTGAAGAGATATCCATTTGCGGTGTCTCAGCATAAAGAATATCATATGGTGTTTCAGTATTGTATGATGGCCTGCTGACACCCACAAACTTGACCATTTTCAATAATTCATCTATTTTATGCCATTTGGGCAGATATTCAACCATATCACCACCAATGATAAAGTGGAAGTCGGTTTCTTTATACATATCTTTTAATATTTTCATCGTTTCATACGTGTAAGATCGGCCGCTTCTCTCGAGTTCTGCTTTTTCAACCCTGAATTGCTGGTTATCAGCAATAGCAAGCTCAAGCATAGCCAGCCTGTCTGAATGGCTGATGTGCTCATCTACTGTTTTGTGCGGCGGTACCTGATTTGGCATGAACCAAACCTCATCCAGCGCATAAGCATGAAGCACTTCATTCGCAATTACTAAATGTCCGGTATGCGGCGGGTTGAAGGTTCCGCCTAAAATGCCAACTTTTTTCAAACAGGCACCTCCCAGTATTTATCTTGGAAGAACGATTTGCTTATTTTCACGGGACTCTTTATATAAAACAATGGTATTACCAATTACCTGGACAAGCTCTGCTTTAGCACCGCGAGACAGCTGTTCAGCCACATTATCCCTATCCTCATCACAGTTCTGCAGGATGCTGACCTTAATCAACTCTCTCGCTTCCAGCACATCTGCGATTTGCTTGATCATATTTTCATTTACCCCACCTTTTCCAACTTGAAAAATCGGAGTAAGATGATGGGCTTTCGATCTTAAAAAACGTTTCTGCTTACCTGTTAACATATGTTAACCTCCTAAATTTCTTAAAACATTCATTTCCATTCTATCAACGTCAGGAAAAACCCCTGTCCATATCTCAAAAGCAAGCGCTCCCTGGAACACAAACATTCCTACACCATTCTGGACAGCAGCTCCCCTTCTGGAAGCTTCTTTTAAAAACTTTGTTTGCAATGGATTATAAATTATATCACTAACTATCGTATTTTGGCTTATGTTTTCAGGAGACAGCGGCAAACTTTCTGTATCAGGCACCATACCAATAGAAGTTGTCTGTATGATTAGCTGATATTCAGCAAGTGACTTTTCAGCCGCTTCTCGGCCAATAACATTTGATTCCACTTTGAAAGGGCAAGAGTTGACAAGCTCTTCAGCCTTTTCGGGAGTGCGATTATACAGGTCAATTCGCTCGATCCCGGCCTGGGCCATCGAAAAGTAAATGGCCCTTGAAGCACCACCTGCTCCAATAATCAAAGCTGATCTTGAACCAAGATCAGCAGCGATATATTCAAGCCCTTTAACAAACCCAGGACCATCAGTATTATAGCCTACAAGAAGGCCATTTTCGTTTTTGACTGTGTTGACTGCTCCTATCGCTCTTGCCAAAGGATCAACTTTATCCAGGAGAGAGATGATATCTGTTTTATGTGGAATTGTTACATTGAATCCACTCACGCCCAGCGCTTTCAAACCTTTCACAGCCGTCTCTAGATTCCCCTTGCTCACATGGAAAGGCAAATAAACCGCATCTATTCCATAAAGATCAAATAAATCATTATGCATGGCAGGAGACATCGAATGAGAGATAGGATCTCCGATGACACCGAACAACTTTTTCATTACATCTCCCGCCCTTTCTTTTTGATTTGGTCCT
The DNA here is from genome assembly GCF_018613315.1 of Bacillus sp. ISL-37. Lineage (GTDB taxonomy): Bacteria > Bacillota > Bacilli > Bacillales > Cytobacillaceae > Mesobacillus. The sequence goes on along the minus strand of NZ_JAGGQL010000055.1, from coordinate 11,347 downwards.
GCTAAACAACGCTCCTAAATAAGTGACCTTCTCAGCATTACATGAACACCTTTAGGAACATGCGCCGCGATTTTTGCGCCCGCATCATTGACCGTTATCCAACCAAGTCCTGAAAATACAACATCGGTTTTGGCTTCCTTAATTGTGAACTCATGTCGGACAAGTTCGGGGAATTCATCCATCTGCTCACGCCGCGGCGGTGTCAGAAGCTCACCAGCATGATTCTTATACAGCTCATCCGCCTTTTCAAGCTTTGTTCGATGAATGTTGATTTCATTCGGCACATAGCATGAAAAGGACCTTCTCCCGCCTGATATATAATCGAAACGTGCCAGACCGCCGAAAAACAGCGTCTGCTCTTCATTCAATTGGTACACCTTCGGCTTGATTTCTTTTTTAGGTGTGATGAACTTTAAATCACGCTTATCCACGTAGTGCGCCATCTGATGATGGTTGATGATACCTGGTGTATCAACAATCGCTTTTCCGTCCTCAAGCGGTATTTCTATCATATCAAGTGTAGTTCCCGGAAAGTGAGAAGTGGTGATCACATCGCCTTCCCCTGTCACTTCCTTAATAATTCTATTGATAAAAGTAGATTTCCCTACATTTGTACAGCCTACAATATAAACATCCTTGCCATTGCGATATTCATCTATTGCCGCAGCAGCTTCCCTGATATTATATCCTTTTGCAGCACTGACGAGGGATACATCAATCGGATTTAGTCCCAAATCCCTGGATTCCTTCTTCATCCAATCAATCAACTTTCGCTGTTTGACCGATTTAGGAACAAGATCCGCTTTATTGCCGATCAATAATACTGGATTTTTCCCTGCGAAACGCTGGATCCCTGGCAACCAGCTCCCATTGAAGTCAAAAATATCAACAATCTTGACAATCAGGGCATCCTTGCTGCTAAGTTCATTCAATATTTTTAAAAAGTCGTCATCCGTCAGGCTAACATCCTGGATCTCATTATAATTTTTCAAGCGGAAGCATCTCTGGCATACCACAACCTCTTTTTCTAATGAAGAGGCCGGCGCATACCCTAATTCCTCTGGATTTTCCGTCTGGATTTTGACACCACAGCCTGTACAGTTAAATTGTTCACTCAAATCTTAGTCCTCCCAATTCAGCTTTCCTTGTTTCCTGAACCAATTTAAAATTCTTCTTTCTACTTTCCTGTTAAACCTAGTCACAAACCCATCCGTCTGGGCAACCGGAACAACGAGAATCGTATGGAAGCCGCTTCTGTTGCCGCCGAGTACATCGGTTAAAAGCTGGTCACCAATCACGACCGTTTCTTCTTTTCGCAATCCCATTTGCATTAATGCTTTATTAAATGCACGAGTCATCGGTTTTCTCGCCTGAAATATGAATGGTATTTTTAGTGGATCGGAAAATGACCTGACTCTTTTCTCATTATTATTTGAAACAATTGTTACGAGTATTTCATGTTTCCTCATATTTTCAAACCACTCGATGAGCTTTGGGGTCGCAAGCGGCCGATCCCACTCAACGAGTGTGTTATCAAGATCTGTTATGATGCCCTTCACGCCTTTGTCTTTTAGGCTTTCGGGCGTGATTTCAAATATACTTTTCACATGCTGATCCGGCAAAAAATGCTTTAGCAATTTCATTACACCTCATTAATTAAATTCCTATCATACCGTTAACATCATACCCAATTTTATCCTCGTATTCAAAACAAACATTTAAATGGATAGGAAATAAAGAAAAATACCCGATGAAGGTCGACAAAAACACCATTTATTCGCTTAGCTTCAACTTTTTTTAAAATATTCCAAAAAACTTTTCGACAAAATCCAACGATTTCCAATCCTGTGGATAACCTTATTCACATAACACACATTGATTTTATTAATAATTTCCCATTTATAAACAAATTAATCACAGGTTATCCACTGCCAACTGTGGATAATTAGAACAGTTGTTCTCCGAGTTTCATTCTGCTAGAGTAAGGGTAGAACGAAATAACTTACAATTATATGCAATTAACATCTGTTTTAGAAGATCCTTTTGGGGGTGAATGACTGGAATGCGTAAACTGTCGGACGAGCTGTTGATCGAGTCTTATTTTAAAGCAAGAGAATTGAATTTAAGCTATGAGTTTATTCGTTTGATTGAAACGGAAATCCACCGGCGTTCATTATCTAACCGAATTAAAGCCTCATCCTGACAGCCCCTAAAAGGGCTTTTTTTTTGAGCTAAACGTAATAGAAAAGGATAAAGGCACAGATTCAGCCTGTGCCCCTCACTTTTCAGCCTTGTCCATTTAATGTTCCTATTTTCTCACCATACTTAATATGGTATGGAGGAGTAATTTGCGGCAGCAGGTTAATAGTGTCTTTTTCGAACAGCAAGACTACAGTGGAGCCGAAGGTGAAGTATGCCATTTGATCACCTTTGGCCAGCTTCGTTCCATCATGTGTTGTTTCAATCGAATTGACAAACATGGCTCCTACTTTAATGACAGCTGCCATACCAGCATTATGCCTGATTTCAGTAATCTTTCGGTAGTTCTTAGACAACGGGTAGTTACCATACTTCAACCCCATTTTATTGACAGGGTATGACTTCAATCCCAAGGTCCATTGATTGGTTACCTCTCCAGTTACCGGGCTGTGAATTTGATGGTAATGGCTTGGGCTCAAGTAAAAGATCATATAAGTACCCTGCTCGTATCTGGCCATTGCTTCGTCACTTCCGAGCATCTCAGAAATAGAATAAACCTTTCCCTTTACCAGGATCGTTTTATCAGCCTCGATTCGTCCAATCTCTTCGATTACTGAATCTACTGGACTAACAATTGACAGAGGATCCTCATCTATTCTCCTTGCGCCTTCTTTAAGGTTCCTGATGAAAAACTGATGGAGACTTTCATATTCCCCAATTGGCTTCTCCATTTCCCCCTGGTTGATGTTATACATTTTAGCAAACGAAGGAATAATCCTTTTACTGCTTTTGGATTTTGCGAATTTATGCAAAATGGCCGAAGTCCACTTCCCATTTGTCAATTCTATTAGCAAGCGATATATAGATTGGAACAATAGTCTTACCTCCGATTATTATTTAAGTGTTTGCACAGATTAAGCTTTGTTTTGTGGGAATTAATCTGAAATTTCGAAAACTATTAAAAGAAATCTTTACGAAATAGCATAATCAGCTTAGAATTATATATTATTATATAATAACCCAATGTGCTAGTTCCCTTTTCCGATTATAAGGAGTGAAAATATATGTTTCTGCATGATGTACTCGACTCAACAGTCAAGAAAGTAAAATCCCAGACAGCCAATCTTCTGACATTGGCGAATCTTTCTTTAGGTGGATTTGCGATTATCGTGGCCATTCACGGTAATCTGAACTTAAGCCTCTTATTGATTTTCATTGCCGCCCTTGCAGACCGATTTGACGGCATGGTAGCCAGAAAACTTAATATTGAATCAGAACTTGGAAAGCAGCTGGATTCCATGAGTGATATTATATCATTTGGAGTTGCACCTGCATTATTAATCTATCAGGGAATTTTATCCGATTTCGGTGCTCCAGGAGCCTTTTTCATCGTTTTTTATATAGGCTGCGGCGCCTTCCGCCTTGCACGATTCAATATCACCGAGAATAACGGTTATTTCACAGGGTTGCCGATCACAGCAGCAGGAGTGCTGGCAACACTAAGCTTCCTGGCCATTCCCCATGTTCCGCCTCAGACATTCCTGTTCATTATGATCACCCTTAGTCTGCTGATGGTCAGTCCATTCAAACTGAAAAAAGTATAAAAACCCAGCCTGAATGGCTGGGTTTTCTCATGTATATTTGTTCTGCAAGGCTTGCCTTTGGCCCTTAATCGTTCAACGGCAAAGGAATCCTGTTCGTCAGCTTTCTCTACCTTTATAAGCAGCAGTAACTACTCTGTCAATGCCATAAACTCTTCGACATCCTCCACACACATACGGACTGCTTTTTCCCAGAAATCCTTTTTCGTGAGGTCGACGTTCAGGTGTTTTTGTGCCAGCTCCTCGACTGTCATGGAAGCGGAGTCCTTCAACAAAGCGATATATTTTTCTTCATATCCCTTGCCTTCTTCCTGGGCCATTGCATAAATCCCAAGGGAGAATAAGTAACCGAATGTATACGGGAAGTTATAAAACGGCACTCCAGTAATAAAGAAGTGCAGCTTCGAAGCCCAGAATAACGGATGATACTCCTCTAGAGCTCCTCCGTAGGCTTCGGTTTGCGCGTTTTCCATCAATTCACCCAGTCTTTCAGCGTTGACAACTCCCTGCTTGCGCTCTTCATAGAATTTCGTCTCAAACAGGAACCTGGAATGAATATTCATCAATAGTGCGACCGACCGCTGAATTTTATCCTCTAACAGACTGAGCTTCTCTTCTTTCGATTTCGCATTTTTTACCGAAGCATCGGAAACGATCATTTCAGCGAAGGTAGAGGCTGTTTCGGCAACGTTCATTGCATAATTACGGTTCAGCAAGTGTAAATCTCTCATGGCATATGTGTGGAATCCATGTCCAAGCTCGTGAGCCAGTGTGGAGACATTGGATGGTGTGCCTGAGTAGGTCATGAATATTCGGGATTGGCTGCTCTCCGGAAAGAAAGTATGGAATCCTCCAGGAGCTTTTCCAGGACGATCTTCCGCTTCAATCCACTTATTTTCAAATGCCATTTTCGCAAAGTCGGCCATTTCCTTGCCAAATTGCTCGAAATTATCGACGATGAAATCTGCCCCTTCCTGATAGGACATTTTAGATTCCGCATTGCCAATTGGCGCATCCAAATCATACCAGCTCAGCTTATTAACCCCAAGCAGGTTCGCTTTACGATTCAGGAACTGAACAAATGGCTCCTTATTATCGGAAATGACTTCCCACATAGCATCAAGAGTTTCTTTTTTCATCCTATTAATATCAAGCGGCTCTTTCAATACATCTTCCCAGCCGCGGAGCTTATAGACATTCAATCGAAAACCTGCAAGGTGGTTAAGAGTCTTTGCGAAGGCATCCTCATTTTCTCCCCAGGCTTTTTCCCATTGAGCAAATATTTCTTTACGTACAGAGCGATCAGCATCGGAGAGTTTATTGGCTGCCTGGCCGACAGATAAACTTTCCTCTTTATAATTGATTTTCGTATTGCCAACAAGAAGGTCATACATTTGGCCCCATCCATGATAGCCATCTACACTCAAGGCATTAATTGCTGATTCCTCTTTTTCGGAAAGCTTTTCCGCAGCCCGTTCGCGGCGCTCTGTCAGTACAAAACGCAGCTCATGCAACAGTCCTTCCTTGACAAGCTCCTCCCACACATTTTCCGAAAAGCTGGATAGCTTCTGGTCAAAGATCGTCAGCGCTGTTTGCAATGATGCACTAAGTTCTGTAACGGCCGATTTTAATTGTCCGGCTTTTTTATCACCAGTATTCTGAGCATGCAAACAGCTTACAAAAGCCCCTGCCTGCCTTACCTTCCTGGCTGCTCCATCAAACATTTCAACAAGACTCGCCAGCCTGCCAGCTTCACTTGCCTGGTCAGCTGGCTGCCAGCCCTCAAGTTCCTTCTTAAATTGTGTGATTTCCTCACCTGCAGCCTTTAGGTGCGCAGCAAATTCGGGTGAATCACTTCCTCCTTCAAAAAACACGTCTAAATCCCAGACTTCTGAATATGTATTGGACATTGATTGGTTCCCCCTTTTTTTCTATTATATTATTATAATGTTATTTTTCTAAAATTTCTATTTTTTCAAATGATTTTCTGAACGGATGTAACTGAATCTAAGGCTGGGAGAAAAATTTCAGGACTGGAAAAAGGTCTATCCCTGTTTTCAGGATAAACCTTTTTACCTTCTATCCGTAGAAATACCACCAACCGCCAAATATCAGGACGATGACCAGCAGGATGATGAACAGTGCAAACCATGCACCACTTCCTCCGTAATATCCCGGATACCCTCCATAGGGTGCACCGTATGGTGGATAGTAACCGTAAGGCATACTTTCACACTCCTTTTCCGTATCCTATTATTACTTTATGGGATTCTGTCCCGTTTGGTTTGGGCTTTTAGCGAACCTTTAAAAAAATCATTGAGCTTAAACAGAGCCCAAATGATATGTGAAATTCATCATAAGTGCACGGTTTTTTCAAACTTTTCGTGTAAGATAAACTCAAGAATATTTTTCAAGGGGTTTTTATATGGCCACGATTTTGTTAGTAGATGATGAAACGCGTATGCTTGATTTGCTTGCGCTGTATTTAACACCAGCAGGATATAAATGCATTAAAAGAACTTCCGGCAAAGAGGCCATCAGCTTTCTGGAGGATAACCATGCTGATCTCGTGTTGCTTGATGTCATGATGCCCGAGATGGATGGCTGGGAGACATGCAGTGAAATTCGCAGGCATTGGGATATTCCCGTCATCATGCTTACTGCCAGGAGTGAGAAGCCAGACGTTGTCAGAGGCTTGAAAATAGGAGCTGATGACTATATAACCAAGCCTTTTGATGAAGGTGAATTAATTGCAAGAATCGAAGCAGTGCTTAGGAGACACTCTGTCAAAAGTACCCTTCTCAATTTCAATGGCTTGAAACTTAACACAGACTCCTATGAAGTACAGTATAATGGCATTTCGATTCCTCTTACGCCCAAGGAATTTGCCTTACTCAGCCTATTTTTGCAAAACATTAATAAGGTTTTCACAAGGGAACACTTAATCTCAACCATATGGGGATATGGTGTCGATACAGAAGACCGTACGATCGATTCGCATGTAAGGAACCTAAGGGATAAACTTCGGAAATCTGGTTTTACGGTGGACGATTATTTATCTACTGTTTGGGGAGTGGGCTATAAATGGATTGATTAAATTCGTATTTTTGCTCTATAAGGTTTCAATCATAATCCTTTGGATATAGAGAAATAATAGTGACGTTAACTTAGATAGGAGGATTATAGAATAGAAACTTTATACGATCGTCTGGGTGGACAAGATGCCATTTCAAAAGTAGTCGATGTTTTTTACGAAAAGGTACTAGCAGATGAAACAGTCAATAAGTTTTTCGAGGAAACGGACATGGAAAAACAGCGCAGGCACCAATCATTGTTTATCAGCTGGGCATTGGGAGGACCAAACCAATATTCCGGAAGAAGCATGGAGCTCGCACATAAAGGCATGAACCTGAATGATGAGCATTTTGGCGCCATCGCCAATCACCTTGCTGCTAGCCTAAGGGAATTCAATGTATCGGAAGAGGACATCAATCAAGTACTGGAGAAACTGACAGGGATGAAGAATGATATTCTTTATAAATAATCAAGAAAAAGCGCAAGCGCCTCTAGGGGCTAGACGCTGGAGCTGGATTAAGAAAGCCCATATAGTTATCCACTTTGAAATTATAGATAAACAAGAAAAGGAGAGGGATAGTCCCCTCTCCTTTTCTATTTATTTAATTGTTTCGGCAGGTTTTGCAGGAAGGAGATCATTAATGTCATGCCTTCCCTTGTTTCTTTCTGTGTGACAGCCTTCATCAACTGCATGGATGATAACGGTTCTTTATCCTTTGTTTCCTCTTGAGCATTATGGAACGCAGTAAGCATACCGTCTACCAGATCAATGGCACCAAGCTGAACGAAGGAGTCTGCAAGCTCAACACCTTTAATGGCCTTTTCAGCCATGTCGGTAACCATAGGTCCTGTCATAGCACCCTTCATGGCTGCAGCCATATCGGCGAGCTGCATTAGTGATTTAAGAACACCCGTTTCTTCCATCCGTTTAACTTCCATTAATGTTCTCTCGAGGTTCTCAGCCAATTCAGGCAAAGTCTTCAGTAAAGAAAGTGTTTCTGGCTGAAGGATGTCATCAGCCATCTCAACCATTTTGACACCTGTTTCGGCGATCGTTGAGACCATTTCCCCGGTTACCGCGTTCATGGCTGCATCCGTGAAGCTGACGAGTTTATGTTGTTCTTTTTGTTGAGCTTGAGGTGTTTCTGTAGCCATCTCAACCACCCCTTCTATAAAATCCCTTTGGCATTTAACCAGTAAAGCTCATTGTATACAGCTTTGAACCAGTGCAGCAGGTCAGAAGTTTCTGCAGGCTGCGGAGGATTGTTGTAATCGAATGTAATCATGCTGGCATCTTCTAGGCTGTTTTCAAGGAAGCACGCAACCTTGCCATTGTATACAGCTGTTTCCGGGCGGCCAGTCAATCTGCTGATTATATTCGCAACAAGTGATTCAGATTGGTAGTGAGCTGTTGAACCAGCTTTGCTGATTGGAAGGTTCGTAGCGTCACCAATTACGTACACATCATCCTGGCCAATCATCTTCAATGTTGTACGGTTTGTCGGAATGAAGCCGGACTCATCTCCAATACCAGAATCCATTACTGCTTTAGCTCCGGTATGGGCTGGAATCGTAATCAGCATGTCATATTCGTGTTCCGAACCATCCATTGTGATAGCGACTTTGCGCTTTGGATCCACTTCTTCTAGGTTGAAGAATGTTTCGTATTTGATATCACGCTTCTCGAACTGTGGCAATCCCCACTCAGCAACTGGTACCAGTGAGTGGATACGTCCAATTGGATAAGCGTATTTGATTTCGATCTCCTTGCGTCTGCCATTCTTGCGGTAATAATCATCAAGCATCAATGCAAGCTCAAGTGGAGCAGCCGGACATTTATGTGGAACGTCAATTGTAATCAGAATCCTTCCCTTTTCCATTGCAGCAAGATCAGTGCGCAGGCGTTCTGCACCTTCAAGTGTATAGAAGTTATGCGCTCCTTCTCTTAAGCCAGGTACACTGTCGAAGTCAGGATGTGAACCAGTTGCGATCACTAGATAGTCATACTGGTACTGTTTTTTCCCTTTGACTGATTTCTTCTCAACATCAATTTTCTCAACATCATCATAAACCAGGTTTACATGTCTATGAACGAGTGTTTCCTGCTTTCTGATGAAATGCTCAGATGGCTTCTCATTGAAGGCAATGAATAAGTATCCAGGCTGGTAGATATGCTTTTCTGTATTTGAAATCAAAGTGATTTCGACTTCACGCTTCTTAATTTCTTCTCCAAGCTGGCGGGCAAGCTTGTTTGCGACCATAGTACCCGCGCTGCCGGCTCCAAGAACGACGATTTTCTTTGTCATTTGGTCCACACCTCTTTATTGGATTCTTTGATGAAGGCTGCTTAAACAGCAATCACTTACTTTGCCTTTTTAACCGCGATCTTGAATTCATCGCCTTCATTTTCGAGGTAGGCAATTTCGTGGCCCATTTTGTTAACCCATTCAGGAATATCGACTGCTGAACCTTTATCAGTAGAAAGGACTTCTACAACATCGCCAACTTGCGCTGTCTTGATTCCTTTTACCAATTCCATTAGTGGTCCTGGGCAATATGCTCCTCTTGCATCGATTGATTTAGTTACTTGTACTTCCCTCATGATTTTTTCCTCCTATATAGTTAAGTTTTGTGTTAAAATTAGAAAAGATTTTTTATTTTGCATGAAGGGGAAAAGGTTGAAAGGCCTGCACGCCATATCACTTTTTCCTGCTTCTGCAGCTTACATTGTAATAACTGTTGCACCTTGAGTCATACCAAGGAATTTTGTAACCCCGATTACTCCATCAAATACATCAATCATGTCTTCTTCTTGCCAATCCATGATGTCCATCGCTAGTGCGCATCCGTAAATATTAAGCTCTCCCATATCTTTACCTTCCTGTAATAGTGAATCAAACAATGGGATCTTCTTAGCCAGCATTTCCTTGCCAATGGTTCCAGTGATGAAATCAGTAGTTTCAAAGCTGTCTTTCCGAAAAGACTTCAATGCGTTCATTGTGACGAATACATTCACAGTCATGCCTGACATTGATGCAACTGAGCCTACAAGTGCTCCTGCATGAAGCTTTTCAAGATCTTCCGATAATAAAATGACCGCTAAAGATGGTGCTTGCTGTTCCATAATTTATTTCCTCCTAATAAATTCGAATGATTTACCTTACACTTGAATTATACCTATACCCCTATGTCTATGTCTGTTTCTTTTATGTGAACGTTCTTAGTCTAAAAAGTGACAAAACAAGGTGTTCACAGAATTAACTATTGATTCTTGAAATATTATTCTGGCTTAAATTTCCAAAACAAAATATTTAATTGGACAGACACAATCCACCTCTTTAAGACATAGGAATTTATTATAGGCGAAAGCCTAAAAAAGCGGGGGTGGAAACATGTCGGGCATACTAACAGCACTCGGCTACTTAGTTAAAGAAGTGATCCTTCTTGTTTCGTATGTTAAAAACAATGCATTTCCTCAACCGTTATCTGCAGCTGATGAGCGCAAGTACTTAAGGTTGATGGCAAATGGCGACCCACACGCAAGAAATATGCTGATTGAGCACAATCTGAGACTTGTCGCACATATCGTGAAAAAGTTTGAAAACACCGGCGAGGATTCGGAGGATTTGATTTCTATCGGAACAATCGGCCTGATCAAGGCAATCGAAAGCTATTCGGAAGGCAAAGGAACCAAACTGGCAACATATGCTGCTCGCTGCATTGAGAACGAGATTCTTATGCATTTGCGCGCATTGAAGAAAACTAAAAAGGATGTTTCATTGCATGACCCTATCGGCCAGGACAAAGAAGGAAATGAAATTTCGCTGATCGATGTCCTGAAGTCTGAATCAGAAGATGTTATTGATACCATCCAGCTCAATATGGAGCTTGAAAAAGTAAAAGAATATATCGATGTCCTCGATGAGCGTGAAAAAGAGGTCATTGTTGGCCGCTTTGGCCTTGATTTAAAGAAGGAAAAAACGCAGCGGGAAATTGCCAAAGAACTTGGCATCTCGAGAAGTTATGTGTCCAGGATCGAGAAGAGGGCATTGATGAAAATGTTCCATGAGTTTTATCGTGCCGAAAAAGAAAAGAAAAAGAATAAAGGTCAATAAGAAAAGCGCAAGCGCCTTGGTAAGCCCCGACAAGCGCTGCCCGCCTAAAACGCCACGTCCTCCCAAAAGCTACCGCTTTCGGTCGTGCGATGAATCGCTCTGAAGCTTTCCTTATCCTGTGGCTGGCGGGTCTAGCACATCGTGTGCCTCGGAGGGCCGACCAGTGAAGTCGTTCTTTGACTTCATTGGGCGGACCGAAATCGAAAAGTATAGCCGACTGCCCAGAAACGCAGAAACTGGAGACTCCGACAAAGAAGCGTTTTTTGCTTCTGCCGGCGGAGTTGAAGTTTCGGAGTTTCTAGGAGGCGAAACTAGACAATTCGAAATGCGGAGGCGACTGCTCAACTCAGACAAGCG
>NZ_JAGGQL010000054.1 GCF_018613315.1 Bacillus sp. ISL-37 | reverse complement strand
AAAAGCTGTCAAGAAAAGCTTGGAATAGTGACAGGTTTGACGAGCAAAGCAGAAAAGCTGTCAAGAAAAGCTTGGAATAGTGACAGGTTTGACGTGAAAAGCAGAAAAGCTGTCAAGAAAAGCTTGGATTTGTGACAGGTTTGAAGCGGAAAGCAGAAAAGCTGTCAAGAAAAGCCCGGAATTGTGACAGGTTTGACGAGGAAAGCAGAAAAGCTGTCAAGAAAAGCTTGGATTTGTGACAGGTTTGACGAGGAAAGCAGAAAAGCTGTCAAGAAAAGCTCAGAATTGTGACAGGTTTGAGGTGAAAAGCAGAAGAGCTGTCAAGAAAAGCCCGGAATTGTGACAGGTTTGACGAGGAAAGCAGAAAAGCTGTCAAGAAAAGCTCAGAATTGTGACAAGTTTGAGGTGAAAAGCAGAAGAGCTGTCAAGAAAAGCACTGAATTCAGACAGATTTGAGTCCCAGACTCACAAGCTGCCTGAATCAGCCTCAGATCTCGCACGAAATTGTTCAGAAATTACAAGTAATCAATCACAATCACCAATCATCCTTCTTAACCCGGGAACGATATAGTTTGAAATTCCCCGTGGCTATACGGTTGTTCGTTTTATCAGCAATTCGTTCATTGCATGGATCGCACATATATGTATGGATCGGCCGATTTCGAAGCCGCTTAGCCTGAAGGGTATCGCTGTTGATATTCTCAATTTTGTCGCATAGTACACATTTGACTCTCATTCTTACACCTCTTATTAATAATTATCATACATAGCCTGATTGAGTTTTGATTATATTATAGTATATCATTGTTTGGAGCCTTAGCAGAGAAAATCATTTGATTTGCCCTGCTTAAAGAGTTCGTAGTACTATTATGATAGTTTAAGGAGGGTGAATATGGCAAATCAAGTAGAACCTAAACTAATCAAACCGTTGATTGATGAATTGCAAAAAGAGCGTTTTGTTACCCTGGCGACAGTGGACCACGAAACCGGCGGCCCGAATGTCAGCGCGATTTCCTGGGTGCTTGCAAAGGATGAGGGTACCGTTTATTTTGCAGTGGATAACCGCTCTCGAATCATCGAGAATATCAAGAGCAATGATAAAGCAGTAATCAACCTGATCGCAAATGAATCTACATATTCAATCAGCGGGACAGCCAGCGTCAAGCAAGAAAAACTTGAAGGTGTACCTTTGAAGCTGGCGTTAGTCGAAATCAATATCAGCGAAGTAAGGGACGTTATGTTCTATGGATCAAAAATCGTCGCTGAACCTCAATATGATAAGACATACGATAAAGATGCAGCAGCGCGCCTTGATAAGCAGGTAATGGATGCAATGAGAAAAGCTTAGTCGATTGACTAAGCTTTTTTTGCTGCTGTTATTTATGGTAGTTAGATTGTTGCTCCTGATCTTTCTCTAATTGTTTTTGTTCATCTTTATCAAGCTTCTTTTTCGGATCTTCAGTAGGACTCTCATTCTGCGGTTCAATCATGTCTGCGGGAACCTCGGGCATGACTCTTCCGGTTATATCTGAAAGTTCGTTCATAATTCCCTGGATTGGGTGACCGTTTTGTATATCCTCTGATATCTCCCTCAACCTCGCTGTGATATCAGGATCGGCAACCACTACTGCACGTGCACCGTGAGGGTCTTTTTTTAAGGCTTCCGCAACCGTATATTTAACAGTGTCTACCTCAGACCTCTCCATTTTATCATTTACGTCGATACCCACAATAGCGTAGCGACCAACCACTACCGCTGCAGCATCATCAACATTCGGGATGTGAGTGGTCAAGTCCACAAGATGGCGGGAAATCTCCTGGCCAGATTGGCGGTCAACTTCCTTGATCGCACTATTCTGGACCTTGACCTTGTGATCTTCGTCAGCTTTATTTGCGTTGTTCTGTCCATTGCACGCAGTCAATAACAACAGAAACGAAATTGCAGCAACCAATCTTATCATCAATGAACCCCTCCGGTTATTTATTATTTTAAAAAAGTCCTTAAAACAACTAGAAATGTAAATGAAAAAGGCAGATTTCGCATTGTATATTCTTTCCGGTAATCTTTTGCCTTCGCATCCCACTTGTCATCCAGACCCTTTGGATGAGCGCTCCGAAGGATAATGGGGCAGGAACAAAGCTAATGACAAAAGCAACAAAAAAAGAAATGCTCAGAGGTTATTGTGCAAAATATCTTCTATCTTTATTCAAAAAGTCATATATTTTACCAAAGTCCCGGTCAAGGCTACCAAGTTGGCCAAAGTCGAGATCAATAAGGCGGGAGGCATCAATTTGAGTAAAATATACGTACTGGATACAAACGTCTTACTACAGGATCCGCACGCGATCTTTTCCTTTCAAGACAATGAAGTTGTCATACCTGCTGTAGTTCTGGAGGAAGTGGATTCAAAGAAAAGATATATGGATGAGATTGGGCGCAATGCGCGCCAGGTTTCAAGGCTCATAGACGGAATGAGGGAGACAGGAAAGCTGCATGAGAAAATCAATCTTGAAGGTGGAGGGACGCTCAGGATCGAACTGAACCATCGATCCTTCCATCAACTTCAGGAAATCTTTGTTGAAAAAACAAATGACAACCGAATACTGGCGGTAGCTAAAAATTTGAGCCTTGAAGAAGAAACGAAGGAAGATGGGCGTCCGGTAATACTGGTCAGTAAGGACGCGCTTGTCCGAGTAAAAGCAGATGCAATCGGTCTGATCGCTGAAGATTTTTTAAGCGACAGGGTAGTGGAAATTAACCATCTGTATTCAGGTTTTGCAGAAGTGTATATACAGATAGAAGAGCTAAATCATTTTTATGAAAGAGGAGAACTTAACATCTCTGATTTAAAGGGGCAGAACTTTTTTTACCCAAACCAGTTCGTAATCATGAAGGACATTCTCGGCAGCTCTGCATCCGCGATAGGAATGGTTGATACAAAAAATAAAAAAGTGAAAAAGCTTATTTTTGAACATGAAGGTAAGCACACTTGGGGAATCAAGCCAAGAAATGTTCAGCAGATTATGGCGATGGAGCTACTTTTACGACAAGACATGCCTTTGATCACCTTGATAGGGCGTGCAGGTACTGGAAAGACATTGCTCGCTCTAGCATCAGGTCTGTTGCAGACTGAGGACTTGGGAATTTTTAAAAAGCTTCTTGTAGCAAGGCCGATTGTACCGGTAGGTAAAGATCTGGGCTTTTTGCCTGGTGAAAAGCAGGAAAAACTCAGACCATGGATGCAGCCTATATATGATAATCTTGAATTCCTTTTCAATACAAAAAAACCGGGCGAACTTGATGCCATACTGGCAGGGATGGGGTCAATCGAGGTTGAGGCATTAACGTATATAAGGGGTAGGAGCATTCCGGACCAATTCATAATCATTGATGAAGCACAGAACCTGACAAAGCATGAGATCAAAACAATACTGACCAGGGTAGGGGAGCGCAGTAAAATTGTCTTGATGGGTGACCCTGACCAGATTGACCACCCATACCTGGATGCCTATAATAATGGGTTGACCTATGTGGTTGAGAAGTTCAAAGACCAGCAAATTGCGGGTCATGTCCAGCTCGTTAAAGGAGAAAGGTCATCTCTTGCCCAGCTAGCAGCCGATCTTTTAAATTAACTATTTGCACATACTGGATTCTGAGGTGTCAGATAAAAAAGACACAACGGGTAGAGGGACAATAAAATAACGGGCACCCTTCTGGGATGCCCGTTGGCAGTACATTACATATTATTCTACGGTAAAACCGGTAACGATTTTGATTGGATTTTCCTTATTGGAACCATCCTGGTAATATACATGCAGCGGCCCGTCCTCTTTTAAAGGTTTGCCGTCCTTGGAAAACCCGAGGATGAGGCCAGAAGCTTTTTCGAGTGAAAGTGATACCTGGTCATTTTCCCCATATTCAATCACTACAGTCTTCGCTGTCTGCTCTGGTTCTGCATTAACAAGAAATGGCTTCAATGGTATGCCGAAAGTGCCAGTCAGGACTTTTTCTTTTTCGAACTTCACTTCTGTTTTAAGGGTTGGTGGATAGACTGCACCCTCCATAATTTCACGATCCCAATGTTTTGAGATTGACTTCGTATACTCTTCAAGAGTATCTCCGCTCTGCTGACCTTCGTTGAAATATGTATTCAAGTCTACTTTGCGATCGTCGAATATCCATACACCCGGATCCAAAGTGATTTTATATTTGACTTTTCCTTTGATTGGGATGATTGTTTCCATAATTCCCTCCTGAATCTTTGCATATTATTAATTCAGTATAGCGGTAATTTTGTGAGTTGTCATTTCAACCCATCTATAGCACGCTATTCATTAATTTATGCATCCTTAATATTCTTGCTTTTTTGTCCACTTAAGGGTAAAATTTAAAGATAGGATTGGGTAATCGCTCGGAAACGGGGGGATCAAGTTGGCGTCTGATATGATAATCAACCATCAGGAAAAAGCCCATGCCTTGTTAAAGGCTGACGCTGATAAAATTTTAAAGCTGATCAAAGTGCAAATGGATAATCTGACAATGCCTCAATGCCCTCTTTATGAAGAGGTTTTAGATACGCAAATGTTTGGATTATCAAGAGAGATAGATTTTGCAGTAAGACTCGGCTTAATCGAAGAATCAGATGGGAAAGTAATTCTCGACCAATTGGAGCAAGAGCTTTCCATATTGCATGAAGCTTCGTTAAAAAAATAAATCCTAAAAACTCAAACAGTCCTAATAGATTGTTTGAGTTTTTTTGTGAGGCACTTTTCGTAAACACTGTACTTTCATAAGCTTTTTAATTCTTTTCCAGTTCAAGTGTCTCCTCGAAGACTGCATTACACTTCTATGACAATATATTAAGAATTCCATAACTTTTCCTTAAACAAAGGCAGGATATTTCAACTTATAGTAGAATAGATTAAACAACTTAGAAGATGGGGAAGAGACGATGTTAAAAAAAATACTGAAATCCTATGACTATTCATTGATCATTGTTGTTGCGCTCTTGTGCTTGTTTGGCCTTGTAATGGTTTACAGTGCCAGCATGGTCACCTGGCATGGAGTAGATAGCGATTTCTTTTATAACAAACAAAAATTCAATTTATTGGCGGCGATGTTTGTATTTATAATAGCAGCCTTATTTCCTTACAAAGCAATGAAAAGCACCAAAATTTTACTTCCTATGGTGGTTTTAACTCTTTCAGGTTTACTTATATTGTTTGTCGTAGGTAAAGTAGCGGGTAATGCCCTTAGCTGGATAGAAGTGGGAGCTAGGAGCATTCAGCCATCAGAGCTTGCAAAACTAAGTGTCATTATCTACTTATCAGCAGTGTATGCAAAAAAACAATCATACATAAATGAATTCAATAAAGGTGTCTTGCCACCCCTACTATTCCTGGTAATGGTATTTTTCCTTATAGCGGTTCAGCCGGACTTTGGCACTGCAGGAATTATCATGCTCATTGCTGCAGCTATCATTTTATCTTCAGGTATGAACTTTAAAAATATCATGAAACTGGTTATGATTGTTATGATTTTGTTAGTGCCTGTATCGCTTATACTGAAAGACGAAGTATTTTCAGAAAGGCGTCTTGAACGTCTAACGTCATATAGCAATCCTTTCGAGGATGAACAAAAATCCGGTTATCAATTAGCAAATGCTTATTATGCAATTGGTTCAGGAGGACTGACAGGGCTGGGGTTGGGACAAAGTAACCAAAAACTTGGGTACTTGCCTGAAGCACACACAGACTTCATCATCGCAGTCATCTCTGAGGAGTTGGGGATTTTTGGTGTAGGGTTTGTGTTGTTGAGTCTGGCTTTCATCGTCTTAAAAGGAATTCATATCGGGCTTAAGTGCAAGGATCCTTTTGGCAGTTTGCTTGCAATAGGGATTGCCAGTATGATTGGCATTCAGTCGTTTGTCAATCTTGGTGGAGCTTCAGGGGTTATTCCACTAACAGGTGTTCCATTGCCTTTTGTGAGTTATGGAGGTTCATCATTGCTGCAGCTCGCGATTGCCACCGGGATACTGGTGAATGTTTCGATGTTTGTAAAATATGAAGAGAAATATAAGAAGGACAAGACAGCCCAGCCTAAGCCTGCAAAAGCTGTTGTAAACCAAAATTCGTTCAAGTTCAGGTCGTAATCAAATACAGAGAAAAAGCTGCAGCGTCTGCTGCAGCTTTTTATTTTACCGTTGCCGGAGAAAGGTCAACGGGTTTAGTGTTTTGTACTCTTGCGGCATTCTTTTTGCTCCTGGAAACCAGAAGGATAAAGTAGCTGAATACACCAAACAGAACAGAAATGAAGAAAGCGTGCCCCAGGGCAATGTACAAATTCAATCTTGTGAAGATGACAAATGCACCGGCAATGACTTGCAGTGACACGAGAACCATTGAGATGATCCATCCCCAGTATAGTACTCTTTCATGCTTGTAGTGTTTGACGGCAATGTAGGTGACATACGCGATCCAAATAAAAATGAAACCTGCTGCAGCCCTGTGTCCCATTTGTACCCATTCATAAATGTTGGTAGGAAGGAAGGGGCCGCCACTTGTACATAATGGCCAGTCTTTACAGACCAGGCTGGCATTCATATGCCGGACAAGAGCACCGGTATAAACTACAATGTAGCTGTATATGGAAAGTCCGATAATATGGAACTTCATTCTTTTATCAATCACTAATTTTTCAGCCTGGAATTTTTTATCCACTTCAAAAATTAGCATGGTCAATAAAAGTACAGCAGCAAAAGAGATGAGCGAAATGCCGAAATGAAGTGCCAGGACAAAATCAGATTGTCCCCAAACAACAGCGGCAGCTCCTATTAATGCCTGTAGAACAAGGAAGAAAAAAGACAGAACAGACAAGAACTTCGTTTCGCGTATATGCCCAATAGCCTTCCATGTCCAAATAGATAAGATTAGTACCATGATGCCTACGCTGCCAGACACTAACCTGTGGGCAAGCTCTATTACCAATTCGGGAGTAATATCCGTAGGAACGAATTCTCCGTTACAAAGGGGCCAGGACTTGCCGCAGCCCATTCCGGAATCGGTTTTTGTAACCAACGCTCCTCCGAGCAAAACAAAAAGCATCCCAATCGTGGTTAAAACAGCAAGCCACTTAAGGGAACGATTCATGATCATCACCTGCTTATTCATAGTTCGATAAGTTGTCAAATAATAAACTTGACATGTATAATGGAAGAAGCTTGTAGAAAAGAAAAAATTCTATCCCTATAATAACGAATTTTGACGAAAAAGGATAGAAAACAATACTTAAGATACTACACAATAATAGTTAATATTTCAATACTTACTATTATAGTTGGACAATAACTAATATTATAGGTAAAATGCTCATGGCAGCTATAAGGCGTAAAAAAAGATGAGTTTACATACCAGCAATTTTACAGACATGAAAATATTATCCAAGAATATGTATATTCGTAAAAAGAAGACATCCAAACATTCTACTAATATCAAGTCGAAATTCCTTGCAATAAAAATAAACTTTATGGATAATGGCGGTAAGACACAAATTAGTCAAATTTTGTTCAAAAAAAATTCACAAAAAAGTTGTGAAGTGTGATTTAATATACAACGTAGGCTTTATTTTTCTACACAAACATTTAACAGCCTTTACACGTTGAGAATAGTGAAAACTATCCGTGATATAAAGTACAAATACTCTTCTTTTTTTTGTAAAAATTTCGTCATTGGAATTTTGAAGGAAAAGGGATGAAGGAGGATATGGATGTCTAATTCAAAAGCTTTATCAGAAGCTGTATTAGAGGACGGACAGCCTGCAGTCGTGGAGAAGACGATGATCAAAGATTTTCTTGCCCTCATTAAAGTAGGAATTGTAAATTCCAATGCTATGACGACTTTTACTGGATTATGGCTAGCTCTTCATTTTAGCGGAGCGCGCTTTCTGGATAATATTGATTTGATTCTTGCGACATTGATCGGTTCATCATTGATTGTTGCCGGTTCTTGCAGCCTGAATAACTACATCGATCGGGATATCGACCATTTAATGGAGCGAACAAAAGACAGGCCGACTGTAACTGGAAAAGTTCAGCCAGGAAAAGTGGCCTTGATGAGCTTCTTGCTGATCGGGATTGGAACCGCGTTTTTGCTTACAACTACCATCACAGCTGCTGTAATCGGTTTGTTTGGCGTTTTTAGTTATGTGGTTCTCTATACATTGTGGTCAAAACGACAATATGTCTCCAATACAATTGTCGGCAGTATCTCAGGAGCAGTTCCACCGCTAATCGGCTGGGCTGCAGTGGACGCTAACCTGGACGTAATGGCATGGATGCTTTTTGCCATCGTTTTTGTATGGCAGCCACCTCACTTCTATGCTCTGGCTATGAGAAGGGTAGAGGAATACCGGGCAGCTGGTATACCGATGCTTCCTGTCGTGAAAGGATTCAAAGCGACCAAGAGATCTATCTTCCTATGGATAACAGCCTTACTCCCGTTGCCATTCTTCCTCCATGAACTTGGAATTACATTCATGATTCTTGCAACGATCTTGAATATTGGATGGCTTGTATTGGGAATCTACCTTGAAAAGCTTAAAGATGATATGAAATGGGCAAAACTGATGTTTGTATATTCTTTACAATACTTAACTGTCATGTTTGTCGCTATGGTAATTGTCACACTTATCTAACCTTCGTTAGGAGATCCACTCTTTGTTGAGAGAGGATTTTTCCATATATTTTTTACAACCAAATTTATAAGATTTTTTACGAAAGAGGGGTTTAATTAAGCTATGAAGATGCTTGCTAAATGGCGTCTGCTGTCATTGTTCACATTGATGGCATTAGTCTTGTCCGGCTGTGGTGAGCCATACCTGTCTACATTAAGACCTGCAGGTGAAGTTGCTCAATCCCAGTATGAACTTATGTTGTTGAGCACGGCGATTATGGTGGGAGTAATTGCTGTCGTCACAATCATTTTTATTTATGTCATTATGAAGTTCCGCAGAAAGAATGACAACGAAATTCCGAAGCAGGTCGAGGGAAGCCACAAGCTTGAGATCCTTTGGACTGTTATTCCGATCTTATTGCTTCTAATTCTTGCTGTTCCTACAGTTGCTGCAACGTTTAAGTTGGCGGATGTTTCCCCAATGGAAAAGAAAAACGCTGAAGGAAAAACTGATGCGCTTGTAGTTAACGTGCGCGCGAATCTTTACTGGTGGGAATTCGAGTATCCAAATGAAGAGATCATCACTAGCCAGGATTTAGTAGTCCCTACTGATGAAAAGGTTTACTTTAATCTTAAGGCTTCTGATGTAAAACACTCTTTCTGGATTCCTTCTGTTGGAGGAAAGATGGATACAAATACCGATAACATCAATAAATTCTGGCTTGAGTTTGACAGTAAAGGTGCTGACGAAGCTGGCGGACTTTTCTACGGAAAATGTGCTGAACTCTGTGGGCCTTCACACGCATTGATGGATTTCAAAGTAAAAGCTTTGCCACGTGATGAATTCGATCAGTGGGTAGCAGGTATGCAAGGAGTTAAAGAACCTGCTAAGGCAGAAACTGCAACTGCTCAGCAAGGACAGGAAATCTTCAATAACAGCTGTATCGGATGCCACGCCGTAACTCCGGCAAACACGGCTCCAGAAGCAGCTCGTGTTGGTCCTAACTTGACAAACTTCGGCGATCGTTCACGCGTTGCTGGTGTCTTGGATATGTCAGAAGAAAATATCAAGAAATGGCTGGAAGACCCAGAAGCATACAAGCCAGCTAACAAGATGACTGGCAAGTATCCTGAGCTTTCTACTGAAGAACTTGATGCATTAACAGAATATCTGATGGGCTTGAAAGTCCAGAAATAACAGGGGATTTGTTTGAAAGGGAGGTAAAACTGTGAGTACCTATGCTCAGAAAAAGGGATTCGGCGCAACGTTATGGGATTACCTGACAACGGTTGACCATAAAAAAATCGCAATCCTTTATCTAATTGCTGGCGGATTCTTCTTCATCCTAGGCGGACTTGAGGCTTTGTTCATCCGTATTCAGCTAGCTGTACCTAATAATGATTTTGTAAGCGCAGGTTTCTACAATGAAATCCTGACGATGCACGGAACAACAATGATATTCCTTGCAGCGATGCCGCTTGTATTTGCATTCATGAATGCTGTAATGCCACTCCAGATTGGAGCGCGTGACGTAGCGTTCCCATTCTTGAACTCATTAGGATTTTGGTTATTCTTCTTTGGTGGAGTATTCCTTAACCTTTCATGGTTCCTGGGTGGAGCTCCAGATGCTGGTTGGACTTCTTACGCATCACTTGCAATGGCGTCTGAAACACATGGTATCGACTTTTATGCACTTGGTTTGCAAATTTCGGGTGCGGGTACACTAATCGGGGGGATTAACTTCCTCGTAACGATCATTAACATGCGTGCCCCGGGAATGACTTATATGAGAATGCCGATGTTCACTTGGGCAACATTCGTAACATCAGCTCTTATCCTGTTCGCGTTCCCTCCACTGACTGTTGGTCTTTTCTTAATGATTTTTGACCGTATGTTTGGTTCTAATTTCTTTGATGTAGCAAATGGCGGTAACACAATCATCTGGGAACATCTTTTCTGGATCTTTGGTCACCCTGAAGTTTACATCTTGATCTTGCCGGCCTTCGGTATTTTCTCAGAGATTTTTGCGATTTTTTCTAGAAAACGTCTTTTCGGTTACTCATCCATGGTATTCGCGACTGTATTGATCGGTTTCCTTGGATTCATGGTATGGGCTCACCATATGTTCACAACTGGTCTTGGACCGATCGCAAACGCGATTTTCGCGGTAGCGACAATGGCAATTGCCGTACCAACAGGTATCAAGATCTTTAACTGGATGTTCACGATGTGGGGCGGAAGCATCAAGTTTACGACTCCGATGCTTTGGGCAGTTGCCTTCATTCCGTCATTCGTTGCCGGTGGTGTAACAGGTGTCATGCTGGCTTCCGCTGCTGCTGACTATCAGTACCATGACAGCTATTTCGTTGTTGCTCACTTCCACTACGTTATCGTAGGTGGAGTAGTATTCGCACTATTTGCAGGTGCACACCTGTACTGGCCAAAAATGTTTGGCACAATGCTAAATGAAACTCTAGGTAAAGTCACGTTCTGGTTATTCCTGATTGGTTTCCACCTGACGTTCTTCATCCAGCACTTCCTTGGATTGATGGGGATGCCTCGCCGTATCTTCACATTCCTGCCTGGACAGGGGCTTGCAACAGGAAACCTGATTAGCTCAATCGGTGCTATCTTCATGGCGATTGCAACAATCGTTCTATTAATTAACGTAATCATGACACAAGTTAAAAACGAAAAAGTAGGAAATGATCCTTGGGGCGACGGCCGCACACTAGAATGGGCGATTGCATCTCCACCGCCATTCTACAACTTCAAGCAGCTTCCGCTTGTACGCGGACTTGATGCTTACTGGTTGGAAAAAATGGAAGGCAAGAAGGAAATGACGCCTGCAGAACCACTTGGCGATATCCATATGCCGAATAACTCTTTCATTCCTTTCGTTATCTCACTTGGTCTTTTCATCGCAGCATTTGGTGCAATGTACCGTGTTGATACAAGCTGGGGACTGCTAGTCTTGATCCTCGGTATGGCAGTAACTTTAGGAGCGATGTTCGTACGTTCTATTAAAGATGATCATGGATTCCATATTCATAAAGAAGACTTAATGGACGATGATAATGATAAGGGGGCAAAGGCATAATGCAAGCTGAAGAAAAATTCACTTATGAAACATGGCCTGCGGAGCCTGAAAAAGCAACCCTCGAAGCAAAGAACAAATTTTTGGGCTTCTGGTTCTTCCTTGGCGGAGAGACAGTATTGTTTGCGACTCTGTTCGCAACATATCTTGCATTAAAAGATAAGGTTCCTAGTGCTGACCATGCACTTGCGAAGGATATCTTTGAAATACCGCTGGCTTTTGCAGCGACAATGCTTCTTTTAACGAGTTCTTTGACAAGTGTATATGCGATGTACCATATGAAGAACTTTAACTTTAAAAAGATGCAGCTTTGGCTTGGATTGACAGTAGCTCTTGGTGCTGCTTTCCTTGCGCTTGAAATTTACGAGTTCAATCACTATGTACATGAATTCGGGCACACATTCACTAGCAGTGCATTTGGATCAGCCTTCTATACTTTAGTAGGCTTCCATGGTGGTCACGTTGCATTTGGTCTTGCTTGGATCATCACACTGATGGTCCGCAACTCCAAGCGTGGATTGAACCTTTACAACGCTCCTAAGTTTTATGTGGCCAGTCTTTACTGGCACTTCATCGACGTTGTATGGGTATTCATCTTCACGGTTGTATATCTAATGGGAATGGTGGGATAAACTGATGGCTAATCAACAACCAAGTTCAGGGAACCCAAGAGTAGACGTCGAATATCGCCGCAAGAAAAGCGCCGAAGAGATGAGATACCAGATCGTTTCCTTTGCATTGATGATTTTCTTGACACTTGTTGCTTTCGTTGCAGTTGGATATGAAGGATTCTCAGACTGGTTCACAGTTCCGTTCATCCTTCTTCTTGCTGTGATTCAGGTAATCTTCCAGCTATACTATTTCATGCACATGAGCCACAAAGGGCATGAAGCACCTGCATTGTTCCTTTATTCTGGAGTCGTTGTAGGAGCTGTAACAATCCTGGCTTTCACAACAATTATCTGGTGGTAATATGACTAAAGAAAAAATCGGCTTTTAGCCGATTTTTTCTATGTAAGCGAGTATACTAACATTTAATGGCAGAACCGTTTTATTGAAGTAACATACCTTTGGAAGTATAATGAAAGTAAAGTTCTTAAACAGGACGGGGTGAAATACGATGCTTACTTTAGATATATTTGGATTCAGAGCACTATGGAGTCCGGTATATTTTCTGGTGATGGCAGCTATATTAGTTGCATATTATCTAATTGTCTTCAAGTACTATGATCGTTTCAAGGAAGGTGTACCAGCAACACGAAAGCAGGCTGTTTATTTTACTTCTGCTGTCATCGTGCTGTATATCATTAAAGGTTCGCCTGTGGATCTGATGGCGCATATAACCTTTTATATGCATATGATCCAAATGGCAGTACTTTACCTTGTCGTACCTCCATTATTGATTTTCGGCTTGCCTGATTGGCTTTGGAGATCGTTTTTATCACTTCCAATAGTCGATCCGCTATTTCGCTTCTTTACGAAGCCGCTTATTGCCTTGATCATGTTTAATGGAATATTCTCTATTTACCATATTCCACTGATTTTTGATTTTGTTAAAACAGATATGTGGCTGCATGCAGGTTACACATCGGTGCTATTTATACTCGCGATGTTCATGTGGTGGCCTCTTGTCAATAAATTGGAAGAGTATCAGACATTATCCGGTGTTAAAAAGATGGGGTATATCTTTGCTGACGGTGTTTTAATTACACCAGCGTGCGCTTTGATCATCTTTGCCGATACACCAATGTATGCAACTTTTTCTGACCCGAATGCATGGGGCGAAGCTTTGAAATTATGTGTACCGCCTACGATGCTTTCGAGCCTGGATCTCAGCGGTCCGGAAACCTTCAGTTCTATTTCGCTTCTGCATGATCAGCAGCTTGGAGGAGTAATCATGAAGGTCATTCAGGAAATCGTCTATGGTATCTTCCTGGGATATGCGTTCTTCCAATGGTTTCGGAATGAAGAGGATCATCAGGCTGAACAGGATGCGATTAATCTTGCGAGCGCGCCACAGCCAATTAAGTAATAACGAATTGCAAAAGCTTCCTTATTGGGAAGCTTTTATTGTTATTTAATAAGGGTTTTCACTCCGTCAAAAAAATTATTAGTTTACAACAATCAAAGATTGAAAAAAAGAGATAGGTCACCTACAATTAACTTTATGGAGAAATAATGATTGAGAGGTACATAAATATGTCTAACTTACCGATTCTGCCGACAATCAGCACCACATTTATTGTTTTAAGTGCAATAACTGTAGCAATTGGCTGGGTCCAAATAAAACAAAGAAAGATTGATAAGCATCGCAAGACTATGACACTGGCTGGGATATTCGCCATCATATTCTTTGTGATTTATGCATCAAGGACGATTTTCATTGGCAATACATCATTTGGTGGACCTGATGATATCAAGATTTACTATACGATGTTCTTAATTTTTCATATTACACTTGCTACTATTGGTGCTGTCCTTGGAATTATCTCGCTTTACACAGGATATAAGAACAGATTAGAGCGTCATCGTAAACTTGGACCTGTCACCAGTGTTACCTGGTTCTTTACCGGTATCACGGGGGTTGCAGTTTACCTGCTTCTATATGTGTTCTACAAAGGCGGAGAAACAACTTCAGTCATCAAGGCCATACTCGGAACATAGCAGACTTTAAAACATTGCTTATAGCAATGTTTTTCTTGTTTTTGAAGGGATTCCTGCTTCAATAGGCGAATCTATTAGGTTGTATAAAGGGGGTTGGATTTGCTTGGATATTAAAGTTTTATCAGAAGAACATTATCTGGAGTCAATGAATTTATCAATGTATGCTTTTCAGTATAAAGTGCCAGAAAGTGATATTCCTAAACGGTTGGAAACCCTAAAGAAACATCGCTTGCTTGGGATCTTTGAAGGAGAAGAGCTTGCTTCCAAATTGCATATTCTTTCTTTGAATGTGAAGCTGGGGCAACAGGATTGGAAAATGGGTGGTATTGCAGGTGTTGCTACCTATCCTGAGCACAGACGGAAAGGGCATGTAAACGCCTTGATGAAAAGGGCACTGGAGGATATGAATCAAAATGGAAATATTGTTTCATTCCTTCATCCATTCCAGATCGATTTCTATAGAAGGTTTGGCTGGGAGATCATTTCAGACAATAGGAAGATAACTATTGATAAAATAGATTTAAAAGCTGTAGATAGACAATCAGGAAAAATTAAACGACATACAGAGAAGAATCACTCATTGGATATCGAGAGGGTCTATGAGCAATATGCATCAATGCATAGCGCGATGTTAGCAAGAGACTCGGAATGGTGGAGCACAAGTATATACGGTGAACAAACAGCAGCTGTTTATTATGATTCAAAAAATGAAGCGTCAGGATACCTGTTATACGAGATTAAAGAAAATGTTATGAAGGTTGAGGAATACGTTTCTCTATCCCATGAAGCTAGAAAAGGACTGTGGAATTTCATTTGCCAGCATGATTCAATGGTAGATCGAGTGGAAGTACTGTTATCAGTCCATGATTCATTCCCGTACTTTTTAAAGGAACCTAAGCTCAAAACTGAAATTTATCCATATTTCATGGGCAGAATTGTCAATGCTGAGAAAGCATTATCTAGCTATCCTTTTAACACCAGCACTGACGGGAAAAATGTGTTTCTTCATCTGGATGATGCAGCTGCTCCATGGAATACAGGGACATATATAATAGGGCAGGAAGGAGTTGCATTTCACTCTGTGAAAGAGGGGAGTACATGTGTAACTGCTCCAAAGCGCGGACTGCAATTGAACATCAACACTTTAACGGCCATGTTATTCGGCTATAAACGTCCTCTTGAATTATTTGAGTTAGAATTGCTAAAGGGAGACATCGAAGAAGTCAAGGAGCTGGAGCAAGCAATTCCGGCATTCAAGCCATTCTTCTATGATTTCTTTTAAATAAGCTGTTTTCGTAAAGATTGTTGTTAAAATCCTAAAGCCGATTTTAACGTGAAAAAAGCTATTTTGTAGTTCGGTATTAAGTGTGCAAGCTCTTTTCTCCTAATAATCTTTATTTTTGTGAAGAAACATAGGTCATTTAATCCTATTTTTAGTCAATAGCAACAAAGTTTGAGAAAAGAGCCTTTAAATATGAAAAAACAAAACCCGGATGCTAGTTCATCCGGGTTTTGTTTAGATTATTAGAAAGTATAAACTTTTTACACATAGATTCGTGTCTAGCTCCAGCGCTTGTCAGGGCTGAACAAGGCGCATACGCTTTTCTAAATTTAAATTTTAAATTTAAATTTTATAATTCCAGCTTCTTTGGCTGAATTGAATCCAATCAAGAGCAATGGTCCGATGACAAAGCCCATGAAGCCGAATAGTTTCAGTCCAAGATACATGGCAATCAGTGTAGATAGTGGAGATAGTCCTATATGGCTGCCCATTACCTTAGGCTCGACTGTACGCCTTATAATCAGCAAAATAACCGCCAGGACCGCCAGTTGGGTTCCAAGGGCTATATTACCTGTTGCCAGATGGAAGATTGACCAAGGAGCCAATATGACGATTGAGCCTATCAGCGGGATAAAGTCTATCAGCCAGATCACCGCCGCCATCACAATTGCATATTCCGGAGTAATGAAAAGCAACCCAATCAGGGCTACGATGAAAATAATCACACTCACCAAAAATTGTGCTTTCAAAAAACCGAATACAACATAAGAAAGTCGGGATGTCATGAAATGTACTTTGTCTGCTGTTCTTTCTGTTAAATGGCTGTAAACACCTTGCCTTAAAGATGGCAGCTCCAGCAAGAAGAGAAACAGGGCAATCAAATAGACAAGGAAGCTAATTAGAAAATTCGGGATGTAGGTCAGCAATGCCTTCAAATTATCTATATTGATAAATGCAATCATGTCATTCTTAAGTTTATTGAGAAAGTCCTCTGCCCGGTTGCTGATTTCGGTTACAACTTCTCTTGGAAGGTCATTGGCAGCTTCAACAAAATTATTTTCTGCCTTATACCAGGCATTCGTAATTTCATTTATATAGACTGGAGTATTATCAATCAAGTCAATTGCCTCGGTGACTGCTGTTGTAGTCAGGAAATATCCTGCAACCATTATAAGCAATACAAACAGGAGGAAAATTGCTAATACTGCCAGGCGCCGCCCACTCTTGAATCTTTTCTGGAAGTAAACTACTGCAGGCTCGAGAAAAAGGGCGGTAATCAAAGCAGCAATCAACGGGATGGATA
Source organism: Bacillus sp. ISL-37 (assembly GCF_018613315.1). GTDB lineage: Bacteria > Bacillota > Bacilli > Bacillales > Cytobacillaceae > Mesobacillus. Next base: position 5,658 of record NZ_JAGGQL010000054.1, on the reverse strand, counting down.
CCGGAAGGATAATATAAAGAATTGCTGCGACGGCGATGATGATTAATGCAATAATGATCGTTCGTTTAGTAAAAATACCGGACAAGTGAAACTCCTTTCTATACTCATGAAGAGTATATACCTCTAAAAAGCATTTATTAAGGGCACTTAAGCCTTATATTTCAAAAAGCGCAAAAAATTCCTTAACAATTAAATTATAGTACGCATTTAATATAAGAAACAACAAAAATCAGCTATAACCCATGTTCTTTTTTACACTTTGTTGATTTTTTGCTGACGGATTCGCTTTTTAACCTTATATCGCTATTCCATCTCTATGTATGCTTATGAACATCAGGTTTCGAACCTTAACTTTTGGGGGTGAGGCAATGAAGAAGTCAGGAAAAATCATGCCTCAGCAAAATAGGGAGGTATGCCGTGCAGTCTGTGCAATTGTTCATGCCAACATAAATGAAAACGTTTTTTTTCAACAGTCGGGGGCTAAAACCAGGATTTCACGATTGCGAAGAAATGCATTTGCTGACAATGGAGTAATTGTTGAACTTGATCAAGGTTACGTAAAAATAAAAGTATACGTTGACACTGTAGTTGGAGAGTACTCTATCCTACTAAATGCCACGGAGCTTCAGAAAAACATAGAAGAGGAGATTGTGCTGCTTACTTCCTTTTTACCCAAAGAGATTGATGTCATCATAACGGGTATTAATGTAAAAAAGACGCAATGAATGCGTCTTTTTTACATTATGATTTTAGAGTGCGAATTTCTCTACTTCTGCTTTCACATCGTTTAAAAGCTTTTCGCACTGGCTGACAAGTGCTTTCGGGAATTGCTCACCTTCACCATATTCAACGCCATGCGGATAATAGTGTTTGCCTAACAAAGGAGTCATCAACTGTATGATCGCTTTGTGTGCACCGACGTCACCTTCATGAACATAGCCCTGGACACGTAGATAAAATGTGCCTTCTTTAACCACAAGCTTTTTGTCATAGGTTACTCGCTCATAGTCCCATTGTCCCTCACGCACTAAACCGTGCTCTAACATAACCTCATCAAGACGGTTCAAGTCCGCCTTCAGGTTTTCAATACCTGTATTTTCGAATTTCATCCTATTCCCTCCTAAAAACACACTGCAGTAATATCGCTTAAAATAGATTATATCTCAAATTTAATAATAGTAAAAATATGCTTAAGTTGCAATGAATATAAAAGCGAATTTATCTGCTTTCACACTAAGGGAAACTATAGACTAAATAAGAATTAAGTAATTGAGGGCATAAATAGCCTGTTCCGGGTAACCCTAACTGTGAGTAGGCAAGCTTTGATATAAGGAGGAAATGAAAGTGCGTAAAATCCGTGATATCATGACTAGCGATGTGGAAACATGTACTTTGTTGGATAATGTATTTGAAGTTGCGGTTAAAATGAAAGAGTGGAATGTCGGATCAGTCCCTATCGTTGACAAGGATAAGCTTGTAGGTATGATCACTGACCGGGATATTGTCATTAGAGGGATAGCAGAAAAACATCCACCGTCTTCTAAGGTTGAGACGGTAATGAGTGACCACCTAGTTACAGCGACACCGGAAATGTCCACTAAAGATGCAACCAAGCTTATGGCGGAACATCAAATAAGAAGGCTGCCAGTAGTGGAAGGTGATAAATTAGTAGGAATCGTTGCGCTTGGTGACTTTGCTGTAAATGAAATGACAGACGAACAAGCACAACATGCTCTATCAGAAATCTCAGAGCCTGGAAACCACATGCAATAGTCTAAGGCACTCATATTGGGTGCCTTTTTGTTATCATTCTTACAACAATTGTCCGAACATTTTGTAAGGGTTGTTGTTTGATTTTACAATAAGCAGGCCGTATGTTAAAAGTAAGTTATCAATAAACCGAAATAAATATCGCAATCATGTTAATGCTTATGATTTTTTTAAAGTCGGAAAGAACTCTTCTATTAAAAAGAACCCTATAAATGATATAATAATTTCAAAAATCACTCATATAGTGATAGAGAGAGTGTCTTTTGACTCACATCAGAGTGGCTTGCCATACTCAAAAGAAGGGGGGATCTACCTGCGAACTATTTTTAGGATTTTAATTTTTGCCGCAATCTTTTTACTTATTGGTTTATACATGGGATTTAATAAGGAAGATACTGACGAGCTGGTAATAGAACAGAAGTCGGTCCCTAAAGAGGATGAATCTCTCAACAAGGATATCGATGAACAAAGTATTAGTGAGGGCATTGACCAGCCTGCACAGGGAGTTGGTTCCCTATTAGGTAAGGATATCGATTCTCTTAAGGCTACATTAGGTGAACCATCCAGGGTTGACCTTTCAGCCTATGGCTTCCATTGGTGGATTTTTAACAATGACCTTGACCAATATATCCAGGCTGGTGTCCTGAATGGCAAGGTTGTGACCGCATACGGGATTGGCCCTTCGGTAAATGTACAACCTTTTAAAATAGGACAGCCAATCGAACAAATCTTTTCAATGAATGTGATTGAGCCTGATGTTACTTTTGAATATAATGGAAGTTCCTACAAATTCGAGCTTTCCGAGCAGGATATGAACACAAGACCCATTATAAAAATGGGTGAATACTTTGTTCAGCTTTATATTGATAAATTTACTGGTTCCGTCTCAAGCATCCGATATATGGACAAGGAAACAATCGTCAAGCAGCGTCCATATGAAATGGTCTACAGGGGAACTCTGATAGAACCGCCTGTATTATCTGAAGGGGATTGGGTCAGAATTGAGGCTGGTCTCGAAAAACAGATCCTTGATATTACAAATTCAATCAGATCAAGGCATGAACTGCCAACGCTGGAGTGGGATGAAAAAACGGCAGAAGTCGCATATGCCCATAGCAAGGATATGGCAATTGAAGACTATTTTTCGCATGAGTCGGAAAAATTTGGAGATTTATCGGAAAGGCTAAATGCAGCGGAGATCTTGTACCAAGTGGCTGGGGAAAACATCGCAGCTAATTATACAGATGGACCTGCAGTTGTCGAGGGATGGCTGAATAGTGAATCCCACCGTGAGGCGTTATTGAATGAGGAATTTTCGCATCTAGGAGTAGGGGTGTATCAGATGCATTATACCCAGAACTTCTTGAAAATGTGGGAGCAACAACAGTAATTGCTATTTTACATTATTCATTATGTACAGCGAAGGAGCATGCCCCAAGAGGTCATGCTCCTTCGTTCTGCCTTCATGATAGAAAGTGCAAATTTTATACTTTGAGAATTGTCCAGCTCCAGCGCTTGTCCGGGCTGAACAAGGCGCTTACGCTTTTCTTATTGCCCTGTTGATTGAAAAGTAACCTTGCTTCCAGTTGCCGTATAGGTGTACCATTTCCCCTTCTTCGAATCGAGGTGGAACTGCCCCTTTCCTCAATGGAGTCACTTTTTTTACGGTTATCTCCTTTAAGCCAGTGTTAATCCTCAACACTGTTATGTGATTATATCGATGATAATAAAACCGTTCTCTATATTCATTAGCCTCAATGATTTTTCCGCTCACGATCGCTTCCTCAGGAATATTCTCGAGGTTGATCCATTCCTGAAAATTCGCCTGCATTTCTTTTTTCGTCAACCAATAAAAATAGGCAAGGACAATCGGAATCGCAATTGCTGTAACCATTCATGATCACCTTATTTATGCTGTTTTTTTACAACGAAGAAGCTTCCAGAGGAGTGAGCGATCTTTCTGCCATCAGACCTGAATACATCAGCTTCAAGGACAACAGTACTTCTTCCTTTATGAATCAGAGTAGCTTTACAATGAAGATTGTCGCCGATCCCTGGCGCAAGATAATGGATGTTAATCTGTGACGTGACAGCTGCATACCCTTCTGGCAGCAGCTTATTCGCAAGTGTTCCCATCGCCGTGTCGAGTATCGTGGCAGTAAAACCGCCATGTACGATGCCAAGGGTATTATCAAGTACATTTGTAATCGGAACATCAATTTCACAAGTTTCATGATCGAGTCTCCTATCCATATGGAGAAGCCCATCGATATACGTACTGTTTTTCCCGCTTAGTTTATTTTTAACCCCGGATAGTACCGTTTTAAGGGCTTCAAGTTCCTGCTCGCCTGATAGCGAGATGCATTCGTCTAAAAGCTGTTGCAATTCTTTTTTCACTATACTATTACCTCTTTCTGAATGGCTCTGTTCCTATAATTTCAAATGAATATCATTATTTTAAAAAAGCCATCTTTTAATCTGTTTTTTATTTTAACACTTTGGCTCTGCTAAAGCACAAGGTTGACTTCTGAAATCCTTCACCAATAATGATGAGTTTCATATGCTATTATAGGCATTTGTTACACTGTGAGGTGAAAGCTATGGCCAAAAAGAAACTTCATCCCTCTGTTGAAAAGTTCAAAGAATTTGTGAAAGCCCACCCTGAGCTCGTGCAGGAAGTCAGGAAGGGGAATACAACCTGGCAGGAAATGTACGAAGATTGGTACTTGCTTGGTGAGGATGATCCAAAATGGACTAACAAAAGCAATACTGACAAGGACGAAAAAAGTGAAGAAAAGAAAACCGATTGGATAGGGACGATCATGGGTGCTGTTAAAAATATGGATCCCGAACAGGTTCAAGGACAAATCCATAACATAAGCCAGGCACTCGGTGCGATCCAGGGAGTGCTTTCCCAGTTCCAGGGAAGCAAAGGCGGACAGCAGGCATCAAATAGTTCGGGACCTGCACATCCTTTCTCATTCAGGCAGGATTAGAATGGAGGCTAACAATGCGTAAAGATGTCATGGAGCAATTACGAACGAATAAAGAGTTGATAGAGTTCGTCCGAGCCCAGCCCCACTGGTACAGGAAGCTGAGCAGGGACCCAAGGGACATTTATTCTGCGCAGATCGCCGCGTTGAACCATTTTGAAAAAACGATCCCGCATAAGGTTCAGAAGTTCTCCAACAATGTCCAGATGGCATCGATGATGATGCATATGTTCTCAAGCATGAACTCCCAATCATGACAAAGCTTTCTTCTGAATGAGGAAAGCTTTGCTAGCTTTTAGAAGTGGACTAAGCAGACATGCCAGGCCTTTTAGATGATGCTGGCTGGAAAGTTTAGCTTTTCTGGCAGTTTCATGGTAAAATGAGGTTCGGAGGTGAGCCAGCATTGCTTGCTGTTACATCAGAAAGATTACTATTGTTGGAAGAAGCTGAACAGTTAGTCAGCATGATTTTACAATCTGATATTGCCGAGTATTATCGGGAATGTTTATATAATGTTAAAAATAATCCGGAGACACAAAGGAAGGTTCGTGAATTCGTGGACATGAAGGAACGCTATGAAGAGGTTCAGCGTTTCGGAAAGTACCATCCTGACTACAAGGAAGTCATGGGCAAGATCCGGATTGTAAAAAGAGAGCTGGACATGGATGAGGTTATTGCTGAATTCAAGAAAGCGGAAAATGACTTACAGAGCCTGCTTGATGATGTTAGTGTGATCATCGGCAGATCCGTTTCAGAGAGCGTGAAGGTTCCTACCGGAAATCCATTCTTCGAAAGCTCTTGCGGAGGCGGCTGTGGCAGCGGAGGAAGCTGTGGATGCTCTGCATAAATCGTTGCCAAAAGCATGGATTATCCATGCTCAGCTTGTGGAGAAAGG
>NZ_JAGGQL010000053.1 GCF_018613315.1 Bacillus sp. ISL-37 | reverse complement strand
TAACCAAATAGATTACTCGTTCTTCTTGAATTCTTCTTACACATTATCTAGTTTTGAGGGAATAAAGATATTTTCAAAGTAAAATTTCTTTTAAAATTTCTCTTGCAAAATAACTTAAAGTCAGTATAATAGATATTGTCTTAAAAAAAATGTCTGGTGACGATGGCGAGAAGGTCACACCCGTTCCCATACCGAACACGGAAGTTAAGCTTCTCAGCGCCGATGGTAGTTGGGGGTTTCCCCCTGTGAGAGTAGGACGTCGCCGGGCAGTTTCAAATGGAGGATTAGCTCAGCTGGGAGAGCATCTGCCTTACAAGCAGAGGGTCGGCGGTTCGATCCCGTCATCCTCCACCAAGTTTTTTTTACGAAAGTGAAAAAATACCCTTAACTTCACGCTAGTGAAAATAATCTTCCACAAATGCCGGTGTAGCTCAATTGGTAGAGCAACTGACTTGTAATCAGTAGGTTGGGGGTTCAAGTCCTCTTGCCGGCACCACTTGTACGAGCCATTAGCTCAGTCGGTAGAGCATCTGACTTTTAATCAGAGGGTCGAAGGTTCGAGTCCTTCATGGCTCACCAAGTTTTTTTCGCGCCAGCGAAAATAAACTTACTTATCTTCGCGACAGCGAAAACTTATTATCTTATATGCGGGTGTGGCGGAATTGGCAGACGCACCAGACTTAGGATCTGGCGCCGCAAGGCGTGGGGGTTCGACTCCCTTCACCCGCACCAAAGTTTTTTGCGCAAGCAAAAAAACTTTCCATAAATGCGGAAGTAGTTCAGTGGTAGAATACAACCTTGCCAAGGTTGGGGTCGCGGGTTCGAATCCCGTCTTCCGCTCCATTTCTTAGCCGGGGTGGCGGAACTGGCAGACGCACAGGACTTAAAATCCTGCGGTAGGTGACTACCGTACCGGTTCGATTCCGGTCCTCGGCACCAAGTTAGCTGAAATTATTAAATTTGCGCCCGTAGCTCAATTGGATAGAGCGTCTGACTACGGATCAGAAGGTTATGGGTTCGACTCCTTTCGGGCGCGCCATTATATTTACTCTTTATCGGGGAGTAGCTCAGCTTGGTAGAGCACTTGGTTTGGGACCAAGGGGTCGCAGGTTCGAATCCTGTCTTCCCGACCATGCTACTTATTTTATATGGGGCCTTAGCTCAGCTGGGAGAGCGCCTGCCTTGCACGCAGGAGGTCAGCGGTTCGATCCCGCTAGGCTCCACCATATTCACTTTAAATAATAATTTGGCGGTGTAGCTCAGCTGGCTAGAGCGTACGGTTCATACCCGTAAGGTCGGGGGTTCGATCCCCTCCGCCGCTACCAATTTCAATCTGGTTGAACCTATTCAATCTAGGATATCCTGGACCTTTAGCTCAGCTGGTTAGAGCAGACGGCTCATAACCGTCCGGTCGTAGGTTCGAGTCCTACAAGGTCCACCATTGCTTATTTTTAACACGGAGGTATACCCAAGTCTGGCTGAAGGGATCGGTCTTGAAAACCGACAGGCGGGTAACACCGCGCGGGGGTTCGAATCCCTCTACCTCCTCCATATTTTTTTGAAACAGTTTTTATCGTCGCGGGGTGGAGCAGTCCGGTAGCTCGTCGGGCTCATAACCCGAAGGTCGCAGGTTCAAATCCTGCCCCCGCAATTCATAATGTTCTTTTCAAGTTAATTCCTTGAAAAGAATTTGGTCCCGTGGTGTAGCGGTTAACATGCCTGCCTGTCACGCAGGAGATCGCCGGTTCGATCCCGGTCGGGACCGCCATTTGTGGCTCAGTAGCTCAGTCGGTAGAGCAAAGGACTGAAAATCCTTGTGTCGGCGGTTCGATTCCGTCCTGAGCCACCTTATTTAATTTCAATTAATATTCATTATAGATATGGCGATTGTGGCGAAGTGGTTAACGCACCTGATTGTGGTTCAGGCATTCGTGGGTTCGATTCCCATCAGTCGCCCCATTTTTTGCGGGTGTAGTTTAGTGGTAAAACCTCAGCCTTCCAAGCTGATGATGAGAGTTCGATTCTCTTCACCCGCTCCATAAGGGCCTATAGCTCAGCTGGTTAGAGCGCACGCCTGATAAGCGTGAGGTCGGTGGTTCGAGTCCACTTAGGCCCATTTTTTGTATTATTCCGCAGTAGCTCAGTGGTAGAGCACTCGGCTGTTAACCGAGCGGTCGTAGGTTCGAATCCTACCTGCGGAGCCATTTTTATGGGGAAGTACTCAAGAGGCTGAAGAGGCGCCCCTGCTAAGGGTGTAGGTCGGGTAACCGGCGCGAGGGTTCAAATCCCTCCTTCTCCGCCATAAGGCCCCTTGGTCAAGCGGTTAAGACACCGCCCTTTCACGGCGGTAACACGGGTTCGAATCCCGTAGGGGTCATAAGGAAAGCTGTTAGCAATTATGCTAACGGCTTTTTTTTTATGTTTTATAAAAATTTTGGAATCCACAGAGTAACTAGGTATTAACTTCGAATAATGCTTCTGACCTTCTATTTAATAAATACATAAGCAGCTTGCACTAAGAAAATAAGATGTTCAAAAGGTGACTAAGAGATATGTGCCCTGTTTAGAGAAGCAAGGGAAAAACTGGTCACATAAGGCAGTGATAGAGGGTTCCTCTAATGGATGACTATACAGAATTGCTGGATCCACATCAGTAGCAAGTCCAACCTAGTATCCCTTACGTTAAATCGCTATCCAATCACTTCCTCGATAAGATGAATACGCTATCAATCAAAAATAAATTTCCGCTGGTTCTCTCTATCAAACCCAATAAAATCAACACAACCTTCCACAAAATTATTATTCTATTTCAACTTTCGTTCTCCAAATTTCGCGTAATTGGAAGATTTAGTACATTAAAGCGCTACCATTTAGTTGAATTTGTCGAAAGTACCACATTTATAAGTATTATTGTCGAAATATTAAAAAAATGTTTACAAGGAATTTCGGATGGTAACTAGAATACTACTGAAAAAGGGAGTTTTTATAAGTTTTGCAGAAGGCAGGTGGAAGGATCTTGGTGATAAATCCTACAGAGTTTGAATTGCATTTGTTCCATGAAGGGAATCTGTTCCAAAGCTACAATTTATTTGGAGCACATGTCATTAAAAGTGGAACTGAAACATATACTCGATTTTGTGTGTGGGCTCCAAATGCGACTCAGGTAAGGCTTACAGGTGATTTTAATAATTGGGATGGGAATGGCTATGAGTTTCATAAAGTCAATCAGGAGGGGGTCTGGCAGCTCGCTCTTGAGGGTGATTTGACTGGTACTATTTATAAATATGAGATTGTAACGCCGTCGGGTGAGCGATTGCTCAAATCTGACCCTTATGCATTTTTCTCGGAAGTAAGACCAAATACGGCTTCAATCGTCTACCCAATGGACGGCTATAAATGGAATGACCAGAAATGGCTGCAAAAGCGTGAAAAGAGGAGCACACTTGGCGAGCCGATGTTCATCTATGAACTTCATGTGGGTTCCTGGAAAAAGCATGATAATGGTTCGTTCCTTACATACCGTGAGATTGTTGATGAATTGATCCCATATATTGTTGCGCACGGATACACACATATTGAATTATTGCCTCTAACTGAGCATCCGCTCGACATCTCCTGGGGCTATCAATCTACTGGTTATTTTTCAGTTACGAGCCGATATGGAACGCCTCATGATTTCATGTATTTCGTTGATATGTGCCATCAAAACGGCATCGGGGTCATCCTTGATTGGATTCCGGGGCATTTTTGCAAGGATGCGCATGGACTGTACAAATTTGATGGCAGCTATGTGTTTGAATATCAGCGTGAGAATGATCGTGAGAACCATGTATGGGGAACAGCCAATTTCGACCTGGGAAAAACAGAGGTCCAGAGCTTCCTGATCTCGAGTGCGCTTTTCTGGCTGGAAAAATATCATATCGACGGCTTCAGGGTTGATGCAGTGGCCAATATTATCTACTGGCCGAATTCAATTCAGGCTGCGAACCAGTATGGAGTGGACTTTTTAAAGAAGCTGAACAAAGCGGTCAAAGAGTATGAGCCGGGAGCGCTGATGATTGCAGAGGATTCGACTGACTGGCCGCAGGTGACAGCTCCTGTGGAGTATGGCGGTCTTGGTTTTACATACAAGTGGAATATGGGATGGATGAATGACACTTTGAAGTATATGGAGGAAGAATCCCATAACAGGAAGCATATACATGATAAAGTTACCTTTTCGCTGCTTTATGCATTTTCAGAGAATTTTGTCCTGCCTTTTTCACATGATGAGGTTGTTCACGGGAAGAAATCGCTTCTTGATAAGATGCCGGGCGATTACTGGCAAAAGTTCGCACAACTCCGGCTATTGCTTGGGTTCATGGCAGCGCACCCCGGCAAGAAGCTGACCTTCATGGGGACAGAATTTGGGCAGTTTTCGGAATGGAAGGACAAAGAACAGTTGGACTGGAATCTCCTCGATTATGAAATGCATGAAAAGATGAACCAATATAATAAGGAACTTATCAAATTGTATAAGCGGTCAAAGCCGCTGTATGAGATCGATCAAAGCTATGAAGGCTTTGAGTGGATCGATGCTGATAACCGGGACCAGTCGATTTTTTCTTTTATCAGGAAAGGAAAGAATCCTGAAGAACTCCTGGTCATAGTTTGCAATTTCACAGAGAAAGTATATAGCAATTATCGAATCGGTGTACCGAAGCCTGGCGAATATCGGGAAATTTTGAACAGCGATGCTACAGTCTTTGGAGGTTCAGGCGTTATAAACAAAAAAGTTTTGAAAGCTGAAGAAATAGCCTTCCATGGAAGGCCATATTCTATAGAGATGAGCATTTCTCCATTCGGAATCTCAGTTTTACGTCCTGTTATAAAAAGAAAGGGGAGAAACAATCATGCAAAAGAAGAAATGCGTAGCAATGCTGTTGGCAGGAGGAAAAGGAAGCCGGCTGCACTCACTGACGAAGAATCTCGCTAAACCAGCTGTCCCTTTTGGCGGCAAATATCGAATTATCGATTTCCCGTTAAGCAACTGCACGAACTCAGGAATCCATACAGTGGGCGTATTGACGCAGTACCAGCCGCTCCTGCTTAATTCTTATATTGGCATCGGCAGCGCCTGGGACCTCGACAGGAAGGATGGTGGAGTGACTGTGCTGCCGCCTTATGCCGAGAGCTCCGAAGTGAAATGGTATTCTGGTACGGCAAGCGCCATTTTTCAGAATTTGAACTATCTTGATCAGTATAACCCTGAGTACGTGTTGATTCTCTCGGGTGACCATATTTATAAAATGAATTATGAGTTGATGCTCAATTACCATATCGAAAAAGGAGCTGATGTGACGATCTCGGTCATTGAGGTTCCATGGGAAGAGACAAATCGCTTTGGCATCATGAACACGGATGCTGACCTAAGAATCACTGAATTTGAAGAAAAACCGGATGTAGCGAAAAATAATCTCGCTTCGATGGGGATTTATATTTTTAAATGGAGCGTTTTAAGGGAATATCTGATAAGAGATGACCATAATCCTGATTCCAGCCACGATTTTGGAAAGGATATCATTCCTCTGCTAATACAAGAAAATATGAACTTATTTGCCTATCCTTTTAAAGGCTATTGGAAAGATGTTGGTACAGTACAAAGTCTTTGGGAAGCGAATATGGATTTATTGGATAAAGAATGTGAATTGAACCTGTTTGATCATTCGTGGCGAATCTACTCTGTCAATCCAAATCAGCCGCCGCAGTATATTTGCCCTGAAGGGGAAGTATCAGAGTCGCTGGTCAATGAGGGCTGCAAGATCGAAGGAAAGGTTTCCAGAACGGTTGTGTTTCAGGGAGTGACCGTGAAAAAGGGAGCTGTTGTAAAGGAAACGGTTATCATGCCGGATGCTGTCATCGGACACAACTGTGTGATTGAAAGGGCGATTGTATCCCCAGGAGTCTATGTTCCGGATGGAACAATTATAAAGCCGGGCGGGAGCGCGAATGAGATTACACTAGTATCTGAAGAAACAATCGGAGAATTGCAATCCAATTGAACCGATTCAGGAGGAAAAAGAAATGAACAAACAATTATTAGGAGTAATAGATGCGACAACGGTTCACGATGATCTGCATGAACTGTCCATTCACCGGTCGGTGGCAGCAATCCCTTTTGGCGGAAGATACAGGATGATTGATTTTATCCTATCAAATATGGTCAACTCTGGTATCCAGAGCGTGGCGATTTTTCCTAAATTCCAATACAGGTCGCTGATGGACCATTTAGGGTCAGGCAGGAACTGGGACCTTAATCGGAAAAGGGATGGACTATTTTTCTTCCCTGCGCCTAACCTGGATAAACATTATACGGGAATCGGGACGCTCGACCACTTTGCTGACAACATTGACTTTTTTGAAAGAAGCACTCAGGAGTATGCGCTGATTGCTAATTCCTATACGGTATTCAATATGGATTTCCAGCCGCTGCTAGATTGGCATATCAAGTCAGGCTGTGATATCACGGAGGTCCAGAAGGAAGGCAAATCATTAGGCATATATCTTGTTAAAAAGACATTATTAATGGATTTGATTACGACGCGCAATGAAACTGGCTACTCGAATATGAGGGATGTCGCGACTGACCTGGATAGCCAGTTCCATCTCTGTTATTACAATTTTGAAGGGTATGCCTCTATGGTTGATACAATTGGAAACTATTTCAGGACCAGTATGGACCTGATGAAGCCCGAAGTCTGGAAGGAGCTTTTCCCGAAGGATAGGCCGATTCTGACTAAGGTGAAGGATGAGCCGCCTACCCGATATGACGTTGATGCGTCCGTAAAAAATTCGATGGTTGCCAATGGCGGAATGATTGAAGGCACGGTCGAGAACAGCATCATTGCCCGCGGTGTGAAAATCGGCAAAGGTACCGTCATCCGCAACTGCATCATCATGCAGAAGACACAGATTAAGGAGAATTGTCTATTGGATTCCGTGATTGTCGATAAGGATGCAAGAATTGAAGCAGGAACAGTGATTACAGCGCCAGCAGACTCACCGGCTGTTATCCGCAAGGGTTCGGTCCAGGGAGTGGGGAGCCAGTCGTGAAGGTGTTATTTGCCGTATCGGAATGCGTCCCGTTCATCAAGTCAGGCGGACTGGCGGATGTAGCGGGCTCGCTTCCAAAGGAATTGAATAAGCTTGGAGCGGATGTCAGAGTCATTTTACCGAAGTACGGATTAATACCTGAGAAATTCCGCTCTGAAATGAAGAAAGTGAAAGAGTATAATGTGCAATTAGGCTGGCGCTCGCAATATTGTGGCATTGAAACTCTTGAGTATGAAGGCGTGACTTTCTATTTTGTTGATAATGAGTATTACTTCAAGCGCGATAGCCTTTACGGGCATTATGATGATGGAGAACGGTTCGCGTTCTTCAACAGGGCTGTTCTCGAGTTCATCGCAGAAATTGAATTTTACCCTGATGTCATTCATTGCCATGACTGGCATACAGGTATGATTCCATTTTTACTCAGGACAGAGTACTATAAGCGGCCAGGGTACGGATTGATCCGGTCCGTGTTCACGATTCATAATCTGCAGTTCCAGGGAATCTTCCCTCCAGAAGTGCTTGGTGACCTGCTTCATATTGACAATCGTTACTTCAATGAAGAGCAGCTGGAGTTTTTCGGGAATGCCAATTTCATGAAAGCGGCTTTGATTGCTGCTGACCATATCACTACCGTCAGCCCCACTTACATGGAGGAAATCCAGACAGACTTTTATGGTGAAAAGCTGGATGGCATCCTGCGGAAAAGAAGCGAGGATCTATTGGGAATCCTGAATGGCATTGATCACGATTTATATGATCCTGAAAAGTATCCAGGATTGCCTGCCAATTTTGGAGTAGGCTCACTTGAAAGAAGAGTAGAAAACAAGCTTCAGGTACAGCGTGATTTCGGTTTACCGGAAAACGAGAATATCCCTGTTGCAGCAATGATTACGAGGCTGACGAAGCAGAAGGGTCTCGATTTGGTACGGGGAGTTTTCCATGAAATCATGGCGACCGGAATGCAGCTTGTCGTGCTGGGAACAGGCGACCCTGAGTTTGAACAATTTTTCAGGGAAATGTCTGCGAGTTACCCTGAACAGTGTGGCGTATACATTGGTTTTGATGAGAATTTGGCTCATCAAGTCTATGCTGGCTCCGATCTGTTCCTGATGCCATCCCAGTTCGAGCCATGCGGGCTCAGCCAGATGATCGCGATGCGCTATGGATCAATTCCTGTTGTAAGAGAAACAGGCGGCCTGAACGATACTGTACAGCCTTACAATGAATTTAACGGAGAAGGCAATGGATTTTCCTTTGCAAACTTTAACGCCCATGACATGTTATTTACACTTGAACGGGCGCTGTCTTTTTACCATGAGCGCGAAAAATGGCTTAAGCTGACGAAAAATGCTATGGAGACAGACTACAGTTGGGCACAGTCTGCCAGACAATACAAAGAATTGTATTCCGATCTCATCTCAAGGAGTGAATCGCATGTTTTCTAGTGTTCCCAAGTTCAAAAATGCTTTCTTGAAAAAACTCGAGATGATGTTTGGAACTAGCTTTGAAGAAAGCACGAGCCGGGAGCAGTTCCAGACTCTCGGGCATATGATCAGGGAGCATGTGAGTTCTGATTGGATCAAAACAAACGAATTATATCGTGCTGGCGCGAAAAAGCAGGTTTATTACTTGTCGATCGAGTTCCTGCTGGGCCGGCTGTTTAGGCATAATTTGATTAATTTAGGCGTCGAAAAAGTGGTCTGTGAAGGGCTCAGGGACCTGGGCATCGAGCTGGATCAGCTGGAGGAAATCGAGGCGGATGCCGGGCTTGGCAATGGCGGTCTCGGCCGCCTTGCAGCCTGCTTCCTAGATTCCCTCGCTTCCCTTGATCTTCCTGGACATGGCTGTGGGATTCGCTATAAACACGGTCTATTCGAGCAAAAAATCGTCGATGGCTATCAGGTGGAGCTTCCTGAGCAATGGCTGAGACATGGCCATGTTTGGGAGGTGCGAAAGGCGGATGATGCGGTTGAGGTTCCGTTCTGGGGCGAAATCGAAAGCAGGATGGAAAATGGTCGGCTTGTTTTCAGGCATTTGAACGCCGAAACAATCATGGCTGTGCCTTACGATTTGCCTGTCATCGGCTACGAGACTCAGACAGTCAACACCTTGAGGCTGTGGAATGCCGAGCCATCCAGGTTCCCGGCAAATGCGGATATTTTTAAATACAAGAAGGATACCGAATCGGTTTCTGAATTTCTATATCCGGATGATACGCATGATGAAGGGAAGATCCTTCGTCTCAAGCAGCAATACTTCCTAGTCGCGTCCAGTTTGAAGGCGATTGTGAATTCTTTTAAAAAGAAGAATAAGAGTTTGCTAGAGTTTCATGACTATGTGAGCATCCATATTAATGACACGCACCCTGCGATTGCCGTTCCTGAACTGATGAGAATATTGATGGATGAGGAAGGCCTGGGCTGGGAGGATGCTTGGAATATCACCGTCCAGACGCTTTCCTATACGAACCATACGACGCTGGCTGAGGCACTGGAGAGATGGCCGATTCGAATCTTCAAGCCATTGCTGCCACGCATTTTCATGATTGTCGAGGAAATCAATGAGCGTTTCTGTAAGCAGGTTTGGGAGCAGTATCCTGGCGACTGGGGCAGGGTTGAAAGCATGGCGATCATCGCCCATGACGAAGTGCGCATGGCGCCGCTTGCCATTGTCGGCAGCCACAGTGTCAATGGAGTTGCACAGCTTCACACAGAGATTTTGAAAAACCGCGAGATGAACCTTTTTTATCAGTTTTATCCTGAACGGTTTAACAACAAGACAAATGGGATCACCCACCGCCGCTGGCTGCTGAAGGCGAATCCTGGACTGTCAGGATTGATTACGGATGCTATTGGTGGTAGTGACTGGGTTTCTTCTCCTCAAAAGTTAGAAGAGTTAATGCGGTTTAAGAACGACTCCGCTTTCCTTGAAAAATTGCATGAAATCAAACAGGCAAACAAAGAGCGCCTGGCAAAGCGGATTTTGGATAAAACGGGGATACAGGTTGATACGGAATCGATTTTTGACGTCCAGGTAAAAAGGCTTCACGCCTATAAGCGGCAGCTGCTGAATGTCCTGCACATCATGCATCTGTATAATGCTTTGAAAAAGGATCCTGAAGCATTGCTATATCCGCGCACATTTATTTTCGGGGCAAAGGCATCTCCAGGTTACTATTTTGCCAAAAAGGTCATTAAGCTGATTAACAGCGTAGCAGACAAGGTGAATAATGACCCGGAAACGAATGGCAAGCTGAAGGTTGTTTTCCTTGAGAATTACCGAGTATCGCTTGCTGAAGAAATTTTTCCGGCAGCGGATATCAGTGAACAAATCTCAACCGCCAGCAAAGAAGCATCAGGCACAGGTAATATGAAGTTCATGATGAACGGAGCTATGACACTTGGAACACTCGATGGCGCCAATGTCGAAATCACCGATTTGGTCGGCAGGGAAAATATCTTCCTGTTCGGGTTGACGGCAGAAGAAGTGCTTGATTACCAGAATAATGGCGGCTACCATTCTCTCGAATATTATCACCATGATGAACGGATCCGGGGAGTGGTCGACCAGCTGGTCAATGGATTTTTCCCGGATACGGAAAACCATTTTAACGAAATATTTGATACTTTGCTCGGCCATAACGATCAGTATTTCGTGTTGAGGGACTTTGCTTCCTATGCAGAGGCACACCAGGATGTCAGCCGGAGTTATTTGGACCGAAACGCGTGGCTGCAAAAGAGCCTTGTTAATATCGCGAAGTCAGGTTATTTCTCCAGTGACAGGACCATTATGGAATATGCGGATCAAATCTGGAAGGTACAATCTGCTTTAAAAGTTTAAAAATCAACAGGCCAAATCGTTGGACGATTTGGCCTGTTTGCTATGTCGAGAGTCTCATCTAAACAGAATGTCTATAAAATCAACAAAGCAGTTCCAATTGTGATCAGCACTGCACCAGTGACGGTAGATTTTGTTGGTTTGTCTTTTAAAATGATGAAGCTTAAGATCATCGTTAACACTACGCTGAATTTATCAATCGGATTGACGATGCTCACTTTGCCGATTGCCAGTGCTGCAAAATAACATAACCATGAAAAGCCTGTTGCAGCGCCAGACAGGATGAGGAATATGTAGGATTTCCTTGAGATCTTTTTGAGGTCCTTCACAGTTCCCTGGAAAAACACGATTCCCCATGCAAAAAGGATGATCACGACTGTCCGGATGAAGGTGGCGACATTGGAATCAACATCTTCAATTCCGATCTTTGCGAGGATATTGGTCAGGGCAGCGAATACTGCTGACATGATGGCGAGAAAAATATATGATTTGGTGTTGAACCCTTTTTTTCTCTGCTTTTTCTTCTTTTTGTCTTTTCCAATCAGTACAAAGGTTCCGATGGATATAACCACGCCACCAGCAACTACAGGCATTGTCGCAGGCTCCTTTAATACTATAAAAGACAACACAATCGTCAATACGACACTGGCCTTATCAATCGGGACTACTTTGGATACATCTCCAATTTGGATCGCTTTAAAAAAAGCAAGCCAGGAAAGACCGGTCGTCAATCCGGAAAGGACCAGGAAAATGAATGATTTCGTTGACACTGTGGTTATGTTTCCGGTTTGCCCAGTGATCACAACCATCAGGTAGGCCATGATCACAACGACGATCGTCCTGACGGCAGTTGCTAGGTTTGAATCGACATCCTCGATTCCAATTTTCGCAAGAATTGCGGTAAAGGAAGCAAAAAGCGCGGCCAGTAAAGCTAAAATGATACTCATCGTTTATCTCCATTTCTAATAAGGTACTCTTAGTTTGGGAATCTGCTGCAGGAATATTCTTGTCCAAAAATCGAACAATGTACGTTTCCTGGGTACTGGGCATAGGATAGGTTGATAAAACCTGTGAAGGGAATGAGCTAATTGTATAACGTTCCATCCTATTCCTATCCATATTATGTTGATTCTTCAGCATATAACCAAAGATCGAGCCAAAATAATCATCAGCAAGTACTTGAAGCGCTGCTTGCTGGAATAAAAGGGGAAGCTTCAGCTGTTGATTTTTACAGTCGCCTGGCACAAGCTGCACCAAATCAAAGGCATAAGAAAGCAATACAGCAGGCTTTGGAGGATAAGCAAGTCCACCTAAAACAATTTACCGATCTGTTTATCACACTTACGGGACAATCGCCGCAGTATCAGATCGAACAAGTGGATTTCCGCTCTTATCAGGAAGGCTTGCAAAAGGCATATGAAGCAGAAGTGGAAGATTACTATGAATATCGCAATAGTTATTTGCTGACTCAGTTTCTCCCGGTAGGGAATGTCTTCTTTCGGGCATTTGCTGATGAGATTGAGCATGCAACAAGATTTGGCTGTTTAAGGCAAGAAGGGCACAGGCCATTAATGGATAATGGAAAGCAGCCTTTTATCATAAATATTGAAGACGCTACCTTGCAAAACGAAACATTCCGTACAGCGATTTGGACAGGGAACAAGCTTCAGGTGACAGTGATGAGCATCGATGTCGGTGAAGATATTGGTCTGGAGGTCCATGAAACCGGTGATCAGTTCATCCGAGTAGAAGAAGGAGAAGCACTTGTACAAATGGGGGACAGCAAAGATAACCTCGATTTTGAGTCCAGGGTATCTGATGACTTTGCAATTATGATTCCTGAGGGAAAATGGCATAATGTCACGAATATTGGTGATACGAAGCTAAAAGTATATGTAATTTATGCACCGCCTGAGCATCCATTCGGAACTGTCCACGAAACAAAAGCAGATGCTGAAGCAGCCGAGTAAATATTGAATACAGGGATTGGAGGTTATTGTCTCCAATCTTTTTTTAGATTTACCGTATAATACTGAAAACTTTTGGGCACTAATCGTGATAGTATGTATTCTTCTAAGAGGGTGTTTTTAGTTGAAAAAAGAAAACAAGAATTTATTTATCGCAGGATTCATCCTGGGATTAGGATTATTAGGCGCGATAGATGGGATAGTGTTCCACCAGCTGCTCCAGTGGCATCATATGGTTCTTAGCGATAATATTCAGTTGGAGATTTTTACAGACGGCTTATTCACCGCATTGTTTTCTGCAAAACTCCTCTGGGGCGGCGTGAAAATCTTTCAGGATGCGCGAAAGAACCAGCTTGGATCAAGCTGGAGAATCTTCCTTGGAGGGATATTCATCGGCGGCGGAGCGTTTAATCTCGTTGAAGGAATTGTCGATCATCATATCCTGCAAGTGCATCGGGTCAAACCATTGGCAGAAAATCCTTTAATGTACGACCTGGCATTTTTAGCAATCGGGGCATTATTGGTCGTAATTGGTTTCATGATTAAGCGGCTGGAGCCAAATGCATGAGGGTGAGGTGTAGAAATTGAAAAGGTTGAGGAGTTTTTTAGTCTTTTTCATACCGTTCATTGTGTTCTTTTTTTATTTTACGAGTAATAATGAACACAATCCTTCAAGTGCCAATGCATCAAAAAAACATATGGGTCATGGTCTTGTAGAGATTCCAGAAGAATATCAAATTCCTACTGTTGATGTGAGCGTGACGCAAGATCCAGCCGGTACGTGGCTATTGAAGGTAAAGGCGGAGAACTTCATGTTCACTCCTGAGAAGGTAGGGGAAGAAACGCCAAGCTATAATGAAGGACATGCCCACTTATACATCAATGGGAAAAAGATCAATCGGCTGTATGGAGAATACTACAACCTTGGTGACTTGAAGAAGGGGAAGAATGAAATAATGGTTACACTCAATTCCAATAATCACGGGATATTGGCTTATAGAGGGAAAGCAATCATTAGTAATGTAGTTGTTGAAAACGGAAAGTGAATGGAATGGTGTAACAAGCATCGCGCACCAATTATGTCGCTGGCCGAGCGTATTGGTGACCTTATTTTCGGAAATATTGGTATTTAGGTAACCAATCGACTTTATTGGTGTACACATTTTCCAAAAACTTGCTATTATCATCTCCAATCAGCTTTATTAGCACCTGTTTTTTACACAATATGACAATTTTTGTTACCTAAAGGCTTTATTAATGAACTTATCTTCCTTAATTTAGGATTTATGTTCACCAATACAATCTAGTTTTTTGTTTGCTCTATAAAATCCCTCCAAAAAACAACAGCCTCAGTTCGATACAGTGAACTGAGGCTGCTTACTATTCCTTATTCTTCTTTTTATTATCATCGATATAACTGTCTCCCTCTTTATAAGGGATATCTCCAAGCTCGGACTCGGTGCCGGCTTCGTCCAGCATTTCCTCGTAATCCTCTTCGGTGTCACTTTGGAATACTTGTCGGTCATCCCCTTCAATGTCAGTTGCGCTGAAGGATTCATAGTCTTCCGTGAACCCTTTTTCTTTTTCATTATCAATGTAGAGCTTATTGTAGTCTTCATGGTCTCCAGTAAGATCAGAAGGTGTTTCAGATGTACCGAACTCGGCTACATCATTGAAGCTGTTCCTGTTGTCGGTCATTTCTTCGTTCTGCCTGCGATCGAAGTCGGCTTCATGGGTATATTCAAGAATATCTTCTTCAGCTGGACGGTCATTTGAAAGAGTTTGATCGGCAGAGTGCTCGACGCAATATAAAGTATAAGGTACTGCTTCAAGTCGCTCAAAAGGAATCTCTTTCCCGCATTCCGCACATTTTCCGTATGTGCCATCCTCGATCGCCTTCAGGGCGCTGTCGACTTTTTCAATCTGTTCATCATGATGCTCGTCCATCGCTAAATTTTTGCTGCGCTCAAATAGTTCTGTTCCGCTGTCAGCCGGATGGTTATCGTAGGAAGACAGTTCTCCTGTCGATTCACGCTGGCTGCCATGCAGATAACCTTCCTCTTCATTGTTATCTATTTGTGAAATCAGCGTTTCTTTTTCATCTATAAGTGTTTGCTTCAGTTGGTTAAGCTGGTCATTTGTCAGCATATTTACACATCCTTAGTTTTGATTCGTGGTCATACGTACTAAATACCCGCTCGTGATTTTAAGAAACATAGAAAAAGCTTCCGCCAAAGGCAGAAGCTTCTCAAGTGTAACTATATTAAACTGATGAAAATTCCTACTGATAAAAGTAAGCCGAAAATGGTGTTTGTCTTCGCTGTTGCTGCCATGGCCGGCATCATTTGTAACGGATTTGATTTCCCGATGAAGCCTTTTGTTGCTTTTACAGCCTTAGGAATGCTAAGAGCGACAATCGCCAGCCAAGGTGAAACGACACCAGCAATGATTAAGCCGATTACCCACACGTAGGATACAATGAACATACCCGCGAGCAGCTTGATGGCACCTTTTCGTCCTAGCAGGATCGCCAGTGTTTTCCGGCCGAATTCCTTGTCGCCATCAAGGTCACGAATATTATTCGCAAGCAAAATCGCGCCGACAAGCAAAAAGCTAGGAAAAGAAACAAGTACACTAGTAGGAGTTACCGTGCCAGTCTGGATGTAGAAGGAAATCAGGATGATCAACACGCCCATGAAAAATCCTGCGACAAGCTCCCCGAAAGGAGTGTAGGCAATCGGCAATGGACCGCCTGTATAAAGATAACCAGCAGCCAGGGAAACGACACCGACAGCAGCGACCCACCAGCTGGTACTCATGCAAATATAAACGCCAAGAAGGACTGAAATTCCATAAAGGCCAAACGCCAGATTCAAGACCGTTTTAGGCTTAATGCCATGGCGGACGATCGCTCCGCCGATCCCAACGGAATTTTCATTATCAAGTCCACGTTTAAAATCATAATACTCATTGAACATATTCGTTGCTGCCTGGATTAGCAGGCTTGCTATTAACATCGCGAGGAACATTCCCCAATGGATTCCACCGCTATATTCTATCGCTAAAGCAGTCCCTAAAAGGACAGGGGCAAATGCGGCAGTCAAAGTGTGCGGCCGTGTAAGCTGCCACCAGACTCTCCAGTCTGCGCCATTGACTGCTGGTGAAGAACTAGGCTGTAGCTGTGGTTGCATAACTAATTCTCTCCCTTATATATCAATCTATCAAACCTTTATATTTTATCTAAAAGAACCAAAATTGTCAAAAAGACCTTTCATATCTAGGCTAAATTACCTTACAATTAATAGTGTAGATATTCACATATACACTGTCAATTAGTATTTTCACGTATAATGAGGATGGATTTTCCAGATTGTCTCAGCTGTTTGCGTGTAATATATAATAAGGATGATAACAGGTGAGGAAAGCCCGCCATTATTGACATCGTGATGTATGAGGTGTATCTTAAAATAAGCTTTAAAACGTGTAATAACAGATGAGAGGCTGTTATTGGGGGGATATTTTTGGTTGCCATTCAGGAAACGGAACTTAGACAGGGAATTCTTGATGCGATTGAGCGGGCCAAAGGACAATTTCAGTCGGTTTTGGTCAGCGAGGTCCATAAAATAGATCGTATAGATCCTTTTTATTTTTTTGCTTCAGGCAGGGAAAAGTTTTTTGGAGAACGCTTTTTCTGGAAGGATCCTGAAGGGGAACACTTCCTAGCTGGATTGGGTATATGCGGACAAATACAGTCGGATCAGGGAGCTGACCGCTTTTTTCATGTTGAAAAAGAGTGGAAGCGCTTCATGGATACAGCACTGGTGTTTAATAAATACAATGTAAATGGGACAGGGCCATCTATGTTTGGCGGATTTACCTTTGATCCACTGAAGAAGAAAACAGGCTTATGGTCCAAATTTTCGGAAGCTCTTTTCCACATTCCGAAATATATGCTAACTATTGTCAAGGGAGAGGCGTACTTTACAACCAATGTAGTCTGCACCCAGCACGACGATATGTCACTATTTGATAAAGTCACAAGGGAGAGGGAAGAGGTTCTTTCGAAGGCTGGACAGAAACCAGTGATAGCCAGGCTTGATCTTAAGGATATTATTGAAATTGATCCTGAGGCATGGAAGCAGACAGTAACTGATGTTGTAGCCGGTTTTGAAAATAGCGAACTGAAGAAAGTCGTGCTTGCGAGGGAGTTGCGTCTTCACTTTACAGATGAAGTCCAGTCAGAAAGTGTTCTGGCGAATCTACTTGAGAATCAGCAAAAAAGCTTTACATTTGCCTTCGAATCAAATGGTGATTGCTTTATCGGAGCTTCTCCTGAACGGTTGGTCAAGAAGGATGGAGCAAGCCTGTTTTCAGCCTGCCTGGCCGGTTCAATTGCCAGGGGCAGCACTCCTGAAGAAGATAGGAATCTCGGCGAAGAACTTTTAACAGATGAGAAAAACTTAATCGAGCATCAATATGTAGTGGATATGATTAAGGGAGCGATGGAAGAGACCTGTGATGAGGTGCTTCTTCCTGAACAGCCTGTACTAATGAAAATGAAATATATACAGCATTTGTATACACCAGTAATCGGAAAGAACCGGGAAGGTACATCTCTTCTTCATTTAGTAAACAGACTTCACCCGACTCCAGCACTTGGCGGATTGCCGAAACAGGCAGCCATCGTGAAAATCAGGGAAATTGAACAACTTGATAGAGGCCTTTATGCAGCTCCTGTTGGCTGGATGGATTATCAGGGAAATGGTGAATTTGCAGTAGCAATCCGCTCAGGACTCATTCAGGGAAATGAGGCTTCGCTATTTGCCGGCTGCGGCATTGTGGCAGATTCAAATGCCGAAAGTGAATATAAAGAGACTAGCATCAAGTTCAGGCCGATGCTTACAGCACTTGGAGGAAAGATCACATGAGCCACCAGGAAGGTTTAACAGCATATATTGCAGCATTCGTTGCGGAATTATCCAAAACAGGTGTAAGGGATGTAGTCATCAGTCCAGGCTCTAGGTCAACGCCAATGGCACTGGTTATGGCTGAACACCCGGACTTGCGCATCCATATCCAGGTTGATGAGCGATCTGCATCCTTTTTCGCGCTTGGGATTGCAAAGGCCACTCAAAAGCCTGTTGCTTTGCTATGTACATCAGGTACTGCTGCGGCGAACTATTATCCAGCGGTGATTGAAGCCAGTATTTCAAGGGTTCCATTGATTGTCCTGACAGCAGACCGTCCGCATGAATTACGTGATGTCGGTGCGCCTCAGGCGATTGATCAAATTCATCTTTATGGAAAAAATGTAAAATGGTTTGTCGAAATGGCACCGCCGGAAAAAACGGAGGATATGATCCGCTATGCCCGGACAGTTTGTGGCAGGGCAGCGGCTACCGCATCAAGCTATCCGCAGGGACCGGTCCATTTGAACTTCCCGTTCAGGGAACCGTTGATTCCGATTATGGATGAAAACATGTTCGAGCTTCCTGAGCGCGTTGGCGGGTATGTGGAAATCGAGACAGGTCACCTCAGTTTATCTGATCAAACGTTTGCAGCAATCAGGGAGGATATCGCTTCATATACAAAAGGCATTATTGTCTGCGGACAGCTCGACAATAGTGAATTTACAGATGAAGTCATTGCCCTTGCTGGTAAATTACAATTCCCAATCATCGCTGATCCACTGTCACAATTACGGAGCGGAGAACATGATGGCCATCACATCATTGATGCATATGATGCATTTTTAAGGAATGAAGATGCGAAAGAAGCATTGAAGCCGGAAGTCATCATACGGTTTGGAGCAATGCCAATCTCAAAAGCTCTGACTATTTTTATAAAAGAAAACCGGACTGCCCGACAATTCGTTGTCGACAGCGGCGCCGGCTGGCGTGAACCTACGATGTCAGCTTCTGAAATGCTATATTGTGATGAAGCTTTGTTCTGTAAAAAAGTTGGTGAGGTTGCTGCACCATCAGGCAATCCTGACTATCTGAACAAATGGCTCGCCGTCAATGAACTGGCAAAAGAACAGTTATCTGCTATTTCTGAAGTTGAGGATTTAAGTGAAGGTAAGCTATTCCAGCAGCTTGCTGAAATGCTTCCGGATGGATCGACATTGTTTGTCGGCAACAGCATGCCAATCAGGGATCTTGATTCGTTCTTCCTATTAAATAAAAAGAATATCAAAGTAATGGCAAACAGAGGAGCAAACGGTATAGACGGTATCGTTTCTACCGCACTTGGAGTAGCCAGTGTATCGCAGCCATGCTACCTTGTATTGGGCGATTTGACATTCTATCATGATCTGAACGGTTTATTGGCTTCAAAATTATATACTATCGATATCAATATTTTGATGATCAACAATAATGGCGGCGGAATCTTCTCGTTCCTGCCTCAGGCAAAGGAACCAAAGCATTTTGAAAAGCTTTTCGGTACACCTTTGGATCTGGATTTCAGCCATGTTGTCGAAATGTACAACGGGAAATATGATTTAATCCAAGATTGGGAGCATTTTTCAGATACTTTTGCCAAAAATCAAGAGGTTGGAGGCTTAAAAGTGATGGAAATCAGGACTACAAGGGATTCCAACCTGAAGGAACATCGAGATTTGTGGAATTCTGTTTCCCGGGAAATAACTGCAATGCTAAAAGGTGACACAAAATGAAGACCATGATCAATGGCGTGCGATATAATGTCGAGCAGTGCGGAGATGGTTTCCCTCTTGTGCTGCTTCATGGTTTTACAGGGGCGGCTTCTACTTGGAAGCCGTTTTGTCCTATATGGGGGAATCATTCAACGCTGATGATGGTGGACCTTATTGGCCACGGTGAGACTGAATCGCCAGGCGATATGGCGCGATATGATATTAAGAAGGCCGCAAATGACCTGAAAGTGCTTTTAGACGAGCTGGGGATTGAAAAAGCCGATATGCTTGGGTATTCTATGGGCGGCCGAACAGCGATCACATTTGCAAGTATGTATCCAGAAAGAATCAGGAAGCTGCTGCTAGAAAGCACGACACCAGGTTTGGTCAATCCTGAAGATCGTGAAGCGAGAATCCAACAGGATCACAAGCTGGCAGATAGAATCGAGAATGAAGGCCTTGAGAGATTCATTGATTTTTGGGAATCGATCCCGCTTTTTCAGTCACAGTTGAATCTTCCGGCAGAAGTAAGGGAACAAATAAGAAGTCAAAGGCTGAGGAATGATCCCGTCGGATTGTCTAACAGCCTGAGGGGAATGGGGACAGGTGCCCAGCCATCATGGTGGGACAAGCTGAAGGATTTTGATTTTGGGACACTTCTTATTACTGGAGAGCTTGATGAAAAGTTCTGTACAATAGCGAAAGACATGGCTTCCAGGCTCCCAAATCCGACACATTTGACGATAAATGGCTGCGGCCATGCAATTCATGTGGAAGAACGTGAAAAATTTGGTACAATAGTAAGTGAGTTTTTGTCGAATACATAATAGGAGGTTGTCTAAATGACAGTTGAATGGGTTTCAGAACGCAAGTATGAAGATATTCTGTATGAAACATATAATGGCATTGCCAGAATTACCATTAACCGCCCGGAAGTGCGCAATGCTTTCCGTCCTAAAACGGTTATGGAATTGATCGATGCATTTGCTTATGCACGCGATGATTCAAGTGTTGGCGTAATCGTCCTGACTGGTGCTGGAGATGATGCATTTTGCTCCGGTGGAGACCAGAGAGTGCGCGGACATGGCGGATACGTTGGTGAAGACCAAATTCCTCGCTTGAATGTCCTTGATCTTCAGCGTTTAATCCGTGTGATTCCTAAGCCTGTAATCGCTCAGGTTAAAGGGTACGCAATCGGTGGGGGACATGTACTTCATGTTGTATGTGACCTGACAATTGCAGCAGATAATGCTATCTTCGGCCAGACTGGACCAAAAGTAGGAAGCTTTGATGCTGGTTATGGTTCAGGCTACCTTGCTAGAATCGTTGGCCACAAAAAGGCTCGCGAAATCTGGTTCCTGTGCCGCCAGTACAATGCCCAGGAAGCTCTGGACATGGGGCTTGTCAATACAGTTGTACCTCTTGACCAGGTTGAAGAAGAAACACTCAAGTGGTGTGAGGAAATCCTTGAGAAGAGCCCAACAGCACTTCGTTTCTTGAAAGCTGCCATGAATGCAGACACTGATGGACTTGCTGGACTTCAGCAAATGGCTGGGGACGCAACATTGCTTTACTACACAACAGAAGAAGCGAAAGAAGGCCGCGACGCGTTCAAAGAAAAGCGCAAGCCTGACTTCGGCCAGTTCCCAAGATTCCCTTGATTTTATAGTTTCCAGACAGCTTGATGGACTTCCATCAAGCTGTTTTAGTATGTAGAGAAGAGGTGACATCCATGACTGAAACCATGCCAAACTGGCTGAAAAAGCGGGCAGATCTGTCTCCTGACCGCGAAGCACTGATTTTCGAAGGGAATACATATACGTTTAAACAAGTTTTTGAAAAGGCAAAATCCTATGTAGCGAAGCTTGGCGCACTCGGTATGCATAAAGGTGAAACAGCGGCGGTGCTGTTTTCGAATCAGGCGGAATCTGTGTTTATTTTATATGCCTTCCAAATGGCTGGAATTAGGACGGTTATTTTGAACAATCGCCTTACATCCGAAGAGCTGTCATGGCAGCTTGGTGATAGTGATGCGAAAGTACTTGTATATGAGAATCGATTTGAAGACAAAGTGTCAGAGGTTAACCCTAAGATAAGAAAAATCAGTACAGATGAATGGAGCCAGGTGCAGGAAAAGACTGCCTCTATTCTTGAAGAGTTCAATTTGGACGATGTCACGACGATCATGTATACATCAGGCACGACCGGCAATCCGAAGGGTGTCATGCAAACATATGGCAACCATTGGTGGAGCGCCAATGCATCTGCCCTCAATCTCGGTTTGCATCAACACGATAAGTGGCTTTGCACTGTGCCAATCTTTCATATCAGCGGATACTCAATTTTAATGAGGAGCCAAATATATGGGATGCCAGTTGTTTTGCATTCTTCTTTTGAAGAAAAAAAGGTAATTGAGGATATTCGAAAATATCAAGTTACAGTGATATCGGTGGTCAGTACTATGTTGAGGAGAGTCGTGACGGAGCTTGGCTCAGAAAAACTGCCGGTCTCCTTCCGTTGCATGCTGCTAGGAGGCGGGCCTGCTCCACTGCCTTTATTGGAATCCTGCATTGATAAAGATATTCCTGTATTCCAGACATATGGAATGACGGAAACTTCGTCACAATTTGCAACCTTATCTCCGGAGTACAGCATTCAACGCCTCGGTTCTGCCGGAAAAGCTTTATTTCCTAATCAGATCCGGATTGTCAATTCAGTTGGGAAAGATGTTCCACAGGGAGTTGAGGGAGAGATCCTGGTCAAAGGTCCAAATGTGACGATTGGCTATTTGAATCGACCAGATGTAACTGCTGATAAAATCCGGGAAAAATGGCTTCACACAGGTGATATCGGCTATTTGGACAGTGAAGGCTTCCTTTTCGTCCTTGATCGCCGCTCAGATTTAATCATTTCAGGGGGAGAAAACATCTATCCTGCCGAAATTGAAGGCGTACTGCTTTCACATCCCGGAGTTTCCGACGCTGGAGTGATCGGGGCCCCAGATGAAAAGTGGCAACAAGTGCCTGTCGCTTTTATTGTGAAAAGCGATACAGATATTTCTGAAGATTCATTGCTGGCTCTTTGTGAGGAGAAACTTGCAAAATACAAACTTCCGAAAAAATTCTACTTTGTAGAGAGTCTGCCAAGGAATGCCGCGAAGAAATTATTAAGGCGAACGCTCCGCGAGTGGCTGGAAGCAAAGGGTGATGGCATTGGACATTAAAGCTGTTAACTTATCAATTATTAAAATGCCATTGAAAAACCCTTTCACCACCCATTTGGGTTCAGTGACAGAGAGAGAAGCGATTATCGTTGAGGTTGAAGATCGCAATGGTTTGATCGGTTATGGCGAAGGTGTTGCTTTTTCGTCTCCATGGTATACCGAGGAAACGGTTCAGACCTCATACCATACGCTCAAAGATTTTCTCATCCCTCTTTTAAAAAGGAAGGGCTTCAGTCATCCTGACAAAGCTTTCGACTTGTTCAGTTCCGTGCGCAGAAACCATATGGCAAAAGCTGCAATCGAGACAGCACTTTGGGATTTGCAGGCGAAAAAAGAGGGCATTCCATTATCTAGGCTGATTGGGGGAACCAGGGAAGCCATCCCAGCCGGAGTCGTTGTAGGCAATCCAGATTTGCCTGAGGCATTGAAACAAATTGAAGGTTATCTTGAGCAGGGTTTCAAGCGTGTTAAGGTAAAAATCAGTCCTGAAGATGATTATCAATATATATCAGGCATTCGTGAAAAATTTCCTGATTTACAACTGATGGCGGATGCCAACTCGGCTTATTCTTTGGAAGATGTTGACCGCTTAAAAGCACTGGATGAGTTTGGCCTGCTGATGATCGAGCAGCCGCTTGGTTTTGACGACATTGTTGACCATGCCAAGCTGCAGAGTCAGATCGACACACCAATCTGCCTCGATGAAAGCATCGTTACTTTTGATGATGCAAGGAAAGCAGTCGAGTTAGGCAGCTGTGGGGTCATCAATATTAAAATCGGCCGGGTTGGCGGACTTGGAGAAGCAAAACGAATCCACGACTATTGTGTCTCTAAAGGGATTCCGGTCTGGGCAGGCGGGATGATTGAGTTTGGCATTTCCAGAGCGCACAATATCGCTCTCGCATCGCTTCCAGGATTCACGATACCAGGCGATATATCCGGCTCTGACCGCTATTGGGAGCAGGATATCATTCAGCCAGAAATCAAAGTGGAAAACGGAATGATCAAGGTGCCTGAGAAGCCGGGCATTGGCTTTGAACTGAACAGGAAACGGTTGAAGGAAGTGACTGTTTTTGAAGAACGTTTTAAATTTTAGGTGGAGAAGCACTGCTTAGGCAGTGCTTCCTTTTTTTAACTGGAAAAAATCAACCGTAATTTCCAATTCGCTATAAAAATGAAAAAGCCGCTATATAAATAGAATTTTCGCTATAAAAATGAAAATCTCGCTAAAAAAAATTATTCTCGAACATTTTTCGTAAGGCTGCAGTCGGTCTAAATAGTCAGATTTCCTAGTAAGGAGTATTTTAAATAAAAAATTCGTTTGGTAGGAAGCAAATTTCCTTCGAAACTGTAATTCGAAAGCCCTATTTTACGATAGTGTGATTTGCATCACTTAGTCTGTTTAATTTATCTATTATAATCACTATGGGAATGAGGTAAACAAACCTCAACGAGAAGATACAAACATAGGGGAGTGTATATTATGCTAGACCAAAAAACGATTGAAATCATCAAATCCACAGTGCCGGTTCTTGAAGTTCACGGTGAGCAAATCACTACAGTATTTTATAAAACAATGTTTGAAAATCACCCAGAGCTTTTGAATATTTTTAACCATGCGAACCAAAAGCAGGGCCGACAGCAAAGAGCGTTAGCTGGAACTGTCTATGCAGCTGCTAAATATATCGATAATCTAGAAGCAATCCTTCCGGTTGTAAACCAAATCGCCCATAAGCACCGCAGTCTTGGCATCCTTCCTGAGCACTACCCAATCGTCGGAAAGCACCTCCTGATTGCGATCAAAGAAGTGCTTGGAGATGCGGCTACAGACGAAATCATCAATGCTTGGGCAGAGGCATATGGCGTGATTGCGGATGCGTTCATCTCTGTTGAAGCGGAAATGTATGATGCTGCTGCTAACCAAAGAGGCGGCTGGGATGGATTCCGTCCATTTATAGTGGAGAAAAAGGTGGAGGAAAGTGAAGTCATCTCTTCTTTTTACCTGAAACCTGTGGATAGAAAGACAATTGCTTCATTCAAGCCAGGACAGTATATCAGCATCAAGCTTGAAATCGAAGGCGAAGAATTTACGCATATCCGCCAGTACAGCCTGTCAGATGCTCCTGGAAAAGATTATTACCGTATTAGCGTTAAAAAGGAAGCTGGCATGGAAACTCCGGATGGAAAGGTATCCAATTACCTTCACAATACTGTGGAGGAAGGAGAAGTTCTCCAGATCAGTGCGCCAGCAGGAGACTTCTTCCTCGATACAGAAAAAAATACGCCAGTTGTCCTGTTAAGCGGCGGTGTTGGCCTGACTCCAATGGTCAGCATGCTGAACACAGTAGCAGAACTGCAGCCGGAAAAAGAAGTGACCTTCATCCATGCAGCCCAGAACGGCAAAGTCCATGCTCTTAAAGACGAAGTCGCAGCAACTGCTGCAAAAGCAAAGGTCAACTCAGTTGTATTCTACGACCAGCCAACTGAAGAAGACCGCGTGAACAGCAGCTTTGACGTTGAGGGTTATGTAACAAAAGAATGGTTGAAAGAAAACGTCAATCTTGAACAAGCTGACTTTTACTTCTGCGGACCAGTTTCATTCATGAAAGCAATCAACACAGCGTTAAAGGACCTAGGCGTCACAGAAGACAGAATTCACTTCGAATTCTTCGGGCCAATGGCAAGTCTAGAAGCATAATACAAAAGGGCACTCTTCATCAATTGAAGGGTGCCTTTTTTAGTCCATTTTTCCACTCAGCACATTCGAAAGCGTTATCAATTGACAAATGCTATACAAACTTTGTATAAGTATTGTATAACTAATTACGCTGAATTTATACATAATCAGCCGATAAGTTATACATTAATTAAACAAAGGAGAGATGGAGATGAAGAAGTTTTCGTTTTTGCTGATTTTCACGCTGATTTTATCCATGTTTGGAGGTTCTGTACTCGCAGATGGTCATGACAAGGCGAAGGTACGTATTGTTCATGCATCCCCTGATGCGCCAGCAGTCGATATCACTGTGAATGGTGATGTAGTTGTAGAAAACGCAGAGTTTAAGGCTGTAACAGATTACCTGATGGTGCCATCAGGTGAGCATGAAGTAAGCATTTTTGCTGCCGGTACAGTAGCTGACGGCAAGCCGGTATTGACAACTAATTTAACGGTTGAAGCAGATCAGGCTTACACCGTTCTGGCGGTCAACAAACTGGAGGCATTGGAAGTAGCCGTCATGAATGATGACATGATGACAGAAAAAGGCAAGACAAAGGTTCGAGTCGGCCATTTTTCTCCAGATGCGCCAGCTGTTGATGTAGCAGTGACTGGTGGAGATGTTCTTTTTCCAAACGCGCCTTTCAAGGGTGTAACGGACTACTTGGAAGTTGATCCGGCAACATTGGATTTAGAAGTTAGGGCAGCTGGTACGCAGGATGTGGTGCTGTCTTTACCAGGAACTGAGCTTAAAGCAGATATGATTTATACTGTGCTTGCTGTTGGGCTTGCCAGCGGGGAGCCTGCACTTGATGCCATTGTCCTGGCGGATCCGTCAACAACTGTGATGCCTAAGGAAATGCCTGACACAGGTAAGGGCGGAGTAACAGGTCTGATGATGAGCATGCTGCCATTTGTATTGGTGATCGGTGCAGTCGGTTTCTTTTTCTATAAAAGAAAAAATGCTTTTCAAGCTTAATCTTTTACTAGTTGTCATTCTTGCAGGCTGTCAATCCATGTACTCAGAGCCGATTGTGGATATTGAAGAAGCTAAGGCAGAACCAGTTGTTCATTCACCAGCTTCAACTTCGAAGCCCTCCGCCAAAAAGGTCAACCAAGAAAAAGGCATGGTCCCTTTAAACCTAACCATTGCATCGATCGAACTTGATGCAAAAATCATTCCAGTTGGACTCCAAGAGGATGGAGCAATGGAAGTCCCGGAAGATGTGATGGAAATTGGTTGGTACACTAAGGGCGCAATGCCAGGCGAAAATGGGAATGTCGTCTTAGCTGGGCATGTCGATAACTATCTTGGAAAAGGTGTCTTTTTTGATCTGGAAGATGTCTCTCTTGATGATGAAGTGGTTATATCAGACAGTAAAAATTCTTTGCGATATAAAATCGTAAAGATTGAATCCTATCCTTATGATGATGGACCAATCGAAGAGATATTCGGCTTTA
Organism: Bacillus sp. ISL-37; assembly: GCF_018613315.1. Classification (GTDB taxonomy): domain Bacteria; phylum Bacillota; class Bacilli; order Bacillales; family Cytobacillaceae; genus Mesobacillus. Next base: position 21,746 of record NZ_JAGGQL010000053.1, on the reverse strand, counting down.
CTTCCCAAAAACGTTTGCAATTAATCACATGCACAGGATGGTTCAACCCCCTCACAAAAAATCACGAGGAGCGGTTAGTTGTTACAGCCATTCAGCTTTAAGAATCAAACTGGTTAATTGCAATAAACTGTTTGTTTAATGGACATACGATAAAAATGACAAAACAAATGGCGTGGAAAATACCTACGCCATTTCTCTTATTTGTTTCTACTATATAGACGGGTAAAAATCTCGTCGTCAAGCAACAAGGGCATGATCCGTTAGGGATTAATGCCTTTTTTGTTGGAATAAAAAGGAGGGAAATTAAGCTTCCAAGGAGAATAGGAACTAACAATTATTGGATAGAAGAGGCGATTTGGGCAACAGTAGTGCGATCGATAATAGGTTGCACCCTTTTTTCTAACTGTACTAAAGTTGCATAATGTTGAGGTAAAGGCAATGATGCATAAAATTCCAGACCCTTTTTGAAACAATAATGAATTACATTCGTAGAACAGTTATCAGGAAATAATATTTATTTATTCGATAATGAAACAAGGAGTGGGGATTATTTTTGATACTCTAATTGCTATTTTAATTATTTTATTCATACTAGGATCATGCTTTTTATTGATGTATTGGGGAGCGAATCAAATCTTTAAATCACTAAAGTCAAAAACGAAGAGTGAGCAAGATTTAATGAAGGAGATATATTCTTTAAAGCAACGTGTAGAGTCGCTAGAAAGTAAATGTCTTACAAATACAAGGGACCAGAGCTAACTTGTGTTGAAATCATTTTGTTTAAATCTGCTGATTTTGGCAGCCTTTTCAATTAATGACTCCAACGGTTCATGTAGGATAAGGAGTTGATAAAGTGGAGGTATTAATTTACACGGTGATTTTGTTTCTTATCCCGTTTATTTACCAATACAAGATTACATTATTTTTCTATATGAAAAGCAATTCTTTATTGGCAGCAGTATTTCTCACTAGTTTAGTTAACTTAATTCTTTACTCTGGCTGTCTTATAGGATGGACGTATTATAGTTTTTACGCTGATATAGGATGGGATATAGAAACACTAATCTTGAGCGGGACAGTATTTACAATCTTCGTTTTTATAACAAATTTATTTATAATGATTATTTATTTATATGTTAGAAAAAAGCGTGTGTATCTAAGAAAGGGTTAGCCTCCTTTTTTGTAGAATTTCCTTATTAAACACAAGTGGCAGGATACACAATAAGATCACAAAAGTAATGAGCATTTACTTTCAAATAAGATTAAACGGAGGTTGAGATGCGAAAAGTTTATCTAGATAGAACAAAATTAAATGGAGCCATAAATGTAAATTTAACAGATACCAAGGTTATAACAGCAGGTACAACAATTTTTCCTATGAGTGTTTATCATAAAAATGAAGAGTATCAAAAATTTGCTAGCGATTATGATATTCAATTTATCTTTGACGATGATATTCCACAATTAGAATTTTATACAGTTCCATATGTAGATATTATGGCAAGAGATAGTAAAGGCGGGTTTATCGGAACCGTTGGTCAACAATGTGATTTGAAAAGTGACGCACCAATTTGTTATATCAATAGGCAGTTAGAGTGCTGGATCCTATCTGAAAACGGGGAAGATTTTCTGAGTAATATAAGAACATGGCAAGATAAATTGAAACCCTATGATAAAATTACCGTTTATAGTTCGAAAGCAGAGGCAGAAATGGAACTGGAATTTATTGATTTGTCTGTCTGATAGCCTCCATTATTATAAATTCATATTGAACTCTAACGGGTGCAAGAGTAGAGAAGCAACGCATTTTTGCGTTGCTTCTCTTTGTTAAAAGTATTTCTGATAAAACTCCTGTCTGAGCCTTCCGCTTAGTTGAGCATAAATCCTAGTGGTTTCGCTTTTCTCGTGACCCAAAAGGCTTTGAATGACTTCTACTGGTGCTCCATTGTTTAATAAATGAGTGGCGTAGCTGTGTCTGAGTTGGTGAGGGTGAATTTCCTTATTAATTCCGGCACGCGCTGAGATTTTCTTAATGTAATACCTTATCTGTGCGATACTCATCCTGTGTGGCTGTCTCTCTGTTACAAAAATGGCCGGATCTTTATCCTGGCGGCTATCAATGTATCGCTTAAGCCATAATTCTGCGCGAATATTAAAATACACTTCACGTTCCTTATCACCTTTTCCCCTGACGATTGCAGAACGGTTAGACCAATTAATGCAATTGCGATCAAGTGCAGCGATTTCACCGATTCTGCAGCCAGTTGAAAACATAAATTCAAAAAGTGCCATTTCCATAGGACTTAGACAGGCTTCACGTAAAAGTTCAATCTCCCTTTCCGATAGAAATTTTGGAATGCTCTTACCCGCTTTAGGCTCCTTGATCTTTGCTGCTGGATTAAAGGATATATGCCCTTCCTCGTGACACCAGCGAAACAATGACTTCATAAATCGAATCCTGTGAGCCATACTAGAGGGTTTTAAGTCCTTACCTTGAGTAGCAAGATATTCCTTTAACCCTTCTGTGTCGATACTATCAATATTCGGATCATTAAAATAAACAATGAGTAGCTTTGCCTGGATTCCATATGCTTTTAAAGTATAGGATGAAAAGCCTTCTATACGTTTATCAGCTTCATAGGATTTCCACGCATCTGATAATAACAAACAAATCCCTCCCATTTAATTGGATACTAAGAGGAATTATTGCCTGTTACATAGAAATTAAGACTCATGGTAATCAATAGCAATTAAAAGATTGATTTAAAGACTATTAATGTAAAGATAACTAGGAAAGTAAGGAGATTCAGTAATGTCCTACTGGGAAACGAAAATAATTAATACCGCACGCGGATACTTTGAGGTCTTTGTAAAAGGAGATGGCAATCCGATTTGCGTTACTCATCATTATTCAGAGTTTAATCATACAGGTGATTACTTTGCAGATACTTTTACAGAAAATAATATGGTCTACCTTGTGAATTTAAAACAAGCTGGAAATTCAAGTAAGGCAAATGAGGCTCATGAGTTGAGTATGTTTGATGCTGTATACGATCTTGAAGCAATCCGAGAGGCCCTGGGTTATTCCAAATGGAGCTTTGCCGGACACTCGACAGGAGGTATGATAGGAGTCATTTATGGTATTCATTTTTCAATGTCACTTACTTCACTAATAATTGTCGGGGCAGCTGCCAGGAAATATGCTAATTCATCCTCAAAATGTATCTATCATCCTGAACACCCAAAGTTCGACCGAATGCAGCAACTTATTGAGACTTTAAAACGCTCTGATTTATCACCTAGTGAAAGGGAACGCTTCTCAAAAGAAAGAACGAAGCTATCTCTATTTTATCCTGATAAGTTTGATGAATACTTTTCTTTAGGCATACATAAAAAGATGTCTGCTCCAAGAATGAACTTTTTTATTAGGGAAGAAATGATCTTTGATGTAACCCGTGAGTTAGAAAAAATCTCAACTAATACTTTAATATTGAGTGGCCGAAACGATGTACAATGCCCGCTTTCTTTCTCCGTAGAAATGAATGAGTTAATACCAAAATCACAACTAATTGTTTTTAATGAAAGCAATCATTACCCCTTCCTTGAAGAAAAGTCGTTGTTTAGACAAGTCATTTCAACTTACTTAAAAGAAACGACTTCTTATTGAGCTATAGATGCAGTTTAGCATTCCTGTAGATCGCTATTTTTAAGCTTTGAAAAAAATAGGGCTCCTCAGTAAGATATGAGTAAGACACGACTCTAACTCAAACTTAGGAGGAACCCTTACTATGAAGTTTAAAATGCAGGACAAACAAAATCAACTAATTGAAAGAATTACTGATAAACATCTTGTGGTTGGTGTGGATATTGCACAACAGTTTCACGTAGCCAGAGCAGTGAATTTCCGTGGGATTGTCGTAGGAGATCCAATCACTTTTCCAAACAACGAAGAGGGATTTTCGTCCCTATTAATCTGGATTAATAACCTTAAAAGATTACATAAACTTGAGGCTGCCATAGTTGGTATGGAACCTACCGGTCATTATTGGATTAACCTTTCTAAATGGCTGATGAAACAAGATATTGAGGTAGTGACAGTTAACCCTCATTTGGTGAAAAGAAATAAAGAAAACCGTGATAATACCCAATCAAAGAGTGATAAAAAAGACGCTCTTGTAATAGCCGATATGGTGAAGAACGGTTACTACGCTTTTGTAAGGAATACTTCTGAGTCGTTTGAAAAGCTCAGAGTACTCATGTCAAATCGGGATGTCATTGTTAAGAGACTTGTAAGCTCGATTAATCAATTGAATCGCTGGGTGGATATTGTCTTCCCCGAGCTTAGGCAAGTATTTAAAGACATCACTGCTAAAGGGGCCATCGCAACACTTCGGCTTTTCCCATCACCAATGGAACTGGGTTCCATGAAGCCTGAAGAGATCGTCGCCGGGTGGAAGTCACTCATGAAGCGACAGCCTGGATTAAAGAAAGCCTATTTACTCCTCAATGTAGCCAGGAAATCAGTTGGTACAAGACAAGCATTAGATGCTTATAAATTTCATCTTGAACAATTACTCGAAGAGTATGACCTTGCGATTCAACAACTTGAAAGAGTTGAGCTGGCAATCAAGGATGAACTACCTAAAATCCCTTTCGCGAATAAGTTACTTATGATTAAGGGAATTAGTGAAATTTCGTTAGCTGGTATTTTAGGGGAAGCAGGAGATTTAAGTGGTTTTTCACACGGCAACTCTTTGCTTCGCCATGCAGGACTCCATCTAGCCGAAGCCAGTTCAGGGAAGTGGAAAGGGCAAATTATCATTTCAAAGCGTGGAAGGTCGAGGATAAGACGTTTCCTCTATTTAGCTACTATGAGTCTGGTAATGAACAACCCGGAATTTAAAGCCCTCCACTCGAATAATGTTAAGGACAAGAAAATGAAAAAAATGAAATCTATTATGAAGCTGATCGGGAAGTTAGCTAGGATATTTGTAGGGATAGCGCGAAAAAACGAAGCATATTGTGCCAAGAAGATCAAGCCGTTAACTGAGTTGGCAGCGTAGTTCAATTCACTTTTTCTCGAAGAGAATCATTACCCCTTATATTTTTAAAGATCGAGTGTTGGCTTATTCGCAGGATTTCAAATATGTACGGAGTACCAGGTTTGTTCAACAAAAGGGCACTGACCCATCAGGTTAGCATAACTGGCCTCCACCCCTTGGATAGGCATGACGAAGGAATGAGAGGGCAATTGACCCGTTGAGACATGGGAGGGAAAGCCTCCAAGGGCTGGCGTGGAGAAGTACATCATATGGTAGAATATGGAGTATAAACCTACTCCTCTATTTAACTATGTCTTCACGTAGCCATTTGTCCAGAATCTACTCCTTTTAATTTAGAAATATATATCCATGGAGGATGAAATCCTGCGAATAAGCGAGCATTCGTGAGTAAACCGTATTAAACTGAGGGAGTTGAACAAGGAGATACAAAATTTAATCTTGAAGGGGCATATATGGAACTTCCTAATGGTGTTACAGGTTTTTATGAAGGCAGCAATGAACCTCCAAAGATGGATAGAAAACAGTTAAAGTCTTTATGTTTTAACTATGTTAAGACCAATGGCGGGAAAATCCTAGAGGTTTGGGAACCTCGGGAATATACAAACTTTTTTGATATTAAAGTCAATATACGAGATAAGTCATTTCATATCCTACTTAACGAACATTATCCCCTTTTAGCTTTTGCTTCTGATGTAAGAATTGGTCAAATAAATTTTATTGATGAACCATCTTTAGGTGAACTGTTTAGCGGTTTTTACAATGTATTGAAAGCTGAGGATCTACACAAAACGCTATTTGAGGATCAAAACAATAATTTGAATAGAACTGAGCTGGCACAAATAAAATATTGGAAACCTCATAGAATAGGAGATGTAATTTTTAATTTTTGGGATTAAGGTGTTTATTTCCTTAGCAGTAACTAACTAACGCAGCAGTTTTGCACAATAATCATACATAGATATTTTAGGGATTTTATTGAGGTGATTTATAAATGCGACCCTTTTTAAAAAAGTTTGTAGTTCTACCATTGATGTTTCTTATATCGTGCATTTTTGTTTATTCTACCGCTTTTTTTGACGGAAAAATGATCAAAACATATGACGAGTTAAAAGAGAGTTTCCCTATGTTTATAGGTTTCCCAATAGGGTTTGTGGAGCTGACAGTAGTTAACATTGATCCGCCTTTACCTTATTTTTATGGAATAAGATGTTGTGGAACAGTATGGCATCAAGATAAGTTCTTACTTTCAGTTTTAATAGTATTTCTCTTTTTGTGCCTAATATATCTGGTTGCTTATTTTGTAATTTCAAGAGTAAAAAAGAACACTTCTAATTCCAACTAAAAGTGCAGCATTCCTGTTATACATCTAAGTTTGTGAACAAATGTACTTAAACATAAGGGTGCTTTAGTTAAATAACATAACACAAAAAGGCTTAGAGTAGAAAATAACTCTGAGCCTTTTTGCCCGTGAAATATACTGCTATTTGCCTTGCGATTAGCACTGTGATTTAACGTTTGCACCTCACAAGTAAACCCGTTAGTATTTTGTACGGTTTTTCTTATATTATTGTAAGATATTTGAGTTTATCGCGTCTTATATGTAAGGAGGTGAGATGGTGACACAGCTTGAGGATATTTATAATACATACTTTAAAGATGTATTTTTATATGTGTATAGTTTGTCTGGCGATAAGCATATCGCTGAAGATATCACTTCGGAAACTTTTATGAAGGCATTAACATCGCTAGACAGTTTCAGAGGGAATAGTGATATCCGTGTTTGGTTATGCCAAATTGCCAAAAACAGTTATTACTCTTATTTGCGTAAGAATAAAAGCTTGGTGGATCTTGAGTCGGTTCCAGAATCAGCTAGTGGAGACAATGTAGAACAAGAAATAGCCATTTCAGAAGCGTCTATGAAGGTACATGAAGTTATCCAGAATTTGAAAGAGCCATACAAAAAGGTCTTTACTCTCCGTGCATTTGGAGAACTGTCATTTAAGCAAATTGGCAAATTGTTTGGAAAAAGTGAAAACTGGGCTTGTGTTACTTATCACCGTGCTAGAGAAAAAATTAAAGCGCGATCGGAGGATTATCGATGAAAATTAGCTGTAATATGATTAGGGATATACTGCCGTTATATGTCGAGGATATGGCAAGTCAAGATACTAGAGATCTAGTTGAAGAACATATAGCTTCTTGTGAAAACTGTAAAAAACGACTTGAAGAAATGAGGACTTTTGAAGAACCGCCAGTAGATACCGATATAGCTCCCTTAAGAAACATACAAAATACATTGCGAAAGAAAAAGCTGCAAACGATTATTCTTTCAGTCATGGTAACATTGGTTTTTGCAGTGGTTACAATCGCTTATCTGACAACCCCAGCATACATCTCTTATAATGAAAATGCGGTTTCAGTTATTGAAAAGGATGACGGAACTGTACTTTTGAATTTTAGTGAAGAAGTCTCTGGATATAATGTAAATCAATATCCAGCAGCAGACAATTCAGGTTATGTCTATGATATAACTACATGGGAAACGATTTGGCAACAGAAAATAAACAAAAACAACCTGGAAAATACGGTCTTAAACCCGAATGGGGAAACGGTCGCTTCGATCTACTATTACAATACCGATGGAATTGAAAATACTTTAATTTATGGAGATCCAATAACGGATGGTTCTGTCATGACGTTACCTCGGCTTCTTTTAAGTTACTATGTATTGTTTGCTATAGGATTTTTACTTATTTGTGGAATTGGATTGGTCATATTCCGTAAGAACGAAAAAATAAGAAATGGACAAGAAAAAACGATTCTATTGCCTATCTCGTACCTGTTTGCTCACTTACTTATAAAAGGTCTTCACTCTGCCACTTACCTTGCTGGACGAGACCTTTATGTAATATTACTTGTCACAATTCCTTTATATTTTGCGTTGTTAGCTGGAAGGAACATATTAAAAAAAATATCAATCAAGAAGCCGAAAAGCACTTTATAATAGTACACTCACCAATCAGCGATTTTTTTCTTGATTTCAGTTCTATTTTACTTGATTCTGAAAGGTTTCCTGATGGATTCAGATTTCTAAAACATGGACAAAAAGTATCCTTTGAATTGGTTGAAAACTCAAAAGTCATTTGGTGGCGTTCTTCCTGAAAAAGAGATTAACAAAGAAATAGTGAACAGAGTAGATTTGCTTTATGTAGAAACGGGAAGGAATAACGAAAACGCCGGCTTTAAAAAAGCACTGGAAAAAGTGTTTGAATTAGTGAGATATGCAAACAAATACTTCGATGAACAACAACCATGGAAGCAGGTGCACGAAAATCCTGAAGCATGCAAGCAGACGCTGGCGGATAGCATATATATCATTGCGAACCTAGCCAATATCCTGTCGCCATTCCTTCCTTTTTCAAGCGAAAAGGTTAAAAGCATGCTGCAAATAGCGGAACACAGCTGGGTCCCTATAGAAGTGAAATCAATTGGCCTAAATCATGTAGAACCATTATTTGAACGGCTTGATCCAGACCTATTCATCCACGAGCTGGAAGAGTTGAAGAGACGAGAGAATGTCTAAAACTCATACTTTTAAAAAGGCCAATAATAAAAGTTACTTACCGTGCCTTAAATTCGGGTAAAGGCAAGCATAAAGGGGTTGAACTATTTATGCCATATGCCAAAATCGATGACTCTCTCTCACTTTACTATCAAATAAAAGGTGATGGGCTGCCTGTTGTGTTCATTCATCCTTTTGTGATGGGACACAATGTTTTTAAGTATCAAGAGGCACTCTCCGATCGCTGTAAGACCATCTTTTACGACATTGCCGGGCATGGGCGCAGTTCGAAGGGAAATAAATCTTTAAGCATAGAGGGACTTGCGGATGATCTAAAAATGTTGCTGGACGAAATAGGTATTCACAAAGCTGTGCTATGCGGATATTCCCATGGAGGATTGGTTGCCCAGGAATTTGCACTGAGGTATCCTGAACGCTCATCTGCGTTAATCTTATCTGGCGGTTTTTCAAAGATTGATACCTTTATCCCAAAGCTTGTAATTAAGTTAGTGCAGCTGATGGTTAAATTCGGTCAAGTGTCTCTTGCTGCAAAATGGCAGGCAAAGTTTCATAAGTGGGAATCTGAGGATGAAAAAGAAATCTTTGAGTTAGCCAGGCGATCAGATGCTCAGCGTTCGTATGAGTATATCCAATCTGGGCTGCATTATGATTCCACCAGTCAGCTTCATAAGCTGGATATGCCTATCCTTCTGATATACGGTTCACTGGAAAAGCCGATGCACCGCTACCGCATTCCTTTTCAAAAAAATGCTCCCCAAACCCAAGTGGTGTATATAAAGAGTGGCACCCATCAGCTGCCACCAAGGTCACATCATGAATTCAATGCGATTGTCGACGCTTTTTTAAAGCCGCTCAATGATAATAAAGAGAAGCAAGCAGGACTGGTGTAGGTGGATATGAAGAGACTTTTACTTTTGCTTGGGCCTGCGTTCATGATTTTCATCGGTCTGCAAGTGCTGGAGAGCGTCATAGCTACCTTTATACTCTTTTATAGCTGGCTTCTTGCAGTCCCGTTGCTTGGACGTGGAATTCAAAGGGAAAGATTCAAAGTGACAAGCAAGGCTGTTATGTTGGGATTTGGGAGCGGGCTGCTCTTTTTCCTATTCATTTATGGGGGGATAAACTGGCTGCATATGTATCTTATGGATATCGATCAATTAAGGGCTCTGCTTTGGGAATGGGGTTTTTCTGGACGCGGTGAGATATGGCTCGTGCTGGTCCTGCTGGTGGCTAATCCGATTCTGGAGGAAGTTTACTGGAGAGGGCATATCTATGAGAAGCTGAGAATGGAAGGGTCAGCGAAGTATGCGGTGTTAATGACGGCAGCTTTTTATACTTTGTACCATTTGCTCTCGGTGATTCCGATTTTCGACGGTTTTTATGGCATTATTGCAGCTGTGCCTGTTTTCATTGCGGGCATATTTTGGGGTTATATAAGAGAGAAAACAGGGACGATAACAGCCGCAATCTTCGGCCATGTTCTGAGTGACTTAGGAATCATCTGTGTGTATTGGTTTATCATACGGTAAATATAAAAGACCGGGACTGCCCCGGTCTTATTCATTAACTCAACGCCTCAAATGTTTTGCAATCTGTTTCCCTGCTGTTATCGGCTGTTTCGCCGACATGGCTGACAACATATATTTGATCGGCACTGCAAAGATTCCCGTCTTTCCAGTACTGGCAGTTATTAACTTCACATAATACATCTTTTGCCATCGGTGTACCACTCCTTTTTGGTTTGATACAACCTTAGCATGCGGCGAACTGGCGGAGGCAATTCCCGCTAAATTCAGGAAGCTTTAAGTTTGTTCTTTCGTTTTTTTCTGCCGCAAGTACCGTTTATCTTGCATGAACAGACTCCAAAAATAAATAAAGCCGGGAAAAAGGATTAAAAATCCGACAATGTATGTCGTGAAAACAGCCCGGAATGAGTTGGGGTCTGTAAAAGCGGATTGGATTGTTACTTCTGGATATACGATGTAAGGCAGATGAGCCTTTCCGTAAACATAGCTTGCAGCCAGGTATTGAAATGTGATCAAGATGACTGCAAGCCTTGGAATTCCTCTGAGTGATTTATTATTTACCGATGGAAGGATAAGTGCCAGACCTCCGATCAAAAATAATATAACCGAAAGAATCAGAATGGAGAGGTCATCCATCATTTTATCGTAAATCCATGCTGCCTCATTTCTTAATGTCAGCATGATCGCAAAAGCCATGATTAACGAAATCGGCCCCATAATTAATGCATCCCGTCTATATACGTGATAAGCCTGAAGTTCATCGGATGCTTTGGAATAATCGGCTAGCAGCAGGGATGACAGGAAAAGTGTACTGGCAACAGCGAAACCAATAAAAGCGTAGACATTTGGACTTGTGAACAATTTGCCCAAATCCAAATTCTGTGCGCTAGCCGTAAACTCTACAAAACCGCCATGGGTGATCGGCAGGACGCTGATTAGCAAGCCTGGAATCAGAATTCCGCTAATTCCAGAAATATAAGTCAGCACCTTCCGATAATCCTCCGCAATATTCGAAAAAACGAGGAAAGCACTTCGCAATGACAATAGCAGTAAAATCATACTGCCGGGAATCAGCAATACGGTTCCCAAAGTGTAAGCAGCTCTAGGGAACATGCTGTAAACCGCGACAACCAGCGCCACGATAAATGTATTCGTGACCTCCCATGTCGGCGACAGATAGCGGTTGGCAATATTCGTTGCCTTTGTTTTTGTTTTATTTATATAGACCATCGACCAGAACCCTGCTCCGAAGTCCATCGTTGCCATAACAGCATAGATAAAGACGAAGCCCCACAGTACGGTGATGGCAGTTAGCGCGTCAGTCAAAATGGATCATCCTTTCATGAGTTGGAACCATACAAAGGGATTTCTTTTTGCTGTGCCCTGTTTAAATCATCTAAAACCGTATTTTTACGGAAGAAGTAACGAAGTACGATGATTTCCATCACCCCGAGTAAAACATAAACCCCGGCAAACAGGATAAATAAAATACCCAGGTTTGAAGCGGTGGTTGCAGCGTCCTCCGTTGAAAGGACATGGTAGATTACCCAAGGCTGCCTGCCGGTACACGCAAAAACCCAGCCGAATTCGATTCCGAGCATGGCTAGAGGGCCTGTAGCGACAAAAAGCCACATCAGGAATTTCGGGAACTTTTCTTTCTTTAAAATTTTGTTCCAGACAAAGGCAATCATAGAGAGAGTGATCAACAGCATCCCGACACCGACCATTGCATTAAATAGTGTATGGATAAACAGCGGCGGCCAATGTTCTTCAGGGAAATCATTCAGTCCTTTGACTTCGGTGTCAAATGAATTGCCCGCAAGGAAGCTTAATGCCCATGGTATCTCGATTCCCCATTTGACCGATTCCGTCTCCCGGTCGGTGAATCCGCCAATAGCAAGAGGCGCATATTTCTGTGTCTCAAAAAGCCCTTCAGCACCTGCCAATTTTTCAGGCTGGTATTCATGAAGGTATTGGGCGGCAGAATGACCATTGACGGCTGTCAGGATGGAGAATATCCCGCCTATGATCAAGCTGGCCATAAGGGCCTTCTGGTGGAATTTGTACACTCTTGAACCAAAATCACTTCTCAACATTTTATAGGCAGCTACAGTGGCGATGATGAATGCGCCGGTCATATAGGCCGTGACGACAACATGCCCGCCTGTTACGACAAAGCTTGGATTCCAAAAGGCAGCCCATGGGTCAATGTCCACTAATTCACCGTTTTCCACACGGAACCCTCTTGGTGTACCCTGGAATGCGTGAACATTCGTAATCAGCACAGCTGAAGCAAGAGCGCCGAGAGCCACAAGGGTTAGACTGGCAATCCTCATCCAAGGTGAGATCCTGTCAGCTGCGTAAACATAGATAGACATGAATAAAGCCTCGATAAAAAAAGCATAAATCTCAATCTGAAATGGCAGAGCCATTACTCTGCCGACAACTTCCATGAATCCTGGCCATAGAAGAGAGAGCTGGACTCCTGCAATCGTTCCGGTTGGGATGCCGACACCTAATGTCACCGCAAATGCTTTTGTCCATCTTTTAGCCATAACGGCATAATCACTATCGTTGGTTTTCTGGTAGAGAAGTTCTGCCGCCAGAATCATCAATGGCAATCCAACCCCGATGGTGGCATTGATAATATGGAAACCCATTGTTGTGCCGAATAGAGAGCGGGCAATCAAAACATCATCCATTATTTAACTTCCTTTCCGTAATATAACTCCCAATATTATTTTCAATTTAATAGATATTATGTGCTCAAATTTCGAGGCAATAAAAAAAGCCTCCCGCAAATAAGGAGGCAACCAATTATTATTCATTCAACGCTTTTCCAAGGGTAGCGATATTTTTATCCATTAACGTGAAGTAGGTTTCATTATTTTTAAGATCATCATCGGTCAATACGGAAAGGTTGTGAAGAGTCAGCGATTTTGCACCGATTTCTTCCTGGACCATTTTTGCCAGCTTGGAGTTGAAATTTTGTTCGTTCAAAACATATTTGATTTTTTCATCTTTGGCGTGGGTAATCAACTTTTGAAGCTCTTTTTGAGATGGCTCATTAGTAGTTGATTGGCCAGAAATACTGATTTGCTGGATTCCGTAACGCTCCTCCCAATAACTAAAGGCAGAGTGTGATACAAGGATTTCCTTGCGTTTGGCTGAACCAATAACCTTTGAGAATTCCTTGTCAAGATCCTTTAATTGCGCAGTCAGCTCTGTGTAATTCTGTTCGAAAGTATCTTTATGTTCAGGCATCTGTTCTGATAATTGTTCTTTGATTGCGAGTGCCAGCTCGTTTGCGTAAATCGGATCAAGCCAGACGTGAGGGTCAAAATCTCCGTGATTGTGCCCATCCTCTTCTGAATGCTCTTCATCAGCATGTTCTTCTTCGTCATGAGTTTTTTCATCATGACCTTCCTCAGTCGAGCTATCCTCAGTGTGAACCTCATCTTCATGGGCAGCCTCATCCAGATGCAAAGATTCACCAACCGGCACCATTTTCACATCTTCGTTTTTCAATGTTTTGTTAGCCTTATCAACAAATCCTTCAAGGCCAAGCCCGATATAGAAAAATAAGTCTGAGTCTGCCAGTGCCATCATATCTTTTTGGGAAGGTTCAAAAGTATGCTCATCCGCTCCCGGTGGATAAATGGTTTCAACGTTTACATATTCACCGCCAATTTGCTGTGCGAAAAACTGGAGAGGATAAACAGTGGTATAAACTTGAAGCTGTTCTTCGTTCTTCTTTTGATCGGCACGTTCCTGGGCACAGCCGCTTAGAAATACAGCGATGACCATAAAGATAGATAAAATAAATGCAGTTTTTTTCATATATGCCTCCTGTTAGTCAAAACGGACTCATTACGATTTATGAATTGGGAGTGTATTTGTTATTAGTTTTCTAATCATAGGTAAAAATATTAATTCGTAATGGTTACGATTTACCTTCTGTATCATACAAAAGGATGGGAGCAAAATCAAGTAAAACATTTTGGTTCGGGATCAGTTTAAGGTATTCTATTAGAAAGGAAATTTTTTAAGAGGAGAGAGAATGTATGAGAATGCTTGATGAAATTCTTGATTTCAATGAAAAATTCGTATCAGAAAAAAAGTATGAAGAATTCACCACTACTAAGTTTCCGAATAAAAAGATGGTTATTTTGACTTGTATGGATACAAGGCTCGTGGAACTTTTACCGAGGGCATTGAATATCCGAAATGGCGATGTGAAAGTTGTCAAAAATGCAGGTGCCCTGATCATGCACCCGTTTGGAAGTATTATGAGAAGTTTGCTTGTTGCCGTTTACCAGCTGCAGGCGGAGGAAGTGGCGATCATTGGCCATTATGACTGTGGAATGAGCGGGATGAAGCCCGACATCATGATTGATGAGATGAAAAAACGCGGTGTTACAGATGATATGCTGGGAACTTTGAATTATTCGGGAATAAACGTAGAGGAATGGCTTCACGGTTTCGACAATGTCAAGGACAGCGTTGCCCACAGTGTTGAAATCGTTAAAAACCATCCCTTGATGCCTAAGGATGTACCGGTCCATGGACTAGTGATCGATCCTTCAACAGGAAGGCTTGATCAAGTAATCAATGGCTATGAAAAGTAATTTTTAATGGTTATGAGCTTTAGCATTTTTCTTTGATGGCCACTCTTCCGGTACCGGGTCCATGCCTCCTGGATGGAAGGGCTGGCACTTAAGGATGCGTACAATCGTCAGCCAACCGCCTTTGAAGGGACCGAATCTTTTAATCGCTTCAAGCCCGTAATGGGAACATGTAGGATAGAAGCGGCATGTAGGCGGCTTTAATGGCGAAATGACAACCTGATAAAAACGAATGATGCCGATGAATGCTTTTTTTAACATGGTGTTCATCCCTTCTTTAAACTCTAAAAAGGAGCTGATTTTCAGCTCCTTTTATTTATTTTCATCCTGAGATTTTGGTTCATTAGAATCTGCATGGCTGTTATTGTTGTCAACCGGATCGACGGTATGTTTATACTGATATGCCTTTGAAGTGGTGACTACACTTAATATTAAAACAATGATAACGATTATGATTGAAATAATCAAAACGGTATACATACAACGACCTCCTTTGCTTCAAAATTATTGTAGCATGTTCTCTTCCGATATAGGTAAAAAGTTGCTGGCAGCATGTTTTTTATAAGACAGAAAGGGGAATATAAACTATGACTAAAAGGGAGGATGAATAAACCATGGCACAAAAAGATTTAATTCAAGCGGTTAACAAGCAAGTTGCAAACTGGACGGTTCTTTACACGAAGCTTCACAACTATCATTGGTATGTAAAAGGGCGTCACTTTTTCACGCTGCATGTAAAATTCGAAGAGCTTTATAACGAAGCGGCGACAATCATTGATGAATTCGCCGAAAGAATTCTTGCATTGGACGGAAAGCCTGTTGCAACGCTTAAAGAGTATCTTGAATTATCCTCGATCAGTGAAGCATCAGGTTCAGAAAAAGAAGAGGACATGGTCAAACAACTGCATGATGACTTTGCCACAATCGTGGACGAGCTTCAGGTAGCAATTGAACTAGCAGAAAAAGCAGAAGATACAGCTACAGCAGATATGATGACAGAAGTGAAAATGAGCCTTCGCAAGCATATGTGGATGTTCAAGGCTTATCTAGGATAAAAGGAAACTGGCCGGGAAATCGGCCAGTTTTTTCAGTGTTCTACGAACAAGACAAAAAGAAAAACCGGCCTGCAGCCGGTTTGTATGTATGGTTATTTACAAGGATTAGTGCACATTGCGGGAAGAATATGAATTGACAGACCGTGCACCGAAATCATCCTGGGCAAACTTTCCCTTCAAGCTCTCGATCAAGTAAAGGCCCATCAAATCATAAAGCTCCTGCTTATCAAGGTCCTGGATAATTTTCAACAAGTCCTCACGGCTCATTTCTTCAAGGAAGGCAAAAGCGAGCATATCGATATCCTCTTCATCACCGGTCAATTTATTGCGGTACAGTTCGTATAGCTCATCAATCAGTTTCATTAGATTTCACCTCTCCTTCTTAATCGTCCATAATTCCTTATAGTTATTTAATACCCTCCATCGGGAAAAATATGCCTTGGAATTGAAGTATTTTCCTGTTGGGTTTGCTGATTTATCTATATCTATATTTGGTCTAATTTTAACATACAGACAACTTGAAGAGTAATTTGGAGGGCAGAAAAAATTATTTATTTTAAAGATATTCAGTATAAACGATTATAGACGCAGGGAACGATATCCATGAGGTGAGGCATATGCCAGAAGGCAAAAAAACATACTACATCAACATCAGTGATGGCGAGATTCAAAGCGTTTCAACTGCATCTCCATGGAATTTTAAAATTGAGGCAAATGACGAGGAAATCACCGCGTTGAGGGAAATATTCGATCAGAGCCATTCCACAGGCTGGCAAAATTTCATGAGGGCGCACGTTCCATATGTGCAATACCATTATGACCGTGAAAATGATGCGCTCGACAGACAACTGATCCAGACCTATGAAATGATTTATAAACTAGGCGATGAAGAAGCCAGGAACCATATTGAAAGCATGGGGATCCTCCCTGAAAAATAGAACAGCCGCAGACAGATGTCTGCGGTTTATTCATTGTCTAATTTTCTATATAATTAGATCATGTTTAGTGGCGGGGGAGAACTTTTATGGAAAAGTTTAAAGATATAAACGGCGGAGAGGTGACCTTATCCTTTCAGGAAAATGTCTTTGAAAAAAGTGCGTGCCATGTGCTGGTCATCTGTAAATATCAAGGAAAATGGCTTTTGACCCAACATAAAGCTAGAGGTCTTGAGTTTCCTGGCGGCAAAGTGGAGAAAGGCGAAACCTTGGAAGATGCAGCTCGCCGTGAGGTTATGGAGGAGACTGGCGCAGTCTTAAGCAGGCTTGAGAGCATTGGGGAGTATCAGGTGAGTGATAAAGAAGATTCATTTGTTAAAAGAATCTTTTTCGGTGAAGCAGAAGAAATATTGCCACAGGACGATTACCTGGAAACAGGCGGCCCATTGCTAGTAAGTGGCGATATACTTGTGGAAAGAATGAGGGACGAGTACAGTTTTATCATGAAGGACGATGTGATCAAGCATAGTCTTGAGTTTTTGCAAGAAAAGTTGTAAAAGTGGCGATTGCCGCTTTTTTTTGTGTTAATTGGGTAAATTGCATCGTAATTAACTGTTGTTTTTAACCCTGATTCTGATATATTGGCGAAAATCTAATTTTATTGGCGGAGTTCACAACTTTATTGGCGAAAATCAATTTTTTTCGACCAAGTTCACTTTTGCCAGATTTTTTTGAGACAGTAAAGAAGCCGGATCATAATCCCGGCTTCGTTATTGATTGCTTTTAATCAGTTTCTTCTCAAGCAGTTCGACCAGCTGGTACATTACGGTTGCGAACACGGCGATGACCAGCAGCGACAGGAACACGAGCGTGAAATTGAAAACCTGGAAACCGTAGATAATCATATATCCGAGACCCCGGGCCGAAACGAGGAATTCCCCGACAATGACTCCTACCCAGCTCAGGCCGACATTCACTTTCAAAGTGGAAATGATGGTAGGAAAAGATGCTGGCAAGATCGCCTCCCGAAAACACTGTGTCCTTGTTGCTCCGAATGTCTGCAGCACCTTCAGATAATTTGGGTCCACCTCTTTAAAAGCGGTATACACAACGATTGTCGTGATGATTACTGAGATAATTGCACCCATTGCAATAATCGAAGTCATATTGGTGCCTAGCGCAACAATCAATATCGGGCCAAGCGCAACCTTTGGCATGGAATTCAATATTACAAGATATGGATCCAAAATCCTGGAAAGCAGCGGAGACCACCATAATATTGCTGCGAGTATTGTACCTGTGAGTGTACCGAGGATAAATCCAAGTACGGTTTCAGCTAATGTCACACCAAGATTTACAGCTAGGGAACCATCCATCGTCTTCACGATTAGCATGTTCCATATTTTTGACGGTGAACTGAATAGGAGCGGGTCGATCCATCTTTGTTGGCTTGAGATTTCCCATAGGGCAAAGAAGGCAATGAAGATCAGCAATTGATAGATACGGACGATCTTTCTCTCGCGGCTTAATCTTTTAAGATACTCTTGATGGAGGAGTTCAGTTTTCTTCTGGCTCAATTGACTCCAACTCCTTCCATACTGTCTGGAACAGTTCATTGTATAAAGGATGGTTCCTGGCCTCAAAAGGACTTAAGTTCCTTAGCTCATCGGGAATGATAAAGGTTCTGTGCAGGCGTCCTGGTCTTGGTGAAAACAGGAAGATGCGGTCGCTCATTGCTATCGCCTCTCCGATATCATGTGTGACAAGAATCGCTGTTTTTCCAAAAGTCTTAAAGGTATTTGAAACCAGGTCCTCTAGTTTTAATTTCGTTTGATAGTCCAATGCGGAAAAAGGTTCGTCGAGCATGAGCAGCTTAGGTTCAGTTGCCAGTGTCCTTACCAGTGCCACACGCTGGCGCATTCCGCCGGAGAGCTGTTTTGGATAATGCTTTTCGACATTTTCCAAACCCATTTGCTTTAGCAGCGATAAAACCTCAGCCTTCTTGGTATCTTTCAAAGTTCCGCTAATCTTCAAGCCAAGAAAGATATTTTCCTCAATTGTTTTCCAAGGAAATAAATAATCCTGCTGCAGCATATATCCGGTTTGATTCGTAGCTTCCTTGACTGATTTCCCCTCCAGTTTTACCTGCCCATCGGTAGGCTCAATCAGCCCGGCGATGATCGAAAGCAGCGTTGTTTTGCCGCAGCCGCTCGGACCCAGGAAGGATACAAATTCACCTTCCTGGACATGAAGTGAAATATTGTTCAAAGCATTGACAGCAGTTGTTTGTGTGAAATAAGTGTGCTGGATCCCTGTTAATGTCAAAAAGTCCATTGGCTGCAACCTCCTGTTATTTCATTATTTCTTCTGCCACCTCTGTGTTTACTAAGGTGTCATGGCTGACTTCCTCAGGAAGTTCTCCTGCTTCATCCATGATGTCCTGCAGGTTTTTCCATTCCTCTTCATCTAGAATCGGGTCAGTTGCGAATGATCCCTGGCTCTTGTATCGATCAACAACCGTTTCGATCAGCGATAAATCTGTATCTTTAAAGAATGGCTGGATAACCTCGGCTGTTTCTTTGGCACTGTGTGATTCCACCCACTTCTGTGCCTTATGGACTGCGCGGGTGAATTTTTCGATTGTCTCCGGATTTTTCTTCATGTAGCTTTGTTTGGCCATAAATGTGGTATATGGTACATGACCAGACTCAGTTCCGAAAGAAGCGACGATATGGCCTATGCCTTCCAATTCAAACATGCTGGCCTGTGGCTCGAATAGCTGGACGAAGTCACCAGTTCCGGAAGCGAAGGCGTTGGGAATATTCGCGTAATCAATATTTTGGATCATCTCTAAATCTGCCTTTGGATCGATGCCGTGCTTCTTTAGGACGAATTCACCGACCATTTGCGGCATTCCGCCCGTACGCTGGCCGAGATAGGTCGCTCCTTTTAACTGATCCCATGAAAAATCATCGATTTTTTCTCTGGATACAAGAAAGGTGCCATCTGTTTGCGTCAGCTGGGCAAAGTTGATGACCGGGTCATTTGATCCCTGGGCATAAACGTAGATGGATGTCTCTGAACCAACGAGTCCAATATCTGCTGCGTTCGAGAGTACGGCTGTCATGGTCTTGTCACCGCCCCATGTTGTCGTTAATTCAACTTTCAATCCTTCCTCATCAAAAAATCCCTTTTCAAGGGCAACATATTGAGGAGCATAGAAGATTGAACGTGTTACCTCTGCAACTTTGACAGTCTGTACCTTGTCTTGACCGCAGGCTGCGAGAGGTATAATAAGTACAGCCACCATAAATAAAGCAAAACCGGCTTTGAACCATTTTTTCATAATGATGCCTCCTAAAAATCTGTATTAAATTGGGCTTACAGTATCGTATGAATTCCCTGAAAATGTGTGAATGCCCAGGAACCAAATTTAAAGAATTTCATATAAGAGAGGAGTGTTTACTTTGGAAAAAGACGGACGAATAATCTCAGCTAACAAATTTCCTTCCCCCAATTCGGCAGTCGAGCTGCAAATGTTGACCTACTATGCAGGCGGGCTGCGGGTCAAAGGACTTTTGGCCAGGCCGATTGATGGAAGCGGGACTGAAGGATTCCTGTATCTTCGCGGTGGAATCAAAAATGTAGGAAAGGTAAGGCCTGCACGTATTGCGCAATTTGCGTCTGAAGGCTTCACTGTTTTCGCTCCTTTTTACCGTGGGAATCAGGGAGGGGAAGGAGATGAGGACTTCGGCGGCGATGACCGAGTCGATGCATTTGCAGGATTCACGCTGCTGCAAACATTGCCATGGGTTGAAAGGACTCATGTCTTTGGATTTTCACGCGGCGGGTTGATGGCTCTGTTGACTGCAATAAAATTCCCGGAGACGGCGTCGGTCGTTACCTGGGGAGGGGTAACGGATATGTTTTTAACGTATGTAGAGAGAAAGGACTTGCGCAGGATGATGAAAAGGGTAATCGGCGGATCGCCTAAAAAGGTGCCAAACCGCTATAAGTTTCGCACGCCTTTATACGATATGGAAAACCTGAAAGCACCGGTGCTGCTGATTCACGGCGGGAACGACCGCAATGTGTCGGTTGAGCACTCTTATCGGATCGAGAAACGGTTAAAAGAATTAGACAAGCCTGTCGAATGCTGGTATTTTGATGACTATACACACTACTTCCCACCGGTGATGAACCGGAAAGTAGTCACCGATTTAACGAATTGGATGAAATCACAATAGCAAGAATGATAAAATGAAATTGATATTAATGATGAACAATAGAGGAGCGAGTACAATGGGGATGCCATTAGAGTTGAATACAATGATCGTGACGAAGGGCCGGGAAAAGAGGCTCGAAGACAACTTCTTCTCTTTGACAAAGGAAGGCTACAGGCTTTATCCAGTTGACATTCCACTTGAAGTCAAAAAGACAATTGAAGGTGACCTTACCGGAACAGGTGTCATCAAAAAAGTAGAATGGACAGAAAACACTACAACACTTACGTATCAGTTAATTTCCTTGAACTCAACCAACTAAGCAGGGCACATTATGTGCTCTGTTTTTTATTTTAAACTTCAACTTCAGACAAAATCTCAGGCCGGAAGCGAAAATATGTCCGAACCTGGTGCAACTTCAGACAAAATCCCAAGGTCGAAGCGGAAATATGTCCGAACCCTGGTCAACTTCGGACAAAATCACTAGTCTAAAGCGGAAATATGTCCGAACCTGGTGCAACTTCAGACAAAATCTCAGGCCGGAAGCGAAAATATGTCCGAACCCGGTGCAACATCAGACAAAATCCCAGGGCGGAAGTGAAAATATGTCCGAATCCGGTGCAACTTCGGACAAAATCCCAGAGCGGAAGCGAAAATATGTCCGAACCTGGTGCAACTTCAGACAAAATCTCAGGTCAAAAGCGAAAAATTGTCAGAACCCGGTGCAACTTCAGAC
>NZ_JAGGQL010000052.1 GCF_018613315.1 Bacillus sp. ISL-37 | reverse complement strand
AAATTTCCCTCTTCATCACGTGATTTTGTCCGAACATGGGTACACTTCGGACAAATTTTCCTCTTCATCACGTGATTTTGTCTGAACTCTAGCTAACTTCGGATTACCAAAACCTAAACATTGGAGAAAAATTTCTTAGACTACAAAAAAAACCAAAGGCATGCATAATTATGCCTTTGGTTCGGTGGTTAAACTTCTTGTTCGACTTCAGGTTCTACTTTTTGGTTTTCGAACTGGACGCCAACTACATGGATATTTACTTCAGTTGCATCGAGTGCAGTCATGTTCAATAGTGCCTGGCGGATGTTATCCTGGATTTTTTGAGCAACCACAGGAATGGAAACGCCAAACTTCATGACACAATAAACGTCAACCATGATTCCTTCTTCGGCAAGCTCGACCTTTACACCTTTGCCGTGATTTTTCTTGCCTAGTCTTTCAACCACTCCAGCCGCGAAGCTGCCGCGCATTTGCGTGACACCTTCTACTTCGGATGCAGCGATGCTTGCAATGACTTCAATTACTTCAGGTGCAATTTCCACTTTCCCTAAGCCGTTCTCATCATGGCTCATTTCAAGTAAATGTTGCTGTTCACTCATGGCTAGAACCTCCTTTTATTCTTCTTTCATAACATCATACATTTCCAAAAACTTCGTATTGAACTGCCCTTCCACGAATTTCTCATGATTCAGCAGCTTGAGATGGAACGGGATGGTTGTGTGGATGCCTTCAACCACAAACTCACCAAGCGCTCTCTTCATGCGGTCAATCGCCTCTTCCCGGCTGCTTCCATAAGTAATGACCTTCGCAATCATTGAATCATAGTAAGGCGGGATCGTATAACCAGGATATGCCGCTGAATCTATTCTAACACCAAATCCGCCTGGAGGGAGATACATTTTGATTTTACCCGCTGATGGCATGAAGTTTTTCGCAGGATTTTCTGCGTTGATGCGGCATTCAATCGCCCATCCATTGAACTCTACGTCTTCCTGCTTAAGGTTCAGCCTTTCACCTGAGGCAATCTTGATCTGTTCTTTGATCAAGTCGACGCCTGTTACCATTTCAGTTACAGGATGTTCAACCTGTATCCGCGTATTCATCTCCATGAAATAAAATTTACGATTGCGATAATCATAAATAAATTCTACCGTGCCCGCACCAGTATAATCAACTGCTTTTGCCGCTTTGACTGCAGCTGCGCCCATTTCAGCCCTTATCTCACCGTCAAGTGCAGGTGATGGTGTTTCTTCAAGAAGCTTTTGAAGGCGCCTCTGGATTGAGCAATCACGCTCGCCGAGATGAATGGTATGGCCATAGTTGTCTGCAAGCACCTGGATTTCAACGTGGCGGAAGTCTTCGATATATTTTTCAATATAAACACCCGGGTTCCCGAATGCCGTCATCGCTTCCTGCTGGGTAATATTGATCCCTTTGATCATCTCCTGCTCCGTCCTGGCAACGCGGATTCCCTTGCCTCCGCCTCCAGCAGTCGCTTTGATGATGACAGGATATCCGATGTCGTTAGCAAGGCTGACAGCATCTTCCGTGCTCTCAATGATCCCCTGTGAGCCAGGAACGATTGGAACATTCGCCTGCTTCATTGTTTCCCTTGCGACATCTTTAGTCCCCATTTTTTGGATTGCTTCAGGAGATGGTCCGACGAAAATGATATTGCACTCTCTGCAAAGCTCAGCGAAATCTGCATTTTCAGCAAGGAAACCATATCCAGGGTGGATGGCGTCACAACCAGTCAATTTCGCTACGCTGATAATATTAGTGAAATTCAAATAGCTGTCTTTTGATGCTTTCGGACCAATACAATATGCTTCATCAGCAAGCTGTACATGGAGTGATTCCTTGTCAGCCTCAGAGTATACGGCTACAGATTCGACTCCCAATTCCCTGCAGGCACGGATGACCCGGACTGCGATTTCTCCTCTATTGGCTATCAGTAAT
The DNA here is from genome assembly GCF_018613315.1 of Bacillus sp. ISL-37. Lineage (GTDB taxonomy): Bacteria > Bacillota > Bacilli > Bacillales > Cytobacillaceae > Mesobacillus. Next base: position 21,397 of record NZ_JAGGQL010000052.1, on the reverse strand, counting down.
TTTTTTATCATCAATATCGCTCCTTATTCGGGCTTGACCAGGAATAAAGCTTGGCCGTATTCAACCAGCTGGCCGTCTTTAACAAGAACTTCAACAATTTCCCCATTCACTTCTGCTTCGATTTCGTTGAAGAGCTTCATGGCTTCAACTATGCATACAATTGAATCTTTGCTGACCTTTGAGCCTGCTTTTACATATGCATCTGCTTCAGGAGAAGAAGATTGATAGAAAGTCCCAACCATTGGTGAAACGATCTTATGTAAATTGGAAGTATCCTGAATTTCTTCCTGCTTCACTTCCTGCACAGCTGCCGCTTCGACATTAGGCTCAGTGCGTGGCGCTTCCTGAACTGCCGGTACTGGCTGTGGAGCAGGTGCTGGTGCAGCTGGCTGAACGTGCTCAACTACAGATTTGACTGCTCCATGCTTCTTCATCTTGATTTTTGCTCCTTCATATTCATATGAAAATTCGTCAATGCTTGATTGGTCCACTAATTTGATTAACTCTCTGATTTCCTGTACTTTTAACATCTTTAGGCACCCCTTGTCCATTTCATAATTAAGACTAGATACTAACACTATACGATAATACCATGTAAAAATTCAATATGTAACGCTGATTCTTGTCTTCCTTCTCTATTTTAATATTTTCTGAAAAAAAAGTGAATTCATACGACAGGAATCGCGGAATTTCTAGCGAATATAACATTAGTTAGAAATTTAGAGGAGAATAAATTGATGAAAAGTATTGAAGAAATTAAGAGAGATGATTTGGAAAGAAAAAATTCTTTAATCGTCAAAGCCACTTTGGTGTCTGTTATTTTGGCGACAGTTGTTGATATTGCAATGCAGAAAGAACTTGCAGTAATTCTTTCAATCATAGTTGGAGGTGGAGCCGGGGTCGGAGTTGTCGCAATGCTCCACTATACCAAAAAGCTGACGAATTTCATCCCTTATCTTTCCGTTGTCATAGTTTCCGCAGTGCTGTTTTTAATTATGGAAACTAGCGTTTCACCTACTGCCTATACCCTTCTTTATTTTATCCTTGCAGCCGCAGCGATCTACATGGACAGGAAATTACTGACCTTGGCTTCCGGTCTTGGGTTTGTAATTATTACGGCATTCACATTGATGCATAACCACGAGCTGCCTTTGGAAGCGAAAAATTATGTAACCATTTATCTATTGTATATGCTGGTCACGATCATGCTTGGCTTCCAGTTTTCCATCTCCAAAAAACTCGCTCAAACGATTGAGTCAGCACAAAAGGAAACAGAGAGTCTATTGATGAAAGATTTAGAGACACGCAAAGTAATCGAAAGCAATACGAGGAGCATTGCAAAGCTTATAGATGATGTCAGATTCAAGAGCAAGGAAAATTATCAATCTTCCATTGAAATGACCCAGTCCGTGACAGAAATATCTGCAGGAATCAATATTCAATCTGATTCAGTTGTCAACATTACTCAATCCCTTGAAAAAACAAATCAGGTCATCTCCAGGACATCTGAGCTTGTCAAAAAACTGCATCAGGACTCGATGGCGGCTGAAAAGGTCTCAGATAAAGGCGATGAGCTGATGTCCAGCCTTATTTCAGAATTGACAGCTTCCTATGAAAATATGCAGAATGTCAACACACACATCTTGTCTCTTTCCGCGTTGATCAAGGAAACAACCAGCTTTGCAGCGGATATCCAGGGAATTGCTTCCCAAACTAATTTGCTGGCATTGAACGCATCTATTGAGGCAGCCCGTGCAGGAGACAGCGGCAAAGGATTTGCTGTCGTTGCCGAAGAAGTAAGGAAACTCGCTGACATCACAAGTAATACAGCAACCCAAATTACCGAAAACTTAAAAAGCGTGATGAGTGATACTTCTAAAACAAAGGAAGGAGTTAACCTGACAGCTGAAAAACTCACACAAAACCTCGAATTAGCAGCAGAGACAATGGAAGCATTTGAAACAATACACCAGACTTTCAAAGTTTTGAAGAGTGATATCTCTGAGCAGGAGGGATTGACAAATACCATTTTGGATTCCTCGATGGCAATCGAAAGTTCCATTACTGGCTTCAGCTCCGTCATCCAGCAGGCAAGCGCGGCGCTCGAGGAAATCTCAGCAGCCGCTATTTCGCAGAGTGAACATCATGAACATTTGTTTAAATCCGTTGAAGCAGCACATCAATCTTTGGATAACCTAATTAAGCTGCAGCAAAAATAAAGGGAAGGCCATCGCCTTCCCTTTTACTTATTGTTCTTTTATTTTGGCTCTTTTCTCAAACTTTGTTGCTATTGAATACAAAATTGGATTGAATCACCTATATTCCTGCGTAAAGTTGACACTTCATAGAGAAAAGAGCATGCAAACTGGGTATATATTACGTTAAAATCGGCTTTTGGATTTTAACAACAATCGTTACGAAAGCAGCCTTTATTTTACAGGCTCAAATTGTACAGCGACCGGCTGTAATGACCCAAGTTCCGTGCGCACCATCTGGATGATTTCATTGGCTGCAGATGCTGAATGCTCCTGAGCCTTAACTGTGATTCTGACATTCTCTCCGTCCGCACGTACAAGTGCATCTTCATAGCCCATTGATGTAATTAATGTTTCAAGAATCTGTTCTTTTTGTGAAATAGCATCAAGTTGATTCATTTTATCAATTGCTGCGCTTCTTTCTTCCGCCGGCAAGTCAGTAGTTGCTGCTACTGTCTGCAGCTCTTCTTTTTGTTTTGTACGCTGTTCTTCAAGCTTCATGCGAAGTGCCTCAAACTTTTCATCGCTTGCAACGCCAGAGATGACTGTTTTGCCATCCTTGGATTCTGTTGCTGCCGTCTCTTTTTCTTCAGCCTTTTGCTCTTCGACACCAGCCAGGTCTGCTTTTTGCTGTTCAGGTGAAGTAATATAATACACCGACAGCACCACTACAAGACTTAACATTGTCAATAACCAAACTGTTTGCTTTTTCAATAACATCTATTATTCCCCCTTAGATTTTTTAGGCATGACTGCCACACGATGGTTCGGTACATCCAAAGCCCTTGTAACGGCCTCGATAATCCATTTTTTCACTTGTATATTTTCGGCACCCTTGGCTACGACGACGACACCTCTGATTTCCGGCTTCTTTGTCTCCAGAACGATAGGAACCTCTTTTTCACCATTGCGGATGATGACCAGCTGCTCATCCTGTGAAGCGTCCTGAACCTTGCGTTTGCCGCCTTCACGATCGGTTTCATCCGTCGTCTGTGACTGGATCACCGTGTTCTTCTCTAGAACCTTTTTCTCAGTGGCATCTACATTAACGAAGACTGTGACATCCCCAACGCCATTTATTCCTTCGAGCACTTCTTTCAGCTGAGCTTCATAAGCCTCTTCATACTCGGAAATGACGTCATTTCCTGCCGATTTCTTTTGCCCGAATACGGCCGCATCCTCTTCAGTCTCTGTATCCTTAGTGGCTGTAACTGCCATATCAGGCTTTTGATCTCCAAGAATATTGCTTATGAGCATGATTGCTGCCCCGAACAGGACGACAATCATTAAGTATTGGTATTTGCCAGATTTCTTATCTGGCGGCCCGTCCTTGCCGCTCAATTGTTTCTTAAGCCAGCTTATTGGGCCTTTCTCATTGTCCATGCTCGTCACTCCCCCCTTCTATCATTATTTGAATAGACTTTTCAGGAACATTCCATTTCTCTGACAGAAGAGAAGATATTTGATCTGTGTTCTGAGAGGTTTGTTTTGATGGAAGGGGTGCGTTCGTATCAATTTCTACTTCTCTTACTACTGCCACAGTCTCTCCCTCATCTTCGGCTTTTTTCACATGCACGATGACATACTCCAGGTTTTCAGGGAAAGGCCGCTGATCCTGATCATTTACTTCAAGCTCGATATTAGCAATCTCCATTCCTTGCTGCTCCATCAACTCCTCCTCTGCGGCTGTTTTCAATTGGACAGCCATTGTTTCTAAAATATATGCATGCTGGGATGCTTGTATTTCTTTTTTCTGAAATTCTATTGAATTTTTTATATTTTCATCCTCCAAACTATTGAATTGGCCCATCGAAGCGATGGCTGATTCAAAGTCCGAAGTAAAAAGTTTCATGACCGGGGACAGGATGATGGCGATCAAAATTAACCCGGTGACAATTTTTGTGTATTTCTGGAAGCTAGAATTAGGCAGCAGCATATCCAGGACAGTCGCCAGGAGAATGAAGATAATAATATTGGTAATCCACTCTTTAATAAAATCCATTTCTTCTCCCCCCTTACCTCACCATCATCGTCAGATTTCCAGCGGCAATAATGACCGTGATCGTCAGGAAAAACATCAATGAAACAATCCCGAGCGCAGCAAATACATAGATGATACTTTTGCTGATGATATCCAGACAGGTAATGACTGGTCCGCCTCCCAATGGCTGCAGGATAGCGGCTGCGAATTTATAAATAAACGCGACCATTAGAATTTTCACTGCTGGAAAAGCAGCTATAATCAGCAAAATAGCCACACCCGCCAGACCGACTGTATTTTTAAGCAGCATCGAGGCGCTGATGACAGTGTCCGTCGCGTCGGTGAACACTCGTCCGATAACCGGAACAAAATTGCCGGTAATGAATTTAGCCGTTTTTACAGTGACTCCATCTGTAACTGCCGAGGAAGCCCCCTGGACGGAAATGACACCCAGAAATACGGTCAGTAAAATCCCCAGCAGCCCGACACTCCAGTTCCGGAGCATACTCGCCAACTGTGTGACCTTGTAATGGTCAGAAAGGATGCTGACGATACTGAGCAGTGTCGAAAGAAATAAGAGCGGCAGGACGACATATTGGATGAACATGCCGCTGGTGTTCATCATAAAAAGAATGACTGGATGGAAAAAAGCTGCCGATATCAGGCCGCCGGATGTTGCCATCAGGGCCAGGAGCAGCGGAATCAAAGCCAGAATGAATTGAATCATTGTACTTATCGTGTCATTTGTGTAATCAACCACAACATGGAAACTGTTGAGCGCAATTATGATGAGAACCATGAACACAATTGAATAGGCAACCTTGCTGATCGTGCTTTTTTCAAAGGAATTTTGCAGGGCTTGAAGAAACATGCTGAATACGGTGAGCAATATCAGCGAACCTAACAATTTCCCATTGACGATAAACTCATGGAATGCAAAGTTCAGTATGCCTTTGAACCATTCTTTCAGTGAAAACTTTTTTTCACCGCTGATGAAATCATATAGACTGCCCTTCTGGCTTTCTGGTAAATAGCCATCATATTTATTGATGATATCCTCCCAGAATCCTTTCAGTTCATCGATATTCAAGTCCTCAAGCTGGGCTCCGGCGATTTTATCCGGATTGATCAATGTGCTGGTTTTCTCTTCGTCACCAGCAGCTTGTACACCCGGAATGAAAAAAAATAGCTGGATCAATACAATGCCAAGTATGAACTGCAAACGCTGCTTCAACTATAGTCACCTCTTCCAAGAAAAGCGTAAGCGCCTCGTTCAGCCCCGACAGGCATAAGACGGACGGCGAGGAGGCAGTTTCCCAGCCAGGCAGCTGCCCCGAAAATACTTCCTGCAGCCTTGCGACGCGGCGTAAGCCGTGGGAGCAACTAGCTTCAACGAATTTACATCAATCGCCGGCTTATGACCCGAGGGGCTAGGCGCTGAAGCTGGACAATTCTCAAATATTTAGTTTGGATCCTGCTTTATTAAAAGGCTCGCGATCAGCCCGGAATCAAGCGAATGATTGTTTCGATCATTACAGTGAGAATTGGAATGGCCATGGCAAGAATGAGAATTTTTCCGCCTAATTCTATTTTAGAAGCAATAGCGCCCTGACCTGCATCCTTTGTGATTTGGGCCGCGAATTCGGCAATATAGGCGATTCCGATGATTTTCAGGATTGTTTCGACATAAACGAGATTTACCTTTGCATTAGCCGCCAGCTTCTGGATCATAGAGATGATCTGATAGATTTGATCAACAAGAAAAAGGAAAATAGCTGAGCCTGTGAACACGATTAGCAAGAATGCAAAGTTTGGCTTTTGTTCCTTGACAATCAGGGCCAGGAAAGTCGCGATTAGTGCTACACCTGTTATTTGAAGGATTTCAATGGCAAAGCCCTCCCCTACCCTTGAAATAGGAATACTGATTTAATTTTTTGAAAAAGATCATCGACAATGGAGGCAACCATGAAAAGGATGTAAATGAACCCAAACAATGTTACCCACTGGGCATATTCCTTTTTTCCCACCTGATCGAGAATAGTGTGTAAAAATGCAACGACGATGCCTACACCTGCGATTTTAAAAATAATATCCACTTCAAGACCCATCTTGTCCTCCTCCTAAACGCTATATCAGTAAGATGATTAATAGTAAGCCAGATAAAAAGCCGATACTTTTCACCATTTTTTCGTATTTCATTTGTTTTTCGCAGGCATCTGCTTCTTCTCTTTCCAGATGGGAGATCGTCAGTAGGATTTGTTTTTGCTGTGAATGCCGGTCATGCCTGCCGAGCGTCTCGCCAAATTGCTTCATGATTTCAAACTCTCCCTGTTTAAAGGCTGTCATTTTCCAGACTTCTTTCAGGCTTTCTTCCCATGCGGCTTTCACCGTTGTATCGGATTCTGTAAGCTTTTTTGAAAAAGATTCAAAGAACCAGGATAAAGGCTTAGACATCTGGGCAGCAAGCTTTCTAGAGGCATCATGCAGCGGCGTGTGACCATACATGATCTCTGCCTCCAAAGATTGCAATGCCGACTTCAGGAGCCGAAGCTGTCTTGGGCGCTCGCTAAGGTGTCTTGATGCCTCGAAACCTGTCCAAGTCGTGGCCAGGATAATTAAAATAGCGCCAATTATTTTTATCATTTATGTCACTCTCACTTTTTGGCGAATTTCTTTGCCACTTGCTTCCCTGATCGAGGTGATTGTTCCTGGGCCAGAAATTCTTCCAAGTTCCACAAATCTATCAAAAATCCCCATCTCCAAAATCGGCTTCAAAGTTGGCCTTTTTTGGATATCTTCTAGCGAATCTCCATGTGTTGTCATGATTAATTTAATTCCCGCATTAACGGCTTCAAGAATTGCTTCTCCGTCTTCTTTGCGGCCAATCTCATCAACAATCAGAACATCAGGGCTCATTGAGCGGATCATCATCATCATCCCCTCGGCCTTAGGGCAAGAATCCAGGATATCTACTCTTGGTCCAAATGTAAGTTGGGGAACCCCTTTTACACATCCTGCTATTTCCGATCTCTCATCTACAATGCCAGCTTTTAGGGGAGGCAATTTTTTATCGGGGACCCCGCTGGAAATCATTCTGGCTATATCCCTGAGCAATGTGGTCTTTCCCGTCTGGGGCGGACCAATTATCATTGTATGCTTCCAGCCATTCTGGTAAATGTATGGAAGTAACGGCTCCGCGATCCCGATTTTTTCTCTTGCTATCCTCAGATTAAAGGAGGAGATATCCCTGATTGCTTTAACAAAGCCATTTTCAAGGATTACTTTTCCTGCGAGACCGACACGATGACCTCCAGCAATGGTGATATAGCCACGCTTTAATTCTTCCTCCAAGGTATACATAGAAAAATGCCCTAGCTTGTTCAATAGCTGGACAGCATCCTCAGGCGGAATGATATACGGCAGGAATTGAGGCTTTCCTCTTACCGTTATTTCAAGCGGCCGGTTAATCCGTATCCGCACTTCTTCCATTCCATCTTTGTCATTAGGAGGCACTGCATCCAGCAATTCCGCAATTCGTTTCGGCAAAAAAGATAAGATATCGTCCATCATCGATCCTCCTGACATACGCTTACTTAATATGTATGCCTGCTTGGCCACTTTATGACCGGCAGATTCGCGAATGGTTGATAGGGAGATTTGGTTGGGTTTTTGATTAAAGACGATAATCAGCTATTTTTAGGAAAAAGCTTCGTGCTGCATCGCCTAAAACGAAATAATATGGCTTTTAATCGAAAAGAATAGTAATGAAAGGAGTTGATAAATATGAATGAGGATCACCAGAAGTTCCAGAAAGTCCAAAGAGAAGACCGTGCTTCATACCTTGGAGGCGGCAGAAGTCCAAAGGAATCACCGATGACAGATACTAAATATAACAACAAGAATGACACTGACAAAGCACCAGGAGCTGGTGAATAATTTCGATCTATTCCTTTTAACCATTCCATGCTTTTTTCTATGACCGTTATTTGTTTTTCAATAACAACATAGAAATAGGTAATAGAAAAAGTAGTGTGGAGGGATGATGGATGGGTAATGGAATGTATACTGGCTACCGTAGCAACAGTAACGGAAATGGAAAGAAGATTACTGTTAGCGGAGAAGGTTCTGTGTTGGCTGCGCCAAACAGGGCGACAGCTACGGTTGGCGTGCGGACAGAAAATCAAAACCTGCAAAATGCCCAGTCTGAAAATGCCGAAAAATCTAATGCAATGTTAGCAGCCTTGCAAAACCTTGGGATTTCAAAAGATGATATTAAAACGGCCGATTTCCGGATCGATCCGATCTACACCTATGAGGACGGTAAGCAATTCTTTCAGGGATATCGTGTCACACATCTGTACAGTATCACGATAAGGAATATCGCCCAGGCAGGCTTGATCATTGACACCGCTGTTGAAAATGGTGCAAACGAGATCATGAACATACAATTTTCAGTTGCAGAGCCTCAGGAATTGTACAATCGGGCACTTTCAATGGCAGTGGTTGATTCATACAACAAAGCCCAAACTGTAGCTAGGACATTAGGAATCCAAACCGCCATCTCCCCTCTCTCGATTACCGAAGAAACCCTGAAAGGATCACCAGGTCCCTTCCTGGTTGCTTCCTTAGATACAAGCAGCGGAAGCGGGACGCCGATTGAACCAGGACAACTGGAAATCAAAGCCACTGTAACAGGAACATATATTAGTTAATGGCTCTTTTCTCCAAACTTTGTTGCTATTAACTACAAAATAGGATTGAATGACCTATGTTTCTTCAAAAAAATTATTATGAGAAAAGAGCTTGCACACTTAATACTTAATACCGAACTACAAGTAGCTTTTTATCACGTTAAAATCGGCTTTAGGATTTTAACAACAATCTTTACGAAACCAGCCTAGTTAATAACTCTACAAAAGTCAGGCGTATTGCCTGGCTTTTTTTGTGGTATAAAGGTATAAGCTAAATATACAAAACTCAGCTGACACAATTTGTCTATATCCACTTGAACAATTTTACGTTAAAATACCTCTATATGTATTCATTAAGGAGAGATCATCATGAAGAAATTATTTGCGGCATTTATGTTAATATTGTTGATTACCGGCTGTTCGAGCGGCGGTTCCTATACTGATGTTTCAGTCGATGAGGCAAAAGAATTGATAGATAGTGGAGAAGTTCAGGTTTTGGATGTACGTACTCCTGAGGAATTCGCAGCAGGACATATTCCAGGAGCGAAATTAGTTCCATTGCAAGTCATTGAGAGCATGCTTTCGGAGCTGGATAAAGACCAAAAATATTTAGTCGTCTGCCGCAGCGGCAACCGCTCTACGCAGGCAAGCGGAATCCTCGTGGAAAATAGCTTCAAGAATATTTACAATATGACCGGCGGTATGAATGAATGGAAATTTGAGATTGAAAAATAAGAAAAAGTAAATGCACCTTGTCAACCGAGACAAGCGACGCATATCAATTAGCATCTCGCCAAGAATGAGATGCTTTTTTCTATATAAAAAAACCTGCTTTTTCAGCAGGTTTTTTTGAGTTGGGTTTAAGCACGAGATACATAAGATGCATCTGTTGTGTTGATAATGAGTTTGTCACCCTCGTTGATGAAGAATGGAACCTGAACTGTAAGTCCGGTTTCCAATGTCGCAGACTTAGTACCGCCGGAAGAAGTGTCACCTTTGATACCCGGTTCTGTTTCTGTTACTTCCAATTCAACACTGTTCGGGAGCTCGACACCAAGAGTTTCGTGGCCGAATTGCATGATGTATACTTCCATGTTTTCTTTAAGGAATTTCAGCTCATACTCAATATAAGTGGCTGGCAATTCAATTTGCTCGTAAGACTCATTGTCCATGAATACGTGCTGGTCGCCGCTCGCATACAGGTATTGCATTTTACGGTTCTCGATTTGTGCTTTCGCTACTTTCTCACCGGCGCGGAAAGTTTTTTCCTGGATCGCTCCTGTACGAAGGTTGCGAAGCTTTGAGCGTACAAAAGCCGCTCCTTTTCCTGGCTTTACGTGTTGGAAATCAAGGACACGCCAAATGCCATTGTCCACTTCGATTGTTAATCCTGTTCGGAAATCGTTAACTGAAATCATTATTTGTCCTCCTAATGTGTCTTATAATATGATGAGTTCCTTAGTAGAATGTGTCAGTGACTCATTATGGTCTTTCGTAATAACAGTATCATCCTCTATCCTTACTCCGCCAAGTCCAGCAATATAGATTCCTGGCTCAACTGTCACAACCATACCAGTTTCAAGGACGGTATCAGATCTGAAAGAAAGACCAGGTCCTTCATGTACTTCTAATCCGATTCCATGGCCTGTAGAATGGCCAAAATACTCTCCATATCCTTTTTCCGTGATAAAGTTGCGGGTAAGCGCATCAGCTTCCTTTCCCGTCATGCCTGGCTTGATGCCTGCCATTCCGCGAAGTTGGGCTTCTAGTACAATATCATAGATTTCCTTTAGCTTGTCTGAAGGGCTGCCTACTGCTAATGTACGGGTAATATCAGATACATATCCATTAAAATATGCACCATAATCCAGGGTTACAAAGTCCCCTGCTTCAATCACTTTGTCACTTGCTACTCCGTGTGGAAGTGCTGAACGGTAGCCTGAAGCTACAATGATATCGAATGAAGAGGATGTTGCTCCTTGTTTTCTCATGAAGAATTCCAGTTCATTTGATACTTCCAGCTCTGTCCTGCCCGGACGAATAAACTCAAGTATATGTGTAAACGCAGCATCTGCGATGGCTGCTGCTTCCTTTAATATCTTAATCTCTGAATCAGTCTTAATCAAGCGTAACTTTTCGATTTCCCCTGATACGGGCACTAATTCAGCTTCCACGCCCTTATCGAAAGTTTTATAAGCTGAATATGTAACATGGTTTTCTTCGAAGCCGAGCTTTTTGATCCCCAGGTTTTTGGCTTGTGCCGCCACTTCATCCTGAATCAGTCCTTTATGCAGGACCACCTCGTACCCTTCGCATTGTTTTGCAGCCTGCTCAGTGTACCTGAAATCCGTGATGAATAATGCTTTTTCTGCACTGATCAGCACCATGCCGGCAGAACCAGTGAACCCAGTCATATATCTGCGGTTGTAATCACTTGTGACCAGCATTCCATCGATTCCGAGCCTTTGAAAACTCTCACGTAATTTTTGAATTTTTTCCAAAACTATTCCTCCCCTTTTGCTTCTCTTTTGAATGCTTCAAGAGCCAATTCATAGCCAAGAAAGCCAAGACCAGCAATCTGCCCCTTTGATACTGGAGCAATCACCGATTTGTGCCTGAATTCCTCTCTTTGATAAACATTGGAAATATGTACTTCGATAACGGGACAATTAATCCCTGCAATCGCATCCCTGATGGCGTAGCTATAATGCGTGAAGGCTCCTGGGTTAAAAATAATGCCATCCATACCAGTGTCTTCAGCCTCATGGAGTTTGTCAATCAGTTCTCCTTCATGATTCGATTGGAAGCATATAACTTCAACCTGGCTTTCCACTCCAAGCTGGACCATCCGTTTTTCCAAATCCTCCAAAGTCCTGACACCGTATATTCCAGGTTCTCTTTTTCCCAAACGGTTCAAGTTTGGGCCATTGAGCATAAGTATTTTTTTCATGACAGGCTCCCGTAAAAAAAGAATGTTCAATAAGAACATTCTATCACAATTGATTTCGTTAAAACTACCACGAGACAATCAGGAGGTCACTTCCTGCTGATTATTCTCACTGTTGCGATTTTCATTTTCTTCATATGATATGGAATAACCAACAAAAACACCGTAAAGGACATAAAAGCAAATCGATGTGATCAACGTGTTCTTTGACAAGTCCCAGAATGGTTTAATACCAGGAAACAGCGGATTCAGCACATAGAAAACAAGGAAAAACAGCGCCAACCCGAATGCTGCACCAGCCCATATGGACTTAAGCTTTCTCATTGCTGCATAGTACAGAAGAGCCGCGCCGGTTGAAAAAAGGCCAATCGCAACAATGGATATAACCGTACCAAGCCATTGCTCCTTCCATTCTCCCAGAGCCCAGGGCTCGAGAATGACATTCGGACGGATTTCAGTAAAGTGAAAGATATAGGCTAAATAAGCAAGCGCACTCCAAAAAATTCCTCCAAACAATCCGGTGATAATGCTCATCGCGATGAAAGACATTGGTTTTTCCCTTTGATTCTGTTCAAGGTTTTCTTGATTTTCTGCCATTAGTTGCACCTCCATACTTAGTATGTCCCGGACAGACCAATCAATTGCACATCTGGAAAAATTGTTGCATAGCCTGTTCTCTATATAGAGGTTTGTGCTAATTTTTAGTAAAATAAGATTAACAGAACAAGTGGCTGCAATAATAAGAAATGTGAATCTCTCGTTTAAAGCACTTTTAAAAAGGAAAAAGTAGCAGGAGAAGAGTATAAAATCGGAGAATCTGTATAAAGTAATCGTTGGCAAGTTTAAAAGCTGGGAAAATTGCTCATGATGCTAGTAGGGAGGTGGCTTTCATTGAAGAATCGTGCTTCTACGTATATTGTTTCAGGACTGATCGTTCTTGCAATCTTTGGTTTCGCCTTTAAGTTATTTACCGATCCATTAAGTATCCTTATCATGCTTGCAACAATCGCCCTGGTTGGTGCGTTAATTTATTTCCTTGTTACCCGCCTGACAAGTTCGGGTGCGGGACGGCAGCAGCAACGTGCATTCCAAAAAGCAGCAAAGCGTTCTAAAAAGCGGTTCCAGACAAAAGACGCAAATACTTCCTCTAAACGATCAAAAATAAAGTCGCTCGCATCCGCGCGCAACAAAAAGAAGGATACGTCCCACTTAACGGTCATAGACGGTAAAAAGAGCAGAAAAAAAAATCGGGCTTCGTTCTAAGCTCGATTTTTTGTGTATTATAGAGCTAATAACACCAGGATTTAAAAAACTTCTCAGCGTTCTTTTTGCCAAGATCAATCAATTCCAGCTTCTTTTCATCTGAAAGCTGGAATTCAGTAGTCAAGTTGCCTTCTGTCGGAATGAAAATGATATTCTTTTCATGTTTCCTGGAAATATATCTGGAGTCATGTGCATCCTTCATCGTCTCAAACAAAGCTTCGAACATGTTCAGGGCGTTCTTGATTTTGTTGGTAGGCTGCTGGATCAGGTTTTGGCTCAGTTTGACTCCAAGTACCGGCCTGACTTTTTTTACATTCTCCTTATCAAATAACCACATCGGAAAATTGCTTAACACTCCTCCATCAACAACGATATTCATGCCAACCCGGTCACGCAGCTTTACCGGCTCGAAGAAGAATGGAAGGCTTCAACTCATTCTGATGGCCCGTGCTACAGGAAAGGTTCTCGGGTCAACACCATATTTCGGCAGATCATCAGGGAGGATTAGCAGCCGGCCATTCGTAAGGTCAGACGCGATGATCCTTAATGCATCCGGAGCAAGATCCCCAAAAGTTCGCAGCCCTCTGGCAGCCAATATATCCGCTATCCAGCACTCCAATTCATCACCTTTATAAAGCCCCAGCCGCCAGTAAACAAAAAGCCACTTTGTCAACGCAGATGGGATGACCGTTTTTCTCGAATCGAGAAATTTCTTCAGGTCGAGTTCATCCAAAAGATTAGCCATCTCTGTGCTAGTGTAGCCAGCGGCGATCAAGCCAGCTATCAATGAACCCGCACTAGTTCCGGCAACCCTTTTAAAACGGAATCCCCGTTCTTCGATTGCGGCACAGGCACCAACCAGTGCTAATCCTTTAATTCCTCCGCCGGAAAAAACGCCGTCAATATACATATGAGCCACTCCCGTCGATGTAATCCCATCTTTACATCTTTAAGCGCTCTATTTATAAAATAGTACGGCGTACAAGTTAAAAATTTCAGCTTTATGTGAAATATTGAATCTCGGCTTCAGGGAAAAAAGAATGGATATAACCCCGGATTGTTGACTCAAGATCCTTTGCTTCATCGGTCTGGTACACGTACTTCCCTATCCCGTAACGTCCCCATTTATATTTTCGTTTCTCTTCATCCATTTCAAGCTTAGATTTCGGATATCGCTTTTGAATCACATTTTTTGCTGGCTTAGTGAAACGATGCTGGATAAGTTCAAAGCTCAGGCCAGTCAGATCGATTCCTTCAAGGGAATGGCTAAGTCTCTCAAATAATTCGTGATAGCCCTCTCTCCAGCCTTCATGGATATAAATTGGCGCAACGATGAAGCCAAGCGGGTAACCTGCTTTTGCTACCTTTCTGGCCGCCTCCAGTCTTTCATCAAAGGATGATGTTCCAGGTTCAAAGTTTTTGATCACGTAACGGGCATTGACGCTGAAACGGAATCTTGTTTTACCATTATGTTTTGCATCAAGCAGGTGATCGACATGATGATATTTCGTCACAAACCTTAATTGCCCATATTCCGACTCCCCGAAAAATTCGATTGTTTTTTTCAATGCGTGAGTTAAATGGTCAATTCCGACAATATCTGATGTACAAGCCGCTTCAAACCTTGTGATTTCCGGTTTTCTTTCGTCCATGTATTTTTGTGCCTGATCGAAAATTTCATCAAGGTTCACATATGTGCGGATATATGGTTTGCTTCCAAGTGTCGTCTGCAGATAACAGTAATGGCAATGGCCCATGCACCCGGTCGCAAGCGGGATCGCATATTCAGCTGAGGGTTTTGAGGTATCGAATTTTAAAGTTTTTCTGACACCGACAACCAGAGTTGATTTCGCATTCCGGTATTGCTGCAGTTCATTGTCTCCAGGAATTCCGCGAACCTGGTTATGCGAAGTAGTCTCCTTGATTTCCAGTCCCATCTTCTCGAACTTCTCCTTCAGCTCCCTCCCAAGCGGGTACTCCAAAGCCCTTGGCTCGATGTAAACAAGCTGTGGTACAAAAGCTTTCATAAGTCATTTCCTCATTTCATTCCATATAGTCAGTATTGTTAGTATGGGCAGAAATGAAAAAAGAGGATGAAAAAAATATTCCCATCCTCTTTGGGTCATATTATAAACCACATTTTAGCTGTGCGTTACAGTTAGTGCATGTATTGCAGCCGCCGATTTCTTTTACCTCACCCTTGCGGCAAACCGGGCATGTATTGCCGACTTCAGAGCCGATCGTTACGTTGGTAGAACGCAATTCATTGATCGTGTCAACAAGGACAACATGCTGCGTTTGTCTTTCTTTCTTGTCAATTTCCTCTTCCATCGTGTTTTCTTCTGCTTTTAGAGTCAAAACTTGAGAATCGCGGGAGCCGTCAACATAAACCGTTCCGCCCTTTGCTCCGCCTTTATACAGGCGCTCATATACCTTTTCAACCTGCTCAACGCTGTAACCCTTCGGTGCGTTGACCGTCTTGCTGATTGAGCTGTCAATCCAGCGCTGGATGACACATTGAACATCAGCATGTGCTTCAGGAGCCAATTCCATCGCTGAAACGAACCAGTTTGGCAGGTTCTCAGGATCAGCATTCGGATTCCGGTCAAGATATTCCTGAACGATATCAGCCTTCACTTCGATAAACTTGCCAAGACGGCCGCTACGGAAGTAGGAGAAGCTGAAGTATGGCTCAAGTCCTGTTGAGACGCCAACCATTGTTCCAGTGCTCACTTTTGTTACTCTCTATTCTTAAATAGAGGGCGGGATTATCAGTATCCGCTCCATATGTCGCCATATGGGTCAGACTATATCATCAACCACATGATTTTTTGAGTGTCTCTTACGGTGACATGGATATTCACAGAGTGTAACCAAATTCGATAATTGGTTTGCTTGTTTCCAGTCCCCATTAAAATCGCGAAAAAGCCTAATATGATGAACAGAAAGCTCTTGACCGTATTGTTCCTCTGTAATTCCACAATCTTGACAGGTATAATGATCTCGTTTTCTAGCTTTTCTTCGTTGACTTAACCAGTTCGGACCATAATAGTTTATTTCTCCACCCATCCAGGTTCCACTTTTTTCACCTGCAAACATCTTACTCTCTGCATAAAATTGTCCCATACAAGTTACCGAACAAAAATTAAAAGTAGTTATTTCCGAAGGTTTTTTCTCAATTCCTTGTCCACAATTAGCACAATTTGTTTTAACCCTTCTTCGATAATCTTTCTTACCTCTAATTCCATTCGCTATACCTAAACAGCTTTTGGAACAATATTTAGCTGATTTTTCTCTATTCTTGGGTACAGTAAATGTTTTTTCACAAATTGGACAGGTAAGAGTCACCTGCTTTTTTAAATGCTGGTTAATCTTATGTCCATTTTTTATTTGGAAAGTTGTTTTGCACTCAAGATCACAAAAAGTCCTTTTGTGTATTGCACTTGGCTTTCTGAGTAGCTCCTTCCCACAGTTAGAGCAACAAACCCTTTTTTTACGTGAGAATTCTTTCCAAAACGCAGGTGGATTTTTAAGTTGGTAATGGGTTTTACATGAACGAGAACAATATTTTTTTCGGTCAAAATGACTAGGCTTAACAATAATGTCATTTCCACAATTTAAACACTGCTTTATCATCTTGAGCACCCCTTCTTATTATATCACATAACAAGAACAGGTGTTCGCTAGGTTGCTCGGCGTGTAGTCGTTGAGGGGTCAGCCACGACTTCCCTGCGGATTGTCTGGTAGGTATTCTTCCAACACTCCTGCATTTTTACCGGTTAGATGGACTGGCTAAGTCCAGGTAGCAAGAGATACGCCAGAGTTTCCCGCATATAGCCAAGTTTACGCTACATTCTTACGAATATAGGGGGCAAGCAATTTACCCGTTGGAGCAACAGTCAGCAAGTGTGAGTTGCGAATCCCGTTTTCAAGGATTGACTCGCGAATATCTTCAGGCATTTTTTTCATGAAACCAGTGTTTGTGAATGCCTGACGAAGTCTGTTAGTTTCTTCCTCTGTACCTCCTTGAAGGAATGGGAAGCTTCCTTTTTCCTTTCCAAGTTCAACAGATGCACGGTAAGCCGAAGTCGCAATTGTTTCAAATACTTTATCGACAAGCTGGTTTCCTTCTTCAGAACCGTATTCTGTTTCACAGTAGATCAGAAGATCGTGAAGGCCCATTACACCAAGACCGACACGGCGTTCACCTAGTGCTTGTCTCTTATTATCTTCAAGGAAATAAGGGGTCGCATCGATGACATTGTCCTGCATGCGAACACCAACTTCAACCGTACGCTTCAATTTTTCAAAGTTAACCGTCTTTGTATCCTTGTCCGCCATTTCTGCAAGGTTCACAGCAGCAAGGTTGCAGACAGAATTTGGTGCGAGAGGCTGTTCTCCACATGGGTTTGTCGCTACAACCTTCTGTCCATATGCCTGTGCGTTTGTCATGTCGTTGGCATTATCGATAAAGAAGATGCCTGGTTCTGCTGAGTATGTCGCACAGATATTGATCAGATTCCATAATTCTTTTGCTTTAATTTTCCTATAGGTACGCACTTTATATCCGAGCTTTTCCCACTCGCGAACGTCTCCGATTTTATGCCATTCTTCGTTATAAACCTTCATTGTCTCAGCATCATAGCTTTCGACATCTGGAAAGCGAAGTTCATAATCTGCATCGTTATCGACTGCGTCCATGAAATCCTTTGTCAAAGTGACGGAGATGTTTGCACCTGTAAGAAATTCTGAATTGTGGACTGTATAAGTTCCGCCTGTTGCCAGTTTTTCTTCAGCAGCCTTGATGATATCTGCGCTGAATCCACCGTAGCCTGGGATGCTTTTGTAATTTACGATTCCCTGGTACATTGCTTCTTCCTGCAACGTCAGTGGTGTGAATTTCAACTTTTCCTTCGCCATTTTCTTGATTGATTCATCGTTTGTGCTTTCAATCAGGAAGCGAAGGATCCTTGGGTTTTGCATTTTTGAAATGATGAATTCTACAATGTCAGGATGCCAGTCACTAAGCATGATCATCTGTGCGCCGCGTCTTGAACCACCCTGCTCAACTAAATGCGTCAGCTTGGCAATGTCATCTAGCCATGAGACTGATCCGGATGATTTTCCGTTTACACCCTTGGCCAGTGTGTTGCGCGGCCTTAGTGTTGAACCGTTCGTTCCTACTCCGCCGCCACGGCTCATGATTTCCATAACCTGCTTGCGGTGCTCAGAGATGCCTTCACGTGAATCTTTTACGAAAGGCATTACATAGCAGTTGAAGTAGGTAACGTCTGTTTCCGCACCTGCCCCGTAAAGAACGCGGCCTGCCGGGATGAAGTTCATTGATACAAGCTCTTGATAGAACTTCTCGAACCATTCCTGGCGCTTTTCTTCTGTCTTTTCAACAGCTGCCAGCCCTGTGGCATTACGTTTTGCAATTTGCTCGTAGAATACTTCCAGCGGCTTTTCGATGACGTCCAGTGACTTTGTGATTACGCCAGTTGCTGCTTCTTCCGGGTCATCCAGCACACCGCGGAATTCTTCGTCTACAAGCACTTTGGCTTTTTTATTTTCCCAATCAATATCTTGTATGAATCCAAGTCCACGTGCCGGAAATTTTGGATCCTCTTTGATGGTAAGGACGACGAAATCACCATTTGATAGAGTAATTTTTTCTGTGTCTTTAAAAGTATAGCGGTCCAGCATGACTAAACGGGAGACGCCTTTGTGGGTAAGTTTCATGTCAGAGGTAATCGGGTGAACCTGCGGGAACAGATTAATATCCTTGTTCAGGCTTTCTACATCCAGGCTCTTTTTTTGTCCAATAGTTACAGACATTTCTACAACTCCTTCTAAGTTTTAAATCTTTTCTCTAATGTATTACTAGAAGTATGTAATTCTAGCTGCATTTTTGAATTACCCTTACGTTATCATATCGAAACACCAAAAATCAATATATAGTGTATTTTTTATTTTCGACAATACTATATATGGTGTTAAGGTCAAAGGATAGTGTTTTTGTCAAACATGAAAACTATTAAAAAATAGAGATATAAAGAGAGAAAGATAGAATATCTCCAGTAAATGATAAAAAACAACAAATTTCGAGGGTTGCACTTTTTTATAAATCCTCAGAGCCTAGAAAATACTGGATACAAACAAAAAAAGCGGAAAATCCGCTTTTAAATATTTTTATCTTTTAAAATTCCACTCATCAGATTCGTACTTATTTTTGGCCAGTGTATTTACATAATCCAATTCATCGTCACTTAATGTGTATGGCTCCAAAATAATTCCCAAACCATCTTCAAAACCTTCCTTGAATGCTTTCTTCGCTTCTTCAAGATTAATCTTGCGGTTGCTGATCTCATTAATGGCAACAGCTTTTGTTTTAAAGGCCTTCTGCATTCTCTCCTTAACACGGTCATTCGGATACTTGAATAAACTAAAAAGCTTATCCTCATCTAAATCAAGCAAAATAGAACCATGCTGAAGGATAACCCCTTTTTGCCGGGTCTGTGCGCTGCCTGCCACTTTTCGTCCCTCAACAACAAGCTCATACCAGCTTGGTGCATCGAAACAAACTGCCGACCGCGGGTTTTTCAATGCTTCTTTTTCAGAAGAAGTTTTCGGTACAGCAAAATAAGCTTCCAGCCCTAACTTCTGGAACCCTTGTAAAATCCCTTCTGATATCACCCGGTATGCTTCTGTTACCGTTTTTGGCATTTCTGGGTGTTCTTCAGTTACGATTACGCTGTATGTAAGTTCATGTTCATGCAGAACGCCCCTGCCTCCAGTAGGTCTTCTTACAAAACCAAGACCGTGCTGCTTCACAGACTCCATATCAATTTCTCTTTCGATCTTTTGAAAATAACCCACTGAGAGTGTCGCCGGACTCCAGCCATAAAAACGGACCACTGGAGGAATTTTTCCTGCACCATGCCAATCAAGCAAGGCCTCATCCAAGGCCATGTTAAAAGAAGGTGAACAGTCTCCTGAATCAATAAATCCCCATACCTCTTTATTCATACGAATTTAACCCCATTTAAAAATAGTTTAAAGCTAAGATTTTTTTAGTCTAACAAAATAAATTTCAAAAGCAAAGCAAGTTGATTTAAAGAAATTTAGTAATTTCCTTTGCTCTCTGACATGAAGGCTTATATAATTAAAAGTGGCTCAGCTAAGCTTGAAAGGAGAAATATGTTTTGGATACACTCATCTTTTTAATCGTCCTAACAGTTGCGGTTATTCTTTACTCTGTGTTTATGTATTTCCGCCAGAAGAAAATCCTCAAGACCCTGACAGAGGAAGAATTTATTGCAGGGTATCGTAAAGCGCAGTTAATTGATGTCCGTGAACCGAATGAATTCGCTGGTGGACACATTTTAGGCGCCAGAAATATCCCGCTTACCCAGCTTAAGACACGCCTGAAGGAAATCAGACCGGACAAGCCAGTCTACCTTTACTGCCAAAGCGGATCCCGCAGCGGACGTGCTGCACAGCTGCTTTACAAAAAAGGCTATAAGGATCTGAACCATCTACAAGGCGGCTTCAAAAAATGGGGCGGCAAAGTCAAAGCTAAATAAGCAATAATCCCATAAAATTACCCCTCAGCTGGCTGGATTGCTGGGGGGTTTAGTATTTTTTCTTAGAAATCCGTAATATTGAATAGTCCAGAGACAAAATTCATGCTAGGTTCGGACAAAACCTCTGCTTATCCACCTGGTTTTGTCCGAAGTCACATCAGGTTCAGACAAAATCACAGCTCTTCCTCTTGGTTTTGTCCGAAGTCACATAAGGTTCAGACAAAATCTCTGCTTGTCCTCTAGTTGTTGTCCGAAGTCACAACATGTTCGGACAAAATCACAGCTCTTCCTCTTAGTTTTGTCCGAAGTCACATCAGGTTCAGACAAAATCTCTACTTGTCCTCTAGTTGTTGTCCGAAGTCACAACATGTTCGGACAAAATCTCAGCTCTTCCTCTTAGTTTTGTCCGAAGTCACACCAGGTTCAGACAAAATCTCTGCTTCTCCACTAGTTGTTGTCCGAAGTCACACCAGGTTCGGACAAAATCTCAGCTCTTCCTCTTAGTTTTGTCCGAAGTCACAACATGTTCGGACAAAATCACAGCTCTTCCCCTTAGTTTTGTCCGAAGTCACAACATGTTCGGACAAAATCACAGCTCTTCCCCTTAGTTTTGTCCGAAGTCACACCAGGTTCAGACAAAATCTCAGCTCTTCCTCTTAGTTTTGTCCGAAGTC
>NZ_JAGGQL010000051.1 GCF_018613315.1 Bacillus sp. ISL-37 | reverse complement strand
TTTTTTGGTTCACTTCACCTCCGGGCGATTTTTCTATCTTATCCAAAGAACCTGTTCTTCTTTTTCACTCTCAAAATATCTCCCATCCAGCCTTTCTTTTTCAAGTAATAATAAATACCCACGGTGGACGCTAAAATTAAAACTCCCGCAAATGCATAGCCAAACTTCCACTCGAGCTCAGGCATGACCTTAAAGTTCATTCCCCACACCGCTCCCCATGCTGTAACAGGAGTAAATAGAATCGTCATGACAGTCAGAGTTTTCATGATTTCATTTCCTCGATGGGTAGAGACCACTTCTTCGAGATTGACCATCGTATCGATTGCATGCTGATATTCATCAAGCAATGTCCGAATCCGCTCGACACGAGTGACAACCCTGCTGAATTCCATTTTTTCATGCATCTCACGGCCATAGGCTTCTTCTGCAATGAACCTTAATTCCACAATAGGGACGACCATGTTTTTCCAAACCAATAATTCGTGGCGATTTTCGTATATTTTTTCAAGAATTTCACGGTTGTTATGCTCTTTCATTTCCCATAAAAGATCATGAAGCCGTTCTTCATACCCATCAATCTTTTGTAGATAGCTCGCAAGAATTTCTCCCAATATTATAAAAAAGCCTTCCACTGCATTTTCTGCCTGGTCCATTTGTTTGTGGACTGCGACGGGATTTGCCTTAAGAACGGCAAAATCGAAATCAACCAATATAAAGAAGTCCCTGCTAATCCAAAAGTGAAAAATATTTTTCTGGCCCTTATCCTCAATATCCTGTTGGTAAATAAGGGAACCCCAAATATATTCCTCTCCCCTTGTTTGAGTGTCGAGCTCAAGCAAGTTTGTTTTGCTGTCTTTTATATTTTCAAACCAATTTTCATATTCAGGATTATTTGATACCAGCTCTCTTAATTTCTGCTGGTCCCCATTTTCATAATCAAACCACTTCCATTTATTCTCATTAAATGTATGGCGCAATGGTCTCAGACCTTTCTTTTAATAATCAAGTAATACTCTTCCCTTAAAAAGAAGTTTTGAAACGATTGGCAAAGCTTCCATTTTAAATATGTTTCTCAGTTTTGTGGACCGGGTAAATAAGAATATAGACAATAGAAAAAGCACAATTAATATAGGAGGGAAAACTATGCAAACCAAAACTAAAAACGCAGTCATTTTAGGTGCAGGAGCCGCAGCATTGTGGATGGCGATGAAGCCTGAAAACAAAGAAAAACTAATCGGTATGGCTACAAAAGCAAAGGAAAAAGTCATGCCATCGAAGACAGATGTAGTTCCTGTACAAAAAGCCGGCAACCCTGACCCAATGGATGTGGAAGACAACAAGATGGTCAGCGAAGGCGCTATGTACGGAGTTAACTATTACAACGAGAATCTGCAAGAACAACGATAAAAATGTCCGGGGAATGACTTCCCCGGTCTATTTTTGTTTAATTCACACCTCGTCAATCAATACTAGATAGTGCGAGGGGGGATGGAGGTCATTGGGTATTCTATTCATATTTATTTATCTATTCATTGTTTTTACCGTCATTGAGATTAATACGGCTATATTTGTTGCTACCGGCCTTGATCGTAAAATTGCCCGATTTCAGGTTATATCCATGTTAACCGGGACCGGATTCACGACCGGTGAATCTGAATTGATCATTGATCATCCTGTAAGAAGAAAATTGGGGGCTTTCCTGATTTTATTCGGGGCATTCTCACTTGCAGTCATCATCTCTGCCATTAGCAATCTTTTAACGGATAATTTTTACACGATGGAAATTGCCTATATCGCAGGCGGACTTCTAGTACTCTTATTTGTATTGAGAGCACCATTCGTACAAACAATGATGGCTAAAAAGATGAAAAGTGAATTGAAGGATAATTACGAGTTAGCAGACTTGCCAATCAGTGATGTTCTGTTGATGGACGAAGATGATGAGGTTCGGGAAATTGCTATTAAAGAAGATTCCCGATTTGCGGAGAGAACGTTTGATGAAATAGTAAATAAAAAGGATGATGTTATGCTCCTTTTCATCAAGAGAGGCGAGATCAATATCCGCAACAAAGCATATGATACCAAATTGGAGCCTGGCGACAAACTAGTTTTATACGGCAATAACCCAAGGATAGAAAAAATATTTGAAAATGCCTGACCCGATGGTTATATCAACCATTACGCGTCAGGCATTTCTTATTTTCACGAAGTTCGGCTATCCCTTCCTTGCACACTCCATATGATAGCCATGAACAGTTTTTACAAAGAACATCCAGGTCATCAGGTTCAACCTGTTCGGCAGTCCATTTAACAAGCTCTGATTTTAGATAACGTTGACCAGGCACAAGACCCAGATGACGAATGACATTCCCATCCATCGACAGCACATGTTCATTCGAACCCTCACTCGCCTCGCATATCTCAAGGCCTCTATGTGGACAGGACATACATGCGTCATCAAACGCAGCGACCACCTTTATGTAAAAATCCAGCTCAGGGTCGCGTATATCTTTTACGATGCTCTCCATCTTCTTCACAAACTCCGGACTGTATCCCATCCCCCGGAAACCATGCACACAGAGGAGATGGTGCCCGCGCAATACTTTTTCCACGCCATCACTCCTGAAAAATTAAGCTGTTTAACTAATTCTGCAAGAATCCTTATTTTCCTTTTAAAATCTCGAATCTTTGATTGTCCTCTTAGCCACCCAGGTAATGCCGATTTTTTTGCAAATCGTCAGGTAATGCAGCAGCAGGATGACCATACTGCCAGTATTCATGCCGATGATGACCCCTTCCATCCCCCATTCTGGTCTTGAGCCGACGAGATAAATCAGAGAAAAGGTAACGACCGTTGCATAAACGGAGTGGATAAAGGCGTCCTTCACCAAGCCGAGTCCAATTAAATAAGCCTGCATTGGGATGGTGAAGTAGTGGAACAGGAAGTATGGCGCCAGCAGCTGTAAAAAGACCGCTGCCTGCTTAGAATGAAAGAAGGTATTGGTCAATGGCTCTGCCAGAAAGTAAAAAGCAGTGACAGCCGGCAGTCCATAAAGCAAAGTCAACAGCATCACCTGCTGAAGCAGTTTTTGCAGCTTAAAGAATTCTTTTTCCGCATAGGCCTTCGATACCGTCGGAATCAATATGATGAGAAACGAATGGGCGATAAACGCTGGGAAAAATCCAATCGTCATTGCGATTCCCGCCATCATCCCAAATTGTTCCGTTGCCATTTCGGCTGAAAATCCTGCGCTGACTATAGCAAATTTTATCAGAAATGGCTGGACAGCATGCGTCAGGGAATGAAAAATTCTCAGGCCGGTCGTCGGCACGGAGACCTCGACAAGGCTTTTTCTCACCTCTCGCCCGCTTACATGCTTACCTGGCACACTTTTAATCCTCTGATAAGACATAATGAAGTAGTGTAATAGATAAAGGAATACCACGAGTTCGCTGCCCGCCAGTGTGCAAAAAGCAACAAGGAGAGCCGTTTCACTGCCAAACTCAAAAAACTGAAAAAGTGCTGAAAGCAATATGAGCTGGACAGCTCTTCTCACAAAATGGGAAATCGCAATTTTCCCCATATCCTGTTTTCCCATGAAAAATCCCCTGGCGATTGCCGTAATCGTCATCACCGGAATGAGTGACAGCACGACCCATTTAAGCAGGGGGTGATAATCCTTGAACACAGGAATGATTGGAAGCACAATCGCAGCCGCAATCAGCAAAACTGTAGTGAATACCACCGCAAGCCTTATGGCATGTTTAATCATGCTCCGGTGGTAAGACTCATCCTTCTCCGCGATCATCTTTGAAATCGACACCGGCAGTTCAAAGCTCGCAAGCATCATGATCAGGAAAATCGTCGGCAATATCGTCATGTAATGCCCCATCCCGCTTTCTCCGAGCTCCCTTGCCAGAATCATATTGACCAGGAACTCCACCACTTCTCCCAGAAAAGTAGCAATCACGAGGATAGACATCCCTTTTAAAAAAGTATTCATAGCTTCTCTCCCAATCATGTCTCATTTACTCCTATAAACATATGAGACAAGTCCGGACAATATGAAGGGTAAATTTCGCGGTCCATGCGTGGGACCTTTTCATCGTTTGGGGAATTTCTAAAGCTGGAATTACCTTTTTATAGCGAGTTTCTTATTTTTATAGCGACATTTTCATTTTTATAGCGGGAATTTCTTTTTTATAGCGAATTGGAAATTCAGGCGCTTTTTTACCAGTAAAATAAAAGAAGAACTGCCCTCATAAGCAGTTCCTCAACTTGTTCTATGATATCTCCTCAAGCTTTGAATACAGCTGATTTCGTTTTGACTCTAAAGCTTCTTTTTCAGAGTGGAGCTTCTGGAGCAATTCGAGATCGGTCATGATCGCCATTTGCTGTTCAAGCTCGCCAATCGATTTTTCATGATTCTCGATTTCCTCAAATAGAGCTTCCTCATCAATATCAACAACTGCTTCCTTGACTTTTTCTTGCTTAATAGGAGGCTTTACAGATCCCGCAGGAGCAGGAGCAGCATCCTCCCACTGCTTCCGTTTCTCCGCCATCTTCACTCTCGCCCGATCATAATTGCCTTCTATTTCCGTCAGATCTCCGCCCTCCAGCCAGTAAACCTTGTCAAAGAGCTTATTCAAGAAATAGCGGTCATGAGAGACGGCCAGGAGCGTACCCTCGAACCCAGCCAGCGCTTCTTCCAGTACTTCACGTGAATCGATATCCAGATGATTGGTTGGTTCATCAAGAATCAGGAAGTTGAGATCCTGATGCATCAGCTGGGCCAGGCGCAGTCTCATCCGTTCGCCTCCGCTTAGCTGGGATACTTTTTTAAAGACATCCGGACCATAGAACAGGAAACCGGCGAGCACATTCCGGGCCTCTCCCTCATTCATTACTACCTCATTTCGGAATGCATCAAGAACCGTGCCGTTCCGACTGGAAAGTTCCATATGCTGTGAAAGGTACCCAATCTTGACATTGCTTCCGTTTCGGACTTCTCCATGGTCAGGTGCAAGTTCACCCTGGACGAACTTCAGCAGCGTTGTTTTACCCGAACCATTTTCGCCGACAATCGCCGCACGATCCTGATAGTGGAGCTGGAGATTGACCTTTGAGAAAAGTTCTCTCCCTCCAAATGATTTCTGGACATCTTTGAAGACCAGTACGTCCTTCCCGCTCCGTGCTCCTGTATCTAGCTCGAAATTCATTTTCTTCCTGTTTAAAATCGGCCGGTCTAGCTTCTCCATCCTGGCCAGCGCTCTCTCCATGTTCGTTGCCCTTTTATGGAGCGCCGAACTTGGAGGGTTCGATCTATTCGCCCAGTCACGCAGTCGCTTGATTGCCTCTTTCATCTTCTTGATTTTCCGCTGCTGCTCTTCAAATGCCTGGAATTCCCGCAGTAATTTCGCTTCTTTTTCCTTGATGAATCCGGAGTAATTGGCATGATAGAGGTCAATCTCGCCATCTTCAAGGTCGAGGATTTTCGTCGCTGTTTCATCAAGGAAATAACGGTCATGCGATATGATCACAACGGTACCATCGTATTCTTTCAAAAACTCAGCCAGCCACTCGGCAGCCATAATATCAAGATGGTTTGTCGGCTCATCGAGAAGCAGCAAATCTGGATTTCTCAACAAACTCAATCCCAGGCCTACCTTCGTTTTCTCACCGCCGCTAAGGCTGTTAAAGTTCGAATCAAGCAGGGTCTCAATCTTCAAGCCGTTGGCAATGCGGTCAATATTGGCTTCCATTTCATAACCGCCTCCGAGAGTAAACTTCTCCTGGAGAACACCATATTTCGTCAGCAGCCTTTCAAGCTTAACTGAATCCTCACCAGCTTCTGCCATCTCGGTTTCAAGCTGCTTCATTTCTGCCTGAACATCGAGCAACTCGTCGAAGGCCCTTTGCAGAACATCCCTGGCGGTCATCTTCTCACCATAATTCGGTATCTGGGCCAGATAGCCAATTTTCAATCCTTTTTTCCAATGAATCTTTCCTTGATCTGCTTCCTCCATGCCAGCAATCAGTTTCATCAACGTTGTCTTGCCGCATCCGTTTGGTCCTACCAGACCAACCCTGTCTTTCTCGTTTATTTCAAAAGACAAATCTTCAAATATAAGATTGCCTCCGTACATTTTGCTTATATGGTTAATACTGCATGCTATCATTATTTTTTCCTCCTATTAACGATCCCCCTTTTCACCTAACGCCGCCCGGTTTGTTTAATAAGCAAAAAAAAGCCAGGGGCAGATGGCTCTGCTCCTGGCTCCAGCAATTCAATGGTTACAAAAGGAGGGCAAAAGAGCCCTCCCCATTCACCGAAGCTTGCAATTAAGCGGGAAAAGAGATGATCCTACCGTTTGTATTTGATATTGAGCTGTTAAAAAAGGGCATACGTATCCCGTTGGCAGCTGCAACAGCAAATTTTGCACGACAAAAATAAAGGAATTCATTCCAAAATCCGCGCACAAAAACAGTCTTGATCATCTCTCCTCACCTCCGTTCAATAATAGTTAGTTTTATTTTACAATTGCATAATTATTTTAGCAAGTTTTTCCTGAAGTGTTACTCGTATAGTGGATTCTCTCCAAATTACCTCAATACGAGCTTGGACCACTTCTTCTGCGATTTGTGTCCGTTATAACCTCGATGACGGACAGTTTCTCCGCTTCTTCTGCGATTTGTGTCCGTCATAGCCCCGATGACGGACAGTTTTTCCGCTTCTTCTGCGATTTGTGTCCGTCATAATCCCGATGACGGACAGTTTTTCCGCTTCTTCTGCGATTTGTGTCCGTCATAACCTCGATGACGGACAGTTTCTCCGCTTCTTCTGCGATTTGTGTCCGTCATAGCCCCGATGACGGACAGTTTTTCCGCTTCTTCTGCGATTTGTGTCCGTCATAATCCCGATGACGGACAGTTTTTCCGCTTCTTCTGCGATTTGTGTCCGTCATAATCCCGATGATGGACAGTTTATCCACTTCTTCTGCAATTTGTGTCCGTCATAACCTCGATGACGGACAGTTTTTCCGCTTCTTCTGCGATTTGTGTCCGCATTTCTTACTCAATCTCTTTATTATTCATCTTAATCAAACGTTTGATTAAATCCCGTTCATTCCCGCCACACTGGGCTTTTCTCAATTTTTCCCATACTGATTATCTTTTGGATAAAGCGTTTAAGCAAGCTTGGACTGCGGGTAATGGATAACTAACGAAGGAGTGGGTGGCAATGCTTAGACAACTGGAACTTTCAGATTACCAGCTCTGGATGTGCAAAAAAATAAAAGAAAAGTTAGCTGAAAAGCATGACTATATAAATTGCGCTTCCCATTATCCAAATGAGTTTGAAGAACGGGAAGTCATATCCATAGCGTTAAGCGAAATGCTTATGAAATTAGATGTAATCGATAAGAAAGCAAATTAACATTTAAAGGGGCCCCTGGCCTCTTTTTTGTTTTATTGTTACAGATGATTGTGTGTTGAATCCTTCTTTCTCAACTCCGCGAGGATTTCAGTCAACAATGCTTCCTGTCTTTTAGTGCTGGTGACCAGCATAACAAAAAGCACAATTAGAACGATTGGCAATCCGATTGACAACAACACCCCAAAAAGGCCGAACAAACCAAATAACGGCTCCATCTAGAGCACCTCCCCAAATTATTTTACGATTGAATGTCTGAATGCATAAATGACTGCCTGGGTTCTATCCTGCACCTGCAGTTTGCTCAAGATATTGCTGACATGCGTCTTCACGGTCTTCAGGGCGATGAATAGTTCGTCGGCGATTTCTTGGTTTGTCTTTCCTTCAGCAATCAGCTTCAAGACTTCCATCTCACGCTCTGTCAGTTCTTCGTGCAGCTCAACATTATTCTTCTGGCGCATTTTCATCATCATCTTGCCTGTCACTTCTGGCTCGAGCACCGGCTGCCCTGAGTATGTAACCCTTACAGCATTAGCAATCTCACTAGCCTTCGATGTTTTCAGCATATAACTTGTCGCCCCGGCTTCAAGCGCGGGGTATACTTTTTCATCATCGAGGAAACTGGTTACGATGATGACCTTAGCTTCCGGCCACTGCTCGATGATCTGCTTTGTCGCCTCGATTCCGTCCATTTCCTTCATGACCAAATCCATGAGAATAATATCCGGTCGCAGCTCAAGCGCCATCTCGACACCCTTCTTCCCATTATCCGCCTCGCCGATTACCTCAATGTCCGGCTGTGCCGATAAGTACGACGAAACTCCAATCCGCACCATTTCATGGTCATCTACAAACACAACTTTAATCATTCTTCTCACCCGCCACCATTAAAATTGGAACCTTAACCTCAAGCCTGGTCCCTTTATTTTGAACACTGACAATCTTCAATGTCCCGCCGATTTCCCCGGCACGTTCATGCATATTCTGGAGGCCATATGATCCTGCTTTTGCTTCTTCTACGTTAAAACCAACACCATCATCGACAACACGCATGATCACTTTATCATCGCGCTTGATCAATAATACTTCGAGTTCTTCTGCCTTACCATGGCGAAGCGTATTTGAAACAGACTCCTGTAGGATGCGGAATAGATGGTCCTCGACTCCCTTATCCAATGGAAACGGCTCTACCTTCCATTTGATATTCATGGTGACTTTCTGTCTTAATTCGATTAATAGTTCCTCGATTCCTTCCTGCAAGCTTTTCCCTTTCAAAGCAACTGGCCGCAGGTGCAATAGGAGCGCCCTCATTTCAAGCTGCGATTGGTGGATCATTTCCTCGACCATCTTCAGCTGCTTCGCTTCTCGTTCCTCGGAAGGCCCCTTTGTTTCATTGATCGCTGACATCAGCATTGATGCCGCAAAAAGCTGCTGGCTGACCGAGTCATGCAGTTCGCGCGCCAGCCTGTTTCGCTCCTGCGAAATGATTTCCTGAATCCGCGACTCTTGCTCCTCCGCTTTTTCAGTCGCCAGCCTCTGTGACAGCATCGCTTTTTCAGAGATTTGCTTATGAAGCTTGCTGACTCTTTTGGAAATTGATGAAATTTCCGCGTATGCCTGATTCTGGTCAATCTCTGGCTCCTGACCTTCCTCCAGCTGAAACAGCCAGTTGTCGACCGTCCCGAATTGCTTTCGCCAGTATGTCCCTGATGCCATTCCAAAGGCAATGCCTAACACGACACTAATGCTGAATGTGAAAATGATAAAAGGAATATCCATCAGCTCACGGTTCCATAGATCAGAAAGCTTCGCTACTGGAAAAACAAGCACAAAAGACAAAGTCACCGCTATGAATAAAATAATCCCGAGGGTCAATCCCCATAAGATTTGGCGCATCGCAGTCGTCATATGCGTTTCACCTCGACATTACCAACAAGCATCGAGGTAAAAATCTTAACCTTTTGCTCAGCATCGTCATAACCTGGTGTCTGTACATACAAACTCTGGTTCAGCACTCTTCCTTCCTCATGCTCGAATACTTCAGCAGACCCAATTACCGACGAATGCCGGAGGGTGACTTCTAAATCATATGGCACATACACTTTTACATTACCAATGATATTACGTATGAAAATGACGGTTTCTCCCTTTGGCAGCACCGTCAGGCTTAAATCAATCACACTGTCGCCAATCCCAGTCTGAATATTGACATCGTTCCACTCATAAACATGTGAAGGCGTTTCCTGATGGCCAAACAAACGATTTTTAAAAAGAGGAGGCTTTTCGATCAGCATCTCCTTTCTGACTTCCCTTTCTGGCTCCTGTAAAATTGGCGTGATCACTTCTGGTTTCTTTTTCGACTGTGCAAATTGATAGGCAAGATAAATCAGCACCGCCAATAAGAAAAACCTGAACGTCATCATGCTGAAAACACTGCTCAGGAAAAAGAACAAACCTACCCAAAACAACAGCTTCCCGGATTTCTTCGGCATTAAAGAGCGACCAAAGTAAACCATCGCTCCGCTTGCAAGAAGGGAGAAAATCAATCCTTCGTTAAAAAATGAAACTTCGAGCAAAAGCAATATAAGTCCAGTAATCACAATCCAGCTGATATAATCATTTTTCATGTTGTTCAACATGCCGTCTCCTCCCTTCCTCTAGATTTATTTTTTAAAATGGAATATACATGATAGAGGATTGGTAATATGAAGTCCTTTCGAGGTGATACTCAAAAGGCGCAGGTGCCTGCGCCTCTATAGAATACCATGTTTTGCCTATTAAATAGTATGCGATTCTTTATTTTTAAACTCTTTTTCCAGCTGGGCAATCCTGCTGTCGATGGTATTGCGATTGTAGGTGCTGTTCACTTTCTCCTCCAGCTGGTCGAGATAGGTTTCCATTTCTGTGAACCTAGAATAGGCTTTATCAGAATAAGCACCGTTATCCAGCACCTGATCCATTCTATGGTGAGCTCTCGTTACATTTTCACGGCCCATCAATTCAAGGCGGCGGATGTGCATATCTTTTAGCTTATGATTCATCTCTTCATACTTCCGCTCGAGCTCAAGTTGCTGTTTGATACCATTTTCCATGGCTTCCTTCAATCTGGCTGCACGCTCCTCATACTGCGCCTGCTCTTGCTGTGCAAACTCCTGGAGATCATTTTCACCAGCTCTCATTGCCACCTCTGCTTGATACTTCCGCTTTTCAGCCATTTCAAGCGCTTGATGATGCTCGCGAGCAAACTGTTCCTTCAATTGCCCCTGACGCTCGAGCAGCTTTCTTACCTTTTCTGTTTCGGTTTCACATTCACGGAGATATTGATTCAACAATGCGATTGGATTTTTCTTTTCCTTCTGGTCAAGTGCCTCGTGTAAGTCTGCCATTACCGTGTTTTTGATTCTTGTTAATAGATTTGCCATTTTATTATCTCTCCTTTTGATTTTATTTGTTATTCAATTGTGCCCATTGCTTTTCGAAGTTGACGAAAGGATCGCTTTCTTGGCGGATTGCTTCTTCTTTTTTGTCCCAGTTTTTATATACAAGGTACAGGACATAAGCAGCTGCAATACCCAGGATTGCTGGTACGTTAGAAGCAGTTGCCAACAGGATGATGAAGCCTGCGATTCCCCAGCCGATTTTTGCAGCTGTCGAGTCTGTTTTTAAAAATTGCTTGACGACGAAGTAGAGCACCAGCAAGCTGACCCCAAGTCCGACGAGCGGGCCAAGGTTTGAAATCAGCACCATGGCAGCAATGAAACCAGCAACCAGTAAACCAAATTTTTTCATGTTCAATTCCTCCTTATCTCTTATGATTACATCTTACCTTTCTCGCAAAAATTCAATAACGTGCCTGAGCTTGATTTTGGAGTAGGACCTGAGGCTTAGTGAGGCACAGGACTGTTGGTGTGTCTGTTAGTGGAGGAAGTTAGAATTCGTTTTTTCCGAGTCCTGCAACATAAAAAATAACCCAGTGGCTGTTTCACTGGGTTATTTCCATTCAGGATATTATTTATTTTGCGATAAACATTTGCGTCCAATAGTGACCATAATTGCCGCCGGTTACGTGCCCGACACCAATGTGTGTGTATGTTGGGCTAAGGATGTTCTTGCGGTGGCCTGGACTGTTCATCCAGGATTGGACTACTTCATTTGGAGTTCTTTGGCCGGCTGCGATATTTTCTGCTGCACTTCGGTAGTTGATTCCGAAGTTCTTCATCATCGTGAAAGGACTGCCGTATGTAGGACTGGTATGTGAGAAGTAATTCTTGTCTCTCATATCTGCAGACTTATATCTCGCTACCCTAGAAAGCTGCCAGTCAGCAGCAAGTGGCTTCAGTCCATTTTTAGCGCGCTCCTGATTTGTCAGCTGGATTACCTGACTTTCGATACTTTTTGTCGCACTAAGAGTTGGGATATTGACTCTCTGGCCAGGATAGATCAAGTTAGGGTTTTTAAATTGCGGGTTGGCGGCGATAATCTCTGAAAGTCCGACCTGATATTTAACAGAAATTTTCCATAAGGAGTCTCCCGGACGAACCGTATGGACCTGTTGGGCAAACGAAACTGTCGGGATTGCCATTACGATTAATAATAGGGCTAAGATTATTTTCTTGAACACAATACACTCCTCCTCAACTGATAGGATGAGATTAATTCAAGAAAATATACTTTATTATTTTTTGCGTGAAAACATCACGAATACGGTGCATATAGTTTTATCAAGGGAGGAATGCGAATTATGGGCTATCTTTGGGTGATGACCATCGGTTTTGTCATTTGTCTCGGTTTAGTTGGCGGCATTTTGTTGTATTTTATCTCAACGGCTTTTAACCTTAAGGATGCAAGCCGGATTGATTTATTGGATTCAAGGAAAGAAGAATAGAAGAAGCTGGCTGCAAGTTTCTATCTTGCAGCCAGCTTTTTTACATTCGTTCCTTAGCCATCGATCACTTCATTGGCACATGGCGGGGTGGCAAAGGAATATTCAATTGTAACACCGATAATCGTTCCGGAGAGATCTTCGATTGGCGTAAGACCCGTAACAATGATTTCTGTATTTTCACAATCTGGTTCAACACAAGGTGGCTCTACAGAAGTATCGCCTATACAGGTGAAGCAGTTTTGAATCGCCGTTCCCTCATCCTGGCAACACGCAAAAATTGGTTCCTCTACACAGGCACCTGAACCCAGCAATGGAAGCATCGGGACATTGAAGATGACCTGGAAGTCAAATTCCTGCCTCCAGCGCTGTACAGGAACACAACATTGCAAGTTGGTATTGCAAACATTAATCGTCTCCAGCACCTCGCATGTTCCATCCTCTACACATTCGCTGACGTCACCAATACAATAGGCGACTCTCACATCTTCCTCCGTGCCTCCAAGTGTGAAGCAATCTGGGAACATGACATCGCAGGTAAAATTATTATCTTCTTCGCAAATGCAAGGATTATCGCAAATACATGCCGGTGCACATATTTCTCCGCAGCGGGACATGGTTCCAAACTTCAACTGAAAACACGCTACTTCTGCCGGGAGATTCTCAGGGATTATGAACGAAAATCTTTGTGTTGTCCCTGGCTCCAGTTCTGGCTCACCCTGTGGATTCAAATTATCAAATTTAAGCCCTACTACAGTCGTGCATGGGTCAGTGATTGGACAAGGGAAATTTGGGTTTGAAGAAGGGAACAAACAGTCTCCAGGTGTCGTTGGAACAGGAATATTCATTTCATCAGCCGGAAAGATATCCCCTACAAAACATTCAAAATCACTGAAACATCCTTCAAGTTCCAATACCCAGTTGCTCAGTGCATTCCGGGCATTGATATTGGTAATTTGGTAATCCCATCGAAACCCGTCTGTAACAGGAACCACTCCCAAGAACGTTACCACATACAATGGATTTGCCATCGAATCCAACACAGTATATGAAGAAGGAGCTGTACAATCGACTGGCTGCGGATCAGGCGGGCAGTGACTGCCGCCAATTGCTTGCTTTTGTTTCTTGCCTTTAAAATTCATGCCTCTCATCCTTTATAGTAGAATAAGGACAAAATCTCCTCATTACTAAACTATGCAAGATGTTTTTCACTGTATAGGTGAATGCCTTTTCCGGCTGTATATTGATGTATGATGATAGGATTCTTCATTAAATGCCAAAAGGCCGCCAGATTTTACTGGCAGCCTTTTTATATGACATGGTTATTAAAAGTCCCGTGTGTTATCAAAACGAGTGTTGGCAGGGTTGTCCGAAGTAAGCGGTGCATCAACTGGATTGCGAGCCCTTGTTCCATCTAAGGCATCAACAGTTGTGGCATCATTATTCAGGCCAACTCTGTTTTCGTCGCGCTCGACAACAACTAGAATCTTGCCCTCTTTTACATAGCCTTCGTAGCGTTCAGCTTCATCTTCCGGAATACCCATTCCGATCAGTGCTCCAGCTAAACCGCCAGCACCTGCGCCTACTGCCGCGCCAGTAAGTGTCGCAGCGATTGGTCCTGCAGCGACGATTGGTCCTATTCCAGGAATTGCTAGCGCTCCGATGCCTGCCAATAATCCAGTAAGGCCACCTAATACGCCGCCTGTTGCCGCACCTGCAGCAAGACCTTCCTCAGTCTTTGTACCGGTAGCTTCGTTGACATCGTGAACCTCATCTTCGTTCTTACTGATAACAGAAATATCATCGGTTGCGTATCCCTGTCTTTTCAGGTCCTCAACAGCCTGGATTGCGTCTTGCTCATTATCATATACTCCAACAAGATGTTTTTCATGTTCAAACATAATAAAAGCCTCCTTTAGACGAGTAGTCCTTTTAAAAATACCCGCATATAGGATGTGTAAACCTTATTTCGAACGATTACTCGTTTTTGTGATTAACGGAGACATTCTTTTCAAACTTACAATACATGCGGAGCACTAGGTATTACTTCTTCGGATTATTTACCTGTGCTGTCAAAGCAGCTTCAAATTGCTCGATAATGTCATCGGCATTTTCGATTCCAACAGAAACCCTGACTAAACGATACGTTATGCCAAGCTCAGCCTGAGTCTCTGGCGGCAGTGCACGATGGGAGGTTTTCAGCGGATGGGAAACAGTCGTTTCCACTCCCGCAAGTGTCGGCACGATTTTTATCCATCCGAGTGACTTGAAAAATTGGTCCGTATCCACGTGTTCTGCCAGTTCAATCGTCACGATCGCACCAAAGCCTTTTTCACCTTCAGCAAATGGGTAATATACTTTTGAGACATTCTTATTTTCACTTAGACTGTCAGCCAGCAGCCTTGCATTCTGCGATTGTGCCTTTATTCTTAAGGCGAGCGTCTTCAACCCCCTG
This sequence comes from Bacillus sp. ISL-37, assembly GCF_018613315.1. Classification (GTDB taxonomy): domain Bacteria; phylum Bacillota; class Bacilli; order Bacillales; family Cytobacillaceae; genus Mesobacillus. The sequence goes on along the minus strand of NZ_JAGGQL010000051.1, from coordinate 73,820 downwards.
CAAGTAAGCCACGCTTCAAATGGACTAAGGTTCGCACCCAGATTCACGATTCTAGCCCGCGCTTCTGCAATCAGTTCCTTTTTGCCAACGACGACACCTGAAGTGACATCACTGTGGCCGCCGATGTATTTCGTCGCGCTATGGACGACCAGGTCGGCTCCTAGTAAAAACGGGCGGACATAAAGCGGAGTAGCGAATGTATTATCCACCAAAACGGTGAGGTTTCTTTTTTTCGCCAGCGCGATAACTTCCTCTAACTTTTCAACACGAAGGAGCGGATTCGTGATGGACTCCGTGTAAAGAAGCTTCGTATTGTGTTTGATTGCCTGTTCGACTTTACCCAGGTCAGAAAACGATACAAATGTCGTCTCCACTCCAAAGCGTTCAAGCTCAGCTTTCAGCATATGGAAGCTCCCGCCATATACATCGTCAGCTGCAACGATATGATCGCCATTCTTCACTACTGCCAGTACGCCCGCTAAAATGGCAGCCAAACCAGAGGAAGCCGCTACCCCATCTTCTGCGTGCTCAAGTGCCGCTACGGATTGACCGAGTTCATCCGTATTCGGGTTCCCTACCCTTGAATACAAATAGTTTCCTTCTCCCTGATAGAAGCCCTCAAGCTCATCAAGATCATTAAAGGTAAATGCTGAAGTCTGATAAATCGGTGTCGCCTTGCTTTTAATTCCCCTTTGCTCCGTATGTATTGAATGAAGTACTTCTGTTTCAAACTTTTTATCCATTTTGTCACCTGCTTTTAGGATTAGTGGTATAAAGTAAAAAACCTCTCCACATCAGGAGAGGTTTTTGTCCGCATAGCCTCTCTTATCTTCAGTCTACAATCTTCAGGACTTAGCACCTTTTCATTCCTGAACATGAAGGTTGCCGGGCTTCAAAGGGCCTGTCCCTCCGCCGCTCTGGATAAGAGTTATTTCGGTTTTGAAAATAGTTTTTTAATAGCTGCAGTATATCAATTTATCCATGATATCGTCAATGAACTATTCGTGAATAAACTGTTCAAGTTCCTGTATGTCAATCTTCAGGATCGCTGTCCAGCAGATCCCATGGCGTGATGACGCCGATCGGCTTTCCATGGCGGTCCCCCGTCTCCGTGATGATGACTGCCTGCAGTTTCTTGCCTCTTGTATGGTAGCGTTCAAACAATTCTTCAATATGATACAGAGACGCATCCTCATCAACAAAGGTCACAAAGTAATTTTTCCCTTTCGTTAACAGCTCTTTGACACGGACATCCTCAAAATGGACCACACTGTCGGAAAAATGCTTCGCCATCCACTGGATGATTTCTGTTGAAGTCAGCAAGGCAACATACTTATCACCCTTGCCATAGACAGGGAATCTTGTAAAATCAAACTTATTGATGACCTTTAAAACATCTTTGAGATACGCATCCTCGTAATAGTAGAACACCGGGCTGGTCGCAATCGATAACGCCGTCTGCGGCTTCTCAAACTCCTTGCATATCTCCTCAATCCGTTCGACCACCTCAATGTGAGGCTCAGCAATATAATAATCCGCATTAACACGCTCATGGACAATCGCATTCCGAAGCTTCGCAAACTGGTGCAGCTCACTTTTATATTTGCGCACCAATGAATGGTTTTTATAGCCAGAGTACAGCAGCTCGACAAACGCATCGCTGTCCGTCCCCTTCACCATTTCCTTCAGCGCTTTATGAATCCTGTTAAAAGCTGTCTCAAACTTTCCGGACTGCTCCTTATGCTTTACCTCGTGGTCTTCTGAAGTTTTAGCGCCTGAATCAGGATTTTGATTGGTTGAATTCTTACCGCCTTCATTCTTGCGATTTTTCCCGTTGCCGTTTTTGGGTTGATTGGAAGATGGTTTGTCATTACCGTTACCATTTTTGGATTGGTTGGAAGATGATTTCTCATTCCCGTTACCATTTTTGGATTGGTTGGAAGATGATTTGTCATTCCCGTTACCATTCTTGGATTGATTGTAAGATGAGTTACCATTGCCGGTCTGTGCGTTATGGGAATGAGAATTACCTTTTTCTTTTTTTGATGGATTGGATGGCTTTCCGTATCCAGTTCCTTTATTGCCATCATGCTTTGGGTTATTTTCATCAACCCGCTTCAATCTGTTTTCCTCAATCTCCTGCGGCTTAGGATTGGTTCTCATATATGACTTTCTTTTATTGTTACCAGTCTGATGATTCTTCTTGTTTTTTGAACCAGACTGATTATTGGATTTATGTTTAACCTGAGTATTATTAGCCAAAATAGCCCCTCCGTCATTTCAAATAACTTCCCCTTCTCATTACCCCAATTACCGGTTTTACTAATCATGTATATAATGTAAAAATACCAGATGAACATTAAGTTTGATACAATAAGTATAGTACATACATTACTAATTCACAGAAGTTATTTTTAATAGAAAAGGGTTGGATATTCAGTGGCAGCAACGAAGAAAAAAAGAGTGGTCAAAGAGATCACGCAACTTGTAACGATTACAATCGGGGCAATTATCGCGGCATTCGGGCTTGATATGTTCCTTGTTCCTAACGCAATCCTTGACGGTGGGGTCATCGGACTTTCGATTATCGCAGCCGAACTGACGAACATCTCGATGAGTATTTACCTGATTTTGTTCAACCTTCCTTTCCTTTATATCGGGTATAAGAGAATGGGCTTGAAATTCACGCTTCGCACTTTATATGGAGTCATTATTTTATCCGGCGCGACTGCTTATTTACATCACTTTGAACCTGTGACGGATGATTTATTTTTAGCAACCATCATCGGCGCAGTTATCCTTGGAACTGGTGTCGGTTTGGTCATCCGGGCAGGCGGCGCACTGGACGGAACCGAGATCATCGCCATCCTTGTCAGCAAAAAGCGCACCGTTTCTGTCGGGCAGATCGTCATGGTCATGAACTTGTTCATATTCGTGCTGGCAGCTTTGCTCGTGTTCAGCTGGGAAACGGCGATGTACTCAATCATCACCTATTTCATTGCTTTCAAGATGATTGACGTCGTCGTTGAAGGGATGGAAGAGCTCAAATCAGTTACGATCATTTCCGATGTCCCTGAAGAAATCGCCGAAGCATTGCTCAAGCAATTGGGCCGCGGCATGACCTATATTCAGGGCCAGGGTGTTTTTTCGAACGAACCGAAGAAAATCATCTATACTATCGTCAGCCGTATCGAATTATCTACCGTCCGCTCAGTTGTTGATGATATCGATCCGAACGCGCTGGTCGCGATTGAGAATGTCGCCGACGTCTCGGGAAGTAACTTTGATAAGAGTGGCGGACATTAATGAGCTGGTAGAAACCTGTTGATTTAGCAGTTGGTCGAATTATCCTTGAATGTGGTCGAAAAAATCAAAAATCCGCCAATATATTTCAGAATGTGGTCGAAATAACTTCAAATGTGGTTGAATTATTTAATTTTTCGCCAATAAAATCTTGAATAGGCTCGGTCTAGGATGTATTCCATAGTAAGTATTTAATCCTGTTTTTGATGTAAAACAGCTATAAAAAGTGCCCTGGCGAAGAAATCGCCGGGGCACTTTGCTGTTAATCAATCGGATTGTTGAATTTCTTTTCTTTCTGGCCGGTTGTGAATTCGACTAGTTCTTCGGGTGTGTTGTTGCCTTTTTTCTTGTTGTTGTTGCGCTGGGCGTTTCCGTTGCCGAGCTTTTGTTTACCCATTCTTCCTCGCTCCTTTTGATGGATTCATGAAGTAGTATGGATTTTTCCCTCGTCGTTTATTCTAAGCTCAGGTGCACGGCGCACCATGGTTGCCTGCTCATATGCATAGGCAAGCTTGATCAGCAATGGTTCGCTGAAAGCAGTACCGGTGAAGGTGATGCCGACTGGCTCGCCTTCTTCAGTAAAAGCAGTTGGAACCGTAACAGACGGGTAACCTGCCTTTGAGCCAATCGTGGAGCCATCCATCGGGAAAAGGACCACATCGGCACCATACTCCTTCAGTGCATAGTCAATTCCCTGCTCCCTTGCCATGTAAAGGTTATACTCCAGTTCATCCAGGTAGTCTGGCTCTGTCAATGTTCCGCTTGTTGCTTCAGATTCCAACAGCACTTCCTGTCCGTACTTCAGCATTTTCTCCCCATGCTCATAATTGAAAGCAATCACGTCAGCAAGCGTTCTGACAGGAACATTCTGTGCCAACCCGTTCAAATAAGCATTCAAATCAGCTTTGAATTCATAGCTCAAAACCTTATATCCCCAAGTCGCCTTCGCCGCTGGGATTGCTGCTTCAACAATCTCAGCGCCAAGCTCCACCAGTTTTTCAACGGCTTTTTGAAAAATTCGCTCCTGCTCCTCGGTCCACTTGCCAATATAAACTTCTCTGGCAACAGCAATTTTCGCTCCTTTTAGTGCTTGAGTATCGAAAAGAGAATCATGGTTGAATTCAGGTAAACTTACCAACGTTGCCGAGTCTTGCGGATCCTGGCCAGCAATCGCTTCTAAAAGGTAGACCGCGTCCTTGACGGTTCTCGCCATCGGGCCCGCCGTGTCCTGAGTGTGGGCAATCGGAATGATGCCACTGCGGCTGACCAGCCCAACTGTCGGCTTGATGCCAACCAATGAATTTTGTGAAGCTGGATTTAAAATCGAGCCATCTGTTTCTGTTCCTACCGCTACTGCAGCTAAATTAGCGGCGATGGCTGCGCCGGAACCAGCACTTGAGCCGCCGACATCAAATTTCTCGGGTCCGTACGGATTCAGCACCTGGCCACCGCGGGAGCTGTAGCCGCTCTTCATGCCATTCGCCATGAAATTTGCCCACTCAGTCATATTCGTTTTACCAAGAATGACCGCGCCTGCTTCCCTTAGCTTTGCAGCAACAAAGGAATCTTTCTGGGCAAACGAATCTTTCAATGCAAGCGAACCAGCGCTTGTATGCATTTTATCGTTTGTATCAATATTGTCTTTTACAAGGACCGGTATGCCGTGTAAAGGGCCTCTTGAACCTTTCTTCTTTCGTTCGGCATCCAGTGCAGCCGCAATCTGAAGAGCATCGGGATTCAGTTCAAGCACAGAATGGATTGTTTGGTCAAAGGCAGCGATGCGGGCCTGGTACATCAACACAAGGTCATGTGAAGACAGCTCGCCTTTCTCCATTTTTTCCTGCATCTGATCAATCGTCGCTTCAGGCAGCCACTCTGTCATCAATGTATTTAAACGTGGATTTTTCAAGTTCAACAATTCCTTTCAAAAAGGCATTTCAGCTGTTGATTTTTCAACGGCTTTAACAGAGCCTTCAAAAATAAACTACGGAATATATATTCTGATTCTTTTACGAAAAAACCTTTAAATGCAGTAAAAAAGCTATAGGAAAAAGTCCTATAGCTTCGAAATAATTATTCTGGGTCAACAATTTTACCACCGTAAAATTCTTTTTGCGCTGGCGTTATATTAAGTGCATTGCAGAATCTTTTCAAATCGCGTTCTTCACGTTCGTTGACGATCGAGATGACAGTCCCCTCCGCGCCAAAACGGCCTGTCCGTCCGGAGCGGTGGACGTATTGGTCTTGCTCCCTCGGGAAATCATAGTGCACAACGTGAGTGACACCTTTAATATCCAAGCCACGCGCTGCGACATCGGTGACAAGCAGCATTTCGCTGTTGCCGTCCCGGAACTTATTCAAATAACGCTGACGGTCCTGCTTGTCCAAATCACTGTGCAGCTGGCCGACGTGGATGTCTTTGAACTTCAGTTTTTCAGCAGCGATGGTCAAATTAGCGATATCCTTAATAAAAACAAGTGATTTGCTTCCATTTAGGCGGGCAACCTTCTCAAGGATTTTGATTTTGTCCCGCTGCTCGCTGAGAAAGTAAATATGCTCGACTTTTGCAGCATCGATTGTTTCATCCTTCTTTACATTGATGATTTCAGGTTCCTTCGCCAATCTCTTGATTGACTTTTCAACTGTCTCCGGAAGAGTTGCTGAAAATAATAATAGTTGCCTTTGGTCAGCAAGTGTAGACTTTACAATACTTTTTACCGTTTCATTATGCTCCGGCGTTAGAAGCTGATCGCCTTCATCAAGGACGACTGTATGGACTTTGTGCATTTTTAGCTTTTTCTGTTTGATCAGTTCATTCGTCCGGCCGGGAGTGCCTACAATGATATGCGGGCTCTTTTTCAGCTTGTCAATCTGGCGCTTTAGGTTGGCGCCGCCGATCAAACTTGCCGATTTGATACCACTGCCTTCTCCCCACTTCTGGATTTCAGACAGGATCTGCATGACAAGCTCCTGTGATGAAGCGAGGATGACCGCCTGTGTATTCTGCATATTAGCGTCGATTTTATTTAAAACAGGAAGCAGGTACGCTAAAGTTTTACCCGTACCAGTCGGGGATTCTCCTACGACATCTTTTCCTTCTATTATTAATGGAATCGCCGTCGTCTGGACAGAAGTCATCGTCTCGAATCCAGCCTTCTCCCAGGCTTGCTGCAGGAACGGTTTCAGTTGTGCGATAATTGGTTGAGTTTCTGACATGATTTTCTCCTTCAGTTAAACATTCTAGTATTGATACTAGCTAAAACACGATTATAAGTCCAGTATTCCCCGGAAAAATGGAGTTTTGCACCTTTTATTATAGATTGTTTTTGGCTTGATTTGGTTTTATTGGCGATTTTTATTTTTTATTGGCTAAAATCAAATTATATTGGCGATTTCCATTTTTTATTGGCGAAAATAAAAATATATTGGCGATAATTCATTTTTATTGGCGACATGGAAAAAAACACTGATTTTTTCCAATCAACAAAAAGACATCGAGCGAGAAAACCGCCCGATGTCTTTAGATTCATTCTTATTTATGGATCCACACTGCACCAGCAGAGTTATCCTTCGCTTCGCCGATGACCTGGAACTTCAATCCGTAGTTAGGAAGCTTTTTGCCTGCATCCGGGATCAGTTCATTGATGTACTTATTGGAGTCATCAAATGTTGTCACACCTGGAAGTCCTTCGTAGTCGAACACTCCACGTGATGGAGAATCTACTGTCCAGGCAGGTGCCTTATCCAGTGAGAATGCTGCGTCAGCGATTTGGTAACGCGTGCTGCTCTTTACAGTATCCTGTCCTTTAAGTTTGCCAACGATTGCTTCTGGGTGTGAGTCAACAACCCCGATGAAGCCTTCGCCCGGGTGGACGCCAACCCAGTTGTCTGTAAAGCTGTCATCACCGTACCAAACAACCATACCAGTGTTGTACTTCACGCCGCGGCCGGCAATCAAGCCTTTGTCAGACCCAGCGTAGTTTCTCCACTCAAGGTAGTAGTAGTGGTCTTTGTCAAACAAGCCGTTTGTTGAGATAAAGCCATCAAGAGTCACTTGTTCAGCGCCTTCTGCATCGTCAGAGAAAGCAACTTCACCGTCAACAGTCAAGCTTAGGTTGTCCATTGCAAAACCTTCTGGAGCAAGACCGCCGTCAGTTACATATTCAAACACTAGTTTCACTTTCTGTCCTGCGAACTGGCTTAGGTCATAAGACTTGTCTTCCCATTCGCCTTGAGATGTTTCCATGCCGCCTGCAGTGTTTTGGTCACCGATTACGTCCAACTCAACTTCTGTTCCATCTTCAGTTACTGCGTTTACAAATACATAGTCATAATCAAACTCTACTTCGTACCATGCTTTATAGTCAAAAGTAGCAGTAGTTGCCGCTGTCAGATCGAATTCAGGTGTTGCCAATGCAGTGTGCAGGTCATCGCCTTTTGTACTGTAGTAGTACTTCTCACCGAATGCTGGCTTGATGCCCTCTACCTTTTTCTTAGGAAGGTTCACTTTTACAATGCCGTTATTCTTAGATTTCGTGACGCTCTGGTCGATGACTGCTGTCAATCCATTTTCGTCGATATCTTCATAATCTACTTCCGTGATGTTCGCCCAGTTTCCGCCCATGATCTTCTGGAAATACTCCTTGTTCTGTGGAGAGAAGCTTGTCGGTTCAGTACCTGCAACAGCTCCATTCCAGCTGCCGCCGCTCATGATGGACCATGAAGCAACCGGCTCGCCTTGTCCAGTGTACTGTGTGTCGTACTCATCTGGAAGACCTAAGTCATGTCCGAATTCGTGTGCGAATACACCTACTGCACCATCTTCCGGCTCGATTGTGTAGTCGAATGCAGCCATTGATCCGCCCCAGTAAGGAACTGCCGCTGTGCCTTCTGTTCCAGGAACATCGTATACTCCATCCAATACCCAGCGGTGTGACCAGATTGCATCGTCACCTAATGCTCCACCGCCAGCTTCCTGGCCGACACCTGCGTGAAGGACCATCAAGTGGTCAACAAGTCCGTCAGGCTCGTTTTGGTTGCCATCGCCATCTAAATCATAAAGGTCGAACTGGTCGAACTCAGATAGATCAAGCCCACCTTCAACCGCTGCATTCAATGCATCTTTTACAAAATCGCGAGGTCCTGTTTCACCATTATTATCATGGCCACCTTCAGGATTGTCATCACCGTAGTCAGCAGCATTGCCAGGTACAGTCACCCAGTCAGTTACATGTCCGTCAACTGTGTAGCTGCCGCCAGATTGCTCTTCATAATACTGCTTGAACGTCTGGACCTTTTCACCATTGAATAATGTAAACTCTTCGTCACCGAACAGCATTTTCTCATAATGCTCGCGGCTGAAGTCGTCTGAATACATATAGCCTTCTTCTTGTTCAATGTTATTGTGCTTGAAGTCTGCGAATTCAGCTAAAAGAACAAGAACCTTGTCCTCTCTGACTTCTCCATTGTAAGGAGCCTGTTTAGCAGGATTCACTTTCGCGTAACCGGTAGGCTTGCCTTTTTTATAATTGTCATGTCCTTTTTCAAGCTGCTTAGTGAGCTTGTCTTTTTGCTTTGTCAAAAAGTCCTTAGACTTCTTTGTCATTTCATCTTCAGCAGTGTGCTTGTCTGTCTTGCCCGCTTTAGCGCCCTGCTTCTTTTTGATATAGTCTGTTACCGCTTTGTTAATTTCCTCCTGTGAAGCGCCTTTCGCGATCAGACCTCGCTCCTGCAAAGCCTTTGCCAGACGATCCTGGTCAACGATGTGTAAATCGATTGGTGCAGACTCAGGAGCTGTTGCAGCTGCCACACTCTTAGGAGCTGCAGTTGGTCCAGCAAACGAACCCGCAAATAAAGTAGAAGCGAAGACAGCACTTGCCGCCACGCTAGAAAGAACCTTCAACGAACTTTTCTTCTTCAAAAAGATAACCCCCTGCTATTTTCCAAGTTTCGAATTTTCATATATTTTCTGAAGACTCTGATTGGAATTGTAGCAAGGTTTTAAAATATTGTAAATTTTTAAAATATAGTAATATTTATCTATAAAGCGAGCCACTTTTTGTCTGAAAAACCTATTTTTTAAAATAAAACTGCATCATTCATCCTGTTTTCACCTCAAATACTAGTGTAAATAACACTATTTTAATAAAGTTTTATATTGGGAAATTTTCTTCGGGTCTCTAAATTTGATTCTTATGGACTAGAGCATTTTTACAAAAAAAGAGAGCACTATGATTATGTGCTCCCCTTCTAAACTATTAATTCAATTTCGTCACGCGGCCCTCAATTTGAGGATTTACCTCGCCTTTTTCCTTGATATAGTTAACCAGTGCATCCAAATCTACTACATCGATTGTCTTATCAGTGATTGTCGCAAGGATTGCATATCCATCCCCTCCTCCTGCCATGTAATTGTTGACAGTGATTGAATAAGTTTCATTCATATCAAGAGGTTTTCCATCATTATCAGTAATTGAAACAATACGGTCTCCTTCAGCTCTAGAATCATCATAAGTAACCTTCAGACCGGAAATTGGCATGATTCGTACCTTACTGCCCCATTGCTGCTCTAACAAGGTCTTGATGACCTCACCAGTCACGTTCATTTTCACAAGATCATTTCCGAATGGCTGTACGGTGAAAGCTTCTTTCCAAGTAATTTCACCTGCGTCGATGTCAGCACGGACTCCGCCTGAGTTCATGAAAGCAAAATCAGTGCCTGTCTGCCAGCGCATTGCGTCAGCAACCAGGTTACCCATTGCAGATTCACCAGCCGCACTTGTGTCACGGCTAATGTAAGAAGAAGTTGACCCGATTACCTCATTCAGAATCGGAGCGACATCCGCTACATAGCTGTCCAGCATCGCTTTAATTTCAGCATCTGGCTGAATTTGATCTCGGTACGTCGTTACGATTTCCGCATTGCCAACCATGACATCCTTCGTTACAGGGTTAATCAATAAGTCTACATCAGAAAAAGCTGTACCTGAAGAATAAGATTGGACGACAATTTTGCCATCAACCTTAGTGTTTGTGTAAGCATGGTTATGTCCGCCTAATAACACATCTACTTCATCATCAACATTTTTAGCAATTTCAACCAGTTCTTCTCCAGCGTTTGATCCATCTGGATTAGAAAAAGATGGATTGTGCGCTAATACAACGATTGTTTCAACACCCTGAGCTTTTAACTCCTCAGTATAGCGGTTGATTGCTTCTGTTTCGTCTGTGAATTGAACATCCTGAACTGCACTTGGAATGACAATGCTTGGTGTATCAGATAAAGCTACACCGATCACTCCGACCGGAATTCCATTTACATCGATAACGGTGTATGGATCTAAAACATTCTCTCCTGTCTCTTTGTATACAAGATTAGCCGCAACATATGGGAAGTCAGCGCCTTTGAATTCGCCATACTTATCGACTGTTTTCGGATGGCTTCCGCCATCGATTAAGCGGAGCATTTCTTCCACGCCTTCATCAAACTCGTGGTTTCCTACAGTACCTGCGTCAAAACCAAGTTCATTCAAAATCTTGATCGTTGGCTCGTCCTGTAGCAAGGCAGAGACCGGCGAGCTTGCTCCGACAGCATCGCCTGCATGAAGCATCAGTGTGTTAGGGTTTGTTGCTTCACGTTCTTTCAGATATGCAGCAAGATAATCCACTCCGCCTGCATTGATTTTAGAGTTATAAGTGTCCAGCTGGCCGTGGAAATCATTGATTCCTAAAAGCTGAAGGCCGATTGGTAAGTGCAGATTGAACTTGGCGAATCCACTTTCCAAGTCTCCAGCATATTCAATCAGACCACTCTCTGGAAGAGCCGTTTGTGCAGCTGGTGTTGAGTTGAATGTAACATTCAATTCTTTGCTAACGCCTGCGAAACTCCAGTTATTATCCGCAGAAGGATCGATTGTTCCCACTTCACGGATATAATCGATGATTGCCTGGCGGTTTTCATCTGGATACATTTCAACTGCTGTCATATTTTTAACACCTGGGAATGTTCCAGTTGCACGATAGTTATTTGTAACAACCAGGAACTCCTGGTCTAGGTCGATTGGCTGGCCATTGTATTGCAGGTTCTTGATACGATTAGCCTCTTCGTTTACCAGGTTGCCCTTCGGATCATATTTTGCTGGTTCAGTTACGTCGATTTCGTATGTTACGCCATCGATTACATCATAGTTGTATACTGGGTAATTCGGATTGATCAGTGACTGTTCTTCTGTGTTGTTTTCATCAATTTGATTGAACTGCCCTGCAGACATTTCAAGCCACTCTTTTACATCGCTGCCGTTAATTTTTATTGTTGCAACAGTGTTAGGGTACAAGTATAGGTCAGCAACGTTTTTAATTGCAATTGTACCTTCAGGAATGTAAGTGTAATCACTCGCCCCGCCTCGTCCAGACTTAAATGGTGCACCAGCAGAAAGGATTGGCAGATTTTCATCAGGTGTTCCTGCGACTTGTTTCTCTACATACCATTTCTGTGCATTCGTCACAATCTGGATTGATGGATCGTCTTGAACCAATGCAAAATAGCTGTGGATGTCAGCTGCTGTTTCTCCAACAGGCTGGTTGACATATTTTACAGTACCTTCGTGGTCTTCTTTTACCGCTTCTAAAATATCTTTATCTGCATCAACTAATGGTTTCTTGGCTACCTTATCCCAAACTGCTCTTAGTTCAGTCTGGGAACTCTTTACATTCCACTTACCTTTTTCCTTGGCAATCGTCAGGTCCATTACGCCAAGCTGGTTGCCCCAGTTACCTGCCATTACTACAGGGACGCCATTAATCGTACCATTGTCAGCATCCACGCCAGGAAGGTCCGTGAAGTCACCAGGGAATGTTAGGTGGTTGTGCCCAGTGATAATAGCATCGATGCCATCAACAAGTGATAGGTCATATGCCGCGTTTTCTTCCATCTCTACCACTTTCTCATCGCCAATACCAGAGTGGGATAGTGCGATGATGATGTCAGCGCCTTCTTCTTTCATTTTAGGAATCTGTGCTTCGACAGATTTTACGATATCCTTCGTGATTACTTTTCCATCAAGATTCGCTTTATCCCATTGCATGATTTGTGGCGTTACAGCACCGACAACACCGACTTTAATGACATGTGTTTTGCCATTTTCATCGGTTACTTTTTTATTAAAAACTTTATATGGCTTGAAGTAGTTTTCATCATTATCAGGATTATCGTCACCATCATTCTTAAAAACGTTTGCATTTACATAAGGCATCGGTGCGTCATCAAGCACTTCATCGAGGTAATCCAAACCATAGTTGAATTCATGGTTGCCGACTGTAGCAGCATCGTAGTCCAGTAGTTCCATAGCTTCAAAGACTGGGTGCATTTCGCCATCTTCCAGTACATCGACCTTAGCTTTATAGTCGCCGAGCGGATTTCCCTGAATCAGATCGCCATTATCAAAAAGCAGATTGTTCTTGCCTTCTTCTTCGGCTCTAGCTTGCTTGATCAATGTAGCGGTCTTTGCAAGTCCGAATTCGTGAGATGGAGCATCTTTATAATAATCATAGTTATATAAATGTGTATGAATATCTGTCGTTCCAAGGATTCGCAGCTGCACTTCATGCTTCCCTGCTTTATCAGGTTTTCCAGCGGCAAATGATTTATAAGAAACTGGACCTGCTAATACAGACAATGCCAATGTTGTGGCAACAACGGTTTTTCCTATCTTGCGAAAAGGCTTCTTCAAGAAATCCATCTCCTTAATGAGTAAATTGGTAGAATACGTGTTTAATTATAGTAGGATTGGCGAATAAGGAAATGGACTGATAGACCTGAATTTTCTTAACTTTTTGTTAAGAGAGCGTAAAAAATCAGGACTTAATTCCTCATAATTGTAAGTACCCCTCGAAAGATGTCTGTTTTTGCGAATATTTTAATTATCATTTTTCCTCAAAAAGTACTACCATCGATATATAAGATTGAAACTTTACTAGCGTGGTAATGTATTATAGAACCTTTTTCAAGGAGTGTTTGAACAATGAAGGAATTATTAAAGGAATTGATCCTGATTGATAGCTCCACGAAGGAAGGGGCCAATCAGGCGGTCGAGTTTTGCAAACAATGGCTTATTGAGCATGATTTACAGCCGAATTTGATTGAAAACAATGGATATAAAATGCTGGTATGTGAGATTGGCGAGGGAGATAAAACGATTGTATTCAACGGACATGTTGACGTGGTCAGCGGTAAAAAAGATCAATTCATTCCAGTAGAAAAAGATGGCAAAATCTTTGCCAGGGGCGCGGCTGATATGAAAGCTGGCGTTGCTGCGATGATGGTTGCGCTGAAAGAAATGCAGAATCAAAATCTTGGGGTGAAAATCCAGCTGCAGATTGTTTCGGACGAGGAGATTGGCGGGATGAATTGTACCGGGTATCTTGTGGAAAATGAATACCGTGGGGATTTTGTCATCTCCTCTGAACCAACACAGCTGGGGATAGCTCTGCAGGCAAAAGGTGTTTTGAGGCTTGAAGTCGAGGTCACCGGAAAATCCGCTCATGGCAGCCGGCCGTGGGAGGGTGAAAATGCGATTGTTAAAGCCTATCGAGCTTACGAGAAATTGCTTGAATTACCATTTACTAAAGAGAGCTCAGAGTTTTATCAATCACCATCTATTAATCTTGCCATCATCTCGGGTGGTGAAGTTTTTAACAAGGTACCTGATTATTGTGTCATGTCCCTTGATATCCGTTATCTTCCTGGACAAGATCCTGATTCGATTGTCCAGCAGATCGAAAGTATTTCAGACGGAAAAGTCACGGTTGGCCTGAAAGGAATTCCTGTCGCAACAGAGAGGGATAACATATTCATCACACAGTTGAAGCCTGTTTTGGAAAAGCATATTGGTGGTGAAGCAGTGATCTTTGGTCAACATGGGGCCGCTGATACCCAGTTTTTCGCAGCACAAGGAATTCCAGCAATCGAGTTCGGGCCAAGCGGTGCGAACTGGCACGGAGATAACGAGTACATTGAGCTAGAGTCGCTAGAAAAGTATAAAGATATTTTGATAGATTACGTTAAAACATATTAAGATAAAACCAAAAGACAGCCACCCGGCTGTCTTTTTAACTGCTTAAACGATATTTCTTTGTCCATGAGTAAATCAATAAACCTGAAACTAACAATATTTGCAGCAAAAAGACAACCGAATCCCAAAAACGAATGCTGGTGATTGGTTCCAAGAATCCCGGCAACATGATTTCATTCACAGCGAATATCAATTGTGGGATGTAGTAGTAGGCGGTGATGAGCAGGGTGAGCAGGATGCCTATTATATAGAAATAAGCATATCTTCTTATCACCTTCTCTTCTCCAGAAAATGACACAGTTGCATGGCTTGTTTTTATAAATGGAATCCTTTTACTCAGATAGTGCTGGCCGTTTTCCATTAAATTATAACAACCAGTGATGTTTTCAATAATATAATAAAAGTCTGTTTTCATAAAAACGCAAAGTTGATAGATAAGCCTTATTAGAGTATTAAAAACCACAATACCTAAAATACCTGAAAAAAGCCCGTCTGTACTAACGAGTAACAGGATTAATGAGGTGAAAATCACCACAATATCTATATACAAACCAGCATACAATAACTTATTTCTTTTTTGTGGCGGCAACTTCCAAGCCTGAGTCAGGTCTGTCTCAAGTACAGCGAAAAATAATCTATGACCCAGTTCAAGCTTGGCATTCAAACCTTCTCCCCTGATCGCAATAATATGTCCAAACTCATGGAGTAAGACTAAAATCAAAGTTATTAAAATTATGGCTGCAACATTTTCAATCATTAATTCATAAATAAATATATCCTTATAATGTGGAATCAAACCAGGATTAAAAATAAACATCATTATACTTGCAATAAGCATACCAACATAGATTTTTGTGGTAGTATCGTTGAAGAGTATTTGGCCCAGCCTTTCAGGAACCCACTGAAAATCTGCATCTTTTTTATTTACAATATTAATCGATACTTTTTCACCATCTAGTTCGCACACAATTTCCAGTTCTACCAATTGATTAACAAAGTCAATTATATCGATTTCTTCATCTTCGTATTGTTTTTTTAGATTAGTTTCAATCTCATTTAAAGGTACATTTTCCTGTATCAATTTAATAGCTTCAATACATACTTTTGGCATTTCATAGAATTCGTTAGTAATAGTATCTTCTACAATATAGTTCTGCTTTTCTTCACGAAAGACTAATTGATGAAGTTTAAGCTGGCTATTATAGGTAATTCCCATGAAAAACCCACCTCTTACTGCACATTTTATGCAATTAAATAAGGATGCTTTAAAAAAGCATCCCTTCCATTATGGCATGATTGGAAGATAGTTACACCACCAGCAAGTAGTTTTCACTTTATTTAATTTACGGATTTTCATATTGTCACCTCCTTTTTTACGGACGTATCAAATAAATTTGCTGGTAAATCCATAGATCTTTGATATTTATCGTGAAATTCAACCCATGTTGAAAAGATCTCTTTAAAAACTTCAACCAAATGAGGATCAAATTGGGTCCCTGCTCCAGCTAATATCCGGTCATATGCCTCACCTACTGGCATCGCAGATCGATATGATCTTGAAGAAGTCATTGCATCAAAGGCATCAGCAATAGAAACAACTCTTGCTAGATAAGGGATTTCTGAACCACTTAACTGCTCAGGATATCCTTTGCCATCCCATCTTTCATGATGTGATTTTATAATGTCGATGCCATCCCCTATTCCATTCACTTTCATGATTGCCTCAGCCCCAACCTCAGGATGGGTTTTGATAATCTCATACTCTTCCTTTGTCAACTTTCCAGGTTTCATAAGTATATGGTCAGGGATATTCACCTTCCCAATATCATGCAGCAAGCACGCATAATAAAAAGCGTTCAATTCTTCCTTGGAGTATTTTCCTGTGGCGATAGCTAGCATATGAGCATATTGCGCAACACGCTCACTATGTCCTTTGGTATATGGATCTTTTAGTTCAATAGTGGCAATAACCCCTTTAACAATACCTTCGAGTTGCGTATCATATGATGTTTTTATTGCATCAACATAACCCATGAATCTCTTCAAAACAACGTAAGCAATACCAGCCAATACTAAAACTAGAATTAATGGGAAAAGTACCTCATTTGTCCTAAGCAAGATGCCAATAAAAAGGTATTTAAAAAGCATGCCGTTAAAAACAATCATGAAAAACCGTTTATTCACAAAGATTGGCGAAAATAAGATTAAAAAGACTTCAACTACATTTCCGCTCGCATACTCCATTGAATTTCCCCAATATGTAACACCGTCATTTACAATTGAAAGAAGGACGAAACACATGATAAAAATGTATTTTATCGATGATGTTCTGTTTGTTTTATTTAAATAGTGAGCTATTGGAATAAGACCAATCATAAAAATATAATACCAATAGCCAAAAGCACCCGGTAAACCTGGCTCAATATGAACAATGAACTTTTTATATATGTAATAATAGAAAAAATCATATGTAATTGAAATACTGTAGAATAGCGCTAAAAACCAAGTAATAGCCCTTTTTTCTTCATGGTTTAAGCTAGAACTTTTCACTGTTGAATGCATGAGAGTACCCCGCGTTTTCTGTCAATTAATTGAATCATTGTTTACATTCATATCGCCAACATTTTTTTCTGGTTTAATAGTTTTATTGAAATAAGAAAAAAATGAATCATTTTACCTATTTTATATTTTGCTAACTTTCGACAATTTTCTTTATTATAAACCAAAAGGACTATTTATTAAAATAGTCCTTTTGGTTTATTTATTGGATATATTTTCATTATATAGACATAATTTATTAGGCTGGTATATTTATAGTGACCTGCGTTCCTTTACCAAGCTCACTATCGATCACTATACCTCCACCATGTTCTTCAATAATTTTTTTAGTAACCATTAACCCCAAGCCGTTTCCACTTTGTTTAGTTGTATAGAAAGGTTCTCCCAACTTAGCCAGTTTGTCTGGTTCAATCCCACACCCTTCATCGATGACGGAGACTTCAACCTTATTATCTTTTGTTTTAGTTCGAATGGAAACAGTACCACCTTCGGGCATTGCTTCCATTGCATTTTTTATTAGATTGATAAAGACTTGCTTTAGTTGGTTTTCATCACATAAAAGGACTGGAGAATCTTTCGTATCAAGAATTATATTGATATCCTTTCTCTGGGCGTGTGGATCAATTACGGATATTACGTATTGAATAATCTCTTCAATTTTTTTTGGTTTCTTTATTGCTGTATTAGGTTTTCCTAAAATTAAAAGGTCATTGACAATACCGTTAATTCTATCAATTTCATTTAACATTATCGGATAATACTGATCGTCTCCTTTATCCTTTTCCTGCTGAAGCTGGGTAAAGCCTTTAAGTGCTGATAATGGATTTTTAATTTCATGTGCTACAGCCGTTGCCATCTGACCAATGACAGCCAGTTTTTCTTTCTGCCTCAAATCTTCATAAACAGATTTAATCGCATTTAAGTACGATTGAAACCGTGTTAACAATATCCATGCAATGATTGCAATAAAAATAATTAAGGCCATTGGAATGAGTACTTTAGGAGATTGAAAGATTACTCCCATTATCATGTATTTAACAAAGAAACCAAGTGTCATAGTCCAGAAGAATCTATTACTTACAAAAATTGGAGAGAAAAGAATAAAGTATATTTCTAGTATATGACCACTTTTAAACTCATGATCTGTACCCCAATAAATTAAGAAGTTATTTATAAAGTCTACAAACATAAAAACAAAGAAATAAAGATACTTTACTTTTTCGGGATTACCCTTTTTTACTAGGTACATACCTACAGGTAATAATGCAAAGAGAATAATATGAAAGATAAAACCCATACCTTGAGCAGGAAGGCCAATCTCCGTTTTATTAAAATATGGAATTAAATAATAATACGTGAAATCATATGGTAATAGAATGAGATAGAATATTGTGAGAAAGTACTTAACCGCTTTAACTTCCTCGTATAATAAAGCCGTATTTTTTCTTAATTGGTCCATAAAGGGAATCTCCTTAAATTTTCCGCACATTGATAGCCTTATTATATCAGGATGTGTCACATCTTGTTACTTTTTGTCTCATAGTGCGGTAAATTTTTAATAAATATTTTTTATGTTATTAAAGGAATTTTTTATGGAATGGGAAAGGACCAGGCTTCATTCGCCTGGTCCTTTCTTGTTAAGCTGTTTCGCTTAGATTGTATTCATTGAGGATTCCTTCGAGTTTGAGTGCGAGTCCCATGCTGCCCTGGATTTTGAGCTTTCCTGTCATGAAGGCTGCTGTTCCGTTCAGCTTGCCCATGATCATCTTCTTGAAGTTTTTGTCTGAAAGCTTTAGGGTGCAATCTGGAGTGCCTTCCGTTCCTTCAACCACCCGGGCAGATCCGTCGGAAATAAATAGCTGGAATGTACCGGTGTCGTCGCCTGTGATATCATACTGATAAACAACATTCATGCCTTGAATCGGCTCTGGTCTTTCTTTCATGACCTTTTCGATTTCCTGCCATACTTCTCTAACTGACTTGTTCTCCACTACACTCGCCACCTCTATCAAACTATTTTATTTTCATCATACCCGACGGAAGTCCTATTGGGCAATCCGAAAACGAACGTATTATCTGATAGTTCCCTATACTCGTCGGGTTGCTTTTAACTTAACTGCCAGTACTAGCGAAAGCCTTCAAGCCTCTATTCCAGAATGAATAGGCAAGGACACAACAAACAACTGCTGCAACCGGTGTGCAGAGCGCAAATTCCTTGTAGCCCGACTTGTCAATAAAATAGGCCGCTGGATAGAATGCAGTGAAACCGTAAGGAATGATCCAAGTCAGGAACATGCGGATTCCCTTGTGATAAATGGTCAATGGGTATCTGGCAAAGTCACTCAGGTTGAAGACTGCCCAGACAATCGGCAGACTGTCGATCATCCAGAAACTGAACGTCGCGAAAAATAAGTTGATCGCCACGAAAATCAACCCGGATGAGATGATCATGACAACCAGCATCGCAATTTCCGCTGCTCCCCAAACGAGGTCAAGCTGTGGAATCGCTGTTCCCAAGATAATTAACCCGATGATCAGCTGGCCAAAACCGTCCTGATGCAATCTGTCCGCAACGACATGGAACAATGGATTGACCGGCCTGATCAGCAAACGATCCAGCTTACCTGGCCGGATATACTGCCAGCCAAGCGTCCATAGATTATCAAAGAATATCTGGTGAATCGAGCGGCCCGTTGCTGCAATTCCGTAGATGAACAATATCTCGTAAAACGACCAGCCATTGATCTGCTCAATGTGGTCGAACACCACTTTTACAAAAAAGATCGAAGCAAACTGCTCAAGCATGACGGAGGCGACACCGATCAAAAAGTCGATTCGGTACTCCATCATCACCTTCATATGGCTCTTCGCAAACTCCCAATATAATCTCGTATAACGACGCATAGAATCGCCTCCTATCCTCCAAAAATCGTAATCTGTTTAATCGCCTGCGACCAGATTAGCCTTACCAAAACATACAATGAAATGAGCCAGAATAACTGGACTCCAAGTGCCATGTAAACTTCTGTTCCGCTAATCAATCCGGAATAAATCGAGACCGGCAGATACACCATCGCTTGGAACGGCAGGAATTCAGTTATCGTCCTGAGCCAATCCGGAAAAAGTGTAATCGGAACGAGCGCCCCTGAGAAAAAGGTGATCAGTGATTCCTTCAGCACTCTGACACCCCAGACATTGACCGTCCAGAACGCGAGAACACCGACGAGGAAATCGAAGAACGTACCAATCCAGATACCCACTAGCGCACTCACCACGAATAACAAAATCGTCTCAGGTGATTTTGGGAAGCTTAAATCCATGAAGAAGTAAGCAATCAGCACCATCGGCAACGTCCCCTGGATTAGGTACATGATTTTCTCCCCAATATCCACCGCGAACATTTTAAAAATCATATCGTAAGGACGCATCAGCTCGATTGCTACTTGCCCCTCCTTGATATTCTCGGCAAGCTCATTTCCTACACCGCCGACAAAACCCTGAATCAGCATCGCAATTACGATATACGTCAGCATCGTTTCCAGATTAATATTTTGAATCGTCGTCTGGTTCGCGTAAACCGCCTGCCAGAAGAAGTAAATAATCAACAGCCTCATCACGGAAGACACAGTCCCGGCCCAGTACCAGGCGGAATAGGCAGTATTCTCCTGCATCCGCCCTTTAGCTATTTGCCAATACTTTCTCATGCTCTCCCCCCTTTTCCTGCTTGTTGTAGAGCTCCTCTACGATCGTCTCGATCTTAGGATCCGCTATATTCAAATCACCAATTTCATACATGCTCATCATTTCCGAAATGACGAACGAGCTTTTAACAGTCTCATGGTCAAACCCTAAGCTGACCTTCGTTTCTTCTTCATTCGCTAAAAGTTCCACCTGACCAGTGAGCGACGAAGGCAGTACGAATTTTTCCTTATCTGCCAGTTCAAAATGGATCACCCGCTGTTGGCCGAATTGTTTTTTAATCTGCTCAAGCCCACCATCGTACAGAATCGTACCTCCATCAATAATGATGATCCGGTCGCAAATCTCCTCGATGTCCTGCATGTCATGTGTAGTCAGCAGCACTGTTGTGCCCCAGCGCTGATTCATTTCTTTGATAAACTTCCTGATTTTCACTTTTACGGCAATATCTAGACCGATTGTCGGCTCATCCAGGTAAACAACTTTTGGCCTGTGAAGGAAGGCTGCAGCCAGTTCACAGCGCATTTTCTGCCCAAGCGAAAGCTGTCTGACCGGGATGCCGAGTAATGGCTCTAGGTTTAAAACCTCAGTGAACATCTCGACTGTCTCCTGATACTCCTGCTCCGGAATCTCGTAAATATGTTTTAACAGATTATAAGATTCACGAACCGGAATGTCCCAGAATAGCTGCGTCCGCTGCCCGAAGACCGCTCCGATATTGACCGCATTCTTCTGCCGGTTTTCATATGGCACCAGCCCATTAACCGTCACCTTTCCGGATGTCGGCGTAAGAATCCCCGTCAGCATCTTGATTGTCGTCGACTTGCCAGCACCATTCGCACCGATATAGCCAACCGTCTCACCCTGCTCAATGGTAAAATTAATCCCCTTCACCGCCTGCTTTGTCTCATACTTACGGTTAAAAAGCGACTTGATCGCTCCCTTAAGACCAGGGTCGCGCTTCACCAATTTATATTCCTTCTTCAAATTTTCAACTGTAATCACATTATCACTCTCCAAGAACATACATTCGTTTTTTTAGGCACAAAAAAACCACAGACATCCCAGTCTGTGGTTACGCAGTTATTTTAACATGACAAAAATAAGCGCTACTACACACAATACAGGCAGGCCGAAGGTAAAACATATGAAATTGTAGTTGCTGTTCCATTAGTTGTGTTCAACATTTCGACTGCCTCCTTAAGTTATTTGAATACTTTCACATTGTACCTGTTAAAGAAAATTTTGGCAACAATATTGTATAAAATATACTCCATCTGATCTTCCTCAGGCACCGTAAACTAGTTTGTTATTAAACTTTAAATATGTAAGTAATTCTTCCATGGTTTCAAAGTGTCCAGCAGTCCCAAATTCATGGAATATATTCATCTTCCGCAGGATCCCGCCTAGGTCAAGGTCGTTGCCGACAAGGTAAAGGTTCTGTCCTCGCTCTTTCAACTGGTCCTTAAGTTGCAGCAGGAGTATTGCTCCAGAAGCATCCACAACCGTTACTTTTTCTATATCTATAACAATATCAGGACTGCTATCCGAACTTATTGTTTTCGTTATTAGCTCTGTGGCCCCAAAGTAAAGAGGTCCTTCCAGGCTATAAACCTTTAAACCATTTTCCGTTTTACTATTAATCTTAAAACCTTCCTCACTCATCCGCTTCATGAAAATCAGCGCACTAATCACGATTCCGACACCAACCGCAACCATAAGGTCAATCGCTACTGTTAAAATCATCGTCACCAGCATGACCGCTGCGTCTGTGCGCGGTTCATCCTTAAGGATTTTCAAGCTGTCATAATCGAACATTGTAATACCTGTCATGATCAAAATTCCTGCTAGCACTGCGAGTGGAATTTCTTCCGCCAGCGGTCCGAAAACGAGCATGAACAACAGCAAAGCAACGCTATGGATCATCGCAGATAAAGCAGTTTGCCCGCCGCTTCTTAGGTTCACGACTGAACGGACAGTAGCACCAGCACCAGGCATCGCACCGAATAATCCACCAAGGGTGTTACCGATTCCCTGTCCAATTAGCTCTTTATTGCTCTTGTGCTTTGTCCCCGTCATATTGTCCATGACAACCGATGTCAGCAATGAGTCAATCGATCCGAGAACCGCAATGCTTAACGCCGCCGGAATCAATTGTATAATGACACCGAGATCAGCAATTGGCAAATGGAATTGTGGCAATCCTTTGGGGATCTCGCCAATCCGGTCAACGCTGTCAAAGAAAATAAAATCGTTGATAAACGGCAGTGTGAAGTGGACGGCCGGAACCACTTTTTCCAAAATGATTACCGCTACTGTCCCTAAAATCAATGCCATCAAGCTTGGCGGAATGACCTTTATCCATTTCATCGCGACGAGCATAAAGACAATCGTCAATATCACGACCAAAAAGCTGCCCGTCACATACTGCAGCTGCCCCATGATGATAATGATGGCAATTCCATTCATAAAACCGCTGACTACCGGCAAGGGAATGAACTTTAAATAATTGCCCGCTTTTAATAGCCCAAAGACAATTTGAAAAAGCCCCCCCATAAACGCGGCAATAAAGGCGTATTCCAGTCCCTGAGTAGCAACGATTCCAGTAAAAATGATCGTAATCGGCCCAGTCGGACCAGTAACCTGGCTCTTCGTCCCGCCAAATAAAGCCGCAAAAAAACCAGTGATAATGGCACCATACAAACCAATGATGGCCCCATCCGAATTACCCGTCGCCTGCATCCCAAAAGCCAACGCAAGCGGCAGCGCCACTACCGAAACCGTAATCCCGGCCAGCAACTCACGCTTCAGGGTTTGAAACATGTACATGCGCCTTCTTTCTTATTTAATATAAGAAAATTATACTCCTGTTAAAATGGATTCTGAATATGAAAATAGTAAAAAGAAGTGAATTTTTTGGAGGGGATAATACGGGGAGATTTCGACTAAAACTATTATAATCCAACTCAAATGAAGGATTAAAGCAATTGAATAAAATACGGAAGCCAGAAGGGTTAACCCCTTAATCAGGGACGAACTTGGCACCTTTTTATACACTACAAACAAATACAATACGACAGAAAAAGAAAATTTTATAAAAAGGAAAATGAGAGGATTAGTATTATACGCCCCCTCCATTAAAGGGTTCAATTCTTTAATATAGGAATGCTTAAGACCAAAATAGGTAGAGACTGTATCGACCATATTCAATATCGAGAGGTAATGAAATAAAAACACCATAACTTCCACCCACCTCCATTTTCTTATCAACCATTACCCGCTTCGGGTATTCTGTGTAATTTTATTCATTGCCCGTCTCAGCTTTGAATGAGGCCTTGTATAATAATTTGTATGGATGAGCCCCCAGAAAATGACTATACCGATCGTGTTCTTCACTAAGTCCACTATCGATGCAGAACGGTAAGGTACATACATTTGATGGAGTTCATCTACAAAGCCATATAAAAAGGCGAGCAATACTCCCAAGAAACTTTTAAAATACGTAAGCCGCCCATAACTAAGAAAGGCCATAATGAATAAAAAATAAAGGACACCGAACTCAAATAAGTGAGACAGTTCCAATATGATTCCTAAGAACAGAATCATCTCAAAAGGAATCTGAGAAGAAAGAGTGCTTAGCGACTCCGGATCGAAGTAGCTCGATTGGAGCCAAATAAAAGCCATATAGACTATTGGTAATAGTGTGAGCACAAAGCGCGTAAGTAATTTCATTTAAACCACCTTATTAAGAAAAAGCACCATGATGAGTTCACTTACCGCTCATTATGGTGCTACCTCCATTTGATTTTTCAACAACTTGCCAAAGACACTTTTCTTTTCCATCGCCAGCTGTCCAAATCGCCCTTTTTGAATGATTTCTCCTTCGTTCAAGACAACGACTTGATCAGCATTGCGGATGGTCGATAGTCTATGGGCAATGACGATGATCGTCATTTTTCCCTTAAGCATCTCCAATGCTTCCTGTATTTTTGCCTCATTCTCAGTATCCAGTGCACTCGTTGCTTCATCAAGTACCAGGATTGATGGATTCCTGAGAATCGCTCTTGCCAGCACAAGCCGCTGCCGTTCCCCACCAGACAGCCTAATTCCCCTATCCCCAATTAACGTATCAATGCCATCAGGCATCTTCCTGACAAACTCGGCTGCAGAGGAAAACTCCAAAGCATTCCATAACTCCTGTTCAGATGCATCAGGGAGTACAAGCAACAGATTTTCTCTAATGCTAGCATTAAAAAGAAACGGATCTTGCGGAACATAACTGATTTCCCTGCGAAAAGGAATCAACATCTCCTTTGTCAATGGTCTGCCATCAACAAGTACTTCCCCATGGGCTGGTTTATTCAACGCCATTAACAAATCAATTAATGTACTTTTACCCGCACCGGATTTTCCTACCACGGCCGTCATCTCTTTTACAGGAATGAACAAATCGATATTTTTAAGTGCATACTCAGGTTTATTTTTGTCATATTGGAAGAAAATATTGCGGCATTCAATCCCTTGTTGGATCTCGATAGTACTTTCAGAATCCAGCTTACAATCTGTAAACTCCCTGGAGCCATGGCATTCGTTTTGCAGGTTTATGACCGCCTGATAAGAAGGTATCCGCATCGCCATTTGTTCAAGTGAGGCTTGAATCCCGGCAACTCTTGGCCATAATCTTGAAAATATCACGATTACTAGCATCAATTGCCCAGCCTGTGCGTTGAATAAATTCACAGCCCCAAATAAAAACCCCGCAATTAAGATAGCGGATGCCGACTTATAGTAAAGCTGCGATTTGGTATTCAATTGTGCATACTCAATCTGCTCTTCCTGCATTTCTTTGGTTACATTCTTGAACCATCTCATCCTGGATTCTTCTAAGCCATTGCTTTTAATGTCCTTTATTCCATTAATCTGATCAGTAATCCCGGCCAAATATTTCTTGCCAGACACATAATTCCTATTTCCGAGAGCCATGGATCTTTTTAAGAACCTTCTTGAGAAAAAGAGCAATGCAACTCCGCTAAGCAAAACAAAAAGTGTAATATTTGGAGATAGCCAAAATGCGATTCCGATTTGAATGACCGTAAATATAAGGCCGGCAACAAACTGCAGAAATGAATGCGTTCCTGCACTGGCTGTCGCAATTTCGGAAGTCAGTGAATTTATAATATCGGACTTCCTTTTTTTGATAAAAAAATCCCAATTTGAATGCAACAAGGCATCATAGGTTTCAATCCGCAAATGACGAAAAAATCCATGTTGGATTTTTGTGTTGCGAATGGTAATCTGCCTTTGTAACACATTCTGCCCAATCACAAGCAAGACATATACTGCTAATATGATCGGGAGTCCCAGTGTTTCTGGGAACCTATTGAAAAATTCAAACAGTCCCTCAACCGGTGTCCCTTGTGTATCTATATTTACAACTCCACTCATGCTGATCATCGGGATTAAAAACAATATACCGATACCATCCAAAAGACTGACCGCAACCATCCCTGCTAGATTGATATAAAGGATTTTACCCGAATAGGTATGTAGCTTTTTTACAAAATATAAAATGGACTCCATTAGGATATCCTCCTGGCTATTACTTGTTTTCTCGTTCTTCTCCATACAACCAAGCATGGGCGCAATGGAAAATATAAAAAGTGAAGCGGTTTAGGCAGCGGCAATGTCTCCGCATCCTCTGGATATGGATATAAGAAACTAAGTATAAATAGTGCTTTTTGCTTTTTAGACATTAATGAAAATAAGTGCTCCTTATGAAAGGACGCTACCTCATCCGGGACAGGATCATTATGTAAATTCACCATCTTCTCAAAGTAAAATATCGCTTCCTGGGCAAGGGTTTTGGCTTTTGAGGTGAATACTTGCTCTGTTCCCTCTGGCTGCCTGGATCCTAACAACTCAGCCGCCAGGATAAGTGCTTGACCGGCTACATCCCTGCTGCTATATTTCCCGAACATACTAAGGATCTGCTGCCAGTCCATCTCTTGTTCTGCCATTTGGGATATGTCCATCAGCCAGCGCAGTCGTGACCAGCCATGTCGAGCACCATGGGAGACAAGGAAGGTAAATAAATCTTCCTTTCCCAGATAATACACCGGTGTTTTGGTCAATGAACTGACTCTTTTCCGAGCCCATAATTCTTCAAAAGCAGGTTCCACACCCGGCCCGGGGTTCAATCGCCAATGAATTTCAAGTTTAATGGGTTTTGTCTCATGAAAATAGGTCACGTGATGATGGCGCCATTTCCAATCGCCCAAAACTGTATGGATATAGTCATCCTTTCTGTATCCTTCCTGTAAAAGCAAGTCCTCTACCTTTTGAAGGTCGTTAATTGGTATTAAAACATCCAAATCTCCGCAAGTACGGCGGGACAGATCGCCATAAAGGTCACTTGCAAGTACTGGTCCTTTCAAAACAAGCAATTTAATATCATTCATAGAAAATAGAGCACTGACCTGCTCCATTTCTGCGCATAATTGCAGCATGCGAAAGGTGTTTTGTTTGTACTGCATTTCAAGTGTCTTCATTACAAATTCAGGGATCTTTTCTTTTTGTAGCTGCTTTAATTTAGGATATAGTACCGGAAAGGTTCTGTGGTGCATAGCGAGGTCAATAAACAAATCCCAGTTCAATCCTTCGAAGCAGACTTCCTTCGCATTTTTACTTAATAACCCGAGTTGAACCTTTAACTCTCTTGGTACATACGCTAAATCAAGATCGATATTCTTATCCATTGCTTTCTCCCAGCACCTTATTTTGTTGGATTACCTTCGCAAACTTCCCAACTACCGAAAAACGTTCCATCCCTTCAGCGCCGCTTATGTAATAAGGGCCGCTCCGCAGCCATGCGTGTGCAATCAATTTCCCTTCTTCATCTTTAGCTGTTCCTAGATATAAGGTACTCTCGACTTTCCTTCTCTCAAGCATCTTCATGCCAGCAATTGCTTTTACAAGACATTGACTCTCCCAAAAAGTATAGGCACTCATGATATGGAGAGCTTGTGAGATCTGCTTCAGAACTCTTGGATCAGTATTCATAGAGTAGTCAGTCTCTTCCATTTGAAGCCCTAAAGAAGGAGCCACCTTTGCAAAAGGCAGGCCTTTTAAAACTCTCGCAACCCCTAAAAAAATAAAAGCTTCTACTAATAGCATTTTCATCTCAAATCTAAAGGATAAAAAGATGCTTACTTTCCGGAAAAGCCTCATCTCTCTGCCACCTTTTTTCGCGGTTCATTATGAACTTCTGATAAAATCAATGACATAATCTCAGGAGCGGTAAAATGGGCGACTGGCCTGCGAATCTGGAATAGTTCAATTTTATTAGCAAACCCAGCTGTCAAATTAAAATGCCATTTCATTAAACCCATTGGTCCTATTAAGAAATTGCGGTAAGTGTGGTAGAACAAGGTGTGAAGTCGTTGAAGGTTCGTAACCGGTAGGAATTCAAGATGATCGTTCTCTGTCTTCACCAATTCAAACACACCAGCTAAAGGCAGAGACTTCGAAACAAATTGAGACTGTACAGGAATAGCAAATTTTGTTTCCCGGTCGATAATTGGCCTCAACCCCTCAGATTCCATCCCGAAGTGATTAAGACTTTCAAGCCAAAGCTTTTGCTGAGGATAAGCTGGCGTCACCATTGGAACCCCATCACATATCGTAACAGGAATTACATCATCACTTATTAGACGGAACCCTTCCCTTAAGAAAGCTGAAGCAAGCGTTGATTTCCCCGCACCGGAGTCACCAACAATCGCATATGCCTTCCCATCAATTTCGATAGCACTGCCATGAAGCGGTAAAATCCCCCGCTGCATCAAAAGCGCCCCCATACACGATCCAAGGAGATAAAGACGGTTCGCATCATCGCAAGAGCCTTCCAACGGAGAATAGATGATTTCCTTCCCGCCTCTGATTGCATAAATAGCCGTCTCTGGAATATTGAACATCACCAAATCTTCGGAAACAGAAGTGTACGGATTCAACTTCGCCGAATCCTCCCATAATTGAGTGACCTCCCCCGCTACTATGGAGATATCAATCGTGCGGACTCCCTCATTCACAACTTGAAGCTCAGGTAATGCTATATCACTAGATACATGGAACCCGAAGGCCTTATAGGTCATTTTCGTCTTTGTATTTAACATGGAGAACCTCCGTATTTTTGTAAAAGCCCTTATACCTTTTTAAGATATAAGGGCTAACCTAAGTAATTTTAACTTCCTAAGCAGCTCGCATTTGACTGTCCATCATGTGTTTCTGTTTTTCCTTCTGAAACGTCGAAACAGTCAGGATTCGCATTTCCCGGTCCATTAAAAGTCATGCTAATGTCCAATGTCTCTAATGTTGGTTTTTGCCATACTTTTTTCATTCCATCACCTCCCTTCAGAAGCTTCTTTCAAGAAACTTATTCACTATTAAACTTCTGGTTAGAATCTTGAAGTCATCCTTCCAAACGAGTTCAGGAGTAGGGTTCTCTCCCATCTTGGCAATTGATTTTTTTATAATATCTGTGTCAATAAACTCTGCTACAGCTGAGTTTTGATCTAGCTTTTTTATTTCATCCATGAAGCCATTCCAACTTCTCGACAGACGATGAATTGTATCTGCTCCCTGGATACCCCTTTTATTGTGATTCATCCTTACTCTTTCTGGCAAAATATCTTTAGTAGATCTCCTAATTAAAGAACGGATCATACCATGATTAATATATTGCTCCTCAGGTACAGATAAACAAAATCGAATTACTCGTAAATCATTTGTTGGATCCCGATCCCATAGAGAATACCTCAATGACAATTTTGTGTTTACCACACCACTTTTGTTCCAAAAATAAGGCTGTTCATAATGATTCCTTCTGTACTCTGCTAAGTTCCCGTTGATATTCCCTCCCGAAAGATCAATTCCGTACTGATCTAACTTCTCGTATACCTTTGTTTTTTGGGCAAACGATGAATTAATGAAGGAAGGAAATTCATAACTAGTAGTGGTAACTGCTTGGTTTAAAAAAGGGAACGCTTCTTTCAATACAAGCGGGAGCATGATCGATTTTCCTGTACTGAAAATTCTACAGTAGTTATCTAACTCTTTATTTAACTTCACCCACTTAAGCTTTTTTGCCAAAGAAGCATAATATTTCATATTTAACGCATACGAACCCCATGAAATTGAATGGTTTCCCCTTGCCCCGTTTAATAGAACCTTAACCCCTTTACTAGCCGCTTCTTCACTAATGCCTTTTAGCCAAAAAGAGTTCTCAAAAAACTTATAAGGCATCTCCATGATTTCTAGGAAGTCATTAATATCCCCTAATGGGCTTCTTCCATGAAAATTAAGATAGTGATCTTCAATATTACCAACATGATTCACCGTTTCTTTAATGTACGGTGTTTCATCAGCAATATAATATTTAGGCGTCCAATCAGTAAAGTTTTCTTCTGGAACATAACTAAAAGTTAACAATTGTTTATTTTCTTTCCTTAATGCTCTAGATGCAAAACTAACTACTGAGCCTGAATCAAGTCCACCGCTTAAATGGGAACCTACCCGACCAGAGCTGCGAACCTTTTCTGTTACTGCTTTATTCAGTACTTCGCGGAAAGCTTCTTCATACTCATAATCAGATTTCAATTTCAATGTTTCATTGGGTGGAATACTTTGATACTTAGATATATTTATTCTTCCATTCTGGATCGTAATGCTATGTGATGGCGGTAGCTGTTCAATGTTCTGATAAACTGTAATCGAGGTGTCAGCAGCTTCAACTAAAGTAGGGATGACTAAAAATTGGGCTAACCACTGTTCATTAAGCTTTTTCTCAATATAGGGCAGTTTAAAAAACGGCTCGATAAGTGTTGAAAACACAAATCGAGTACTATCCCTATAAAAATACAGTGTCCTTGAACCCGAAAAATCTCTCGTCCCAAAGAGCTTTTGCTCCTTCTCATCCCAAATTATAAAGGCAAAATCACCGATTAAGTGCCTTACAACCGCTTCTCCCCATCTTGAATAAGCCAGCAAGATCAATTGTGAATCTGAAATCGATCTCCGTTTAGCTCGATCAATCTGCAATTCAGAAAATAACTCATCCCTATTATCAATAATCGCATCCGCAGTAATGACCAGGCTTCTCTCATGATCATAAAATGGCAATTGTTCTCCAACAGCTTCTGGAGTAATCCATTGAGCATGACAGCCAAAGAAAAGATTGCCTTTTATCCAGCTTTTAACTTTGTCAGCCGGAAATTTCTGAAATGTGTTCATTAACCCTTCTACATGGTCTGGATTAATTGGATCTTGGTTTAGATGTAGAATTCCAGCAACTGCACTCATGATTTCCTCCGAGAAATTTCGTTCAATATAAAGAACGAAAAAGTTAAAAAAATATCAAGCCACTTTATCTTCTTAAACTATAGTTTAATAAATATTCACGATCAATAACAAGTTCTTTATTAAGAACTCTGTAATTAAAATTTATCACCTGTTCTTTAAGGTGTCAATATACATATTTTTTTCTTTGCGTATGATAACCTTCCACCTTAACATTTTAGAGATATTACAAGTTCAAAAGTCTACAATTGGGGGAAATCTATTTATTCATTGAGCTAATATTCTCTATAACTTTGCATCTTCTAATAATTTCATCAACATATCCTTATTTAGATAACTTGAATTTACAAATTGATCAATTACACCTTTAAAATCATATTCAACTCTTACGATTGAAGTTTGATAGCTATTTCCTTAATTTCATCCATTGAATAGGATGCTTTATTTAATCCATCAAACATAGAGCATGATTAGGTACCTCGCCTTATTGAACACCCCGTACGACCCATTCATTTGCATTACCTTTAATAACCTCTGAATTTAGCTCTCTCACCAGATTAAGTGAACGCTGAGGTTCTGGTCCTCTGTAACAAATATCTCCCAATACATAAGTCTTATTGACATTCCGTGCTTTAATATCCTCCAGTACAGCTTCCAATGCCTTAGCATTTCCGTGGATATCAAAGATAAAAGCTAGTTTCATAACTATCTCCTTTCAGAGGCTGGATCTATAAATTAGCGCATATTCTTAAATCCTTATTTTTGTAAAACTTGATTTAAGATTTGCTTGTTAACTTCATCTACTGTGGTCAGTATAGGCTCTCTATCCATATCCCTAATCCACAAAAGCCCATCCTTAAGTGGATTTAATTTCTTCTCAAGAGTTGGAAATTGCCCATATAGGATGATATCTTTGTAAATTTCCGGCATATTCAGACCTGCCTGAGTAAAGAAGTAACATGTTGTAAAAAAGCGCATATTGATTTCAGTAGGATTCGGAAAGTCATTTTGGTCATAAGTCATATCTACCCCGTATACACCATGCGGCCTTTTGTCTACCGCTAAAATCGTATCCATTGCCACTCGATCGACTATCGGATCAGAATAAGTTTCTCCTACACCAGTTATACCCGTGACGCCAGATAAGTTACGGTTTGCAAAACCCCACGATTTTCTCCGTCTTGTTTGAGCAACCACCAATTCTCCTTCATACCAGATCGATAGCCAGGTAACGGTTTTATCTGCTTTCAGCAGCTCTGATGCGGTGAAATTCCCCCACCCTTTATATATGTCTATCCAGTTAAGGGCAAATTCATAATCGTTAGTTGGTAAAGCACCTTTTCCACCTGCTCCTACTGTTGATCTGAGCCATATCTTCCCTTCATGGTCACCAAGTTCGTTAAATGCCTTTTTTAAATCTTCTCGGTTATTAATAAAATATGTTTTCGGCACTTTTATACCTTCAGATTCCCAAACTTTATAAGATAAGTACTTATCAGTACAATTCTCGATAACATCGTGAGTAGGCATAAATAGCTTTGTCCCTTGAGCCTCAATTTCATCTCTGAATTTAGAAGCTTCTAGAATTTCTCGGTCGCTCATAAAAACTGCTAATGCTGGTTTTTCTTTTTGCAGTATTTTCAAGAGGGATTTTTTATAATTCTCACCAAGATCATACTCATAAGGAATATGCTCTTTATAGGTAGCTTTTGAACAAAATAGATTCATAGGATTTCTTGAAACACCTATGATCTCATTTTTAGCTGAAGATTTGTTCCATGATTTTATGACATTTTCAGTTGGGGAAACCCCAGCTTCTGTAATAAGAATCTTTTCCTTTTCCATTAAAATACCTCCTGCAAATTTTTGGGGTTACATACCCTTATATCGTTCCATACTGTAGTGCCCATTTGCACTTACTCCATCTTTTGTAGCAACCTTTTTAATAGTTAAAAGCAAGATTTTTATATCTAACCAAAAGGTACGATTTTCCACATACCAGGTATCTAATTTGAACTTCTCATCCCAACTTATAGTGTTTCTTCCATTCACCTGTGCCCACCCTGTTATTCCTGGCTTAACATCATGTCTTCGTTTTTGATCATTGCTGTATATTTTTAAGTACTCCATTAACAAGGGACGAGGCCCCACCAAACTTAAATCCCCTTTCAAAACATTTAATAATTGTGGGAGTTCATCCAAACTATATTTTCTAAGGGTAGTTCCTAGTTTAGTAAGCCTCATACTTCCAGGAAGCATATTCCCTTTTTCATCTGTTTTATCAATCATTGTCCTAAACTTATAAATATAAAATGGCTTTTCGTGTAATCCTGGTCTCAATTGTTTAAAGAATATTGGTCTACCCATTTTTGATATGATTAGTAATGAGATACATAAAAAAATTGGGCTAAACAAGCAAAGCAACATTCCGGCACCTATTAAATCTACTAACCTCTTCAATTGAAGTACCTCCTCTCTGGCTTAACAGTAACCTTATATTGATACACCCTTACTATTTAATGGGTGATTGTATAAGAAGAAATACTGTCTTTTTTTATCAATCTTCCTTGGAGTATTTTTGGACACCTCTTTACCTTCTATTATCTGGACGGCATTATCCTTAAGGTATCGACTTAACTCTGCTGAAAACTTCTCATTAATATATTCATAGGAAGAAACAAGTTCGAACTTTCTTCTAATATGATGGTGAGCATCAGAAGCAACAAAATGTACTAGATCATGATTTAACAGATGTAATGAAAAGTTTTTAAGCCTTCTCCCATGTTGTCCCGTAATACTTCCAGCAGTGAGTTGAACCAATGCTCTATTTTGAACCAACGAATAAATTTTCTCGGGATTCCCTCTCAGAACTCTATTTCGCTCAGGATGGGCAATAATAGGAATAAACCCCTTTTCCTGAATTCGCTTCAAAGCATCTTCAGTGTGCGAAGGGTAATAATGGCATGGCAGCTCTATCAATAAAAATTTTCCGTTATCATTTAAGGACAAGAAACTTTCTAACTTATAGTCTAAATCCTTTAAAATATCTTCATACATATGAATTTCGAGACCTGGATAGATGGTCAATGGTATCCTATGGTCCACTAAAAGCTCGTTTGCTTTATTTACTTGATCCAATATATTTAGTGGATCATTTTCATAAAAGTGTTCTCTATGTACATGTTTATGATGAGGTGTAGCAATAACATGATTTATGCCAGTTTCAACAGCTTGTTTTGCCAAGAGTATTGTTTCTTCCCAATTTTTTGGACCATCATCCAGGCCAGGAAGTATGTGGTTATGAATATCTACAATCATGTTTTCACTCCTTTTTAATTTTCCTATAAAAACTTAATGTTCCATAATAAACAGAAGGCAAAAATACTAATTAAAACTTGAAATTGCAGCAGGAATTGAGTACATCCGTATATATCACCAAGGAGACATCAACTTTGGATAGCGTTGTTCCTAATAAAGAACTAACAACTCAAAAAAGTATAAAGTTTTATCGAGAATATCATCTATAAAAGGCTTTTATTCAATTAAAATTCTATATAAAGAACAAAACAATACACTTCTTAGATATATTTAATAGATTTTCAAATCCTCTTCTTGACACATAATAATCGGAGACCGCTTTTTCAAAGGATATAAATCCCCCCCAGAATAAAAGTGAGCTTTATCAGTTTTCATAATCCTAATTCTTTCTTTCCACTTCATTTCACACCCTAATGTCATTGTTCCGGATATATCCTGTAATTTCAGCAATGGAAACTTCAAGTGTATTAGGGTGGACCCTGGGTAATTTTTTTCTCACGATAGTTTACTTTACTTCTCTAACTTGCAGAGGGAAATTGTAGTTTTATTTTGGGGAATACTCTATTTATTATCGTGCAAATATATTTAAACTCTGAACTCTTATAAAAAAACAAGAAATACAGAACATTTGGTATGAGAATGCAAATTAATCCTTTACCAACTATAACTAAGAAGCTGTTCCCTGAAAAAAGAAGGCTACATAAAGATGATGTTGCCAAGCAGCCAAGGACCGTTAAAAGCAGATAGATGCTATACATTTTATAATAAGACTTGACAGACACTTTAAACACATTTTTATACACAATAATTGGCTGGGTCCAAAAAATAGTAAGTAGAGTGCTTAAGGTAGTTCCTATAAATATTCCAACTAATCCATATAACTTAACCAGAATTAATGAAATAATCAAATTAATCATACCCTCAAATACTGGCGCGTATTTATCTTGTGTGAACAGGCCCGCTTTATTTTTAAAGGTTGCGATTGATGTACGCATGCCCGTTAAGTAGAAGTTAATTAAAATAAAGATAAATGATAGGTGATTTAAAATGTACTGCTCACCAATCCACCAACTTACAAATGGTTCTAATACATTATACAGAAAGATTACACAGAGTGAGATAATCCAAAAATTCACAAGAAATGAGACTTTAAAAATTGAATAGTTCTTATCTCCTTGCTCAGTGGCAATCAGATTCCCAATGCTGGCTCCAATCCCCTCTAAAATAGGATTAACCAGAGAGGACAGTTGCGAGATAATCATTACATAATTAGAATAAAGACCTACTGTAGCTACACTGATAAATGAAGCAATCAAAAGATTGTCTGTTCCAAAGACCAAAAAACCACCTATATTATGCAAGAACATTGCCTTTACATTTTTAACCAGGTTAACTCTAGTTTCAATATCGAGAGTATACTTCTCTTTTGTTTTAATATAGGGATATCTTTTGTTTACAATCTTCCCGTTATATATAGTTTGAATTATATACAACGCTAATTCTATTAGCAGATATAGTATAAAACTGTTTGTTACAATTAATATTCCAATCCTTGCAATCATTGTGATCACCTGGAACAAAAGATTTACTTTTGCAAGGACATAACCTCTTTGATCGGCATTAATCAATGACCATTTATGTGCATTCAAATAAGAAACGATATTTTTGGATACAAAAAGGAAATAAATTAATCCTAAATTCTCAATATTTCCGCCATCCTTCATAAGTACACCCAAAAAAGGGAATAAACAAACACTCAAGATAATTACTATTAACGCAAGGAATCCATATGCTTTTTTGTACGCCTGAACTAAAGCTATAATTTTTGTCTCATCACCATCTGCGAGAGGCTTATACAGGTTATAAACAATACTTATCCCTATCCCACTCTCTACCAAAGCCATTACCGCTAATACATTTGTCAATAAACCATTTATCCCAAGATATTCAATACCTAAGCTATCAACAAAAATCTTGCGAGAAATAAAGCCTAACAAAACTAAAACTAATTGAGAGAGGATTCCTATGGAAATATTTTTTATTGAATGTTCTGTTCTCATCTTTCAACTACCATCTCGTTCACACTACTTCCACTATAATTTCTTTCTTATACCTTTGATCTTCTATATCTTGAACATTTGTTCCATTAGGGATTTCCCCTATATATTTATTTCTTACAGGAACTTTTTCTTCGGCCCCCTGCAAAAACCATTCGTATTCAATATCAATGTGTCCTATATCAACCGCATGATATCCTAACTTAGCAAGATCATATGCTAATACGGTAGCAGTTGGGCCAAGGGCAATAAGTATTAGTTTTGATTTATCATGTTTTCTAACTTCATTTAAAATATTTTCATATTTTTCAAATGCATTGGTTGATGGACAAATGATTCTTTCAATGAAGGACGCTCCTTTAAATAAATCATTCCCTATTCCAAGCCGGCTTTGTCCTCCCTCTACAATGACAATCCTTTGATTATTCCAAAGTTGTTTAAATTTCTCAAACCTTTGATCGACTTTCTTCTTATCCCTAAGATCT
The DNA here is from genome assembly GCF_018613315.1 of Bacillus sp. ISL-37. Lineage (GTDB taxonomy): Bacteria > Bacillota > Bacilli > Bacillales > Cytobacillaceae > Mesobacillus. The sequence goes on along the minus strand of NZ_JAGGQL010000051.1, from coordinate 36,980 downwards.
ATATAAAGCCTAGTAACTTGTGTATCATAATATACTTTTTTCTTATCTAATTTCTTGTAGATGTTGCTGCGATTTAAGTTTAAATATTTGGTCCAATAAACACGTGCTTTATCAGTGCACCATTCCAAACTAAAAAAAACATTTGGTATCCCCACCAAATGTTTGTCTTGATTAGTTTTTATTATTTCTTTCAGGCGTTTCCCTAACAATGGATTATAAGGTTGAAAGAGCAAATCCTTCCCATTCATTAAAGCGAATTCACCATCCCCAAATCTGCTAATTGAAACTTTCTCCTCAACCAATTTAGTTAACGTTTCATCAGTTGTCCTCACTGTTGGGGGGGGGAAAGTAAGAGATACAACTTTATTATTCATAATAATTATTGATTGATACGTTTTAAAGATATAATTATAAATTTTGAGAAGTGTAGATTTCATACTTGCAGCCTCCTTAATATTAGATTAATTAAAAGTTTATAAAAGATTGGATGACACTTGGAAGCAGTTAATAAGATTTTCACATTCCTTGGAAACTCATTTAACCGCATCAAGGTACTGTAATAGGAATTCAAGATTTTGGTTACCGTTTTGAAATACTTTTTGTATTTACTAAAATCATCATGACCTGATATATCGTTCATAATAACCAGCGCGCTATTTGCAAGCTTTAAACTAACTAACGATGTCAAGTTTGGATAGTATTTTTCCATGAATTTAAACATTTCATCGTAGATTAAAACTGCATCAATTCTTATGTTCTTTTTAGCGCTGTCCATTATACTTTCCTCTCTTTTTATATAATGGTATTTAGGAGCACCAATACTGCAGACTCTTTTGCTCTTATGGATTACCTTATATGTAAATGCTGTATCCTCATAAACCATACCTTCGGGAAAGCGTGTATCCTCTAGTAACGTCCTTTTAATCAGCTTTGTCCAAACAACCTCGTCATACAACTCTCCTTCAAGCATCGCTCTCATTGCTTCCCACTTCTCGTGTACAATCAGCGGATGAGAACCATTTTCCTTTATTCTGTCCTTAAAATAAATAATACTGCTGATATTTGAAATATCACAGTCGTTCTCTATGCATAAATTATAGAGTAATTCATACATATCTGATTCAATCCAGTCATCACTGTCAACAAATCCAATATAATCTCCCAGTGCAATATCAAGACCAGCATTGCGAGCGGCTGCTAGCCCACCGTTTTTCTTATGAATGACAATAACTCTTGAGTCCTTCTTAGCATATTCATCACAGATTCTCCCACAATTATCCGGTGAACCATCGTCAATTAATATCAATTCAAAATCCTTGAATGTTTGAGACAGGATAGACTCAATACATTTATGTAGATACTCTTCAACCTTATAAACTGGAACGATGATACTGATTTTCGGATTCATTTTTAATATCCCTTTCTGCTAAAAAGAGAATCGTGATTGCTCTCTTTTCTGTTTTTCTTTTGATAAAAATTTTCTTAAATTATCTCTGATCTCTTTATTTTCTATGAAGAGTTTAAGCTTTGAATAAATTTCATCTTCATTTAAATCGACTATATAGCCATTCTCTCCATTGATGATTTGTTCGAAAGCACCTATAAAATTAGTAGTTACGATTGGTTTAGCCAAGCATTTTGCTTCAGCTAAAGTTAGGCAAAATCCTTCATGCCTTGATGTTTGTACATATATATCTGCTTGAGCCATATAAGGATAAGGGTTGGATTTGGACCCTAATAGAATAAAGTTTTCTTCGAGTCCAAGCTCCTTAATTAATCCCTCTAGTTTTTCCCTGTATTTCCCTTCCCCTATGCAGTACCACCTAACATTAAAACCATTCTCTCTTAGTTTCGCTAACACCCTTACAGCTAAATCTTGCCCTTTCTCTTCAGACAGCCTGCCAACTGTTAAAATCTTCAAACCTTTATAGTTTGTGTCGAAAGTTATTGCTTCTTTTGACATCTCTATAATCAATTCATCATTGATAATGTTATGAACGATTCTTGCCTTACCTTTTGTAGATGGGATAAGTTGTACTAGCTGTTTTCTTGCTTCATCCGAAACCACTACTAATTCGTGGAACTTGCGGTATATTTTTTCATATAATTTTTTATTTATTTTATGCTTGGATACATCAAAATGAATCCATGATATTCTTTTTTCTGCTTGGACTTTATTAGAAATATAATAATCAATAATGTCAGTAGGTCCCTGGTAGGCTATTGCTAAATCATATTTTGTGGATTCTGGAGGAATATTCTTCATGACATGTTCATAGTAAAGATATCGATCATCAAGTTTCTTTGAAATAAAATAGGTAGTGATGAAACCGGGAATTCTTTGAAACTCTCCTTTTACAAAATATTCATGGACCGTCTTTTTAGGTGGCTGCAAAATAACCGGCTTAACTGCACTGAACCAGGATGCTTCTTTAACCTTTATCCAGTCTGGTAAAAATGAAAGAAAGCCTCCTTTTTTTTCTAATAAGAGGAGGGTTATATCAAACTTTTCTTTGTCCAGAGTTGACAATAAAGAGAGGAATGATTTCTCCACTCCTCCAATATTCATGCTACTTAACATGAAGAGAATTTTCTTCATCTTCTCACTCCTGTATCCTGCTTCTAAATTATCCTTAGGCTATAAATCCAAATTCTGAAAGCATAAACCGTTAACATTGTTTATTTTCAGATTATAAATCATTTCATTTCTCAATCTGGAATCTTCTAATATATCTTTTACCGCATTATAAATGCTTTTTGAATCAGCTTTCGCAATTAAACCAGTTTTTCGATCGGTAATGTGTTCGCCTACCCCCGCAAAGTCCGTACTCACAATAGGAATATGGAAGCATTTAGCTTCTGCCAATGTTAAGCAGTATCCTTCATGCCTGGATGGTTGAACGTATAAGTCAGACTGCTGCATGAAAGTATAAGGATTGGATTTGGATCCCATTAATAAAAAGTCATTCTCAATGCCATATTCCTTTATCATCTCTTCATACTCTTTCCTGGCACTTCCTTCCCCAATGCAGTACCAACGAATATTAAAACCCTCACTTTTAAGTTGGGCTAAAACCGGTATTAATAAATCCTGCCCTTTTTCTTTACTAAGTCTTCCTACTGTTAAGATCCTAATCCCATTGAAATCATCCCGATATCCATTCCCTTCTTTTGCTAAATCAACTATTTTTTCTGGATTCGTAACATTAATGAATACTTCTGTTTTACTTTTTAGAGAAGGTACTAAAGTTAGCAATTGATTTTTACCTTCTTTTGAAACAGTAAAAACTTTATCAAATGCTCTATAAAATTTAGAGGCGAATTTAATATTAAAACCAATATTACTAACATCAAAATGAATCCATTGATACTTTTTCTTCGCCTTAATTTTTTCCACAATAAAATAGCTTATGAAGTCCATAGGACCTGCATAAGCTATTGCAACATCGTATTCTTTGGGGGAAATTACTTTCTCATGTAAAAGTCCGCTGAAGAGTAAACTCCTCTCCTTGTTAATTGCTGTAATAAAAAAAAGTAACATGAAATAAATCGCCTTTACTAAGTTCCAATTTTTTATGAAATTCATTATTACTGTTTTGGGTGGTTTATTTAGAATCTCCTTCATTTCCCTGTAACCATCAAGGTACTCAACATTCACCCTTGGAGGAATAGCGTTTAAGAAGCCACCGTATTTCTCTAACATTAAAATTGTTATATCGTACTTATCTTCCGGCATTACATCAATCATATTTAAAAGAGCTTTCTCCGTTCCACCTACATTCATGTTGATTACCATAAACAGTACTTTTTTCTTCATTTTTTCACCTACATCAACTTATTAGTTGATAAAATTTTTCTATCTCTTCCACGTTTCCCTTTTTTTCTGTGGATAGGTACTTTATAATTCCTTCTCTCAAGTCCTGGTTCTCAATTAATTTAAGGATACCTTCACAAACTGACTCTGGATTCATCTCAACAACTAAGCCGTTTTTTTTATCAGTCATTTGGTTAAAAACAGCATCAAATTTAGTAGTAACAACTGGAACATTAAGCATGCGGGCTTCTGCAATTGCAAGTCCAAAACCTTCCGACCTGGAAGTTTGAACATAAACATCTGCATTTTTTATATATGGATAAGGATTAGTTTCAACACCCAATAATACAAAATTTTCCTGAAGATTATAATGTTTAATTAATTCTTTTATCTCTGTTTCTAAAGGTCCTTTCCCTAAAGCATACCATCTAAATTCAATACCAATTTCCTTGAGTTTCTTGCATGCTTTTATAGCTATATCATAGCCCTTTAGATAATCGAGTCTTCCTATTGTAAGTATTCTTAACCCATCGAAACTATCTTGATATCCTTTTCCTAACTCAGACATTGATGAAATAATTGCATAATTATTTATATCGTATATTACCTTTACCTTGTTATTATAAATGGGAAAGGTTTCTAAAAATATCTCCTTGGCAGAACCTGAGACTGTTACTATATTAGTATATTCATCATAAAAATTTCTATAAAACCTTTTATCTTCTTCATTTATACGAAAACTATTATTTACCCAGGCAAACTTCCTCTTAGCATTGATCTTTTCAGCTACATAAAATGTCGGGACACCTTGTGCATAACTAATTGCTATATCATATTGGGTAGGGTCTTCTTCAATCACACTAGTTGTACTTTGCCAAAATTTTATTGCTTTTTGTTCATTACTATATTGTCTTGTACGAATCGCTAGTGAGTATCTTAGTCTTGCAAGAAGCATATCAAAACTTTTTGTTTTAAAGGAATGTACTAAAGAACTATTTAAATTTAACTCTGAAAATTTTGTATAAGCCATTGGGTCTAAAATATTCACTTCTTTTGGTAGCGACTTTTCTAATATTCCACCATAACCAAACAATTTAAGATATACTTCGTACTCCTTATAGTCTAATAAAGACAATAAACTTATAAGACTCTTTTCAGCCCCAGCACAGTCTAAAGAATCGATAACAAATAGTATTTTAGTTTTCATCAATAGTTCTCCGTTTTTAATAATATCTTTAAATAGAGTATTAATTTTTGGACTCTCACTTTATTCTTTTAATTATTTTATTAAAATCTCGTAACCACTCATTATTTTTTTGCATGTACTTTCTCATTTTGCCACTTTATAAAATCAATAAGCTGTTTATACTCTTGAATATTTTCTTTTTCAATGCCAGTTTTCTTTAATTCTGTTACAAATTCATATAGTTCTTTGTCTGGAAGAAAATTTCCCGAGCTATAGCCGGGTACCACCAAATTTATAAGATCAACATTTAGTACATCTGATATCTTTTCCAATATTTGTATAGATGGATTTTTGTGCACATCCCTTTCAATATTACTCAGATATGACTTTGATATACCAGACCTTTCAGACAGCTCCGACAGGCTTAGTCCCCTATTCCTTCTGAGTTCATGTATATTTTTTCCAATCATTTAGGTTACCTCATCATCATTTGGGATATTAAACTATTAATCTATCAACAACTTTAATTTTCATGCTGCCCTTAATACAAGCAATCACTCTTAATTGGTCCTCTTCAGACATATTTGATCCTGAAGGAAGACAGATTCCCTTTTCAAACAAATTCTCAGAAACACTCTCTTTTTCACCATGTGAATAATATTTCACTTTTGTGAACAATGGCTGCATATGAAGCGGCTTCCAAACAGGTCGTGCTTCAATGTTTTCACAATGTAAACTCTCTATTAATTCACTTACTGAAACCCCTGTTATGTTTTTATCAATCGTTAATGCTGTTAGCCACCTATTGGAGTAGGTATTCTCTAGTTCAGGCATAAATTGAATACCGGGAATATCAGACAAGGCCGCATAATATTTATCAAAAATTAACCGCCTTGCTTTCACCCTATCTTCCAACACCTCCAGCTGTGCTCTGCCAATTCCCGCAAGAATATTGCTCATTCTATAGTTAAATCCGACATGGCTATGTTGATAATGTGGTGCTGGATCTCTAGCTTGTGTTGCCAGGAAACGCGCCTTTTGAATTGCCACCGCATCATTCGAAACAAGCATTCCCCCGCCAGATGTTGTAATAATTTTATTTCCATTAAACGAGAAGATTCCAAAATTGCCGAATGATCCACTTGCTTTTCCCTTATAGGATGACCCTAATGATTCAGCAGCATCTTCAATAACCGGGACATTGTATTGCTCACAGATAGAGATTATCTCATCCATCTTTGCACTCTGACCATAAAGATTCACTACTATTACTGCTTTTGGGAGTCTTTTCTCCAGTTTTGCTTCCTTAAATGCCTTTTCTAAAGCACTCGGAGACATATTCCATGTTTCAGGTTCAGAGTCGATAAAAACTGGTTCAGCCCCTAAATACAGAATGGGATTTGCACTAGCTATGAAAGTTAAGCTGGAGCAAAATACAGTATCATTTTTTCCTACTCCTAATAAAGAAAGAGCCAGATGAATTGCTGCCGTTCCGGAACTTACGGCTGCTGCTTCATTGACTCCTGTATAATTGGCTACATCTTTTTCGAAAGCATCAACATTAGGTCCAAGTGGTGCGATCCAGTTTGTAATGAACGCTTCATTAATATACTTCTTCTCATTCCCTGACATATGAGGAGAGGACAAATAAATCTTCTTATTTTCCAACAGGTATCACCACTTTCGAAATCTCCTTTTCTCTAACCTTCTTTGATCTATAAAGAGGAAAATAACTATCTTTTGAAGAATCTATATTTTGATTTTTAAGGAGGTTATTATATTCAGTGTGGTTATGAATCTTTTTACCAATGTAGTATCCAAAATGATTTGAATTGGTAAAAGAAGATTTGAAGTTAAACAATCCATCTCCCTCCTGGTATCCTCCACCTAGATGCAGTAGTTTCACTCCTTGTTTTTTACTAAAATCAATCATATAGTCAAATAAGATATTGTTCGGCCTAAGTTTTAAATATTCAGTATATGAACCACCCAGATGGTAATGTGCAAATTCAGAACCGATAAAGAGAATGACACCGGCTATGGTTCGGTTGTTTGACTTTGCTAAAAGCAGGTATGATTTACTTTGGGGTGTATCTGTTAATTGCTTCATTAATTGTTTTACATCGAAGTAGTAATATTCATCTGCACCGTTTCGATCCATTGTCTCAGTGTACATTTTAAAAAACTCTTGAATATTTTCAGGATTTTTTTTAGCAACTATGCAGGAGAGATTATTTCTTTGACCTTTTACAATATTCCTTTTAGTTAAAGAAGAGTAACTTTCCCTAATCTCCTCTAAAGGTCTTGATAAATCAACTGCCGTCGTCTTTCTTATATACTCAACTTTCATGTTTTCAGTACATATCTGATGGTTCCGGTACAAAGGGTGAAACCTAATCACTTCCGAAACAATATTATTATCGACGCAGTATTGGTTAAAAGGCCTGTAAAACTCATATACTAAACTGTTTTCCCCCTTTAAAAGTGGTCCCCCATAACCATAAGGTGTTACAAGATCAAAGAGACCTTGATTTTCAGTATTTTTAATCTCTCTTTCAATAAAGGGATAAAAAATTTTACCAACGTCATTTTCAAAATAAGCAGCCTTTAATTGCCCATTTTCTTTTTCTGCAAACAGCTCCCCATATTCAAATGAATAATAACTATCTGCATTCTCAAAGTCTTTTAATATGTTATTCCAAAGACTTTGGCATTCAATAATTTTAAAAACCGACAATATATTCACCCTCGATGGCTTTTTATTAATTAGTTTGTTTGCTCTAAAACAGTTAGTAATTTATGTTGAATATACTTAATGAACTCCCCTGTTCGAATATTATCATCCTGGTGGCCTATCGTATAAATCTGTTGAAGTATTTCCTTGAACTTTTGCTGGGATTCTTCCTGAGTATTGCTCATTTTTCAATCCTACTTTCAATCAACTTTACTATTGGCCAATAAAAAATCCCCACTTTTAGATAAGTGTGGATTGCTTGGTACTGTTTGTGTTAAGTTTTTTTCATATCCGTTCGGATTCTTCGATTGCCATCTCCATGAATCTTCACACATTTCATGCAGGCCTTTTTCTGCTCGCCAATCTAGTACTTTCCTTGCTTTCATTGGATCAGCAAAACAGATAGCAGCATCTCCTGCTCTTGGCTCGGCAATTTTATATGGAATCGGAATGCCAGCGACTTTTTCAAAAGCTTTTACCATTTCAAGTACACTGTATCCCTTTCCGGTACCAAGATTAAAAGACTCAACTCCAGTACTGGTAGATACTTTTTCAAGCGCCTTTAAATGACCTCTTGCAAGATCAACTACATGAATGTAATCCCTGACCCCAGTTCCATCAGCTGTTTGATAACCATTGCCGAATACACTGAGTTCTGGCAGTTTACCGACAGCAACTTGCGTGATAAATGGCATTAAGTTATTGGGAATTCCATTTGGATCTTCACCAATCATTCCGGATTCATGAGCTCCGATCGGATTAAAATACCGCAATAAGGCGATGCTCCAGTTATGGTCAGATTGATAAAGATCCGTTAATATCTCCTCAATCATTAACTTCGTTCGGCCATAAGGGTTAAGCGCACTTAATGGGAAGTCTTCTGAAATCGGAACTCTCTCCGGCATGCCATATACTGTTGCTGAGGAACTGAAAACTAGTCTATTAACATCGTATTTTTTCATGATGTTTAATAGATTGATTGTACCGGTGATATTATTATGGTAATACCTGAGCGGCAATCGAACAGACTCTCCAACAGCTTTGAGACCGGCGAAATGAATGACCGCATCAATCTCATTTTCAATAAAGATCTTTTCGAGTTCTGCCTCATCCAATAAATCAACTTGATAGAACGGAAAACTCTTACCGGTAATTTCACTAATTCTCTCTAATGACTCTTTTTTACTATTCATCAGGTTATCGACAACAATGATTTCATAGCCTGCATTTAGCAATTCAACACAGGTATGGCTGCCTATGTAGCCTGCACCACCCGTTATAAGAATTGGCATAGATCCACCTCCGTTTATGCATTTATTAAGCTGTAAATCTTTTGGACTTCATTTTCATTTCCATAATCCATTGACTTTGTATTTTTGATTAGCTCATCTCTAAAAATAGGATTATCAAGTAATTTTTGCAGTCCAGTAACAATCCCTTCAACTCCCACAGATGTTATAAGACCATCTATGCCATTCGTCACCTGGCTTTTTGCGGTTGAAAAGTTGGTGATGACAACTGGTTTCCAAAGTATCTGAGCTTCACGAATGGTTACTGCTTTCCCCTCATATCTTGAAGGCTGAACATAAATATCGCATGCTTTTATGTAAGGATATGGATTCATTTTTTTACCAAGAAGGAAAAAATGATTTTCTAGCCCTAACTCAGTTATAAGCATACGCAGTTCATTCTCCAGTGGGCCATATCCTACAACATACCAGGCAATATCATAGCCTTTGTCTACTAATCGCCTGCATGCCATGATTGCATTGTCAAACCCTTTCGCATGAGAAAGCCGGCCAACCGACACAATAATGGTTTTACCTGGTTCTTTATTGATATCCTGCGCACTCTGAATTTCAGATTGCTGTCTTACAAAATCCTGAGAGAGGATATTTTCTATGACAATTGTCTTTTCTTTTAAATGTGGAAACTTGTTTACAAAGTTGTTCGAACATTCCTCTGAAACTGCTACTATTTGGTCTAGCTTTTTCCACATTTTCATTTCCGTCTTTTTATCAATGAAAATATTGGAATAATCCGTATGGACCCATCCAACCTTTCTTTTCGCCTTTACTTTTTCCCCGATGAAATGATGCGGCCATAAAAAACCAATCGCAAGATCATACTCCTTTGATAATTCAGGCAAAAAAGGACGTGTAAGCTCCCAGCCATATTGAATGGTTAAATAGCCAGGTTCCTCGACCTTCATCATTTTTCCTTTGATTCCACTTATATACTTGGCGAATATCCTTGAAACCGCAATAGGATATCGGCCATCGCGTATGATCTGTGATATCGACTTTCTAAATGTACTGTAAGCTGGATTCTCTGGGAGTAAATTAGGGCCTTCAGGCAAAAGTGAAAAGAATTCACCTTCATGCTTAAAGAGCATCAGATCCACTTCATATTTTTGATAGTCAATGCTATTTAACAACCCAACTAGACTTCGTTCAACCCCGCCTATCGCTAAATCAAATGAAGCAATTAATATCTTCTTCATTTACCACTCCGCCCCAATAGTAAATTGTTAACCAACTCTGTAAAGCTTCATCCACTCTTCAATATTCTGTTGAATACTAAAGCCTTTTTCAGACAGCGCTTTAACTAAAGCTTCTTTTTCCGGCTTCTGCAAGTTGATCGCCTTTCCTACTTCTTCTCCCCATTTCTTAGGGTGCTCTTCCAGACTTAAATACCTTACTAAGCCAAGTCCCATGTCTGTACTAACGGGAACCGAATCCGACATGATACATGGAGTTCCGCTTATCTGGGCCTCAACTGTAACAATCCCGAAGCCCTCAAATATTGAAGGGAAAAGAAAAACATCGAAAGCCTTCATCAGTCTCGGAATATCAGAACGTACTCCTAAAAAACGAACATGTTTGGAAAGGCCCATATTCTCTGCTTCGTGTTCAATCTTCTCTTTCAACGGTCCGTCTCCAACCAGAAGAGCCACATACCTTTTATCTTTTTTCACCAGTTGTTTGAGAACTTGCAAAATAAACGCCTGGTTTTTAGACTTTGAAAACTTTCCAACATGACCTATGATCTTCGCATCATGATCGAGACCTAATTCTCTGATTACACTCGTCTTAGTTATGGTCTCATCGAGATATTGGCCTAAATCAATGCCATTTTTCAGAATTTTTACTTTATTGTTATCAACTGCCTTTTGACCAAATAAAAAAGCTCCAGCCTCTTGGCTACAGCTGCAATATTGAGTCGCTGAGATCTTAATGATTGACTGCAAACCCTTTAGTAGCATTTTTTGTTTAAAGCTGTCATTCTTTGGCCAGTTATTGCTGTGAGAGTGACAGATACGATGCGGAATTCCTGCAATTTTTGCTGCAAGGGCCGGAAATCCACTTTGGTAATCCGTATGAGAATGAACAGCAATATAGTAAGTTGACGACATGATCTCACTTAGTTTCTTAACATAAGATATCGGACCAGCAATTCCTAAGCTAGGAACGGTATAAATCTTTCCGCCTAATCTCCGGATTTCATTATCGTAATCACCTTGTTCATCCTGATGGACAATAAAATCAAATTGAATTTTGCGTCTATCCAGGTTCCGATAAACATTCATAAGCAATGTTTCCGCCCCGCCTCTGTCCATCGCGCTTACGATGTGCAAGACTCTATCTGCCTTATTATATTCCAACTCTGATCTGCCTCCTTTCCTTATAAAGATAAAAATGTAATATATTCACTTCTATATTGGATATTTAGGGTTATCACACTTTCATAATAGTAAAAAAGAAAGTAACAAACGATGATACCCAAATAAACTAGTCGTTGTTCTTTTTTACTAAAGAGTTTTACTATCCATCCAACTAAAATGAGCTGGTACAATTCAAAATAAATATTAAATCTGGCGAAAATCCAGTTTTGAGTAGATACAATCATAAAAACAAATCCAATCAGCGCCATGTTTACAATATAATCACTTTCTGGAAATACCGCTCTTAACTTTTCTCTCCCGAAAAATGCAATAATAAGGGGAGTTCCGTAGACTGCAACACGGATTATATTCGCTCCACCTTCCTTGAAATCTTTATAATGGCCATATTGTGTATCTTCTAAGCTTGAGAAAAGTATCGAGGAAAACTGATCAAACCCTATGACAATAACAACTGCAATGACCAATAACATTAACGTTGCTCTGGACCAGGCTTTGTACCTAACCAAGAAATATATTGGCAGAAGAATGAGTGCACTCTCATGAAAAGTAGAAGCAAATAAGACGATCAAAGCGTATGCGAAGAAGTTTCCGCTTATGATAAATCGTGTGGCCATAAAAATAATTGCAGCGGTAAGGCTTTGACGAATTCCGTTCATTGTAACTAAGTATAGTCCGCCTGTTATATACACAAACAAGCTTAACTCAAAGTGCCTTGAATACTTCGAAAACACAAAAACAATGAGTATATTTGTAATAATGGCAGCAGTAAAAATCAAAATCTGTGGATCGTCGGAAAATTTTTTCAAAAACATTTGAAAGATCCAAAAGCCGATATTCTCTTGATTCTTCACTTGTTCCCATGTAAAATCATTTACTTCAAATGCATGCTTATAAAAGTAAGTATCACCTATGTTGGAGCGAAGACCTGATACTAGTGCTAGTGATAATAGTGATCCTATAACATATATCTTTTGCAATGAAATCGTAGTTATTGAAGCAGTATCAAAAGTAGGTATAGCAAAATACCTTGCCAATAACGAGAAAAAAAAGACAATAAAAAGATTTAACCAAAGAACTTCCATTTTCTATTCCCTTTCAATTAAATCGTTCTTGTTTTTGTCTTAATAAAAAGAAACAACATAATTCCTAATGGAACTGCTATTGTGGTTAAGAGCTTGTTTGGGGCTTCTTTAATAAATTGAAAATTTTTATCTAATAGACAACTAGAAACATAATGGACAGCCTGCCGAAACTTAAACTTGCCATTTACGAAAGGTAACTTCATAAGTTCTATCCTGTAGAATGCAAACCCTTTTGGATTTTTCAGGTATTGTCTCAACATATTAAGTGACGAGCCATCTGGTAGGTATTCCACACAACATAATACCTCGTTCATTAATAGCATTTTATATTGTTGATCCAGCTTATAATACTTGTAGGCAAGGCCTACATATTTCTCATTTTTAAAAATCGGATATGGGAATTCTTTAGTTAAATCCGTTCTATAAACTAGTTTTTTATCTCCCGATACTCCATATTTATAATACAAATCAAACAATGTAGAGGTCTTTAGGTTAGTAGGCAGCATTGAACCGATTACTTTTCCATCAAAGTTAGAATCCAGTCCTATAATCCCACTGACATTTTGACTGCCATGAGCTTCCCACATCTTTATAATTTTTTCCACTGCATCATCAGGCATATAATCATCAGAATCGATGCAAACATTTAATTCAGTTTCGATTAGTTCATATGCTGTATTATGCGCTCCATGCATACCCTGGTTTTCTTGCCAAATATATTTAATATCTATCAAGCTTTCAGTCTGCCAATTACTAACTAAATTCTTCGTATTATCAGTAGAACCATCATCAATGATTAACCAAATGAAGTCTTTATTGGTTTGTCTTTTTAATGATTCATAGCAATTGCTCAGACAATATGCTCTATTGTAGGTTGGCGTAAATACCGTTAACTTCTTCATTCATCACATCCCCTGTAACAGTAGAATAAAATTCTCTAAGATAATCAGAAGAATTCTTTATATCAAAGCCATTTTTTGAAATCAGTGAGTTTATATTACTATTTCTGGTAGAGTTTATGCCGGCTATGTAATTCATCCTGTCAATCCATAATTTTTTATTATTGAGAGATAGAGACTGAACTAAGCCTATTCCCATGTCTATCTCTCTAGTTATTGAATCAGAGATAAGGCAAGGAAGCCCTGAAGCCTGAGCCTCAATTAAGGAGACTGGGAACCCTTCAAATATAGAGGGGAATAGAAAAATGTCGAATGCCTGGAGAAGTTGTTCAACATCTGATCTGCTTCCAAGAAACTTAACATTTTTAGTTAGTTGCATCTCTTCTACTTTCCGCTTAATCTCCGGGAGCAGCGGACCGTCTCCAACTAACAAAAGAATGGCCTCTTCTCTATAAGACAGAAATTCTTTAAACACCTCTAATAAATAGGAATGATTCTTAGGCATTGAAAATCTGCCGACGTGACCGACTATGAACTGATCTTTCATTATTTTCATTTCTGATCTGATTGATTCTCTTACCTTCAGAGAAAACTTAAATTGTTCTAAATCAATTCCATTTTTTAAGAAAATCGTTCTATCAGCTTTATTTCCAAATAGCCATTCTGCTGCTTCTCTAGAACATGAAACAAAATCAGTAGCATACTTTGGAATCATTGTTCCGGCATACCATTTGTATATTCTAGCCGCTGTCCCGCCTTCACTCCTTGTACTATGACTGTGAGCTATCCTTACAGAAATTCCTGCTTTTTTAGCAGCACGTAATACAAATCCACTCATTTTATCCATATGTGAATGAACGATCTGGTAAGGTGGATATATCATAAAAAAGTTGTTCAATGACTTCAGATATTTTGCATGTCCTACCTCTGTAATATATGGAATCCTGTACACTTTACCACCCAGTTTTAAAATCTCTTCGTCAAACACCCCTTCTTTACAAGTCAAAAAATCAAACTGGATTTTTGACCGATCGATGTTTCGATATAGATTCATCAGCAGTGTTTCTGCCCCGCCACGGTTCATGTTGACGACTACATGTAAAACTCTTAAAGGACTGCCCACTGCGACTCCTCCGTTTCTGCCATAAATGGTTTGTATATTGTGCTCTTTTCTTGGAGTATTTTGTTTGTACTGAATTTGTTTATAATCAGCCTTCGTCCATTGGATCCCATTACTGCTCTTTGAGCTGAGTCCTTTGCTAACAGCTTCATCTTTTTCGCAAACATCAGTGGGTCAGACTCCCGGATTAACCAGCCTTCTTGCTGGTTTGTAATTAGTTCTCGATGTCCCCTATTTTCTGTGGCTATAACTGGTAACCCGCATGACATGGCTTCCATAATATTCACAGGGAGACCTTCCCTAAAGCTGGATCCGACCGCTACATCAGAGATTTGCAGCAACTGTTCTATGTCCTTTCGGAATCCTAGAAAATGAACCTGATCTTCCACACCTAGCTTTTTAGCCAGTTTGCGGCACTCCTGCAATGAAGGACCTTCACCAGCTAATAGCAGCTTAGCTTTTGGAACTTCATCTTTTATTTGTGCCAGGGCTCGGATTAACAGTTGTTGGTTCTTGTTTTTATTGAATTCAGCTGCGTAAAACATTAAAAAATCGCCAACGTTGTAGCCGTAGGCGATTCTTAATTCCTTTTTGAATTCTTTTTCAGCAGGCCTGAACTTTTCTGTGTTTACTCCAACTCCATGGACATGTTCAATACGGCCCGCCCTGAATTGTTGCTTGTTAGCTCTGTTGAAATCCTCTTCATTAATGGTAATCAGGCAATCTGTATACCCTGCCAACCATTTTTCAATAGGATAATAGATTAGCCAGTTCATCGCCGGTGAACCTTTGCAGAAATGAAATCCATGAGCCGTGTACAATACTTTTGTTCCTTTTTCTCTGGCTGCCCTGGAACCGAGTCTAGCCAATACTCCGCCTACTGGTGTGTGGCAATGGATGATCTGGTAGTCATTTTCGTCAATGATTGTTTTTAATTGCTGATATGCCTTCAAATTCCGCAGGCTGAATGGTGACCTTTGTATTGGCAAATCGTATTTTTCATCAACAAAAGGGAGTTCCATATCACCTTTAGCAGCGACATGGACCTCCCACCCTTGCTCTTTGAACCATTTCATATAAGGTAAATGGAAAGCATTAAAATGATAATCAACCGTAGCACATAGTAAAATTCTTCTTTTCAAAGCCATAGGCTTAACTCTGCCTTGCTTTTTCAAGGTTTAAAATCGAAGAAAAGTAGTCTAACAGATCAGAGCGAAGGTCATCCCGCTGTAAAGCGAAATCAATCGTCGTTTTAATAAAGCCCATTTTTTCACCAACATCGTATCTGGTGCCTTCAAAATCGTATGCATAAACCGCTTCATATTCGTTCAAGCCTGCGATTGCATCTGTTAACTGGATTTCTCCGCCAGCCCCCGGTTCTTGCTGATCCAGAATATCAAATATTCTTGGATTCAGAATATAGCGGCCCATGATAGCAAGGTTTGAAGGAGCCTCTTTTATCTTTGGTTTTTCTACTAAACTGCTGACACTGTAAAACCGGTCGCCAATGCAATTCCCATCTACAATCCCATATCTTGATACTTCAGTTGGATTGACTTTTTGCACTCCAAGAATCGAGGCATTATATCTTTCATACTGTTCCATCATTTGTTGGAGGCAAGGTTTTTCCGCCTGAACAATATCATCACCTAAGAGAACCGCAAAAGGTTCATTCCCGATAAATTTTCGGGCACACCAGATTGCATGGCCAAGTCCTTTTGGTTCTTTTTGGCGAATGTAATGGATATCAACGAGCTTTGAAGACTTTTGGACCTCAGTTAGTAACTCAAATTTTCCTTTTTCTAACAGGTTTTGTTCCAATTCAAAGGAGTGATCAAAATGATCTTCAATCGCTCTTTTTCCTTTCCCAGTAACAATGATGATATCCTCAATTCCTGACTCAATTGCTTCTTCGACAATATATTGAATAGTTGGTTTATCAACAATCGGGAGCATTTCTTTCGGCATCGCTTTTGTTGCCGGCAAGAACCTTGTTCCCAGGCCAGCAGCTGGGATAATCGCTTTTTTTACTTTCATCTACTTCCACCCCTAAACTGAAATTGACAAAACCGGAGAGTCGGCAAACCTATTATTAGCTAATGCTAACAAGCGATCTCTCAATTCTTCTTTTTCCATACTTGAGAAAGTGCCGATAATCTCTTCTATCTCGGATATATATAATTCTGATGTTTTTCCTACATATATTTTCGGGTGCACTTGATGCTCCCCCACTTCATCATCCTTCAAAAGCTCTTCATATAGCTTTTCACCAGGTCTTGTTCCTGTATATTCTATTCCGATTTCTTCTATAGAATAACCTGATAGCTTAATCAAATTTTTGGCCAGGTCTACTATTTTTACAGGTTCCCCCATATCAAGGACGAAGATTTCTCCTCCGTGCGCCAGAGCTCCTGCTTGAATCACCAGCCTTGATGCCTCAGGAATTGTCATGAAATAACGTACCATTTCTGGATGCGTCACAGTGACAGGACCGCCTTTTTCGATTTGCCTCTTGAAGAGAGGAATCACACTTCCCCGGCTTCCAAGGACATTCCCAAACCTGACGGCAACAAACTTTGTGTTACTGCTCTCATCCATATGCTGCACGATCATCTCGGCTAGCCTCTTTGTTGCGCCCATCACGCTTGTTGGATTTACAGCTTTGTCGGATGAAATCATCACGAATGTTTTCACCCCATGCCAGCTTGCAGCATTTGCGACATTCAACGTGCCAATCATATTATTTTTTACAGCTTCTTCTGGATTTCTTTCCATTAACGGCACATGTTTATGGGCTGCTGCATGATAGACAACATCCGGCTGGTATGTCTCCATCACGGACATCATTTTTTTTGCATCCTGGATTTCAGCAATGACAGGAATAAACTCTATGGCTGAATCTCGAAAACTTTCTTTCAGTTCCATTTCAATTGAGTAAATGCTGTTTTCACCGTGCCCTAAGAGAACTAATTTTTCAGGTTTAAATTGAGAGATCTGCCTGCAGATCTCTGAACCAATCGACCCTCCAGCTCCAGTTACAAGCACTACTTTGTTTGTGATATCTTTAGAAATTTTATGGTCGTTTAACACGATAGGGTCTCTTCCCAGTAAATCTTCAACCTGGACATCACGAAATTGGTTTACTGACAGCTTGCCGGTCATAAGATCCTCCAGCATTGGCAGGATTTGCGTCTTGGCATCCGTTTTTGCACATTCTTTAAAAATGGCATTCAGTTCCTTCCTGCTTAACGAAGGTATGGCAATGACAATGTTGTCAATTCTCATTTTTTTCACAATGGCATCGATTTTTCCGACTCCGCCCAGGACTGGTATGCCCATAATATCCAGATTATGTTTTTTCGCATCATCATCAATGAAACCAACAGGCTGGAGGTCAGATTCCTTGCTTTTTAGCAACTGCCTTGCAACCATAGTTCCGGCAGAACCTGCACCAATAATTAGTGTTCTTTTACTAAAAGTTAAACGACTCAAATATAAATCCCTGTAAACCCTCCAGCAAAACCTAGACCCGCCAATGATTAAAACTAAAAGCAGCCATGTTACCGACAAACGCCTTAGGAAAATTTCATTGAGAATGACTCCTTGGAATACAGCTGCCGTCAGGATTGAGGCTGATGCAGTTTTCAGGATGATGATCAGTTCTCCGACACTTGCATATTCCCAGGCTTTTTTATAAAGCTTGAATTTAAAAGAAAATAAATGATGGCTTAATATAATGGCTGTTGCACTAGTTAAATAAAAGAACGGTGAAGTATCAATTGTCCCACGCACTAGTAAATGACTAATAAAAATCGCCGTTAGCACAATTGCTGAGTCAATAAGGATAAATAATGAAAGTCTTTGCCTATAGGTCATGCTTTTCCTCCCCCCTTTATTTAATCCAACCTCACGTTCCGCAGCTTAATAGCATAGTCAATCAGCTTTCTTATTTCTTTCAGTTCCTCTTTACTTGCGTCTTGCTTTATGTAGCGTACTGCTTTTTTTATCGATTTCGGAAACTTATCTATTTCTTTCATATGTATCCTCCTTAAAAATAAAGTCTTTACTTATTCGTTCTTTTCAGAAAACAAATAAGTAAAGATTTTATAATAAAAACGGGGCATTCAACCCCCCCTCACATCACACTCCCGACGACCAGAGCGTCTAAGGTTTATTCAACCCACAGCATGACCGAGTGCCTCCTTTGATAACGGCTAGGAGACATCACCATAAAAAGAACAACATTTTCTTAATAACGAACATTAGTGGTAAAAAAAATTGTTACTAGATCTCATTCAATATGACGCCATAGATTTTTGCTTTAGCGAACTCAAGAGCCTTCTTAGCTTCTGTTGCTTTTTCGATAGCTGTTTTTCCTTCACTTATTACTAGGATTACTCCATCACTTTTATTCGCTAATAACTTTGTATCTGTAACTTCGAGGACTGGTGGGGAATCTATTATGATGACATCATATACCTTTAATGCCTCTTTAAAGAGCCTCTCCATAGATTGCGAACCAAGTAATTCAGCTGGATTGGAATCCAACTGACCGCTTGTTAAAATGGTTAGTGTGCCGATTTCCGTTTGGTATACAGCGTCATTCATTTCAACCTGACCTGATAACACATCGGCTAATCCCTTTTCGTTAGTAATTCTAAATATAAAATGAATATGAGGATCTCTTAAATTTGCATCAATCAGAAGTACTTTTTCTTTTTGCTGAGCCATTGAAACAGCAAGGTTTGCAGCTGCTGTTGATTTTCCTTCGAAGGAACTTGGTGATGTTATAAGTAAGGTACTTTTTTTACCCCCAGCTAGAAAATGGACATTTGTCCTCAGCGTTCTAAATTGCTCAGAAATGATTGAATCTGGGTTTGAATATACAATCAAGTTTCTTTTTTGTTTTGCACTAGCTGCTCTTCGTTTACTTTGGAACACCGTTATCACCTCGCGGAATATCTATTTGATGAGTACTATGTTTTTGGATATTTTTTTTGTTCATTTTCGATATCCTTCCTAATACCGGAAGATCCAAAAAATCCTCTACATCCTTTTTTGACCTAATCGTGTCATCCAATGAATCCAAGAAAAAAACGAATCCAATTCCAGCGAATAACCCAAAAACGAATCCTATAATACCTGACCTATTTTCTTCCTCATTAATTGGTGCTGGATTGATTTTAGCTGGTGAAAATATTTCCATATCATTAAAATCAAGTAATCTAGTTATCTCAATCTTAAACTCTTCAGCTGTGGTATTGGCAATATCAGCTGCTCTTTTAGGATCTGTATCAATAACACTTATATTTACGACTTTAGAGCTATCTAATATTCCTACATTAATCTGATTAGCAAGGGATTCTGGACTTCTTTTCAAATCCAGCTTTTCAACAACCTTCTCTAATACCACTGGGTCTTTCAATATAACCTGCAGCGTATTCATGTCAGCTTCTTTACCAATAATGATTCGGGCAGAAGATTGATACAGGAGAGTAATATCCTTCTCACCATATAAATATCCCGCAGTTGATGCCAAGGCAGTAATGATGGCAATGATCCAAAGACGCTTTTTAATGACAGAGAAAATTTCTTTTAGATTGATTTCTTTAGCAATCCCTTTTTTCGTATTACCCATTGCTCATTTAACCCACCTTATCTCTTAATCTGTTCTAGATAAAGAACGTTTGATGTAAAAAAAATATGCGTTCTCAATTACTGATAATATATACCTATTTTAGTTCTATATAAAGAACAAGTCAATAAAAATTTTAGACTTTCTTTATTTCTATTAAACCTTCCTTCTTCAAATGTTCAAGAAAGTTAAGAACTTGATCCTGGCATCCCGCTTCATCAACATGATATTCAGACACGAGTTGTTCTATTACTTCAGGCACAGAAACCCATTTTTCAACCAGGTTCCATATTTCTCCACCTATTTCTCCGAGATTATAGTACTTTCCTTTCTCAATGTTCATCATTACAGTGTTACCATCCATATTAGATATAATATTTCCAGATTGCTGTTTTATAGAACAATCCATTGTAATATACTTTACCTCTAACATATTTCTTCCTCCTTTATATCGATAAACCACTTGCTAAAAAAATTGCGGACCTTTATTTTACATAGTTTATTACATCTCTTTTTTGCGGCCGCTAAAAATAAACTTACTTTCTATGAAAAGCCAAAGGCGAAATATTTGTTTTTAATATCTAACATGTTTTATAGCACATTGGGTAGGTAGTAAGCCCTTATGACTATAGAGATAAGGGCCACTCCTCATTTACCTAGACATTAGACTGATCATTCAATCTATAAACTCATTTTAACTAAAGGTTAAATCATCGAAAGAAGTTCCAGCAACAAAATCATTGTCTAAATGTTTACCTTTAGACCCAAGCATCGTCTGACTAATTTCTAACACCTCCAACAAAGGTGCGTTCCATTCTTTTTTCAAGATTTCACCCCCTCTCAAAATGTTTTTTTATAAACCTATGAATGATCAAACTGCGCATCAACACCTTATAATTGGGGTCCGTATCGTTTTCTACTCTCCCCCCCTTGGACGCACTATCTAACGCCATTTCGATAGTGTTCTTATTTATATATTGTAAAATAGTTCCATCATTTAACATGTGCTCTGCTTCCTTAATAAATTGATCCCAATGCGGAAGCATTCTATGTATCCAATCGACACCCTGAACTCCATGAATACGTTGGTTTAACCGGACTTTATCTGGTAGGTACCCTTCTGTTGAATTTCGAATAAGTCCACGATCTACCCCATTTTTAACAAATTGGTTTTCAGGTAGGGATAAGCAAAACTTGACAACTCGTAAATCATTTGTAGGATCCCGCTTCCATATTTTATGTCGTAAAGACATTTTGGAAGTGAATGTATTTCCATGGTTCCAAGGAAATGTATTCTCATAAAGTAATTTTCTTTCATCGTATATATTTGACGGAGCAAACCACCCGGTTTGTTCAATACCAGACTCTCCAAGTCTCGTAAACACCTTCGTTTTCCTTGCAAATTCCTCACTTATCATAGTCGGGGGAAAATCGGTTGAACTAATTGTGCGTAGTCTATCTATTATTGGAAAACCAATCTCTATGATTCTAGGTAATCTTCGTAATCTAGGTCCCCCTACATTATTACTAAACTGGTCTAATTCCCTAAACAATTCAATCCATTTCAGCCTTTTTAAAAGGGTAGAATAATAATCCAAAGCTGAACCCCAGGATATAGAAAAATTCCCTCTGTCACCGTTTAATAAAACTCCTATATCTTTTTCATGAGCTGCTTCAATTATTCCCTTTAACCAAAATGAGTTCTCAAAAAATTTATAAGGCATCTCCATAACATCAGTAAATCCATCAATTTCTGTATAAGAGTTTCTTCCATGGAAATCTAAGTAATGGTCAGTAATTCCTCCTACATGGTCAACTGTTGCTTTAATAAAATGCCTTTCATCTGGCATCAGTTGTTTAGGGGTGAAATCCACAAAATCATTAGGTGGTATATAACTGAATGTATGGAATTCTTTATTTGTTTTCTTTAGTGACTTGGAAGCAAAACTGACAACGGCTCCTGAATCTAATCCGCCACTTAGCTGGGAACCCACTTTCCGGAACGTCCTTAATCTAGAGTCTACCGCTTCCTGAAAGATTTCATTAAAAGCTTCTTTATAATCATCCCTGTTCCTGAATTTCACTTCTTTCTCAAACGATAAACGACAGTATCTATTTAATGCAGTCTTACCCTCGGTGACGGAAATACTATGAGCTGGAGGTACTTGATATATTCCTTTAAAAGGAGTTGTTAAGGCTTTTGCAGTATCTATGGGACCAGAAATAGCCAGAAATTCAGCTAGCCAATCTTCATTTAACACTTTCCTTACATAAGGTAAAGGTAAGAGAGCTTCTATTGTTGAACTAAAACTAAAACGTTTATTATCCTGAAAGTAGTAAAGAGTCCTATATCCCGAGAAATCCCTGGCACCGAATATTTTCTGGTTCTTCTCATCCCAGATCATATATGCGAAGTCGCCTACCAGATATTTTGGAGACTCTTCTCCCCACCTATAGTAAGCTAAGAGTATTAACTTGCTGTCTGTCATGGTTTTCTGTTTAGAGCGTTCGATTTGAAGTTTTTCAAACAGTTCTTCTCGGTTATCTATAATTGCGTCAGCAGTAATTACACATTGTCTTTCAGAATCGTAAAATGGCATCTGTTCTGCAATGGACTCAGGGGTAATCCATTGTGCATGATTTCCAATGAAAGCATTATTTGTATGGTAAACCTGTATATCATCAGCAGGAAACTTTTCAAAACTCTTCATCATATCTCTTCCGTTTTCAAAAGGAACTGGTTTTTTATCTAAATGGATTATTCCTCCTAAAGCACTCATTATTTTCACCTGCCAAATTAAAGTATACACATTTCAAGCCTGGCAAAGAACGTTATGTTCTATATATAGAACATAAGATAAAAATAACATCTCTCTTAATTAGTGTCAACAAGTTCATTAATAAAATATAATTTTTCTAGGCATAGCAATCAAGCGATAGTGAGTTTTCCTTTTGCTGTTGTCTGTACCTCCGAATTATGTTCTAGATAAACAACAAAAGAAGCCCCCTATGGCTTCTTTTGTTTATTCTTTATCGATTAACTACTTGTCCACCACTTACATATTTCGTAATTGAATCTTTTTGCAACTGGGCATTAATTGCATCCACTGCTGCACTTTCGATTGCGGCTTGTGAGGAAAGAACTTGCGCATTAACTTTAGAAGTAATTAATGCTGTACCGTTTGCTTTCGATGTATTAACTGTAGAATCAAGATCAGCTTTTAGATCATCATAGTGAGATTTAACCTCACCTTTCCCTCTATTCATTTCTTTTGTAGCCTGAGCAGCCATTTCATTTGCATATGAGCCTGCTGCTGCATTTACATCTTCAATAATTTTATCTTGGTATTGCTCGTCTGACTTATCAACTTCACCTGCAGCAAATGTGGCAATTTTGTCATTAGCCCCCGAAAGGATATTACTCAGTTGATCAATAAAACCAAAGTTACTCGCACCTGCTGCTCCCCCACCGATTACTGCTAGAGCTAATGCTCCTGCCATTACTTTTCCTTTTGTTGTTGATAAAATTTTCATATTCGTTTCTCCTTCCGGCCTCTATTGGGCCTATGTAATAATTTATAGTTAAGCACTTTGTGCTTGAACTCCATTTAAATTTTAGTGATCAATAATTATTGATTGTTTAATAGTTTTTCAACTTCTGCGTCAATTTCTGCTTTACCACTATTGATGGCTGCGGACGCTTTAGCTTCAATGTCATTTTTGTAGCGGTTGTTGCCAAGTTCGTCCTTTACTTCTTTAACTTTCATGTCCTTATATGCATTCAATTCATTTGTAATTCTTGTTTTTTGCTCCGCGGCATAGGATCCTAATCCAGATTTTGCATTGGTCATTTCTTCGTTAGTTATTGTCGATATTTCTGTTTTAATCCTGTTGGTTTCTTGTTGCATGTGGGCTTCAATCGATGGGATTAAACTATTTACAATAGATGTCATCAACTCATTGACTTTTGTTCCAATAGTTGTATCACTTGCATAGGAAATACCTGTCCCAAATGTGAAAGTCGCAGATAATGACAATATAATCATTACTTTTTTCATTTTCAGTTTTCGTTTCTTTCTTCTTTCTCTTCTCAGTTCTTCCATTTATAATCACCTCTGATTACTGAAAATTTTTCATTGTTTCTTCTTGAGAATTTTTTGTTCTTTATAAAGAACTTATAATGTGAGTATATTCTAAGGAATTAATTTTGAAAAACATCAAATTCCGGCAAAATTTCTATATAAAGAACGAAAATCTTACTATTTCTCTCAATTCCTCTCAAATTCTCACTATTTTATTTCTTTATAAAGAACGCGATGCGAGTTGTATATAGAACAAATTAAAAAAGCCCCCAATGAGGAGGCGCATGATTGTGGCTATGCCATCATTTTATCTTCTGTTACCCAAGCAATATTTTCAAAGTGAAGAACTGTTCTTAATTGATGGTTATACTCATGTTTTGGTTTCCATGTCTCTTCAATAAAAACCTCCACTACTTTCTCCACCCGTTCACCCCCACCTGCAGCATACTCCAACGCATTCACACTCTCAAAAATCTTCACCATCAATTCAGCGACACGTTTGGAGTGAAAAGTCTTATGATCATGAGATGCTGTTTGCAGAGACACTAGAAGTTTCTCAAGCTGCTCTATTCCACTACGGACCTGGTCTACATACTCTCCCTTCAACCCAGCAACACGCTCTTTCATTTCCTCCAAAAACAACTCTCCAGCTCCAAACTTCTCCATCAACCTCAACACTTCAAGTCCGAGGATATTGGCAGTCCCTTCCCACACGGTTAAAACTTGGGCATCCCTCAACAACCGTGGTGTAACAAAGTCCTCAATATACCCATTTCCACCATGCATTTCAATCGCTTCATGTGCAAAATGAACAGCTTGTTCCGCCGTTTCCTTTTTCAACAGGGCGATGTAGAGACGATTTAAAACGATATCTTTTTCCGTTACTCCTGCTTCGTTCCTCATTACTTTCTCGAACAATGGCAGGTACTTAAACACTGTCATGGTTTCTACTTCGAGCTTAACAGCCATTTTAACGAGAGAATCCTTAATCATTGGAAAATCGGCCAATTTCTTGCCGAATGCGTCCCTCTTCAGTGCATACTCTCGTGCTTCGCGGTAGGCGCGGCGCATGATGCCGAGTGAGGCGACGGTGTTGCAGACGCGGGAGAGGTTCAGTGCTTCCATCATGTAGTAAAAGCCTTTTGTTGGATCGCCTACTACATAAGCTTCTGCTCCTTCGAATTCGACTTCGGCGGATGGAACTGCGCGTACTCCGAGTTTATCTTTGAGTCTGCGGATTTTAATGCCGTTCAGCTTTCCGTCTTCTTTACGCCATGGCACGGCGAACAATGTCAGTCCTTTTGTGCCGGATGGGGCTCCTTCTTTTCTTGCTAACACCATCGCGACG
This sequence comes from Bacillus sp. ISL-37, assembly GCF_018613315.1. GTDB lineage: Bacteria > Bacillota > Bacilli > Bacillales > Cytobacillaceae > Mesobacillus. The sequence continues at coordinate 11,395 of NZ_JAGGQL010000051.1, read as the reverse complement.
CCGCACATTCCTGCGTTGGAGGCGAAGTATTTTTCTCCATAGATCTTGTATCCGTCAGCTGTCTGGACTGCCTTCACCGCGTTCGCGCCGACGTCTGATCCGCCCTGGCGTTCAGTCAGGAAGGTGGCGCCTTCGTATAATGTTATTTCGCCTGTTGATAGGACATGGTGCAGGAATTTCTCTTTTACTTCGGGTGATGCGTACTGGTCCAATAAGTAAGCCGTGGCCAGCGTTAACGTAACCGGACAGTAAAAGCCGGCCTCTGTTTGCGATAACAAATAGCCCTGAGCATAGGAATAGATATAATTCCCCCGGCGGCCCAGCTCTGGGATTTCTTTATGAACATAACCGACAATGCCGGTATTATATGAATCTTCTACCGTCTTCCGGTAACCGTCATTTACCCACACTTCAGAGATGTCATCACCATAAGCATCGAACTTAATTAGCTTTGGCTGTCCTTCCCGGTCGGTAAATCTGGCTCGTTCGTCGATCTCGTTGGCACATTTTTCACCGAACGCATTCAACTCCTTGTCCGCGTACGCAAAAAATTCCTCATCCAATAATTCCTTCAACAATGCCCGAAACTGCGGGTCTTCCTCGTAAAAATTCATCCTTGTAACCTCCCTTTAAATTCAGTAATCAGCCTTTCGATTTCTTCTTTAATTTCCTCTAGCTCTGCTATTCTTTCGTTCACTTCTGCAAGTTTCTCTTCTCCATACTTAATGGTCCGCTTCAGTTGTTTATCACCGGATCGGTCCTCGTCGAATAGCAGGACCATTTCTTTGATTTCTTCGAGCGAAAAACCGAACCGTTTTCCACGAAGGACGAGTTTCAGCTTTGCTACATCACTGCTGGAATACATCCGCCGTCCTCCTTCTGTGCGGGAGGGCTTCAGCAATCCAAGTTCTTCATAATATCTGATGGTCCTGGTTGTAATCCCAAACTTCTCGGCGAGATTAGAAATCGAATTCATATTCAAACCCTCATTTTAACAGAATAATCAGTAAATAAATTATACCATTGACGTTAACGTAAAGAACAACTGTAAAAAGCCAGATTCGCAAATTGAATCTGGCTCAGTTTCTAACGTATACAAGTGGATCGACGCTGTTTGATTTTTCATAGTTCCACTGGCCTTCATGGATTTCAAAGTGAAGATGCTTGCCTCTGCTGTCACCGGTGTTACCCATGTAGCCTAGCATCTCGCCCTTGCTGATGGACTGCCCGGTGGTGACAGTGCTTTTTTCCAGATGAGCGTAAAGAGTGGTGAATGTCTTGCCGTTGATCTTATGGGTGATCAGGACGCAGTTGCCATATGTAGCTGAATAATAGGAGCGGATAACGGTTCCTGAAGCAGCAGCGACAACCACGGTGTCGGGCGATTCGTCTGCGATGTCAATTCCGGCGTGGAGCTTGCCCCATCTAGGACCGTAGCCAGAAGTCAGCTCACCGCTGGTCGGCATGATGAATACGTCTTCTGGGTTCGCAACGAGATACTCCTCACGATGATTCTGGTTTTCTTTTAAAATTGCAATCTCCTGGGATGCCAGATTGACATAGACCTCGTACATGTCCATCAGCTCTGATTCGCTTTCCCGCTTTGAATCCTGGACAGTTTCAAGCAGACGTTGCTTTTCTTCGGCCTTCTTTTGCAATTGAGCTTGCAATATATTCATTTCCTTCTGGTCTTTCTCCAGTGAAACAATCTCCTGCTGGAGGAAAATCTCTTGATCCTTCAATATCTGCAGGTCTGCCTGATGTTTTGCCATTAACTCTTTATCGGCTTGAATGATGGTCCCTACGACAGTCGCCACATCGAGCAATTGGGATAGATTTTTAGAATCAAAGATCATGCCCACATAAAGCCCCAATCCGTCCTGTGCCTGCATAGTACGCAGCCGTTCTTTGATCCGCTTTTCGCGCTGGACGATGATGTCAGTAAGCCCCTCAATTTCCGCTCTCAAATCTGCAACAGAAATCGCAGATCCGTCAAGGCCTCTTTGAAGGTCACGGATTTTCTGGTTGACCTCTGACACCTCATCGTCCAATGCCTTGAGTTCGGAGAGATATTTTTGCTCAGCCTCATCCATTGCGTCGATTTGCGCTTCTTTTTTGGTAAAATCCTGCTTAAGATTCAGTCGTTGCTGGCGGATGTCCGATAATTCTGCAGCTTCAGCGGGATGAATCCCTGTCATGACTAGTCCAATTGCAATTGTGGCCGCCCAACCTTTTTTCCTCATCACACGCCCCCTACTTCTTCATTCTATTAACTAGTATATAGGCACTTCATTACTAAAACTGTCGACTTCTGTTGTCGCTTTTCGTTTTTGCAGAAGGACAGTAGCAACTTTCTCTTCCTGCTGTCATAAAGTAAATGGATGTTTGCGTAAATACTCTAAAGTACTAAATGACTCTGGAGGGGATGAGCGAAATTGAGCAATGCTGCTTTGAAGTATCAGTCAAAACTGGACTTAAGGGAGACAGAAGTTGCGATTAAGAAGACGAAGGATTTTTTTGAAAACAATCTTGCGGAGGCACTGGATCTGACTAGAGTGTCGGCGCCGATTTTTGTAAGAGGCGGGAAGGGAATCAATGACGACTTGGCTGGGAATGAACGGATTGTTTCCTTTGACGCACTTGATGTGGAAAACGAAAGGATTGAAATTGTTCAATCGCTTGCCAAGTGGAAAAGGATGGCGTTGAAGCGATATGGTTTTTCTCAAGGCGAGGGGCTGTATACCGACATGAACGCGATTCGCCGTGATGAGACTCTCGACAATCTTCATTCCCTTTATGTGGACCAATGGGACTGGGAAAAAGTAATCTCCCGAAAGCAGCGAAATGTGAATACCCTAAAAATCACTGTTGAAAAAATTTACGATGTCATCAAAAGGTCGGAAAGCTTTTTGGCAAAACTTTATCCGGTTTTGAATCCCATCCTACCGAAAGAAATAAGCTTTATCTCTTCACAGGAACTGGAGGAGCTGTATCCTGACCTTTCACCAAAGGAGCGGGAGGACAAAATCACAAAGAGATTCGGGGCGATTTTTATTACTCAAATAGGGCATGAGCTTCGGTCAGGCCAAGAGCATGATTCCCGTTCACCTGATTATGATGATTGGAATCTCAATGGCGACCTATTGCTCTGGTATCCACCTTTGGACCGGGCAATCGAAATCACTTCAATGGGGGTCAGGGTGGATGAAAAAGTTCTTTTGGAACAACTGAAGCTGGCCGGCCAGGAACAACGCACTCAATTGGAATATCATCAGGCGTTATTAAATAAAGAACTCCCTTACACCATCGGCGGCGGAATCGGGCAATCACGGCTGTGCATGTTTCTTCTGCAAAAAATCCATATTGGTGAGGTTCAGGTGTCTGTGTGGAATGAGGAAACGATCGAAGAGTGCCAGAAACGGAACATTCTTTTATTGTAAAAAAGCTCAGTCCATTAGAAAAAGCCACTTCAAATGAAAGTGGCTTTTTCATACTTATTTTTGGATTAAATAATCCACAAGCTTCGACTTTGGCTTCCCAAATATCTCTTCCTCTAAACGCTTGCCCGTTGGTGTTGCCGCGAGTCCGCCTTCTGCTGTTTCCCTTAATGCAGATGGCATTGTCTGGCCGATTGCGTACATGGCGCCGATGACTTCGTCGCAAGGGATTCGGCTTGTGATGCCTGCCAGTGCCATGTCGGCAGCAGTGATGGCGTTCGAAGCACCCATTGCGTTTCTTTTTACACATGGAACTTCGACCAGTCCTGCAACCGGGTCGCAGACTAATCCAAGCATATTTTTCAGCGTGATTGCAAATGCCTCAGATGACTGCTGCGGGGTTCCGCCGGCCATTTCGACGATGGCAGCCGCAGCCATTCCGGCAGCGGAACCGACTTCTGCCTGGCATCCGCCTGCTGCGCCGGAAATCGATGCGTTATTCGCAACGACAAAACCGAACGCCGCTGTCGTGAACAGATACTCGATCATCTCCATACGCGTCGGGTTCAGCTTTTCTTTTACTGCAAAAAGTGTACCTGGAACGACGCCTGCTGATCCAGCGGTTGGTGTCGCGCAGATGATACCCATTGCTGCGTTCACTTCATTCGTGGCAACTGCCTTGCTGACAGCATCCAATAATAGATTGCCCGCCAGTGATTTGCCACTGTCGATGTATTTTTGCAACAGGACTGCATCCCCGCCAGTAAGGCCGGTCTGGGACTTAACGCCATTCAAGCCTCTTTCCACAGCGCGTTCCATTACCTGCAGGTTGTTATCCATCTGGGCAATGATCTCCTCACGAGAACGGCCTGATACTTCTATTTCCTGCCGAATCATGATTTCGGCGATTTTTACGTTATTTTTTTCAGCTAATTCAACAAGCTCCGCAACATTACGAAACATCGCTAGCCCTCCTGATGTAACTCATATTTAGTCAACGAGACGGATGACCTGGTCAACTCCATCAAGTGCAGTTAACTCGGCATAAACGCCGTCCTCGATTTTGTGGTCCATTTCAATGACCATTACTGCTGTGTCTCCCTTATCTTTTCGGGAGACTTCCATATGGCCGATGTTAATCTGATGCTTTGATAAAACGGTCGTCACGGCTGAAATCAGCCCGAATCTGTCATGATGGACGACCAGGATTGCCGGATTGCCACCGGACAACTTCAGCTTGAACGAATTGATTTCTGTAATCTCAACCGTTCCGCCTCCAATGGAAATTCCGACGATTTCAAGCTCCTTGCCTTGCCCGTCATATAAATTTATTTTTACAGTGTTCGGATGCTCCATAACAGCATCCTCCGCAATGAATTCAACTTCAAGGCCTAATTCCTCTGCGATTTTCAAAGCATTGGGAATCCGTTCATCAAATGTATCAAAGTCCATGATCCCGGCAACGAGTGCCAAATCTGTTCCATGGCCTTTATAGGTCTTTGCAAAAGAGCCGTACAGGGAGATGACGGCCTTCGTCGGCTGCTTCTCGAATAAAGTGCGCGCTATGCGGCCAATCCTTGCAGCACCGGCTGTATGTGAACTCGACGGCCCGATCATCACCGGACCAATAATATCAAATGCAGAACGATATTTCATGGTGCACTGCTCCTTTTTCCAATCTATTGAAAGCGATTTCATATATAAACATTTTTAAAGAGTCCTAACCATAGTTATCTTACCACATTATCAATATAGTTTAATCATAAATTATTGGGAATTTAAAAACCATCCCGATCTATCAGGATGGTTAATTTACGCTGACCTTATTCCTGCCACCGTTTTTCGATACGTACAATCCTTCATCGGCACGGTTCAGCAAGGAATCGATATTGTCTCCGTTCTGATAATCCGTGACTCCGAAGCTCGCCGTCAAACTGCCAGCTCCTTTGAAGCAATGATTTTCGACCATCTTGCGGAAGTGCTCTGCTTTTTCATAGGCCTGTCCATCGATACTATCCGTAATCAGGATGAATTCCTCTCCACCCCAGCGTCCGAAAAGGTCACCGTCTGTTAGATTGCCAGAGACGATGGCAGACAGCTCCTTCAAAACACAGTCTCCAATTTTATGGCCAAAGTCATCGTTGACCTTTTTAAAATGGTCGATATCGAAAAAGATAATCGAAAACGCCCTTCCGTCCTCCGCAGCCTCGAGCTTTTCCTCGAGCCAGACATCAATCTGGTGCCGATTGGCAATTCGTGTCAGGGAATCGATATAAGCGTGTTTTTTAAAGAAATCCCTCTCTGTAAAAGCACGGAACATATTTTGCGCGTAAAACAGGACTAGGATATAAACGATATTTGCTGCATGGAATTGTGTCAGGGAATCGATTGATTCAGGGGGCATCTCCCCGCTATAAATCACTCCGATAGTTAGTGTAATCATGAAGATGAAGATCGAGTAATACAGTCCTTTTTTTGTCCCTAGCACTAAAAAGAAAAACATGATGATCAAAGGAATCCAAACGATAAAATCCCCAAGTGATCCGCCTGTTATTGCCAGATCATTATGTACAACATCGTATAAAGTAAAAACATGATAAGCGCTCACTAAAAATATGGTAACATATTCGCCAATGCGAATAGCTCGGTTTAAGTAGACTAAAACCAGGCTGATCAAGAACCAAACGATCAGTGTGGTATTGATGACGGTATCAAAAAGGCTTTCATTATTCAGGAAGCTATTGATGACCAGGGCTATAGTAATGATTGGGAGCAACCACATATAAACAATTCGTTTCAACTCATCAATCGTATCAAAGTTATTGAACATCTTTATCATCTCCCCGGCGCCCCGCCTCAATTAGGCATGAATCATTCCTCTACCCATCCCTAATTCGCAATTAATCGCTCTATCTATTTTGATTATTTCTCGAAAGTAACTATTTTGAAACTAAGGTAAATCTGTCTAGAATTGGGCATCCACTGTAAAAAGACAGCTGTGCACCCTATACTTCCATTTTACTAGAAAACTCTATTTTAGTATATTTATAACTGCAAAAGAAGAAGCAAAAGTCCCAGAAAAGACTCTGCTTCTTCTTAAATGGATTATTTTTTTCAGACGGGGTACTTTACTCTTCAGACCAATTCCAGTAAGCCATTTCCCCAAGGTCGGCTCCCTGGATTTGCTCGTTTTCTTTTAGCTTCAGCAATTCCTTCACCGGGCCGGTTACGACGGCACCGTAGACCTGGAATCCTTCCTTAATCAGATAATTGTAGCGCTCCTCAAGGTGGGAGAGGCCGAGGAAATTTTCACGGTAGCTGGTTGATTCATTTTCGAGCAGGTTTTTCATTTGACGCAACATCAATTTCCTATTTAAAGCAGTGAATTTTTCCTCAAGACCGTATTTGCTTTGGGACCTGTAACGATTATCCGCTTCACGCCCGCCTGTAAATCCAAAAGGTGCTACTGACAATGAATCATTGCTGCCCCACGAGCTCTCTTCAAACTCCTTCAGCTCCCCGGTATACAGCGGCATCCATAGCACATCGAGATCATATGGCTTTAAAAACTCCAGCATCTCCTCAGGTGTCATATACTTTTTCGTCGAGAAGGAAAGCTCGGCAACTGTACCTTCATGGACCTTCTCCAGCTTTGTCCAGACTCCTGGTCTCTCATTCGCTTCAAGCTTGTTGCCTGTCTTCGGATGTTCCGGCAGGTAAAAGTCATGTTCACTCTCAGTTTTAGGCTTGAAGTATTCTGTATCATTCTTTGGAAAGATTCCTTTGACCAATTTTTTGGTACCGACCAGTTCCATCTCTTTCCCTATCATTTTATAAACTGGATAGGACATTTTTTGCGTGAGGAATGGGGTGATTTCACTTGAGTCAATGCTGCCAAAATCCTCCTGCAAATTCGGCTGTGTCCAATCCATCGCCACCCGGCTGTAAAAAAGATGCTTTTTATCAAGACCCAGGGCGTCATAGCTGATTGAAACGACAAGCATATACAGCCAGAAGAAAAACAGTGTGGCTGCGATAATCCTGATGATCTTCATTGTCAACGTGAATCGATATTTTAATAGGATTTTCTTTTCCTTATCCTTATTCCATTCCATGTTCATCGTCCTTCCATCCTTGTTTTTCCGCCATTTGCGCCAGCTTTTTCCGAGCACGGTGAAGCGTCACCTTCACCTGATTTTCCGACAGCTCAAGCGCTTCCTGAATTTCCTGGTAACTGAACATTTCGACCTCGCGCAGGTACAGGATTGAGCGGTACTGCTCCGGCAAATAGGTCATTAGCTGCTGCAGGTCGTCGGAGGTCTCTGCCTGGATTGCCTCGTCCTCCGGAAGCCCATATGGACTCGCCATCTCATCCTTTGCAAACAAATAATCCGCAAACGGGACCCACTTTCTCCGCTGTCGCCTGCGCCATTCATCCAGATACGCATTGCGGGCCACCTTATAAAGCCAGGCCCTCACATCCTCATTCTGGTAAAAAGAAAGCGAAATCGTCGCGCGGACAAACGTTTCCTGCACCAAATCCTCCGCCAGCTGATGCGAGCCCGAAAGCTTCAGCAGAAAATAATAAAGGGGCTTCGTGTACCTTCTATATAAATTGTCGAGTTCATTCCTTCTGCCGTCATTCATACTACTGCCCCTCATTTTTAAAATCTCATAACTAAAACGATGAACTATATAAAATGTTACACTCAATATGAAAAGTTTTGTTAAAAAGTTTGTAAAACACTATTTTCACGTTGAATGCCTTGGCTTTCCTTTTTCGAAGTATGGTACATTATTATAGGAACTAAAGGAAGGGAGTTTTTTCAATGACAGAACAGAACAATGCTTTGCCGCCAAAAACGTGTGAGATTGAGCGTCTGATCACAATGGAAGACGATATCAATAAGGTACTCGAAGGCAAGAAAACAGCGACTCGCCGTAATGGCCGTTACGCTGATGTAGGCGAAATCATGGAGTTAAAAGGAAAGAAATTCGTCGTGGATAATGTTTATTCCCAGTCACTTGGAGAATTGACAGACGCTGATGCTCAGCGCGAAGGCTTTGAAAATGTCGAGGAGTACAAGCAGTCGATTTTGTCTTATCACCCTGGAATGCCTTGGCTTCCGCAAATGCGCGTCTGGGTGCACGAATTCAGTCCTGTTGTAGAATAAAAAATGGACTTAGTTTATCGAGCCATTATTTATCTTCACGTGGCAAGCGTGATTGCATCAATCGGGCCTTTCTTCATTTTAATGCCCATTGTAAAAAAACTGCCTGATGCTGTGGGGAAAGAATTGGAGGCACACTTGGCTTTGTTGAAGTCAGTCGTGCGGCTGTCAAAGCACGCCGGCCATGTACTGATTGGAACAGGAGTGCTGCTCGTCATCCTTGGCCCATGGACATGGAAAACGCCGTGGATTGTTGGGACATTGGCGCTGTTGTTCGCCTCCCTGTTCTTCCTCGCGAGGGCGTTTTCGCCAACGCTTCGGAAGTTTGCCGAAGAAGGCGCGAATAAAATAGAACTCTCCGCAAAACTAAAGCGCACCATCTGGACTTACATCATTTTACTGATGTCGATGCTCTGGTTCATGGTCGTCAAACCGAATTTGTGGTGAATAAGATGAAGCCCGGGCGGCATTGCCCGGGCTTTTAAAATTGGCTGAATAAACGACTTGGTCGATATAATCCGGAATGTGGTCGATATATTCGGAAATGTGGTCGATATAATTCAAAATCCGCCGATAAAATGAAATATGTGGTCGATATATTTTATTTTCCGCCAATAAAATAATAAATGTGGTTGATATGTTTTGATTTTAGCTACTTCAGTACGAAGACCTTCTTCATTTTACAAGAATCCCCTCGTTTAAAAGAGATTCAGTATCCATAATTACTGCAAATTCTTCATTCAGGTTCGCCATCGTCATGGCATGAATCAATTCTGCTTCGTAGACTTCTCCATTTATCCCTTTCCGGTCAAATGTTGCTGTCGCATCGGTAATGAGGATCGGATTAAACCCGTAATTGCCAGCCATGCGTGTTGTCGTTTCAACACAGTGGTTCGTCGTCAATCCCGTAATGACAATATGCTCACTCTTCATACCCAGGAGGATTTGATGCAAATCAGTCCCGATAAAAGCACTGTTCACAGATTTAGTGATTACCATTTCCTCCTCCAGCGGCTGGATAAAGTCCATGAACTCAATGTCTTCTTTCTTTTCACAAAAAAAGAAGGAATTCTTATTTTCAGAGATATGCTGCACGAAGATAATCGGCCGCCCTATTTCCCGCCAATGCCGGATCAGTTTATCAATGTTTTCTTCCGCATTCGGATTGTTCCTGTTCCCCCAGCCCGGGTTAAAAAAAGCCTTCTGTACATCAATCACAATCAGCGGATCATTTTTCGTCAATTTCATATCCATCAGCCCCTTATCATTTATAAGGTAATTTTAATGATAAAAGGATATAATTTACATAATGTTTCTTCGTTATTTCAAATCATTTTCTTTAAAATATACTGCATTTAAGTCATCTTTCCTTAAAAACATATATCAGGTATCTAAAAAACATTAAACGGGGTGTCAGTATGGACCAGGTGGATAAAAATATCCTTCACCATCTTCAAGATGACGGCAGGATTTCGATGACTGAATTAGGGAGGCGAGTGGGGTTATCCGTCCCTGCGGTAAAGGAACGAGTAAAAAGACTCGAGGAAAATGGAACGATTCTTGGATATCGTGCTATACTCAATCCCAAAAAAGTGAACAAGCAAGTGCTGGCTTTTATCCTCTTCGATTCAAAGCGCTGCAAGGAGTTCCGCGAATTCTGCATTGAGCATCCAATGGTCGTCGAATGCCACAGGCTAGCTGGGCAATATAGTTATCTAGTAAAAATCCTTGCAGGTTCAGTAGAAAACCTTGAGGAGTTCATCGATGAATCAATGGCATACGGGCACCCATCAACTTTGATCAACTTGTCTTCACCTGTGGAATTCAAACATATTACATAAAAAGAAGGCTGCCTTCTTATTAATGGCAGCCTTCTAATCATTTCTTCGCTTCTTTCAAAGCTTCCTCTTCCACCAGATCCATAAAATCGGTAACGACTTTTTTGTTGTTCTTTTCGCCACCCAATTTGAGCAAGGTTTTGCCCAGGAAGTTCAGGCCAGTATTCTGTCCTTGATAAATGAACCTGGTTTCATCCTCACAGACCTTGACCAGCGTGAAAGCCGCTTCAACCTGAAATGCTTTGGCTAGCGTAAAACCGATTTTGTTGTGTTTTTTATCAGGAGTGTTCTCGTACTCAAGGTCTTCAACTATGTAAGTTTCGATCCGCTTGCCTTCTTTATATTTCTGCTCGTATTTCGAGCCGACGACTCCTTCTTTCTTTTCAATCACCTTGTTCTCTACTACATTTGGCATGATTCTCTGGATGTTCTCAAGCTGAAATAATGTCCAGATTGTCTCGATATCGACCGGAATGACCCTCTCTTCGTACCATTTAATCATCTTCTGCGCCCTCCATCCCAAATTCGAAGAAATCATCCATTTCTTCAATGAGTTCAGTTAATTCCTGCACCTGATTCACAAGTCCCTGTCTCTTTTTCAGTAATATTTGTTCGAGATTATCAAACGATTCATCGTTCACCACCGTCAGCATTTCCTGGATGGTAAAATTGAACCGTCTCAGATGCACCAATAACAACGCAACCAAATAAGATCCATTGTCATAATAGCGGTACTTATTATTCGGGTCGATGAATACAGGCTCGAGCAGCTTGATCTCCGCATAATATCTGAGCGTCTCCTTGCTGAGCCCTGTCATTTTGGAAAATTCACTTACCTTGTACATTTCGGCCCCCTTATAGAAACATCTTAAACTATGTAGTGCACTACAGGGTCAAATAAATTATAAAAAAAGCCGGTGCATGATTTCATGAACTATACCCCGGATAG
>NZ_JAGGQL010000050.1 GCF_018613315.1 Bacillus sp. ISL-37 | reverse complement strand
AAAGTGTCCGTCATCGAGGTTATGACGGACAGAAATCCAGTGAAATCATGAAAAAGTGTCCGTCATCGAGGCTATGACGGACAGAAATGCAGGGAACTCATGTGAAAGTGTCCGTCATCGAGGCTATGACGGACAGAAATGCAGGGAACTCATGTGAAAGTGTCCGTCATCGAGGTTATGATGGACAGAAATCCTGTGAAATCATGAAAAAATGTCCGTCATCAGGGTCATGAAGGACAGAAATCCATAGCGATCGTGATAAAGTGTCCGGTTATATAAAAAAAGGCAATCCCATGGCTACTGCTACTGGGATTGCCTTTTTCTAATTTTGTTGCACTTCAGCTGTCTTCTCATCTTTTTCAAAGAAAAGAATCAATGCTGGCAATAGCATGCCGCGCACGAGGAACGTGTCGATCAGGATTCCGACTGCGACGATGAAGCCGAAGACGAACAGGTCGGCGATTGGCATTGTTGTCAGCGCTGCGAAGGTTGCAGCCAGGATGACACCCGCTGATGAAATGACGCCGCCGGTATTGCGGATCGCGATTTCAAGGGCATCTTTCACTTTGTGTACCTTACGCTCTTCAATGAATCGGGAGGCCAGGATGATATTATAATCGATTCCCAATGCCACCAGGAAGATGAAGGCGTAGACTGGAACGCGGGAGCTTAATGCTTCGAAGCCGAATAAGACATCGACGAGGAAGATTCCGAGTCCCAACGCAGATAAGTATGATAACAGGATGGTTCCCATCATGTAGATGGACATCTTGATCGAACGCGTGAGAGCATACAAGAGAACTAGGATCAACACCGTTTCCAGGAGCACGATTTTTACGATATCGCGGTTATTGATTTCCCGTTCGTCCAAAAGCTTTGCCGTGACACCGCTATAATAAGCTTCTCCATCAATCGTAAGCTCCTCCAATAACTCTGGAGTTTCCGAGCGTAGATCTCCGATGAAATCAATTGCTTCTGTCGAATATGGATTCATTGATAAAGCAACGTTCAACTTCAAGGCTTTTGCATCCTCGGTTTGAGCGGATACCCGGACGGAGGCAATTTCATCATAGCTCTGCCATTTTTCAAGAATGGCACTTGTTTCGTCCTGGGTGAAAGCATCATCGCCTTCGATCACCAGGGTAGTCGGTGCCAGTTCCCCTTTATCAAACCTTTCCTCGACGATTTCATAGCCGACGCGGGAAGGCAGGTCTTCAGGGAATTTTTTTACCGTATCAAATTCAAAATCCAGATTGAAGACATTGAATGCAGTGATGACCAGGAATAAGGCAACAATTCCACCTGAGATTCCAGGCTTGTTAACGACGAATCTGGCGACCGGTCCCCAGATTCCGTGCTTAACTTCGGTTTCCTGGCCGTACTTCGGTACCTTCGGCCAGAATGCTTTACGTCCGAATAATGTAAATAGTGCCGGCAGCAATGTGACCGACGCGATCATGATGAAGAACATGGCCGTCCCGAAAACAGGTGCGAAGTTCAGGTAATCGCGGAAATCGGCAAAGAATAAGATCAGCATCGCAGCTAACACAGTGCCTCCTGCGAAGAATACGGGTTCACCAGTTGCACGCATCGCGTATTTCATTGCCTCGTACTTGCTCTCATATTTGTTCAGTTCCTCGCGGTACCGAGAGAAGACGAACAGTGAATAGTCAATGACCGCTGCAAAAAGCAGGATACTCATGATGGATGAAGTCTGGCTGCTGACCTCCAGGCCGCCTGCACCCATTAGTGCCACACTTTGGTTCACGACCTGATAGACGATAACAGTTGCGAGAAGCGGAATGATCGCTAGCAGCGGTGAACGATAAATAACAATCAACAAGATTAAAATGATCAAAACGGTTGCGATTAACAGGACAAAGTCAGCTTGTTCAAAAAGCTTGACCGTATCACCGGCAATACCGGCAGGACCTGTGATATAAAATTCCGTGCTTTCAAGGTCTTCAGCAATCTCGTTTCCGGTTTCCAGAGCCTTGTCATTAATTTCGGAATACTGGCTGTTCCCGAGCCCTTTTTCCAGCTCCATCGGGACGATCATCGTTGAGCCATCTTCTGATGTGAAGCCTCCCAAAGCTTGGGGAGGAAGAGCGCTGATATCAACGATGGTTTCAATTCCTTCTATATCTTCGGCAATAATTCCGTTCAGAATTTGTTTGACTTCATCCAGATTGATGTCGCCATTTTTATTGTGAAAGACCAGGATTCCCGGTGTTCCTTGTTCATTTGGAAAGAGCTTTTCAGCCTTTTTCTCTGCTATCATTGACTGTGCTTCATCAGGAAGCGATTGGAAGTTGGTTGTTTTATATTCACTTAGCATTGGTCCTGCACTTAAGCCCACCATAAGGACCAGCCAGGCGATAATTGTGATCCACATTCCACGCTTCGTTGAAACCCAATCGGTAATTGGATATAACAGCTTTTTCACTAGTAAACCTCCCTGATAAGATTCATTCTAATCTTACCATTTCATTCCTCTGTAAAATCAAGGTATTTATAGAGTTTCTGTTAATACAAGATCAGCGCATAAATGAGTCATACCATCTATCCCAATCAGAACCTAGGGAGTAGCTGACAGACTTGGACTCCAGCTTTGGACAATCTTTTACGCAGCTGCCCCCGACAATGAACTTCAGGGATGGATCCATTTTGAGGCATGATTGAATCCAGTTCTCCACCTTTTCAATGGGATTCGGGTTTGTCATGGAGATTGCGACAACACGAATGTCTTTCATTTTTATCAGATCTGATAATCCCTCAAGCGGCGTATTCGGGCCCAAATAGATGACGTCATGGCCTTTCTTTTTTAAAAATAAGCTGAAGACCATCAAGCCGATTTGGTGTTGCTCTCCTTCTGGACAGAACGCCAACACTTTCGGGAGGGCAGGATTCACAGGCAGAACCCTCAGGAACTGGGTGCAGCGGTTAATAATGAACTGCGAAGCAAAATGCTCCTGGGCAACTGAGATTGCGCCATTCTCCCATTCATCCCCAACCTTATATAAAACCTGGATTAATATTTGGTGAAACACCTCTTCATAGTCATACAAGGAAAAAGCGAGGTCAGCAATCTGATTTGCTTCTTGAGTATCAAGGTTGACCAGCGCTTCGTAAAGCTCTTCTTTTAGCTCACCGTGCTTGTCATTTTGTGATGTAGGCGGGTCGGAAGCCGGAGGGGATTCCTGCAGCAGCCTGACCGCGTCACTGATTTTCATATTCTTTTCGTGTACTTGAGTCTTAATCCACTTAAGTGTTTCGAAATCCTTTTCGCTATATAAACGGTGACCGCCCTCGGTCCTTGTCGGAGCTACGACATTATAGCGGTTTTCCCAGGCCCTGATCGTGACCGCGGGTATATCTAATCGTTCTGATACCTGCTTGATGCTATACAATATTTTCACCTCCACTCATCAGTATAGAGAAGTTATACAAAAATTACACAGTTTTAAAGTTGGCAAATCAACATTTTAATATAATTATATAAAATGTTTGCTAATTTTGTATAGGTTTTGTATAATAAAACTCGAAAGGTTACACAAAAATTATACAATGGGTGGTGTCAAAATGAAAACTTTGAATTTGGTATCATTAGTATTGCTTATTGTCGGCGGTTTAAATTGGCTATTGGTTGGATTATTTGAATGGGATTTGGTTGGCGGTCTTTTCGGCGGCATGGACAGTCCGATCGCAAAAGTGGTCTATATCCTTGTAGGACTCGCGGCCATTTACAGCATCACGCTTTTATCAAAAGTAAATAAATAGATACGGAAGGCGTACAGAATTATCAGTACGCCTTTTGTGTGCCCATGTTTCTTGAATAAAATCGCCAATATGGCTATTCTAAAGAAAGAAATCGTCATAACTGGGGGACAAGCCAATGGATAAAAGAGAAATTGAATATAAAATCGTCGAACTGAAAGACGAGTATTTGCAGCTTCAGCACAATCTCGAAAAATTGGAATCTGTAAAAGGCAACTTGCATCCGCTGGAGAAGCGGCTGGCAACGATTGAAGAGGAATTAAGCTCTCTAAACACTATGCTTAGGGATATGTAGAATGACAAGCCTGTTCCTTATTGAATAAGGCTTTTCTTTTTGGGAGAAGAAGGTCTGATTTAGAGTGTCAGGTCCAAAGGATTAAGCCTAATAAAGTGAACTAATTCCATGTAGCACTTTAATAGAGCAGCTTTCAAAAATGATTTGCGCTTCAACAAAGTCACTTATTCCTGTACTTAAATTTATTAATCAAACGTTTGATTAAACCGATTTTCCCATCGGCCACAGCGTCAGGCACTTTTATGGAGGGCAACTACCCTGGACTATTGTAAGAATTAAAGGCATGAGCCAGTTCAATACCTGGCTCATGCCTGTTAAGCTTGTTGCAACGTGAATCCTTTATTTTACTTCCATTTTTCGACCTTCGCGTGCAGAGGTTCTTACCGCATCTAAAACTTTTTGAGTCGCATGTCCATGTTCGAAGTCAGCGAGGTATGGGTGCTTCTTTCCTGAAACCAGAGTTTCATGGAGGGCATCTAAAGCCCTTTGGAAGCCGTTATAGTACCTTGCTGCGATTTGCGGCATGGTAGAAGGTGCTTCTAGATCCGGCACTAGCTCGACTTCTTCAAGTGGAGAATTTCCTGCGGATAGCAGCACCTTTTTGTCATCCAGCATAACAAGTGTGCCTTCCGTACCGTAGATTTCAAGACGCCATGTGTGCTCAGTTTGGCGCGCTGCAGAAAGGAGTTCAAGCGTTACAGTAGCCCCATTTTTGAGAGAGCCGATAATCTGGAAAGCATCGTCCGCTGTTCGATGTTCAGTATTCCCGTTTTCATCAGTCTGGGTGGGAATGTGAATTGGCAGCTCGGCAAACACTTCTTTAAATGAGCAGTCCAACCACCATTGAAGAGCATCTGTCATATGAGATCCGATTGCGCCAAGCATTCCGCCGCCTTTTTCTTCCTGTCCCAGCCAGCCTCTCGGTTTTGAAATCAGTCCGTTGTAATTCGCAAAAGAGCACTGGTAGCGGACATGCATAATTCCTCCGAGTTTGCCGCTTTCCATGATTTCTTTTACCTTCGTACGAGCCGGCAAAAAGCGGAATTCATGATTGATCAGCCCGAGTTTGCCTGCCTTGTCTCTTTCTGTGATCATCTCTTTCGTTTCAGTAATATCCAGGGCCATTGGCTTTTCACAGACGGCATGAACGCCCTTGTCAAAAGCGGCGGCAACCATTTCCTTATGTAAATGCACTGCAGATGCCACGACCACTAAATCGAGGGTCTCCTGCTCAAGCATCTGCCGCCAGTCGGTATAGATATTGTCAATCCCGCTTGCCTTCCGTGCCTCTTCAACATTTCCTCTTGATACACTAGAAATAGCTACAACATCAAAACCCTCATGATGGTCCATCATCGGCGCATGAACTTTGGCACCAAAACCCGTCCCGATTATACCCACTCTAAACTTTTCCAAAAATACCACCCCTGTCCAGAATATAGTTTAATAGTAAGTCCAGCAGGGGAGGAATGTAAATCAAATAAGAAAATATAGTATAATTATCCAAAAAAGAGGCGGGGTTAAGATGAACATTGGGGATCTATTATTTCAATTAATATTTTTCATTTTATTGATTGGTATTGTGGCTGCTGTTTTTTATGCTGTCCGGTCACTCGTAATAAAGGAACCTGATAATTCGAAGAGCATAGAACGAAAACTTGACCGAATAATTGAGTTGCTTGAGAAGGAAAATAAAGACTAAACAGCTTATATAATTGTATGTCGGCACATGGTATAATGAGGAACTTAGATGGATTTTAAACATAATTGCACGGATGCTCGAAAAGCCTCCGCCTAGCGATCATATATGGAGGTATAACATGAACAAACGATGGACGATTGAAAAGATTAGAGAGTTTGTGGAGAAAAATTCAGAGAGTAAGCTGCTGACGACAGAATATCATGGTTTTTCACAAAAATTACTCTTTAAATGCGCTTGCGGCAACAATTTTGAAAAACCCTTCAAGAAATTCAAGGATAATCACCAGCGCAAATGTGAAGTGTGCCAGCCGCCAAAATCCTCACGCTAATTGGACAAGGTGAAGTATAGAAACTAAGTGTTGCCTTAGGGCTTCACGCCAAGCAACGTGGTTTTTTTAGTAACAAACTCAATATTCTAGCAAAGAAGCGTAAATCTTGGAGGATTCACGCTTCTTTTTGTTGAACTTATTGAAAAGAATCTTACAGGAGTTACAAGAATAATAATGAAGAGATATATGTTAAAAAGCGACTTTAAGGGTTTGAAAAAAGGGACTCAATTCTACTTGATTGCTGAATCGGAATTTATCGGGGTCAAAGAGTATGTGCTGCGAACCAGTGATTTAAGAATTAGGATATCGATAAATGATAGAGAATTTAGGAATAATTTCATTTTATTAAGCTAGAAATGGGGGCAGAGATTGGCATGTATTTGTTTTTATCCATACTGTTAAGTGTCATTCTAGGTTACCTTCTATTTGTTATGGGTCCGATTGTAGGCGGCATCCTTGCCTTCGGTATTATTGCAGGCAGTCTATTTAGAGGGATTTACTTACTGAATGACGTCCGTAAAAGGATTGCGACTATACCGCCTGAGGTTGGAAAAGTACAAGAGAAGGTGCAGGAGCCGGCACATGAAACCGTTCCTGAACATTTGCAAAGCCCAGGTGCTTATAAAAAATACCTAGAAGCTAAACAGTAGAAAGGTGAGATAGACCGACTGGGTTGACCAATGTGGAGGAGGATTCAAATTGGAATTCGCAGAATTAGTGGTTTTTGGTATTGTCTGGGGAGGCTTGATGGTTTACTTCTTAACGCCTTTTAACAATAAGATCAGTGTCGAAGGAAACTCAAAGGTGACAGTCTCCAAGGCTTTTAAGGAGAGTTTAACTAGACTGCTTTTACATAAAAAGGCCATTCTGGCATTGCTTATGTTGATCATCACTTTAAATTTCATCTGGTCGTATTTTATATCGATTGATGACCATAACAAACTCCACGGAGTCACCAGTGAATCGAGTAAACCACAGGCGATTTTTTACATGATAAGCATCACTTTGTATGCCTTACTTCTATATATCTTGCTCGCAGTAAGAAGGACCTTGAAATTCAAAAAGTAATTTTGTCCAGGGGGGACAGGTTTGAAAAGAAATACTAAACTGTTTATCGTGTTTCTTATGATTGTAAGTTCTTTTATTGTGTCTTACGGTTCTGATTCCGAAACGCTGAAGTATGTTGGAAATGGCCTGTTCACTGTTCTTGTAGCTATAATGGTTTGGGACGCATTCAGGGATGATAAGGGGAAGGGGATATAATTGCTGTCGCAATGTGCAGCAGTTCCGATTAGGGTCAGTAATTTAAAGTTTAACCGTCTCATTGCTCATACTTCAGAATCACTGAATAAAATTACCAGATTTATTAAAAGATAGCCTTAACATATAAAAAAGTTGAGGCTATATTTATGCAAAATTTCAATCCGACAAGTTCAGTTAATCCTTCCCGAAGAGCACGGAGGTTTAAAGCACACGTTAGTACCCTTGGTACAACTCAACTTCATCTCCGCAATCCCTTTATTATTGCCTGGTGGTCAGCCGCGTTTCCAGGATTCGGCCATCTTCTTCTGTCTAAATATCTTAGAGGTTATGCTTTATTTATTTGGGAGATTTTAGTTAATAATATGGCTAACATAAACCAGGCTTTGGTTTTTTCTTTTACCGGGAATATAGAGATGGCAAAAGACGTTCTTGATCCAAGATGGACACTTATGTATATTCCAGTTTATATTTTTGCGATTTGGGATAGTTACCGAACCACGGTTGATATGAATAGAGTGTTCATATTAGCGGAACGAGAGGATGCGGAATTCAATTCATTTGTCATTGGTGCGTTAGAGATAAATTATTTAGATAAAAGAAGACCGCTCAATGCCATTGTATGGTCTATACTTACGCCAGGGTTGGGTCAATTGTATATCCATCGAGTGATCACTGCGATTTTTACATTGATATTTATGATTGTTTTTGTGTATTTTTCAAAGATCCTGGTTGCAATTCATCTGCTTTTCCTAGGGGATATTAGCCAGGCGACACAAGTCCTTGATCCGCAATGGCTCCTGTTTTTGCCTTCTCATTACGGGTTTGCTATTTATGATTCATATGTCAATACGGTTGAAAATAATAAACTGTTTGAAAGTGAACAACGAAAATATCTTAAAGAAAATTATCAACAATCTCGGGTGAAAATTCCTGTTTCGGTGGATGAGGTGAAATAATTGCAGATTTTCTCAACCTTTGAGCATTCCTCCTATCTTGAACTTGCCATCACTTCTTTGGAAAAAGTCGGTGTGAAAAAAGAAAGTATTCTTGCTGTTCCCCTTATTAATAGAGTGGAGGAAAGGAGATTATTTGATACACTTCATCGTGCTGATGGTATTAGCCTATTTGACAAGGGAGCAGCGATTGGAACGGCCTTTTCTGTCGTTGGCGCAAGTGTAGGGTTTATTTTAGAATGGGGGCCCATTTATTGGGGGCTCATTGGCGCGGCAACTGGATTTATACTTGGCTTTATCATCGACTACATCATTTATAAAGTTGTACATAAAAGAAATAGGGTTGTAAAAGGGAAAAAGTCGGAAGTGGTGTTAGTCGTAGAATGTCAAAAGGAATTGGCTGAAAAAGTTGAAGAGGTACTGTGGGAACATTTAGCATTAGGGGTAGCAAAACTAGAGTAATGGATCTTGCGCAGTTAAAAAAGTAACATTCAAGAATCGGCAATTGTGCATGAAAACAAGGGGGAGTTAATATGGCAAAGGGAAACAGAGAGTTGTCACGAGAACAACAGGGAGAACTGCTAGAAACTTTGAAAGCTCGTTTCGAGAAAAATATGAACAGACATGAAGGTCTTGAATGGGCTAGTGTACAAGCTAGGCTTGAAACTAATAGTGAAAAATTGTGGTCACTCAATGAAATGGAAGCAACTGGCGGGGAACCCGATGTTGTTGGCCTTGATCCAGAGACAGGCGAATACATTTTTTATGATTGTTCAGCGGAAAGTCCTAAAGGCCGCAGAAGTGTTTGTTACGACCGGGAAGCACTTGAGGCAAGGAAAAAACACAAACCAGAAAATAGCGTTATGGATATGGCAACTGCCATGGGTATAGAACTTTTAACGGAAGAACAATACCGGGAACTTCAGAAACTAGGGAAATTTGATCTGAAAACGTCAAGCTGGGTGCAAACACCTGAGAATATTAGAGAACTTGGCGGGGCCCTTTTTTGCGATCGCCGCTACGACACGGTCTTTGTGTACCACAATGGAGCGGATTCCTACTATGGCGCAAGGGGTTTCCGTGGACTGTTGAGGGTATAAATTTTATACGGAAAGTGATTTATTTTGTGGATCAAGTACTTATTTTCAAAATCAGCCGCCAAACCAGGTGGCTGTTTCTTATTAAGCGGACTGGCAGAAATGTGCATCAAGAAAATGGACCCGATGTTATTCGACTAAAGGAGGATAAAAAATGATCAAGTCCGAAAAACCAAGAAAAATACTTTTAGATTTAGCAGTTACTTTAGATGGATTTATTGAAGGTCCAAAAGGGGAAGTAGACTGGTGCATTATGGATCCCGATATGGACTTCAAGAATTTCTTGCATCAAATAGATACTATTTTATATGGAAGAAGAAGTTATGATTTATGGGGTGAATATAAACCTGATACTGAAGTCTCAGATACAGAAAATGAAATTTGGAGATTGGTCCATAGTAAAGAGAAATATGTGTTTTCAAAAACACAAAAAAGGTCAGAAAATAACGTTACATTTATAAATGAAAATATAGAGGAGGAAATCATCAAATTAAAGAATAGGCCTGGTAAAGATATTTGGCTTTATGGTGGAGCTAGTCTAATTACAACCTTTATAAACTTAGGGCTTGTAGACGAATTTAGATTATCAATTCACCCGATTATTTTAGGAGAAGGTAGACCTCTTTTTCTTGATATTAAGCAAAGGGTGAATCTAAAACTAGTTGAAACAAAAAGGTTTTCCTCTGGTGTGGTTCAACTATGCTATCGACTAAATGAGAATTGATAATGATAAATTGACAATCGTTGATAATGTGGAATAACCATAAGCATGGAGGCTATGCTCAGAGATATGAAATTCTCTGGTCATTTTTTTGCTGGTTAGCCTGCTAAGCATTCTTATGTTTCACATGTCCTACTCCCGGGAAGATGAAAATATTATTTCATATTGATAGGAGGAGTCGGAATGACTAAAACGATTTTTATTACGGGAGCTGGCAGTGGGCTTGGCAGGGGAGCTTCTCTTGGGCTTGCGAAAAAGGGGCACCGTGTGATTGCGACGACTGAGCTGACTTCCCAGAAGACGGATCTAATGAGGGAGGCTGATGAGCAGGGCCTTGATTTGGAAGTATTTAAGCTGGATATTACGAATGAGCGGGACCGTGAACAGATAAAAGAGTATGACTTTGATGTATTTGTCGCGAATGCAGCGATCAATGAAGGCGGGCCGCTGAGTGAAGTGCCGATGGACCGGATTCGTGCTCTCTTTGAAGTGAATGTTTTCTCGACGCTGGAAACTGTGCAACTCGCTGCACGTAAGCTAGTGGAAAAAGGAAGCGGAAAAATCATCTTCATGAGCTCGATGGCGGGTATTTCAGCAACACCGTATGTTGGTCCCTATACGGCTACGAAGCATGCCATCGAGGGAATCGCGCAAACGTTGAAGTCGGAGCTTGCGGAGTTCAATGTAAAAGTAGCGACGATTAACCCGGGCGCATTCGAAACCGGCTTCAATAAGCGAGCTGCTGAGGAAAAGTGGAAGTGGTACGATGAGGAGAAGAATTTTACCCGGAAAGAGGATATGAAAAAGCAGGAAGAGGCGCTGAAGGACCAGTTTGATCCAGAGGATATGATTGCGAAAATGGTAGAAATCATCCCTGCAGATCACCATAAATTCCGGACGGTTTATCCAGAAGAAACGGAAAAACAGCTTAAAAAGACGCAAGAAGAAAGATGGACGATGGAAATTTAAATTGCGGATTTCAAATTCATGGGAAAAGGCCGGATCTAGTATCGGATCCGGCCCTGAAATACATATTAATCAGTCGCAATAAAAGCATCGATTCCCTTGCTCTCGATTTCCCGGAGGCGAGTTTCCGCATTTTCGCGGCTTGAAAAGGCACCAGCTTGTACACGATACCAGGTTTCGCCGGATACCTCCGATGTCGAAATAAAGCTATCAAATCCTTGTGCATACAGGTCTGTCACTCGCTTTTCAGCATTTTCCCTTTGCTTGAAGGATCCGGCAATCACTTTATACAGTGCTCCGCGATCAGTGGCTTCCTTCGGAGTTAGGTTGAATGCTTTTGCAATACCATTCGCATGTCCCTGGGCAACATTTCGCCGCCAGGATTCCTGCTTCATCAGGGCGGCATTCTGGGCATTGTCGATAAAGCCGTTCTCAGATAGCATCGCATCCATCGTTGTTTCACGCAGAACATGGAAATCTGCTTTTTTCTTGCCACGGTCATCAAGCTGATTCAGCTTCATAACCTCAGTATGGATGATGTCGCGGTATCTTGCGGTTGCCGAATTATTTGATAAGCTGCTATGAATATAATCCTCATATCCCTGAGCAGAGCCATTGAAGGAATTGATGTGGATTGACAGGTAAAAGTCAGCGCCCCAGGCATTAGCCTCATTGGTGCGCTGGCTCAAGCTTTTATTCATATCGCTTGTCCTACTCATTTTTACTTCAATATTTTCGTAGTTATCTTCAAGAATGGAACGGATTTTCAATGCAATATCCAGGTTCAAGTCTTTTTCCCGAAGACCATTTCCCTGTGCTCCCGGATCCGAGCCGCCATGGCCTGGATCTAAATAAAGTTTCATATAACCTCCTCCTTTTAGTTGGTCTTTATAGAATATGTAGGAGAAAAGTATTGGTAAGGGTACATGTCCCGGCTGGGAAAAGTTAACTTTATTTTGACGGAACATTTTATGATTTGAATCGTAAAACAAAGAAGACTTAATAATATTTGAGGTGGTAGGATGGAAACGAAAATGCAGACATCACAAAATATTAAAATAGAGAGGACCCCGGAAAGTGATTTGAAAAAGGTATTGAATATAATCGGGGTATTCATCTTTGCAGGATTGGCACTGACCAGTGTCACCAATCCGATGCCAGCAAAATACCTCAAGGAATATTTCCTGTTCATCGGAGGAAGTGCCATTATTTATTACTTTTTGCTGAACATCTATTTCATTGGGGAAACATGGAGGAAAGTGTTTTATGCTAGCCTGATTGCACTCGGAATCGGCAGCCTGTCGTTGGCGATTTACTTGTTCAGTCATTCATCACATTAGGAGGATTTAAGTTTCTGTGGGGATTTTCCCTTAATATGGATGAAGGTGCAATTAATCGTGTTGAGTGCGCAATTTCCGTTTTGTACCGTGCAATTAACATGAACGAGCGTGCAATTATCCCCAAAGACCGTGCAAATATTGAACTCAACACTGCAATCATTAAATTTTTCAACAGAAAACTCCCTGCTCTGGGAGTTTTTATTTTTACGAAAGGCTGTTTTCGTAAAGATTGTTGTTAAAATCCTAAAGCCGATTTTAACGTGGAAAAAGCTATTTTGTAGTTCGGTATTAAGTGTGCAAGCTCTTTTCTCCTAATTATCTTGAATTTTGTGAAGAAAAATAAGTCATTTAATCTTTTTTGTAGTCAATAGCAACAAAGTTTGAGAAAAGAGCCTTACGAAAAAGTGCTTGTCTAGTTGCTAAATAACTAATTCAGAATATTCATAATATATTTACTTCGATAAATTTTGTAAGCGTTACCATTCCTAACAGACTAGTCAGGGCGCGGTTTTTGCCTGTTCCCAATATCCTGTAACATCCTTGAAACAATTCAGGATGTTTGTTAGGTTTAATAACCGTAAGCCCCATGAGGGCAGGAAAAACTTGGACGGCATAATTAACATAAGGATTTTTTCTGTGTGGTTCGGCTGGTTAGCTTTTATAACTTTCATGATTAAGGATTCATTTTTATTCTTATATGTTAGCCGATTTTGTATTGTCTAGCTCCAGCGCCTAGCCCCTCGAGACGTTTCGGTCCGCCCAATGAAGTCAAAGAACGACTTCGCTGGTCGGCCCTCCGTGGCACACGATGTGCTAGACCCGCCAGCCACAGGACGTGGCGTTATAGGCGGGCAACGCTTGTCGGGGCTGACCGAGGCGCTTACGCTTTTCTGAAAAGGAGAGAAGATATGGAGTTTAAAATTTCGCCTTTGGGTGATGTGGCTGTAGTTTTGTCATTTTATAATGAAATTAATGAAAGAACGAACAGGCAAATACAACTCTTCG
>NZ_JAGGQL010000049.1 GCF_018613315.1 Bacillus sp. ISL-37 | reverse complement strand
GCCACAGGACGTGGCGTTATTAGGCGGGCAGCGCTTGTCGGGGCTGACCAAGGCGCTTGCGCTATTCTAATAAAAAGCGAAAGGGGAAATGTCGGTATGATGAATGTTCCATTGACAGTAGGGTCGCTATTGGAAAGAGCAGAAAAGTTTTTCCCGAAAAAGCAGGTGGTGTCTAGGACACTGTCAGGTATTCACCGATTCACTTACAAGGAGATTGGCGAGAGGACCCGCAGGCTTGCCAGCGCACTTGAAAAGCTTGGTGTGGAAAAGGGAGACCGGGTTGGCACATTTGCCTGGAATCACCATCGTCATCTTGAAGTCTATTTCGCCGCTCCAGGCATGGGGGCTGTCCTCCATACAATCAATATCCGCCTGTCTCCTGAACATGTCTCTTACATTATCAATCATGCAGAAGATAAGGTGTTGCTTGTCGATGAGGACTTGTTGCCGCTGATTGAGCGCAGCAAGGATCAATTTAAAACGGTAGAGGCATACATTATCATGACCGACAAAGACGAACTTCCAGAAACAACATTGGAGCCAGTCTATTCTTATGAGGAACTTCTTCGGGAGGGTAGTCCGGAATTTGAATTCGTGAAAGATATCGATGAAAATGATCCAGCAGGGATGTGCTATACATCGGCGACAACTGGAAATCCTAAGGGCGTTGTTTATTCCCACAGAGGCATCGTCCTTCATAGCTATGCTTTCGGGTTAGCGGATACGGCAGCACTTTCCGAAACTGATGTCGTATTGCCTGTGGTCCCGATGTTCCATGCCAATGCCTGGGGTATGCCATTCGCTGCGACTTGGTTTGGATCGACTCAGGTGCTGCCAGGTCCACTGTTCACACCTAAGCTGCTTGCTGATTTAATTGAACAAGAAAAAGTCACCTTCACCGCAGGAGTGCCGACAATTTGGCTTGGCTTGCTGAATGAGCTTGAAAAAGGAAGCTATGATACATCTTCACTAAGATCAATTGTATGTGGCGGTTCTGCAGCGCCGCGTGGCATGATTAAGGCATTCGAATCAAAATATAAGATTCCATTCCTGCACGCATACGGCATGACAGAGACCACTCCGCTGGCAACGGTCTCACGTCTGAAGAGTTACCAGGTCGGCTTGGACGAAGAAGAAATTTTAGACATCCGCTCCAAGCAAGGTCTCCTTGTCCCTGGCTTGGAAATGAAGGTCATCGGCGGAAATGGCGAAGTCAAGTGGGATGGCGAGGAAATGGGAGAATTATTGTTGCGTGGACCTTGGATTGCGGACGAATATTACAAGGATGAGCGTTCGGCAGATGCATTCCGTGATGGCTGGCTTTACACTGGTGATGTAGCCACGATTGATGAAGAAGGTGTTATCAAGCTAGTCGACCGGACGAAGGATTTGATCAAGAGCGGCGGTGAATGGATTTCATCGGTCGATCTTGAGAATGCCCTTATGGCTCACGAGGCTGTCTTCGAAGCAAGTGTCGTTGCCGTTCCACACCAGCAATGGCAGGAACGACCGGTTGCTTGTGTTGTACTGAAGGAACAATTTAGAGGCAAAGTCGACAAGCAGGAAATACTAGAATTTATCGCCCCACAGTTCGCCAAGTGGTGGCTTCCGGATGATGTTGTATTCATGGAGGAGATCCCAAAGACCTCGGTCGGCAAATTCCTGAAACGCGCACTAAGAGACCAATTGAAGGATCATCTGGTGCAAAACTCTTAAAGGAAAATGTATTTAAAGCAGCATCGTCGTAATAATATACGATGCTGCTTTTTTAGTTGTAAAATAAATTATGGCGCCAAAAATAAAATTTCGTAACCCAAAGGCAAAATAAATTATTCTCTTTCAATTCAAAAAATTCACCAAAAGAGGTATGATAGTAAATATAAAATTCGTAAGCCGAAATAATCAAGATCGTTTCAACGGGGGTCTCATCTTCATGAGTATATTTTCATTTGTAAAACCATATCGCATCCCGATTGCGGCTGCGCTGAGCTTGATGCTCGTCGAACTGGCGGTTGAACTTGTGCAACCGCTGCTGATGGCTAAGATCATCGATGAAGGAATTGTCGCCAGGGACCTGGATACCGTCATCAAATTAGGCGGAATAATGCTCGGGATTTCGTTTCTTGCATTTGCATCCGGAATCACGAATTCATTTATCGCTGCCCATGCCGGCCAAAGCTTTGGCTATGATTTGCGCGAGAAGCTGTTCGCCAAGGTCCAGGCCTTTTCATTCACGAACTTCAGTAGCTTTCCATCATCTTCTTTGATTACAAGGATCACCAATGATGTGACACAGCTGCAAAATACATTCTTTATGAGCCTGAGGATTGCGATGCGCGCTCCGCTGTTGGTCATCGGGGGAATCATTATGGCCATGCTCGTCAATATGAAATTGTCGCTTGCATTTGTCATCATTATTCCGCCTCTTTTGATTTTCCTGATATGGATTATGACAAAGGCGGCAGGCTTATTTAAAAGTGTACAAAAACGCCTCGACAAAGTGAACGGCGTCATGAGGGAAAATCTTGTCGGCATGAGGCTGATCAAGGCTTTTGCCAGAGGTGGCTATGAAGGAACAAGATTTGAAAATGCGAACAATAACCTTAAGGATAAAACGGTGTTCGCTTTAAGGGTTACCGAGGTAACGATACCAGTACTGCTGCTATTCATGAACCTGAGTGTGATTGCTGTGCTTTGGTTTGGAAAAATAGAAGTCCAGACTGGAAGCGTCTCGGTCGGTGAAGTGGTTGCGATTGTCAATTATGCAGCCAGGATCACCAGTGCTTTTTCGATGTTTTCATGGATTATCATGGTGTTATCCCGTGCTCGGGCGTCTGCTGAGCGTGTGACCGATGTGCTGAATGAGGAAATCGATCTGGAAGATACAATAGATAGCAGTAAGGAGTATGGGATTACCAAAGGGGAAATTGAATTTGACAAGGTTTCATTCCAGTTTCCGAATACCAATATCCCAATACTCCAGAACCTATCCTTCTCCATTGCAGCTGGAGAAACAGTGGCTGTATTGGGGGCTACTGGTGCCGGAAAGACATCGATGTTCCAGCTTATACCCCGGTTATATGATGTAACGAGTGGGGAAATCCGAATCGACGGCCGGAGAATCAAAGATTTTAAACTTAAAAGTCTTAGAGAAGGGATTGGATATGTCCCCCAGGAGGCTATGCTGTTCACTGGTTCCATCAAGGAAAACCTGGCCTGGGGTAAAAAGAATGCCACCGATAAGGAAATAATCAAGGCCGCTTCGGATGCTCAAATCCATGACACGATTGATAAACTTCCCGATCGATATGATACACTTCTCGGGCAAAAAGGCGTCAATCTGTCGGGTGGACAGAAACAACGACTATCCATTGCCCGGGCTTTAATCAAAAATCCGAGAATCCTGTTGCTCGATGACAGTACAAGTGCGCTTGATTTGAAAACAGAAGCAAGGCTGCTTGATTCGATAAGCCAATACAAATGCACAACAGTCATCATCACCCAAAAGATCAGCACAGCTAAGGAAGCCGATAAAATCCTGTTGCTTGAAGATGGCTCCTTAATTGGATCTGGAGACCATGAGTATCTGCTGGAGAATTCTTCCCTTTATCAGGCTATTTACGAGTCCCAATTCGGGGAGGTGAAGGCAGGGTGTTAAAAAAGCAGAGCAAGACTGAGCAAAAGAGTAATTCCGCAAAGGGAATTGCGCCAACGGTTAAAAGGATTTGGGCATACCTTGCAGACCAGAGGAGCCTACTGATTCTTGTCCTATTGATGGTAGTGGCAAGTTCTGCCCTGGGCCTTTTAGGACCATTCCTGATTGGTTGGGGAATTGATGAGTATTTTGCGACAGAGTCTACTGACGGATTCATCTGGTTGTTAGTCGGTCTTGGCGTTGTCTATGGTCTGCACTCTTTAAGCTTATGGTTTCAAAGCTACTGGATGATCGGGATTGCGCAGAAGACTGTATATACAATGAGGAAACAGCTTTTCACACACTTCCATAAGCTTTCGATTGATTTCTTCAACAAACGGCAGCATGGCGAATTGATGAGCAGGGTAACCAATGATATTGAGAATGTCAGCGCAACGCTGAATTCTTCCGTCATCCAGATTTTTTCAAGCGTCCTTACACTGGTGGGAACTCTCGCTGTCATGATCTGGCTGAGCCCGTTGCTCACGCTTGTCACGATGATCATTGTGCCGCTAATGTTCATGGGAATGAAGTGGATCACGAGCCGGACAGGGAGGCTGTATAAAGAACAGCAGCGCCGGCTTGGTGAAATGAATGGGTATATTGAAGAAACGATTTCTGGCCAGAAAATCATTAAATCCTTCTCGCAGGAACCGAAAGTTATTGAAGAATTCCGCATTAAAAATAAGAAGTTGAAAGAGTCCGGTTATTGGGCCCAGACCTTTACGGGGTTTATCCCGAAATTGATGAATATGCTCAACAACCTAAGCTTCACCATTGTGGCGGCAGTTGGCGGCTACTTCGCGCTTCAAGGGTACGTATCAATTGGGACCATCGTCATTTTTACTGAGTACTCCAGGCAGTTCACAAGACCTCTGAATGACCTGTCGAACCAGTTTAATACATTACTTTCTGCAGTAGCAGGAGCTGACAGGTTTTTTGATATCATCGATACAGAAGAAGAGGCGGTCGATGAGAAAGAAGCTGGCTCCCTTCAGAATATCAATGGAAAGGTCGAGTTCAAGGATGTATCTTTTTCATATGAAAAAGGCGGAGATACCGTATCTGACTTGAATTTCCATGCTGAACCAGGCCAAAGTGTTGCATTGGTTGGACCGACAGGAGCCGGTAAGTCCACGATCATCAACTTAATTTCACGCTTATATGAACCGGATAAAGGTAAGATTTTAATCGATGGATATGACAGCAAAAAAATTACCCGTGAAAGCCTGCGGACACAAATGGGATTTGTCCTTCAGGATTCATTCCTATTCCAGGGCAGCATAAGGGAAAATATCCGCTACGGCAGACTGGACGCAACTGATGAGGAAGTAGAAAAGGCGGCAAAGGCAGCAAATGCCCACTCCTTTATCCAACGCTTGCCGGAAGGCTATGATACCGTGTTGAGCCAGGATGATGCCGGCATCAGCCAGGGACAAAAGCAGCTCTTGTCCATCGCAAGAGCAATCCTGGCTGATCCGTCAATCTTGATTCTTGATGAAGCAACGAGCAGTATTGATACGATTACAGAACTTAAAATCCAGGAAGCCCTCCAGCATCTGCTGAAGGGAAGAACAAGCTTCATCATCGCCCATCGGTTGAATACGATTAAAAGCGCAGACCAGATTATCGTCATTGAAAATGGGCAGATCATTGAAAAAGGCAGCCATGACAAATTGCTGGAGCAAAAAGGGTTTTACCATAGTCTTTACACAAGCCAGCTGGAAAAAAAGATGTTAATGAATTATTAGGGAGCCTTAGGGCTTTCTTTTTTTTATTTGCTATAGCATTTCATTGCACACGATGTGGCTTTTTAGGTGGACAACGCTTGTCGGGGCTGACCGAGGCGCTTGCGCTTTTCTTTTTAATATGACAAATTTCCCGGGCAATAGAGGATTCGTGAAAAGTTTGTCGTATTCCTAATACGAGAAAGCTATCTAGTATGACAGCATCAATCCGGCTTTATCCATACCCTCTTCGAATGGAGAAATTGAAATGCTTGCCGAGAAACTTCTTTTAAACGTCCTTATCATCCTGCTGCCAATCTTTATTCATAGTGTCCTTTTTGATAATAAAAGCGTCGGGAAATCTCCTTACTTGTGCGGGGGGCTCCAAAGCATTGCTGTGTTTCTGTCTCTCATGTTTTCATTTGAGGAAGGCGGTTTGTACTGGGATCTTCGCTACGTACCAATGGTGCTTGCCTTTTTATATGGAGGCCCGATAGCGGGTGTTATGGTCTTGGTCTCCTACCTGGCAACAAGGACATTTATGGGCGGGGATCTTTTGCTCGGATATGCGAGTGGTTTTCTGGCAGCGCTAATTCCATTCTTGTTTATCAAGAAATTTTGGACCTTCGATGCAAAAAAGAGAATTAGGACAGCAGTCCTTGTAGGGTTATGGCCTTCACTTTCAATGCTGCTGATTCTCGTGGCAAATATTTTCATTAATGACGCAACAGCTGAAGACACAAATCAAATTATGATGAATGTAGCGATTTTTGGGGCAATCCAGGTTTTTGCCGTATGGGTCGCAGCGATTCTGAATGAGTCCTTGATCGAGAAGGATTTAATGAGAAAAGAGATCCTGCGCGCTGAAAAACTGAATACACTGGGTGAACTAGCTGCATCCATTGCTCACGAAATCCGGAACCCTTTAACAGTGGTAAAAGGATTCTTGCAGATGATGCATAAGCAAGAAAAAGGGGATAATTATTACTATTTGAGTCTCGTCCTGACTGAACTCGGCAGGGCAGAATCCATCATTAATGATTATCTGAATTTTGCCAAGCCTCAATTTGAAAAATTGGAAGATGCCGAGCTGGCAGAAATCATTACTGAAGTCACATTGCTTTTAGAGGCGTTTGCTGCAAAAGAAGGCGTCCAGGTGAATGTCCAGTTGGAGTGGGGAATCTATGTAAAAACAGACAGGAACCAGCTGAAACAAGCTCTTGTGAATATTATAAAGAACGGGGTCGAGGCTACGGATGAGGGCGGGGAAGTCAACATCAGTCAGGTCTCGGCCGGGAATGAATCATATATTGTGATTTCAGATACGGGAAAGGGAATGGATAGTGAGCAAATCGCCAGAATTGGTACATTATTTTACACAACCAAAAATAAAGGTACGGGACTTGGAACATCGGTTTCAATCAAAATCATTGAGGCTATGGGCGGTTCGATTTCGTACAAGAGCGAAATAGAAGTTGGGACAGAAGTGACTCTAATCCTGCCGGCATACAAGCAGGAGCCATCTGATTATACTGAACAAACTCAAATGAATAATGCAATCTAAAATGTTAGCGCATTAGAAAAAGCGAACCGGAATCCGGTTCGCTTTTAAGTAACTTGCTACTCCACAAGATGTATAAAAAATCATCCATTATAAACTTTGCCGCGGTACAATTTCCACTTGACCATTTTTAAACCTAAACGACACAAGCCCTACCTCTCTTGTATCCTTACGGCTCCGAAGCCGATCCAGTGTGAATAAGTTGATACCTAAAAATAAAAAGCAGAACGCCATTAATTGTTTACATAATTATAGTTGTGATTCAAGTTACTTCTTTTTGGCGAAGCTTTATCATTATATGATATTTTCCAGCAGCTGTCAATCGTTTTTACAAAAAGTTGAAATCCTTACTGTTTACGCAGATTTTCCTGAGCCATTTTAACGAGCTCGCGAACCATATTTCCGCCGAGTCTGCCTCCAACTTTTCCTGCTTCCCTTGTAGAGAGATTGCCATTATAGCCCTTGTTTAGGGGAACGCCAACTTCTCTTGCTGTTTCGAATTTTGCATCCTCTGCTTTTATCGTACCGGCGACCTGTGCTTTTAAATCGTCCAGTGCTTTCCTTGCTTCTGGTACAAGTATTTTATTCCTTCTTGTCATCAGGAATCCCTCCGTTTATAGAAAATCTCTTCGAATTAGAAATAGTATTTGTTTTATTCATCGCAATTATTTAAACGTATCATAGTGAATAATGGTTTGCGGACTGCAGATGGAGGGTAAAATTAATAGCGAATATTTATCACCATACTTATCAACAGGAAAAAACACTATTTTTCGAGTACTCCACAGACTTATACACATTATCCACAGAAAACACTAAAAAAAATTGGGTGATTAAAAACCCAATAATAGTAAGTGGTTTGCAGAGTTGTTCACACTATCCACATGAATGTTGATAACTGGTGGAAATAATTATTTTGAACAAACGGTGAAAGTCATTGTCTAACTTGAATAGAGAGAGTATAGTAAAGATATCAAAAGTTAGTGAAAAAATTCACAATATAATTCCCGAAGCTAACTGTTGATTCCTATTCCCCTTCCCCTTAAAAGAGAAAGCAGAATCCTGGATGGATTCTGCTTTCTCTTATATTATGGTTATTTTCGGTGTTTTTTTGCACGTCCATCCGCAGCCCTTGATCGAGCAAGCGCTTCAAGATCAGCCTGATCAGCAAGCTCCCGGTTGAATTCCACGTCGATTCCATCAGACTTCATATTCTTAGGAACCTGAGGAAGCGAAGCTTTATTTCGGTCACGTGTTTTATGTCCATGAGAACGACCCATTCGAAAAAACCCCTTTCAGGTTAAAGTACGGAATAAGAAGCATTTCCGTACTTTTATATTTCGCAATAAAGGGGTGCTTAATGCTTATTATCTCTTTCCATTTGTATAGCCTGCTGCTCTGTCTGCCTTCTTGAATTCATGGCTGTATGTAACTTCCTGCATGCTTGATAAATTGCTTTTGGTCTTATCCCGTTTCTTTTTATCCATTGGTTATCCATCCTTTCAAAATGATTTACTTTACCAGTATTTCCTTGTTGAAAGGGATTTAACAGCATTACTTACCGAAAATTTCTTTGAGTGCATTTTCCAGTTCAGGATACTTAAATGTAAAACCTGCATGAATCAGTTTTTCTGGCATTGCACGCTGCCCTTCCAGTACAAGAATGCTCATTTCGCCCAGCAGTATTTTTAGCGCAAATGAAGGCACTGGCATCCAATGAGGGCGATTAAGAACTTTTGATAAAGTTTCTCCGAACTGCTCCATCGTAACAGGGGAGGGAGCTGTGAAATTAACAGGACCATTCACATTAGTATTCTCGATGACGAAAATAATCCCGCGTACAACATCCTCTATATGGATCCATGATAGCCATTGCTTGCCCGAGCCAATCTTTCCTCCAGCAAAAAAATTATAAGGGAGGACCATTCGAGGCAAAGCACCGGCAGTTTTATCAAGGATGACACCAAAACGAGAAAGTACAGGTCGAACTCCCTTGTCTTGAACCTCGGAGGCTGAGGCTTCCCAGTGATGTACAGTGTCGGCAAGGAAGTCAGTCCCCTTATTTGATTGTTCGGTAAACTCCTTGCTTAATGATGTGCCATAAAAGCCAACCGCACTTGCATTGACTAAAACAGAAGGCTTTGTGTGCAGTTCTTCAATTATCCTCTTTACCTCAGCAGTTGCCTGTAGCCGGCTATCAATTATTTTCTTTTTATACTCATCCGTCCATTTGCTATTGATTGTCGCGCCAGCAAGATTGACGATAGCATCAATGCCCTCAAGCTCTTTTTCAGGCTTGTCTCCAGGGTCGAGCCATTGAACATATTTTGGGTTGCTGCTGTGTGATTCACTTGAATTCCGAGTTAATATATACACTTGGTGACCCGCCTGTATCAAATGACTGCTTAACGCTTGACCGACAAGTCCGGTGCCTCCGGTAATCGCAATTTTCATCAAGATCCTCCTCATAAAAATACTCTTGTTACTATAGTACTTCTTTTAATATGATAAACCTCCTTTGAATGTGTTAAAGTTTCATTAGAGGTGAAAATCACATGCCGGTGATTACAAAGATTTCTGCACAAAAACATAATAAGGAACGATACAGCATTTTTACCGACAGCGGCAGAGGGGAAGAGTATGCCTTCAGCGTTGATGAAGATGTGTTGATTAAGCACAACTTGAAAAAAGGGATGGAGCTCGATGACTTTTCCGTAACAGAGATGCTTTTCCAGGATGACATCCGCAAAGCCTATAATACGGCAATCAATTATTTAGCTCACCGCATGAGGTCTGAAGCCGAAGTGCGTGACTATCTGGTGAAAAAAGAAATCGCTGATCCAGTCATAAAAGAAGCAATCCATAAATTATATGAATACAAATTCCTGAATGACGAGGAGTTTGCCAATGCATTTGTCCGAACCCAGCTCAATACGACGGACAAGGGAGCCGAGGTTATTAAAATGGAATTAAAGAATAAAGGGATATCTCCCGATTTGGTCTCTAAGGCAGTAGAAGAGGTTTCGTTCGATGAACAGTTGGAAAAAGCGATTAAGCTTAGCGATAAATATGCACAAAAGAATAAGAAGGATTCTTCAAGAATCCTTAAACAGAAGATAGAGCAGATGCTTCAGCGCAAAGGGTATTCCTTCGCGATCATCCGGGCTGCCCTGGATGAAACACAAGTGGAGAAAGAAGAAGACGATGAGATGGATGCATTAAGGCTCCAGGGGGAGAAGCTACACAACAAATACAATAAACTGGCGGAACGGGAATATAGGCAAAAGCTGAAAATGGCGTTGTACCGTAAAGGGTTTCCAATGGAAATGATTGATGAATTCATTTCTGAAAAAGAAAATGAGGAATAAAAAAATCATGACAATGGTCATGATTTTTTGGATTCTATAACAATTTCGTCTTTATCAAGATTTTCGATGATGATTTTCGCCACTTCAGCAGGAGAACGAAGTCTTGATGGGTCAGCAACATGATCGCTTTCTTCCCAGAAAGGTGTATTCATTCCTCCCATATAAGCAGCAACAAAGCGGATTCCTGATCCTTCATATTCTTTCTGCAAACTTTCTGTGAATCCTCTTACTGCGAACTTGCTGGAGCAGTAGACCGCTTCATTCTTCTTCCCGCGCAGGCCGGCGGTAGAAACGATGTTAACGACCAAACCATCATTATTCAACTCTAGGTAAGGGAGGATGGCTTTCGTCATCTGGATGGTACCGAAGACGTTAGTCTGGAACATCTCTTCAATTTCTTTATCAGAGATTTCTGAGAATGGACCGAAATGACCGAGACCTGCATTGTTGACGAGTCCGTAAATCTCATATTTTTTGCTGATCAATAAAGCTTTTTCCTTGATATCCTCCAGATTTCGGAGGTCAAGCACAAGGTCTGTTGCACTTCCACCTGTTTGTTGAATCTGGTTTTGTATTTTTTTTAGCGTATCTTCAGTTCTTCCTGTTAGGATCAAATGGTAACCTTGCTTGGCCAAAAGAAGCGCTAGCTCCTTCCCAAGGCCGGTACCGGCACCAGTCACAATGATTGCTTTCATGATAGCCTCCTTAAGATAACATGCTATAATTTAGTTATAACTTAAATGCTTGAATGATAATAGTAGCTTGCATCGAGATGGCTAAAACAAGCAATGGAAAAAAACTAAAACCAAAATGATCCAGGAGTGAATATAAATGGGCAGAGAAAAAAGATACAGCGAGTTATCTGAATATGAATTAAATCAGGAAATTGCCAGTCTCCGTGACAAGGCTAGGAAAGCAGAACAAATGGGGATGGTCAGTGAGCTTGCCGTATATGAACGAAAAATCGCCATGGCCAAATCATACATGCTGAACCCGGATGATTTCAAGCCGGGTGAAACTTATGGGATCGATGGGGACCCAGGAACCTATTTCAAAATTGATTATATGAATGGAGTATTTGCCTGGGGCGCACGTCTAAATGGTGACGGAAGAGAAGAGGCACTGCCAATTTCCCTTTTGTTGAAATTGGAGCAAAGCCAGATTTAAATACCTGGTTTTGCCCCAAGGACTCTTTCAGGTAAAAGCTTCTTAATGGTCTTTTATGACAGCTGAAGTGTCATCTTCACGGTGAGATGATGCGTACATCCGCTCCTGCGGATGGGTATTGATGGTACCATCTGCTCTTCTTGAAGCATATTCTGCTTTTGCCCGGGGTTCGCCCTCAAGCTTATTGTTGTTCTGGTTTGGGAAGTTGGTTACTTTATTTCGCATAGTGCCCTCCGTGATGGGTAAAATTACGTGTATGCCAAAAAAGCTGCACGCATTTATAGTATTTGATAAATACAATCATTCATAACTACATTAAAAATTGGCAAAGGGTGATCACGATTGCAAGAAACTCATGAGAAGCTGGCAAACCTGCTTCAGGAAAAGAACAATGGCATCACTTATGAACAGGCATTGACATGGGTAGAGCTTTTATGGGGAGACTTCGAGTCAACCTATGCAAAAGCCGGACATGAATATATGGGCAGCGAAATGACCGAAAAGGTAGTGCGCCAATGGATTGAAAATTACGGTGGACAGCTTCATGAATTTGTTGCCAGGAATCCGAAGTATAAGCATTTATTGAATGCTGAGTAAACATCTCAAAGAGAATCTCCTTTTTTCGGAGATTTTTTTTTATGAGATTATTTAAAAATCAGTAAAATACGACTATGTGCCAGTGAAGAAGGGAAATCCGGAA
>NZ_JAGGQL010000004.1:85896-150298 GCF_018613315.1 Bacillus sp. ISL-37 | reverse complement strand
ACATCAAACCTGTCATAATAACAGCTCTTTCTTGACAGCTTTTGCTCTATCCACCCCAAAGCTGTCACAATAACAGCTCTTTCTTGACAGCTTTTCGCCTTTTCACATCAAACCTGTCATAATAAGAACTCTTTCTTGACAGCTTTTGCTCCTATCCCTCCAAACCTGTCAAAATCACAAGCCATTATCACCGAATTAGGAACCTTCCTTTCCAAGCCCAGCAAAAAAATGAACCAGCCATTATAGGCTGGTTCATTTTTTGCGTTTTATAACAGCGATCGTACATCTTGAAATGCAGACAAGCTTTTCTTCTTCATCGGTGATTTTTATATCCCAAACCATGGTTGTTTTTCCCTGGTGGAGGACAGTGCCGATAGCGGTAACCAGTCCGTCCTTTTTTGCCCTTATATGGTTGGCGTTAATTTCAAGGCCGACCACCACTTCGTTTTCCTTGTCGACTAGTTCGAATGCTCCAACGCTGGCGACCGTTTCTGCCAGGGCTACAGAGGCGCCCCCATGCAGCAGGCCAAATGGCTGCCTTGTACGGTCATCGACAGGCATTGTAGCCACAACCTTTCCTTTTTCCAGTTCTGTTATTTCTATTCCAAGTGAGCCAAGCAGTGTCTTATTAAGTTCCAATCTTATTACCTCCTTATATTTGGCAAACAAATTATGGTGAAATCAAGGAAAACTATTATTGTCCTTAGCAAAAGGACGCATTATTCAAATGAGGTGATCCATATGAACCGAATTCGTGAAGGGATGATTCCTGCGGTGTTAGGAACTGCTGTTACAGCAGCTGGTTACGCTATGAAACAAAATCGCAAAATCGATAAAATGGTTTCAAATACTTTATTCGGTTTCGGATTGGCCCATATAGTCCTTGGGGCCATCGATTTGGTCGAACACCGAAATGAATTTTAACCCGACAGTCAACCCTAGCATTTCACAGTAATAGAGTGTTTCTTCAGGAAGGGCTATTTTTGCTGCCCTTCCTGAAGAATTACTTCTTCAGAAACAGCCGCAGCCCTTATTTTTCTCCGGCGGTACACGAATATGATGCTGATCAATACGAAAGCGAGTACGACCAACCAAAATTCTTTATTGTACTTCATGACTACGTCCATTTTATCTCCAAATAGATAGCCTAGCACAAAAATGATTGAGACCCATACAAATGCACCACTATAGGCAAAAAGAGCAAAGGTTTTAAACGGGAGTCTACTGAAGCCGTAAAGCAATGGCACCAAGTATCGGACTCCAGGAGCAAAACAGCTCAACGACAATGAAAATGCATGGTACTTCTCCATCAGCTTCATGGCAGATTCAATCGAATTTGCAAAACGCTTCTTTTTCTCTAACATCCGAAGCAGTCTTGTCCCTATCACCCTCCCCAGCAGGTAGCTGGAGCTAAAGGCCGCAGAGATACCCATGTATGTAACCAAAAATGCAAGAATGGGGTTCAAGGCTCCCTTGGACGAAGCGAGACCCACAGTCATCAGAATAACCTCATTGGGAACAGGAATGACGAAAACCCCGAACCATAACCATAAAAATAAACCCAAATAGCCATTATCTTCAATAATATTAATGACCATCTCCAGATCCATGGTTCTCCCCCCTTCATCCGCCTTGGTCCGATTCTATTTCACGATAGAAGTTAATATGTATAACAATTCTCCCTTCTTCCTTATTTACCCTCTTTTTTTCCTTATTGAACTGCTTTTGGCTTTTCCCACCCTCATACTTAGGGATTTATGTTCATACATTGAAAAAGGTCTAAAACTTACCCGTAAGGAAGGGGTAGCTACTTATGCATTGTTTATTTTTTCATAATAATAGGATGGCTGATTGGATCGGAACTCACCCAGATCGTCCGTATCCAGAAGTGAATGCAACACTATTCAGAACCTCAGCTGATAAAGCAATTTCCTTAATGGAAGACGCTAACCTTGTGATGTCTAAAATAACTTCATCCGATTCTTTTTCCAGTGAATTAATGGCCGCCGCCCAACAATCCGACCAAAAGGAAGTAGAAAGAATGATTGAATCAACCGGGATTAAGAAGAAACCAAAGATCACGTATAACCCCGATGGAATCACAATGAACTTCGTGGATTATGCAGGTGACAAAGAATGCTGCCATATCATCACACAGCTGAGATGGTTATAAGAAAAGCCGCTGTTCACTGAACAGCGGCCATGTCATTTATTTTTCATTTAATAATAAAACGGATATCCATATCCGTATCCATAGCCGTAAGGCGGGAAACCGCCGTAACCGTAGCCATATGGACGTGGATATAATAGCGCGCTGCCTAAAAGGCCTCCGAGTACTCCTCCAACAAACGGACCTCCAAAGCCAAAACCAAATGGGCGTCTGCCACCGTAGAATGGTCTTCTATACATCAAGCTACCTCCCTCATATCTTTGCCTACATTACTTCATATGCAAACAGGGAGGGTGTTGAGTGGGCGTTTGTCCACTACACTAGAAAAAAAGCCTAGTCCCAGGTCATCCGCTGTTCCTTCCATGGGTCTCCATACATATGGTAGCCATTCTCTTCCCAGAAACCAGGCCTGTTTTCAGAGGAGAATTCAATCCCTCTGACCCACTTCGCGCTCTTCCAGAAATACAGGTGTGGAATGACAGCTCTCAATGGATATCCATGTTCCGGGGTAAGTTCCTCCCCGTTATGGGAATGCGCTAGCAGACTTGTCTCCTTAAGAAAATCCTCAATGTGCAGATTTGTCGTCCAATTTTCCTCAGCATGGAGAATGACATACTTAGCTGTTTCCTTTGGACTGGCGAGCCGGGCTAATTCCTGAGTGGCTATGCCCTCCCAGACATTGTCCAGTTTTGACCATCCCGTCACACAGTGTATGTCATTGCCGGAGGTTGTTTGCGGCAGAGCCATTAAATCTTTATATCGTAATACCACTTCGTTTTCTACTTGACCAAAAATTTTCAGGGTCCAATCATCGAGATTCTTATAATACGGCACATTGCCATAATGCAGGACAGGAAAAGAGGTCGTGACATTTTGGTTCGGCGGGACTCTGTCAGAAGGACCCTTTTTACGCGCTTTCCCGAAATACATCTTGATCACCCCTTTTTATTATCCTACCGAAATTCTATTTTAAAATAAACAAAGCCGCCCTGCCAAAAAAGCAAGACGGTTCTGATTTCCAACTTATAATACCATAGCGGCGATCCA
Source organism: Bacillus sp. ISL-37 (assembly GCF_018613315.1). Classification (GTDB taxonomy): domain Bacteria; phylum Bacillota; class Bacilli; order Bacillales; family Cytobacillaceae; genus Mesobacillus. Next base: position 147,081 of record NZ_JAGGQL010000004.1, on the reverse strand, counting down.
GCCGAAAATGATCAACGGAATATTATAGTGAACGAATGTCGGAACAACCGTATCCCAAATGTGGTTGTGCTGCGTATCAGCATTCAAACCGGCTGTCGGTCCTAGTGTGCTGTCAGATGCAGGTGAACCCGCGTCACCAAGTGCAGCAGCTGTTCCTACAATCGCAATCGTCGCCATCGGGCTGAACCCGAGTTGAAGGCTTAGCGGTACAAAGATTGTAGCAATGATCGGAATCGTCGAGAATGAAGAACCGATTCCCATTGTGACCAAGAGTCCTACAACAAGCATTGCCAACGCGCCAAGCGCTTTATTATTGCCAATTGCATCAGCTGCCTGCGCTACAAGCGTTTCAACGTCTCCAGTTTCTTTAAGAACGTCAGCGAAACCGAAAGCAGCTAGCATGACGAATCCGATGAATGCCATCATCTTCATTCCTTCTGTTAAAAGATTATCAGCTTCACGCCACTTGATCGCTCCGCTCACGTACACGACCAGGATCCCTGCCAATGCACCGATAATCATTGAACCGAAATAAAGCTGGGCAGCAAGCGCTGCAACAATGGCTACGATTGAGAAAATGATACCAACTTTGGAGTACTCACTTTTCTCGACCTGGACCACTTGATAATCCTCGTAGGTTCTAGGCTTCCGGTAAGATACGAAAATCGCGATCAACAAGCCAACAACAAGGCCTGCAACAGGCAGAAGCATCGCTGTCGGGATATCCCGCATATCGATTTCCATTCCGCTGTCAGCCATGTTCGTAGCCAGGATGTCGTGGAAAATCCCGCCGAATCCAACTGGAAGCAAAATATAAGGCGCGGTAAGGCCGAATGTCAATACGGAAGCAATTAAGCGACGGTCAATTTTCAGTTCGTTGAGGACAATCAACAATGGCGGAATCAAAATCGGAATAAACGCGATGTGGATCGGAATCAAATTTTGCGAGAAAACCGCCATCATTAAAATCAAAATGACAATAATCGCTTTAGAATACGTCTTAGCTTTCGACTCTCCGTTCTTGCCAATCATTCCGATCATCCAGTCAACCATCAGATTGGGCAAGCCAGTCTTGGAAATGGCAACAGCGAATCCTCCAAGCAGCGCGTAACTAAGCGCGACCTCGGCACTGCCTCCAAGTCCTCCTGTGAAAACCTCGATCGTCTTCTCTATACTCAAGCCGCCAGTAAGCCCGCCAATCAGCGCTCCAGCAATCAATGCCAACACAACATTGACGCGAAGCAAGCTCAGGATCAGCATCGCCAGGACAGCAATAACAACTGCATTCATGATAAGTGCTCCTCTCGGTGATTTTAATATTTTTGTTTCTCTTATTTTACTTTAGTATGGTAAATTGGTAGAGAATTAAAATGACAAGTATTAAATTATCATAGATTTGTTTTTTGTGTCAATGGGTTTGTTAATAGTTTTTGGAATGAAGTCGGGATATATGTTGTGATGGTGGAAAAATCCCAAATGTAACTAGAGGCAGTTGGGGATGGTAATCCAGGAAAACGAAACCAAGCGCACCTTCGGACAAATTTCCCTTAAACCGACTGGGAATTGTCTGAACAGGAGGCAGCTTCGGACAAATTCCCCTTGAACCGACTGGGAATTGTCTGAACACGAGGCACCTTCGGACAAATTCCCCAAGAACCGACCGGGAATTGTCTGAACACGAGGCACCTTCGGACATATTTCCCTTAAAACGATTGTGATTTGTCCGAACCAAGCACATCTTCGGACAAATTCCCCAAGAACCGACCGGGAATTGTCTGAACACGAGGCACCTTCGGACAAATTCCCCTTAAAACGATTGTGATTTGTCCGAACCAAGCACACCTTCGGACAAATTTCCCTTGAACCGACCGGGAATTGTCCGAACCAAGCACACCTTCAGACAAATTCCCCTTGAACCGACCGGGAATTGTCTGAACACAAGGCATCTTCGGACAAATTCCCCTAGAAACGATTGTGATTTGTCCGAACCAAGCACACCTTCGGACAAATTCCCCTTGAACCAACTGGGAATTGTCTGAACAGGAGGCAGCTTCGGACAAATTCCCCTAGAAACGATTGTGATTTGTCCGAACCAAGCACACCTTCGGACAAATTCCCCTTGAACCGACCGGGAATTGTCCGAACCAAGCACACCTTCAGACAAATTTCCCTTGAACCGACTGGGATTTATCTGAACAGGAGGCAGCTTCGGACAAATTTCCCTTAAAACGATTGTGATTTGTCCGAACCAAGCACATCTTCGGACAAATTCCCCTTGAACCGACTGGGAATTGTCTGAACAGGAGGCAGCTTCGGACAAATTCCCCTAGAATCGATTGTGATTTGTCCGAACCAAGCACATCTTCGGACAAATTCCCCTAGAATCGATTGTGATTTGTCCGAACCAAGCACACCTTCGGACAAATTTCCCTTGAACCGACCGGGATTTGTCCGAACCAAGCACACCTTCAGACAAATTCCCCTTGAACCGACCGGGAATTGTCTGAACACGAGGCATCTTCGGACAAATTTCCCTTGAACCTATCGTGATTTGTCCAAACCAAGCACATCTTCGGAAAAATTCCCCAAGAACCGACCGGGAATTGTCTGAACACGAGGCACCTTCGGACAAAATGCTCTTGTACCTAGTATGATTTGTCCGAACATAGCCCATCTTCAACTTAATGCATTACCTGAAAACATAAAAACCCCAAAGTCGCTGTGACTTTGGGGTAACTAAGCTCAATTTATTCTTTATCTCCTGTTTCAAATCTTTCGACCAGCAATGCCAACGTGCGGGCCATGACGCCGGTTGCGCCTGATGGGCCAAGGTCGTATTCTTTGCTTGCTGTCGCTGTTCCGGCGATGTCGAGGTGCACCCATGGAGTGCCTTCTGCAAATTCGCCGACAAACGCTCCGCCCATGATCGCATGGCCTTCTGCGCCTGGAGAATTATTCAGGTCTGCGATTTTGCTGCCACGTACACGTTCAATGTCGCGCTCGAACAATGGCAGGCGCCAGATTGGCTCTCCCGATTCATATGAAGCCTCCAGCACTTGTTCAAAGAACTCTTCGTTGTTCGTCAATGCTCCGGATGTATGCAGACCTAACGCAGTAATGACACCGCCTGTCAGGGTTGCGATATCCACTAGATAGTTCGCACCATGATGCTTCGCGTAAGTCATTGCATCAGCAAGCACGAGTCGTCCTTCTGCATCTGTATTCAATACTTCAATCGTTTTGCCGCTCATTGATGTGATGACATCATCCGGTTTGAAGGCTGTGCCCGAGATCATATTGTCTGTTGAAGGAATAACCGCTACGACGTTTTGCTCGGGCTTCAGCTCACCGATGATTTCCATTGCACCAAGAACCGCTGCCGCCCCGCCCATATCGGACTTCATTCCGACGATACCAGTCTTTGTTTTGATTGAGTATCCGCCTGTATCAAACGTGATGCCCTTGCCGACAAGGCCAATTACATCCTTCCACTCTTCCTTGCCCTGATACTTCAGGACGATCATTTTTGGCGGCTGTGAAGATCCCTGATTGACCGCAAGAAGCGCACCCATGCCAAGCTTTTCCATCTCTTCTTTTTCTAAAATTTCTGCTTCAAATTCATATTTCTCTGCCAGCTTCATCGCATATTCAGCCATGTCTGTAGCTGTCAAAAGGTTTCCTGGAGTATTCACGAGCGTACGAGCCGAATTCGTTCCCTTACCGAAAACAAAGCCAACTTCAACTGCTGCTTCCACTTCTCCCTCTTCGTCTGCGCTGTATACAGTCAGGGTTTCGATTCGCTTTTCAGGCTCGTTTGATTTTTGCTTGTAGCCTTCGAACTCATATGTAGCCATCGGTAACGCTTCACCTAATGCATGCGCCGCATCATTAAGCTCAACCTTTTCGCTTGTAAAAGTATCTAAAAGCACGGCTGCTTCCGTCCACTTCTCATTCTTCGCCGTCTTAAACAAGCGGCCGAATGCATCCCTTAATGTTTCGAAATTATATTCCTTTTCATGGCCAAGGCCGACAAAATAAACCTTTTTTGCGCCAATTTTACTGAAAGTATGTATTTTGGAAATTGCTTTTTTCTTAGTTGAAATGTCCCCGCTTTTAACAAGTTCCGTTAGCTGTCCATCAAAAAGTTCATCGGCTTCCCCCAAGAAGCCTTCAAGACCAGACGGCTTGTTGAACAAGCCAATCACCAGGCAATCATGGCTGTTTGAAAAATTAAATTGATCATTCACTTTAAACAAATCATTCACCCCTACAAATTTATAACTTCATTATATCGAAACTCTTAAAATATTTCGACTTCCTAACATTGCAGGCAATTTCTTTCTTCATCACATTGTAAAATACTCGCCTCTGTCAATCTTCAAGGTACAAATATAAAACCGGAAGCTCGGGCAGCATCGCAACTTCCTCAAATGGAACCCGATCCAGTTCCGCAGGGAATATCATCAGACAGTCTTCGATGAATGGATAAATTTTCTCTAAATCAAGTCCCCAGTGAACTGGGCGGTATGATTGCAAATAGTCATGCGCCGCCTGCATCATCAGCCGTGCTCCCTTCACATTCCCATAGCTGTAGTGATAAATGGCAACACTCATTTGCAGCAGGCCTTTTAAAAACAGATTCCCTTTATCGGTCATCCACATATCTTCAAGCAAGTCATGGCAGGTATAATAATCCCCTTCGTTGAATTTAATAAAGAACTCGTAATACTCAACAGGGTAGTCCGTCAATTCCCTCACCTCATTCCTGAAGTATTAGCACTATTTTATCAGACCTTATAAATCAGATGTAATGTTATAATTAAACTTGGGTATTACTTAAAAAGGTACTTTTATATACATAGGGGGAACAGCCATGGAATTATTAACGAATTTCCCATTATGGGCTTCGCTTGCTGCGATATTTTTCGCGCAGTTCGTAAAGGTCCCTATTCAATATATCGCGACGAGGAAAATCGATTGGTCGCTTTTGACAAGCACAGGCGGAATGCCAAGTTCCCACTCTGCAGCGGTCACAGCATTGGCTACCGGTGTGGCTCTCGAAACCGGTGCGGATTCAGCCGTTTTCGCAGTCGCCGCTGTTTTTGCGATTATCACGATGTTTGATGCATCAGGTGTCCGTAGGCAGGCAGGCGAGCAGGCCATCGTTTTGAACCAGCTTGTAGCTGATTTCGGCCGATTCGCACAGGAGGCAAAAGGCTGGCAGGATAAGCCTGAAAAGGAAAAACAAAAAGAATTGAAAGAACTGCTCGGCCACAAACCGATCGAAGTGTTCTTTGGAGGATTGACAGGTGTAATCTTGACCTTACTGCTGCACTATTTACTTTAAAAGCGGGTGAATCACATGAGAGTCATTTCTTTATGTCCCAGCAATACTGAAATCATGGAATACTTAGGACTGACTGATCTCCTTGTTGGAGTCGATGATTTTTCAGACTGGCCAGAATCGGTAAAATCATTGCCCAAGCTCGGTCCAGATCTATCGATAAACCTAGACCTCGTCGAGGAATTGAAGCCAGACCTCGTCCTTGCGTCTTTAAGCGTTCCTGGGATGGAAAAGAATATTGAGGGTTTGGCAGCACGCAACATTCCACATATCGTATTGAATCCGCAATCGTTGGCGGATATTGAGAATGATTTGATGATAACGGCCAACGCCTTGAACATGCCGGATCGCGGCCAGCAAGCATCTTCCCAGTTCAGGAGCAGGCTTGAGAACTTCAAGCAAAAAAGCGCCAATTCCGATTGGAGCCCAAAGCTTTACTGGGAATGGTGGCCAAAGCCTGTTTTTACCCCTGGCAGCATTAACTGGCTGACAGAGGTGTCCGAGGCTGCGGGTGGTGAGAATGTTTTTAAAGACGTTGAGCTCGCAAGCGTGCAAACGGACTGGAATGATGTGAAATCACGAAATCCGGATTATATATGCGTCGCCTGGGTCGGTGTCAGGAAGCAAAAGGTGAAGAAGGAATTGATCACAAATAGGCCTGGCTGGGAGGAACTTGATGCTGTCAAAAACGACCGGATCCTCATCCTGGAGGAAGAACTATACTGCCGTCCGTCACCACGGCTTCTGGATGGACTGGAAAAATTGCATCGTCTCCTCCATGACTGAACTAAAAAGGCACTTTCCATTCAAGGAAAGTGCCTAAACTTTTATGATTTTTTACCGCTTATATACTGCTGGCGGAAAACCTGCATTGATTCGTTCTCATTAAGGGCTTTTAAATCGGCTTCTGTCAGCTTTCCATTGCCCATCTCAATTACATACACATCCAATGTCTTTTTGCCCCATTGCTCGTATACATCATTTACCGTATCATAATACAAATCCACTTTATTCCCTTTGATTGCGCCACCTTTATCGGCAACAACACCAAATCCATATCCCGGGATGAACAGGATTGTCCCAATCGGGAATACGTTTAAATCAGCCGCGACAGTTGAATATAAGTCACGTTTAACTTTTACACCAGAATAAGTGATTCCATACCCAGGATGCCCAGGGTTTTTGCCAGTCGATTCCACACCGGCTGTATACCCTGTTGCTATGATCTTCTTTGTCGGGTATTGTGACCAGTTTAGTGACTCCTCAAGAGTGGGTTGCTTCCCGGCAACCTTTTCACTTGAAGAAATTTTAGTCGTGAAGTCAGATACTTTTTTCAAAAACTTAAAAGCAAGTCCTATGGATTTCTTTGTATGATCAGTACTTGCGTTATCCTCTTGTTGAGTTCCTGCGCTATCAAATACGTATGTAGATACAGTAGAAGCTTCAACTCCCGAAATAGAATGAAACGTAGAAGTTATAGCAGCAAAAAATAAAACTGCCATCGCTGAGCGTCTGGCCCACATTTTTAAAATATTCATATAATTTTCCACTCCTCCCAAAACTATTAATTTCCCAACGAAACAAGAAATATTCCAAAAGGAGCAAAAAAGTGCCTAAAGACCTATTTACACTTCCATTAAAAGTAAAATATTACTTATAGTATCCAACAAACAATCAATTTTATGCACAAAAAAAACCTCCAAAAATTGAAGGTTTCTTGTATTAGAACATTTGATATCCTTTTTTTCGCAAAAGCCTGATGACTATACCGGCTAAAATAGCGCCTGCCAGACCGCTGCTTAAAATCAGAATGTCTGCCATTGCCAATTGTGAAAGTCTTCGTCCAAGATCACTGAAGGCTTCACGGCTATTCCTGAAATAGTCGATAAACGGATATTTATCAATAATGAAAATTGCGATTAATGGATAAACAACCGCCATGATCCATGACATCCTCAGCAGCATATTCAATAAAAAGCCAATCCCGAAAAACAGGACAAAAAACAATAACATCGAAATGATCAGTGTGACAACCGTCATCATGTCTATATCCCCCCATTAAACATCATTTCTAGTTTACTGTTTGTCTGTTTTCGAGTCAATGAAATGGTGTGACTTTCATCTTTAGGCAAAAAGAAAAACCCCGCATTGTGCGAAGGTCAAAGATGCATTGCCTTATTTTTTTGATTTGCCTGATCCGCTGCAGCAAGTGCACGTTTCTGAACCGCCAAGCAACAGTTGGAAATAGCCTTTACCAGAGCAGTATGGACATTCCTTTGCATCATGTGTATGCATTTTCATTTGAAAACCTCTCCTTTATATTATTGAATTTTCTGATAATATATCAGACATTCATTGTTTTTGAAAAGGTTCAAATTTGACCAAAAAACCACATTGAAAACGGATACATCATATATTTTCTTTAATTATCTGTCACTTACTTAAAATTTCAGAAAATTATAAAAATAATTTATATGTACTATAATGAAACTGCTTGCCTGGATCCAATCCCTCCGCTCCAGACACAACTTGACCAATTGGATTACTTAAAAGGTAGTGCAGCAGCAGCGAGGTATCGGGGTCTGCTTTTAGTTCGTCAGATGTCATGAATTTTGCATCGTGTAGCTCACTTTCCTCAAACGTCACCCTCTGTCCTGGTAATGGTGCCAATAGAAATAAGAGCATATTATCGCTGATGGACTCCCGGATCACACCTGTTCGCAAACCCAGCAGCCCTGTGATTGTACAGACCACACCTGTTTCTTCTTTCACTTCCCGGAGGACTGCCTGATCGGCCGTTTCCCCTTCATCTACGAAGCCTGCTGGCAGCGACCAGCTTCCTTTCAGACCTCCATAGCGCTTTTTAACGACCAGCCAGCGCCCATTTTCCGAAATAACAACACCAGCGACACCAAGCCAGACATTTTCTCGTTTCCCCATTCATTTCCCCATCCAATAGCTAGTTTGTACTAATATTGTACCCTATTAGATTCTGATTCGTCTTTTGCATCTGTCCGCCTGGTTGTAAAGAAAAGCGAAGGCGCCTTATTCTGCCCGACAAGCACTGGAGCTAGACAATTCTCGAAGTAAATTCCCGAAATAAAAAACAGACCCCAGTAGGAGCCTGTTTCAATATATCTATTATAGAACGTTGAATTTACCTTTTTTAAGAACCAATGAAGGACCGCCAATCATGTAAAGCGCACGGTTGTCGATCATTTTTTTCATGAAGGAAGCTTTCGTGCCGACCATTTTCTTGCCGAAAGCAACACCGATTGCGTCATCTTCACCAAGTGAACATACTGTACCCTTGATATCTGGTGTGAATGTCTCCATCTCGGATTTACCACGGACTAGAGCGGCAATATTCCTAGCACATACTTCTCCCTGCTGCATGGCGATTTGTGCAGTCGGAGGATATGGGCGATTGATTTCTTCGTTGATAATCAATGAGCAGTCGCCGACAATGAATACATCTTCTGAACCCGGAAGGCGAAGGTCTGGCTGGACTTTTACACGGCCGCGCATTGCTTCGATTCCTGATTTTTCAATAACAGAGTTTCCGCGGACACCTGCTGCCCAAACAACTGTGCCAGCTTTGATTTCTTCGACTTCTTCTTCGCCTTTAGCAACGATGATGCCTTCTGGAGTCGCTTCTTTGATTGCCGTACCGATACGGAATTCCACACCTTTTTTCTCAAGTGTAGCTACCGCATAGTTGACAAGCTCAGGGTCGAAGCCAGGAAGAACCATTGGTGCCGCTTCGACACAAACGATTTTTACTTTATGGTAATCTACATCATATTCACGGCAAAGTTCAGGAACGCGATTTGTCAGTTCACCAAGGAACTCGATTCCTGTGAAGCCCGCACCGCCAACAACGATTGTCAGGCGCTCATCTTTCTTTTCAGCTTCAGTATTGTAAGTTGCGAATTGATATTCGATATGCTCACGGATTTGTCTGGCTGAATTGACGTTGACGATAGAGAAAGCATACTCTTTCAAACCTTTAATACCAAAAGTTTCAGGTTCAGCACCAAGGGCAATGACAAGGTAATCATAGACAATGTCACCGTTCTCGAGGATTACACGCTTCTCATCCATTTTGATTTCTTCGACAGAACCCTGGACGAATTCAACCTTATGGCGATCGATTACATCACGCACATCATAACGGACTTTGTCATGGTGCAAAGTACCTGCTGATGCTTCATGCAGCCATGTAGTTTCATAGTGGTAATCATTTTTGTTAATAAGGACAATGTCAGCCTCGTTTACTCCAACAGCTTTTTGTAAACGGGTAGCTGTCATTAATCCCCCGTATCCTGCTCCTAAGATTACGATCTTTGGCTTTCTCAAAGTGATCACTTCCACCTTTTTAAAATATTTTTGGTCGAATGGCTCATCTCTATCTGCCGCCATCTTTTTCCGGATAAGTTTGTGATATTATTCACTAGAATGTTCAAAAAAATGTCCTAAAAATGTCACAAAATCTTAACATTATTGCCTACCATTCATCTTATTCTTTTTGCGTCGCATTTTCAAGCGATTAAGTTAACTTGGAAATATTCAGAAAATAGGCTGCTTTCACTATCTTTCAGTATGAGAAAGGTATTTTTCTATGAATTATATTGTTCCACAAGGAATGTTCTATTATGATTAGGAGTTTATTTTTACGATTTATGGTATTATAAAAATTGGAGCAATTTTACTACATAGTGAGGGGGATATGGAGTGAAAGAAGATCAAAAAGTTTATGACATCACGATTATCGGTGGGGGGCCTGCTGGTCTGTTCACTGCTTTCTACGGCGGAATGAGACAAGCATCTGTTAAGATTATTGAAAGTTTGCCACAGTTGGGCGGGCAATTATCAGCGCTTTATCCTGAAAAGTACATATACGATGTTGCCGGCTTTCCAAAAGTCCGTGCCCAAGAGCTGATCAACAACCTGAAAGAGCAAATGGCGAAATTCGAGCCTGCTACTGCTCTTGAGCAATCTGTTGAAAAGCTTGAAAAGCTGGAAGATGGAACAATTAAGCTGACTACTGATAAAGAAGTTCACTATACAAAATCAGTCATTATCACAGCAGGAAACGGTGCATTCCAGCCGCGCAGGCTTGAACTTGAAAGCGCTGCCCAATACGAAGGGAAAAACCTGCACTATTTCATTGATGACCTCAACCAGTTCGCCGGCCAAAAGGTCGCGGTATTAGGCGGAGGCGATTCCGCTGTTGACTGGGCATTGATGCTTGAGCCAATCGCTGAACAAGTAACAATCGTCCACCGACGCGATAAGTTCCGCGCGCATGAGCACAGTGTTGAAAACCTGCAAAACTCAAAGGTTGATATCAAGACTCCTTATGTGCCAACTGAACTTGTTGGTGATGGAGAAAAGATCAGCCAGATCGTTCTTAAGGACGCGAATGGCGAAGATTCTGTAGCCGTCGACGTTGACGCAGTCATCTGCAACTTCGGTTTCGTTTCATCTCTTGGACCAATCAAGGAATGGGGCCTTGAAATCGAAAAGAACTCAATCGTCGTCAACTCAAAAATGGAAACGAATATCCCTGGCGTTTATGCTGCAGGCGATATCTGCACATACGAAGGCAAAGTAAAGCTGATCGCGACAGGATTCGGTGAAGCTCCAACAGCTGTCAACAACGCAAAATCCTACATGGATCCAAAAGCCAAGACACAGCCGCTGCATAGTTCATCGATGTTTAAATAAAAACGGAAAAGCGCAAGCGCTTCTCTTTATGCAAAAAAAGCAAGGTCCGCGGACCTTGCTTTTTGTTTTTAGTTTAACATTCTTCTGGTGTTCCTTCGCGTGTCGCTGTCTTGAAACTAGAACCGCATCCGCATGATGCGATCGCGTTCGGGTTTTCGATTGTGAATCCGCCGCTAATGTTTACGGTAGCTTAAACGCAGTAATATCAACGGTTTGACCCGTTATTGGACGATTGTTTTTGTTCGGATGGATTGTTAACAGCGCTCTTTCGAAGCGATGTATTCCGTTAACTACATATTACCCAAACGAAGTCCGGAGTACAAGCGAAAGTTATTCGTTAACCTCCACCGCCACAATGTCCGCTATCTTAATTCGTATAACACTGCCGTCCTCCGCCTTGATCCGTATTTCCTTTAGCAAAGGGTCGGAATAATGTACGTACCCTTTTTCTTCGTATGTAAAGCCTTCCTGCCACATCGAAATCACTACCGGAAGAGTATACTCCATCGCGTAACATATCCGCCGGTCAATCTCTTCGAGTTCATATTCGTCAATTATCGGCTTTGCCTGGCGCAATTCATCTCGCGCTAATTCTCGCAGCATCGTCCGGTGTTCTGGCGCAAACAAGGCGCCCTGCCATTTAATCTTTCCACGATCTCGGATTCTCATTGCGGCCAATCCTTTCGAAGTATTTACTGTTATTATACACGAACATATGTACGATAATCTATACAAAAAAAGCCACCTGAACGGCAGCCTAAGTCAATAATGCAAGTTTATTTTCGCGTTGTATCTTTTTCCACTGGCATCTAGAAAGTAAATTTTTGTTTTGTAACTCCTTATATTTTTACTTACTAATAGCCTCTTTAACGGCTCGAATAGTAAAGAGTGTTCATAATACTCGCCAGGCCCCAAGAGTTTATCCACGTTTGTGCTTCCGTCGATGTAATTGAGCCTTTCCTTTCCGAACTTAATAGTACATTCTGTTATGTGTATAGGTACCAAACCTTGATTTACTATTTTCGCGTTAATTCGAAATGGTTCTCTTGATAGTTCTGACCCAAACACCGCATAACTATAAGATGCGAAAACCCGTGCTCTAGGCTTAGTCTCTTTCTTAGATAAATACAAGGCTGTTATAACTGCGGCAATGGTTCCGATCCCGGAAAGCCAATCAGCAATATTACCTAGATCGTAAGTTACCATTCTACCATTCCTTTCAATATTAATGCTTACTATGTACGGATTCAATAATGAAAGGTTTCAAGAATTTCCTAATTAATATCGCCGACTTCTTGTGCACAAGTAATTATTACTCCGCATGTATAGTCGAAAATATTATGTTATTTCCTAAGTCAATTACCGATAACCTATCCTCGTCTTCCTGGATTTCAACGTCTATTCTTTTCGCAATATCTTTCGAAATAGTTTCCGATTGATTCTTCGATAATTCGTCCGCATAAATGCTGATAACCGGAGTCACGCCATATTCTGCCGTATAGGCATCTCGTAGCTGGTTCGCCAGACTGACGGGATCGTTTTCCCGCTTGTCTTTTAATACCATCGCAATAATAATTCCAGCAATACACACCATTAAAACGCTTAGTAAAATGACGCCGTTTTTCCCTCGTAAGACCTCCATCATATCTCCTCCTCGACTATACTTACGCCTATCATACCGCAAAAGTTTCGCCTTGTGTAAAAAAATTCCAGCGTGTTTATTGCGTCTAATCTTCGTCATATTTGCGCAAATAAAAAAGCCGATGCTTATTCGCACCAGCTAACAAAACTAGGCAGCCGTAATAAACCCGCCTTTTGTATAATTTCGTAGTCGCATTTACTCTCGGCTCACCCGGCGTAATCTTCGGCGCCATTCTTTTCCTAACGATCATCGGCGACCGAATCCATGCGTGAAGCCTGTTTTGCGTTTGACGTTGAGTGTGGCGAAATTAACCGTTTGTGCTTCGTTCATGTTACCGCCTCCGAATCGTTTATTTACCGTATTATACCATATCGGTTATGTATACGAAAGACAGGCGAAAAAGTTTCGCCAATCTTCCGAAAATATTAAATCCGACCGCTCACGCTGAACCTTACGACGTCGCTTGCGAATTCTTTTCCGTTCGGCAACTTAACAACGCCTTGCACAACGTAAAGACCAGCGCTTGCCAAATCGTCGGCGCCGAGCGTCACTTCGCAAATGCCGGCGCTTGGGTCGCTGATGTTCGCCGGTTTGACCAAACGCCTGTCGCCCGCCTTGATGACGATGTCAACGCTCGCGCCCGCAAGCGAAACCTCCACACCGCCGTCAACGATCGGAAACTGAAGCACCGTACCATTGTCGCCGATTTTAATATCCGCCATGTAAAACACCCCCGCTATAAATTTAATTCGATTGTGCGCCGCTGAACGATTTCGAGAGCTTCGCTTTGCTGTTGCGTTATTGCCAACGTATCGCGCCGGCGCTGTGTGATTTCGAGCACAATTCGCACGACTTCGCTGTATTCCGAAAATTCCGCAAGTATGCGCTGAAGTGTGTCGGCGTCAAATGTGCCGTCGGCGTATATCGTTTGCATGGCGTCGGCTCTAAGCGCCGAGTCTGCGTAAATGACCGCCTTGACGTCTGCGACCGCTGTGTTAGATTCGTAGATTACTTGCGCCACGTCATAACGTAATAGCCCGCCGTCATAGACCGCTTGTGCCGTGTCGAGCTGCGCCGAGTTGTCTTCGTATAATCGAACGCGAATATCGAACGGCGTGGCTCCGACTTGGCCATCGTTAAAGATTTCTTGAAGCGTATCGAAGGCAGCCGATGACATTTCGTAAAGGACTTGCGCCGTGTCTTGCGCTGAAGCGCCGTCTTGGTAAATGGCGATTCGTGTGTCGGTGGCTTGCGATTGGTCAGCGTAGAGAAGCTGGCGTAGGTCGGTCGCTAGTGTGCCGTCTGCGTATGCGATTTGCTTCGTGTCGGCTTGCGTTAATGCAGATTCGTAGATGGATTGGCGTAGGTCGAACGCAGTCGTTCCGTCTGTGCCTGTATCTCCACCGCCTGCGCCATCGTCTAGCCATGTGCCTCCTGTTAGCGTTGCGTGGTTTCCGTTTCCGCTTTGGTCTTGGACTGTGCCTGTTGACGTATCGTAGTGAGCGACTAGGATTGCACCGTTGTAGAATTTAATATCATATATATCTCCCGCCATGTGATTCCCAGAGCCTCTATTTGAATAGAAATAAGTGGCATCCGTAATTAGCGTAGACAAGTTTAAAAACAGAGATTGTTTTTTATCGTATGGCATAACACCCTCTATCATTAGCGGTTGGGTATTGTAAACAACGCCATCAATAACATAGTCGGTTAAGTTGGTAAATTCTAATTGTGACCAATCGTTTTTATTAAGTCTTGTATCAGTGGCTACTGTTCTAATAAACGGCACCCACCCTGTGGGTGAAGCGCCTCCGTTTGAGATGTATCTAGGTTTATGGATTAACTCAATACGGTTAAATGTTAGAGAAGAAGGTGTTAAGACATAATCATCCACACCGTCAAACTGCAAATAGATAGCCATATTTACACCGCAAATTTACGGAAATTAACCGTTAATTTAATGTCGGTCTTATTCTGAACGCTACCCACCGCCGGCGTCGTCACGCGCACCCAAAATGGCTTCCCTACGTTGCTGTCCGAAATATTCGCCATTGTCAGCGCAGCCCCAGCCGTTTGATACGTGCCTGCCACTCCGCCATTATCCGGCGCCACTTGAATCCACGTCGATTCGTCCGTCGAAACACTGTCGGTCGGATCAATCGTAATATTTTCGAATCGTTCCGCCGCGCTGTCGTTGAACAAGTAAAGCTTCATTTCTTGCGTACTTCCGCCGATAGGGTGTTGCGTTGTGATTGCGTTCGAGCCGTCACCTGTCGAAACAATATCCGTCAGCCCTGCGTTTTTAGCGATTTTTAAAGCCATCGATAAACACCTCCGTTAAATTTTGCTTACTCTTCGTCTTTGAAACCGCGCCCATTTGCCGGATTGTTAATGATACCCGCCGCAATCAGCACTGCGAAAATCATATCGACATATTCCTGATACTTTTCCGGCGCCACTAAACCCGCGTCGTTTAAAATTAATCCGCCAAGAGCTGCGAGCGCTACCCACAATGCGTAATTTCTAAATCGTTCCATTACTTCGCATCCTCCTTTTTATACGCCATCAAGAACGAATCGAAGCCGGCTTTTTTCAGTTCGGCGACTCTTCGTTCAGCGTTTTCCTTGTCGTTGAATGAGCCGGTGACTACGCGATAAAATACGTCTTTCTTCGGTGCTGGCGCTGGGGCAGGCTTGCGCTTTAAACCGTAGAATTGCGCCAATGACTTCGCATTCGTTTCGCCACAAAGCTTGCGATAAGCGTCCGATTTCAGTTTCGGCAAGTCAGTCGTCGAATCCATAAAGCCATGCTCGATAAGCACCGCCGTCATATGCGTTTCGCGTAGCACGTGAAAGTCCGCCGTCTTGACGCCTCGGTTCCGCAAGCCTGTTGCGCTAATCAAATTGCGCTGGATCACGTCGGCGAGCGCTTTCGCTTCCTTCGGCGAAGTTTTGTAGATAAACGTATCGATACCGCCATGACTGCCCATCTTTCCGTTAAAGGCGTTGGCGTGAATGCTGACGTAAACATCGACACCTAGTTTGTTCGCCTTGTCGGTGCGCTCTTTCAACGGCACGTCGCGCGAATCGTCATGCGCAAAATAGACCGTCACGCCTTCGTATTTTTCAAGCTCCGCTTTCATCACTTCGGCAACTCGGCGATTAAATTCGTATTCTCTCATTCCATCGGGACTGCGTTTTCCGGGCGTTGAGTAGCCGTGTCCTGCGCAAATCATCACCGCTAATTTTTTCATTGTATGTCCGCTCCCTTTCGTTTATAATTATCCGTAAGGTCGGCGCCGTATTTTCGATTGCTAGGCGTAAGCACGGTTAGCCGACTGCGGATTAAAAAACGATTGCCACGATGATTCCGGTCGCTGTTAGAATCGAAGTCACAGTTAAGCCAATCGCCCATCTGCTCGTCGTTTTGATTCCGTCGATTTCCTTCCGAAAGTCTTCCTTCATTTCCGATAAACTTTCCGCGTGGTCGTCGGATTTCTGCAACGCCTTATCCGCTTTCGCTTCCGCTCGCTCCGCCTTCGTTTTGACTTCCGTCAGATAATCCACTTTCGTGTCAATCCGCACTAACCATTCGCGAATTTCCATCCAGTCGCGATTTGTCGGTTCCGACATGCTTACGCCCTCCTTTCCAACACTCTACCGCCGGCGTTTACTTTGTACTGCGCAATGTCTTCCAAGACTCCGGCATCGGTCGAAAAGAAAAAGTAATCGTACTGACGGG
The DNA here is from genome assembly GCF_018613315.1 of Bacillus sp. ISL-37. Lineage (GTDB taxonomy): Bacteria > Bacillota > Bacilli > Bacillales > Cytobacillaceae > Mesobacillus. The sequence goes on along the minus strand of NZ_JAGGQL010000004.1, from coordinate 130,624 downwards.
ACGGAATTATATTTGCGCCTATTAAAGCGTCGATAATATTTCCGTCGTTATCAGTGTCGCAATAAACGAGAATATTCACGTCTACCCCTCCTTTCGCATCGAAATCACACGCCCATACGCGTTATTGCCTCCGGTACCAGTATTCAATCGAACGTAAATACTGCGCATTTCACCCGTCGGCGTACCAAGGTCGACCGTCAATGTTTCGCCGAACTTCGCCAGGTCTGACGCGTTGCTTGTGTCGTAGGTAACTCGTTGCACCAAAGTGTTGCCAGTTATATCAACGACGGATATACGAGAGCCAGCCGCAGCATTTGCGCAGTACATTCCGACGACTACCTTTAAATAACGCGCGTCATGCTTAAACGTATAAAACTGGCAGTCCGACGGTGTTGCCGAACTCGTCGCCCACCAAATGCCTTGAACGGCTACGGCGCCCGATGTAAACGGAGGCTCGGCGCCTACGATTGCGAAATCATTCTGCGGTATGCCGTTATCGACTTGCACGAAGCCGTCCGGTCGTTCGATTGACACCGCGCCGCCTTTAACGTAAAGACCGTTTGCGTCAATCAGCGAATAAGCGTCAAGGGTACCGCCCATCACAGTTATTAGGTTTGCATCTATCTGCCCCGCCGTTAGGACGCTTGTATTTACGCCCATGTGTGTAATCGCCTCGGTGAACGTGTTGCCTCCGTCCGTACTGACGCCAATACCTGCGCTAGTAATTAAAACGAGGTGGTTCGGGTTGTCTTTCGCCCGCGCGATAATGCCGTTATTGAATTCGAGCTCTGTCTGCGCCGACTTTAACGCTTCGGTTGCACGCTGTACGGCTGCGTCGAGGATGTCGATTTTCACCTTGCCGTCCGAACCAATCATGTCGCGCACTTGCTTTTCCGTGTCAGCCCACCGGTCGATAACTGAGCTCCGCAAATTGGCGATAGTTACTTCGGTCTTAATCGGCAAGTCGCTGCCTTCCGTAAACAGTTCCGTGATTTCCATTGCGCGCGCTTCAACGTCAATGCCCATCGGCTCGTAAATCAAGAACACGTCGTCGCCTTCGCTTGGCACATCGTAAGGGTAGCCCGCCCGCCTCATGTCGGCAAAGTCGACCGTTATGGAAATTTCCGGCGTGTCTTGAAGCTCGGCGACAAGGCGCTCGTTTAAGCCGTCAAGCGTTGTATAGCGTTCGTCGCGTACCGGCTTGGCGTGTCTTATTCCGAAAGTGCTTGCGTTAGGCGACGTATATTCCGACTCAACTACGTAAGTACCGTCTTCGTTTTGCTTGCCGTAGCCCTTGATATACGTCGAAAGGTTATTTGTATTGACATCGCGAGCGAGCGTTTTAACATTGTAGTTATATCGAAATTGGAAGTCTGTCGCGTTGCCGATTCGTTTGCGAAAAGTTAAGTGCGTTCCGACCAGCGAAAATTCCGCGCCGTATCGTTTTACTACGTCTTGCAAAAGCGACAGGCGATTGTTGTCGCCGAAGTTTTGCCAGTTTTGCGCCAAAAAGGAATCGACAATACTCCACGTATAGCCAGTGCCGCCGAGCACGAAGTCGAGCGCCGCTGTGAACGTGAGCGGACCGTTGTGCAATTCGTATTTATGATCGTCGATTAAATCGAAGAACGTGTGTAGCGCGACGACTTCTTTGACATACGTTTGACCTTTCGGCTTTTCGGCGATTTGCTTGATGCGGTAAGGCTCGCCGTCAAATTCGACGATTGACTCTTCGGCAACTATTTCGAAGGAGTGATCGTTTTGTTGCGTCGGCATAACAAAAAACGCCAACGACTTTTCGCCGCTGACGTTTCGGTATCGTTTTAACGATTTGTAGCCGGTGAGTCCTTCGGTGTTTCCGTTAATGTCCGTAATGGTGAGCACGTTTTCACCTCCGTAAATAAAAAAAGAGAGAGCGATGGCTCTCCGTTCGTTGTGTCGCTATTGTGTCCGATAGTTTATTAAATACTGGTCCAATAGGGAACAAAAACAATATTTCCGTCTGCATCATACATATTGATGAATCCAGCATTTTTCCCTAATGTATTAGCTGTAGTTGAAAAAACGTTCGTTCCTGTCGCATCCGTTCCCACTAATCTTTTTTGGTAAACTGCGCTTTGTGGAGGATTCGAGAAGTTACCTGCAACATTTCCTCTGAATATATTCTTTTCACAGAAATGACTCAGGAAACCACTTGTAGCACTATACTTAATACCGAATCCATTATTATCAACGATTGTATTAAAACGAATATTAGAATAAGCAATAGAAGTGACTCCTGACCCGAACCTGATGCCGTCCCAACATTTCTGTATGAAGTTGTTTTCGATTAACAAATTAGGCGTGTATTTATTCACCAAAATTCCTGCACCCATAAAACTGTTAGTAGGTGCAATTATCGGTTCTTGTCCGATTAGAATATTATCGGTAATTTTGGTCTTTTCCATAAAGTTATATCCCACAACTATATGGGCCAAAAAGTTATTGATTGTATTATCCGAAACAAGAACATTTTGCAGAGCCATGCTTTCCTTTGCCGTGTAATCCGGACTTCCTCCCATTCTTATTCCATAAGAAGTTTCTCCAGCACTTCCGACGTAGTCCAGAATATTGTCGGTTAAGTTTACATTTTTTGCTCTATAAGCAGAGTCAAGCCCCCTGTTTGCAAGGTGCGCTAGTAGTGTCTCATAAGTTACCTCTATGCCTAGAACCTGGGTACTGATAACAGAGTCATAGTCGCATGTAATCTTATTTCCTGTAACAATCAAATTCCCTGATGCTTCGTTTATTCCGATTCCCATATACTTAGTGTGTATAACATTTCCCTGGCACACTACATCACGACCACGGATTTTAATACCTGTTCCAACAACGTTTTCAAGAACATTGTTCGTGATAACCGCTCGCTGGTATCCTTCACCGTAGAAGTTATTTTCAGATAGATTCACAAAGGTATTGCCTGTAACAATCAAGTTGACTAAATCTTCATAAAAATCACCGTCGCCATTTCGGATTGCTGCATATGCTCCAACGGAAAGGTTTTCAAAATGGTTACTTTGGATTTTAACGTTTTTGCATTTGATCGCTGCGAAACCGTAAGCCCCTCTGACTCTCGGCTCTTTCCGGGTGCTTCTCGTCACTTCATTTTGTTCAGCCACAACGTTCTGACAGTTATAAAATTCAGTTGCATATGTTCCTGTCTTGGAAAACTTACAGTCTGTAACCGTTACGTTGCGACAGTTAGAAGCATAAACCCCCCTGTGGTTATCATTGCTAGCATCCCCACCAGTGTCAAATTCATCTTGTTCAAGGAAAACACCTTCTAAAGTGAATTTATCCAAGTTATCTGCATGTATCATGTTGTAGTTGGTTCCTAATGAATCGCTTTGTATTCTGTCAATCGTTGCCCCATTGCTTAAAATCCCTAAAATGTTTTTATTGTTTATAGAAATTGTAGAGGAAATCATATAGGAACCGTTTGTTTTTGGTATAAAAACGTATGTTGGGTAGTGGATGTCGGTCAAGAAACTGTTAAAATCAGCAGTAACATCAGTCACTCCGTCACCCGCAATGTTGCTTCGTCTAACGTTTATTCCTCTGTCAAAAAAGTCTTGCTCATTTTCCGCCAACTGCTCATCAACGCCGTCAAGCCTATCACGCAAAACTGGCGCTCCACCGCGCGCATCCACGACCTCACTCGGCTGTGGCGTCGCCGTTATCAAATTGTCCACGCGCGCCTTCTGCGCCTGCACGTCTGCATCAATATCGTTAAAATTCGAATTCAAATCGTTACGGAATATCCGGTCGAAAAACGTTCCGAGCGTCCGATATTTACCCATCGTATCGCCTCCTCGTTATAATGTATAGAAACGGAAATCAAACGAAATCGTCACCGCTCCACTTGCGCCAGTGACTACGAAATCATTCCAGCCGGGCGCGAGCGTGATTAACTTGCGATTGCTGTCCCGAAATATCGACAAGCCGTTCTTCGTCGCCCGTATGCCGTCAAGCAAAATCGTGTCGCTTGCCGTTGTGGCGCCGCCGGTATATTGCCAAGCCTCGCCGGTCGTGTTGTTCGCTATCTTAACGTTGGTCGCTGCGCCTTTATACGTTATCTTCAACGGCATTTGGCGAGGGTCGACCGTTGTGTCGCCCGCGTTGTAAATCGAAAAAGCCGTCGTTGTTTGCGTGTAGTCCGAAGCGTCGACCGCCAGACCCTGACTGACTTGCCATAACTCGGCGTCGAATGTGCGAGGGTCGAGCGATGTTCCTATCGATTCGGCGAACGGTTTGTGGCTGACGAATTCAAGCGTAAATTCTCCGTAAGTGCCCGACCGCTCCGGCGCCCATTCGTTGCCGACTTCGACAAGCCAACGCTTTCCTGGGTCTGCGTCGCATATAACGTAAAACTCGTCGACGTTCATTAGCGCCTTGAATACCTCGCTACGTAACAACGAAATATCGTAGGAGTCGACCGCAAAGATGCTACATACAGCCGTTATCCTGCGATTGCCCCACGTTTTGCCGAAGCGCACATCGCCATGCTGACCGCTAATCTTTTCCGTTTCAATGTCGGGGCGAGGCGATGAAACGCTGAAACTTCGCACCAATACATTAAAATCGGCAGCCATATCGTAAGATACGCCCGCCTTCGTTTCGATTCTAAAGTTATCTAGCGTCTTCATTTCTTCACCCCGTTAACCCGTAGTTTCGTATTTAATTCGGTACCCTGGCGCCTCATAATATCGTTGTATAAATCGGCGTCAATGTTGCCGTCTACGTTGATGTAATTGTTTTGCGTAATGTTTGCCGCCTGCGCTGGCGCTGACTGTTTCTGCGCAAGCCCTGCGTCAATCATTCGGAATAAATTCGCCTGTTGTGATTGCGTTAAGACCATTTCGTCACGAAGCAAGCGCGTATCAATTTCGTTGTGATTTGGCGCTTGAGCGAACTGAGCCGCTAGACCACCGACATGTAGTTTCGGCATGCCTACGATTCCGCCAACGTGATAATTTTCGCGAGGGCTTCCGTAACGACCTCGATTGACATTTGCGATAGTCGTTTCGATATTACGCGTATTGACCGTGACGTTTTTATTTATCGCCTTGCCTAGCTCCGCGTTCATAACGGCAGCTTTTCCGATAATCTCGCCGATTTTATCTTTGGCGCCTTGTAACTTCGTGATTTGCGAATCGATAGCCGCGATGGAATTGCGATACTCGCCCGTGTTACGCTGTGCGATTGGCGTAGTGTCTTGCAACTTCTTTTTCGCCGCTTCGAGCTTAGAAATCGACGTGTCAATCGTTTTAATTTCTTCGCCGCGCTTTGCGTTGATGCCCGCTTGCTTTAATTCCAAGTCGACCATTTTGCGCTTTACTTCGTCGAGTTTACCGAGTTGCTTCTGAATCTCCCCGAGTTCCTTTTGCTTATCGAGGATTGCTGTGGCTTGTTCCGCTCGTTTTTCCTTCATTTTTTCAAGTAGTCTCGTTTGAACTGCAAATTCATACTGCAAACGACCGGCCTCACCCTCATCGCCTGCTTTCTTTGCTGCTATTAAATCCGCTTCAATATCGCCAATTTTCTTTAGTTGATCCGCATATTCACCGTCAAGAGTAACCATATCACCTTTAAGAGTTTTCATTTCGCCTATGATCCGCTTCTCGGTAGTAAGGTATTGCGACATTTTCGATTCCGCTTTGGCCTTCTGCGCCTCTAGTTCCAGACGAATCATTTCGTATTGCTCTTTGTTGAACGCTTTCGCTTTGTTTGTAGATTCTAGGATTGCATTGCCTTGGTCGGTGATTTTCATTGTTGACTCCGGCACAACCTCGATAATTTTACCGTTCAAATCGAGCATGCGTTGGAATTCATCGTTCGACAAACCGCTTTTAACTCGAAGTTTTTCTTGCTCGTCTTTTAGTTTCGCAATCAAAGTCGGGTCCGCGGTCTTGGATATTTCCGAATTTATATCGGCGAAACGGGCGAGTTGTTCTGTCGTTAGCTGCGACTTATCCCTAAGCGCATCGTATTCGCGAATGTTGTCCTTTAATGTGTCGGCCTGCTTTGTCATCGCCTCGGCGCTCTCTAGCGTTACAGTGTTCATACTATCGGCTTGAACCTTACTTGCCGCTAAAACTCCGCCCAAAATCGATATGCCTGTCACGGCCAATCCGAGAGGGCTGGCGCTTAATGCACGGAAAGCAAGCCCCAACTTACCGACGGTCGATAAAAGTAGAGCGATTGCTGCCGTTGTGCCACCAAACGCAAGCGCACTCTTTACTGATGCGCCATCCACTTCCGATAACGAGTTAACGATCTTTGTTCCGTATTGGATGACTTCGCGAAAGGCAGGTAACATGTCGTCCGTAAGTTCGATTGAAAGTGACTCGAGGCTTCCGACGAATTCATCGAAACTGGCTTTAACGTTATCTTTCATTATGGCAGCCGCTTCTTTTGAGGCGCCGGCCGATTCTCTTAACGATTTAGTAAACGAATCAAGCTTACCAACCCCGCCTGACATCACGGAAATCATCCCGGAGGAAGCTTCCGTGCCAACTAATTTCGCAATAGTCGCGACTTTTTCAGCCTCGGTCATACCCTTCGTCGCTTCAGTTAGTCCGCCAATGATTTCCGAAAGGCTTTTCGCGTTGCCGCTATTATCCCGCATTGAAAATCCGAGTTTTTTCATTAGTTTTTCTTGCTCTTGAGCCGGATTATTTAGCGATAGGAGCGCTTGACGTAACGCAGTGCCTGCCGATGATCCGTCAAGCCCGCTATTCGTCATAATCCCGATAGCAGCCGAAACCTGTTCGATATCCATTCCGAGCGAGTTCGCAACAGGGCCAACGTATTTAAAAGCGTAAGCCATATCGTCCATACTTGCCGCCGAAATATTCGCAGTTTTTGCTAATATATCTGCGACCCTTGACGCTTCAGACGCTTCTAATCCGAAACCATTTAATGCTGAAGCTACAACGTCAGCAGTTAGCGCCAGGTCACTTCCCGAAGCTTCAGCCGCAGCGATAACGCCTGGCATCGCTTCGATAATTTGAGTGGCGTTAAAGCCTTTCGCAGCCATATCTTCAAACGCAATCGCAACTTCCGAAGACGATTTGGATGTTGATGCCCCGAGGTCGAGCGCCGCTTCTTTCAACTTTTCAAACTCGCTTTCAGATGCGCCAACTATACCTTTGACCCGCGACATCTGAGCCTCAAAATCAATTGAGACAGCCGCAGCCGCACCAAGTCCGGTTACTATCGCAGCGCCCACCGCCAAGCTGGCCTTTTGAATCGCACCAATTTCCGAGCTCAACTTCTTCGCTGACTTTCCCGTGCCCTGCATTTTTGATTTTGCATCGTCGAGCTTTTTTGAAAAGTCGCTAGAATCCATAACTAATTTGGCTTTAATTTCGCCTACATCTGCCATATTTCCGCCTCCTTTCTAACCGCCCATGCTATCCGTAAAGGCGCGCAACTGCTCCATCTTCTGACGGTCAAACTTCGCTTCTTGCTTAACGCCAGTCGCCCGGCTGATATTCTGCATGTATTTCTTCGCGTCCGCCTCTTCAAGACCGCGGTTATTCGTCGCTAACAATAAATACGCTTGCTCAAACTGCTGAATCGCGTTGTACTTGCGCTTCTGTCGCATCAGTTCCGCTAGGTCAACCATGTAATAGCCGGTTTCCAATTCGACCTGACTGACGCCTAGCACGACCGCCGTTTCAATCAGGAATTCGTCGAGTGTTTTCGGTGTGCCCTCCGCCTTTACTTGTTCGCCGTTGGCAGAAGGCTTTTTGCGTTTTTTACTACGCTGTCCAGCCGGTTTTTCTTGACCGTGCGCGCCAAGTATTCGAATAATTCATCGATGCCGACATTTTCGATAATGTAGTCGACGTCTAGTCCGCTTAGTATTGCGACGACTTGCGCCACTTCCTCGAACGCAATGTCTAGCGCCGATATGACATACGCATAAAAGTCGTCTTGTGGTGCCGTAAGTATTTGAACGACTAAGCCCGGCAATTTATCGACTGCTTCGAAAAGCTGCCGCCATTTGGCAATCGTTAATTTTTCTATTCGAACGCGCTTTTCGCCGAGATACATTTCGTTCTCGTTAAGCGCTGTTATTTTCGATTTCAAGCGGTCAAACATAAAGCGTTCCACCTCCGTTTTCAAAATAAAAAGGCGAGCCGATAAGCCCGCCAAGATTGTTACGCTGATGCAGTTTCGTCGCCAAGGATATAAAGTTCGCCAGTAGCTACGTCAGGGTAGCCGACAAAAGTAATGTTTACGATACGCTCGTTATCACTATCGAAGGTATATTCCGGATCAGCCATTGCGCCCGCAAGTGGAATTGTAATCCAATCGTTGGCCGTCGCCGTCGGGTCGGTCGGTTTGATGACTAACGGCTTTGCAGCCGAAAGCATATCAAAGCCTGCTTGCGAATTTACAGTTAGTTTCTTCTTCTCGTCCGGTGCCACTCCGCTCTTGACGAAAGTAGAGTTCGGAATAACTTTCGCTAATTTTTCGAGGTCGTGTAGCGCAAATGGAACCGTTACTTGACATGTGCGCCCCTTCATAATCGACTTAACCGGTGTGTCTCCGTACTGGTCGACCGTGATGTCTTGCTTGTTCGTTGTTGCCTGGAATTGAATTCCGCCTTTTGTGATGTCAAACGTTACTAAATCGGCTAATTCGCCGTATTCGACCGTTGCCGGCCCGATAGGTACATTAATTCCTGCCATTCGTTTTCCCTCCGTTTAATTGCAAAATAAAAGCGCAGTCGCCTTTACGGTCTGACTACGCAATCAAAATTCATCGAATATAATGGTCGATTGTTCTCGTCGTTGCCGACGTATATTGGAACGCTGTTGACAGCGCGTATAACTACGATTGACTCTTCGCCGACCGTCACCTCGCGCAAATTCATTAGCGACTCATGTATCGAATATGCCCGCGACTCTACTTCCGCCTGACCGTTCGCCTTGCCGCGCACAATAATCTGAAACGACGGCTGCTTCTTTCCCGTCCATTGACTCGGCGGAAATCCGCCCGTTAATTTAACGACGCTGGAATCATCCGCTGCCGTGGTCGAAACCGGAAAAGCGTTCGGATAATAAACGCCAGGGACTCGCGCTTTAATGAACGTTATTAATTCGAGTATTTTCACGTTTAATCACCTACCGCATCTTTGATTTCTTCCGCAATCCAGCGCACGTATTTGTCCGCTTCGCCTTTTAACGGGCGTTCGAGATATTTATTGCCGACGTGATAGCCGTCTGTGCCTGGCGATGCCGCCGATGTCGGGCCGAGTTTGTAGTCCATTTCGTGTGTCCAATACGCATAATTAAAGCGCCCGTAGCCTGCCGATTCAGTCGTTGCGTTAAACGTTAGTTCGCCGACAACCGAATTGGCTTTCGGAGTTACGCGATAAGATGCCGACCGTCGTAAGTCACCTTCGTCGATTGGTGCAATGTTTACCGAAATGCGCTTTAAATCGTCCATCGAATCGTGCACCCCTCGCTTGACCGCTTCCTGCGTTGCCTTTTCCGTGAAATCAATGCCGCGCAACAAGTCGCTGAAGTCTAGCGTCAATTCGCCGCCACTCATATAATCACCTCGGTCAGCATCGGCTTGCCCGCTACGTTTCGTTTTACGTTGATTTCCTTCGGCTTTCTTTCGATGATTTGACCGAGTTCGTTCGTAAAAGTTATCGTATCGTTTTCGCTGATGTCGGCGAGTTTATCGAGCAGGATGCGCGCTGTTGCGACGACCACTTCGCTGCTTGTTGTGCCAGCGCTGCGATATTGGCGTACTTGCGCGCCTTCGTCAATACGGCATTTCAGCGTTAGCACTTCGCCTGGTAACGGATTGCCCCAATCGTCAAGCGCTGGCTCTCCGTTCGCGTCCAGTTGCGTTCTTTGCACGGTGATTTGTTGGCGCATAGGTATGACGGCCATTAGCGCACGCTCCTTCCGACCCGACGGCTCACCAAGTTAACACCGTTGGCTTCGCCTATTAAGTCGTAAGCAGTTTGCGGAATAAATGCGTCGATTTGTCTGCTCTGCGTATCTTTAAAATTGAACGATCCGACGCCGGTAATGGAAAAGCCAGCAATTCCGTGATTGTTCAGTCGGTTTGTGTCGTTGTAAACTATCGCCAAAGCTGCCGCGAATTCATAAACCGCATTGTCCGGAATCGTATATGCCGAGAATTTGCGGCCGAGCGTCGAAGCAGCAACGTTAATAATCCGCTGCTTCTTATCGCTTTCGGCATCGTTCCAATCCTCGTTATCAATGAAATTTTCGGCAATATATGCGTCAGCGTCAAAAACACTTATCGCCATAATCGCTCACCTCCGTTTATTATTTACCGGAGGTTTTTGCGGCCGATTTCTTCGGTTTTGCCTCCGACTTTTGCTTCGGTTTTTGTTTTGTTTCCTGTGGTTGTTCTACAAAGGTTTCATTATGACGCCTTCTTAGTAGCACAAAAACACCTCCTACTTATTAGGCTTTAGTAACTAGTTTGACTACCTTAGACTCATCTTCTAAAGCCGCTACATAATGCTCGTCTGCGGAGATAACAGTTGTTTTAGCAAGGATGTCACGGTCAGTTTCTACTTCGACGTCCTTCTTCAAATAGATAGCCAAGGCGCCTGGTTTAACAATCAGATTTTCGTACTTGAAGCCGCCAGCACCGTCAGAAACTTTAGGTACTTTATTACTTGCGACCACTTGGCAACCGGCAAGTTCTCCAATTACGCCCGACATATAAGCGTTTGGTACATTAGCGATAAAATCAGGATCTTTACGCAAAGTTCCTTTTTGAAGTGAGTGGATGAACAGGATTTTTTGCTCATCGTCTTCTTCTTCAAATTTGTCGACTGCATCTACAACACTGTTGTATGAGATTGCAGCAGCTGAAGCATCATGCACTAACGTCGCTCCGTTAAGCGCGGCCACACAATCGTTATCAACTTTCGAAGAGATAGACATTTCCAATTGCTTCTCTGCTTCTCCGACAGGATCGCCGTAGCCAGAAAGTGCTGCTTTATCAGTGATCTCAACAGCTTTACCTGCTTGTTTAATTGTTGCTGATTGAGTAGTGGCAGAAAGTACAACCGTTCCCATCGCTACTCCTTCTGTTAAATCGTCAGCGTCCCCGATATACCCGAATTTAGGGATTGTGATAGTGTCGCCAGCCTGACCAACTAGGGTATCGTCGAACCTTGCCAACGGCGAGAACTTGATTTTCTTTGGTAAAGATGCGGAAATCATGTCTGCCATTACTTGAGGGTTTACTAAGTTTGCTAATTTTGTTTGTGCCATTTGTTAAACACTCCTTGTTTTTGTTTTTTGTTAATAAAAAATAGGCAGTCAATAACTACCTACTTAATTTCTTGTATAGTTCCGGGTTGGTTGCATAAAGTTTGTTTCTTTGTCCATAGGACATCCCTTCAAACTGCTCTTTGGTAATTCCGCCGACGTATTCATTGCCGTTTGTCATTTCCCCCACAGGTTGCTGAGCTTGCTTTCCGAATAAACCTTTCGCCTCTGCTTTGTTAATCCAATCGAGTTTACCTTCCGGCGTAAGATTCTCAGGAATTAAATCATGAAAATCTTCCGAAATTCCTTCTAACTTTGTTGTGAGCAACGAATTGACTACACCTTCCAATTCTTTTGCGCGATTCTGCGCGCTTTCGAATTGTGATTTAACTTCGCTGAATTCTTTTGAAGTGGATTCGTAAAGCTCTTGGAATTTACCTTGCTCTTCTTGGGATTTTTTCTCTGCAGCTGTTTTTTCAGCGAGGAATTGATCCATTTGAGCTTGAATCTCCTTATATCGCTGATTCACTTCATCAAATCTTGACTTAGGAATCATATGCTCTTTATGGTTCTCTTCCGGTTTTTTCGTCTCGTCAGACGGTGTATTTTCTTCAGCGAATAACTGTAAATTCAAAGGCAATAGTTTTTTCATAATCAATTTCTCCTCCTTCGTTTTTAACGGGCAACGCCCCGGTATTTGCGACTTTTAAAGACGTTCGCCAGGTCACGTATTAGCTTGTTGAATATCCGCAGGCAAACGGTCGATTCGTCTAAAAGGCGAAACGACGTGCTTGCAATACGGATGAAATATTTCGCGCTTTGGTAAGTCGTAAATATACGGATAATTACCTTCAGCGCTTCGGTCAAGCTTTACGATTTTACCTTCGTAATTTCGGCACGCATCTTTGGCGCCGTGTTTGCTGATGATTCCGTAGACTGCTCCGCGTGGCACCGCTTCGTTAATCGTTGCTTCCTTATGCGCTTGCATCATTTTCGTGCGCACTAAAACGTCTACGTAGGTCGTTGGTTTCCATCGGCGGCCTGCTGCGTCAATAATTCCGGTATTAACCGAATCGCCAAGCGTCTTCCGTAAGTCGGCTAGTATTGCCCGCCTAATCGGATCACTGGCGTTAATACCTCTCGGCAAGTTGTTTCGCATTGCCTCCGCCGTAGCCTGTCGCACAGCAGCGCGTACTTTCTTTTCGATGTTCTGCGTGACCGCCAATAAGTCCGCCTGTGTGTCGGCGACTGCCGCAGCGACCATTTCTTTGTTTAGCCGGTTAAACGCGACAATCTTTTCCGCTTCAACAACCGAAGCTGCAACTTCAAGCGAAATCAATGCGCGAATGACTCCGTCGCGGGTTGCCTTTTCGACTCTTTCCTGCGCCAGTTTACCGGCTTGCTCGTTCAGTTCGGCGAGTATTTCCGAAATGGACTTCAGCGTTGCCAGGGCGTTAGCGCGTTGGAAATTCGTCAAGTCGATACGCTCTAACTCTCGCAAAATAGCATCGATTGCTTTTTCGTAAGCTCTGACGACTTCCTCTACGTCGTAGTTATAATTCGGGCCGGGCGACGTAAGCATTATTCATCGCCGCCTTCCTCCGAATTGAATACGCTAGAGTCTACGAAACTAGCCGCTTTTTCCTCTTCGCGAATACGGTCGAGTTCAATACGCGCCTGTTCTTCCGTGCAGTTATTAAGCTCCATAATCGCCGATAACTGCGATTGAGTTGAGCGACCGCCTGTGCGAATCTGCTTGATTGTCGCCTGCTCCATGTCGTCGTCAGGTAGGCCGTCCTTAAACTGGATTTTAGGTACTGTGATTTCGTAATTTGGCTTTCTATCAGATTTAGCATGTTCTAATAACTGTGCAACCAAAATCACTTGTTTTAGTCCTTTGTTGTAATACTGCCTTTTCCGATTAATCTTCGCTAATAAGGAATTCATTCTCCATTTAATCGATAATCCTGAGGCGCCCGACGTTCCGCTGTCAGTCTTACCTAACGCAACCGGAGGCAATTCTGAAACGATTAGCAGGTGATCAAGTAACAACTCTAATTCTTTAAACGCTGCGTCAAGTTGTCCATTCCAAGTTATATATTGTGGAATGACTTCTGACTTATCTGCGACCTCGAATATCTTATCGCGTCCGGCATGGAAAATCGGTTCTCCTTTTTCATCCTCACCTAGTGTACCAGCAGGAACTGCCATCGCCGGGTCACTATGTTTGTCGAGAATCTCTGCGATTTTACTAAGGCGATTATCAATCTCTGAAAATATAGATTCATTTTCGCTTATATCATCGATACCTTGCCAGTCATCATCTGTAGAGTAATTCGGAATATGGACGATTAGCGGAAACGGAACTCCTGTATCAACGCTTCGCCTTTCGCTGATTAATTCGTCAACAATCTTCCACTCTGTATACGCGTTCTCATATCGAGAATGATTAAACGGAGTTATCGTATATTTCGAATACTCAATACGACCTGGATAGTGAGACTCAACGTTCAAAATCCATTCCTGATCGGCAGTGTTTTCTATAACCACCGGAACGGCAATATGGTAAGCGTAGATACTTGTTCCATCACCCGGTAATGTTTCAGGTATTACATATTCGGCCTTTTGAGCTTCAATAAACACTCGATATGGGTCTTGGGATTCCGGAAGTTTCCCTCCGTACCTTTGACCCCACCTGATTTTATAAAAGGAATCACCACGATAAGAGTTTCCTAATGCAGATTCGTAATTGGTTATATCTAAGTCATTCTCCCCAACTATTCGCTCTATCGCTTGCTGTTCTGCTGAAGAGTCGTCCTTGCCTGCACTATATACCGGGTTTTCGCCGAATAGGAAATCGGCTGACTTTTTAACAATTGTTCCTGGTAAATTCGAAGCAATAAAAACTGCCTGCTGTTGATTCCCGTTTAAATACGGGTTATTGAAAATCAAGTCGTGATTTCCCTTGATTATGTGTTTATTTCTTCGATATTTCTCAATGCGTTCCAAATGGTCTTCCGGTGGAAAATAATCACCCTTAACAAATAAACTCAAATCCGCACCTCCTTATTTACAATCCTTCTGGCTTTGTTTTGAAAATTCTTCTCGACTTTCGAGCCCCAATTAAGTCAACAACTCCGGAACAAGCATCCGGAAGGTCGTCATGCTGTCCATTCGGGAATTGTTCTAGTTGTTCGAGAAGCAGGCTATGGTGTTTCTTGAAACGCAAAAAACCGCTCTCACAAAGCGGTTCTAATGCCTCGATACGTTTTTCTTTCTTGGTTCCGTGGTATGGAACCGGCTTTAACTTCGTTCCATATATTCTCTCTTTCAAGAGCCTTTCTCGTAACTGACGGTACATGTCATGTCCGACTCCGATTGTTTCAACTGCGAAAATGGTATGTCCGTATTCTTTTATTTTTTCAACTGCTGTATCCAGAGCAACGTGAGCTTGGCATTTTTTCGCCCATGCATCAACGATATAAATGACTCCGGTTCGTCGGTTTCTTGCTATGGTTACAATAGCGTTATAGTCCGCCCGCGAGCTCTTTCCGGCAGCAACGTCCCAAAACGCGTAATAATCTAACGGTAAAGGACGGCCGCTTTCGTCAAACAGATCGGATTCGTCGAAGTACCGGAATGATTCCGGATGGAAAATAGCGCTCTCTTCGTCCCTCGGTTCGTTCTGATACTCCGTATTAAAGGCTTTCGACCCGTTCGCCCATTTCCACGTTAGAAGCTTCCATAACGGCTGCACTTCCGGCCACAAAACGACAGCACCGGCGTTCATTTCCGTTTTGTTGGTTTCGTAAAACTCTCGAGCCTTTATCTCGCGTTCATTTATCGGGATTTGGTCGCTTAAGTAAATCGCTTTACACTGATCCCATAAGTCCATACGATCCGGTTCTTCAATTAGCGCCCGATATTTCTTCGATTGAAAGTCGGGACGGTTTTTAATTAAGTCGTTAAGTAAGCTCGATTCATGAACGACGGTTCCCATTACGATAAATGCTGTCTTTTCACCTTTCGCATCACCCAGTGGCATAACCGTCTGACTGAACCAGTCCTTTAATTTTTCACGTAATTCCTTCGTAGCTGCATTCGTTTTGATGTCTTCAAGGTCATCCCCGATAATTAAATCCGGACGCACACCGTTCCAATTTCGGCCACGTAATGCCTGACCGGTTGAAGCCGCCTGAACCATCGTCAGCAGTTTTTGACCGCCATTAGCTTCGGACTCCCATGCGATAAATGACGTCGTATTGTCTTTCGGATTCATTTGCTGTTTTGGCGAAAGTAGCGGACCAAAATCGGCTCTTAACTTCTCATTGTTCTTCAGTTGCGTCGCTAGCCATTCGAGGTTCGGCTCGGATACCGAAGGCGTTTCCGATATTAGAATGATGTACTTGCGCTTTCTGTAACAGACTTCGCGCAATGGCGCCGCCTTTGATAAATACGAAGATTTACCGTGTGACCTGGGCGCTGCACGTGCTATTTTAGCGTTCCGCCTAACGTTTGATACTTCGTCAATACTTCCGCAAATTTCCTGGTGAAACTCCGGTGCGTCTTCAGCATTTTCGAGATCGAAGCCGTCCCAGTTGCCGGAATTACCTGGATTGCGCGAGTCCGAAAAGTATTCTAACGCGAAGTACAGCAAGTCCTCTTCGGCTTTATGGATGCGCTCGAGCCGTTCCTTTTCTGAAATTAAATCATCAAGTTCCTCGTACTCAACCGGTGATAATCCGCCCCTTGTTTCGGCAGCCAGCATCGCGTCGATTAATTCGCCAGTGCTTGCAATTAGTTCTTGCCGCTCTTTTTTCGTTAGCCATCGGTTATTAACCCACGCCATGTTGTCTGCCTCCTTTTCCGGAAAATAAAAAAGCCACTCAAAGAGTGACTAATTAAACTTAAACTTCTCTTAATTCTCCGCTACCAGTTAAGAGAACTTCCGAACCCAATGGCCCGAATTTATACTTTGTTATTAACGACATTCCAATGAAACTTTGGCCGTTGGTAGTGCCCATTTTTAATTTTACATGTTCTTGTTTGTCCATTAGAGATTGGATAAGAGAATCATCATTTGTTAACAATAGCTCAACTTCCCACGATTGAAAGTCCTCATCGTTATGATGATAAAGGTATCCCCTGTCAAAGGTTACAAGGTTATCGTCCGCCGTTAGAACCTCTAGGTCATATACAATCATTAATCACACCACCTTTCGTCATATAAATACGACAAAAAGCTACATTCTCCTTCCGTTCACCTAAATATTAACTTCTACCGCTAGGCTTACGATAAGTGTTGACGTTCCATATTTTAGTAGTTATACTGAATGTAACTTATCGAAAACGGAGTGATATTCGTGAATGAAGTTCAGCCGATTCGTGACGTCCACCATATTAACGCAATGAAAAAAGCCCTTCACGGCCGCGACTTACTGCTGTTTATATTCGGAATCAATTCCGGCTTAAGAATCAGCGATATACTAAAGCTTAAAGTCGGCGACATACGCGCCAAGGATTCAATTGTCATTCGGGAAACCAAAACCGGCAAGCCCAAGCGCTTTATCTTCAACCAATCGATAAAGACCTCCGTTAAGCAGCTTATTCCCGCTGATGCAACCGACGAGGAATACGTATTCAAATCACGTAAAGGCGCTAACCAGCCGATTAGTCGCGTAGCTGCGTATCGAATACTGAACGACGCTGCTAACCGGGCTGGCGTTGCGGATAAAATTGGCGCCATTGGTACGCACACCATGCGCAAGTCTTTCGGCTACCATGCGTATAACAACGGAACCGATCTGGCGTTGCTTCAGTCGATTTTTAATCATTCGTCGCAATCTGTAACGCTGAAGTACATCGGAATTAACCAGGATCGTATCGACGAAGTATATGCGAATATCAACTTGTAGGCGCCGTGCTGGCGTCTTTTTTTACGTTGTGCGGTGTGTCCTACCGTTAGGCATTCGGTAGGCAGCCCGCTTTACTGCGATAAAGCCAAAGTTATTTTTGATACGCTGATTTTTCCGACACTAGATGCGGAGAGACGGAAGGGGCGACCCCCTTCCGTACCCCTTCCGAAGTGAATATCGCATACAAAAAAGTGATTATCGAATGAAACACAATTCACTTTTGTTACTTTCGATAAAGAATACAAACGTTATTAAATCAACGTTAACAAGCATTCATTAAATGTGAACGAAACACCTTCCGTTTATGCATTCGATAAATAGCGTTAAATCAACGTTCAGTTATTCCGTATTATCCTGCCGTCTTGCATAAGATACTGCATAATGCGCTGCCCGCTTCCGAAAAGTTCCGGGTAGGCACGCGCCAGGAACCCGCAGCCGATGTAAAGGGTACGAATACTATTCGCAGCCTTATCCGTATTCACACCGATTTACATTCGCATTCCCTTCCGCTAAACCAGTTCCTACTATAATATATCCGCTTATTACTCCGATGTGTGCTCGCCCTTATAGCGTGCCAGTCGCGCCTTTATATCATCGATGTCCCTGCCGTCTTTTATTTCCGCATTAACCTCAACGCGATCAGTGAGCATATCATTCGCTTGCAAGATAAGCTTAGCACCGGCAGCATTACCGTCTTTAATAGCGTGGTCAATCATCGCCTCCATTAGCTCTGGCAATCGATTCTGTGTGTTTCGCACAATCTCACGCTTTAACTCACGTTCGAATAACGGGTCCTTACGCCAGTTACCAATCGAGTTTAAATGTACGCCACATTCGTCCGCTATTTGCTGAAACGTCAGGCCTCCACGCTTAGGCAATGCGAGATACTTAATCGCCAATAAATGTTCGGCTTCCAATCGTTTTAATCCCATCGTTCATCCTCCTTTACGCAAAATAAGCGCCGGTTCAGGGCGCCACAGTCTTACGCTCTTATTCTTTTATATAAGTTCTTATCGACAAAGTACTTTATCGAATATCTTTTATTCTTTATCGTCACAGTGATTAATTAGTGAGCTTGCGAACGATTTAATCACAATGTTTATTCTTATTAATTCGTTGTTATTAATTCGTTATTATTATATTCCCGCTTATAGGAATTGATTGATTCCCGCTAACAGGAATTGATTCATTCCCGCTCGTAGGAATCGGGCAACTTTCTTGGCATGTAGAACGGCATATACATCTTCTTCGTATGCCCATACCACGGAATCCTCCGCGATACCAACAGGCCTTCGCTTTCAAGAATATCAACGAGCCCTTTTATGCGATCCTTATGAATGCCGGTATCCTCTGCGATTTGGACTACGTTAGGAAACGCCCACATATACGCGCTGCCTTCGCTCTGACCGTTAACATTCGCTTGGAAATATCCGTATAGAAACAGGCAATCACGCGCTGTCTGGCCGTCGTATTTCGCTTTTAGTTGCGGCAACAACTTCCGATAGATATTGTGCGGAATCGGCGCGTAACCTATGCCGTTGTTCTTATTTAGAACGTAATCCTTTTGACGCAAGACCTCGCTGACCAGCTTGCTTTGCTCCTCGCCCATACAAACGCCTCCACATAAATAATTTCAACTTATCGGGTCGGTTTCTGCGCCTGCCACACGTCTAATAATCGATCAAGCTCCGGCGTCCTGGCGTATTGCCAAAACTTCTTATGCGTGTTCTCGTTCAGCCCCGTGCAAATGAATCGCTGGCCTTTTTCACGCAAAAACTGATACAAGTTAGGCGAATAGCAGTAATAATATGTTAGTTCCATGTTCAACCTACCTCCCCGAAATCACGCAATTCTTTGTCGGCTGCCTCCGCAATCTTGACGATTAGGTTAAGCCGTTTTCGGTACGATTCTTTAGTCGCTTCGTCATCGAGTAAATCAATGAATCTATGAACGCTAACCACTCGCACATTGTCCGTAACGTTATAATCCTTGTTGTCGCCGATCAGGTAAATCAGCACCAACTTGTCGCATTTACCGCTATACTTGCTTATTGTTGATGACGTCAGCGCAACGTACTCCGTTAGCTTTGCGTCAATCCATTTCGTAAACATCGGATGCCTGACGATAAAATCCGGTCGGCAACCGTCTATGGTTTCGCGTTTAATATCGAGTTTTAAATCGGTTAGGATGTCGCCAAGCACCTCTTCAAAAAGAAGGCCGGCAGCACTTTTTATTGAGCTTAAGTTTCTATTGCGGTGAAAATGTTGCGATGGATTCAAGCCGCAATCGACGAGGAAGTTTTCGTAAGTACCGAAATGCTTCTTTGCGTCGCGGTAAAACCCTTCGATATGATTGACGCTTTGCGGGTTTACCTTTTTGCCATCTGCGAGTAATTCGAATAAATGTTTCCGAAGTGAATCTTTCGACCATTCTCCCACTCGTTCATTCCCCTTCCACGTAAAATAAGAGACGGGCGCCAACCATCGCGACTGTCAAATAAATTCGCTGCCGGCGCCCTCTTTTCGGAAATTACCGTGATTAGCGGTATCCCCCTCACTTATAAATACGCCATACATTAGTTGTTTTTATTGACTTTATTTAGGAAATTATGTTATATTTAAATGTTAACGCTAGTTTAAGTCATGAAAGCAACCAAAAGCGTCAAGCCCCTTAATTTTGTACTCTTTGCCGTTCGACTTCATGGTGTGTAAAAGCTCTCCTTCTCGGTTGTAGACAAAGCAAGGCTGCTCTTCAGTAAAATCGTCGTATCTCTTTTTAAGTGCTGCATTATGCTTCCTTCGCTCTTCATTCACAAACTTCACCGGCACGACCGTCTCGATACTCCTTAATTCGCGCTTTAACCGGTCTAATTCCACAATAATCGCCTCGTAAATCGTATAAAGCACTGCCGACTGTATCGACTCGCATTCGCCCTTTAAATAGCGTACGAACGCTTTGACCTCATGCACATCATCTGAAAGGGTATCGTAGATAAAATCGATCCAATCCTCGCCATGCTCCCGTTCGGCATTCCGTACCCATTCGGACAGCCTAGCGTTTTGGGTTTCTAGTTTGTCGTCTGATTCCGTTAATGCTACGACCTCTTGTAATTCCGCAATTTTGCCAAGCAGGTACGCTCCTCGGCGAGACGATTCCGGATGGTTTCCTCGATGCTCATCCCACGCTTTAATCGTTCGCTCCTTGATACGCTTTTTCATATGGTCCATTTCATTCGGGCGCATCCCCGCGAGTACGTCGAAGTCATTATCACCGATATATTCGGAGTCCTTTTTAAGCAAACCAGTCGACAGTCCGTCGATAAATTCGTTCTGCCTGGCGGTCAGAAATTCGGTGCGGTTGTTTCGGAACCATTCGAGAAACGGATTTCTTAAAGCAGCGGGTTTCGGAGCGAAAAATGATTCCGTTACAAATTCACCTAACTCGCCTTTAGGATTGCCGTCGTTATCGTACACCGTCCGATCTAGCGAATCGAAATCAATAGTAACAAATACCTTTCCACCGGTTTCAGGATCGTACATTCGCTTGGTGTTCGGGTTTGCTATCTCTGGCAATTCGTGTTCTACCTTCCGTATTATCGCCTTGACAATCCGGTTGAGATTTAGTTTATCTTGGCCAGAGATGACCGTTTCCCATTTCGCATCATCAGTTAGATGGAATCGATCCAAAGCTTCCCAGGCGATAGTTACTGCGGAACTAAGCATCTCAAACTCTTTAAAACTTCCTTTCTGTGCAAACGAGTAAATCAAGCCAAAGATGGTTCGTTTAAGTTTTGGGTGTTTCGGAACATATGTCTTCTCAGTATTTCGGTCTTTAAGTTCAAATAAAACTTCCTCAAAAACACGCAATTTAGTTCTGGTAATATCGTCCAATTATTAGCCCCCCCCTTGTGATTATCTTGCAAACACCCAGGGAACGTAGTATATTAAAAGTGGATATTTATATAAACGCTCCCGTTTGGCGAGTAATTAAAGAAGCTTGACGTTTGCCGACGTCTTGCTTTTTTCATTTCATAAAATGTCACTGACCGGAGAAACCCCTCTTTTATCAAGTAAGTCGTGTATAAATAACCGCCCCTTTTGCGTCCATTGAGTGTGAATCCTTGAACCGTTTTCTCCAATAGAAAATGTTTTAGATTTGGTTAATCCCATGTTCTTGTACTCCTGATAAAGAATCCATTGTCCGCCTATTCTCCGTTGAACTCGCTCTTCTTTTAAAATCTGATTTAGCCTCCTTGCGCTTAATCCGTAATCCTCAGCAATCTGTCCAATGTTAACCGCATCAATAGAGGACAAAATAGAATCGTAGTAGGTCACTTTCGGCTGATCAGTTTCCACACGTTGCTCGAGCTGCTTTATTTTCTCCGTGTCTTCCTTTAACTTTTCAAGTAACCCAATCATAAAATCTGGGTTGCTTATCGCGTTTTGTAGTACATCTTCGGTCATATAGGCTCCACGTTTACGAATCGTCGGCAGCACTTCGTGTGTAACCCACCGTTTAAACTGTCTTGCTTCTGGCTTTCTGCTTGTCAATATAAGTGAGTATAGTCCTGACTCATTTATAGTAAGTAAAGTTTGGAATCCACCAGGGGTCGGAATAGTATTCGTACCCTTTTCATCATCGTCAAGCCTGCCTACAGCTTTCGAAGTATCCGCAATTCCTAAAACATCACACACATCTTTTGCAATAAAGTAAATATCATCACCAACTACATTTGTACGAATAAGATTTTCGTTATATTTAAATAACTTTTCAACTTGTTTCACGATTAACTCCCCCATTCAACCTAATTTTTAATTTCATTGATTAACAGATTAATTGATGCTAACTTATCTTCACATATCCCAAAAGCACCGATTACCCGACCTTCAATTCGTTTAGTTACATTTCGACCACCTCCTTCCAGGCGTGAAACTAACGATGGGCTCACTTGGATTCTCTTTGCGAAATCCCGCACAGATAAATGATGTGTTGTCCTGATAACTCGTATAAACTCGCCACTCATGTCCGCAATCCTCCTAGTCCAGAATAATTTCGATTTTGATAATACGCCCGTTCTCATCCCGTTTTGCAAGTACGTCATAAAGTCCGTCGCCATAACCAATCTGTAGCGCTATTGCCAGCCCATTAAGAATTTGCCCGCTAGTAAGCTCGTTATCTGTTGTTTCGTAGATCCTTTCGCATTGGTCAGCCGTAGCCTCCTTTACGTAGCAAGGGTCGGAAATCATCAACATACCGCTATCGACTCCGACTTGACCTATCAGTTCGCCCGGCTCGGCTTGCTCGCGGTAATATTCGTACCAGCTGCGCATCTTTTCCGTAAGTTCGCCCGATTCTTTAGTGACACGGCGCAGTTTGTATGCACCTTTCGGTTTCGTCAACATTTCGATTCTTTCCGGGTCTTGGCCGTTCTCCAAAATTAAGAAATCCACCGCTACATCTTCCTTTACGTCAATCACTTCGTAATACTTTGCCATTTTAAATTCCTCCTCTTTGTTTTTGTCACATCCGTTGACTTTTTAGCTGCTTTATATTGAACGCGGACGATGCCGCGGAAATACCGACGTATAATAATACCTGCGAAAACTTAACCTCGCGCACCCTTACTTAAAATAATAGGCAATAGCGGAAAAAGTCGCGCACCTACTTTAGGATGTAGTGTCGCGCACCCTTCTAATTAACTTGACGCATGAGAATAGAAGTTCGCGCATGTATCTAGTTAATAGTACGGACGACCTCGTAAAGTCGCGCAGTAAAAATACCTTATATATAACTTGACGCGCTCACTCCGAAAACTGGACGGTCAAAATTCCATTTCGTGCATATTTTCGCAAAAAAATAACGCCAACCTATTTCGGGCTGACGTTACGTTCTTGTTTTTCCTTGATAATGCGCAATATTTCTTTTTCGATAATCGGATAAACATTGTCCCATTGCTCTTTTGACGGCTTAATTTCGGTAATTTTCATTCGCCTCACCTCTGTCTTTATTGTGCGCAAATAAAAACCGCCCCAACCGGAGCGGCTTGTCGTTTTAGTATTCGATTCCATACTCTTCGAAAATATCACCGAGATTAACGTTTGCTTTCATCGCTAACTCTCGATTGAATGATTTCCGGACAGACCGGCGGTAGTTTGCGTCTACTTCACCGATACCATTACGGAAAATATCATATACCGGATACAGGCGAGCAAGTTCGTCTTTTACCAAACGGCGTTTATGCAGTGCCTCTTTTAATTTGCGTGCGATTGCGTCGCCCTCTTCAACGGTAAAGTCTTCCGCACGTTCGACTGAATGATAAATGTCACTGATGTGCCGGTCAACAGCCGACTGGGCCTTATTTAGCTTTTCGTGTGATTCGCGTACTTCCTGGCATAACGCCTCTAATTTTACGAAACATGATTCCGATAAGTTCATTTCGATTCTCCTCTTCCGTTTTAAAGTGACTCGACGTTGCCTAATAAGGTTTGCCGCCCTTACGTCGAGGAGATAGGTATTTCCGCTTGTTGCCGCAAGCGATTTTTATATTAAGCGACTATTAAATCGATTATCATGGCCGGATCGGTCAGATAATTCGTATCGTTTTCGTCCAGGTTAACGATTACAGTTTCCGGCTCGTCTGATGGCTGAACTGCGTAAATGCCGACACCTTCTTCGTCCGCAATGAATACCTTGCCATCTTCGAGCAGGACACCTCTTCGATTTTCACAAGGAAACGACTTACCTTCGAATACATACGCAACTGTTACGAGCTTTTTCATTCCGCATTACCTCCCGATAAGATTAAATCGATAATGAATTGAGGATTATCTGTTCCTAAATCGTTTAATCCTTGCTCAATAACCACCGCATCTTCGTGACCTTCCAAAGGTTTAGCGTAATAAAATTCCACTAGGCCGTTTTCATCGACTTGCATTACTACGCCTTGTTCTTCAAAATACACGCCTAAATCATGAAATTCGTGGTCAACTTCACCTTGCCAGTAATGCTTTACAACAACTCGTCTAATCATTTATAATCACCCTATCGATAATATTTTTTTGCGGCTCGGTTGGTATTCCCAGTACCTTCCGGGCTTTTTACTTTTTTGCGGTTAATATCGCCATTCTTCGCATGACTTCCAAGAAATTCGCCTTACACAGCCATTCCATATCCCCGTCTAAGTCGAGCGGAAAAACTAGCGTAAACATTGGGCTCTTGTCCATTTCGATGACGACGGAAGTCTCCCCGTCTTTTACTGGCGGTACTACTCGAAACGTCCACTCTTCGTGGCTCTTTTCCAGCGTTAAGTCCTCGGCCATCAAAAGAACTTTGTCTTCAGCGATAAAATCTTCGTCAATATACTTCGCATTGATTTCACGAACCATTTTCAATTCCCTCCGATCGATTGAATTCGTTCCATAATTTCGGCTTGAATGTGTTTCGGTGATATTGTGTAAATTCCTACGATGACTAATCCGATGTAAACCATTAAGCCCGCAGTTACTAAAGCGCCCACTAATCCGTCACCACCTTACTCACTGAGTTATACCTTACAAGTATTACTATAATACTCACTGAGTCATACGTCAAGAGATTTACTTAATTATTTTTTTAATGTATAATGGGCGTGAGGTGATTACGTTGGATAGAAATAAAAAAGTGCTTACACCTATGGTTGAAAATGGCTTTTCTCCTTCATTAGAACGAAGTATGGGAGAATTAAAACTTACACGCAATGCCCTAGCGGTAGAAGCAAAAGTAAGACCAGCAACGATTAACGACCTGGTAAACGGCAACGCAAAGCAAATCAATTTCGAAACATTAAAGGCCGTCATCGACGCGCTTAATCGAATGGCTTTCGAAAAGGGGATCGTAAAAAGACACACTGTTGAGGACGTATTCACTTACGAACCAACGAAGAAGGGCGCCCAATAAGGACGCCTTTTTTATTTGAGCATCAACGCTCCATATATAAACGTTCCTATTGCGCCCCACTTAGCAGCATCCTTACTAAGCATTGCAATAAAAGCATACACCCCAGCGCTAACCACACAGACGATAGGTAGCGCCAAAGCAAAATCCGCGATAAAATCAGCAGCAGCGTCAACGGTAACTTCTGAAACTTTCGCATGTAACCACTCCCAAACGTTGAAATAATCGACCTGGCCGACCTTACCGTTTTCGATAAATTTAGTCGGATCAATAAACTGACCGTTCTCTTTCATTCCGAAATGTAAATGCGGGCCAGTTGAGCGGCCAGTATTGCCGCTTAAACCGAGCAAGTCACCTTCCTTAACGATTTGACCCGCCTTTACCTTTATGTCGCTTAAATGGCCGTATATAGCCGTCTTACCGTCCGCAAGCTGAACGATGACTCCTTTACCGATGTTTTCGCTCCCATAATCGACGACACTCTGCACGACACCCTCCGTTATACTCTTTAGCGGTGTACCTTCCGGCAAGGCTATATCGATGCCTGTATGCGGTTTAGAGTGAACGCTGCTAACTTCGCCAAAGCGAGAAGTAATTCGCACAATCATGGCGCATCAGCTCCTTAAACAACTTTCATTGCTTCTACGAGGATATTCAGCACAAGCGGCGTCATCTGTACTAAAACATAACCTAATCCTGCAGTCTGCATCATTGAGAATCCTTTTTCCTTTTGATTGATCATAACCATTATTGCTCCTCCTAGAACTACAACCATTGCAATAGGGTAAGCTAAAGCTTGAGTTAGCATAATAAGAGGATCGAAAGCGTGAAGCATCTTATCGTACATAACCTCGGAGGCAATCGCTGGCACCGCTTCGACCGACTGCGCAAATACCGGCTTAGCTGCGAAGAATGGTTTCGACGCTAATGGCAGCAAACTAATTGCGCCAAGGACTCCGAGTGATTCTCGCATTTCCTCTTTGAATTCGAATGGTGCGACGTCGCGCTTTTTCCGATTCATAAACTGCTTAACCGTATATACCTCTTCTTTGCGTCTGAACATGTTGTTATCCCCTCTCCTATGCGTTAAAATCCGCTAATGTAAAGACCTGGACGTTTAACCCGTCGCTAAGCTTCAGCAACTCATTTCGCCGGTATTCTGACGTTGTTATCCATATAAACTTCGGCGCTATCATGCCGAACGATCCTCGCTGCTTTAATATCCGATACCGCTCGATTTTCGCTTGATTCTTTTTCATCGTTTGCGTGTTATCGACTTCCACAACGCAATAGACATCGCCTTGCTTGAAAAGAGCGTCGGCCACACAAACGACTGTATCCTTTTTCGTAGCTCCCTGGCTTTTAATCCGGATTTCATTGCGCCAGGATGTCGGGCATCCGAACGCGATATAGATATAATTACGCATGATATAGTGTTGGACATTTCCGGTACTCTTGCGCACCTTATCGCAGTTAACCAGCGCCCGACCCTCGGCGTTTAAATAATAGATGTTTTCACCGTCACGAAAGACGTTAACATATTGCTCCATCTGCTTCAGAACCCTCTGCGCATTTCGATCGCTTTTTAATCGGTGTATTGATTGAATCTGGCTACGCGTCAGGTAATCAAGTTTCTTCAAACTCAGTAGTATATTTTCCTCGCGCTTCCTCCGCTTTGCTTCGCTGTGATGCACTGGCGTCCTCCTTCCTCGCCCTGATATTTACGTGCGGCTTTATTTTAATGTCGATAAATTCATTCGTAATTAACGGCGTCTGCACTATTCGGTCGCAATCCGTTTGATAAATTGCCCGACCACGTAAACCGACCGGCAATTCTTCCGCTCCCTTCCGGTCAAGAACGACAATGCTTTGCGTGCTGTTCTTCAGCTTGAAACAAAGGGCTGCGCTTGTATTCGCTTTGACCTGGCGCGGGAAGACGTCTGCTACGGGATACTGCGTGGCGAAAATCATGCGATAGCCAAGTCCGGCACCAATGCGGGCAATCTCGCCGAGTAAATGCGTGCAGCGGTCACGGTCAGCTTTATCCTCAAAGCCGGCAATCTCTGCGCCTTCATCTACGACAATAAAATGACGATCCTTCCAGCCAGCTTCCCCGATGTCTTCCCAGCCGTTCGATAAGAAAAGCGCCTGTCGTTGCTCCATTTCCGCATGAATGGCTTCGAGTGCCTCGAGCGTTTCTGCGCCGTTCTTAGCGACCTTATTAACCTGTTTACATGTTGCGAATCGACTGAACGCGAGCCCTCCTTTTAAATCGATTAGCGTAAATTTCACGTTATCCGGCCGGTTATTAATCAGCGTCGTAATGGCGTTTTTAAGGAAGACCGTTTTGCCATATCGAGTCATTCCCGCGACAACTAGCATCTGCATCTTTTCGAAATCATGCGCGACGAATTCTTTATACGTAACCCCGATCGGCACTTCCCAGCCGGCCACACGCTCGAGCATCGCCTCGTCATACGGAAGCTCTTTCGTAAGTCCTTCATCGTATACGCGCATTATCAGCATGCCGTCGTATTCCATTTCGATTTCTTTGCTAAGCTGCACGCGGTTTTGTATGATTCGCTGTATCTGCTTCGGCAACGTCCGGTCGAGTTTAAGCGTTTTGAATTCCGCCAGGTTGATCCGTCTGGCACTCCGATTATTAAGGCCGTCTTTAAACTTGCCGTATTTATCACGAAAATCTTGCAGCTCTAAACCTAGCGGAATCTTAAACACGTATTCGGTATATGCGCCTTTACGACTGCGACGATATAACCGCATCTTGTCGTCTTTTTTGAACAAGCCGCAATTCTCTGCGATTCTCAAAATCTTGTCTGCGTCGTTACTGTCATTCGTTCGATAATAATAGCTTGCACCCAGGACACCGAGCATACTTCCCGTTGTAATGACTTCGAATATCAAACCGCCACGCCCCTTTCTATATCTCCGTAGAGATAGTTGCAGTATTTACGCATTTACTAGCGCATGGTAGGACGGTTACTGGCTGCTATGATTCAGCGATGATTTAGCCGTTCGTGCTGCCGTGATTCGACCGTTTGTTAATGCGTATATCAGAGTGTATGTCGAACCGCTTGTCTAATGTGTCACTTTTTTTCGTCGGTTTAAAAAAATGACATTGTGGACAGACTGTGGATAAAAAGCAGGAGTGACCGCGATGTTTTCATTTTTCGGACTAGGAAAGAGCCGCAGCAATTTCGGCCGCTGGTTGGATCGTGAGGAAATTACGCAAATAGAAATCGAGCAGTTAACAGGGTTAAGCCGGGGAACAATATCGAAGCTATGTAACGATAAGAATTACCGCCCGAAGATGGCGACAGTCGTACGAATAAAGAAGGCGTTGAAAGATATCGGAAAGAGTGTACCCGATGATTATTTCGGAGCGTGAGGGTAATGGTGAAAGGAAAAATCGTCATATTTAATAATGAAAGATTTGAGATGACTGAAGATGATAAAAGAGTTTATTTTAAGGAACTTTCTGATAGAAAAAACAAGGCGCACTTCTCATTAAGTAAGGTAAAGGGAGACGGAGATAAAGCCAAAGAAGGTTTAAAAATTTTTTGGTCAGAAGTTTTTTCTTATATAAATGAACAGAGTAAAGATGATTAAATCAATCGAACGGTAAGACGTTAAAACGAAAAGGCCACGGACTAATCTTCGCGGCTTTTTGTTTTATCGTTATAACATGCGTTGACCGCCATTTCGATCTCTTTATATACCGGGTTACCCTCCGCTAATTGTCTGCGCATATACTCGCCTCTTTCTTCGTCTGTTAAATGCGCCAATTTAGAAACGATGGTAACGCGAGTACCTTCGAAATTGTATTCCTTCTTATTCTTCATCCGATCACCTCTACGCTCATTCTTTCCGAAAGGTGCTTCGAAATAACCCCGAGGATTTCGAAATTTGCTAGCGGAATTTTTCTGCGTTAGTCGGCAGTCCTCGGCAAAAAAGTGTACAAAAGCGGTACGAATAACTTATATATTTATGTAGGGAGGTGTTAAAAGCCTTAAGTAATGCCATACCATAGTTAGCGATAAATATATTTTTATCTATGCATTGAATACAATGTTAAATAAGCCGTTAACATACTCACGTTTAGCCATACGCTTAACCACGCCAACAAAATACGCAACTGGCTTTCGAAGTCGTTTGCGCCGTGCCTTCATTTCCATAAACGCAACGATCCCGATTTCCTCGCGCTGTTCCCTTCCGAAATCCATTCGATATGTAGTCGCATAGACAGCACGCCAGTATTCTTCGATGTCCTCTTTAGCGCCGAAGTGCGCGCTTAATAAGTCGTAAAAAGCTTGCGGAATCCATGCCGGCTTTGCTGTACGTTCTTTAGTATTATTATGTAGTTGTTTTAAAGAAGAAGTTGTTTTATTTGGTGTGACATTTCCGGTTGCTTCCGGTGTGACATCGGCTGAAATCGCGACTCGTGTCTCGGTTTGTTCGACCGGCTGCTCAATCGGAACGATAACGATAGCATTAGACGTCTGCCTCTTGTCGGTCGGCCTTGCGATTTCATATTGGCGAATAATGCCCAGCGCTTCCAAGCGATTGCATACTCGAATAACCGTGCGTCGGCTCTTACCGATCAGCTCGGCGATTTTTCCTTTGCGCAAGAAAGACACGCCTGTATATTTGGCGCTGTAACGGTGCAACAAATTAAGCACGGCAACCTCGGTCGGCTTCAACTCCGCAACAAATAACCGCTTATACTCGCGCACGGTTTCGTTTAATTGGTCGATCGTTTCGAAGGTTCTGAGGTTTTCGTAACTAGCCTCCGAAGCGACAATCGATATTCTTTTCATCGCGTACTCTCCCCGTCTAGAGAGCGCCTTACCCGTACATATGTTCGATTAAAACGACGCAGATAACAAGCGTTGACCTGGGCGGTTTTTTTCGATAAAATGTATACATAGATTATTTGGTGGGTGTTAGCCGTTGGCGCGGCTGGCGCTCTTTTTTTTGTTTTTATTTGCGTTTAAAGCGATTAATAGGCGAGAAATCATCGTGACTTCTCCGCATTTCCTCCGTGTCCATCTGTATATAGCGCCGCATTGTCCGAATGTCGGCCCATCCGCCAATTTTCTGTAATGTGAACGGATCGCAGCCGTTGAGTATCATATTTTTCGCCCATGTATGGCGATAGACGTGTGCGGTTACTTTCTTGCCTTCTATGCCAGCCTTCTCAGCGTAATATTTCAGCCGTTTATTGAATTGATTGGCGCCAAGTGGTTCGCCGTAGCATGATAGGAAAACGCGGTCAGTCTTAAAATGCGCCCGGTTCTC
The DNA here is from genome assembly GCF_018613315.1 of Bacillus sp. ISL-37. GTDB lineage: Bacteria > Bacillota > Bacilli > Bacillales > Cytobacillaceae > Mesobacillus. Next base: position 100,140 of record NZ_JAGGQL010000004.1, on the reverse strand, counting down.
GTTAATAAGCTGAAGCAATAACTTCATAACATGCGTTGATATTGGTACCAGGCGAGGCTTGCGGTTTTTGTTGCGTTCACCTGGCAACGTAATGAATCGCGTTTGAAAGTCGATGTCGGCCGCCCTGAGTCCGATAAGCTCTTGGATGCGCAAGCCGGAATCCAGCAGCAAGTTAATCGCCACGAAATCACGGTAGCCCACAAAGTCGCGCATGTTCGGCTGCGCTAATATCGCTTTGACATCCTCTTCGGTCAGGCAATTCGTCAAGTCGACGTCCTGGCGAATCAGTTTAATCCGCTCCATCGGATTTACTTCGAGTAGTTCCTCGCGTTGCAAATAGTTGAATAGCGACCGCAAGCTGCGCAGATTGATGTTGATCGTCGTGTCTGCTAATCCAATGCTCTGCCTATCAGCATCGATAAATTTGTGGCCGTCATATTTGCGCTTGTCGTACTTCATGTAATTGATGTAATTTCGAAAGTGTTCCACCGATAACTCGTCCACCGTTTCGAGCTCATAATTAGCGAAGAGCCAGCCGGTGAAATATCCCCACATTTTAACGTAATCCCTTAACGTTCTGTCGCGGACACCTTCCGCCCTTTTTCCCGAAACGACTAAATCGATTGCTTGCTCGAATGTTAGCTGCGGATAAGTTTTCGATGAATTAACGAGTTTATTGACGCGATTTCGTTTCTTTAACGACAAAACAAAAACGACCTCCCCTAACGAATGGTTTGTAGTCCATCGCTAAGAAAGGTCGTTATTATCAATCCATATCCGCCCATTTAAGGGTTGTTTTCATACCGTCCGGGTGTTGTTTTGCGCCTATTTTCCGCTGCAAACCGCAACCCTGCGTCAATGTTTCCGATTAGCTTAGCGGAGTAATATCCCGTTAGCCAAATCGCTTCAAAACGTTGATATACCGCCTAACACTCCTCGGGAGCACCTGCGTTACTAACTGTCTTGAAACTAGAACCGCATCCGCATGATGCGATCGCGTTCGGGTTTTCGATTGTGAATCCGCCGCCCATTAAAGACTGCTTATAGCTGATTGTTGTGCCATTCAGCACTGGAGCGCTGTCCTTATCAACAAGGATTTTTATGCCGTGCTGCTCCAGTTGAGTGTCGCCTTCTTCCACCTCATGGGCAAAACCCATGCCGTAAGACAGGCCGCTGCAGCCGCCGCCTTTTACAGAAACGCGAAGGTAAGCGTCTTCCGTTTCGTTTTGTTTCATCATATCTTTAACCTGCAATGCAGCTTCTTCTGTTAGAATCACAATGTTATCCATTATAAAACCTCCTTGATCCCTTTCTTATAGTATATACAGCATTTTTCCAATCCTCAACCAATCAAGCCGAAAAAGAATTATATTCATATTTTCCCACCGAACAGCCATTTAACTTGGTATAATATACCCATACTATAATAGGGAAACAGGCAGGTGACGAAAATGACTCAAATAGAACCGCTCTATGATAAAAAATATCACTGTGAAATGTGCGAACAATCTTTTACCACCAAAAAAGTGCGATCCCGCTTTGTGAAAGTCCTCCGTTTTGATACTGATTTCGCCCCTATTTATGCCGATGGTTTCGAAAACCCTAATTTTTATTATGTGAATGTCTGCCCGAATTGCGGCTACTCGTTTACCGATGATTTCAGCAACTATTTCCCGCCGGGCGGTAAACAGCTCATCCAGGATAAAATATGCAGTCAATGGGCTCATCATAACTATGGAGATAAGCGAACAATCCAGGAAGCTATGAACACTTTCAAACTCGCAGCTTATTGCTCGACTCTAAAAAAAGAGAAACATATCGTTTCAGCCGGGCTGTACATAAGACTTGCCTGGCTGTACCGATCAATAGATAACCACGAACAGGAAATGCGTTTTTTAAAACTCGCCCTTAAAGAATATACTGAGTCGTACAGCACCGGAGACTATAAAGGAACTCAAGTCTCAGAGCTGCGGCTGATGTATCTGATTGGTGATCTCTCAAGAAGGATTGGCAGAACGCAGGACGCGGTCCGCTTTTTCTCAAAAGTAATCGAAAAGCAGAGGCAGTCAGTTGAACCACAAATCATCCAGCTGGCAAAAGATCGCTGGCAGGAGATGCGTGAAGAACAAACTGTTGGAAAGTGAGAAGGGCTCATCTGAGTCCTTCTTTTTCATGCAGTTAAAAGGGCTGGCAACGGAATTCCCTGCCAGCCCTTTTGTATATTAAAACATCGGATTCTCGTCCAAATATTGATAAATATTTTCTACTAGTTCTTCGGGTGTATCTCCCACTACTGGGTCACCGTTTACAAGGGCAAACATGGACTGTGCGCATTTCCCGCAGTAACCAAGGCAGCCGTATTCAATCACATCAAGATCAGGGTCACGCTCCAGCTCTGCCCTTGCTTTTTGGGCACCGCTCGCTAGATTGCTGATACAAAATTCAATGATTGGCTTAATCATTTGTTTCACCTCTCTACTAATTTTTAATCGTAACCTTTTTCTAGAAAATCGTCAATTTCCCGGGCTTACGGCATCCATAAAATTGTTGTTATTTTGTCACAATTTCGTTATACTTTTTATGGTGATTTATTGAGCATAAAAATATTGCAAAATAATTCCGAAAAATGTATCCGTTTACGAGTTTAAAGAGCGAGCTGGAAAAACATCATTAACTGTCTCTGAAGAGTTAAAAAGGGGAAATTCACATGAAGAATCTCGTTATCCTTGGCGGCGGCTATGGCGGCATGCGCGTCCTTAATAAATTGCTGCCGAATGACCTGCCTGAAGATGTATCAATTACGCTGATTGACCGTGTTCCATACCACTGTTTAAAAACAGAATACTATGCCCTGGCTGCAGGCACGATTTCTGACCAGCATATCCGGGTGGCATTTCCTGAGCATCCCCGCCTTCAGGTAAAATATGCGGAAGTAACAGCCATCAATCTTGAGGATCAGAAGGTTGAGCTCCAGGGTGATGAGTTTGTTCAATATGATGACCTTATTATCGGTCTCGGCTGTGAAGATAAATATCACAATGTCCCAGGAGCTGACAAGTTCACATACAGCATCCAATCAATTGAAAAGTCCCGCGCGACCTATCAGGCACTTAATAATTTGCCAGCCGGTTCAACCGTGGCAATCGTTGGTGCAGGGTTAAGCGGTGTTGAGCTTGCGAGTGAATTGGCTGAAAGCCGCAAAGATTTGAAAATAAAGCTTTTTGACCGTGGCAACCATATCCTCTCAGCCTTCTCTGAACGCCTGAGCACGTATGTGGAGAATTGGTTCGATAATCACAATGTTGAAATCATAAACAATGCGAATATCACGGAAGTCCAGAATAATGTTCTCTATAACCACGATGAGCCGATTGTATGTGACGCAATCGTTTGGACAGCCGGCATCCAGGCGAATCGACTTGTCCGCGAGATGGACGTTGAGAAAGACAGCATGGGCCGCGCAGTGGTAACTCCACAACATAATCTGCCAGGCTATGAAAAGGTTTATATAGTCGGAGATTGTGCTAGTCTTCCGCACGCACCAAGTGCACAGCTTGCAGAAGGCCAGGCAGAACAAATCGTCCAGGTTTTACAAAAACGCTGGAAAGGCGAAGAACCGCCTGAATCATTCCCACCGATCAAGCTTAAAGGTGTCATCGGCTCACTCGGCAAAAAGCACGGCTTCGGACTAGTCGCCGAACGCCCGATTACCGGCCGCGTCGCACGCCTGCTAAAGTCAGGGATTTTGTGGATGTACAAGTATCATAATGGATGATGTGTTGAAAACCGGGCGATGGTCTGCCCGGTTTTTTTAATTGTTTATTTTAGAACTTCGAAAATTTGGAATCGTGGTTATTTCTCGAGTCTCAAACTGGTAAAAATCAATGAAAATTTCCAGTTCGCCAATAAAATTGTGAACTCCGCCAATAAAATTTGATTTTCGCCAAAATATTTTCAAAATCGCCAATAAAATAAAAAAATCGCCAATAAAGTTGTGAACTCCGCTAATAAAGCAATTCTTCGCCATTCATTACTAACGTAATACGTAGAACTCTCCACTAATTCATCAATTAATCGCCAACAAAATAGAAAAAGCACTCCAAATTGGAATGCTTTAAGCTGGAACGTACCCATATTTCTCTAATTCTGCGTAAATTGTTTTCAATTTTGGGTTACCTTCGCCGACGATCTTGCCTTCGAGCAGGACGACAGGGTAAAACATGTCTTCTTCGATTACTTTTTCAGCGAATTCCTGTTTATCTTCCTCTGATGGAGGATTATGGATATCAACATAAACAATTTTGAATGGCTGGTCTGCATATTTGCGGCTGATCGCGGCTTCGAGCCATTCATACGTTTCTTTTGAGGATGGCAGGTTCACACAGCTTGGGCATAATACTTCTGCACCGTAAACGACGATTTCTACCTCTTTATGTTCCATTATCAATTACCCCCTGTTATTTTCTTTTATTTTACTATACGATGAAAAAGATGCATAAGGAAAAAACTGTGTTCACTGGTTTTTCAGTTTTATTGGATAGATTTTTCCGGCCGATAAGATTATAATAAGTATTATGAAAGGAGTCGATTTGCATGACTGAACAGCAAATGTTTGAGCAAGTACAGGAAGTATTAGATAAATTGCGTCCATTCCTTCTTCGCGATGGTGGAGACTGTGAACTAGTTGATATTGAGGATGGCATTGTTAAACTTCGCCTGCTAGGTGCATGCGGAAGCTGCCCGAGCTCGACAATTACGCTTAAGGCTGGAATTGAACGCGCACTTTTAGAGGAAGTACCTGGTGTTGTTGAGGTTGAACAGGTATTCTAATTAACCAATAATAAAGCGGTTTTGCCAATTAAGGCAAAACCGCTTTTTTTATGCGGAAACTGCTTCATCACCTAACTGATGACCTGCACCCTTCCTTATCAATCTGCAAACTGAAGACCTCTAACCCCACTAAATGCTGCCTCAATTTTTCCGCTACTGTTTCCCCTTTACCGGGTTCAGCAAGGCACATAATAGATGGTCCAGCTCCGCTCAATGCAACTCCGAATGCCCCTGATTGAATTGCCTTTTCCTCCACGTTTTCAAAAAATGGTACAAGTGCTTTCCTATACGGCTGATGGAACAAATCAGCGCTCATCATCTTCCCTGCGAGGGGCCAATTCTGTGTCATCATGGCGGCAAGCAGCTGATTAGCTACTGCACTTGCCTGGACACTTCGCTGAAAATCCATCACATTCGGGAGGACGTCACGTGAAGCTTCTGTCAGCAACTCCTGATTAGGTACTACTAGAATCGGGTCAAACTGAATCTGTTCAAGAACGGTTAAATCGACCTCATCGCCGATTTGGCTGCCAACTACGACGCCTCCAAACAGGCTCGCACCGGCATTATCAGGATGGCCTTCGAACAGGGTGGCGGCTGCCAGTTTTTCAGTACGTGTCAATTGTAAGCCACAGAATTCATTGGCCAGTTCCACTCCTGCGACAATCGCTGCTGCACTGGAACCAAGTCCTCTCGCAAGCGGGATCTCGCTTTTTACATAGACATGGAGCGAAGGCATTTCCTGCTTGTACATTTCAGCTGTTTTCATCGCAATCTGGCAAATGAAATTTTTTTCATCACCAGGAAAACCTGTTAATGAATGAGATAAAGGCGTAACCTTCCATTTATCGCTTTGTTCAGCCTGGACTTCCATGTAGAGATTCAAAGCGACGCCTAGCGAGTCAAAACCTGGGCCCAGGTTCGCTGAGCTGGCAGGAACTTTTATCGATAAAACTTTCCCTCCGGCTATCCCTGCAGCTAATGATTCCTGGACCCCCTTCATTGCCGGACAACTCCCCTGATATAGTCGCTGACGATTCTCTCGTCATTTGGAAGCAGCACTGGTGAAATCGAGCTGATGTCAATCGCAGTTGAAGGATCTTTCAATCCATTTCCGGTCAGTACGGCAACTATTCTGGATCCAGCAGGAATTTCTCCTCGCTGTAAAAGTTTATGAATCCCCGCAAGCGATGCGCAGGATCCTGGTTCAGCGAAAATCCCTTCCGTGCTCGCCAGTTTGCTGTAGGCTTGTAAAATTTCGTCATCTGAGACGAAATCGATTTTTCCTTCAGATTCGTCACGGGCTGAAACGGCAAGATCCCAGCTCGCCGGATTGCCAATGCGGATCGCCGTTGCGATTGTTTCCGGCTGCTCAATCGGCTGCCCCTTGACAATCGCGGCCGCTCCTTCTGCCTCAAAACCGAACATCCGCGGCAAACCAGTGCGCTTACTGGAATCGTATTCTTTGAATCCTTTCCAATATGCGCTGATATTGCCGGCATTCCCCACCGGGATCGCGAGGATGTCAGGTGAGCCGCCCAGCTGGTCACAAATTTCAAACGCGGCGGTTTTTTGTCCTTCAAGTCGATAAGGATTGACTGAATTCACGAGGGTCACCGGTTCTGTTTCACTGATTGCCCTTACCATTTTTAATGCTTCATCAAAGTTTCCTTCAATCGAAACGATGCTTGCACCATACATCACGGCCTGTGCAAGTTTGCCCATCGCGATTTTCCCTTCAGGGATGACGACGATGCATCTTAATCCTGCTCTTGCTGCATAAGCTGCCGCCGAGGCGGAAGTATTGCCTGTTGAGGCGCAGATTACAGTGTCACTTCCTGCCTCCTTAGCTTTGGCAACCGCCATGACCATCCCTCTGTCTTTAAAAGAACCGGTAGGATTTACTCCTTCTACTTTTACATATAAATCGATTCCCCACTCCGCTGACAGCTGGTCAAGCCTGATCAGCGGAGTATTGCCCTCATGGAGGGTGAGCAATGGTGTCTCGGCATTGACTGGCAAGTATTCATGGTATTCACTTAACAGCCCCCGCCATCTCATGCTCCGACACTTCCTTCGACCCTGTATGAGCTTTTGACATCCTTCACAAACTTTAGGTCACGCAGCTCCATTAAAATATCCTGGTAATCCTTCAGGGAGGCTTGATGCGTAACGACCACAATCTCAGCAAGTTCCTTTTCCTTCAAAGGCATCTGGAGGATTTTCTCAAAGCTGACGTTATGGCTTGCGAAAAGAGAGGTGATTTTCGAAAATACTCCGACTTCGTCATGGACGTGAAGACGCAGGAAATGCTTTGAATTTACTTCTCCATCATTCTTAAGCTGTTTCTCATACTGCGGAGTTATAAAAGAACTACCGTTTACCCCAAGGCGCATGTTCTTGACGACGCCAACCAGGTCTGAGACCACTGCTGTTGCGGTTGGCAAGCTTCCGGCACCAGGACCGTAAAACATTGTCTCCCCGACAGCTTCACCATACACGTACACCGCATTGTACTCATTATTGACAGACGCAAGCGGATGAGTTGATGGCAGCAATGCCGGCTCAACGCACACCTCGACTTTATCGCCTTCACGGACGGCGATGCCGAGCAGTTTCATCGTATAGCCCAGCTGTTTCGCATACTGCAGGTCTTCTTCGGTTACAGAAGTTATTCCTTTCACTTTGACATCATCTAGATCAATCTTCATCGAAAACCCTAAAGTGGCCATGATCGCCATTTTCCGAGCAGCATCCAGTCCTTCTACATCAGATGCTGGGTTTGCCTCCGCGTACCCGAGCTGCTGCGCTTCCTTTAACACGCTATCATATGCCAGTCCCTCCTGGCTCATTTTCGTTAAAATGTAGTTTGTTGTGCCATTCACAATCCCCATCATCTTTGTGATTCTGTCAGACGCAAGACCATCCACCAGACTGCGCAGGATCGGGATTCCTCCTGCGACACTCGCTTCAAAAAAGAGGTCGCAGCCATTTTCATTGGCAACTGTTAAAAGCTCAGAACCATGGACGGCCATCAAATCCTTGTTTGCCGTCACAATATTCTTTTTGCTCCTTAATGCCTGAAGCAAGTGTTCTCGAGTATCTTCAATCCCGCCCATAACCTCGATTACCACTTCAATCTCCGGGTCTTCCATAATATCAGCTGGATTCACCGTCAGGAGAGAAGGGTCCACTTTTACCGACCTTTCTTTTTCAACATCCTGAACGAGGATTTTTTTCACTTTAATCGGGCACCCAACCTGGTGCATCAATTTATCCTGGTGGTTCTCAATTATCCTCACCACACCTGACCCTACTGTTCCCAAACCTAGAAGTCCAACCGAGATTGCCTGCATTTTCTTTTCCCCTCTCTTTGTGTCTATTTCAAATGTACATTTGTTTTTGTATAGTAGACATTATAAATACCAGAAACAGCTTTTACAAGGAAATATTTAGGGAGCCTTTCCTGTGTAAACGCTTAATCATATGTGGCTCTAAGTGTAAAAAAATTAAAAATTTTGATTATAATAAATGTTTTTCCATATTAAAAAAACCCTTCCCGTTCATAAGGGAAGGATTTGTAGATTATTGAAGCACTTCTTTGTTAACGATTGTCTTGGGGCTGTCACCTGTCAGGACAGCTTTAACATTAGTACTGCACAGCTTGATCATGGTTGTCCTGGTTTCGGTGCTTGCACTGCCAATGTGCGGGATCGCAGTTACGTTTGGCAGTTCCAGCAGCGGATGGTCAGCGGAAATTGGCTCTTTTTCAAAGACGTCGAGTCCTGCTGCCGCAATCTCACCATTTTTAAGCGCATCGTATAAAGCCTGCTCGTCCACAACTGGGCCGCGGCCTGCATTGATGAAAATCGCGTTTTTTTTCATTTTCACAAAGACATCGGCGGTAAAAAGATTTCTCGTTTCCGGTGTTAGCGGTGCTAGTGACACCACAAAATCAGATTTCGCCACAAGATCCTCGAAAGAGCTGTAGACAGCGCCCAGTTCTTTTTCAGCCTCATGTTTTTGAGAGCGGTTATGGTAAAGGATCTCCATCCCGAAGCCTTTGGCCCTGCGTGCGACCGCTTCACCGATTTTACCCATGCCGACAATTCCAATTGTCTTCCCATAAACATCATGCCCAGCAAGCAGGTACGGACTCCAGCCTCCCCACTTGCCAGCCTTTATATATTCCGCCGCTTCGACAATACGTCTTGCGGATGCCATCAGCAAAGAAAAGGTAAGGTCTGCTGTTGTCTCTGTCAGTACATCAGGTGTGTTCGTAACGATAATGCCACGCTTTGTTGCTGCCTCAAGGTCAATATTGTCAAAGCCGACTGCCAGATTTGCAACGACTTTGAGACTTTCACCTGCTGACAACACTTCCTCGTCGACTTTGTCAGAAAGCATTGTGATTAAAGCGCTGGCTTTTTGGGCTTCTTTTAAAATAACTTCCCTAGGTGCAGGGATATCTTCATGATCCCACATTTTCACTTCAAAAAGCTCGGTGAGATCCACAATTGTTTCTTCAGGTAACTTCCTGGTGATATAAACATACGGTTTCATAGTCTAACTCCTTTTGAAAGCGTTTAATATAGTAGAATAATTTCATTCTACCACATCAGCACACTTCCATTGGCAAAAAAGCTTCGACTATCGCAATAACCAATCAACTGCCGGCAGTTTTGCTGCTTTTACCGGTGCTTCGCTAAGATGGTAAAAATGGCTCAGGAACCGCTCATGATCACTGCTTTGATTCAAATACTTCCGTAAGCGGTCTTCAAGCTGGCGCTTCGTCTGTTCTGATTGAGTTATATAGTAATTTTCGACTGTCTCATAGTAGTGGAGCGGGAACAGCAGTCTCGCGTAAAGCAGCCTCCACGAAAATGGCGACAACACGGTCATTGATTGGTATTCTGCCAGGAAGTTCTTTATTTCCGGCTGGCTCGTCTGGATGTTGGCAAAATAGCGATCCCTGACCCATTCAGCGAGATCCCGGCTACTGTGATCAAATACCCATTCGAAAGGATTTTTGACAAAATACGTTCCTCTCCAGACCGTATTTGTAAAGCGCTCATGGCAAACAGTGCCATGGTCAATCTTTGTCGGCTTATCATCAATCTCAGTATCAGCGAGGTATTGAATCGCATTTTCAGAAAGCCCCATGTAATACGGAAAAGATTCCATGAACATCTTCTCAAAATCATTTTCCGGCTCAGTATAAAGCTTGCCGCTCCATACCTTTTCCATCTGGTCAAGCCGCTTTTCCCAGAGCTGTTTCCACTGTCCAACCCTGTTCATGCTTTCAACTTTAAAGGGGATTTGCCTGCCCCTTGCGTGGAATTTGGCCAGCTTCCTGCCTGTTCTTATTTTTTCAGGCATAGGGGCTGCGCGGTTCATCAACACACAGTATTTTCTCCCCTCCCATTCGCAAATCTGTTTTCCTTCCTTATCAGCTAACAGCCTCGAGACATTCCGATCCCCAGCTGTTTGCATATGGTCTGCAATCCTCGCCAGCTCGCTAATCTCTTGCTCTTTTACACCATTAGCGTCCATAATCAAATAAAGCCCTTCATTATGCTTATATCCATGATATCTTCCAAGAGATACTTCTGAATCTGCCGAAATCCCATATACTTCTTTTAACATCTTTTGAAACATATTAGCACCTCATTTCCAAGCCACTCTTTTACAAATATATGTATTGGATTGTAAAACTTGAATGAACATTACAATGAATAAGCGGCTTCATTAGGGAAATGATTTAAAGGAATGAATTCTTTCACTAAAACGGATTAAGCGGAATATTTTAGGTTAAATAGGATAAAGAGTATGAGTATGATTATGCTGCAATCAAAAACAGAAAGGTGATGCAGATGTTAGAAAAGAAACGCGCCATCCATATGACAGAGGAAACTGCCCGAAAATGGCTCCATGAACGCGGAGTTGAAATAGAAGATATCGCCGACCTCGTCTATTTCCTGCAGGAAAAGTACCACCCAAACCTGCAGATGGAAGATTGTATCGAAAACGTTGAACGAGTTCTATCCAAGCGTGAGGTTCAGAATGCGATCCTGACTGGAATCCAGCTGGATATCCTCGCTGAACAAAAGAAGCTTGGCGAACCACTTCAATCCATTATCGACACAGACGAAAGTTTATACGGCGTCGATGAAATCCTCGCATTTTCCATCGTGAATATATATGGCTCGATCGGTTTTACCAATTATGGATACATCGATAAAGCGAAACCAGGCATTCTGGAGAGGCTTAATGATAAAGAAGCAACCGGCAAATGCCACACTTTCCTTGATGACATCGTGGGAGCAGTCGCTGCCGCAGCATCCAGCCGCCTTGCCCACAGAGCAGCAAATATAGAAGACTAAGAGCAAAGCGCAAGCGCCTGGTCAGACCTGACAAGCGGTGAATTAGACAAAAGGGACTTGATGCCTTCAACGGCTCAAGTCCCTTTTTAGCTTATTTACTTAAACTTCCCAATCGTCCAGCGAATCCACTGTATACGTTGGCATTTCTTCATACCCTTTCAGCAGTTCCCTGGTTGTTACACCAGTGTGGACGAGGAGCGTGTCCATCCCCGCTCTCATGCCTGCAAGGATGTCGGTATCGTAATAATCCCCGACCATAAGGGTTTCCTCTTTTTCGGTCCCAAGTACCTTTAAAGCCTGTTCCATGATCACAGATTCCGGCTTCCCGATAAAAATCGGATCTGTTTGTGTAGATACAGCAATCACGGATGTCAACGAACCGTTGCCAGGCAGCAGGCCCCGTTCAGTTGGGATTGCGATATCCCCATTTGTCGATATGAAGGTCGCTCCATTCCTGACCGCAAGGCAGCCGACAGCCAGCTTTTCATATGTAATTCCGCGATCAATTCCTGAAATAACGAAATCAGCGTCTTCCCCGGCAAATTTCAGTCCTTTTTCCTGGATCGCCGTCTGGATTCCCTCTTCGCCAATCACATATACAGTCGCATCCTGTTTTTGCTCATAAATATAGTTGGCTGTTGCCTGGCTCGTTGTAAAAACCTGCTCCTCAGTCGTTGGAATATCAAAGCCGCGGAGTTTTTCTGCCACCTGCGCAGGTGTGCGCGATGAATTATTCGTAACGAATAAATATGGAATTTCCGCTTCAATCAGCCTTTTAATAAAATCAGAAGCCGCTTCGATTCGTTCTGATCCCCGGTACATCGTCCCATCCAAATCAATTAAATACCCTTTATATTTTTTCATATTGATCACTCCTAACTATATCGTTCCCATGTCGTTCAAAAACGAATACTCCCATTTTATATAAGCCAGGCAATGAGTGCAAAGGACAAAGCTCACAATTTGAACGCCCAACGGACTCATCCAGCCCCCGAAAGCTTATTTTATCATTTTCTAGACAAGAACAGAAAAGAGACCGCAGTTTAACGGTCTCCTCTGTGATGGTTTACTTTTTAAAAGCGGATACTGGCCCTAATTCATTCGTTAAGTACTCTCTCACTTTTACTGAAAAAAGCTTGAGATGAGGAAGCTCGGCCTTAAAGGTTTCGATCAGGCCGGCATGGTCCACGGCAGTATACTGCTGGACAAGCATCTTTCTGAAGAGGACGATTTTTTTCAACCCTGCGCTCATATCCTGAGTAACCACTTTTTCATCATCCAGAATATCAATGATGTCTTCATAGCTTCCCGGGTCACGCATGATGAAACCATCGATCATCGCGTTGCCCACATCAAGTACGGCTTCTACCATTGTATGCGCCGCACGCTCGAGTGCTGATTTTTCCATTGGCGATTCCCATGGCCCATTGCTTTCAAAAAAATCGATTTGTCTCTCTAAAAACTGCAATGTTTCTTCGATTTGATCTCTGTCGACAAAGTACATTCATTATCACCTCATAAAGATGCTAGACGGTTTTCAGTAATCCAGGACGGGCATAAAAATAACCTTGTGCCAGTTCAACCTTGTTCCGTGAGAGAACCGATGCTTCATGCTCATTCTCGATCCCTTCCGCAATGACGATGGACCCCGCTTCCCGCGCAACAAGCAGCAGCCCTTTCAGCATGGACTCCTTAACTGAGTTCTTATCAATATTTTCGATGACGGAACGGTCGATCTTAATGACATCCGGCATGATTTCACTGATGGTATTCAAGCTGGCATAACCTGCCCCAGTATCATCAACCGCTATTTTGATTCCCATTCCTCTTAACACCTTTATATTATAGATAAAATTCTCTATTCCCTCAATCGAGTCCCTCTCAGTAATTTCTAAAGTGATCTGATTTGGCTGGATAGTGTCATATGATTGCATCATGTTTTTCAGGTCCCGGACGAATCGGGAATTTCCGAGGGTAATCGGCGTGAAATTGATAAAGATATCATCCCGACAACCAGTCGAAGTGATTTGATCAAGCGTTTTTCTCAACACGATCATTTCCAAGTCATAGAGCGTATTCGTCTGCCTCGCAACTGAGAAAAGCTGCAATGGACTCTCAAGCGCAGTGCCCTCAGGTCCCCTCGTCAGCATCTCCCACGCCCGGATTTCCTTAGTCGCGACGTCTATGATCGGCTGTGCTAAAAGCTTGATATTCTGTTGCGCTATAATTCTTTTCATTTCATAAACCATTTCATTGAATTCAGTTTGGATTCGTTTCTCAGCCATCGCAAACGCTTGCTGATGTGCCTTTAAGACCGCTCCGTGAACGGAATCCACCGATTTATCGATAAAAATAAACCCAGTATCAAAGATAGGCTGGACAGTAGGATACTCTTGAAAAATCCTGCTCTCCGCTTCCCTGAGGATTTTCTTCATTTTCACATCAATTTCAGAGATACAGTACCTGTTATGGTCAATCCTCATGAACAGGCTCAGGCTGTCGCTATAGTAATCGTGCAGGACAACCATGTCCTCTTTGTCGATTTCTTTTTCAATAACGCTTTTGAAATGCCGTTTCAAAGCCTTCTGAAACTTCCAGCTCTCCTCACCAAGCTGCGAAGCAAGCTCCTGGTGATTTTTGATCGTGTATGCAATAACAGCAACTTCAAAGCCACTGTTAAAAGCTTTCTTTACCCCAGAAACGACAGGGTTCCGCAAAATGAACTGTGGAGGGTAATAACATATTGTAGAATGCGGCAAAATTATTTTTCCCCAACCAAGCAGGTTGTCTAATATGCTAGTAACACGGCGGGCCATAGGTTTCAATCCTCTCAGAAGATGACTAGGAACTTTTTATTAATTGTACCATATTTAGCTAAAATAGACCTTTTTTCCTAGATAGTTATTTCGAAATATTTTTACTTCTTATTTATAGTGATAATGTGGATAAGGGTTGCATTGATGTGGGGTGTATATGGATTTAGACAGCTTTTCCCTTTTCGCCTTCAAAGCTGTCACGATTCCGGGCTTTT
>NZ_JAGGQL010000004.1:1940-85849 GCF_018613315.1 Bacillus sp. ISL-37 | reverse complement strand
AACCTGTCACGATTCCGGGGTTTTCCTGACACCTTTTCCTGATTTCCCTTCAAACCTGTCACAATTCCGGACTTTTCTTGACAGCTTTTCCCGTTTTCCATTCAAACCTGTCACAATTCCACTCTTTTCTTGACAGCTTTTCCTCTTCCGCTACCAAAGCTGTCCGAACTTGGAGCTACTTCCGACAGCTTTTCCTGATCACCCACCAAAGCTGTCCGAACTTGGAGCTACTTCTGACAGCTTTTCCTCTTCCCCGACCAAACCTGCCCGAACTTGGCGCTACTTCTGACAGCTTTTCCTGATCACCCACCAAACCTGTCCGAACTTGATGCTACTTCTGACAGCTTATCCCCGTCTCCCTCCAAAGCTGTCTGAATTCGGCGTTCCGATCTCATTGAGTCTTACAACGCCTTTTTCAAGTACAGAAAATCCCCTGAAAAATTCAGAAATTATTGTTTTTCTGGTAAGATTGATGTTGAGTGAGAATGCTGTCGAAAATGGAGGAGAAACATTTGGAACGCGAATTGGCACTTGAGATCGTCAGAGTTACGGAGGCTGCTGCGCTGGCATCTGCTCAGTGGATGGGCCGCGGCAAGAAAAATGAAGCGGATGATGCTGCCACAACTGCAATGCGCAAAATGTTCGATTCAGTCAATATGGATGGAATCGTCGTGATCGGTGAAGGGGAATTGGATGAGGCTCCGATGCTTTACATCGGAGAAAGGCTGGGCACAAGGATGGGGCCGAAAGTGGATATTGCGGTGGACCCGCTGGAGGGGACGAATATCGTCGCCAAGGGGCATAATAATGCAATGGCCGTTATTGCGGTGGCAGATAAAGGCACCCTCCTCCATGCACCTGACATGTACATGCAGAAAATCGCGGTTGGTAAAAACGTCGCTGGTAAAGTAAGTCTTGATGACCCAATTGAAAAGACGATTGAAATCGTCGCAGAGGCCAACAATAAACGAATCCAGGATCTAACTGTCATCATTCAGGAGCGTGACCGCCACAATGATCTGATTGAGCGTGTAAGGCAAAAAGGAGCCAGAGTCAAGCTGTTTGGTGATGGCGACGTGGGTGCTTCGATTGCGACTGCTCTGCCCCATACAGGTGTCGATCTATTCGTGGGAACAGGCGGCGCACCGGAGGGAGTCATTTCTGCTGCTGCCATCAAGGCACTAGGCGGAGATATGCAAGCAAGGCTTGTACCGCAAACCCTGGAGGAAGAAGAGCGTTGCATTGCAATGGGCTTGAAGGATCCGAGACAATTGCTGATGCTACATGACCTTGTTTCCGGAGACGATGCAATTTTTGCCGCGACTGGTGTTTCGAGCGGTGAACTGCTCGACGGTGTACGTTTCCTCGGTGGAGATCTTGTTGAAACACACTCCATTGTCATGCGTTCCAAAACCAAAACGGTCCGTTACATCACAGCACACCATCATCTTGAACACAAGCCACACCTAGTGATGGTTTAGAAGTTATACATACTAAGGAGGATCACGATGACCGAACAATTTTTTTTATACGATGAAACTGAAGAAACAAAAACGCGTTATGTAAGCTTTGTTGGTGAAAATCAGCGCTTTGACCTTGCCATCATGCAGACTGGGCGGTACTACGGCAAGAGCATCGTGATGGATATCCAGGGAAGCCGCTTCGCCATCCTCGGCCAGGATGACCTCGCTGAAGAAGGTTATCTCGAATTTGCCTACAATCTATCTGAAGAAGACGCGGAGGAACTTCGCTCATTCCTGGGACCGATCCTTTAAATCTGGAATGAACTGTTTGTTTGATTTGTCTTACCAAAGAAATACTAAGGGGACAACAAGCAAAGAGGTGAGTTCATGAGCAAGGAAGACAGTGAAAAGTACTCTGATTTTTCGAATGTTGAAAAACAACGCAACTATATAACGGCCGAAGACTTTCCAGAGGGCGCATATGGGTCCCCGTTCCGGAAGGACGAGCCCGTAGAAGGCAAAAGCACTCCTTGGCGTGAGGGACAGCGGACCTACAGCAACTTCAACTACGAGTTCAAGTCCCTTCATCAAGGAACACCGCGTAAGGAAGCGGGTGCCCACCCAACCCATGATGACCCGAATGAAAGTGAACAGCCGCCGTATAGTGATTTATAGTAGGATCATGAAATGCTCCAATGATTATTGGAGCTTTTTTTGTATCTAAGCTTCAGCGTGGGTTATTCGTTTCAAAACAGATGCAATAGTTCAACAAAAAGCCCCGAATTCGACTGAATACAGTCCACAATCCGGGGCTTTTTTTATCATACTATCCTTGTTTCGCGACCTTCTTGGCTACAAAATAAGCGCAGCCAAAATTGCAATACTCATATAAGTACTCGCTGACGGTACTGATTTTCGTATCGAAAGTTGACTTCTGGTTTTGATCATCGAAAAAGCCTCTTAACCGGAGTTGTCCATATCCCCAGTCGCCAACAATATAGTCATATTTCGTTAAGATTTCGCTGTATCTGGCGCGAAAGGCTTCTTCATTAAAGCCATCCCTGCTTTCGTCCACTATTTCATAACATAAATTATTGATGCAAATCATCGGTAGGTCCACCTCTTTTTCCTTAACGATCTGTCTTTTCGGCAAACTTTAACGCTTGCACTTTTCTTAATTATAACTTATTCCCCATCAATTACTAAGCAAAAAAAATAATTTCAGAGCCATTCTAATGATTAGGGGGTGTTTTAATTGAAAAAAGCAATAATGGCTCTTGGCATTTGCGGAACAGTGGCTATGACGGGATGTGCAGGCGGAGACGATAACGCCTCACCAGCCGGCCGGGATGGCGGGGCGGGAATTTACCAGCAGAGCGGGAATACATTGAATGCCAATGACCAACGTCCAGAATTATACAATGAGGATGGCCGAAAAGGGTTCAATGATAGAAGCGAGGACTTCGGTTATGTGCGCCATCAAAAAACAGGTGTAATGGGCGCCGATGATATGGAGAATGCGTACCAGGCAATCGACCGCGAGCAAATTGCAGAAATGATCAGCAGGTTTAGTTTAATGGCACAGAATGTAGATGATGTGTCGACACTTGTAACCGACGAGGAAGTCTTGATCGTATACGAGACAGATTCGGAAAACCGCGACCAGACTGCGGACCAGGTGAAACGAATGGCGATGTCAGTGGTTCCGCGCTGGTTCCATGTTTACGTTTCAGACGACACCAGCCTGCGCAATGAGGTCGAGAACTTTGCCTCACTCGATACAGATAGCCGCGATGTAGACGAATTGGTCGATGGCGTCGTCAAACAAATGCTTAAGTCTCCTCAAGGCCGTGATATGACCTCTGGTGAAAATGCCAATGGTGAAGCAGAGGGCGAATTAAATGAAGAAACGGACAAAGACGATATCTCTAGACAAATGCAACAAGGAAAATAATGAAAAGAGTTCAGCATTTGGTATATGCTGAACTCTTTTTTTAGATTTCAAAAAACTTATCTTTTGTAAAAAATATTAGTGTCTAGCTCCAGCGCCTGACCCCTCGAGTCGCTTGCGCTTTTCAATTACGCCTGCTGAGCTTCCTGCTCTGCAAGCTGCTGCCTATGTTTTGCAGCTGAATTAACCTGCTCATCCGCATGATACGATGAACGAACAAGTGGGCCTGCTTCGCAATGGCTAAAGCCTTTTTCAATCGCGATTTCCCTTAGCTCGGCAAATTCGTCAGGATGATAGTATTTTTGAACCTCAAGATGCTTTTTGGAAGGCTGCAGGTATTGACCAAGGGTAAGAATGTCCACATTGTTGGCACGCAAATCATCCATCGCTTGTATTAACTCTTCCTTCGTTTCACCCAAGCCTACCATGATGCTGGATTTCGTCGGGATATCTGGCTGCATTTCTTTTGCGCGGCGCAGGAACTCAAGTGAACGCTCATAAGTTGCACGTGCACGGATTCTTGGCGTCAAGCTTCTAACCGTTTCGATGTTGTGGTTCAGGATATCTGGACGTGCATCCATAAGTGTTTTCAGGTTTTCCTCAACTCCGCCCATATCTGAAGGCAATACTTCAATTGAAGTAAATGGGTTTTTCTTGCGGATTGCTCTTACCGTCTCGGCAAAAACAGCTGCTCCCCCATCCTTAAGGTCATCGCGGGCAACTGCAGTTACTACGACATGCTTAAGGTTCATAAGTGTAACTGAATCCGCCACTCTTTCTGGCTCCTGCCAGTCAAGCTCAGTTGGAAGGCCAGTTTTTACAGCACAAAAACGGCATGCACGCGTACATACATCCCCAAGGATCATGAAGGTCGCGGTCCTTCTAACTGCCCAGCACTCGTGGATGTTCGGACATTTTGCTTCTTCACATACAGTATGTAGGTTTTTCTCGCGCATCATCTTTTTTAAGCCTGTATAGTTTTCATTCGTATTTAACTTTATTTTCAGCCAATCAGGCTTTCTCTGTACCTCTTTTTTGCTCATTATTTTCACTCCATTCCTGCTGCATTACATCAAGAACACCATGTAAAAATCAAGGCCAGTATACAGCTTCTGATGTCACTTTAACACAATGAAAAACTATCGACAAGTACGATAAACTTGCGATTACCATTATTTGATATTTATGAAAAATCCCCATCATCGCAAACTATAACAAGAAAAGCACAAGCGCTAGCTTTTCCAAAAAGAAGCGCTGACGCTGGAAATTAAAGGAGCTAGATCATGAAGGGAGGATTACGGTGAAATTCCTTAAAGCAGTTATCGTTCTTTTTTTACTATCCCCTTGCCTGTTCATGGATAAAGCAACCGCAGCTGAGCAGGGGCAAGAAGATGTTTATAAAAAAAGGATGGAACTCTATACCAAAGTAGAAGCTGTTACCCAGATCCCCTGGTATTATATTGCCGCGGTGGACCAATATGAGCGGAATGTCCGCCAGGCAAGAAAAGATTTGCCCAAGGCAGAAGGAGTTGCCGGGGTTTATTTCAAACCGGAAGAATGGGCCGGGCTCTTGAACCCTAATCTTGAAGATAATAATCCCGTTTCCATTCAATTTTTCAATGGAATTGGTTTCGACGGGAACGGTGATGGCAAAGCAAGTTTAAAGGATGATGAAGATGTACTCCAGGCTTTTGCACAATACTTGCTTTCATATGGAACCGATCATGAGAACTTGAAAATTGGGCTGTGGAACTATTATAAGCGCGATAAAACTGTTGGGATCATCATTGGCAAAGCGATGATTTACAAGCACTTTGGGCGTTTAGACCTTGATACTCATGTCTTTCCTATGCCACTAAGGAGCAATCACAGTTACAACAATACATGGGGCGACGCCCGGGGCTGGGGCGGCAGAAGGATTCATGAAGGAACAGATATTTTTGCTGGCTATGGTGTCCCTGTACGCGCGACAGGATACGGAATCGTGGAAATGAAGGGCTGGAACAAGTATGGCGGATGGCGTGTCGGAATTCGAGATATCAATAATACTTACCATTATTTCGCCCATTTGAGCGGCTTCGCGAAAGATCTTAAGGTTGGGCAGATTGTCGAGCCAGGAACTGTGATCGGCGGTGTCGGCAGCTCGGGGTATGGGCCTCCGGGAACAAGCGGTAAATTCCCTCCCCATCTGCATTATGGCATGTACAAGGATAATGGGTATACCGAATGGTCATTTGATCCATATCCGCATCTAAAAATGTGGGCCAGGCAAGAAAGAGCAAGGCTGAAGAAATAAATAAGAAAAGCGCAAGCGCCTTGTTCAGCTCCGACAAGCGCTGCCCGCCCTTAACGCCACGTCCTGTGGCTGGCGGGTCTAGCACATCGTGTGCCTCGGAGGGCCGACCAGTGAAGTCGTTCTTTGACTTCATTGGGCGGACCGAAGCGACTCGAGGGGCTAGGCGCTGAAGCTAGACAATTCTCGAAGTGGAAATTTATACTTTCTGGTAAACAAAAAGGCCAACCATTCCGGTTGGCCTTCCCATTTTATGAACGGGCTTTTCTTACTGCGTGTATGACACTCGCTGCAAGTCCTCCCCAGATAATTACCATACCTACCACCATCATTACTAATGCACTAAGATCCATTATTTTGAAACCCCCTTGTCTTGTGGAATTTCGTATAGCGCTTTATCCCATTTCTTCGCTTTAGCGAAAACAAATCCAGCAACGATCGCACCGATTGCCACTAGCCATCCAGAGTAAACGTTAAACATCACTGGATAACCGCCGTAGCTTGTTTTAATATCTGTCATGATATTCATAACCATCATGATACCCAAAACGATTGGAGTGATATATTTCAAAGAAATGACCCACCAGCTTCCAAGGCGAATATCTGAGATGGCATCAGCATGGCTGCGGAGGTTGTTCAGTTCCTTCGCTACCCAAACGATAAAGACAACTTCTACTAGCCCTGCAAGAGCAACACCATAGTTATTGATGAAAGCATCCGCTGAGTCAAGGAAGTTCAAGCCACCCTGAGTTGCAAACAGGACAGAAATCAAAGCTGATAGACCGCCGCCGATTGCAACAGCTTTTGTACGGGAAACATTGAATTTATCCTGCACACCTGCAACATAAGTCTCAACGATTGAAATTAGTGAAGACAGTCCCGCCAGTGTCAAACTGACAAAGAACAATACTCCGAATGCTGCGCTGAAGGCAGGCAATTCATTAATGATCTGCGGGAATACCGCAAATGCAAGGATGACACCTTTGCTTACTACTTCGTCAATTGGAGCACCTTGCTGCATTGCCATGAAGCCCAATGCTGCAAATACCCCGATACCAGCCAGCAACTCAAAGGAAGAGTTAGCAAATGCTGTAATGAATGCATTGTTTGTAATATCAGATTTCTTAGGAAGATAACTTGAGTAAGTGATCATGATGGCAAAAGCAATGGATAAACTGAAGAAAATCTGTCCATAAGCCGCCACCCATACTTTACCATTCAGGATTTGGCTCCAGTCTGGCTTGAAGAATGCATTGACACCATCGATTGCTCCATCAAGAGTCAATGCGCGAACAACGATTACAAAGAATAAAATAACAAGTGCTGGAATAAAAATCTTGTTCGCAACTTCAATACCTTTCTTGACTCCCTTGAACAAAATACCAAGAGTGATGACCCATACAATGACCAATGGAAGGAATACACCAGGTACGATACTTCCAACTTGACCAGCGTCAACTACCTTTAAATAATCGCCAACAAGGAATGATAGCGGGTCGTCTCCCCACTGCTTGCTTAGTGAGAAATAAGCATAAGACATTGCCCATGCAATGATTACTGCATAATAAGTCGAAATGACAAAGGATACGGCAAGCTGCCACCAGCCAATCCATTCAGCACCTTTACGCATTTTAAAGTAACTTAATGGTGCAGACCCGCGGTACTTATGACCGATCGTGAATTCCAAAATCAAAATTGGAATACCTGCTGTCAAGAGTGCGAATAGGTATGGGAAGAAGAATGCTCCCCCGCCATTCTCATATGCTACTCCCGGGAAGCGCCAAATATTTCCCAACCCGACTGCCGATCCTACTGCGGCAAGAATGAATCCTGCCCTCGTTCCCCACTGTGGACGATTTTCCATTTTAAATCCCCCTCGCCTTCTAATCACCTGGAAAATGTTGATAATTAGAAAGTTTTATATTTTCAGATTATTTAGTCTAGGAATAGTATAGCTAGTTTTTAATTGCTTGTCAAAATATTATTTTGCTCATAATAAAATTATTCCTAAAAAATTTTCCCAACTATACCAATACTCCCTATTAATTAGGATTCTATTCCTACTTTTTTAAAATATGAAAAAAGCTGTCTGAAAGTCAGACAGCCTTAACATTATTCTGCAAGATTTTCTTTTAACACTTCTTCCTGGGTTGTCTTGCTTCCAAAAATGAAAGCAAAAGCAACAAGCAAGATTGCCACAGCCGCAAGTGCTCCTATAGTGCTGCCAGTGAAACCAATGATCAGGAATCCGACAGATGCTATCGCAGCGGAAATCAAAGCGTATGGCAGCTGGGTCATGACATGGTCTAAGTGGTGTGAGCCAGCCCCTGTTGATGAAAGGATCGTAGTATCGGATATTGGTGAGCAGTGGTCACCAAAAACCGCGCCCGCCAATACTGCTGCTAATGCTGGCAGCATGAGGTTGATATCAGCTGCAGCAGCGATATCCCCGGCAATTGGAAGCAGGATGCCGAATGACCCCCATGAAGTTCCTGTTGAGAAAGCCATGATTCCAGCTACGAGGAATAGCAGGAACGGCAGGAATGAGATATTAATATTAGAGCTTTCAACAATACCAGCAAGATACTTTCCAGTTTCAAGTCTTCCAATCAAATCAACGATGACCCATGCGAAGAACAGGATATAAATAGCCGGGAGCATTGACTTAATGCCCTCAACAATTCCTTTGCCAAAAACATTGGCATTGACGCCTTTTAACACTACTGCCTGCCTTACAAACAGAATCAGTGCAACAGCTAGGCCAAGCAATCCGCCAGTAACAAGAGACTTCGTTACATCTGTGTTTTCGAAAATCGCTAAGATGGTAACATTGCCTTCCACAGCGCTTGCTCCAGTCCAAAGCATCATGCCTACAGTTCCAGCGACAAGGGCTACAATCGGCCATACAAGGTCTCCAACAGTCCCTTTTGTGCTTGTAGGAAGGTCATCCTTCAGTTCGCCCGGTACAGGCTTGTCCTGTGGAACGACGATTCCTTCCGTGATCGCACGTTCTTCATGCTTTTTCATAGGTCCAATTTCGATATTTCTTAGAGCTACGATAAAGACCATCGCTAACGCTGCAAGTGCGTAAAAGTTCATTGGCGCCATTTGCATGAACGCTGAAAATGCCGTATATTCGCTAACTCCATGAGCGGCGAGGATGGTACCAATCAACGCAATAATGTAAGCACCCCAGCTCGAAATCGGTGAGATGACACAGACAGGTGCAGAAGTAGAGTCAATCAAGTAAGCAAGCTTTGCACGAGAAACCTTTTGTCGGTCTGTGATCGGGCGTGTAATTTGACCGACTGCCAAAGCATTGAAATAATCATCAATGAAAATAATAACTCCTAAAAATGCGCCGACAAGCTGTGCTCCGACTCTTGTTTTTACACGCTTCATCGCCCATTCGCCAAACGCACGGCTTCCGCCTGAAATGGAAATGAACGCTGTGATTGTGCCCAATAATAATAGGAATAGGATGATGTACAGGCTATATGTGTTCAGTTCGCCATCTGCGAAGACAATACCCTTGATCGCGTCCCACATAATAGCAAATGTTTCTGCGATATTAAATTCAGCGAGCAAAAAAGCCGCTGCGATGATGCCTGTCCCCAAAGACAATAGCACTCGCCTTGTGATCACTACCATTAAGATTGCCACTAATGGCGGTAGCAATGAAAAAATTGTGTTCTCCATTCTTTCTTTCTCCTCCTTGTTTTTGACAGGGGGAAACTTTTACATGAAAAGAGTTGTAGCTACTTTTTAAAAATAAATAAAAAAGGGCAACGATAGAGAACATTCTATCGCTGCCCTTAATAAGCAACTAGTGTCTCCATCACGATCTGTAGCTCCCCATTATGGATATACCTCCATAATGACAGTGATACTCTTGTTCAAAGTATCCCCAGCAATAAAAAATGTGACTCACTAATTATTGCTTCGGCAAAATTCCCTTTTAGCTGTGATCAACGTTGTCATCCTCACACAGCTTACTCTTGAATCCTGCGCCTCTACCCCATCGGAATGATGTGGTTTATTATTCAATTGATTTTATAATATAACAATATCGCTAACTTGACAACTGTTTTTATTGCCCAGACTGGCCAGGAACCTGAATAGCAGGTGGTACGACCCCACCGCCGCCATTATAAAATTGCGGTACCTTTCCAGGGTAGTAGAAGCTGCCAATCGGAATATTTTCCTGCACAGTCGCTATTTTAGTCGCAAACGGTATGATAATTTGGACGTTGACCTTGACTCTGACTGAAACATTGATTAACGTATTGTTGATTCCGTGCTCCTCGGTATCCCAGACCACATCTGAGGTCACATCCCCGATCGCATTGAATTTCACAGGAACTCTCGGGCCCATATTACCAAGAAGTGCATTATTGGTGGCCTGGCCCAATGGAACGTAATAAATGATTCCTGCTTCCCTGTCCTCTTCATCAGTGACAAGCTCGACATCTGTCAGCATCTCGAGTGAAGTGAGATGCCCTCTTTCTGCTTCCTTCAGGTTCATTTGCACAATGTTAGTCGTTTCTGCTTTTACCCTGTTGATGATTTCGGTATTGAATTTCACTACAGTAGTCGTTCCGCCATCCACCGGAACAAATTCAATTACTTTATCAATATCCATCCCATTGGCAATCTTCTTATTGATCGCCTTATTGATTACAAGCGTGGCAATTTTTCTTGTCTGGGATTCCGCGTATTTCATCAATGTGGGCTCGAGCCCTTTATCTATGACCCACAATCCTGCTGCTGTTGAAAAGGAAAAAAAGACGAATGTCAGCAGGAATACATACCTGAAAGGCAAGGGCCCTTTTCGAGGCAGCCGCCGGCCGAATTTTGCCAAAACAAATCCCCCCTCTAAAGCTATATGTATGCTTCAAAGGGGGGAACTAGCCTAAAAAGTATTTAAAGTTTATATTCCGCATTTCTAAAATGCCAATCTGGAAAAATTAATAATTAGCGGCGTACTCATATTTGATGACCGTATCACAGCTGACAATCATCAGGGATAGGTTCGATTGCAAATCAAGCTGGTATGGCTCTACTTTACGGCCGTTTTCTTCGAGAATACGGACAACAGGGCGCTCACTCAAGCCAGGATTCTGCTCAGCCACTACTCCCTTTCGCCCATCGCTTAACATAACGGTAAGGCCGACCGGATATATCGCCACTGCTCTTCGGAAGGCATCGACTATCTTCGGATCAAACAGGCTGCCTGAACCCGAATAGAGGATTTCAAGGCCCTCATGCGGTAGCATCGCTGGCCGATATACACGATTAGAAGTAACGGCATCAAACACATCAGCCACACCAAGTATCTTTCCGAATAAGTGGATTTCGTCACCCTTCAATCCACGTGGATATCCTGCACCATTCAAGCGTTCGTGATGCTGATAGGCACAATGAGCCACTATCAGCGGAACGGTCGGGATATTCCTGAGCATCTGAAAGCCATCCTCAGCGTGGGTTTTAATGACTTGGAACTCTTCCACAGTCAGCTTGCCTGGTTTTGATAGGATTTCTTCTGGAACCTTCATTTTTCCAACATCGTGTAAAATCGCACCTAGCCCCAGCTGCTCAAGCTCTTTTGGAGTCAGCTTCATTTCGATGCCAATCGCCAAAGCATATAAAGTAACATTCAATGAATGAGAAAAAATATAGTGGTCATGCAGAAACACATCGGACAGCAAATTCAACAGCTCTTTGCTCCTCTGAAGCTCATCAAGCAAAGCACTGATCAGCTTCTTGAATTTCCTCGCTGATTTTTCCAGTACAAAGGTTTGAGAAACCTTCGAATCCAGCTGAATTTGCTTGAATGTATCCCCAATCGTCATAATCGCATTGACGCGCAATTCATCTGATATGGAGTTTCTCACAATGATATCGTCTGTATCAGGGTCTTTTATATAAATATAGTCAATACCAAACTCTTCTAGTCGGCTAAGGATTTTGCCTTCGAGCCGTGCGCCTACGTTTAAAAGAACCTGGCCCTTGTCATTATAGATGGCTTTTCCGAGTAAAGCCCCTTCCTCTACCGAAGTGGTGGCTACGAGTCTCATGTCAATTCCCACTTTATCTGTTAGTTGGTGGTGGCTAATTTCCGCGATAACTTCCGAAAAAAAACCAGGAAAACAAGAAAATTTTACATAAAACGACAATATTTTCTTATATTCTATCACAATAATTAAAAGAGTGGTGATGCCTTTTGTATTTTTAAGTTGGGAAAAAAGCAGTTCAACTAATATATCGGATAGCTCCATTGATTCTTAACAATTGCCACAATATGTTCACATGTTAACGCAAAAAGACAGCCAAACAGGCTGTCTTTTTAATTCATGAGCAGCAATGCTTCTTTGCCGATCATCCCTTTTGTTGCACCAAGGTTTTCCGCTTCATAGGTGACGGACTCCAGCGGGGCATCGAGCAATTCCTCGATTGTTTTTACGCCAACCGCCCTGCCGGCAATAACCTTCCTGCCCTTAAGTTTTTCATTGAGAAGTGCGACATCCAGAGCTCCGCACATAATGTATCCTTTATCTCCTGTAACGACAAGCAGGTTTGTCTTCGGCAGTTTTACAGAAATGCATAAGAACGTCCTGCCTTCTATTTCAATAGGTGACATGTCGATCATGATCACAACTCCCTCCTTCAATCCCAATAACACTCTATGAAGGAGGGGCAAAAAGCGTGATATTTTGATCTGATATTGGTGAAAGTTGGTTGGAAATTTCGGCTTATTAAATTCGACAAAAGTCCATTAAAGCATGCGGGATTATTTTAACAGGCTCTTTTTTTTCTCAAACTTTGTTGCTATTTGACTAAAAAATAGATTTAACTACCTATTCTTCTTCGTAAAGTTGACTCTTTTGTGAGAAAAGAGAATGCAAACTTAATACCGACCGGCAAAATGTCCTTATATTACGTTAAAATCGGCTTTAGGATTTTAACAACACTCTTTACGAAAACTGCCTTTTAATAAGACGCAAGCTTCCACTCAAGTAAATTGCGAAGGAACTCGGGTAGCCAGTATCGTTTTCCCTCAGCGCGCTGGATTTCCGGGAAGAAGCGGCCGAACGTGAACATATCAGGGATCGCCAGTGTATAGTGCTCCTTGGCCTCAATCAATTTGCCATTGATGAGGACCTGAGTGACATTTCCTTTTTGCTGAAACTCGATTCCATCATACTCCATGACCCCCATGACGGTGCCGCGAAAGCCAAGACCTTTTATCTGCAGATGGGGCCATTTTTCATCCCTGGTCTGAAGGAGCACTTCTTTTAGCTCTGCTCCTGACATCCTGATCGTACAAGGATTGATTGGATGGGGACAAATTTCGAGCAGGTCGAACTTTGTTACATTTCCCTGTTTCAGGCCATTAAGGATCATCCCGGCATTCAGGAACGCACAATCGGCATTGCACCATTCCCGTAACGCCTGAGTGAGCATCTTGGAAAGCTCAGAATGCTGCAATGGGTCTGCCTTTAAATCCTCTGGAAGCAACGCAACACTTTCTGCCATCAGCCTTTTGCCTTCCAAGAAGTACCCTTCTGTTGTTTCCTGTTCGTTTTCAGCCTGATCTTCTTCATTCATATCATAAAGCACGGCTTTTTTGTGTGAAATTTGCTTTGTGTCCCCATCCAGCTTCAGGGTTACATGGCCGGTATAGTATCCAAACTTGCCTGCTCCCGCCAGCAAACTGGAGCCAACCTCCTTGCCCTCATGTAAAATATGGTGGGTATGGCCGCCTAAAATGACGTCAATCTCCGGGAACATCCCGGCAACCAGTTCATCATCATGGATTCCAAGATGGGATAGCAGGATAATAACGTCCGTTTCTCCTTTTAATTGATCGACGCATTTCTTCAATTCATCAATCGGGTCGTTCAGCTTCCAGCCCAGCTGTTCATAAAACCGCGCAAAATTAACTGTGACGCCAATGACACCGATTCTAGTCCCTCTTTTGCTTATGTATACATGATAGGGCTTAGCCCACTTCGGCCTGTTTCCATCCCGATTATATAAATTTGCTATCAGCATTTCGAAATCCTTTTCAAGATACATCGTATCCAGGTCTTCGAAAGGAAGAGTGATGCCTTCGTTATTCCCTATCGTCGCTGCATCGTAGCCAGCTTCATTCAAAAGACGGCAATTAGCCTTTCCCCTGGTTGCATCTGATAATGGATGCCAGCGGTCCATATGATCGCCAATATCGAAAACAAGAACCTCGTCGCCCGCTTCCTCGTGCCAGCGCCGGCGCTCAGTCAGTAGCTTATGGATGCTTGGCCAGTGTTCCAAATGGCTATGCAAATCATTCGTATGGTAAATATGAATAACCTCTTCCATTTAAACATCCATCCTCTTTTAAAAAAATGAATTGCCCCCCTGCAAATTGCCAGGAGGGTTCTAGAGTTTTAAAACAAATCCAGCTGCCTCGGGTTTAACCCTTCATATTCGATATCCAATAGCTCAACCATCTGTTTAGCATTATCCGCAGCATCCCCGCCGGAATTGTTGTTAAACAATGCGAAAACCTGTGATGTGCTTTCGTTTAATTTCTTCAGGTTTTCTGCCCACTCTGTTAGTTCTTTCTTATTATAGCGATATAAATAGCGGACTTCGCGCCAGTCCTCACCTTTTCCTTTCTTGTTCCAGCCATGGACATTCCGGCCGTGGAAACGGACAAGCACTTTATCTTTCGATGTAGATTGAAGAACCGTTGGAATTGAGCCTTCACCTGCCTGCGGTTCATCGCAGATGCTGTGAATCCATTTTTCCTCTCTCATAAAATCCAGAGTCTTCTCGCGCATTTCATCTGTGAACCATGACTGGTTGCGGAATTCGAGCGCACAGTCGATATCCCCCATCTGATCGCGGCACCAGCGCAAATAATCGACATTCTCCTTGCGCAGGTCAAACCACGGCGGAAACTGAAAAAGCGTCATTGCGTGCTTATTCGCCTCGCGATAAGGCTTTAGCGATTCTTTGTATGCAGTGAACATCTCAATTTTATCAGTAAAGGGAATTTCACCGCGCTGGTGCCCGGTCATTCCCTGGTACGCTTTAACAATAAATTGAAAATTGTCAGGTGTCTCATCCACCCATTTCGCGGCATTCCTCACAGGCTGCACAGCGTAAAAAGAGGCATCGACCTCGACTGCAGGAAAGTGGCTGGAGTACTCCTTCAGTTTATCACGCGGCGAAACCTTGCCCTCATATAAACTGTCATGGTCTCCCCAGCCCGTTAAGCCAACAATAATCATCTGTGCACCTCCATTTTACCTTCATGATAGCATAATTAACTTCAGAATAAGAACTAAGACATCGTTTAACCTTAATTCCCCCTTCTATAAGGGGGAAAACACATATTAATTAGCTTTGGTAATTGCTAATCACTACGTTTTTGAGATGAATCACTACGTTTTTGCCAGGAATCACTACACTTTTGATGTTTATCACTACGAAATTAGGCCGAATCACTACGAAATTCTTGATAATCACTACTTTTTACAAAAATTAGGCGTCGGAGTTACCCAAACTTCATGAAGTTTACGATGTACTGACATAATTGCACGGTCAATTCAAATAATTTCAGAGTAAAACAAATATTTGCGCGGTAAAACAAATTTATTGCACCTTCCATCAGATAATTGCACGGAGAAGCATGAGAATTGCACCGTCTTCCACTTGAGTGGAAATTACATTTCATTAATATGCTTTCAAACGGTAAAAAATCCACCTGCCGAGGCAGGTGGATTCCCGTAACTATCATTATTAACCGATAGAACCTTCCATTTCGAACTTGATCAGGCGGTTCATTTCGACTGCGTATTCCATTGGCAATTCTTTTGTGAATGGCTCAATGAAGCCCATTACAATCATTTCTGTTGCTTCTTCTTCGGAGACTCCTCGACTCATCAGGTAGAACAATTGCTCTTCTGATACTTTGGAAACCTTCGCTTCGTGCTCAAGAGAAATGTTGTCGTTCAGGATTTCATTGTATGGAATCGTGTCTGAAGTAGACTTGTTATCCATGATCAACGTATCGCACTCAATGTTAGAGCGGGCGCCGTCAGCTTTGCGTCCGAAGTGGACGATACCGCGGTATGTTACTTTTCCGCCTTGCTTTGAGATTGATTTTGATACGATTGTTGATGATGTGTTTGGAGCAAGGTGGATCATTTTCGCACCTGCATCCTGGTGCTGGCCTTTACCTGCAATCGCGATTGATAATGTCATACCGCGCGCGCCTTCACCCTTAAGGATGACTGCTGGGTATTTCATTGTCAGCTTGGAACCGATGTTGCCATCGATCCATTCCATTGTCGCGTTCGCTTCACAGACCGCACGCTTTGTAACAAGGTTAAAGACGTTGTTTGCCCAGTTCTGGATCGTTGTGTAACGGCAATATGCGTCTTTCTTGATGATGATTTCAACGACCGCACTGTGAAGAGAGTTCGTTGTGTAAACAGGAGCTGTACATCCCTCAACATAGTGTACGTGCGCGCCTTCATCAACGATGATTAGAGTACGCTCGAACTGGCCCATATTCTCAGAGTTGATGCGGAAATACGCCTGAAGTGGAGTATCCACTTTGATTCCCTTTGGAACATAGATGAAAGATCCGCCAGACCAGACCGCAGAGTTTAATGCTGAAAACTTGTTGTCTGTTGGAGGGATGACTTTTCCGAAATGCTCACGGAAAATGTCTTCGTTTTCTTTCAGAGCAGAATCTGTATCTTTGAAGACAATCCCCAGATCTTCAAGCTCTTCCTTCATGTTGTGGTATACAACCTCTGATTCATACTGCGCAGAAACACCTGCAAGGTATTTTTGCTCAGCTTCAGGAATCCCCAGCTTATCGAATGTCGCCTTGATTTCCTCAGGAACTTCATCCCAAGATTTTTCAGAGCGCTCAGATGGTTTTACATAGTAAGTGATTTCATCAAAGTTTAATGAAGCCATGTCTCCGCCCCATTGAGGCATTGGCATATTGTAGAAGTGCTCCAAAGATTTTAAACGGAAGTCGAGCATCCACTGAGGCTCTTCCTTCATTTTTGAAATTTCTTCAACGATTTCACGCGTCAGACCGCGCTTAGACCGGAAGATGGAAACGTCTTTATCGGAAAATCCGTATTTATAATCACCGATCTCTGGCATTTTTTTAGCCATCGTCGAATTCCTCCATTCTTAAAGCAGGGAAACCGGGATTTCCCGCTTTGTAGTTGTTCGCTGCAGGCCAATCCCCCGCAGCGCTTTCACGAAAAAATCACCAAGCGATGATTTTCCTATTGGCTGTCTTCCTCTTCCTTCAGGCCTTTCTCCATTGCCTTCCACGCAAGAGTAGCACATTTGATCCTTGCAGGGAATTTCGCCACACCTTGCAGTGCTTCAATATCCCCGAGGTCGAGATCATCCTCTTCATAGTCTTTTCCCTGCATGATGTCAGAAAAAACCGTTGAAAGCTTTAAAGCTTCCTCGATGGGTCTTCCTTTGACCGCCTGCGTCATCATTGAAGCAGAGGACATGGAAATCGAGCAGCCTTCCCCTTCAAATTTCGCGTCCGCTACCTTGCCGTCTTCGACTTTCATCGTCAGCTGGATGCGGTCGCCGCATGTCGGGTTGTTCATATTGACTGTCAGGCTGCCTTCTTCCAAAACACCTTTATTGCGAGGGTTCTTATAGTGATCCATAATAACTTGCCGATAAAGGTTATCTAAATTATTAAAAGACATCGCTGAAATACTCCTTTGTTTTGACAAGTCCAGCTACGAGCTTGTCAATATCTTCTTCTGTGTTGTACAGGTAGAAGCTTGCACGTGCTGTCGCGGACGCCTTCAGCCATTTCATCAGCGGCTGTGCACAATGGTGACCCGCGCGGACGGCGATTCCTTCAGCATCTAATACAGTTGCCACATCATGTGGATGCACATCATCAATATTGAATGTTACAAGTCCAGCACGCTTGCCCGCTTCCTTCGGTCCAAAGATCGTCATGCCATCGATTTCAGACATTTTATCCATCGCGTAAGCCGCAAGAGCGTGTTCGTGCTTCTCGATATTATCGAGACCAATATCATTCAGGAAGTCGATTGCGGCACCAAGACCAATCGCACCAGCGATGATCGGTGTTCCACCCTCGAATTTCCACGGCAGCTCTTTCCATGTTGACTCGTAAAGACCTACGAAATCAATCATTTCGCCACCGAACTCAACCGGTTCCATTTTTTCAAGAAGGACCTTCTTGCCATATAGTACGCCAATACCTGTCGGCCCGCACATCTTATGTCCGGAAAAAGCGAAAAAATCGCAGT
This sequence comes from Bacillus sp. ISL-37, assembly GCF_018613315.1. Taxonomy (GTDB): domain Bacteria; phylum Bacillota; class Bacilli; order Bacillales; family Cytobacillaceae; genus Mesobacillus. The sequence goes on along the minus strand of NZ_JAGGQL010000004.1, from coordinate 67,813 downwards.
TTAGATCCTGAACATCTATCTTCATATGCGGAGCACTTTGGGCGCCATCGACAACCATAATCGCTCCATTTTGGTGGGCAATCTCGGCAATCTCCTTGATTGGGTTCATGACGCCGAGTACGTTGGAAACCTGCATGATGGAGACAATTTTCGTATTCTCTGTAACCACTTCTCTTACAGTATCAAGTGAGATCGTGCCATCTTCCTGCAGGTCGATATATTTCAATGTTGCACCCGTTTGTTTTGCCACCTGTTGCCACGGGATGATGTTGCTGTGATGCTCCATGTAGGAGATGACAATTTCATCGCCCTCTTTGAGATGATCACGGCCGTAACTTGCAGCTACCGTGTTGATTGCAGTAGTGGTACCACGGGTGAAAATGATTTCTTCGATTGATTTTGCGTTAATGAACTTTCGGACTTTTTCCCTTGATCCTTCGTAACCATCAGTTGCTCTTGTTCCAAGAGTATGAACACCGCGGTGTACGTTGGAGTTGTATTCGCGATAATATTTGTCCAGTGCTTCGATTACCTGCACCGGCTTTTGTGATGTCGCCGCGCTGTCTAGATAGACAAGCGGGCTGCCATTGACTTCCTGATTTAAAATCGGAAATAGTTCACGAATTTCGCGGGCGTTCATTATTTAACTTTCCTTTCGATTACCTCAACCAACTGCTTTTTAACTCCCTCGATCGGAAGCTCATTTACAACTGGAGCAAGGAATCCGTGGATGACAAGGCGCTCTGCCTCGTGCTTCGGAATACCGCGGCTCATCAAGTAGTAAAGCTGCAATGGATCAACGCGTCCAACAGAAGCCGCGTGGCCAGCTGTTACATCATCTTCATCGATTAGAAGAATTGGGTTAGCGTCCCCACGAGCTTTTTCGCTTAGCATAAGAACGCGAGATTCTTGTTCAGCATTTGACTTGGAAGCACCATGCTCGATTTTTCCGATTCCGTTAAAAATAGAAGTCGCGCTATCCTTCACAACACCGTGCTTCAGGATGTAGCCTTCTGAATTTTTACCGAAATGGATAATGCTAGTCGTGAAGTTCTGAGTCTGTTCTCCGCGACCTACAACAACCGTTTTCGTGTCGCCATATGAACCGTCACCAACAAGGTTCGTAGTGTTTTCTGAAATTGTGTTGCCATCGTTCATCATGCCAAGAGCCCACTCGATACGAGCATCTCTTCCAGCGTGACCTCGACGGTTCACATAAGTTGTAAGACCTTCAGCCAAAGTATCAACTGCACCGTACTGGATTTTCGCATTTTGGCCAGCGATTGCTTCAGTTACGATATTTACCAATCCGTTCACCTTGCCAGTAGTAGAAATATAGTTCTCAACATAAGTTACAGAACTGTTATCTTCTGCTACTACAATCACGTGGTTGAAAAGGTTCGCTTCGGCATCATCATGCAGGAAGATCGCCTGGATTGGGTTTTTGACTTGAACATTTTTAGGAACATAAAGGAATGCTCCACCGTTCATGAATGCTGCGTGAAGTGCAGTCAAGCGATGCTCATCTGTCTTTACGGCAGTCATGAAGTATTTCTTCAGCAAATCACTGTATTCGCGAGCCGCTGTGAAAATATCCGTGAAAATGACGCCTTGCTCTTGCATTTCCTTTGAAAGCTGAAGATATGCAGGCTTGTTGTTGCGTTGAACATACAGGCTGCTATCCTTTGCTTCCAGGTCGACAAGTGCTTTTACATCTTCAGGAAGCTCGTCGATGGATGAAAAAGCATCGCTTTTAACGAGCAGTTTCTCGAATTGTGTAAAATTCCATTTATTAATCTTCGTCTTATCCGGTCTTGGCATTGAGAGATCTTCTGCTTTTGCAAGAGATTGTACACGAAGCTCTGTCAGCCATTCCGGTTCATTCATTTCTTTTGAGAAGGAAGTAATGTACTCCTGGTCAAAAGCCCATTTCGTTTCCGTAGTCATTATAAATCCCCCCAACGCTTAAGCTTCTTGCCCAACTGTTTCGTCTTCGATGCCCAGTTCTTTCTTAATCCAGTCGTATCCTTCTGCTTCTAAGCGCTGTGCAAGTTCCGGTCCGCCGGACTTCACAATGCGGCCCTGCATCATAACGTGAACATAGTCAGGAGTGATGTAGTCAAGAAGGCGCTGGTAGTGAGTGATAATCAAGCAGCCGAAATCTTCGCCGCGCATTTGATTGATTCCCTTAGAAACAACCTTCAATGCGTCGATATCAAGTCCTGAATCGATTTCGTCAAGGATTGCGATTTTTGGTTCAAGCATCATCAATTGAAGGATCTCGTTACGCTTCTTCTCACCGCCGGAGAAACCTTCGTTCAAGTAACGCTGTGCCATATCAAGGTCCATTTCAAGGAATTCCATTTGCTTATCCATCTTTCGGATGAACTTCATAAGAGAAATTTCGTTTCCTTCGCCAAGACGGCTGTTCAATGCAGAACGCAAGAAGTCAGCATTCGTTACACCGCTGATTTCGCTTGGATATTGCATAGCAAGGAACAAACCAGCGCGTGCTCTTTCATCAACTTCCATTTCAAGAACATCTTCGCCATCAAGCGTAATTGTTCCATTTGTTACTTCATACTTAGGGTGTCCCATAATAGAAGAAGACAAAGTGGATTTACCAGTACCATTCGGTCCCATGATCGCATGGATTTCTCCACCCTTAACTTCAATGTTCACACCTTTTAATATCTGCTTGCCTTCAATCTCAACTTGAAGGTCCTTAATTGATAATACAGATCCTGCCATAATATTACCTCCGTCAATATAGAAAAGATTTTAAGCCGACTATTGCCGTCTTTAACTCTATTCTCATTTTATTCTCATTACAATCTTATAACAAATAGAAAGTGTTAGCAACACTTTAAGAATGGAAAGAAATACAACGAAACCTGTAGAGTATTGTCAAACCCTATTTGATTTTTGGCTCATGCCGAGTGGGAAGGAAACGACCGAGCAAATTCATTTGCTCGCAGCGTTTCATTTCCACTCGGCAGCTTTTCAGCGCCAGCGGAAAAGCCAGTGAAGCGTAAGCTTCACGACAGTGAGCCAAAAATCCGCACAAACTAGATTTGCATTCTAATCTACTGACGGGCTTCCTAGTCTTCTTTCCAGAACCACGCTCCCGCCTTTCAGCTTGCTGAAAGGCGACATCACAAGCTTATCATAAATGCCCTGCTCAGCATAAGAAAAACAGTGTTTTCAGAAGGATTAAAACCATTGTTACTGACAATCCATTGTGTTTCACCTTTATATTTGAAATCTCCATGGAGGCAGCGGTTTATCAGAATGGATGACATCCACTCAAACTTTGTACATCATTTTATTTTTTACCTTGGGATATAAAAAAATGTACTTAGAAGAAGATGAGTATTAAACCTATCGATTCTTACTGGACACACCAGGTTCAGACAGCTTTTTAACTCTTTTCCACCAAAGCTGTCCAAAGTTGGACCGTCTTCTGACAGCTTGTCCTCTTTTGAAGTCAAACCTGTCTGAACACCGACTTGATCTTGACAGCTTTTCGCCTAACACCGCGAACCTGTCACAATAACGGCTTTTTCTTAACAGCTTTTCGCCCTAACACCTCGAACCTGTCACAATAACAGCTTTTTCTTGACAGCTTTTCGGCCTAACACCTCGAACCTGTCACAATAACGGCTTTTTCTTGACAGCTTTTCCTCCTAACGCCTCGAACCTGTCATAATAACAGCTGAATCTTGACAGCTTTTCCTCCTAACACCTCGAACCTGTCACAATAACCGCTTTTTCTTGACAGCTTTTCGCCCTAACACCTCGAACCTGTCACAATAACGGCTTTTTCTTGACAGCTTTTCGCCCTAACGCCTCGAACCTGTCATAACAACAGCTGAATCTTGACAGCTTTTCCTCCTAACACCTCGAACCTGTCAGAATAAGAGCCTTTTCTTGACAGCTTTTCCTCCTAACGCCTCGAACCTGTCATAATAACGGTCTTTTCTTGACAGCTTTTCGCCCTAACACCTCGAACCTGTCACAATAACGGCTTTTTCTTGACACCTTTTCGTCCTAACACCTCGAACCTGCAACAATAACAGCTCAAAATGGACACTAAGAAAAACTAAACTCAAATCACGTTCTGTCATCAACATAATAAAGAAACCAGTGCATAATTCACACTGGTTCCAAAAACATTTCTTCTATTATATATGCTCTCGCTTACGAGTGGACTTTTCTGTCCAGGTCTGCGACCATCCGTTGGCTTTTGATATAGTCTCTTTCGCGTTTTCTTTCGACTTCCATTCTTGCGTCATGGTTCATGCTGTATACCTCGTAACTAATTCCATGGGCTCCATGCATCGCTTTTTCCATTTCACTTGTGTAGTTCAGTTTTAGCTGACTAATAGTGAATCATCCCTTCGGTTTTTCGCTTTAATAAGCGATTTTTTGATAGTGCAATCTTAACACCTTTTATTTACCACTATCAAAGCGGTTAAAACCGTTAATTTTTGGATGTGATGGAGTAAGGCGGCCTAACGCGACTTCACCTCTGCCATTCTTAGAATACTGGCAAAATCCTCCCGATTGATGGTTATCCTGTTATTTAACAGCTAATTCACCTGTATTAATCAACATTAAAACAGCTTCTACTGCTTCAAAGTGTTCAGTTCAGCCATTGCTTCCTGGACGAGTGTCACTGCCTGGCTCATTGCCGCACCGCCACCAAAAGCAGCTGTAACTCCAACAGCTTCCAGAATTTGCTCTTCCGATGCTCCCTGGTCAAGGCAGCCTTTTAAATGATATATAATGCAATATTCATCCTGTGAATACAATGAAATTCCCAAAGCAATCAGCTGCTTTTCTTTTTGCGTCAAAGTTCCTTCCTGAAAACATACTTCAGTAAACGCATTATAATGTCTGGCAAGCTCTGGCATTCTTTGCGTAAATACACCCAGGCCTTGCTTATATTCATGCAGTGCTGCTTCTGTTGAATTCCGAGGTTCATAATGATGCTCCATTGCTTCCACTCCATTCTGCTTTTTTCTCGGTTAGTATGTTAATTTTCACAGTCGGTTATGCGGCAAAAAGAAAAAGCAGGCTGCACGCCTGCTTTCATCTCATTTATTCTTTTACAGGTACAACTGCACCTTCATATTTTTCAAGGATAAAGTCCTGGATCTCTTTGGAGTGAAGCACTTCAACTAGAGCTTTGATTGCCGGTTTTTCAGCATCGCCTTCACGAACAGCAATTACGTTCACGTATGGAGAATCACTTTCCTCGATCGCGATAGAATCCTCTAATGGATTAAGTCCAGCATCAATTGCATAGTTAGAGTTGATTAAAACTGCATCGCCTTCGCCATTGTTGAAGATTTGTGGAAGCAACGCTGCTTCATATTCTGTATCAAACTTCAATTCTTTAGGGTTTTCTGCGATATCTTCAATTGTGGCCTTTACTTTTTCTACGCCTTCTTTAAGGGTAATCAAGCCTTCTTTTTCAAGCATTGTCAAGATACGGCCATGGTCTGCTACCGAGCTGCTCATGATAATGTGCGCACCTTTTGGCAGGTCATCAAGAGTAGTATGGTCTTGTGAATAGACACCAATTGGCTCGATGTGGATTCCTCCAGCATTCTCAAACTTATAGCCATGTTCAGCCATTTGTGACTCAAGGTAAGGAATATGCTGGAAGTAGTTAGCATCAAGCTCTCCTGATTCAAGTGCCTGGTTTGGAACAACATAATCGTTGAAAGTCTTGACTTCCATTTCATAGCCTTTTTCTTCAAGCAGCGCTTTTGCTTCTTCCAAAATTTCTGCGTGTGGTACGTTAGAAGCACCTACGACGATTTTTTTACTTTCTTCGTTGCCGCCTTCAGTTTTTTCCTCAGAAGTTCCGCAAGCTGCAAGTCCTGCTGTTAATACTAATGCTAATAGAGCTAATAACCATTTTTTCAATTCAAATCTCTCCTTTATCTCTTATCTAATTTTCTAGTGAAGAAATCACCAACAAACTGGATTACAAACACGATAATCAAAATAATGATGGTCGCCATCAAGGTGACATCATTCCGGCTTCTCTGGAAGCCTTCCATGTATGCCAGGTTTCCGAGACCGCCTGCCCCGATGACACCGGCCATCGCCGTGTAACTGACTAACGCGATTGCCGTCACCGTTATACCGGATACCAACGCTGGCATCGATTCCGGGAGCAGCACTTTCCAGATGATCGTCGTCGTCTTCGCACCCATAGACTTTGCTGCTTCAATGACTCCTTTATCAATCTCACGTAAGCCAATCTCAACCATCCTAGCGTAAAATGGAGCCGATCCAATAATCAGTGCAGGCAATGCCGCATTTTCCCCGATCATCGAGCCAACGATGATCTTTGTAAAAGGAATCAGAAGGACGATTAAGATTATGAATGGGATGGACCTAAAAATATTAACGACTGCACTCAATACTAAATTGACCGGCCTGTTTTCCCATATATTGCCCTTGGACGTTAAAAAGAGCAGCAGTCCAAGGATCGCTCCCAGAATGAAGGTAGCCACAACAGAGATGGCACTCATGTATAGCGTCTCAACTGTCGCTTCCCACATTCGGTCCCAGTTCACATTCGGAAACAAATTTTCAGCCATTCGAAATCACCTCCACGCCGACTTCATGCTGGCCAATATACTCTATTGCCCGGGTCACTTCGCCCTCTTCACCATCAAGATGGATGAACAAGGTTCCATATGAACCATCTTGTGTCTGCGAAATTTTCCCCTGAACAATATTGACCGTTATTGAAAACTCACGAATCAAGTTGGTAATCAACGGCTGTTCAGTTCCTTCACCTACGAATGTCAGCTGGACAACGCGACCATGTGGATATCGCTCAAGCAAGTGATCAACTGTTTCCTTTGTTTCTTCTGGTTCTGTCACCTGCTGGACAAATCTTTTCGTAATAGCCTGCTGCGGGTTCTTGAACACTTCCAATACTGGTCCTGTTTCAACAATCTTTCCGCCTTCCATGACAGCGACTCGGTGACAGATTTTCCTGATAACATGCATTTCGTGCGTGATCAGGACGATCGTAAGACCAAGCCTCTTATTGATATCAACAAGCAGATCAAGAATCTGGTCAGTTGTCTGCGGATCAAGCGCTGAAGTTGCTTCATCCCCAAGAAGTACTTTAGGGTTATTAGCCAGTGCCCTCGCGATTCCGACCCTTTGCTTTTGACCCCCACTCAACTGGGAAGGATAAGCATCTCCTCTGCCCTCAAGGCCAACAAGTTCGATTAACTCTTTTACCCGTTTCTCTCTTTCAGCTTTAGCTACACCGGCAATTTCAAGCGGGAAAGCGATATTTTCTGCTACTGTTCTTGACCAGAGCAGGTTGAAGTGCTGGAAAATCATGCTGATTTCCTGGCGAGCCTTCCGCAGTTCCGCTCCCTTAATCCTTGAAACTTCCCTTCCTGCTACCACGACTGAACCTGAAGTTGGGATCTCCAGACCGTTCAGCATCCGGATCAAAGTACTTTTGCCGGCGCCACTGTAGCCGATGACTCCATAGATTTCGCCTTCCTTGACTTCAAGGTTGACATCATCTACCGCTATAACATCTCCCTTGTTGGAAGGGTAAATCTTTCTGGCATTTTTTATCGTAATCAATTGACTCCCCCTCTTTACATCTACACTTATTAAAACCGTTAAATTTCCCTGAAAATTAAGAAGGTTATCAATCTAGTTTCCCATTCCCTAACCGAAAAAATTCAAACTGAGTAAAAATGGGTACTAGACTCTATCTTAAACGGGGATGATTCTGCTCTAGTTATAAATTCTTTTCGAACAAGCTTTTGGGCTATAACTTTTTAAGCATTTTTTCGAAAAGGGCAAAATAAAAGCCTTCCTGCAAGTGAGCAGAAAGGCATAGTCATAGTAGATTCCTTTCTCTCATCTGCCAAAGCGATCCGCTTTGTGTGAATTGGCACCATTTCAGCAAGCATTGCTTACTGACGGTTGCCGGGTTTCATAGGGCACTTCCCTCCACCTCTCTTGATAAGAGCACGCTATTAAATTATCTAACCGGTTTTAAGTTACGAGTGTGATTGTAGCACGGAGTAAAAAAGAGTGTCAATAAAATTATTTTCAAATACTTTATGGGAGTTTTTGGATATTAAGCTCTAGCCGATATTCCTGGCACTCCAGTCGCCTTTTCAATTGCCTGCTCCAGATCCTCGATGATATCCTCGACATTTTCAATCCCGACGGAAAGGCGGATTAAATCTTCAGGAACTCCTGCTGCTTTAAGACCGTCTGAATCCAGCTGCTGGTGTGTTGTACTTGCAGGATGGATGATCAGGCTCTTCGCGTCACCGACATTCGCGACATGGGACCATAGTTCTAATGAGTTAATCAGCTTTGCACCGGCTTCCCTGCCACCTTCAATCCCAAAAATAACAACTGCCCCTGCTCCCTTTGGAAGATATCGATCTGCGAGTTCTTTATCAGGATGAGATTCATGGCCAGGATAGCTGACCCAGGTAACGGCAGGATGCGACTCAAGATATTCTACGATTTTGCGTGTATTGGCAACATGCTCCTTCATGCGAACATGTAATGTCTCTATTCCAAGATTGAATTGGAATGCACTCTGAGGACTGATCGCCGGTCCAAGGTCACGCAACAGCTGGACTCTTGCCTTTACGATAAATGCGGCAGCTCCGATGGCCTCACTATAGACAAGGTCATGGTAACTAGAGTCCGGCTCATTGAAGCCCGGGAACTTAGGCGACTTCCAATCGAACTTACCTCCGTCAACTATGATTCCGCCCATAACTGTGCCGTTTCCAAGTAGCCACTTGGTAGCTGAGTGGACAACGATATCGGCGCCATGTTCAATTGGCCGGCAAAGATAAGGGGTTGCAAATGTGTTATCGATGATTAGCGGAAGACCTGCTTCATGGGCAACTTCCGCTACAGCTTCAATGTCCAATACTCTGAGACTTGGATTACCGATTGTTTCTGCGTAGACTGCTTTTGTTTTCGGAGTGATCGCCTTTCTAAAATTTTCAGGATCAGCTGGATCAACTAGATGAACTTTTATTCCATACTTCGGCAGGGTTACAGCAAATAGATTGTAAGTACCTCCATATAGATTAGATGCAGCAACAATTTCATCACCCGCATGCGCAATGTTCAGGATCGCCATCGTGATGGCAGACATCCCACTGGATAACGCAAGAGCACCTATACCGCCCTCAAGAAGAGCCACTTTTTCTTCCAGGGCAGTAACTGTCGGATTATGTATCCGTGAGTAAATATAGCCCGCTTCCTTAAGCGCAAATAAATCCGCTGCATGTTCTGTGTTTTCAAATTGGAACGCATTGCTCGAATAAATAGGAACTGCCCTCGCTCCTGTTACCGGATCTGGTGACTGACCACCATGTACCCCCAGCGTTTCAATTCTGTAGTTTTTTTGCTCATTAGCCATCTCCATCTCTCCAATCAAAATATTTTCCTTGAAAAACTGAAACAAAAAACCCTCTTCCTAAGAAGAGGGTCATTTATCATCTCTCCTTATCTTTTCAGAGCAAAAAACTCTGCTGAAATTAGCACCGTGTTTCACAACCGGTTGCCGGGCTTCATAGGGCCAGTCCCTCCGCCTCTCTGGATAAGAATATTCAATTCGTTTTTACTGCGTTAAAGTGATAATATCACGTCGCAATATATCGGTCAATATATTTCGATTATTCAGATAAAATTTTATGCAGGAAGTGGTCTCGCAAGATAAAATAATGATTCCAGAACCAATTGGGAGCGAAAAGAACAATCAGTTGTGAAATAATTCATTTTTACTCCCTGACGCAGTTTCAGATCTCCATTAAATAATTGATCCAAAAGCGCATCCTTTCCAGATATCGTTGCAGTGTATCTGGCATGCATGCAGGTTTCCTGGCAAGCCACCTTGCCATCCTTGAAAGACAAGTAGAATGTACCACTCTCTGCTTCAATTTTTAAGCATAATTCCAGTTTATTCACTAGTTGCAGAACATGCTTCTTATTCTGGATTTCATTCGCAAACCTGTCGATTCGTTCCCGCATTCCGATCAACTCCCTTAAAATACATATTCCTTGTAATCAGGGAAAAACCTGTTGGAATCCTTCGACAAATAATTCGCTGAAAGTGGATTTTACATTGTGAATAACGTAAAAAAAGACAATGCCGCATGATATTTCGGCATCGTCTTTCATTTCCCGAGAAATATATCCAAAGAAATACAGTAATTAAGCAGGTTTTGTCTCCATCATGCCGGATTTTGGCTTATCCATCGTTTTGAAAACTACGAAGAAATACGAGGATCCAACTAAGTAAAGACCTGCAGTAATGGTAAATACAGTTGCATATCCCCAATAGGAACCGTATTTAAAGACGATCCCAGTCGATACCGGTCCCATAACGGCCCATCCGAGATTAAACACCATTTGATTCACAGAGTTGGCCAAGCCCTTCATGGAATCATCAACCTTCGACATCATTAACGACATCTGGATTGGATTGCCGGCATTCATTAGTGCCTGACGAAATAAAAACCCTAGTGCAGCGAGCCAAAAATTCTGTGTGTACGCTGTCAACAGCAAAAACGGAAGCGACAGAAGCTGTAACACGACCACTGCTTTCACTTCCCCCAGTCTGCGAACCACCATAGGACCGATGATCATCGCAACAGCTGTGGCTCCCTGTCCTAGTGAAATAACCAAGCCAATCAATGAATTGGAAGCCATGAACCGATCCGCAAAATATAGGTTCAAATATGGAATGACCAATCCGGCTCCAAAGCCTATCATCAATTGAGCAACCGCAAACAGCAGTATGATCTTGAAACTGGCTTTGTGGGGAATTCCCTTTGTTTTTTCTTTTGTATCGCTAGCCGATATGCGTGGTGGCCGGTTTTCATTCAACTTCATAATCGGTATCAGAGCAGCCATAAACAAGAGCGAGCCAATGATCAATGTATATCTGATACTTTCAAGTCCAGGGGTCATCATTCCGAATAGGTCTGTGAGAATCCCGCCCAAAAGACTTCCTATTACATTGGCACCCGTCATCAACGCAAAATGAATACTGAATAAATGCACACGCTGTTCAGGCTTCGAATTCTCCGCTAGCCACGGAATAATCGACACCTGGATAAATGCTGAAGCGAGACCTGTTCCAAACGCAAAAAGAATTAATAATGACTGACTCTCAACGATGCTCCGGGTGAATAAGATCAACCCTGTTCCGACCGCTCCATAAAGCATCAGCTTTTTCCTGCCTGCTTTATCACTCAGTATGCCTGCCGGAATAAGAATGAGAGCAGTTGCCAGCGAGGTCATGGCAATGACCTTTCCGTTTACAAGCTCATTATAGCCTAATTCCCTGATGTAAAAGTTATAGATGACCATGAAAATCCCAAGGCCAACCTGGGTCAAAATATTCGCAACGAAGGTAAGTCGTATGTTTCGATTATAGGTTTTAATTTGTGCCGCCCATTCTTGGTATAGAGCCATTTTACTTCGCCTCTCAATTATTTCGATAACCTAAATATAATCTTTTTGGGATGATATGTAAATCTTTTTGTTGTACGATTGAATCGGCAATATACGCAAAAAAAAAAAAAACAAACGGCTTAGCCGTTCGTTTTATATTTTTAAGTCTTTAAGTTTTTCATAAAGGTAAGGAACGGACTGAAAAGCATAGATCTTCTCCTGCTCTTCTCCTTTCTTTAATAAAATCAGACATGGAACACTTTCAATTTCAAAACGCTCCGCCATTTCAGGCAGGTAATTTAAGTCGGCTTTCCCTGAAGGCACATCTGGTAACAGCTGCTCTATAACCGTCAGCATCTTACTTGCCACCTGGCATGTTCCGCACATTGGCGTGTAAAAGTATAGGTAACCTGTTCGTTTTTCCTCCAGGAAGGTTTCGACCTCTCCCTTAGTCCATTCTTCCATCTACAGTCATCCTTTTTCTAAGTACTCTGCATGAACGTCGATATTTGCTCCAATTAAAACTGTAGCAAGGTGATTTTCCGGTGCTGTCGCCACTTCCCTATACATTCTGTCAATGTACAAATGGTTCGCCTCAGGAAATTCCCTCTTAAATTGCTTTCTCAATTTTTCCCCTGACGCATCCGCATCAACGAGGATATATACATCCTTATCAAAAAGGGAATCAATCAGCTCATCAAGCTTTGAAACACCAATAGTCCCATTCGTACAAATAATTTCGACCGGTTCATTTAGCACGGCTTGAACTTTCTTTTTGTCTGACGAACCCTCTACTATGATCACCTTGTGATTTTCGTCCATCGTCATAACCACCTATGCACCAGAAAATAATTACTTTACAACATTATAAACATTATTAATTCATTTGTGCTGTTAACTTTCCTAATTATATTGTTACTGTTTTCAATGGAGATTGCAAAAATTTAGACTAGCCTTCGGTACGACGTTTAGCTTTATTTATACAGTAACTTATATGGGCTGTCGAACTAGTTTTGGTACATAGAATCTTTCTATAGAACCTCTCCGTTTGTTCACCTTCCATTTGGGCTTATAAAATCTTTCTATAGAACCTTTTTCTTTGTTGTGCCTCCATTTGGGCTTATAGAATCTTTCTATAGGACCTTTTTCTTTGTTGTGCCCCCATTTGGGCTTATAGAATCTTTCTATAGGACCTTTTTCTTTGTTGTGCCCCCATTTGGGGTTATAGAATCTTATGGGACCTTTTTCTTTGCTGCGCCTCCATTTGGGCTTATAGAATCTTTCTATAGGACCTTTTTGACTCCACTCCCCAATTTGGTGCACATAGGGAACTCTCCTTATAAAAAAAACAGCGGTCATCGCTGGCCGCTGTTTGGATTTGCTTAACACCAGCCGCCTTCATCACAATCAGTATACCGAGGTTCTGATTGATCCGGCACTGATACATGCTGGTAAATCTTATTCTGTTCTGCCTCAAAGTGATGCTCCAATTTCATCTGCATTCCTTCTGGAAGCTCTATGGATCCAATGTGTTCGTTTTCCAGGTAAAGCTGTACCTGGCCGTTTTCAAGTTTTCCTGTCACTCTGTCCGTTATATCGAGTTTTTGTTTGTTCAGTGTCATGATTTTCACCCTTCTTCGATCGTTGATTATTATTAGCTTGTCCGATTTCAGGGAATGAATTGATGGTAAAATGAAGGAGTTTATGCCTAGGAATTAGAAAACGCCTTGAAAGCATCAAGGCGTCAGTTAGCTTTATTCTTTGATCATGTCTTCGTATTGTTCAGATGTCATTAGCTTCTCAACTTCGCTGTTGTCAGATAGCTCGACAGTGATCATCCATGCTTTTTCGTATGGAGATTCGTTAACAAATTCAGGGCTGTCATTTAACTCTTCGTTGATTTCCACTACTTTGCCGCTTACTGGTGCATAAAGCTCTGATACCGTTTTTACGGATTCTACACTTCCGAATGGCTGGTCAACAGTGATGTCGTCGCCTACTTCTGGCAGTTCGACGAATACGATGTCGCCAAGTTCAGATTGAGCGAAATCGGTGATTCCGATGCGGACCTTTTCTCCTTCAACTTTTACCCATTCGTGTTCTTCAGAATAACGCAACTCTTTCGGTGCATTCATTGACTATCCCTCCAATTGTATATCTCTATCGATTAATATCGATGGGACCAAAATTACAGCCAGGCTTTTTCGAATTCTTCTTCTTTGAAGCCTACAGTTACTTTTTCCCCGTCTGTTATCAGCGGGCGTTTGATGAGCATGCCGTCAGATGCAAGCAGTTCCAGCAGCTCGCTTTTAGATGCTGTCTTGATTTTGTCTTTCATCCCCAATTCCCGGTACTTCTGGCCGCTCGTATTGAAAAATTTCTTAATATCGAGTCCACTTTTGTCCAGCATTTCTTCAAGCTGGGATTGGGAAGGCGGATTTTCGACAATATGTACTTCATTATAGTTTACTTCATGCTGGTCCAGCCATTTTTTGGCGTTCCTGCATGTACCGCATTTAGGGTACCAATAAAACGTCTTTGCCATATTTTTCACCACCCTTTGCTAGTATCCCATTAATGAAACCCTCTAATCGGATAGTAACATAATAGGACTGAAAAATACTAACATTCCGTGTTTAATTCCCCCGATATTTTCAGCATCCATTATTTTATTCAACATAATTCGCAAAATTCCTGCATGAATTAAAAAGGCAGTTCATGAAAAGTGAAAACACTTCTCCTGGAAAACAGGAGAAGTGTTCAAAACTCTTATGAATTAAACGATGAAACGCTCTGCTTCGATCAGCTTTTCTGCTGCTTCACGTTTCTTCGCAATCACGTTGATTGGAGTGTGTCTTGTAAACTTGCGCAATGCTGAAGTCAGCATGCGAAGCGCATCTCCCTCTTCTGTTGCAACAAGAGTTTCTTTTGCGTCACGCTCGATTTCATTAAATGCCTCCTGGCAGAAGATTTGTGTGTAAAGAAGCTTTTGCTTGCTCTTCTCCACTCCGTCTTTTGCGATTGCTTTCTCGGTACGAAGAACAGCAGATTCCATTGAATAAGCATTTGAGATGATATCCGCGATATTCACGAGGATTTCCTGCTCTTTTTCCAAGGCTTTGCCGAACTTCTGTGCAGCCAATCCTGCTGCAAGCAAGCCGATTTTCTTCGCGTTCTTCACAAGGTATTTTTCCTGTGCCAAAGGCTCATCGCCAGGCTCTTCAGGCATAAGCATCATAAGCTCTTCCTGCAGCTGTTGAGCTTTTTGCAACAATGGAAGCTCGCCCTTCATTGCCTTACGCAGGAATGTTCCAGGTACCAACAGGCGGTTGATTTCGTTCGTGCCTTCGAAGATACGGTTGATTCTTGAATCACGGTAAGCTCTTTCGATTTCATACTCTTGCATGAAGCCGTATCCACCGTGGATCTGAACACCTTCATCAACAACATAGTCGAGAGTTTCTGTAGCGAATACTTTGTTCATCGAGCACTCGATCGCGTACTCGGCAATCGAGTCAGCTACCGCTTTCCCGTTATTGATTTCATCTTCAGACAACTGGTTCATTCTTTCTTCGAACAAGCCTACTGTACGGTATACAGAGCTCTCAGTTGCATAGATTTTTGAAGCCATAGTCGCAAGCTTCTCTTTTGTCAGGTTAAATTGTGAAATAGGTGTCTTGAACTGCTGACGCTGGTTAGCATACTTTACAGTCAGACCGAATGCCTGCTTCGCACCGCCAGTAGCGCCTACTCCCAACTTATAACGTCCGATGTTCAGGATATTGAAAGCGATTAGGTGGCCTTTTCCTGCTTCGCCAAGAAGGTTTTCCACAGGTACTTGAGCATCTTCAAGAATCAATGTACGTGTAGAAGAACTCTTGATCCCCATTTTCTTTTCTTCCGCGCCTACAGATACTCCTGGGTATTCTCTTTCAACGATGAATGCTGTGAATTGTTCGCCATCGATCTTTGCATAAACAACAAATACATCGGCAAAGCCAGCGTTTGTGATCCATTGCTTTTCACCGTTAAGCACATAGTGAGTGCCTTCAGCGTTCAGCTTAGCTGTTGTCTTTGCACCAAGTGCGTCTGAACCTGAACCAGGCTCAGTAAGTGCGTAGGCTGCAAGCTTTTCGCCAGTTGCCAATGGAGGAAGGTATTTTTGCTTTTGCTCTTCATTACCGAAAAGGACGATTGGCAATGAACCGATTCCTACGTGTGCACCGTGGGAAATTGAGAATCCGCCTGCAACGGCCATTTTCTCAGCGATCAAAGCTGAGCTGATTTTATCTAGGCTCAATCCGCCGTATTCTTCAGGAACGTCTGCTCCAAGAAGGCCAAGCTCTCCAGCTTCCTTCAATAGTTTCACAGTACGGTCAAACTCGTGCTGCTCGATATATTCAACCTGAGGCAATACTTCGTTCGTGACGAAATCCTCAGTTGTTTTTGCGATCATTTTGTGCTCATCTGTATAATCTTCTGGAGTGAAAACATGGTCGTATGTTACATCCTCGATTAAGAAGCTTCCGCCTTTTACAAGCTTTTCTGTTTGGTTACCCATTTATTGTTCCTCCTATCTATTTTGGGGAGAGGCTGAGGCCCCTCCATATATAGTTTTATAGTAGTTCAAAGACTCCAGCTGCGCCCATGCCGCCGCCGATACACATTGTAACGACACCGAACTGCTCATTTCTGCGTTTCATTTCATGGATCACTGTCAAAGTCAGCTTCGCGCCAGTTGTTCCAAGTGGGTGGCCCAATGCAATCGCTCCGCCGTTGACGTTGACCTTATCTTCATCAAGGCCTAGCTCGCGGATGACCTGGATTGATTGTGAAGCAAATGCTTCGTTCAGTTCGAATACACCGATATCGGAGACTTGCAGTCCAGCAAGCTTCAATGCTTTAGGAATCGCTACGACGGGACCGATCCCCATGATTTCAGGCGGTACTCCGCCAAGTGCGAATGACCTGAATTTAGCGAGCGGCTTCAATCCAAGAGATTCCGCTTTCTCACGGTCCATTACCATGACAGCCGCTGCTCCGTCACTAGTCTGTGAGGAGTTCCCTGCAGTTACTGTGCCTTTAATATTGAATGCCGGCCGCAGTTTCGCAAGTGTTTCCATGTTCGTGTCAGGACGTACACCTTCATCCTGTTTGAATTGGATTGTCTTTTCAACAAGCTTATTGTCTTTTCCTACTGTGCGGAGGGTTACATCGACAGGAACGATTTCATCCTCAAATTTGCCTTCCTGGATTGCTTTTGCCGCACGCTGAT
Source organism: Bacillus sp. ISL-37 (assembly GCF_018613315.1). Taxonomy (GTDB): domain Bacteria; phylum Bacillota; class Bacilli; order Bacillales; family Cytobacillaceae; genus Mesobacillus. The sequence goes on along the minus strand of NZ_JAGGQL010000004.1, from coordinate 51,039 downwards.
GGCTTCTTACTGCAAAAGCATCCTGATCTTCCCGGGAAATGCCGTACTTCTTGGCTACTTCCTCAGCTGTATGGCCCATTCCCATATAATATTGCGGAGCACTTTCAGCCAATTTTGAATTCGGGCGGACGACATGGCCCATCATTGGCACCAGGCTCATTGATTCCGCACCTCCGGCGATAATTGTGTCTGCATGCCCAAGCATGATTCTTTCCGATGCATTCGCAATCGCCTGCAGTCCTGAAGAACAATAACGGTTGATTGTGATCGCCGGCACTTCATGTGACAGACCGGCAAGTGCACCAATATTTCGAGCCATATTCAAGCCCTGCTCTGCTTCTGGCATTGCACAGCCGATGATTAAATCATCAATATTCCCTTCATAATTGCCTGCTCGCTTTAGAGTTTCTCTTACTACAAGAGCTCCAAGATCATCAGGTCGGACATTAGCAAGAGTTCCTTTTTTTGCTTTTCCGACCGGTGTCCTGGCTCCGGCTACGATTACCGCTTCTCTCATCTCATTCCCTCTCTTTCCTCGGATGTTAGTTTTATATTTCACTTTAAATCTATCAATCTATTAGTTGCGCAACGGCTTGCCTTTTACGAGCATATGCTGCATGCGCTGCTGTGATTTCGGTTCTGCCACAAGGCTCAGGAATGCTTCTCTTTCAAGGTCGAGCAAGTATTGCTCATCTACTTCGGTTCCGTATGGCACTTTTCCGCCGGCGATGACATACGCAAGCTTCTTCGCGATTTTTAAGTCATGCTCAGAAATGTAACCTGATAGCTGCATCGTTTGAGCGCCAAGCAGCAGGGTTGCATATCCCGGTTCGCCTGTTACAGGAACTTTCTTTCTCACTGGCGCCTTATAACCGCTTTCATATAAATTCAATGCAGCCTGTTTCGCATCATATAACAAGTGATCGCTGTTCACACTGATGCCATCTGCTTCATTCAAGAAATTATTTTCACGAGCTTCTTCCCCTGAAGTGGAGACTTTCGCCATCGCGATGGTTTCGAAGACTTTATTAGCAACCTTTTGAAGGTCAAAGTCAACGCCTTTCGGCAGCCCTTCAAGATGCTTGATGTAAAGCTCCTTGTTTCCGCCGCCGCCAGGAATCAGGCCTACACCGGCTTCAACAAGTCCCATATATGTTTCCATAGAAGCCTGGATATGGGCCGCCGGCAAGCACATTTCGGCGCCTCCGCCCAGCGTCATTCCAAATGGAGCAGCTACAATTGGCTTGGAGCTATATTTGATTTTCATAGTTGTCTGCTGGAATTGGCGAACGACCATATCAAGATCCCAAATATTATCGTCTTGCGCTTCCATCAGGATCATGGCCAGGTTCGCACCAACTGAGAAGTTTTTCCCCTGGTTGCCGATTACAAGACCCTTAAAGTTCTTTTCAACTTCATCAATCGCGAAGTTGATCATCTGAAGGATATCTGGTCCGATTGAGTTGCTGTGTGAGTGGAATTCCAGCAATGCGATGCCATCTCCAAGGTCGATCAGGCTTGCTCCGCCATTCTTTTTAATGACACCCTTTTGCTTTTTCAGAAGCTTCAGGTTGATTGCTTTTGGATTTTCTTCTACAGCTACGTATTCACCATTGTGGTAATAGCTCAATCTGCCATCTTCTTCTTTGTAGAAAGAAGTGAAGCCTTTTTCGACCATTTCTTTTACCCATGCAGGAACAGTCTTGCCTTCGGACTCCATTTTGCTAATGGCCTTTTCCACACCTAGTGCATCCCATGCTTCGAAAGGTCCCATTTCCCAGCCGAATCCCCACTTCATCGCACGGTCCACGGCGACGATATCGTCGGCAATTGTGCCTAGAAGGTCAGCGGAGTAAACCAGCACAGGGCTGAAAATATTCCATAAAAGCTCTCCTGCACGGTCCTTACTATAAACAAGCGCTTTCATTTTATTGGCAAGGCCTTTTTCCTGCTTAGCCATTTCAGTGGAAGCTGTCTTTAATTTTTTTCGTGGTCCGTATTCCAAAGTCTGTGGATCAAGTTCTAGGATTTCCTTGCCCTGTTTCAAGAAGAATCCCTGTCCTGACTTGCTTCCAAGCCAGCCGTTCTCAAGCATCTTCTTCATGAACTCAGGTACTTCAAAGACTTCCTTTTCTTCCCCTTCAACCTGGTCATACACGTTCTTTGCAACATGCGCGAACGTATCGAGACCAACTACATCCAGCGTGCGGAATGTTGCACTCTTAGGACGGCCGATCATTGGGCCAGTTACGGAGTCAACTTCACCAACACTGTAGCCGCCTTTCACCATTTCTCTTACTGTTACCAGCAATCCGTAAGTACCAATTCGGTTGGCGATGAAGTTAGGTGTATCCTTCGCTTCAACGACACCTTTCCCTAGCTGATCTTCACCGAAAGTCTTCACGAATGAAAGGACTTCAGGGTCCGTATCTTTAGTAGGGATCACTTCAAGCAGCTTCAGATAACGCGGCGGGTTGAAGAAATGCGTGCCCAGGAAATGCTTCCTGAAATCTTCGGAACGCCCTTCCGCCATTGCCTCGACAGAAATTCCTGACGTGTTGGAGCTAATGATGCTTCCCTGCTTGCGGTATTTATCTACATCAGTAAAAACTTTCTTTTTTATATCAAGGTTTTCAACTACTACTTCGATTACCCAGTCTACATCCTTGAGCTTTTCCATATCATCTTCGAAGTTGCCAGCTTCAATCAGGGCAAGATTCTTTTTGGAGGCCAAAGGTGCCGGTTTTTGCTTCAATAACTTTTGCAGGGCTCCTGCACTGATCCGGTTGCGCACCTGCTTATCTTCAAGTGTCAAGCCTTTCGCTTTTTCCTGTTCCGTTAATTCCCGAGGTACAATATCAAGCAGCAATGTCGGAATACCGATGTTTGCCAGATGTGCGGCAATCCCTGATCCCATGACACCTGAACCAAGCACCGCTGCCTTTTGAATTTGTCGCATCAAATTTGTCTCCCCCTTTGACTCTTTTTGAATGAATACTCATTCATTTTTGCACCAAAAAAAATATGCATATAAATGAGTTCTGTTATTTACTACTATAAAATATTTAAAAAATTTCCGCAATAATAAGGTGCGGAAAAAAGAAAATTTTTTGAATCTTTAATGCTTATGCTTATTTCAGCAGACTTGGGCATCATAAAAAAGCGTTACTCTTATCTTTTTAAACACGGAGGTAATGATCATGGCAAGAATGAAAAAGGATCCGTCCAAGGCTGGTGTCAGCGCAGCAAGTGTCAAAGGAAATGCTGGCCCGTCAATGGGACAGGGCGGCGAAAGAAAGCAGAACAGCCAGAATAGCCAGTATAAAAAATAAAAGCGTAAGCGCCTCGGTCAGCCTCGACAAGCGTTGGAGGGCCGACCTTTGAAGTCGTTCTTTGACTTCATTGGGCGGACCGAAACGTCTCGAGAGGCTAGGCGCTGAAGCTAGATAATTCTCAAAATAGGGTTTTACAACCTCCTATTATGAAATAAATTAAACAGGCTGACATCTGTCAGCCTGTTGATCATTATTTCTTTAACATTCCTTTTAATACAAATGCCACGTTTGCCGGGCGTTCTGCAAGGCGGCGCATGAAATAGCCGTACCAGTCAGTTCCGAATGGGACATAAACCCTCATCGTGTAGCCTTCTTCGGCAAGTTGGAGCTGCCTTTCCGGCATGATTCCAAACAGCATCTGGAACTCGAACTGGCTTTTCGGGATATTATTTGCCTTCGCGAATTCCTTCGTGAAGTTAATGATATTGTCATCGTGTGAGGCAACAGCTGTATAGTTGCCGTTCAGCAGATGCATCTTGATGATTTTCTTAAAGTTTTCATCGACATCCTTCTTCTCTGGGAAAGCCACTTCTGGTGACTCTTTGTATGCTCCTTTTACAAGACGGAGGTTAGGGGAATATTGATTCAAGTCCTCGATATCCTTTTCAGTCCTGTATAAATAAGCCTGGATGACCGTACCGATGTTATCGTACTCGGACTTCAGTTGTTTGAATATATCGAGTGTTTTCTGGCAGCGTTCATAGTCCTCCATATCGATGGTCACAAAAACATTGTTTTCTTTGGCAGTGTCCATGATCCTGCGCATATTATTCATAACTACGTTTTCAGAAATATCAAAGCCAAGCGAAGTCATCTTAACGCTCAACTGGGCATCCAATTTTTCACGACCAATCGCTTTTATCATTGCAATTGAACTTTCGGCTCTCTCATTGGCTTCTTTTTCATTGTCTACGAATTCGCCAAGGAAATCGACGGTTGCTGCAAGGTTCTTGCTGTTCAGTTCTTTAATCGCTTCCACTGACTGCTCGACCGTTTCGCCGGAAACAAAACGTTTTGCCCCTAAACGGAGACCATATTTCTTGGCCATTTTGGTAAAAAACTTATTTTTGGATAAAAAAAGAAAAAAGTTCCTCATTAATTGTTCCATAGCTTTTCCTCCCCTTAATGAAAACGATTACATTGTCCTTTAAAAAAATTACTTCATAATATATCTATTTTGCAAAATCATTTTATCACTTTTTCAGAAGTTTGAATATTACTTTTGCAGGAAAATGTTTTTTTTGACGAATCTTGTCTTGCATACTTTATTTTGCCTCGGGAACGATAATATCCGATGGAATTATCAAAAATCAGGAGGGTCAATTATGCAGCAGCAAAACATGAATTTTCAGGGCCAGCAGCAAGGGATCATGCAGACGCCGCCTTCAGTAGTTTCAACTAAAGATTCTTTATATTTAACTGATATGCTTTCATGGAATTTACTTGCCATGAAAAAAGCACATTTCTTTGCAGAGCAGTGCCAGGACCAGGAGCTGAAGATGGAAATCGAAAAGTGCGGCCAAATGCACCAGAAGCATTACCAAAAAATCCTAACCCACCTTAATAGCCCGCAGAACCAAGCGTATTCAGGAACTCCAGGTATGCAATAAACAAAGCTGCAAAATATCTGAACTTTACAGGAGGAAAAGCGGATGAATCAGAACCAGAATCAACAAAAAATCCAGAATCCAGAAACACAGGTCCAAAAAACACCGCAGATGAATGACCGTGACTTTATCAATGATATTTTAACGACTGAAAAATACATGACTCAAGGTTATGATACTGCGCTAAATGAAGTAAGCCACGATCAGCTCTACCAGGATGTACTTGCCATCTACACAGAAACAGCCAATGCACAGCGCAGCATCTATAATCTTATGTTCAAAAAAGGCTGGTATGGAGTAGAAGCGGCAGATGCGCAAAAACTGCAGCAGTCACACCAGCAATTCCAGGGATACTCAAACCAATTCCCATACGGCGGCCAGCAACTTCAATAATGACGCTGTATCAGCTTTGGAACCGGGCAAACACGCTCGGTTCTTTTTGCTTTGTAATCTTTTGTTTCCTCCCTTTCTTTCCCTTTTCACTGTGGCGTCTACACTTAAACTAAATAGAGGTATTCTAACAAAACAAAAAACCACCTCATCCGAGATGGTTCTTGCTCATTTCTGGCGGTTCTTTTCATTCAGTTGTTTGACTTCTGCGATTACGTTCTTGATTTGATCCTTGGCTTCCGGATATTCTGCATTCCAGTGTTTGGCCAGCGGCGGCATCGACTTGGCGATATGGCTGTACAATATCCATGTTTTTACCTTCTCGACATTTTCAGGTGAGCCTTCGCCAACCAAAAGCTCTGTGTATTTTTCCAGTAATCCATCGATTTGTTCTGTAAAATTTTTGTCCATTTTCACACTCCCTATTTACATTCCGCAAGTTCGCGGACAGGTTTTGCAGTAACTGCCTTTTTCTTTGAGCATGTAGCTGAAACAGCAGGTTTTTCGGACTCTGATATAAGAATCCGTCTCTTCCTGATAGACTGGTTCACTGTAATATATGGCAATTGGATTGTTATTATAGCGTCCAAACAGCTTTCCAGGAGCATTTTCGACGAGAAAAGAAAAGTCGTCTGCCGCCCGCACTTTCACCTCATGATCCTCAGTTTGGCTTAAGATTTTTTCATAAAGCCAGAAAATATAGACAGCAACATTTTCCCATAGAATCAACTTTGAGATTTTCGCAGATTTCGAGATTGCATCCATAACCGGAAATAGATTATCCACAAACAAATGCCTTACTGCTTCCGCCCTCCACTCATCACGCTGTCCAGCAGGACACACTTGGGTACTTTTGTTTTTCAGATAAAACTCAGGTAACCAAAGCCCATCCTTAATGGCGTCTGCCAGAATGATATTTTCTGGAGACACATCCAGCTTTTTGTTAAAAGCGCTCATTGAATACAAATAGACGACTGCGAGAAAAGCATGCCTTTTCATAAAAACAGATGCTGCCGTCTTAAGGTCAGGTGCTTTTAGCCCTTTATTGAACTTTTTCAAGTAAACTCCCATCGTCGCTGGATCCATGAAAGGCCTAAAATCAATCTGCACATCCTTTTCAGGTTCAGCAACAACGAAACGATAGTTCGCAAGAATATCTATTTCATTTTGGGTTAGTTCAGTCCTCATGTTGGTGCTCCCACTTTATCTCTAAGGATACGGCGCCCTTTTCCATGCGGAATGCATAATGGTGTGCCGAACAGCGGATCGATCGTCACTTCACAATTCATTCCGAAAACATGCTTTACAAGACCACAGTTAATGACAATTTCCGGCTTTCCCTGGTCAAAAATTTTTTGGTCCTTTATCGCCACGATGTTATGTGCATATCTACAGGCAAGATTTAGGTCATGTAAAACCATGACAATCGTCCGGCCTTCATTTTCATTCAATTCGTACAGCAAATCAAGAATCTCAATTTGATGTGTCATATCCAGATAAGTTGTCGGTTCATCAAGCAGGATGATGTCAGTATCCTGGGCAAGGGTCATCGCGATCCAGGCACGCTGGCGCTGTCCCCCGGACAACGAGTCGACTGTACGGTCCTTGAGATGATCGATGCCTGTCGCTTTTAACGCATTGGTTACACTCTTTTCATCCTCCTCTGACCATTGCTTAAGCCAGGTCTGGTAGGGATATCTGCCCTGTTTTACAAGCTGCAGGACCGTCAACCCTTCTGGTGCTGAAGGAGATTGGGGAAGGATGGCCATTTTGCGGGCAACTTCCTTTGTTGACAGCTTTGCAATAGACTCGCCTTCAAGAAGGATGGAGCCTTCCCTGGGCTTAAGCAGTCTTGCGATCGAGCGGAGCAAGGTCGACTTTCCGCAGCCATTTCCTCCGATAAAAACAGTAATCTCACCTTTAGGAATTTGTATATCTAATTCATTTATGATGATCGAATCTCCATAGGAGAGCGTCAGTTTCTCCGTTTCGATTGCCTGAGTCATGTCCATTCCCCTTTCTCTTCAACTTTAAGTATTACGTGTCTTGAATAGCAGGTAGACAAAATACGGGGCCCCAATACCTGCGGTAAAAACACCCGCCGGGACTTCTAATGGTGAAAACATTGTCCGCCCAATCAAATCAGCAAGCATGACAAGGATTCCGCCAATCAAAGCTGATACTGGCAAAAGAGCACCAAATGCCGACCCAACCAGCCTCCTGGCCATATGCGGGGCCATCAACCCGACAAAACCAATGCCACCGGCAAAGGCAACCGAGCTGGCTATAAGTGCAGTGCTTACCAGCAATAGTGCAAATCGTTGCCGCTGGACATGGCCACCGACCCCAGTGGCTATATCTTCCCCTAATTCCTGTACATTCACGTTTCTGGCAAAGATAAAGGCAATCAAGAGCATAATGACTGTCCAGGGTACGAGGACCGCTACATTTCCCCATGTCGAGCCATAAACCGTACCCGTGATCCAGATATTCGCCTGACTAGCCCGATATATCGGCCCCATGATCATCATCAGTGTCGTCAAAGCCTGCATCATTGCCGAAATCCCGATACCAATCAATACGAGGCGCACAGGCGATACTCCATTTTTCCAGGAAAGAAAATAAACCAGGAATGCTACGATCGCGGCACCTGCGAATGCGGCAACAGGCATCCATTCTATACTTACTGTCAGAGCATTATTATCATCACTGAAAATAGCTAAAAAACCTACAACCGCTACCGATGCCCCACCAGTGATTCCCAAAATATCAGGTGAAGCAAGTGGATTCCGGATCATCCCCTGCAGAAGTCCACCGGCGACAGCCAAACTGATCCCAACCATCAGAGCAACGATAATTCTGGGAAGGCGGAACGATTGTACGATCAATCTCTCCATATCGCTTCCCCCGCCAAAAAACACAGCAAGGACGCTTATTGGGCTTATATCCATATCGCCCATGCCAGTACTGATGACAAACACGGCAAATGCCGTAACCAGCAGTCCCAGAAAAACCAATGCAGCTTTTTTATCGATCAAAAAAGAGATTTTATCCTTAAACAATCTTAAGCTTTTGTACTGGCTCATTTCCCGTTGAACCCCTTTCTCGCAATATAAATGAAAAATGGAGTTCCGATCATCGCCGTCATGACACCTACAGGGATTTCCTGCGGCATCAACACATATCGGGCAGCGATATCCGCTGCCAATAACAGCATCCCTCCAAAAATCGCAGAGAAAGGAATGACCCAGCGGTGGTCAATGCCAACCACTGCCCTCGTCAAATGCGGGATCACAATTCCGATAAAACCAATTGGACCAGCAACAGCGACGGCGCCGCCTGATAATAGAACAATGATGATGCCGGTGCCAAGCTTGACGAAGCCAGTATTCAAGCCAAGTCCCTTCGCAACATCCTCGCCCATTGACAAGATGTTCATTTTAGAAGAAATCAATACAGCTGCAATCCAGCCAATCGCTAAATATGGGAGGACTCCAATGAGAGTCTCCAGCTTGCGCCCCTGTACAGAGCCCGCGAGCCAATATAAAACCTGCTCTAGAGCAGCCTCATCCAGTACGAGCAAACCCTGGGTGAACGAAGAAAACATCGCGGTCATCGCCGCGCCTGCAAGCGTCAATTTCATCGGGGTCAATCCTTCACGGCCTGCCGAGCCAATCACATAGACACTGACTGCCGCCAGAGCCGCACCCAAAAAGGAAATCCATGCGAACGCCTGGAGGCTGCCAACTGAAAAAATCGTCACAGCTACTACTACAGCGAAACCAGCCCCCGCATTCACGCCAAAAATACCTGGTGATGCGAGTGGGTTTTTCGTCAATGTCTGCATCAGGACACCCGCAATCGCCAGACTGGCACCGACAGCAGCCGCAATCAGTGCCCGCGGAAGGCGTACTGATTGAATAATAATATGTTCATTTGAACCGTCATAATTCGTGAAAGCATCATACGCGGTTACCCATGATGTGTCTGTATAACCGTAAACAATGCTAGCGCATATTAAAAATAAAACGAATAAGATCGCAATCATTAGACCGATCCATCTGTGTCCATTGGTTTTAAGCAGCATGATGATTTAACCTTTCTTTTGGAAAACTTCTTTGTAATATTTGTTGCTATCTCAGACAAAATTATTAAAATGTAGCTCCGTAGCAAATTGAATGAAACACCTTACGAATACAACCATTTAAAAAAGTTGTTTATATTGTTTTTTACTTTACGTGAAATTTGATCCCTTTTCACTATTTCACCAGACAAGTTCACAAAATCGTCAATGATGATGAAAATCATTATCAATTAGTGTTGACATTATCTCCACCTGCATTTTATCATAAAGGAGCAGTAATTGAAAACGATTATCAATAACAATCTAGGAGGAACTACATATGAAAGTCTCAAAACACTTGCTGGCTCTTATCAGCATCTTCACCATCCTGCTTTTGGCGGCATGCGGTGCTGGCGAAGATGAGTCCAAGAATACAGCTGAAGAACCGAAGGAAAAGGAAGAAAGCTATTCAGTTGAACACGCTATGGGCACAACTACTCTAGAAAAGACCCCTGAAAAAGTCGTCATCCTGACTAATGAAGGAACAGAAGCTTTGCTTGCGCTAGGCGTCACTCCTGTTGGCGCTGTCCAATCGTGGACTGGCGATCCATGGTATGACCATATCGCTGAAGACATGAAGGATGTCCAGGTGGTCGGTGTCGAGAGCCAGGTTAATGTCGAAGCCATTGCCGCGCTGCAGCCTGACTTGATTATCGGCAATAAAATGCGCCAGGAAGATATTTATGAACAGCTTAAAGCAATCGCCCCTACTGTGTTTGCAGAGGACCTTCGCGGAAACTGGAAAAACAACTTTGAACTTTATGCAAAAGCTGTAAACAAAGAAGAAAAGGGCAAGGAAGTACTTGCTGCTTATGATCAGCGAATAGAAGATCTTAAAGAAAAACTTGGTGATAAAGTAAATACGGAAGTTTCTATGGTTCGCTTCATGGCGGGTGACGTACGTATATACCACAAGGATTCATTCTCGGGCGTAATCCTGGAGCAAATCGGAATGGCTCGCCCTGAAAGCCAGAATAAAGAAGACTTTGCTGAAAAAGGTGTGACTAAGGAAAGAATTCCGGCAATGGACGGAGATATCCTCTTCTACTTCACATATGATGAAGGTGATGGAAAAGCGACTGAAGTTGAAAAGGAATGGATTGAGGATCCGTTATTCCAAAACCTTGAGGTAGCGAAAAAAGGCGAAGTCCATAAAGTAAATGACGCTATCTGGAATACAGCTGGCGGCGTTATGGCTGCTAATCTGATGCTAGATGATCTTGAAAAACATTTGTTGAAATAGGCTTTTTTCTCATTAACAACACTCTTTACGAAAACAGCCTAGAAATAAAATCCCCCCAAGATTTTATTAAACTAGTCCCACTTTATATAAAAGCAGAAACCCGCAAAAGCCTGCGGGTTTTTCTTTTTGTCTATACAAATGAAAATTCGTAAACAGTCTTCATAATCCTCCCATTTTCGGAAAGAATAAGCGTAAATCCAGATTGGCGGAGATTATTCATGAGACAGCTATTCAAAAAAAAGCTAATGCAAGAAATTGAGAAGGAAGCGGCACGTCAAGATACCGAAGGACAAAAGCCAGAGCAATATCTCAATGAGCACGAATGGGAAAAAGCACTTTTAAAATCACATGATTTTAAGAAGACTTTTTACGTGAATCAAAAATCAGAAAAAAAGTTCTGCTTCTCTTTTATATCTACTCTAGTAGATGAAAGCATCCTTCAGAACAACGCCCTCCCCTATCTGCTGGAAGGCGAACTAACAGAAATCGAAGATGTTAAAAGCCTGATCCCCATTGCTGATGTCCAGGTTTCAGACCGCAACGAGGATATTGAAACGAAATTATTTAACGGATATGTCCTCCTGACGCTTGAGGGTGAAGAAAAATATTTTGCCTTTATTGCAGCCCAAAAAGAAGTTGTCAGAGCCGTTGCACAGCCTGAGGTAGAATTCAGTGTTATCGGGCCAAAAGAATCTTTTGTTGAGTCCCTGGATCATAATCTCAATATGATTCGCAAAAGGGTCCCTGTGAAAGAGCTGATCATTGAGAATTACACGGTAGGTTCGATTTCCAAATCAGGTGTGGCTATCCTGTATATTGATGGAATTACAAATAAAGATAACGTCAATACTGTAGTTCAGCGGGTCAAAGATGTTGAGTTTGATGAAATCACAGATAGCTCCTATATCGTCCAGTTGATTTCAGATAACCAGAACTCTCCTTTTCCGCAACTGCTTGATACAGAAAGGCCCGACCGTATTGCAGCAATCCTTGCAGAAGGTAAAGTCGCTATCCTTGTAGATGGTTCACCGCACGCATTGATTGGTCCAACGACCTTGGTTGAATTTTTTGGGTCTTTCGAGGATTATTTCCTAAATTATTTACTATCTTCATTTTTCCGTTTGGTACGACTATTCGCCGTTGCATTCTCAATTTTGATTACGCCCATTTATGTGGCAGCCTTGTCCTACCACTATGAATTGATTCCAAAGGATCTGTTAAGTACGTTGATTACATCAAGGAGAGAAATCCCGCTCCCTCCTATTCTTGAAGCCTTGTTCCTTGAACTGACGATTGAGCTATTGCGTGAGGCCGGAGCCCGCCTGCCGACAAAAGTTGGCCAGACGATCGGTATCGTGGGCGGAATCGTAATCGGTACAGCTTCCGTTGAAGCTGGCCTGACAAGTAACGTCCTGCTGATCATTGTCGCATTGGCAGCGCTGGCATCTTTCACTACACCAGTGTACCGGATGGGTAATACTATCAGGCTGCTGCGGTTCCCGTTCCTATTCTTCGCTGAGCTTTGGGGAATGCTAGGAATCGTCGTTTCGTTTTCTTTTCTCTTGGCGCATCTCCTCAAATTGACATCACTCGGAAGGCCATTTTTGGAACCACTGTATCCTCCAAGGATAACAGACTTCAAAGATGCGATTATCCGTTTGCCGTTTACAATGCAATACAACCGGCCACAATATTTGAGGACGGAAAACCCGGTCCGTTTCAGTGAAAAAAAAGCGAAGCAAAAGAAGGACATCGATGAATGAGCATTGGAGGTTTTGATGAATGCAGCAGCCAGTACCCGAAAGATTGCAAGTCTCACCATTTCTCGTTCTCTACTTAATCATGTCCATGCAGATTGGCATCGGGGTCCTTGGCTACCAGCGAATCATCGCAAAGGATGCTGGCTATGATGCATGGATATCGGTCCTTGCTGCTGGTCTGAGTATCCATATTATCATTTGGATGATTTATAAAATTTGCGATACGGTTGAAGGAGATATAGTTGCTGCCAATGCCTTTGTTTTCGGTAAAAAAATCGGCAATGTCTTAAGTTCTGTTTTTATCTTCTACCTGCTAATTTTTGCTTTGGCTGTCTTAAGGACATTTATCGAAGTCATTCAGGTATGGATGTTCCCGGAAATCAGTACTTTCTGGTACAGCCTTGTCTTTTTGCTTCTGTCTGTTTATATCGTATTTGGCGGTTTTCGGACCGTGACAGGTATTGCTTTTTTCTGTATAGTCCTGCCGAGCTATCTGCTGCTGACATTCGGGTTCGCGCTCAAGTATGCAGAATTCAGGAATCTACTGCCAATTTTTGATCATTCTCTTAAAGAATTGGCTACTAGTGCATATAACATGTCCCTTACCTATATCGGATTCGAAATACCCTTGTTTTTCTACCCTTTTATAAAAGATGCACCCAAGTCCCAAAAGTGGGCACATTTAGGGGTCTTTTTGACGACAATCATCTACACTGTCCTAGCAATTATTACTTTCACTTATTTTTCAGAAGCCCAGCTGGCCAAATCCATCTGGGCCACACTGGAAATGTGGAAGATTGTCAGCATGCCATTTGTCGAGCGTTTTGAATATATCGGTATTGCCAACTGGAACTTGATCATCCTTCCAAATATATGCATAGCACTTTGGGGAGGCAGCATGATTTTAAAGAGGGCATTTAAACTGCGCCAAAAGAAAGGCGTCATAGTATTAGCGCTGATCTGTCTGGTTGCCGTTTCCTTTTTTGATACTCGTGCGAAAATCAATCTTCTAAATGATTGGACTGCAAAAATTGGCTTCGCTGTTACCTATATTTATATCCCGATTTTATTTATCGCCACTTTGATCGCCAAGAAGGTGAAGAATAAAAATGAGAATTAAAAAATTTTTTTTAGTTTTAGCTGCAGTCATCACACTTTCAGGTTGTGTCGAAAAAGAAATCATTGATGATGTCAATATTGAGATGGGCGTTGGCTATGATTTAGTTGAGGATGACAAAATCGAAGGTACTGTTATGATTCCCATTTTCAATCCTGATAAAAAGATCGGCAATTTCACCTTTTCCGCGACTGCCACGAGCAGCAGGGATCTCATTCAGGAAATTCAGCGAAAATCGGCTCAGCCACTCGTAACTGGGTCATTGGAGATTGCTTTATTCGGAGAAGGCATTGCTAAAAAGGGAATTAGAGAGTATACAGATGCATTCGAACGCGATGCAAGCATCGGTGCGAGGGTTTATTTTGCTGTCGCTGATGAGTCAGCAAAAAGCATCTTATCAGGGACATATGGCAACAGGGGGAACGCAATCCATTTATCCCAGCTAATTAAACACAATATGGAAACACGGAATCTTCCAATTACAAACATGCACCTTTATTTATTTGACCTCTATCAGGAAGGGAGAGACCCCTACCTTCCTATTTTAAAAAAGGTAGAGCCCGAAATTATTGATATAGTTGGGATTGCTTTATTTAAAGATGATAAGCTCATGAGCGAACTCCCTCCAGAAAAAATGTTCTTCTTTAAGCTGCTTACAGACAAGTTCAGCGAAGGGGCATTTAAACTTGATGTCGGTAAGGAGAAAGTGGTAATAAAAGATTTGGATTCAAAACATAAAATCAAGCTTACGAAACGGGATCCCTATAGCATTACCATGGAAATCAAGATCAAAGGCCTAATCCGTGAATACACAGGACGTATTGTAACACCAGAGATTATTAAGACGATCGAAAAAGAATTTGAAGCTCAGGTCAACAAAGAAGCCAGCGCGATGATCAAGGATTTCCAGGAGCAGGGCATCGATCCTGTGGGATTTGGCGAGTTCATCAAAAGCAAAACAAGAGGCTTCGATTTTAAAAGATGGGAAGACGAATATAAGAATCTAACCGTCCATGTTAAAACCGATGTGATTATAACTGAGGTAGGGATTGTTGAGTAGAACAAAAGAGGGTGTCCCATTTTAGGACGCCCTCTTTCATGTTTATGCAGTGGTTGAGAACATGTACTTCTTATAATGGTACCGTATTGAGAAAATCAGGCTTACCGCCAGCATATTTCCCATGAGCGAGCTTCCGCCATAACTGATGAACGGCAGCGGAATACCTGTGATTGGCAGCAGGCCTATGGTCATGCCAATATTTTGAAATACATGGAACGTAATCATGCTGATGACGCCAACACAAATATAGGTGTAAAAATCGTTTTTCGTTTCCATGCCGATTTTTGTGATTTGGTATATCAGCAGGAAAAACAAGCTTACGATGATACTTGCTCCGACGAAGCCGAATTCCTCGCCGATGATGCTGAATATGAAGTCAGTATGGCTCTCGGGCAGGTAAACTTCCCTTGTCCCATAGCCCTTCCCAACTGTTTCTCCTGAGCCGATGGCCAGCAGCGACCTCGTCAGCTGGAAGCCGGTTGTGCTCTGGTAATTATAAGGGTCAAGCCAGGAATAAATCCTTCCGAATTGATATTCCTTCACCCCAAGATATTTTTCAAGGATTTCAGGCTTCCAGATCACAAAATAGAATATGATCGAAATCAGTGTAAGGCCTGTCCCGAAAATTGGCACAAGCAGCTTCCAGGTGATACCCGAGATGAAAATCATCCCAAGCATGATCGCAATATAAACAAGCGATGTACCAAGGTCAGGCTGCTGCATGACGAGCAGGAGCGGTACCATCGTGACAATACCGATTTTAATCAAAAGCCAGAAGTCCGATTGCATACTTTTTAGCCGATATTTCTGATGGTGGTCGACAATCACCCTCGCAAGTGCCAGGATGATGAACACCTTCACCAGCTCGGAAGGCTGCAAGGTCCCCATCGCCGGCACCCTGTACCAGCTTTTCGCCCCATTGATGACAGGAGCAATGGTTGAGGGTGCCACGATAAGCCCTGCCAGCAAGACCAACCCAAAGCCATACGCGTACCAGCTCAATTTTTGCAGCTGATCTGAATCGAGGGTAATGACCGCGGTTATGATGCCGGCACCAATGACGTACCAGATAATCTGTTTGATCAGGAAATTTTCAGAGCCATACTGCCCCGTCGTCTGGGCACTGTAAATGGCAATGCAGCTTGCAAGAAATAATAGGATCAATATCGTAACCAGCCCATAGTCGAGCCGGGAATTCGTTTTTTGATTCGAAGTCATTTTTATTCCCCTTTTAAATGAAGGCAGTTTCCAATTGGAATGAGCGCTAAGGAAGTTTTTTATAAGGCATGGAAATCGAGCCTTGATTGAAGAACTGTTCAATACTTCATTATATTTTTTTCGACAATAAATAACAACTTCTGACTATGAAATGGTTATTATTACATATCCGAAAATTTTTATTCAGGAAATTTGGCGGAGGGAAATGGATTAGGCTTCCTTTTTTGTTTGATGGGCTGAATTAATTCAAGAATTATGGACAGTTTTTTCGCTTTTTCGGGAATTTGTGTCCTTCATGACACTGATGACGGACAGTTTCTCTGCTTTTTACGGGATTTGTGTCCGTCATGATCCTGATGACGGACAGTTTCTCTGCTTTTCTCCCGATTTGTGTCCGTCATGTCCCCTATGACGGACAGTTTTCTCGCTTTTCCCGGGATTTATGTCCGTCATGACGCCTATGACGGACAGTTTCTCTGCTTTTCTCCCGATTTGTGTCCGTCATGACCCTAATGACGGACAATTTCTCCGCTTTTTCTAGAATTTGTGTCCGTCATACAGTCCGCTGGAAATTTTGCGTGCATAGAGATGGGACATGTTTCATAGCTTTGTAAGGGACAAAGTCTTTGAAAAAGTGGGGATTCTGTATGCTATCAAAAATTGAAGCTTTCTTTCTTGGGATTATCCAGGGACTGACGGAGTTTTTGCCGATCAGCAGTACCGGACACCTTTATCTGGGCAGGAATTTATTCGGTCTTGAAGAGGCCGGCCTGCTGCTTGACACGATGCTTCATGTGGGTACGCTGCTGGCGGTATTTGTGTTTTATAGATATGAATTCATCAAGATATTGAAAAATCCGTTTGGGAAGCTGACTTTCCTCCTTGTTGTCGGTACGCTGCCGGCTGTCGTTGTCGGATTGCTGTTTGAGGATTATTTTGATGAGATATCCAAAACTGGCGTGACGATTGGCTGGGAATTCCTGATTACCGGTACCTTGATGTGGTTCGCTGATTCGATCAAAAACGGCCGCAAAAGGATGGAAGATATCAGCTATACCGATGCGCTGGTGATTGGCAGCTTCCAGGCGGCAGCAATTTTTCCGGCGATTTCCCGATCCGGCTTGACGATTGTCGCGGCGCTTTGGCGTAAGCTAGACCGCGAGACTGCGGCCTACTTCTCCTTCCTGTTGTCGACACCAGCGATTCTAGGGGCAATCGTCCTTCAGGGTAAAGACCTTTTCAGCGGCGGAAGTGAGACGATTTCGATTCAGGCCCTGGTGATTGGTATCATTTCAGCAGCGATTTTCGGTTATTTCGCGGTAAAATGGATGATTGGCTATTTGAAAAATCATTCTTTGAAGCCTTTTGCGATTTATGTGTGGCTAATGGGGCTTGTTGTTCTGTATTTTCAGTTTACTGGGCAGTTCTAGAACTGGTGAATGGTGAAAATCTCATTTGATTGGCGATTTTCTTAATTACAAAGGCAAAAATTCGTTTGTGTGGCGGTTAATCACAGCTTTATAAGTTTGTTTTGCGAGGCTTCACAACTTTATTGGCGATAATTTGATTTTATTGGCGGAGTTCACAATTTTATTGGCGATAATTTCGTTTTATTGGCGATTTCGACTACTTTATTGGCGAAAATTCAAATTTATTGGCGAACTGGAAATTTTCGCGAGTTTTTTCCAATTCCAAACCCAAAAAATGCACACCATCCTCAAATGGTGTGCATTTTTACATTTATCAGCAGCCGCCGTCTCCGCCCATCAGGACCAGACCTTCACGATACTCGTCATATTCAAGCGCCATACCTTCAGTATAGTCGACGATATTGGATTCAATTGCGACTTGGATTTCATTGATTACTGTTACATGATCATCTTCTTCCGGCTCCTCCAGAGCCAGGCCAATCTGCGGGCCTCCTCAGCCAAAGCCGCCGAAGTAGACGCGGATACCTGCTGCGTTGCGCTCAGCGAGGATTTCTTTTAAAATGTCGCGCGCTTTATCTGAAATCTTCATTCTCCCTGTTCCTTTCTACATCAATTCTGTCTAATGCTTAGTTTACCATGGTATCTATAAGAAATACACAATACTGCCCGGAGTATTTTGTGAAGGTTATATTTGAAAAAAAACGGCAGTGTATTGGCAATTCTCTACCTGAATTGTGAACATTTTTCGATAATCTCACAATAAAACTAAACAAAACACAACAAAACTTAACGAAAACTATACCTATCTATCAAATATTTTATTATATTTAGTTTAGGAAGAAAAGGAGGGAATCTCTTTGCAAATTTATACTCCTGACGAAATTGCGGCCATGCTGAAAATTTCAAAGCATACCGTCTATGAATTGATTAAACGGGGTGACCTGTCTGCTTTTAAAGTAGGCAATAAAATGCGTATTGAAGAAAGTGAGTTTGAAAGATATAAAACCAGTATGTCGGCAATTCCAGCCAGAACCAAGGAATCAAAGGCCCTGCATACTTTGCAGTTGGCGGGCAGCCATGATTTCCTTGTTGAACAGCTTGTTAAGTACATAGCTTTAGAGGGAACGGGACTTTCGATCACCCCCTCCTACATCGGAAGCCTAGAAGGGTTGATGATGCTTTATCGTGGCAGCGCTGACATCGCCGCTGTTCATTTGCTGGATCCAGCATCGCAACAGTACAATCTTCCCTTCATCCGCCAATTGTTTGTCCATGAGCCAATAACGGTGATGAGACTTGCATCCCGGGAACAGGGCTTGATCGTTGCAAAAGGCAATCCAAAGAAGATCACCGGTGTCAAAGATCTGGCAAGGAGTGATGTCACGATCATCAATCGCCAAAAAGGAGCCGGAACCCGTTTTCTGCTCGATTCCTTTCTAGCTAATGAAAAACTTGAGCCATCAGCTATAAAGGGATATGCAAATGAGGAATGGACTCACCTGGGTGCGGCAGCACATATCAGCAGAGGAACAGCAGATGCTGCTATCGGAATCAGATGCGCGGCGAGCCAGCTAGGATTGGATTTCATCCCGCTGACAAAAGAACAGTTTGATCTCGTGTTCTGCTGGACTCCTGAAAATAAAGGAGCACTGCAGCACTTGGTGGACCTGATTCAGCTCACCAATTTTAAAGAAAGCATCGCAGACCTCGATGGCTATGATGCTGAAGATTTCGGAAAAATCATTTATGGAAACCACTTATCGGAGGCATAGAACATGAAACTCAAACCATTGCTTTCTTTTATGATTGTACTCATGCTTGCTATCGTTACCGGTTGTTCCGATTCATCTACTAAGGAAACTTCTGTAAAAGAGGGAAAAACGGACCTGATTCTCGCGACGACAACGAGCACCCAGGACAGCGGATTGCTCGATGTCCTTCGTCCTGAATTTGAGGAGAAGCATAATTTTAATCTTAAAATCATTGCTGTAGGTACAGGCCAGGCACTTGAAATGGCAACGCGCGGCGAAGCGGATGTCCTTCTTGTTCACGCACCGACAGCAGAGGAGGAATTGGTAGCAAGCGGTGATGCCATCAACCGCCAAAAAGTCATGTACAATGATTTCATCGTTGTCGGACCTGCAGAAGATCCGGCTGAAGTAAAAGGGTTATCAGTTCCAGAGGCATTGAAGAAAATCACCGATTCCAAAGAAGCTTTTGTTTCACGTGGCGATGATTCCGGTACTCATAAAAAGGAACTTGAGCTTTGGAAGAAAGCGTCCCTTGAACCAAAAGCTCTTGGAGAAGCATATATGGAGGCTGGACAAGGCATGGGCGCGACACTCCAGATTGCTGCAGAAAAAAAAGGCTATACTTTGACAGACCGCGCTACTTTCCTTGCGCAGAAGAAAAACATGCCTGAAACCGAAATTTTAGTAGAAGATGACGAAAGTCTGCTGAACATCTACCACGTCATGCAGGTCAACAACGAAAAGCATGAAAAAGTGAACGCAGAGGGTGCAAAAGCATTTGTGAAATTCATGATTGCGGAAGACACAAAGAAATTGATTAAAGAATTCGGTGTAGACGAATACGGAGAACCTCTTTTCTTCCTATTCGAATAATTTAAGTAGTGTATAATTTCACCATGCGGAAAATTTTTAAAAAGAAAGCATGATTGCATATGGAACTTTTACTAGAAGGATTAAAAAAAGCCATAGAAATGATTCTCTCGGGTGACCCGGAGATTCTCGAGATCACCCTGCTGACTCTCAAGGTGTCGATCACTGCTGTCTTGATCAGCACATTGATTGGCATCCCGGCCGGCATGTTTCTTGGACTTGCCCGCTTTCCGGGAAGGAAGTTCATCCTTGCCATCGTCAATATCGGAATGGGTCTCCCTCCTGTCGTTGCCGGTCTATGGATCACTCTTTTCCTTTGGCGTTCAGGACCGCTTGGCGGTTTAGCCTGGCTTTATACACCAACAGCCATCATCATGGCACAGATCTTAGTGTCGCTGCCGATTGTCACCGCGCTTACAAGCACAGCATTCCAGCAGATTAACCCTAAATTGATCCTTCAGGTGAAGGCACTTGGCGCCACAAAGCTGCAGCTGTACTGGATACTGACGAAAGAGGTCAAGCTTGCGATCCTTGCAGCCATCATCGCCGGATTCGGACGGGTCATTGCCGAGGTCGGCGCGGCAATGATGGTCGGCGGCAATATCAGCGGCGAAACCCGGATTTTGACGACCTCGATCGTTATGGAGGTTTCGAAAGGCAACTTTGACATCGCCCTTGCGCTTTCGTTCATCCTGATGACGCTGGCATTCATCATTACATTCAGCTTAACTTACTTACAGCAAAGGAAGCGGAGCCTATGATCACTGCAAAAAATCTAGAAGTGAGAGCCGGTAAAAAAGTTCTTCTTTCCATCCCCCACTTTGAGCTTCAAGAGGGTGAAGTGCTCGGGATCATGGGCCCGAACGGTGCTGGAAAAAGTACGTTCATCAAGGCGCTGGCTCTCCTGGAAAAGCCATCACAGGGTACGATTATTCTGAAAGGCAAGGAAATTACGAATGACTTGTCGCTGGATATGCGCAGAAGATTCGCTGTCGCGATGCAGCAGCCGTTTCTCCTTGATACAACAGTCTTCCAAAACGTCGCGGTTGGCTTAAAGCTTCGCAAGCTGCCCCGACAAGAAGTGAAACAAAAGGTCGCCTACTGGCTGGAAAAATTCCAAATCAGCTCTCTTGCGAAAAAACATGCGGCAAACCTCTCTGGTGGAGAAGCACAGCGAGTCAATCTGGCAAGGGCAATGGTGCTTGAGCCTGAGGTGCTGTTTCTGGATGAGCCCTTCTCAGCCCTTGACTTCCCCACCAAAGTCCAGTTATTGAAGGATATCAAGATCATCATCAAGCAAACAAACACGACGACTGTTTTTGTCAGCCACGATCTTATGGAATTGAAGTTCCTCGCAGATACGCTGGCAATCCTGATGGATGGGGAGCTGAAGCAGACCGGTCCCACAGAAGAAGTGTTGGCATCCCCCAATTCTTCCACCTCCGGGTTCATCAACGATTGGCAGAGCCTATTAAATTGATTTGCTGCAAGCATGGCCCACGCCATGCTTTTTTTCAACCCAAAAAAGGATTCCTCCACAATCTGTCAAATATTATTCTATAACGCTCTTTTCTCAAGGCTCTTTTCTCAAACTTTGTTGCTATTTGACTACAAAATAGGATTTCATGACCAATTTTTCTTCGTAAAGATGACTCTTTTTTGAGAAAAGAGCATGCAACTTAATACCGACCTGCAAAATGGGAATGCATTACGTTAAAATCGGCTTTAGGATTTTAACAAAAATCTTACGAAAACAGCCTTCTATAAAAAGATTCAAAGGAGACCTCTCAGATGGAAATCAATATGGATTTTACGACACATAAGAAGATGGCAATGGACTTGTTCAACCTGACCTGGGATTTGATTGAGAAAACCGACCGGACGGAAAATGACGATGATATGATGCTCTATGCGGCAAATGCCTCTCGCTATCATTGGAGTGTTGTTGGAACGCCTTTGAACTTTGCCCGAGGTGAATGGCAGATTTCAAGAGTCTATGCGATACTTGGAAGAAGCGAGGCCGCTCTCCATCATGCCAGGAAATCATTAAGTCTTTGCACTGAGCATCAGCTTGGGGATTTTGACCTCGCATTCGCTTATGAAGCATTGGCGCGTGCCTATCATGCTGCCGGAAATTCTGACGAACAGGAACGATATCTTTCATGGGCGCTGCAAACGGCTGAAAAAGTGGAACAGGAAGACAATAAGAACTGGCTTTTGAAAAATATTACATCAGTCAGCACCGGGGCCATTCCAGTCTGATCGTGAAAAATAATTGTTATTAGTTTGGATTAAGCTATTTTGCGAACCCGGAGGTTGATCATAAAAGCCTTACATAAAGGAGTGTCTGAAATGAAATACGCCATCATCACAGGTGCATCGAGGGGACTTGGGGCATCTGCCGCACAACAAATGCTGGCAGAAGGAATCCATGTTATTTCTGTTTCCCGTAATGAAAACAGCAGTTTAAAGCAGGCTGCGGAAAAACCCAGAGCCGGATATACCCATCACAGCTGCGACCTCAGCTCAGAGGGCCAGGTCCAAAGTGTATTCACTGCGATTGCAGCTGATGTTTTTAAAAATGCGGAAGCCGTCTATGTCATCAATAATGCTGGAGTCATCGAACCAATCGATGTGGCAGGGGAGCTTGATGCATCCTTAGTCCAGACGAATGTCCAGGTGAATCTGACGGCACCAATCCTGATTAGTAATATATTTTTACAAAAAGCAAAAGAAGCCGGCACCAGAGTCATCATCGCGAATGTAACCTCCGGTGCTGGCGAGCGGCCAATCCAGGGCTGGAGCATTTATTGCAGCACAAAAGCCGCTGTCAACATGTTCACGATGACCGCCGGCCTGGAGCTTGAGAACAACAGAAGCAGCAGCAAGGTCATCGCCTTCAGCCCGGGTCTGATGGATACTGATATGCAGGTGACAATCCGTTCTTCCTCAGAAGAAGCATTCGCCGATGTGGATACCTTCAGGAATTGCAAAGAAAGCGGCAATCTTCGCAGTCCTGATACTGTTGCTGGAGCGCTTGTAAAATTGGTATTAGGTGATAACCTTGAAAATGGAATGATTTATAAGGTGAATGATTTGTTATGATCAAAAAAGCGAAGGAGCACTGCTTCTTCGCTTTTCTGCTCTGTTTTTGGATACTTTTTTAGTATGATGGATCTAAGATGGATCATGGGAGTGGCATAAATGGATCGGATCTCTTTTAAAATCGGGGTTGTTTTTTTCATAACGATATTGCTGGTCGAAGGGGTGTTATTCTACTACCTGCACTCTTCTATCATCCATTCTAGGATCGACGAGGAGCTAGCTTCCCTGCAAACGCGCGGCAATAACCATCGTGATATTCTGGAAACTTCCTATTCCCAGGAAACCATCCACCATATCACGACAATGGAATCAAAGACGGACACCCATGTCATTATCACGGATCAGACAGGTGTGATCATTTCTTCTTCCATACCGACGGATGACTCGATGCAGTACATCATTACAGAAACGCCAGGAGATATTCAGCGAACTGGGTTGATTTTAGAAGATGACTGGCAGGACAAGCAATATATTGCGTCGGTAAGCCCCCTGGAGAACGACGGTGCTGTTTATATGTTCAAGAATACCCAGCGGGTCCAGAGCCTGATTACCAAGCTGAACAAGCACTTCTGGCTTGCCGGAATCCTGCTGTTGACATCAATGGCCGTGATTACCCTTTTCCTTTCCAGATTCATTACTAAGCCAGTCATTAAGATGAATGAAGCGACTTCAAAAATCCGCCAGGGCGACTATTCTGTCACTCTGCCCCGCCGCGGAAACGATGAATTGGGCGAGCTGGCTGAATCTATTCAGGTGCTTGCTGATGACCTAAGCCACATGAAAAGGCAGCGGAATGAGTTCCTCGCGAGCATTTCACATGAATTGCGGACACCGCTCACGTATATAAAAGGGTATGCGGACATCGCCGGTAAGCCGGGAATAGCCTCTGAGGACAGAAGCCAATATCTGCAAATCATCCATGAAGAGGCAACCAAGCTTTCTGGTCTGGTAAAAGGATTATTTGACCTCGCAAAAATGGATGAGAACACTTTTACCATCGAAAAAGAACGTTTGGAACTCTGTACATTCATGCGCGGAATTCACTCAAGGATGGCACCATCTTTTATCGGAAAAAATATGACGCTTAATTTTAGCTGTCACGGGGAAGTCTATATCGAGGCTGACCCGGTCCGCTTTGAACAAATTCTCATTAATCTGCTGGATAATGCCAGAAAGTATTCAGAAGAAGGAACTACGACCACAACGAAGGTTTTCAAAAAGGATGGACATATCCATATCACCGTCACCGATGAAGGAAAAGGCATCCCTGATGAAGACCAGGCGTGGGTTTTTGACCGCTTTTACCGGGTCGATAAGTCACGGTCGAAAGCTTTGGGAGGTTCAGGGCTCGGGCTTGCGATCGTAAAGGAGCTAGTAGAAGCGCATGGCGGAAAAATCACCATACGCAGCGAGCTATGCAAGGGAACTACGTTCGAAATAATTCTTTGAGTGGTTTTAAATGTCTGAAACATGGAATACATAACTAGAGGGGTGATGTCATTGAAACGAGTTAATTCGTTGGTGGAAATTGTTGAAGCTGTGAAGAAAGAACGCAATGGCAATAAAGTCTTGCTCAATCAGCACGAAACCTCACGCTCCGCTGTCACTTTGGGTGACGAAGACACAGAATCCGGCACGAGGCTCCACGTGAAAGCTTTGCTGAATGATTCCCTTTATTACTCAGAAGTATTTACAGATGACACACTGTACGAGGAAGCGAACGGGCTGATCCAGGAGTTGAAAGGTCTCGCCGAGGTTGAGTTAGTGAGCGAGGAAGAGATTGATCGATCCATTGAAAAATAAGTTTTAAAGGGCAGCTGAGTGCAAGCTGTCCTTTTTTATTGAGTTAACTGAACCTCAGTTTAAAATGTTTTTACATATTGCCACCCTACTATCGGGAAAACTAGCTTAGTACTCACTATAAGGAGGGCTTACAATGACGAAAAAGTTCAATAAAGGCAGTAAAAATCAAAACTCCCCAAAGCTCGGTAACCAGATGGCCGAGTTTTCCGGTGAATTGACGAGCGGGGACAACAGCAAGGGGAACAAACACAACAAAGACCAGAGCGATAAAACAGACCGTCATCATTAGGCTTCTGGGATCTGACAAAAGGAAGAGCCGGCAAACAATTGCCGGCTTTTAGTCCATATCAGTCAGGATGGCTGTCTGATTATTCAGGTTAGCAGGATCTACCCCATTGCTTTCGTTTTCATCATAAAAAGCGTCCTGGAGCTTCATGTTTGCTTCCGCTGTTTCCATTTGTTCCTGCTCAGAACCTTGATTGACAGGCTTTGCTTTTGGATCGATATTGACAAACTTGTCCTTTTCCATGTTGTATCCCTCCTCAAGTTAGTATCAGCGTTAGGCTTTACTTTTACCCGGATTATGGCTGATACCAACTTGAAAAATCAGGTATTTATCTTCTGACAGAGGCTGCCATCCGGACATAAGTATGCCGTTTGCCTCGTACGACGATTGAATAGGCCATGATATTTTCTGGAGAAGCGATGCCCGCTGCCCCGGCGTCTCCGATATGGTAGAGGTCAGCACCGGCCATCTTGCTGTTCAGAGCGATTTGTTTGATTGTTTGTTCATCCGCCCCCTCCTGGCTTGTTCCAGTCGTCAGGATGGCGAGGGCTCCTTTTTGGTGGACAAGCTCAACCAGCTTTGCCGTCTTTTCAACCGTAAAACCCGGCACAGTGCCCGGCGACGGAATCAGGATGATGTCAGCACCAGCCTCGACAAACCTATGCAAGGTTTCGCCCGTCATCATTGAGCTTCCCGTCTCACCGGCCACACCTGCGCCATGCATTTTGCCAGCAATAATCAATCCGTCTGGACCGAATGCTGCCCGGGCTTTTTCAATTGCTTTGGTAATTTCGGCATTCGTCACACCTGTTTTTGGGTTGCCTGTCAGGCAGACGAAATCGAAGCCAAGCTCCTTCGCTCTTTTAAGTGAAGCATCGGTAGCCATCCTTCCTTCAGGAAGCTGCTGCAGTGCCTCAAGCTTGTCCGCCTGGAGGTCGACCGGCTCTAGGTTTAAGCCAACAGGACGGCCAACCAGCTTCTTTAATTGGCGGACTACTTCAGACGGCTCTGCTTCCGGCAAGCTCTCGATAGAAGGATTCATCACATCGAAGAAGTTCAGCAGGATCAGGTCAGCACCGAATGCAGCTGCCATTTCCGCATTCGTCACTGCCGGATACAGCGGTGAGAATGCCCCGATGACCTCAGATAAAATCGTCCGTCCCTCAGAAGCAATGATCGCCTTTTTCAAATCCTGTCCCGTCATTTGTTCAAAATCAGATGCTGTGCAATCCAGTAGACGTTTCATGAATAACCCTCCATTTATGTATAGGTTCTATTTTACCTATTTCTCCATTTAGATAGCCTGTGAAAAAAAGACCTGACGGTGAAGTACCGCCAAGTCTGTCTTTCTTATTTTCGCTTCATTTCATTCGACAAAAATTCTACATCGGTTCCTACAATGACTTGAAGGTCTGTTTTATTAAGCTTTAACACACCTTTTGCCCCAAGGCGCTTAAGTTCTGCTTCATTTACTTTTGCCATATCCTCTACTTTTAAACGAAGGCGGGTTACGCAGTTGTCCAGTTCCTTAAGATTGCTTTTGCCGCCTAATGCTGCCAAATAATGATCTGCAAGCTTTGCGTAATTTCCTTTTGACGCGCCGCTTTCTGTGAACTCGCCCTCAACTTCGTCTTCACGTCCTGGCGTCTTGAGGTCAAGCTTGATGATCAGGAAGTAGAAAATGACGAAATACAGCACTGCGTAAACGAGGCCGACTCCGAGCAGCAGCAATGGCTTTTGGGCAATTCCGTAGTTCAGCACATAGTCGATTGCACCTGCTGAGAATCCGAATCCATGGTGGATATCGAGCATATAGGTAATCGACATTGCCAGACCAGTCAATACAGCATGAATTCCATAAAGGACTGGAGACAAGAACATGAACAAGAATTCGATTGGCTCTGTGATCCCTGTCAGGAATGATGTGAAGGCTAAACCGATAAGCGCTCCTGCAGTAGCCTTCTTGCGTTCCTTTTTCGCTGCGGCAATCATCGCGAATGCTGCAGCTGGAAGACCGAACATCATGACTGGGAAGAAACCGTTCATGAAAATGCCGGCTTTAGGGTCGCCTGCGAAGAAACGGTTCAGGTCACCTTTTACAATATCCCCTGCTGCATTCGTAAATTCACCAAATTCAAACCAGACAAGCGTGTTCAAAACATGGTGAAGGCCCATTGGAATCAATAAACGGTTCAGGAAACCGAATACGCCTACTCCAACTGCACCGGCACCGACAATCCATTCACCGACACTGTTAATGCCTGTCTGGATTGGCGGCCAAACATAGCCGAAAATACCGGCTAAAACAATCATTACCAATGAAGTGATGATCGGGACAAAACGTTTGCCGCCGAAGAAGCCGAGCCAGTCCGGCAGCTTAATATCATGAAAACGGTTGTAGAGCAAACCGGCGATTACCCCGGATAAAATCCCGCCAAGCACCGCCATATTGATGCTTTCATTGACAGCACCTGCACCCTTAGTCAAAACAAAATAGCCTATTGCACCAGCGAGCCCGGCAGCACCGTGGCCATCCTTCGAAATACCAACTGCCACACCGATGGCGAACAATAATGCAAGGTTAGCAAAAATCGCGTCACCTGCCGCAGAAATAAAAGCAATATCCAATAAGTCCGGCTGCCCAAGACGCAGCAATAATGCAGCTGCAGGTAAAACAGCGATTGGAAGCATCAAAGCCTTCCCGATTCTTTGTAAAAATCCTAGCACGTTCAACACCTCTTCCGTTATGATTGTAAATGCTTACATTTTTCAAAAACATTGTAGAAATTTGTAAACATACACCCAGTTTAACACTTCGTCTCCCTAAAGAACATCCTGAAAAAATACTATTTTAAATATTTAGACTTCAGAAGATTCAGCGCTCCCTCCCTAAGTATGTCACCCTCGAAATCGGACAGGGCTGATACTTATAGCTTATTCGCCTTTTATTATAAAATTCCTTTCGGCAATGGAGGGTAATGGTGAAACAAAAAAACCTGCATTTCTGCAGGTTTGATCAAAGCTTACAAAGCATTTGCCTTCGTACTTCTGGAACAGCGGTCCAGCCGTGAATACTTGACGATCCCCATAACGGCTCCGGCAATCTCCACTACCTCGCCATTGGTCATAACAGGCATGAGCGATATCGCATATGTTTGTCCGCCAATTTCAATTTCAAAGACAATCTTCTCATTATTTTTCCAGACACAATCATAGTACCTTTCAATTCTCCCCGCCTTATCGGGCAGGAATTCACCGAGGGTCTTGCCATTGATCTCATTCGGGGTGAAGCCCAGATCATTCAGCAGCCCACCGCCAACAATGTGGTGGATGAAGTCATCACCCTGCTTTGACAGCTTGAAAATGATTCCATAATGGCTCTGGATCATCTCCTCACTCTTCCGCCACATTTTTTCATGAGGATCCTTCAGAAAGCTGTCGTCCGCAATCGTCGAGAAGTAGAACCCCCTCATGATAAAAAAGTAGCCAAGCGCCTTGTACAGATGGCCGGTGAAATTGTCGATATCATAAACGCTCTGGTAAATCGTGAAAACGAGTTCGGACAAAAACAGAAACGTGAATGCCAGCGCTACATACAGATGCTGGCCCTTCTTTCCTTCATTGTAAAAGTAAAGTGAAATGACAATGGAGATGAAGTGCAGGAAGCTGACACCATATTCTATCAGATTTTTCAACATGGTTGTCCCTTTGCCTTCAATGACGAGCAGCGGAAGGCTCTGTTCATACCTGAAAATCACGAACATAATGACTCCGATAACCGCCGTGCAAACTGCCAGACAGATGCGCCTCGGATCCTGCTGCAACTTCCTTTCGGGCAGGACGAGTACCAGCACGATCAATAATGACTCAATGCTCCGGGCCGAAACCCAGAACCATGTTGCCTTCGCGATGGAACTTTCCGTTATAAAAAAGGGCATTCCCTGGAATGTGAGTGTATGCAATAAATCGAGCATTCCGACGATGAAAAACAAAAAGCTCAGCATCAGGATTTTCCTGGACTGTGAGAAGCCGAACGCTTTCCAGCCATATGAGAAAATCGAAAAGGAAACCGCAATACTGAAAAATTCCAAAATCGTATGGATGGCAATATAATTTTCAGGGTTCAAATAGGACGAAAGGTCAGCATGATAGAGATGGATCACCATCAAAATCATGACCGCAGCTACGATGTATACAAGAAACCTTCCCTCCGACATGCTCTTCTCCATTTTGCTCACCTGCTTAGGGAGGATATAGTTACCTTTATTATAAGCACCATCCAATATCCCTGCTCAGCTTACATATATCCGTTTTGTGAATATTGCCAATTCCAGATAGATACACATATGGGTTTTGCTATTTTTCTTTTATTAGGTAAAGTGGTAGTTAGAAAGTTTATAAGGACGTGTAATAAATGAAAATAAATGATTTACTGCCTCGTTTTACTATGCCCGTCTTGAGAGGTATTGCCCTGACTCTGGCGCTCGCGCTGGCTGCCCGATTGATTGCCGGACTTCCATTCTTTTCGATCATGGGCCAGCTTGTCATTGCCATCATGCTGGGAATGATCTGGCGGGCGTCTGTTGGAGTGAACGGCGGCCTGTTGGAAGGTGCTTCTTATTCCAGCAAAAAGCTGCTTCGTCTCGGAATCATATTGCTTGGATTCAGGCTGAATCTGTATGATATTTACAATGCCGGATCGACGGTATTTTTAATCGCATTTGCGAATCTGGCGTTTGCCCTTGTCGTCGTCTATGGATTGAGCCGCCTTTTTAAGGTGGAGAAAAGGCTTGGCATCCTGACGGCCTGCGGGACAGCGATTTGCGGTGCAGCCGCAGTCGTCGCCATCGCGCCAGTCATCAAGGCCAATGAAAAAGAAACCGCTGTTGGGGCAG
Organism: Bacillus sp. ISL-37; assembly: GCF_018613315.1. Classification (GTDB taxonomy): domain Bacteria; phylum Bacillota; class Bacilli; order Bacillales; family Cytobacillaceae; genus Mesobacillus. Next base: position 21,046 of record NZ_JAGGQL010000004.1, on the reverse strand, counting down.
CCAATGTTGCGGTGCTCGGAACGATTTTCACGATTCTTTATACCTTGATCTTCTCGTATCTTGACTTGAAAGCACTTGAATATGGTGTTTTTGCGGGTGGAACCCTGCATGAAATCGCCCATGTCGTTGCTGCTGCCGACCCGGCTGGACAGGCTGCCCTCGACCTCGCCATTATCGTAAAATTGACTAGGGTAGCACTGCTTGTTCCGGTTGCTATTTTAATAGGATTCCTTATCCAGCGGAAGGAAAGCGGTGACGCCGGTCAAAAAATGACGCTGTCTACCCTTCCGATTCCCTGGTTCATCCTTGGATTCCTTGCGGTGAGTGCTTTCAATACGACAGGAGTTGTCAGCGATGCTGCTGCGTCAGCCATCGTCAGCCTCGCCTATTTGCTCATCGGCATGGCTATGGCCGGACTTGGATTGAATGTCGACTTTAAATCATTTAAGCAAATGGGCGAAAAAGCATTGTCGGCAGGACTTGCTGGTTCTGTGCTGCTTTCGGTGTTTGGGTATTTATTAGTCCGGTTTTTTGTTTAGGGAATAGCGTAACAAAACTCATTAAACATAAATTAATTGATGAGTTTCTAGGAAGGCAAAGGATTTCCCACCAAATTGGAAAAAGTAGTGATTTCCTTTTAAATCGTAGTGATTAGCTCCAAAAACGGAGTGATTTCCTTCTAAATCGTAGTGATTAGCTCCAAAAACGGAGTGATTTCCTTCTAAATCGTAGTGATTAGCTCTAAAAACGGAGTGATTTCCTTCTAAATCGTAGTGATTAGCTCTAAAATCGGAGTGATTTCCTTCTAAATCGTAGTGATTAGCTCTAAAATCGGAGTGATTTCCTTCTAAATCGCAGTGACGGCTGCGATTTAAATAGTGATCCCCTCCCAAACATCAAATAAAGCTGCCAAATCGGCAGCTTTATTTATTTTAATCTATAAATATCTTCCCCGGATTCAAAATTCCGTTCGGGTCGAGGGTCTTCTTGATGGATTTCATGACTTCATATGCAGCGCCATGCTCAAGACGCTGGTATTTTGCCTTCCCTAGTCCGACACCGTGTTCTCCAGTACAGGTGCCGCCGCGCTTCAGTGCGTAGTGGACGATTTCTTCATTGATTCGTTCGCCTTCTTTTACCTCTTCAGGATTTTCCTTGTCCATCAGTAGTAAAACGTGATAATTACCATCTCCGACATGGCCGACAATTGAGCCTTCTATGGAAGAAGCATCGATCAATTCACGGGTATGGAGGATTGCGCCCGTCAGCTCAGAAACCGGGACACTGACATCTGTCAGCATGATGCTTTTCTTGCCGGCTGTGTGCTTATAGGCGTAGAGAAGATTATGCCTTGCTTCCCAAAGCTGATTGCGCGCTTTAGAGTCGGCCTCGAATTGGAAGTTGTAGCATTCGTGGTCCTTCAAAATTTCCGTAGCAAACTCAACATCCTGGGTCAGTCCCGCTTCGTTGCCGTGGAATTCCATGAACAGTGTCGTGCTTTCCTCGTAATCTGTTTCCATGTATTCATTCACTTTTTTCACCGACTCTGCATCGACGAACTCAATCCGGGCTACCGGTATGCCGCCGGCTAAAATGCCAACCACGGCGTCGACGGCATTTTTAACAGATGGAAATACTGCCCTTGCTGCCGTAATCGCTTCCGGAATGCCGTATACTTTCAGCGTAAGTTCAGTGATGACACCAAGAGTTCCTTCCGAGCCGACAAACATGCCGTTCAGGTGGATGCCTGATGAAGATTTCGCGGCAAGGCTGCCTGTATGGATGATGTCTCCGTTCGCGAGCACAACTTCAAGGTCCCTGACCTGATCGCGCATGATGCCGTAGCGGACAGAGGTCGTGCCGCTCGCATTCGTTGCCGCCATGCCGCCAAGCGTCGCATCTGCACCTGGGTCAACGGTGAAAAACAAGCCATACTTCTTCAGCTCTTTATTCAGAACCGACCTCGTTACTCCAGGCTGGACTTTTGCGAGAAAGTCACTTTCCTTCACTTCAACGATGGCATTCATCTGTGAAAGGTCAAGTGAAATCCCGCCATTCACCGGGATGACGTGCCCTTCCAGACTCGTTCCCAATCCGAATGGCACAACAGGAATTTTTCGCTCATCCGCGAATTTTAGTACCTTGCTGACGTCTTCTTTATTCCGCGGAAATACAACGACATCCGGCAGGCGTGGTTCGTGATAAGATTCATCCCGGCCGTGAAGCTCCAAAATCGTTTCATTCACAGTTACAAGTTCCTCATCTATGACTTTCTTCAACTCATCTATGTAGCCTGCCAATTCAATCTCCCCTTCAATAAAAAAGTTATGAACCTGAGTAGCTCGCATATTAGGATTCTGCTTTACCTATCGTACCTTGGCTGAGCATTATGTACCAAGGTATCTTGCATAATATGATTTTGCTTTTACCGTATCATTTGTACCGTGGACTAGTACCCGCCCATCCTGGAAAATGACCATTGTGATTTCATCATCCGGCATGAAGCGCAACAAAAATGGATTGCCTTTGACCTCGCCATTATTTTTCAGGCGGACAGCGAGCTTCTCCAGATCCTGTTTCGTTTTTTGCCTTGGGTTGATCTGGATGGTGTTGCGGCCGCATAAGGATGCATAGTTAATTTGCTGGTCGGATGACCGGTCCAAGAATTCGTATTGATGGTGGACACATGCCGTGCATTCTGGATTGCGCCCCCGCCTGACGTCCATTTGCAAAAAGGAGTTGTACCAGATATCCATCTGTTCAAGATTCGGGTTCGACTCTGCCCCTACGAGCAGCTTGATTGCCTCGACGGCTTCGAAGGATCCAATGATATCCGTAATCGGCGAAAGCACACCGATGCTGTCGCATGTCTCTCCCAGTCCAGCAGGAACCGATGGGAATAAGCACCGATAGCAAGGGGTCTCCCCCGGTTTGATAGCGGCAAACATCCCCCTCGAGCTGACCGCACCTCCATATACCCATGGAATGCCATGCTTGACGGCAACATCATTTATTAGATAGCGGGCCATGAAATTATCGGTTCCATCGACGATCACATCAAAGCCTGCAAGCAGATCCTCTGCGTTGTCGAGCGTCAAATCAGCGATGATAGCCTCTACTTTTACCTCTGAATTGATTTTTTTCAGTTTTTTTTCAGCGGCAATGACCTTCGGAAGGTTCTCGCGGGCATCATCCTCATCATAGAGAGTCTGGCGCTGAAGGTTAGAGAGCTCCACCAGGTCACGGTCGATGATGCGGACCTGCCCGACACCTGACCTGACCAGATGATTCGAGATCACCGTACCCAGTGCGCCCATGCCGACGATGACGGCAGAGCTTTTCAATAGTTTCTCCTGGCCTCCACTTCCAATTGGCTGGAATAAAATCTGCCTTGAATAACGCTCCAAATCTTTCATCCATATCCCCTCATTTCTATTTCATTATATCTTTAAATAAAGCTTTTTTTTAGGCTGAATTTTCACTATACTTAAGATTAAGAGGAAAATAGGCCTCTTGTATTATTTTTTATCCATACTAAATGAAAGAGGTGGATTAGTTAAGATGAATTTTGGGGGATTTAAAAACAAAGAAGTATTAGTTGACTTGTCAAATGGCACTGTCGATTACAGAGGCATCAATGAAGACGACGTGAAAAAGTATGTCGGCGGCCGCGGTCTTGGGGTTAAGTATGTTCTTGACAACGGACCTGAAGTAGAGCCTCTATCTGAAGAAAACATTCTATGCATCATGACTGGCCCTGTAACAGGTTCACGTTCATCGATGAGCGGACGTCTAGCAGTCGTGACGAAGTCTCCATTGACTGGCACGGTTACTGACTCACACATGGGTGGATGGACAGCTGCTCGTTTGAAGTGGGCTGGAATCGACAACGTCATTTTCAAAGGCAAGAGCGACAAGCCTGTGTACCTTTATATCGAAGACGGCAAGGCAGAGATCCGCGACGCTTCTCAATTGTGGGGATTGAGCACGCGCGCGACTGTACAGTCTTTAAAAGATGCACATGGCGAAGAAAATTTAAGTGTCATGACAATCGGCCAGGCTGGCGAAAACGGGGTGCGTTTTGCTGGTTTCATGAACGAGCATGACCGTTCTGCAGGACGAGGCGGTACTGGTGCGGTTGCAGGTTACAAGAAATTGAAAGCAATCGTCATCAAAGCTGCACAAAAAGGCAACATGCCTGAGCCGGCACAAAAAGATGATTACAACCAGGCTAACAAGAAAGCGGTTAAGGCAATTCTTGAAGGCGGCCTGACTGCTCCTAACAAAGGCGGATTATCCGTATATGGAACAAACGTCCTTACCAACTTGATCAATGAAGTGGGAGCGCTTCCAACGCGCAACTCTCAATTGACACACTGGGATGAAGCAGAAAAGCATTCCGGCGAGTGGGTTAACGAGCACCTGCTTGTTGCCAACAACACATGCCACGCTTGCCCGGTTGGCTGTAAAATTGAAGTTGAAGTTAAAGAAGGCAAATATAAGACTCGCGTAGAGAGCTTTGAGTTCGAATCTGCATGGGCACTTGGTGCGAACAGCGGATTGAGCGACTCTGAAGCAATCGCATACTTAATCGACATCTGTAACGAATACGGTATGGATACAATTGAGCTTGGCCACGCCATCTCTGTGACAATGGAAGCCTATGAAAAAGGCATCGTTGAAGAGAAGCTTGATTGGGGCGATGCTGACGGCATGATTGAAATCGCTCGCAAAATTGCGTTCCGTGAAGGCTTCGGCGGTATCCTTGCTGAAGGTCCTGCACGCGCGACTGCTGCCTGGGGCGTTCCTGAACTGTCTATGTCAGTTAAAGGCCAATCTATCCCGGCTTACGATCCACGCGGTATCCAGGGTATCGGCCTTGGCTATGCGACAAGTAACCGTGGTGCTTGCCACCTTCGCGGCTACACAATCGCATCTGAAATCGCTGGCATTCCTGAGCCAACAGACCGTACAGTAGCAGAAGGCAAAGCTGAGCTTCTGAATGTATTCCAGAACCTGCTTTCATTCTCTGACTCTATGAATATCTGTAAGTTCTCTTCTTTCTCTGAAAATGCAGAGCACTATGCTGAGCAATACAGCACAATGACTGGCATCCCAATGACAGCTGATGATGTCATGCTTGCAGGGGAAAGAATCTATAACCTTGAGCGTTACTACAACAACCTAGCCGGCTTCAACAAGCGCGAGGACGACTTCCTGCCAAAACGCTTCACTGAAGAAGGCGCTTCAGGCAACAGTGAAGGACTAGTTTCACGCATGGATATCATGCTTGATGACTACTACAATGTCCGCGGCTGGAAAGATGGCGTTGTTACAGAAGAAAAACTTCGCGAACTAGGCATCATTGGCGAAGAAACAACTCCAGCAACTGAGGAAGTTTAATATTTTTGAAGGAAACCAGGCGATTTTTGCCTGGTTTTTTTGTGGCCTCTTTTTAATTGGATAATAGCAAATGATACTACCTTGGATAGGGCAGCTTTTTAGCGGGTGGAGCAACTTGGTCGATATAATTGGAAATGTGATCGATATATCTTAAAATCCGCTGATAAAACTTAAAATGTGGTCGATATATTTCCAAATTCGCTGATATATTTCAAAATGTGGTCGAAATCTGCTTAAAGCGGGCCTATTATGGGTGTAAAATTCCCTTTCTCTTCGATTACTAGGCTGTAGTCAGTATCATTGTGCGTGATTTCAGTCTAAAAATAATCGTTTCCTAGAAAAAATAAAAGGCTCCGGCAATAATCCGCCGAAACCTTCGCTACCCGCCTACCCGGGTTGTTTTATAACGGTAATTTTTAATCAGTTGCTCGAGACCTTCCAGGCTTTCCGCCGCAAATCTAATATGTACAGCGTTGACGATGAATGTTTTTGTAAAAGCAAGCTCATCCTCGCTTAAAATCTCCGCTCTCCAGTTCTCTGCTTCATACACAAACGGGAAGGAATCGGTTACGAGCGTGCCGCCCAGTTCTTCAAAATACATACCAAGATGTTCCCTGTTTATTCCACGAAATTCTAGTATTCTATCAACCATATCAGCCACCGGCAACCGGAGGAAACAGCGCAAACTGGTCGCTTTCTTTTACAAGCGTTTCAAGTTCTTGATCATGGACGATGTTGCGGCCATTGATATAGACATGTACAAATGGCTTGAGCGTCTTCTCTTCTGTATAAATTTCTTCGTGTAATTCCGGGAACATTTCGCACATTTTATCAAGTACATCCATTACCCGGTCTCCATCAGGCTTCACTTCGACGGTCACGCCTCCGCAAATCTCCCTAAGATTAGCAAATACCTTAACCTGCATTACAAACGCCCCTTTCTCCTTAATGTAATAATAAATTGAAAAATGAAAAATGTCATTATCTCTTTCAGTCCGGATCCTTCACTCTTAATCGACTATCTCTGAAAACTGTCTGATAATCGGCCGATTTTCATCATCTGAATGAGTCACGAGATAGAATTCCCGCTCGTATGGTTCGAAAGTATCGACGATTTTAATGCGGCCAGCTCTTTCTGCAGGCATAGCCGCCAGCTTGGAGATAAAACTGATGCCCAGCCCTGCTTCAACTGCAGCGATGACGGATTCCGTACTTCCGATGGATACGGCAACTTTCAAACCTTCAACCGACAGCCCTTTTTCGGCTAAGTAACGCTCCATCATTTTGCGTGTGCCCGATCCTTCTTCACGGAGGACGAAATCATATTGTTGAATTTGCGAAAAATCTGCTGATGCCGTGTGGACTAATGGATGATCTTCTGGCGTGACCAAAACAAGGGAATCGACGGCAACCGGATTGCTTTTTAACAATCGGGATTCGACCTTCATCCCGATGATCGCAGCATCAATCTGGTGGTTTTGCAGTTTTTCAAGGACCTTTTTCGAATCTCCAATTTCGATTTTGACATCCACCTTTGGAAAAAGGCTGCGGAAATTTTTAACCCAGACGGGAAGCAAATAGGTTCCTGGTATGGTACTCGCACCAATTGTCAGAGTGCCTGTCAAAGTTCCCTGGAATTCTCCGAGTTCGCCCTCCAGCATCCTCCACCGATTGGCAATATCCTTTGCCGCTGTATAAACAAGCATCCCTGCAGGCGTTGGCCTGATTCCTGCCGCTCCCCTGTCAAGCAGTTCAAATCCTAGCTCATCTTCAAGGCTTTTGATTTTCAGACTGACAGAAGGCTGTGAGCTTTTAAGCGCGGCCGCTGCTTCGGAAAAACTATTCTTTTCGACAACCATTATGAATGCCTCTAGCTTTTTAAGATTCATGCATTTCTCCAATTTCAGACATATTGTATAATCCAATATTAATACGAATTGCCCTGATATGGACAATAAATTTTAGTTAAAAAGATTTAATTAGACATTTTAAGGGATGGCTGGCGTCAAAGTGTCTATTAAACAGCATTTCTTAGACATTTTACTTCGTGACAGCTATCAAAATGTCTATTAAAAGGAGCTTATTAGACATTTCGGAGAGTAACCGACGTCAAAATGTCTATTAAACAGCACTTCTTAGACATTTTGGAGAGTAACGGATATCAAAATGTCTATTAAACAGCACTTCTTAGACATTTTGGAGAGTAATGGACGTCAAAATGTCTATTAAACAGTACTTCTTAGACATTTCGGAGAGTAACGGATATCAAAATGTCTATTAAACAGCACTTCTTAGACATTTTGGAGAGTAACGGATATCAAAATGTCTATTAAACAGCACTTCTTAGACATTTCGGAGAGTAACGGACGTCAAAATGTCTATTAATCAGCACTTCTTAGACATTTCTAAGAAAACGGGCTTTAAAGTGTCTATTATGCATGGTCACATAGACATTCCAAGGGTATCGGGCTTAAAAAGATAAACTTTCCTTTGCTAATAGTATTGACATATTATTATCTGAATATTAATATAGTTCTTGTAAATATATTTTACAATAATAAAAATCGATGACGAGAACACGTCCTTTATGGAACCTGATCCCCAGAGAGCCGGTGATTTGCTGCAAGCCGGTGTTCAGATTATAGAGGAACATCATCTCTGAGATGCAGAGCTGAAACGTAGACGTAGTAAGCTTTTGCCGGCTTGTCCGCCGTTAAATGGAACACGTATGATGGTACGTTGATGAGAGCCGCATGTTTGTGCGGAATCAGGGTGGTAACGCGAGCGCAACTCGTCCCTATTATAGGGGCGAGTTTTTTTGTTTTTCATTTCATAACATTCCGTTCCAAATTTCCTATACTCTCAGTGCCAAAACATTATTTTAGGAGGAGAAAAAGGATGGGAAGCTTAAGGGGTAAAGAAACACTCACAATCGGTCTGATGTTATTTGCATTATTCTTTGGAGCAGGGAATCTGATTTTCCCGCCGTTCCTGGGGCAGGAAGCTGGAGCGAATTTTTGGCCAGCGATGCTTGGTTTTGTTGTAACCGGAGTTGGACTGCCGTTATTGACTGTTGTTGTCATTTCCATGGCTAAGGATGGGATAAAAGAAATCGGTTCTAGGGTACACCCAGTTTTTGCGATCGTTTTCAGCGCTGCAGTTTATTTGTCGATCGGGCCTTTCTTTGGAATTCCAAGAAGCGCCAATGTTGCTTTTGAAATGTCCGTTAAGCCCTTGCTTGGGGAATCCGGAACAAATTCGATAGTACTTTTACTGTTTACATTAGTCTTTTTCGCACTAGTTTACTGGGTAACGTTAAACCCTTCAAAAATGGTTGAGCGGATTGGCAGCATCCTGACGCCTGTTTTGCTTGCAGCCATCGTCCTGCTCGTGATTGGCAGCTTTTTAAAAATGGATGGATCGTTTGGAGAAGTATCTGAAAAGTACGCGGCAGCCCCATTTACTACGGGTTTCCTTGAAGGGTACCTGACAATGGATACAATCGCTGCACTGGCCTTTGGTATCATTGTGGTCGGAGCTATCCAGCAGAAAAAAGCGCTGGAACGCAAGCAGGTTGTAAGGGAAACATTGAAAGCTGGCATTATCGCTGGCATCGGATTAGCTTTTGTATATGTAACTGTCGGCCTTCTTGGTGCTAAAATGGCCTCGGTTGGCGAATATGAAAATGGCGGTGCGATTTTAACAGAATCCGCAAAGCTGATGTTCGGGGCACCTGGCATGCTGCTGCTCGGCTTGATTGTATCGCTTGCCTGCTTCACAACCGCAGTTGGCCTTGTAGCGGCGACAAGCCAATTTTTCGCAAAGATGACGCCAAAGGTTCCTTATAAAACTTACACACTCGTTGTAACAGTGGTCAGCTTATTAATTGCGAATCTTGGCCTTAACCAGATCATTTCGATTTCGGTACCCGTGTTGATCGTTCTTTATCCGATCACTATCGTGCTTGTCATCCTATCCTTCCTGGACCGTTTCTTCAAGGGAGTACGTGGAGTATATGTCGGGGCAGTGTTTGCAACCACACTTGTTAGCGTCGTTGATGGTTTGAAGACATTCGGAGTTGAATCAGAATTACTGGCATCACTTTTAAAATCACTGCCGCTTTATGCGGAGGGATTAGGCTGGCTTCTGCCTGCGTTAGTTGGCGCACTTGCCGGTTGGGCTTTTGACAAGCTGGTATCGTCTAAAGAGTTAAAGACAGCTTCAGAGTAAAGGAAATGACTAGGACCGGGCATGAAGATGCCCGGTCCACTTTTTTTTAGATTTCTTCCCACTCCGACCGTAGGATTCCCATATTGATTCGATCATAAATTTTGCCATCACGATGGACGCCTTGTCGGATCCTGCCCTCGATCTGAAAGCCTGCTTTTTGATAAGCACGAATTCCCCGCTCATTATACTCAATGACATCAAGGCCAATGCGGTTCAAATTCAGTTCATGGAATGCATAGCGGAGGATGAGCTGCAATGCTTCGGACCCGTATCCTTTACCTCGATCATTGGCATTGCCGATGCCCATTGCAAGCATTCCTGACCTGTTATTCCATTCGATGCTGTGGATGACGATAAATCCAATCAGCCTATCATCCTCTATAGTCCTTAAGCGAAAATAAAAGCTATTCGAACCAAGATCACCCTCACCTTCAAAATGTTCAACCGGGCGTGGTATTGCAATATCTGTGTCAACATTTCTCAGGTACTCCGGATCTTGATCCCAGGAAGCGATGATTTCTGTATCCCCTTCCCTTTTAGCTGTAAGCTTTAGCGTTTGTCCACGAAAAAGATTTGTTGTCATTATATTTTCTCCTATTCTAGTATTAATTTCACCTCTTCATCTGAAAAAAACAAGTTATATGTACGCAATATTCTATCCCCTTTAAGTTTGATATTTCCATCTTATGGTTTCCGGGGGTTTTAGGCAATAAAAACTTTCGTTGTGGATGGAGCCCCGACAAGCGCTTCCCGAAATAACGCCACGTCCTGTGGCTGTCGGGTCAGCACTTCATGTGCCTCAGAGGGCCGACCAGTGAAGTCGTTCTTTGACTTCATTGGCAGGACCGAAGCGTCTCGAGGAGTTAGGAACCGCATCTAGACAAGCGACTCGAGGGGCTAAACGTTGAGCTGGATTAAGATGATTTTCTGGATAATAAAAGGCTGTCTTCGTAAAGATTGTTGTTAAAATCCTAAAGCCGATTTTAACGTAATATAAGGCCATTTTGCTGGTCGGTATTAAGTTTGTACGCTCTTTTCTCATAAGATGCGTCAACTTTATGAAGGAATATAGGTAATTCACTCCAATTTTGTATTCAATAGCAACAAAGTTTGAGAAAAGAGCCTAATAAAAAGACTGCCAGGTTCAAAACCAGACAGTCCAGCTATTTAAAAGGTGTTATAAATATTCGCACACTCTTCGCCCGTTGGTTCATAAAAGCAGTGAAGCTTAAATCGGCCGACATGCGGCTGATTGTACCATGTTGGCGGACAATCCCCTGGCGGTCGGAAATACCATAGGCTATACTTTGACGGCCATATCCTTTCTCCCTTAAGTGCACGCCTTGCGAGTCTTTTCTCAGACTCTCTTGCTCGCTGATAAAAATAACCCTTTTGTGTTGCTTCAAAAGCATGTTCCTGATAAATCATCTGCGGCACGGTCCTTAACCCCTTAAAATCAGAACAGTTCGCACGTATCCGGTTAATCCCTACATTTCCCACCATCAGCATTCCCTGTTGCCCTTCACCCTCAGCTTCTGCTCTCAACAATCGCGCCAGCAGATCAACATCAGCCTCCGTATGCTTTACTACTGCCATGGCATAACCTCCACCATCGGATTCTCCGTTCATAGGTGAATAACCCAACTGTTTCCAGGGCTACACTCCTTCATTTCTATACCTATTATTCAAGAGCTTGGGCTATACGGATTTCTGATTCTTTTGCATAACGTATTGCATTTGAACTGTATAAGATGATATCAGGACGAAGGCGGCGATAATCATGGAAAGTGAGCGAAAGGAACTTTTTGGCGCGTGGATTCAGGCATCCGGAACCACTCTTGCGGCAATTGGAAGCACCCCTTTCAAGGATTTTACCGAAGGCCAGCTGACCAGCTTTAACCTATGGGGAAACGAGCTTCAGGCTTTGGGTAATGCACTGATTGCAGACAGCGAGCCCTATTTTACAATGGAGAAGATTGGAAACATGATCCAGTCGGCAGGAAATATTACGGTGGTTGCGGGCATTCTTCTTCCTATGGATGATGAAACGGAACAGGTGCTGGATATCAAAGGTAATCTGATGCAGGCACTAGGAGGCAGCGCCGTCCTTAAAGATACTTTAGCAAATGGTCATTCCGTTGAGTCACTCTACCATTTATATGGAAGCCTGCTTCAAATCATCGGGAATTCAATGCAAGCGATCTCAGGCATCATCGAGCTTCAGGGTGGGGAAGGGAAAAATATCAATACAGCCGGGAGCTGGATTCAGGCTACAGGCTCCATTATTGAGGCAGTTGGTTCCACAATAGACTATTTGGATGAAACTGGGTAAAAAGCAGAAATATTTTTGTTTTCTTCAACACAGCCTGGGTAAATTCATAATACCTTTATTAGGTAATCCAGCATTCGAGGAGGTATTTTACATGGCAAAGAATCAGGAAAATGGTATGGAACGTGAGGAATATTTCAAGGACCGTGCTGGTACAGAAGATGCGCGATTCCATGCTGTGCCTCATGACGAACAGGGTTGGGCTGTCAAGAAGGAAGGCCAGGATGATCCAGAGCTTACTACTGACTCAAGATCCGAGGCTGTGAGCGAAGCAAAGCGAATGGCAGAAGAAGCCGGAACAATGGCTTACATCCACGATGAGAATGGAAGAATCGAGGACCAGTTTAAATATAACAATTAGCGGACATTTTAAGCAGGACGCCATAATTTACTCAAATGGCAAATGTCTCTAACAATCTATTAAAATAAGCGAAGCCTTGCAGATTGCTGCAAGGCTTTTAACCATTAAGCTTTTAAAACATCATGATCGACATAGCGCTCGCCGTTCAGTTCACTGATGACGTTGATGGCAACCTTCGCGCCGTCACCAGCTGTGATGATTGTGTGCATGCTTACCCCTGCGCATGTGCCTGCAGCCCAAACGCCTTCAACATTTGTTTTACCAGCAGCATCGACATCAAAAATCGTCTTGATTCTTGGCTCTGTGCCGTCTTTTGTTGCAAGACCTGATGCTTCAGCTACATCAGTCATCATGCCTGACGCGATGATGACATGCTTTGCTTCATACTCGCCATTTTCCGTTACAACTTTAACGCCGCTGTCAGTTTTACTTACAGAAATCACTGTTGTTTCAACGAATTCAGCACCGTGCTTTTTGGCTTGATTGATGCCAGTTTCAACTAAGTCAGGACCTGCGATTTCAGGAGCGCCGTAGTGGTTCTCCATCCAGGCACGCTTCGTTACGCTTTTATTGTTATCCAGCACGATTGTTTTTTTGCCAGCCTTTGCTGTGAAAATCGCTGCGCTTCCGCCAGCAGGGCCTGCTCCGATAATTGCTACATCATACATAGGAAAATTCCTCCTTTTCTCTATTTCAATATAATCATAACAGATATCCTTCTATAAGCGAAAGTTTTAAAACTAGGGGTTTTATCACAAAAAAACTCACCCAATTGGATGAGCTACTCCAGCTTAATTCGCGGGTCAACCACACCGTAGAGGATATCGGAGATCATATTGCCAATGATCATGATGGTGGAGAACATCATCGTCAGATTCATAACCATCGCGTGATCCCGCATGTTAATCGACTTGATGAACAGCTGGCCGATGCCTGGATAAGTAAAGATCGTTTCCACAATGATTGCACCATTCACGATGTTGACTAAATCAATTCCCAGAAAGGTGACGATTGGAATCAGGGAATTTTTTAAAATATGGACATTGTAGATTCTCTTTTCCGATAGCCCAATGGATTTTGCCGTTCTGACAAATTCCTTTCGGCTGTTTTCCACGATATCATCCCTCAGAAATTGTGTGTACGTAGCTGTCCCGACAATCCCCAATACAGTTGCCGGCAAAATGAGATGATGAACCCTGTCCAGCCAGTATTCCCATGTCCCTTCAGGCACAGTGATATCGACTGAGCCATTGGAAGGAAACCAATTCAGCTCGAACGAAAAGAAATAGATCGAGTAAACGGAAACAACAATCAGCGGCAGGGAAAGTCCAGTATAATTCAACCCACTGATCAGCCTGTCCCCCAGTGTATTAGGGTTGCGGCCAGCGTACCTCCCCATGAAAAAAGACAGCACAAAGGTAATCAGCAAGGATACAATTCCGAGAACAAGGGTATTGGTCATTTTTTCCCGGAGAATCATCGAAACGGGTACACGATAATACGACGACATCCCCAGATCGCCCGTCAGAAAACTGGCAATCCACTTTTTATATTCAATCCATAGAATTGCAAGGTCATAGTCCGTCCCCATCACCCTTGGCATCATCATGAACAAAAAGAAGACAACCATGGAGGTCAGCAGCAAACTAGGAATGGCGATCATGATTCTTTTTAAGGAAAAAATCAATACTTTCATGGCAAACCCTCTCAAGCATCAGCTGTTTTAATCATGAAGAACTCGAAACAAGGCAGTACCAACTAGCTGCTCCAATTTCTTTTCCGTTACCTATATTTTACTGACGAAATACATATTTTCATATACTAAATTATTCATAAAATAATAACTACTATATAAAAATAGCCAGCCAGTTTACCTGGCAGACTATGACCGATTTGCTATTGAGGTGTCTGCTGATATAGCAGGGCCTGAGCAATCCCTACAAAATACTCTGATTCCCGGATGATATGGTCCAGTACTACTTTGGCGGTTGGGTTATTTTTCACCGCTTCACTTTCATTTTTGATTTGCTCGCACAATTTGATAAAATCAAGACTTTGCTGCAAATAATATGAAGTCAGCTTCAACACATGCTGATGAAGCTGGGCAGGTATGTAATTGCCCGATCTCGTCACCGTCTCGATGTATCTTAAAACTTGATGGCGGGTCTCCCCCAATACCTTTTCCCACTCTTTCAATGCATCTACGTATTCATGTTCCAAATCAGGAGTCAACTCCCTGATCACAACGGTATGCTCCTCCTCTTGATGCTTCCAAAACTCAGCCTCATCCAATATTCGCAAGGGCATCTGCTGGCCATAATAGAATTGCATGCTCTCACCCTCCTCCAAACTGTAATCGTATGAAATGTATGTTTTTCTAACCATATATATGCCAACTGAGAATATGTTAAAGTAAGGGTATGATTTGGTAAAATCGAACTAATTGTAATGGAGGAGAGCTTATGAGGGAACTTTTTGTGCCAGGTACAGAAGATGTCTTTCAGTTATTTTCAAGTGTACACCTATATACACTTGCTGCTTTCCTGCTTTTGATCATTTTGCTCTTCTTGTTCCGAAAACCGTTGAGAAACCCCCATATCAATCGTATTGCAAGGGTTGGATTATTTTTAGTTCTGATTATTTCTGAAATTAGCCTGCAGGCTTGGCTATGGTGGAGCGGCCATTGGAGCTACCAATATTCGCTGCCCCTTCACCTGAGCAGTATCTCACTCATCCTCTCCGCCATTTTACTTTTAACTAAAAGTTATAGATTATTTGAATTCACCTATTTTGTCGGAGTCGGCAGCGCTCTGCAGGCAATGATCACGCCAGACATCAGCCTGTACACCTTCCCCCACTACCGCTATGTCCATTTCTTCATATCCCATGGAGGGACGGTGATTGCCAACCTGTTCATGGTGTTTGTGGCTGGATACAGGCCGACCGGGAAATCCATCTGGAAAGCATTTCTCTGGCTGAACGTCTATACACTCATCGTCTTCATCGTCAACTTTTTGATCGAAGGCAACTATATGTACATTTCCGAAAAACCAGTCAACCCGTCGCTGATTGACTATCTCGGGCCGTGGCCTTGGTATATTCTTTCCCTTGAGGTCATTGCATTCATTACCTTTGTGATTTTGTACCTTCCATTCTGGCTGGCCAGGCGGTTGAAATGTGAAAACCAGCAGGATTGAAGCTAAAAGAGCCAGGAGAATATATCTTCCTGGCTCTTCGTAATTTGCAGATTAACACATAATTCCTTTCCGTTCAGGGTTAACTTTTCAATAAATCATTCACCAATAGTACCGATGGAGTCTTGTCGTAATGATTATACAGCCCTACAGAAAGCCTGGCCGGATCGCCGAAGAAAAATCGCTCGTAGATTGTTTCTCTTCCTACAAAAGCACTTGAGCACATATCCCAGACCAGTCTGAACAACCGAACCCTTACCTTAGCTTCGGCATCTGCACCCTGCAGATACTGGTCAAGATCACTTCTTACATCAGATTTAAAATCATTGCTTTTCGGGATGGTGATGGTTCCGCTTGCTCCCAGCAATTGAAGGATTTCAACGAAACTTGGATAAAGCTTGGGGAACATGAGACTGGTAACAGTAAGGGGGTTTGCATCTGGCACCATTAAGCCAGCTTTATTTTGTTCAGCCTGCATTTCTGATGATAAACCTTCATCATTTCCACACCACAAATAATTTCTAACATTCAGCAGAAGGAAATGGATTATTCTTTTTTGCTCCTCTCGATTTGGATCAGCTTCACATTGGAACAGAATTGTTCCAGCATGTTTTCTACACCTTCAATATCTTTTACAAGGAGGGCTGAAGCTGTAATGTGGCGATTGTCCCTTTTTTGCGGTAATGTCTTTAAAGACTTGCCTAAGTATTGAAAAACAATGTCTACCCAGCGATTTAATTGCAACAATGGATTCCTTTAATTTATGTAATCTTTTTAAGATAATTTATCCAGTTTAATAGTGCTGAAAACCGTCTTCGCCGTTAGGAAAAGTTATTGGGTCTCCTACATGCAAAACAGCCTATCCTATCAAAGGAGGGGTGTTTTTTACATGGAGGAACGGTAAGAAAAACGTTCCCAGTTGAAACATAAGGAGAAGAATGGAGACGTATCTTATGCATTCTTTATTAAGTGGATGTTTCACCGGATTTCAATATTTTTGCGCTTAACACAAGTCATCAAAAGAAGCAAAGGATGATTTTCCCTTTGCTTCTTTTGAATGTCGAACAGCGAGGAGAACAGTGGCTAAAGATACTTGAACAAAATATTAGGCGTCTTTCTCTTCGCCTCTTTGAAGAATGGAACTGAGGAAATTTTGATTATGTTGGATTTTGGGGTTATGTGGGACAAATGAAGCTGCGAGGTCATTATGTTCTTGAGCTTTATTATAATCACCTAAAATACTATAACAGAGACATAGTTGTAAATGGGGTAACCATGTGTAGCAAGCACGATTAATAAAAGGACTTCTGGTTTCTGGGATTTTTACTACTGTTGCTAGCTCATACCAAGAAATCGCTTTTTGTATATGATTCTGCTGCAAGTATATGAATCCTAATCGACAGCAGTTTTCACCCCGAGGTGCATCATAGGTATAAGATCTTAGACAACTGCTAATTGCATCAGGCCATTCTTGTAAGTGTATATAACAATCTGCCATTTTTCCGCAGGCTTCAATATTATCCTCTATCCAACCATTTCCTTCGTCCAAAAATTCTTTGTACCACCTAATGGCTCTCTCATACATACTATGATCCCTGCATTCGTTCGCGTAATAATACTTATCCCTTGGAGAAAACTGTTTACCGTCCTCTAATGCTTTTTCATAAATCCGCAAGTTTCGATCACTATGATTACTCTCTTTTTTATGGACTATTGCCACCTCAGAATCTATAATATTCCCGCTTACTTCTAGATACTCATGAACGAATCCATACCATTTGAACTGCTTCTCCCGTTTAACAAGACGATTTCGCCTGGAACTAAAGTTTGGTTTTCCTTCATTATCAAATGTAAGGTGGTACGCCATGGAGATAGCGTCTACATCAAAAGATAGATTTTGTTTTAATCGTAAAAACTTTTTTATGTTTTCTTCTGTAATAATGTCATCTGCATCAAGCCATAAAATATAATCCTTTGTTGCTTTAGAAAAAGCAAAATTTCGAGCAGCAGAAAAATCATCTTCCCATTTATAATCAAACAGATGGTCTGTAAATGTTTTTGCAATTTCCTTTGTACGGTCTGTAGATCCTGTATCGACAATTACAATTTCATCTACAATAGGTTTTACAGATGACAAACATCTTTCAATAACTTTCTCCTCATTTTTTACAATCATACAAAGACTGATGGATATAGGGTATTTTATATTCATTCCTTCGCCTCCCCATTTATCATATTAGTCACTTTAGAAAAAGGTGATAAGTCCCAAAGGAACCTGATAAAAGGAATATGGTCGAGCCTATTAAAAGGTTAATATTACGACTGTGATATTAAGATGTAATAAGTGGACATCGCGGTATATGGTTAAATTTTTTCTTACTGGATTATGACAGGTGCACAAGCTTAATACTTTTTTTTTCATAACCTAATAGCATTAAAAGAAAGAGGTGAAAAAATTATGTCATCAAAACCTATCAAACTAGCATCAGCAACCGTCGGTCAATGTGAGGCGACCACTATCATTCCTAGTCCTGTGGTTTCCAGGCCTACATTGGTAAAAGTACCTGTTGTTTTGACTGAAATTTCTGTAAAAATACCGATGCACGCAAAAATTGATTTTCCAGATGGACAACACGTTCTGGAAATTAAAACTATCAAAAAACGTGTAAAAGTAACGCATTGTCGTCTTCTCCAACCAGGTACTGGTGGTACCACGAGTCAACTATTTCTTGCTGGATTTGTGCGGAAAAATATTCAATACGCCGCGAATCCAATTGTTGACCAAACGACAGGGCTAATTTCAGAAATAAACTATTTAACTGTTGATGTTCCTTTCAGCTGTGCGGTGTCGCTTGACAATTCCAGTTTTTTAAATCTACCAGTTGGACCATTTTTAAATAATCGTGAAGAGTTTGACTTCCTAGTTTCAAGACCTCTCGGTACTGGCTTTCCGGAAAAAGATCAATTGATGTCATCCGATATTTCGCAATTTCATCAGCATAGTACCGAATTTTTCAATGAACAGGTTTTCTGTGAATTGCTCAGAGCTGATATCACTGAGTGGGATGAAGCATTGGATACAGTCCCGATACCAGGTACATCGGCCGTAACAGCAATAGGGGAAGGCGTGTTTACTCAGCTTTCCGAGAAAATGATTTTAGACTTGCAACTTAAAGTCTTGCAGAAACAACAAACTACAGGTGGCACAGGTGCCACAGGAGCAACCGGCGCAACGGGAGCAACAGGTGAAGCTGGAGCCACAGGAGCTACAGGGGCTACAGGAGCCACAGGTGAAGCCGGGGCTACAGGTGCAACCGGCGCAACGGGAGCCACAGGTGAAGCCGGGGCTACAGGAGCAACCGGCGCAACGGGAGCAACGGGTGAAGCTGGGGCTACAGGAGCCACAGGGGCAACAGGTGAAGCTGGAGCAACCGGAGCAACAGGTGAAGCCGGGGCAACCGGCGCAACCGGCGCAACGGGAGCAACAGGTGAAGCCGGAGCAACCGGCGCAACGGGAGCAACAGGTGAAGCTGGGGCAACAGGTGCCACAGGGGCAACAGGTGAAGCTGGAGCAACCGGCGCAACGGGA
>NZ_JAGGQL010000004.1:0-1891 GCF_018613315.1 Bacillus sp. ISL-37 | reverse complement strand
GGAGCCACAGGTGAAGCTGGGGCAACAGGTGCCACAGGGGCAACAGGTGAAGCTGGAGCAACCGGCGCAACCGGAGCGACAGGTGAAGCCGGAGCCACCGGCGCAACGGGAGCTACAGGTGAAGCCGGGGCTACAGGAGCAACCGGCGCAACCGGAGCTACAGGTGAAGCCGGGGCTACAGGTGCAACCGGCGCAACGGGAGCTACAGGAGCTACAGGTGAAGCTGGAGCAACAGGGGCAACCGGAGCTACAGGTGCCACAGGTGCCACAGGTGAAACTGGGGCCACAGGTGCAACAGGTGAAGCCGGGGCTACAGGTGCAACCGGCGCAACGGGAGCCACAGGTGAAGCTGGAGCCACCGGAGCAACAGGTGAAGCCGGGGCTACAGGTGCAACCGGCGCAACGGGAGCCACAGGTGAAGCCGGGGCTACAGGAGCAACCGGCGCAACGGGAGCTACAGGTGAAGCTGGAGCCACAGGGGCAACCGGCGCAACGGGAGCTACAGGTGAAGCCGGGGCTACAGGAGCAACCGGCGCAACGGGAGCTACAGGAGCTACAGGTGAAGCTGGAGCAACAGGGGCAACCGGCGCAACGGGAGCTACAGGTGAAGCCGGGGCTACAGGTGCAACCGGCGCAACGGGAGCTACAGGAGCTACAGGAGCTACAGGTGAAGCTGGAGCAACAGGGGCAACCGGAGCTACAGGTGCCACAGGTGAAACTGGGGCCACAGGTGCAACCGGCGCAACGGGAGCAACAGGTGAAGCCGGGGCTACAGGTGCAACCGGCGCAACGGGAGCAACAGGTGAAGCCGGGGCTACAGGAGCAACCGGCGCAACGGGAGCTACAGGTGAAGCCGGGGCTACAGGAGCAACCGGCGCAACGGGAGCAACAGGTGAAGCTGGAGCCACAGGGGCAACAGGAGCTACAGGTGCCACAGGTGCCACAGGTGAAACTGGAAGTGGAGGGTTAATTCCATTTTCAACAGGTATCATCCGCAGCGGGGCTACAGTTGTATCAGCTGCTCCAATATTAATGGGTTTTGGAAGTAGCACGGTTGAAGTTATTGACGGTAATGGAGAATCAACTATGCCACCAGAAGCAGGAGGTTTTGCTTTCCCAATTCCCTTTGATGGAACCGTTCAAAATTTACAAATAAGCGCAGATTTACTGGTTGCTTCTGTGGTTTCTATAAATACTCTAGGTCTTGAATATGAATTTACAGTATTCCGAGCACCTTCTGTTCCAAATAATGGGGTTGATCATATTTCTGCACCTTACGTGACAACTCCGCTGACTAGCTCTGTTAGATTTGGAGCTCCAAATAATATTATTACTGCCGGTACTTTCCGTACAGCAACCAATATAAATCTAGGAACATTAACAGTCGCAGCGGGTGATCGTATTGGCATTCGTGTAAGGACACTTGCAGAAACGGATCCATCAGCAGCTGATATTACCCAACTCTCATTTAGCGCCAGTCTATCTTATACTCCTTCTCCATAAGCCTCTAGCATTGTAATCAGCCATTTGTTTTCCTGAAAAGGTTGTATGATTCAGGAAATGAACTGCCGTTTCTGAAAATACATCCAACTAAGGAATAACCTGTCATTTTTATGACGGGTTTTCATTTTATAATCACAAAGACTATAGAAAAGAAACGGTTAATTGGACTGAAAAAGAACTCGTTTTACAAGATCATCAAAGAATATGAAAGTGATTAAGGGGTTTTCTTTAATTGGAATCTTGTTTTCTAGTATCTGTAAGTTTTCTGACTGACTTGAGCACGAACAGTCTCACTATGGTTTTAGGACAGATAGGGCCAGTAGGTGAGTTTCTCACTATATAAAGAATTTTATTCATTAGTATTGAGTGTTAATGACGTTCTACAATG
>NZ_JAGGQL010000048.1:37902-57323 GCF_018613315.1 Bacillus sp. ISL-37 | reverse complement strand
GAGTTTCTCGACAGCCTGAAAACCTCCATTTAGGAGGTTTAATTATTTCTACAGCTGGGTAAAGGTTTAAAAATAAGATTAAAATGTGGTTTTCGCTCCCAGGTAACGTGGCTTCCAATAGGAGTTATTCATATCACTGATTTCTACTCCTCTTGAAGAACCGGCATGAATAAACTTGCCATCACCTAGATAAATGCCTGCATGGGATGGACCTGCCTTATATGTCTCAAAGAACACTAGGTCTCCTACACGTGGTGAAGAAACAGGTTTTGTAGCATCCCAAATGGACGCGACTGTTCTCGGGATTGAAATTCCGACTTTGCTATATGCATAGTTTAAGTATCCTGAACAATCAAACCCTGCCGGCGTACTCCCTGCCCAAACATAAGGTACACCTATATACTTTTTGGATTCAGCAATTAATGAGTTTACCTTAGAGGTAGAACCATATGTCGCCATAACAGGAGTACTTGCAGTTGATACATTTGTAGCAACTGGTGTTGAAGCTGAACCTGATAGCTTCAATACCTGACCAGGGAAGATAAGATGAGATTTCAAATTATTGATAGACATCAATTGTGATAGCGATAAATTATGGCGAGCAGCAATCGTTGACAAATTGTCACCGCTACGGACTGTGTATGTGCTGGATGAGCTGGCTGGTGCTGCTGTTGCAGTTGTAGCAACAGTTCCAGACACTTTTAATCTTTGTCCAGGATAAATCACATCAGATTTAAGTCCGTTCAATGATTTAAGTCCGCTAATGGACATTCCATATGATTTTGATATTCCCCATAACGTATCGCCTGTCTTTACGACATACGTAGAACCAGATGTGCTTACGGCAGTACTAGCATCAGTTGAATGACTGTGCGGCGCTAAAACTGATAGTTTTTGATTTACATAGATGGTTGAGCTTGTTAGATTATTCCACTTTTGAATATCATTTATAGCAACATTATATATATTTGAAAGTTTCCATAATGAATCTCCAGATTGTACTGTGTGTAATTTATCATGAGCACTTGCAGAACCATTGAATGAAGTAAATAAAATCCCGGCTGTTGCAGCCACCGTCAAAAGCTGTTTTTTCATGTTAGAGCAACTCCTTTGATTTCGATTACAGCTTAATAGTAGAGTTTCCCAAACTAGTTTTGAATCTATAAATATTGGTTTGTGAGGAATTGTTTTCCTCTGGTAAAAATACCGTTTACATGCCAAAAAAGAGCCAAATCCTATTATTTACAGGGTTTATAGGCTCTTTTTTCCTTTTAATAACACTTTTTGTTACATGAATGAAATATAAGCTTAATCTTGTTGTAACTTTAACAATCCATGCCAGTTTACCCAGCCTTTTTTATCAGCAAGGGAAAAAGGAACTAATTAATTGAACAAACAGTGATTTATATCTTATATGAGTCTAATATTATTTTTAAGTGAAACATAAAAATCCCGCTTAAACAGCGGGATTTTTGTTTCTTGCAAGTTATTAAAGGTTGCGCTTAATCAATTGATTAGCCAAGTGATCGACCTGTTGGCTGTTTCCAGTTTCTTTGGCGGCTGATGCAATTTGATTAATCATCTGACTGCTTTCAGGGTTTGTCGAGGTTGTCGAATGGAATCCAGTAGATGGACTTGACTTACCAGTATTCAATCCAGATGTGATTTCTTTTGCAAATTCTGTAAGTCCTGCAGCCACTGGCTTATTAAAAGCTGTTCCGGAATTGGAATTTTGGAAAAGTTGCCTCATTCCATCTCCCATTCGATTTCGAAAAAGAAACGCTGCTGCAGCACTCGCTACAACTCCTACAATCGAAAACGTCATTGAGCGATTTCTCTTACGCCTGTATCCAAACATTTTCATCATGTTTTGAGGTATATTCGATCTCATCAGCGTGGAAACCCATGCAGATCTATTCATCGGCAGCACCCCTTTATAAATTAGAGGAGTTCTCATAAACCCCTCCTTCTTAGTATTCGATATCTGCAAATTGATATTCCGGAAAAAGATTACATATAAGCTGTCTATTCTTTCAAAAACGGCCTCATTTTATTGATCGCTTCTTGCAATTTTTTAGCGTTCTTATTGTACATTTCCTTAGTACTTGCAGACTCTGTCCCTAAAGCGAACAATTCTAGGTCTGCCTGGCATTTATTAAGCATGGCCAACAATAGTTTCCTCGGTTGAGGTGATGGAACCTGGAGTTGGTCATCGTATGTATCAATGCTTAATTTGCCATAAGAATCAACTTGGCCTAAAAAAACATTTTCAATAGTCACTCCTAGATTGTCTAGCTCAATATCCAGCCATCCTTTGTTTTTACCAACAGATGCTAATTGGTCATGCAATACATTTCCATCCATGATGACAGTATAGGTCTCCTTTTCAGGAGCGACCGGCATGTTTAAATCCTTTGGTGTAATAGGAAGCAATTCTTTTTTTAGCAACACACTTAAATCGCCTTTAGGCTCAAGGACAGCAAACTCAACATCTGCTGTCTTGAAAACATTTTTCTGTCTTAACAAAGAATTCAATTCATCGATTGTGTATTTTTCCTTTTTCAAATTCTCTTCCATCACTTTTCCATCTTTTATTATTACCGTTGCCTTTCCTTCAAAAAAATCACTGAACTTCTTGCTTTTAATTCCTAAGAGGTCATGTAAATATGTAAAAGTTCCGAATATTACAATGGCCAATACTCCATGAAACAAATTTCCATCAAGACCCATTATGACTTCACCAGCAATACTTCCTATCGTGATGCCCGAAACATATTCAAAGAATGACAGCTCGGACAGTTGCTTCTTCCCGCCAATTTTCGTAATCGCAAACAATGTCACTACAAACAAGATAGACGATATGACTATGTGCGTCCATTCATTCATTTTCTCACCTCTAGCTTTTATATTGCGGCTCTTCTATTTCAAGCTGAGTTTTCCTTTCTTGCAGGTCCGTTTTTATTTCTCCGATAACTAGCATCGTTTCGTGAAAAATTTTGCTAGCTTCAGGGATACTGGTATTCATTGCCATGGAAGATAACTGTGCTTCAATCCCTTTTATCGTTGAAAGAATCTGGTTAACATCTGATGCAATTGTCAATTTATTTCACTCCTATATATAAGAAAAGCGCAAGCGCCTTGATCAGCCCCGACAAGCGGTGCCCGCCTAAAACGCCACATCGTGTGGCTGGCGGGTTTGCACTTCCTGTGCCTTAGAGGGCCTGACGGTGAAGTCGTTCTTTGACTTTCATTGGCAGGACCGAAACCGAAAAGTATAGCCGACTGATCAGAAACGCAGAAACTGGAGACTCTGACAAAGAAGCGCTTTTTGCTTCTGCCGGCAGAGTTGAAGTTTCGGAGTTTCTAGGAGGCGACACTAGACAAGCGTCTCGAGGGGCTAGGCGCTGGAGCTAGACACTAATTTAAGTGCAATAAGTTTAGACTTTATTATAAAGAAAGAAAGAAAAGGGCGGGTTCCCCCTGCCCTCCCTGACTTTTTACTGTTTGTATTGTGGTTCTTCTTGTTCAATTTCCTGCAGACGTGGTTGAATGCTATCTATAACTGCTTGAGTTTGTTGAGCAGCTGTCTGATATAGTTGTTTAGCTTGCTGATTATCTGTACCAAGTGCAAAAGTTTCCAAACTTGCCTGAGCACTCTTTAGACCAGCGATTGTTTGTTTTACTTGCGCTCCTACAGTCATAATGGTCCCTTCTTTCTTAAAAGTATTGGTACTGTTTTAGTATGGCAAGAGCGCAAAGAAATATGCCCGCCTAAATAGCTCCAAAAAGGAAAAAAGCCATTAGCATGCTTTTCGGCAAACCAATGGCAGGTTATTCGGTATCATCGTGTACAATAATTCTTGTGTTATATAAAACGTAGCCATTTCCCCATTTAGCACGAATTTCCATTGCATAATCCCCAGTAGCAACATTCGACTCCTCAAGGTTTAATGGGTACCCTTTAAGTCCTTTATATGCGAGCTTTCCTGTATCCATTTCCCATAAATAACATTTTACAGAATCAGGTGATTGTTCAAATAATAGCCTAATCTTGTCGTCAGTTTCAACGATAATTGGACGTGATTCCTTTACGAGGGCAGCAGGGTCGGTATTAGTATCTGCCGATGCAGTCCTTCCCCATTTCCTCAACGAATAAGTTACAGGCTTAACCTCCACAGCATATTTGGCTACAACCACTTCTAAATCCGGAGGGGTTGGTTTATACCGGCTATAAGTATTCCAACTTATTACACAGAATAAAATAAATAAAGACATGGTTACCCACAGAACAGACTTCTTCACCACCGATATCCCCCATTTCCTAAACACCAAATTGCTCCCATTAAATAGACGGAATGGTCAGTGAATTAGTTTCAAATATTTCAGATAATTAGATTAGAATTACTTTAAATTCCTCCAATATATGTTATCTGAATAGTTATTTTTTCCTGCTAATACCGTTTTCGATTTAATGTAACATTCATTACATGCGTATACAATCTCTTATTTTATAATGAGTAAATAAAGGCTGTTTTCACATTGATTGTTGCTTTGCGTATAAAACCCCTTCGCCGCATACTGAAAGGACATAATACTTGTAAAAATCCAGTAGCTGATTTTTACTCTTGGTTAAAAAAGCAACAAAGTTTACGAAAAGAGCCTTAATAAATGATAAAAAAAGTTGGTGATGAAAATGCATGGATTTGGACATACACAACCTTCGGGCGGACACCCTGCTGGTATTGATTTTAATGAAAATCCATATATCGTTATCTGGGAAGTTACGAGGGCTTGCCAGCTTAAATGCTTGCATTGCAGAGCAGATGCTCAGAATAAGCCTGACCCACTGGAATTGACACCTGAAGAAGGCAAAAATCTGATCGATCAGATTTACGACATGGGGAATCCTATGCTTGTATTTACTGGTGGGGACTGTATGATGCGAGAAGATCTCTTTGACCTTGCGGAATATGCAATTAATAAAGGGATGCGCGTTTCAATGACCCCTAGCGCCACAGATAATGTGACGAAAGAAAAAATGCAAAGAGCTAAGGAAGTCGGACTTTCAAGATGGGCTTTCAGCCTTGATGGTCCTACTCCTGAAATCCATGACCATTTTCGCGGCACTCCTGGATCGTTTGACCTTACAATTGAAAAAGTAAAATACCTGAACGAATTGAATATGCCCTTGCAGCTTAATACGGTTATTTCCCGCTACAATTATGAACATCTTGAACAGATGGCCGAATTGATGAAAGAACTCAAGGTAGTAATGTGGTACATCTTCCTGCTTGTACCTACAGGCCGGGGACAGCTGGATGCCTGCCTTACTCCAGCAGAACACGAAAAAGTTTTCAGATGGCTTTACGAGTTAAGCAAAACCGCTCCATACGATATTAAAACCACTGTAGCTCAACATTACAGACGGGTAGTATTTCAGCAAAAAGCACGAGAAAATAGGGTAAATAAAGACGAGGGAATCCGTTATGAAGATACCTTGACTAAAGATATGGCCTCTGTGATTGATGGGTTGAAGCGAGCGCCTAAAGGTGTAAATGACGGAAAAGGTTTTATGTTTGTTTCCCATACCGGTGATGTCATGCCTTCAGGGCTGCTGCCTCTAGTTGGCGGGAACGTCCGCGAAAAACCATTGGCTGAAATATATCGAAACTCCCCTATCTTTAAAGACTTGCGAAGCCCTGACAAATATAAGGGCAAATGCGGTGTATGTGAATTCCGCTTTGTTTGCGGGGGTTCGCGCTCCAGAACGTACGCAGTGACCGGTGACTATATGGACAGCGAGCCGTTTTGTGTCTATATTCCAGAAGCAATGAGGAAAAAGAAAACAACGGTTTAAAATCTCAGCTCCTGTTTTGGAGCTGTTTTTTATTCAGCATTTTTGACACTTTCATGACAACGCATAAACTGTGACATAAAGCACGGCAACCAGCACCATTCAGGTTTTAAAATAAAACTAACGAAAGGATGGTGCAAAGATGACAATCAAGATTGATCAAAACGCATTCAAATGGTTTGAGCAGGAATTTGATACACCTAAACCGTTTCACATCCGCCTTTACCCTCAATATGCCGGGTTTGGCGACAAGAACAAAGGCTACAGCCTGGCATTTTCCCTTGAAGCACCTGCGATTGCTGCTGAACAGCAAGAGATTGATGGAATTACCTTTTTTGTCGAAGCAAACGATACTTGGTTTTTTGATGCGACAGATGTAGAACTGAAGTTAAGCGACACCTCTGGTGAAATTTTCGCTAATTATATAGAACACAATTGAAACTAATGGAGTCCCTGGTATTATCCAGGGACTCTTTTTACATTTCCTTCGGTGCTTTAATGCCAAGCAATCGAAGTCCTTCTTCAAGAACAATGCTAACAGAATGGACTAACTGGAGTCGGGCATCTTTTTCTGCATCATCTTCAAGAATCTTGACTTCTCCGTAGTATTTATTAAAAGCCTGTGACAGGTTTAGGACGTATTTAGCAATTAGGGATGGATCATTTTTCTCGATCGCTCTTTTGACTGTATCCGGAAACGCTTGAAGCTCAGTTATCACTGGCCATTCACTGTCAGCAGCCAAATTGACTTCCCCATTGCCTGCTTCAAATGCACCCTTTGTCAGCAATGACTGTGCCCGGGCATTTGTATATTGAACATATGGTCCTGTTTCGCCTTCGACTTTAAGCATATCTTCAAGGGAAAACTCGATATCATTCATGCGAAAATTTTTAAGGTCATGGAAAACAACAGCACCGGTACCGACCATTACGGCAATATCTTTCTTATTGAACAAAGAAGGATTTTTATCTTCTATATTCTTTTCCGCCAACTGAATGGAATCTTGGAGAACATTTTCAAGCAAAACGACTTTGCCTTTCCTTGTGGACATTTTTTTGCCGTCCTTTAACATCATTCCAAATGGAACATGAGTAATACAATTCGCCCATGGAAAGTCCATTTTTGCAAGCACTGCTTTTATCTGTTTAAAGTGATGGGTTTGCTCGTTACCCACCACATATAATGACTTCACAAAAGAATACTCTTCGAATCTGTACTTGGCTGCAGCTAAATCTCGTGTAGCGTATAAAGTGGCACCATCCGATTTTTTTATTAGACAAGGAGGGAGTTCAGATGCATCCAATTTGACTACTTGTGCCCCATCAGAATCTTCAAGCAGTCCCTTTTCCCTTAAAATTTTCACGATTGGTTCCATTTTATCATTATAAAAAGCTTCTCCAGCAAATGAATCAAACTCAATTCCCATAAGGTCGTATATCTTTTTAAATTCCTTCAATGATTCATCCTTGAACCATTTCCAAAGCTCGAGTGCTTCAGCATCCCCATTTTCCAGGCGTCTGAACCAGTCGCGGCCCTCTTGTTCAAGCTGTGGCTGGCTTTCAGCGGCTTCATGAAATTTTATATACAGTGCAAGCAGCTCCTGTATCGGTTCAGCCTTCACTTTTTCCTCAGTGCCCCAAAGCTTATATGCCGTGATGAGTTTGCCAAACTGAGTTCCCCAGTCTCCTAGATGATTGATTTTCACTGTTCTGTATCCACATTTTTCATAGATAAGTGAAAGGGAATTCCCTATAACGGTTGACCGCAGATGGCCCATGGAAAATGGTTTGGCGATATTGGGCGAGGAAAGGTCAATTGTTACAGTCTGACTTTCACCAAGGTTAAGGTCACCATAATGATTCTTTTTTTGCCGTATTTCGTTTAAAAGTTCTTTGGCGACATTTGACTTATTTAAGAACGCATTTATATAACCGCCAACTGCTTCAAACCGATTGAATGACCCCTCAACCTGGCTTGGCAATCGTGAACTTAGATCTTTGGCAATTTCAGCTGGTGGCTTTCGCATCGTTTTCGCCAGTTGGAAACATGGAAAAGCCAAGTCCCCCTGGTGCAAAAATTTCGGTTTCTCAATTAACCTCTCTATTTCATTACAAGTAAGAAGCCCATCTATCTCGGCAGCAAGCAATTCTGAATACAGTTTTACATATTCCATTAGAAATCCCCCCCTATAAAATACAAAAAACTCCCGCCTCTATATAAGAGACGAGAGTTTATCCCGCGGTACCACTCAAATTGTTCCACACTAAGGAACCTTCTTTCATTGATAACGGGAAATTCCCGGCCGACCCTACTTCCATTCAGGCAAGCATCTCAAAAGTGCGCTTCATTACTCTGATGCACCAGGCTTCCACCGTCCCTGGCTCGCTGAAGCAAACAAAGAATAATTACTCTCTTCATCATCGATTAGATATTTTTACCATTATAAACAACTGCTATGTCATTTTGCAAACAATATTTTAATTATTTAGATAAAACTATTTAACTTTTAATCCTGTATTAAATTCTTGGATGGATCGATTGAAATCATCAAACGTTTCAATATAGTTACCGCTACCGCTGGTATAATCGCCTATCACTTTCCTCCAGAAGTTCCTTGCCGGTTCATTTTTCTCTACCTGTGTGATACTCCATTTTCCAGGAAATTGATCAAACAGCTTAAATGCAGCAATTTTGCCGAATCCTCTACGGTAAAATTTCCTCATGATAAAAAACTCTAGGATGACATTTGGGTCTCCGCTTTCGACCATTGCAAAACCTGCCAGCTCCCCATTGTGGACTATAAAATAAGCGTGTAAATCAGCTTCAGACCAATACGGCTTCAAATCAAACGGTGCAAAACTTCCATTCTCTTCAAGTCTGATTTCCTGAAAGACAGTAAATTCGTAAATATAAAATTGAATTAAATTTTGAAGAGTTTGTTCCTCCTCTTGTTTCACACGAACTAAATCAATCACATGGATTCCCCTTTTTTCAAGATATATATAAGAATTCGGTCATTTATCATGAAATCCTTTTTCTCCTGTAAAAGCTTTTTACTCCTCTCTGTTCGGATATGAATATTGGTAGGTTATTTCTTTACCTTTTAATGAGATTTCAACTATTTCTGAACCATCGGTGGATTCCAATGTGTATGATGAACCGCCACCCTTGATCTGCTTCCAAATCCCGGTTGATTTGATTTTTTCGATATAATCTTTAAACTGTTGGGGTACCCCTTGCTCCCATACATATTTTTCTTTATCACCTATTAACTCTACTGTTCTTAATCCAACAGGATATGGGAGACTTCCGTAGCCATGGGTAACATAAAGCTGCTCATCATGTCGATATGGTTTAGGTTTGATAACATCTAGTGATGAAATGACCTGGAAGATTTCAGCGTATTCAAGTTTTGGGTAATCGAAGCTGAAATGGATTGTTTCTTTTCCGGCTTCGACGAAGAAATGGTACCGGAGGCTAACATCCATCATTTTGACGTGTTCGATATATAAGGATGTTGGATAAGGAAAGTTCACCATTTCTTTGGCCATATTCATAGCGCTCGTATTGATGATTTTATTCTTCTCTCCATCAGTTACAAACTCAGCCATCCCTACTCGTTCAGGGTTGCCTTTTTCAAAAAAGGCATAACCCTCCTCGTTTTTTTCGCTATATATGCTTTCTAAATCCCAATTGAGACTGAGTTCATTAACTGCTTGCGATTGTCCTGAGCCATTTGGATATTGATAATGTTGTTGTAACTGGATGAGCAGACCTGCCGAGATGATTACAAATAGTGCTGTTAATACAACATTTCTCAACTCGAATATTCTATGTTTTATATTTAATCCAGCTTGTGCACGGATCGATGACCTGATTTTACTTCTCATCCTGTCTGTTTCATCTTCTCCCGGGGTAACTGCTCTTAGGACAGTCCAATTTCGTTCAGAAGGTTTTTTCAAAGTATTCGCTCCCTTCCACTACATCCATGTTTTTTAATGCAGCCAATCCCCTAGACAAAGTTTTTCTGATTTTTGATTCCGACCAACCCAAGATTTCGGAGATTTCCTTAGTGGAACACTCTTCAACCTTTTTCAAAGTAATCACAAGCCGGTAGTCCGGTTTAAGCTGCTGGATTGCTTCCAGTGTTCTCTCTATCGTTTCTCTGTGTTCAATATACTGTTCAATGTTAAAAGGTGACTGGATCTCTGGGGCATTAGCAAATAATGAAAAAAACCTCTTTCTTTTTCTCTTGCGTATTTCATCTATTACGAGATGCTTTGCTATACTAAAAAGCCAGGTTTTCACGTTAGTTCTATTTTCGAATTTCTCAAAGGACGTAAAGGCACGCAAAAAAGTATCATGTACCAAATCCTCGCAGCATTGACGGTCTCCCATCATGTAAAAAATAAACCGGTAAATATCTTTATAATATATCTCATACCATTCCATGATCTGTTGTTCCTTAAATTTATCGTTTATTTCCCCCACCTCTTTCCCCATCTATACGATAAGTCGAAATAGAAACAAAAGTGTGACACTTTTTTGTTCCTTATTTATTCATTATAAAGTAAAAATGAGTCCTTACCTTTTAAGATAAGGGCTCATTTTACTAGTATTCTTCGATCTCCCAGGTGTGTGTGAACTGGATACACCCCTTTAATGTTTGTGCAACAGGACATCCTTGTTCGAAAACCTTTAAAGCTCTTTCAGCAGCTTCGCTTTTCCCGGCCGGAACCTTCAGCTCATAGTGGCAGCTGATTTTCGTGATTTTCAATACTCCTTCAGGTGCTTCAATTTTACCTGTACCTTTGCCTTGACTTTATCGGGGTAAGTAGGGATTTTACGCGCCTCCAGCGCGCCAGATAGGGTTCCTACCAGTCAGCCGCCTGCTGCTGAAACTATATGGTCAAGGGTTGACGGATATTCGACATCTGGATTAACACCATAGAAGTGCTTCACTCCACCATGGACACCAAATAGTAAAGGCTCACTAAAACCATCAATATAAGCCTCTCTTATTTTGTTGGGAGTATCTTTTTGAATCACTGTTATCTTTGTTAATGCGATTGGCTCAGACAAATTAAGATCCCTCCTCGATTTACTAACTCCAACATATAAGAAACCTTGCTGTTTTACAAACATTTGCCTACTGATTTTACAATTAGGCAGCCCGAATTCAATAATCTATGATACAAGCTGATGCTCGTCCAATATTTTTACATATGATGTTGTTGTAAGGTTCGGATCTTACCTATCTTCTTTATGGAAGGGGGTGAAGAGATGTTGATCACTGCGATTGTCGTTCTTTTGCTGGCTCTTGCTTTAGTCGTTGCGATTTTGTTGGGTCAGGATGCTTTAGCTAATGTCCTTTACACTTGCATCGGTGAAGTAATTGCTGTCGAAAACGGTGCTGCTTAATCTCTTTGAAAGATTTGAGACCTGATGTTCCTTACAGTCTCTCCGGCTATACCGGTATATGCCGGGGAGATCTTACTAAAAGATAGAAAGGATGTACTAAATGAATGAAAATGAAGTAAAGCCATATATTGACCGTCTAAAAAAAGATCCGTCATTAAATGAAATACTTAATTTTACAGAGGCAATCCTCAAGAAATTACCAGAAAACGAGAAAGCAACCGATAAGATTGAAGCACCAAAAGATAATCAATTGAATGCAGAAACACTTAACTCCCTGGTGACTGCTGCACAAAGCTTTATAAATCCAACTACTTTATCATTGCTTTCAAGGACTTTAAATCAGTCAGAAATTAAAGAAAAGGATTCTGACACTACAAGCTTAAAACATAAAGTCGAACAACTTTCAGCTGAATTGAGCGAAGTAAAAGAGGAATTGAATCAAACCAAGATTCAGTTAACAGAAAAAAATCAACGTTTGGAAGAACTAGAGACAACTGTCCAATATCTTAAACGCCGGAGGAGGAGGTAAGTAAAAATAGAGTCCTTCATATTGAAAATGAAGGACTCTATTTTTTTGAATTTCCTTTAGCGATTGCATGAGGTTCTTTAGGGGCCCTACTGTTCTGTAACCTTCTCATATGTCTCATATCCATTAAAGGAGTATTACCGCCAAATAGATGGCTGTTCCCCACATAATCATAGCTGATAACTTATTTATAATACCGAGAAAACCATTTGATTTTCCTAACCTCCCCACTTGCCGGCCAACGAAGGCAAGTGCAAAAAACCAAATCCAGGATGTTAATATACAGGCCAGCGCAAATATAATTTTCGCCGGACCTGTATAGGTTAGCGAACTTGTTCCTATCACTCCGATTGTATCCATAATCGCATGCGGATTTAGCAAGGAAACCGAGGCTGTGAAGGTTATTTGTTTTTTTGGGGAAAAAGCCTCCTGTTGAGCTGATATTTCAGAGGGTGTACTTTTCCAGGTTAAATAACCCATGTAGATTAAAAATAGTATTCCGGCTGATAAGATCATTGTTTTGAGCCAGGCAACCTGAAGTACGATAACCGATATTCCCAGCACAGCCAAAGTGATCAAGAGTGTGTCACTTATCGAAGCAGTCAGGATAACCGGCAATACCCTCCTATACTTTTTGTGCATTGATCCCTGATTGAAGACAAATACATTTTGGACCCCTAATGGCAGGATCAAACCGAATGCAAGGATGAATCCATGAATACCTGCAGCTAGCATACGCCTTTCCCTCCATCTAACCATCTAGCTATTTCAGAATTAGCCATCATCAAATTCTTTTAATAAGCTGGCAAATGAATTTTCAAATCATTAATTATTACAAACCACAAAAATTTTCGGAGGAAAATCCTAGATATTAGAGAAATATAACATATCAAGAGTTGGAGGTATTAAGTTTGAACAATGACACACTATTAATCAATAAAAAGAGCTGGGACGTGGTCGCTCCTCGATTTTATGGAAGAACGGCACTGCCCGAGTACGGTCCCTTTGCTCCTGAGGAAACTGAGCTTAACCTGTTTGAGAACGTAAGCGATAAAAAAATTCTCGATATCGGTTGTGGAAGCGGCCACTCTTTGAAGTACATGAACGACAATGGCGCTGCTGAACTGTGGGGATTGGATCTTTCACACTCACAAATTTCAGCTGCAAAGGAATTACTAAAAGATGCAAAGGTTCAATTATTTCAATCACCTATGGAACTGGATCCTGGGTTACCCCATGCCTATTTTGATGTTGTCTACTCGATTTTCGCTCTTGGTTGGACGACGAACCTGGAACAGACACTTAAGAATGTCTATCAATATTTAAAGCCAGGCGGAACTTTCATTTTCAGCTGGGAACATCCCTTATTTAGCCGGATTCAAAATACTGAGGATGGCCTATCATTTAATAAATCGTACCATGAAGAAGGCCCCTATGATCATCAGGCATGGAACCACCCTGCCATCATGCAGCAGTACAAAGTAAGTACATACATTAATTCACTAGTAGATACAGGTTTTACGATCGTGAAAATGGTGGAAGAAGTGAGAATCACTGACGAATTGATAAGCCGGGATCATAACAGATGGTATAACAAGGCTAAAGTTGAGTCAGTACCGACGACGATTATTTTCAGATGCGCAAAATTATAGTAGAACAAAAAAGGACTTAGACCTAAGTCCTTTTTTTGATTAGTCTTTAATCACTTTCTGTGTGAGATAAAAAACAGCTAAACTGACAATAAAAGCAAAAATGCCAGCGTAGATTTTATTTTCCCAAGCAATCATATGATTGGTGAACGTTAAGATTGTAGCGATAATAAAGCTTGCGAAAAGTGCCTGAGGCAAATTTAATTTATTCTTCATTTTAAACCCCTCAATTCATATTCTAAGACTGCCAAGTCAACATGGTGATGTGTAAAATTATTAGCCATTATTTTTTTCGCGATCATGAAGCGACCGCCCTTGTTCGTCACGCACCCTCGCACCGAAATGAACATGCCAGTGCATATGCTTATTGCTCTGGTAGTTTCCGATGTTAGTCGAAATCGTGCAGGCGCCATAATCCTTTTCAAGCTTAGAGGCAACCTGCTTCACAACTTGAAGCACATCACTCAAAATTCCAGTTTCCTCATTGGATACTGTTAAAAAGGACGAAATATGTTTCTTTGGAATGACAATAATATGTACCTCATAATAAGGCCGAGTGTGATAAAACGCGAGAGTTTGCTCCGTTTCCAGCACCTTTTCTACCTGGCTTTTACCTGATAATACTTCATCACAATAGAAATCTTCCCATCTGTGA
Source organism: Bacillus sp. ISL-37 (assembly GCF_018613315.1). GTDB lineage: Bacteria > Bacillota > Bacilli > Bacillales > Cytobacillaceae > Mesobacillus. The sequence goes on along the minus strand of NZ_JAGGQL010000048.1, from coordinate 43,217 downwards.
TCAGTGATCATTTAAACACCTCTTTTAACTGCCTTTCTTCACTTCGGACAATGAGCCGCAAACCTTTCTCACTATTCTATGGCATTATTTTGAAGATAATGTTTTATATAATCCATGTAACTTTTTTGCAAGTCTTCAGGCAATTGATCCAAGCTAAAGAATTGAAGATCGATTGATTCAAGTTCATCTATCTCTAGTTCCCCGACATATTCATTTGTGGAATAGACTGTAGTCACTGAGTAGAGTTCGTCGCCATTGGCTACTTTTAAATAATATTCTGCACCTGATATTACGCCCTCCAGCTTCAGTTCTCCAATGTCGAGTCCCGTTTCTTCTTTTACTTCCCTTCTTGCAGTTTCTTCGAGGCTCTCTCCTAGTTCCATCAATCCTCCTGGAAGGCCCCAGCCTCCGTCACTTCTATGCTGAAGAAGTAATTGACCTTTATTGTTAAAAACAAGCACAACAGCTCCTGGCAAAATAAGCGGCCTGTGGCCCACTAGTTTTCTTAAATCGCTAATATATCCCAACTCATTCACTCCATTGTTTCCTTTTTGAATAATGCAGCTAATAATGCAGATGTTCCAAATTGAGAGGATTCAAGGCTCATGTCCTTCATTTTCCGGATTTCTAGTGCCTTAAAGTCGTTGAAAATTCCCTTTAACTTTTCATCCGTAAAGCCTAAGCCGCCTCTCATGCTTTTACCTCTATAGACTTCCCAATCGGAAATAGCCGCTCCACCAAGCTCTCCCCCCTCTACAAAGCAGGTAAGCGCAAATAAACCACCAGGCTTTAATGCTTTCTTTACAAGCTCAATATAATTCATTCTCCTGTGCGGCGGGATATGGTGAAAGCAGCCAGAATCATAGACAAGATCGTATGTACCTTCTTCAATTTCCATTTCAAAAATATTGCTTTGAATAAAATTCACTTGTATCCCGTGTTCTTTTGCCCTTTCTTCCGCCCAACCCAATCCTTCTTCTGATTGATCGACTGCATCCACACTGAAGCCATTCCTGGCCATATAGATTGCGTTCCTTCCAGGTCCGCAGCCTAATTCCAACGCTTTTCCCGCCTTAATTCTCTTCGTTTCAACATATTCCACTAAATTCTCATCAGGATGATTTTCAAAAAAAGGAACTCTTCTTTCTCGATCAGAATAAAAATTATCCCAATTGAATTCACTCTCTTCTTTCAGAAGATGATCTAACATTCTTAATAAATCCTCATAGCTTTGTATTGTTTCTTTCATAAATACCTCCCAAAGACTTTCTGATTTACCCTCTTACAGGTGATATAAGGTGTAAATGACGCTTGTTGCTGTTCGGTTTGATTAATATTGGTCTCATTGATCCGGAGAAGTTCAAATTAACCTCTTCTTCCGTAAAAGCTTTTAATGCTTCAATTAAAAATGTGCTGTTCAACGATAGGGACAATTCCTTTTCACCATGTAATTCAGTGATTTGCTGTATTTCTTCAATATTGCCCAAATCCGGAGAATATGAAGATATTTTAAGAGTGCTTCCATGCATCAATTCCAATTTAACGTTGTTGTTCCTTGATTCCCGGTTAAATAAACTGGCTCGATCGATTCCTTTCAATAGTTTGGAAGTTTGGACCGTAATCATTGTCTTTGGATGTGCTGGAATGAGACTATCAAGATCCGGATAGTTCCCTTCAATTAGTCTTGTGTACATTGCAAGATTAAGAGCTTTAAAGACAAGATAGTTCTCACTTACATAAACAGTAATCATATCTACTGAATCTTTGAACAATCTCATGAAATCTTTAACTGATGCTAGCGGCAAAATATAGGAGCCTTCAATGTCAGTTTCAATATCGCATTCTCTCAGCGCTAATCTGTGGGAATTAGTTGCTGCACATTTGATTTTGTTATCCTGAAAGGTGACCAGCAATCCGGTCAGCACGGGTCGTGTATCTGATGAAGACGCAGCAAATGCCGTTTGGCTCAAAATCTCATTTAAAAGACTGCCAGGTATTTGAAAACTGTTATTAAGGTTGAGGGCAGGAAGCTTAGGATATGTCTCTACGTCAAAACAACTTAACACTACAGAGATTTCGTCAGTCTTTATTGATAGCTTATGTCGATCCATTAGCTCAACTGTAAGTTCCTCTGGAAGCTTCTTCACCAATTCAACTAAATATTTTGCCGGTGCCACAACACTTCCTGTTTCATAAACAGTCAACATTTTGTCAGCCTCACTCGGGATTGTCCTTTCAATGAAAAATAAGTGGTTACAGACGATAAGGGTTAATCCTTCAGAGTGGGCTGTAATTTTAATACCGCTCATAATATGCGGTTCTGCTTTTGCTGAAATACTCCTGCTTAAATCGGATAAAGCTTCATAAAAACAGCCTCTATCAATGTTAAATTTCATGGCCTTTGTCCTTTCAATTTTCCTCTGTATTTAATTCGACAAATCCTTGGGAAATCCTTGAAAAAATAGAAAAAAGCGACCTTCTTTTAAGAAGAGCCGCTAGTTTTGCAAAGCTTTATTTTTCTAAAATTATCTGGATTACATGACCAGTCCCGGTATGTAATTGACCTTCAATTCGTTCCTGTTCTCCGTAGAAGAAATGCACTACTTTAAATCCTTTCAGCCATTGTAACAGGTCTGCTGGATCGTAAAGCATATCGACTGTTTTTGGCCCGCCTGTTCCATATTGGACCTGATCCTCCGAATATACTTCAAGCATCACAATGCCTCCTGATTTTACAGCATGCACTAATTTATCAAAGACTGTCTTTTGATCTTGCTTAGCAAAGTGACCGAAAACCATGATCGCTGCGTCGAACTCCTCAACCGGCACTGCATCATGAATTAAATCCTTCTGTTTTGTTCTGACTTTCACTCCGTTGTTTTCAGCCAAGGCTTCAGTTTTCTTCAACCCATTCAGCGCATAGTCATAAGCTGTGACATCTAGACCTTGTTTCGCAAGGTAGACAGCATTCCTGCCTTCTCCTTCCGCGAAACATACAACCTTCCAGCCCTTTTCCAGCCTGTGTTCCTGGTTCTTTATAAATAGGTTTGGTTCCTCACCATACACATATTGTTCAGACCCAAAACGTTCATTCCACGAATTGCCCATTCTATCACCCCTCCTTATTATACCCATTACCCTTTTTATAGTATGATTACTATGCATAAGGCTATTCTATTTTTAAATGGGTATCCATAAGATAAGGAGGTATATTTAATGAGAGAACTAACAACAATGGATGAAGTTAAAAGCTTGATCAGTGACAATGAATTAAGCTTTATTTATGTATTGACCGACAGTTGAAGCGTCTGCCATGGTCTGCTTCCTCAGGTTGAGGAAGTGATGAAAGATTTCCCTAAAATCGAAACCGGCTTAGTAAATGCTGGCAAGGTCGAAGAAATCGCCGGATTCCTGATGGCCTTCACAGTTCCCGTCCTTGTCCTCTATGCAGATGGACGTGAATATTTAAGAGAAGCTCGGATTGTACAGGTTGAGAAGTTAAGAGATGATATTACTAAAATATACGAAGGTTTTTTCGGGGAATGATCAGGAGCTTGGAATGACCAAGCTCTTTCTCATTCAGGTAAGTTAAGATAATTTTCATATATTAATTTCCCGTCAGATGAATATCCGGAGATCTTTGTTATATCGCTTTGGGCATCTTCAACATCTGATAAATGGGTCCAGAACTTCCTATTTTCGCTAGTTAAAATCTTTGCATTATACTTGCCATGATTGACCTCTAAAATGACCTTCGCAATTTCCGCTTCATGGATTTCACCGATGAATACTGTCTTGTATGTATTATTTCCTTTTGAAGAGTATTCCCCCATTAACCATGTTGCAGTTCCAAAGGTTACAGGCTCCGGTTTTCCGGATGCTGACTGTTCAAAACCAGACGCCCCTCTGTATTGCCACCCTTTATTTGTATTCACATACTGAATGATGCCATACCCATTTGTTATTTGGTAAATAGAAAAAGCATCCTCAGCCTTTATTTTTTCAGTATAGATTATGTTGTCGGTATCGATTCCACTGTCCAACATTACCTGTTCAATCGTTTTTTGGTCTTGTTCGAAGTCATTTGCCTGATCATTAGTGCATCCAGCAAAAAACAAGCCTGTTGCTAAAATAATCGCTAAAACTGATTTATTCAAAGAATCACCCTTTCACTTTTACTGTAACATAACTATTTAAAAACAGAGCTTGATGTTCTAAGCAATTGTACTCTTTTTCCACCAAACGAGGGTCTCAGAACGTAGATTTCATCTAAGGATGTAATTCGTAATTCGAATTACTCCACCCTTTATTTTCCACAAAGATGAATGTATGAATGCGTCAGGACTATGCAAAATAATCAATGGACCAACTTCCTTTCATAAGGAGAAAAAACATGAATTTAAATACGATAAGGAGTGCGATCATGGGAATATTAAGCGGGAATCCTAAAGATGAACCAATGCATTATGGAGAGGTTTATGGCACGTGGAGCCATCTTTCCGTCAACCACGGATTGATTGCAGCATACCAGACGTTTGTCAATCATATTGGTGATGAGGATCTAAAAAAACTTGTTCAAGAAGCAATTGAAGCAATGCAAGAAGAAAATAAACAGGTTGAGGAATTACTAAAAACAAATGGGATTGGGCTTCCTCCTGCGCCACCGGAACGCCCGGTTGCCCACCTGGAAGATATCCCTCCTGGAGCAAGGTTCAGTGATCCTGAAATTGCCGCTGCTGTTTCAAAGGATGTTGCGGAAGGATTGGTAGCTGCCAGCACAATGATTGGCCAATCCATCAGAGAAGATATTGCTGTAATGTATGGCCAGTTCCATATGGCTAAAGCACAATTCGGGGCTAAGATGCTGAAACTGAATAAAACAAAGGGATGGTTGATACCTCCTCCATTACAAGTTAAATCTACAGAGAGTTAAATAATAATATTATGTAAACATTTTTGAGAAGAAAAACAGCAGATCCCCCTAGGGACTGCTGTTTTTGATTGATCAACGAATCTGTACGAAGGATACTCTCAGGTTCGGACAAAATCCCATTGCATTCCTTCTAATTTGTCCGAAGTCTACCCCTGTTCAGACAAAATCCCGTTTGTTTTCTTCTAATTTGTCCGAAGTTCACTCATGTTCGGACAATATCCCGTTGCATTCCTTATAATTTGTCCGAAGGCTACTCGGGTTCGGACAATATCCCATTGCATTCCTTCTAATTTGTCCGAAGTTCACTCATGTTCGGACAAAACCGTGTTTGTTTCCTTCTAATTTGTCCGAAGTACACTCTTGTTCGGACAATATCCCGTTG
>NZ_JAGGQL010000048.1:0-37873 GCF_018613315.1 Bacillus sp. ISL-37 | reverse complement strand
TACCCTTGTTCAGACAAAATCTCGTTTGTTTCCTTCTAATTTGTCCGAAGGCTACTCTTGTTCAGACAAAATCCCGTTGCATTGCTTCTAATTTGTCCGAAGGCTACTCGGGTTCGGACAAAATCCCGTTGCATTCCTTCTAATTTGTCCGAAGGCTACCCATGTTCAGACAAAATCCTGTTGGTTTTCTTTTAATTTGTCCGAAGTTCACTCATGTTCAGACATAATCCCGTTGGTTTTCTTCTAATTTGCCCGAAGCCTATACCCATCTTTAGGACTGTGTGCAAGAACTGCACCGTTCAATAATCCATTTGATAGGATTATTTCCTCCAAACCCTCTTGTTCTCAACTCTTCTTGTGTATCCGAGTGAATCGAGACGCTCCAGGAAAGGAATCATGTATTTCCGCGATAACTCCACTGCTTCCTTAGCCTGGGGTACCTCAAACTCATCTCCTGTATGTTTTCTTAGCCTATCAACCGCATCCGCAAAATGAGCGCCGTACCAGGCATATTGATCATCTAAAGGGACAATTTCACCCTGGTCTTCAAGGAAGCGTTTCAACTCAACTGCTATGGAGTCCGGGATACCGGCATTTTTTATATAATCATTCAGGTAAGCAACTTTTAGGCCATCTGCCTTAAGTTCATTAAGCATATTCTCTGTCCGCTTCACCCAATTTTTCGGGACATGAGGAACGAAGCTTGCCAGGTAAATATACTGTTCTTTCCTTAGAAATAAACCCTTGTTGATACCATTATCGATAATGAATTCAAGCAAATTTTTAGAAAATGATTTTTGCAGTGACTGAAGCAGCTCGGCTTTGTTTATCCCTGTTCTCATAGGGTTTTCCTGATGGTAATCTTCCAGCCGGTCCTTGATATCCTCTTCAATGAGTTCGACAACTGAGACAAGCGCAAATTCCTTATTCGAAATCTGGACAAACTGGTCATCGTTCAGATTGGTCAAAATCGATCCTTCATCAAGAGCAGTTCGTTTAATCAGTTCTTCGACAGATAAACTCTTCGCTTCATATAAAGCGGCATTAATTCGTTCAATTGGTGTACCCGCCTTCTTTTTCTCCAACTCTTCAATAGTCTGCTGGCCAAATCGATATTTATTTCCACGCGGGTCAATTACCCAACCGCCGCCAATCGTTTCCTGCGGACTAGGCCGACGGACGATGAACCGGTCTCCGCGCTTTGTGACGATTTTTTCATCCAGACGAAGCTGGCAAAGGATTTCTCCATTGTCTTCTTTAAGTTCATTTCGGTCAAAAAAGACAATCCGTCCCATTACTTCGGCGGTACCGATATGGCATTTTATTGGCGTCCTTTGTTTTACCAAATGCTCGAGGTCCTCGACAACTCTGATTGCGACATCAATCGTATTCGTTACAATGAAATGTTCAGACGAAACAAGTACTTCGCCCCGTTCAAGATCATCCTTCGAAACGCCCGATAGATTGATGGCGGCTCGCTGCCCTGCGAAAGCCGCTTTTGCTGGCTTATGATGCACCTGCAACTGACGTGCTCTCACTTCAAGCCCGGAAGGCAAGACTTTTAAAAGCTGGCCCTCTTCGACCGTCCCTTCGTAAACAGTACCTCTGACAACGGTACCTTGCCCCTTAACCGTAAATACCTGATCAACCGGCAGTCGGAAGGCTCCTTTTGCATCACGCATCTCTTGCTCTTTCAGCGTTTCTATAATTATTTCTTTTAATTCATTGATTCCTTTTTTAGATAAACTATCGACCATCATAAAAGGGGCATTCTCAAAGACTGTCCCTTCAAGCTCGCCTAAGATATCGTCTTTAACAAGTTCAACGAATTCTTCTTCAACTCTGTCAATCTTTGTGATCGCAATAATACCCGAACCTATTCCTAGGAAACCTAGTATATCAAGATGTTCCCTTGTTTGAGGCATAACACCTTCATCCGCAGCAACCACTAGTACTACAAGGTCAATTCCTGCAACGCCAGCGATCATTTGGCGGATAAAGCGCTCATGACCCGGGACATCGACAACGGAAATTTGCAGTTCCTCATCCCCATATAATGGTGCAAAGCCAAGTTCAATTGAAATTTGCCGCTCTTTTTCTTCTTTCAGGCGATCCGTATCCACGTTTGTCAACGCCTTGGTCAGCGACGTTTTCCCGTGGTCAATATGACCTGCCATTCCAATGGTAAAATACCTCTTGCTCAAATGCTGACACCCTCTTTTATTATGTATAAAATAACTCTAACTTTAAAAACAAAATAGTTCAAGCAACGAAAATTAGACAAGTATATTTCTACAGACACATGCTTTAAATTAAAGAATATTCTCAAGTCAAGATTTCCGCCCTGTCCATATTTAATTCGCATTCATATCTTAATAAGACGAAATAATTTACAGGGAGTGATTATATTGAGCGACAAAAATCAAAAACCCAACCCAATCCCCAATAGTCTAGTTGACTTGTTTGTAACAGACATCTTGCAGAAAAACGGAATTAGCAAAAAGGATATAAAGGAAAAGATCACTGATGATAAAAAACAGGCCATCAAAGAATTAGTTGAGGATCTAAGCAAGCAAGTGGAGTCTTTTGTCAATGCAAACAGCAAGGCTAATAAAGAATCCGATAAAAAATAATAGATTTTCCCTAGGCACCCTAATAAATGGGTGTCTATTTTTTCAAAATGGGACTCTATTTAGGGTATATACACAAGCTATCCAGAGGTTTTATTAATAAGATATTCCATACTAGAATAAAAGGAGTGAAAGCAATGTCAAACTATTATCATGATCACCATAGGCCACATCATTCTGGTAAAAGCTGCAAGAAAAAAGCGGATGTGGAGCAGGAGGCAAACCAGTTGGAGTATACGGAGCAGGATTCTGATGAATTAATTTGGATTAAAGACTCTTGTAACATCAAGGTTCACACTACCGATACACAAGCTGCGGTCTCACTGCAGGTTGCCCTTCAGTTAGCTATCGCATTAGTCATCAGCATCACAATTGGTGACTCTGACCAAGGCCAATACGTCTCCCAACAATTAATTCAGGAAATGGGAACTGAACAATCTAACACACAAAAAATCATCATCAATAATTCCAAAGATGTCAATGTCACTACAACTGATACAGATATAGCAGTAAATGTTCAGGCATTACTGCAGGTTTTGGTTGCCCTTGTTGCTGAATTGGACATTCTGTAATCTATTAATCTTGAAAGAGGTGAAAAGGATGAGCAAAGAAAAAAAGTGGAGAGCGTTGGATCATTGTGATACTGGAAAAGGAAATGAGGCTGATGTGACACAGGAAGCTGATCAAAAGCTGGTCACAAAGCAACAGTCTTTCGAATGGATTATCATCAAGGATTCAGAATGCATCGATGTTCATACAACTGATACTCAGGCGGCTATCTCCCTGCAACTTGGTCTTCAGGCCGCAATTGCTGCAGTCATCAGCATTGCGATTGGGGATACTAATAAAGGCAATGCCGTTGTCAACGAAATCAAACAAGTAATCAAAACGAAGCAGCGAAATACGCAAAAAACAATTATTGAAGGTTCAAAACATGTAGAAGTCAAAACAACAGATACTGATGTCGCTGTGAATATCCAGGCGCTCCTTCAAATTCTGGTTACCCTGGTAGCGAAGCTAGATATAGGATAATATTCTAGAGTTTACACCTAAAAAAGTTCAGCCTGCAGACAAGAATGTCTGCAGGCATTTAAAATTGAGTGTCAATTGTACATAAAACGAATCATAGCGGCAGCTGCCAGCCTGCTTGTCATATCGCGGAAGTCTTTGGAAGGATCTATTTCTACGATATCCATCGCCTTAACTTTTTTATGGGAGGCAGCAGTCGTAATGCTTGCAAGCAATTCCCTGCTTGTAATGCCACCCGGTCCAATTGCCGGGCAACCTGGCGCGAAAGCCTGGTCAACGACATCCATATCAACAGATAAGTATATTATATCTACTAATTCAGATAATCTTTTCATTTCCTTTTTTATAATAGGGATGATACCTGTCATCTCTATATCCTCCATTGTATAGACAGAGATCCCTTTTTCTTTTGTAAAATCATGATATTCCTTCGCATTCGCATAGTCACGAATCCCAATTTGGACAAGGTTCTCACCTTTTAAGTGACCACCATCAATAAGACTTCGGAATGGTGTGCCATTTGTCCGTCCGCCATCATCAAGATTCCTTACATCATGATGAGCATCCCATTGAATAACCCCTACTTCACCGTAATGTTCCTTGAAAGCGCGTATCGAAGGATAGCTGACCCCATGGTCTCCTCCAAGCATGATATACCGTTGACAGGCGTTCTTTTCAAGCATCTCCCTAACACTGACATGCAATCTCTCGATGGATTCCTCCAAATCAGTTGGATGGGTATTCACATCGCCAAAGTCAATGATGCTAATACCCTTGTAATCTTTCTCTTTTTCACCTGAAAAAGTGGAGAATGAACTCATGCTTGCCCTGATTGTTTTCGGTGCATCTGAAGCCTGTGATAAAGAAATGGATGTTTTAGAGAATGGAAGACCGATTATGCCGATCTCCCCTTTCTCACCTCCAGAATAAGGTATAAGACACTCATTGACCTTTGTGACAAATCGGTCCTTAAAAACCGCAGGCTTACCTGGCTGGAGATAACTGAATTTCACCATAAGGAGTCCTTCCCCAAAGTTTTCCACCAGAATGGTAAACACTTTGTGCGTGATTCACGCCAAAGTGGTACGGGATATATTTATAGTTAGGCACATCCCAGATGACGAAATCAGCCGAGCGCCCTTCTTCTAATGTCCCTGCCTCTGAGGCTTTTCCGATTGCATGGGCAGCATTGACTGTGACCGCATTCCAGATTTCTTCCGCTGACATTTTAAGCTTTAATGCAGCCAGTGACATAATCATCTGCAGGTTCTCTGTAACACAGCTTCCAGGGTTGAAATCTGTCGCCAAAGCGACTGCCGCCCCCTCATCAATCATCTTTCTTGCGCGGGCGTAATGGTCCTTCCCCAGGTAAAATGTCGTTCCAGGCAGAAGAACAGCTACTGTATTTCCTTCGCTTAGCTGTCTAATTCCTTCATCAGAGGCGGCAACCAGATGGTCTGCACTTGCTGCCCCTAATGACACAGCAAGTTCAGTACCGCCAAGCGGATCAATTTCATCAGCGTGAATCTTCAAGCCAAATCCCTTTTCCTTTGCCTGCTGCAAAAACATCCTTGACTGTTCAATGGTAAAAACACCTGTTTCGCAAAATATATCCACGAATTCAGCAAGTTGGCCTTCCTTAATATCATCAAAAAGCCGGGACATTTCTTCCAGGAATTCATCCTCTTTCCCTTTAAAACCGGGAGGAACAGCGTGGGCGCCAAGGAATGTCGAAACAACAGAAACAGGGTACTTTTCTTTTAATTTTTGAACCACCCTAAGCTGCTTGAGCTCTGTATCAGCATCCAGGCCATATCCACTTTTAGCTTCCAGAGTCGTAACTCCGTAAGAAATCATTCTCTCCAGATGGAAGGATGCTTTTTCAAACAATTCTTCCTCTGTGGCTTTTTTAGTGGATCCTACAGTCGATAAAATCCCGCCTCCCTGTGCGAGGATCTCTAGGTAAGGGACTCCAGCTTGCTTCAAGGATAGTTCATGTTCACGAGATCCACCAAAAACCAGATGAGTATGAGGATCAACAAGACCAGGGGAAACAACTTTTCCCTGGGCATTAATTCTTTCAGAAGCATTAAGTGATTCGGCTTCAGCATTCGATCCAAGCCAGGCTATTTTCCCATCCAAGATTCCTATTGCTGCGTTTTCAATTATGTTCAGCTCTTTCATTTCCTGCCCCTTCAATGGCTTATCAGAGCTTTTTGGTAAAATAAGCTGACCAATATTGTGTACTAATAAATCATATGTCAATCTTCTCCACCCTTTCTTTCTATAATTAAGTCCAATAGTTTAAATTGTTGCAAAACGGGCCATGTTTGGTCTCTATCAGTCCAAACACCGTCTCTTTACATTTTAAGGGAGCATCGGGATGTCGACGCCTTTTTCTTTCGCTGTTTCAATGGCTTTATCATAGCCTGCATCTGCGTGGCGGGCTACTCCCATGCCTGGGTCTGTAGTCAGTACTCTTCTAAGTCTTTCTTCAGCAAGGTCTGTGCCATCTGCCACTACGACCATCCCTGCGTGAAGGGAATATCCCATGCCAACTCCGCCGCCATGATGGACAGAGATCCAGGAGCCACCAGCTGCGACGTTGACTAGTGCATTGAGGATCGCCCAGTCACCGACTGCGTCGCTGCCGTCTTTCATTGCTTCTGTTTCGCGATTTGGAGAGGCAACTGACCCACTATCTAAATGGTCGCGTCCAATTACGATCGGCGCTTTCAATTCACCTTTTCGAACGAGTTCATTGATTGCCAATCCCATTTTCACTCGCTCACCATAGCCTAGCCAGCAAATCCGTGAAGGCAGACCCTGGAATTCCACTTTTTCCTGGGCCATGTCAATCCAGCGCTGAAGGGCTTCATTTTCCGGAAAAAGTTCCTTGATCAGTTCATCTGTCCGGTGGATATCAGCCGGGTCTCCTGATAAAGCTGCCCAGCGGAATGGTCCTTTTCCTTCACAGAACAGGGGCCTGATATAAGCAGGAACAAAACCAGGGAAATCGAAAGCATGCTCCTCCCCATGATCCTTGGCAACCTGACGAATGTTATTGCCGTAATCAAATGTGATTGAGCCTCTCCGCTGGAATTCAAGCATGGAAGCGACGTGCTTAGCCATTGAGAAAGATGATTGCTTTACATACTCTTCAGGATTTTCCACACGAAGTTTAGCTGCTTCTTCCAAAGTAAGACCAACGGGAATATATCCATTCAACGGATCATGAGCAGATGTCTGGTCCGTAACAATATCAACTTTAAAATTCCTGGACAATAATTCAAGATGGACTTCGGCTGCATTTCCAACCAGACCGATTGATAGGGCTTCTCCTTTATGCCTGGCTTCCTTTGCCCACTCAATGGCTTCATCGATTGAATGTGTCATCCGGTCGCAATATCGGGTATCAATTCGCTTTTTGATCCGTTCTGGATCGATCTCAACTGCTATACACACCCCATCGTTCATCGTGACCGCGAGAGGTTGCGCTCCACCCATGCCTCCCAATCCAGCTGTCAACGTAATAGTATTTTTCAATGTGCCTCCAAAGTGCTGTCTCGCAACCTCGGCAAATGTTTCATATGTCCCCTGCAGGATTCCCTGAGAACCAATGTAAATCCAGCTCCCCGCAGTCATTTGCCCGTACATCATCAAGCCTTTTTTATCGAGTTCGTGAAAATGGTCCCAATTCGCCCATTTAGGAACTAATACGGAGTTCGATATTAACACTCTTGGTGCAGCCTTGTGCGTTTTGAATACAGCCACAGGTTTGCCTGACTGGACGAGCATTGTTTCATCATTTTCCAGCCTGCGCAGCGTATCAACAATTGCGTCGAATGCCTCCCAGTTCCGTGCTGCTTTGCCAATTCCACCGTATACAACTAGATCCTCCGGCTTTTCAGCGACCTCTGGATCAAGATTGTTATAGAGCATTCTTAACGCAGCTTCTTGCTCCCAGCCTTTACATTCCAGTTCAAGACCCTTTTTTGCTTTAATATTTCGCTTTGCTTCGATTGCCATTGTTTCCACACTCCTCAATTTTTAAGTTTTTAAACCAGGCTCTCCTGATTTTTTATAGCTGTCCACTGGCGTCTATTTTTTTTTAGCCATTCTGCAAGTCTTTCGATATCTTCAGAGAAAATGCGGTCCTCAGTAATAGATGGAACTATTTTTCTTGCGTCCTCATAGAAGCTCCTTGTTTTAGGTGCCATTTTTTCTACACCACGATATTGGACTGCTTGAAGGGCACATATACATTCAATTGCCAGAACACGTCTGACGTTCTGGATGATACTGTGTGCATGTCGGGCAGCAATCGTTCCCATGCTCACATGATCCTCCTGATTGGCAGAGGATGGGATGGAATCCACACTTGCAGGATGAGCGAGAGTCTTATTTTCAGAAACTAGTGACGCAGCACTGTATTGCATGATCATCGCACCAGATTGAAGTCCAGGTTGTGGACTTAAGAATGGGGGCAGATCATTTAATTGTGGGTTTACCAGTCTTTCAATCCTTCTTTCAGAGATACTGGCAAATTCAGCAACAGCTATTTTCATAAAATCCATCGCGATTGCAATTGGCTGGCCGTGGAAATTACCTCCCGAAATGACGGTTTCTCCCCCGTCAAAAATGAGCGGATTATCCGTAGCTGCATTCATTTCGATCTCTAGCTTTTCTTTTACATAATCAAGAGCTTGCCATGAGGCCCCATGTACCTGAGGAATACATCTTAATGAATAAGCGTCCTGTACCCTTTTTTCACCCTGGCGAGTCGTCAGGGTGCTGCCAGCCAGTAAATTTCTCATGCGCTCCGCTACATCCATTTGCTGCTGGTAGCCGCGCGCTTCATGAATCGCGGGATGGAATGCATCAATGACACCTTCTAGACCTTCCATTGTAAGGGCTGCAATCCATTCTGATTGATTTGCCAGATCATTTGCTTCAATCCAGTTGACAACACCCATTGCCGTCATTGCCTGGGTTCCATTAATCAAGGCAAGGCCTTCTTTTGCCTGTAATACAATTGGCTCAAGACCTTCTTTGTTATATGCCTCTTCTGTTGCACAAACCCTTCCCTCATAAAAAACTTTGCCCTCACCTAACAGTACTAGGGCCAGATGCGATAGTGGCGCTAAATCACCCGAAGCGCCAAGTGAGCCTTGCTGCGGGACAACCGGGTGGATCTGCAGGTTAAGCAATTCCTTAAGCCTCTCAGCGATTACCGGTCTGATCCCGGAAAACCCTTTAATCAACGCATTGAGTCTGAGTAAGACCATGGCACGTGAAACGACCTCTGGAAATGGTTCTCCTACGCCGCATGCATGTGACCTGATCAGGTTTAGCTGCAATGCATTGACATCCTGTTCATTAATGATGACATCACTGAACTTGCCGAATCCTGTATTGATTCCATAAATCGTACGCTTGTCGGCAACGATTTTCTCTACTGCTTCCCTGCTTTCAGTAACCTTCTTCATACTATCGGGACTGATAGCGACTACCTCGTCGAGATAGCAAACCTGCCTGATTTGCTCCAGAGTTAACGTTGCACCTGTTAAAACAACCATTCTCGTAACCTCCAAATCTGTGGATAAAATAAAAAGGAGACGACAATGGCATACTTAAACCATCATCGCCTCCTACTGACTAGTGGACTATAGGCAATGCAACTTTATATATGATTGATTCCTAAACCAACCGTTTCGTGTTCAGACCCTTTTACAGGAGCGCCAATCGTTCCATAAAAAGCGACAGCAATCCATTCTCCTTCATCTTCATCTGTAAAAGGTGTTCCACGGACAACGGCAAAGCGAAGACCTACAGTGCGACTCATTTCACCAATGGAAAGATGACCTCTCGTGACCCCCTCCATCCCTTCCATGATCGCATGGTATAGTGCATGGGTTTCACGGTATAAATTGGGATGTATGAGGCCATGGCGTTTGGCAGCTGTTTCCACTGCGGAAATAACTTTTTGCATGTTCATCGATCCTACTTTGCCAAGGCAATAGCTTACTTCTTTTAAGGTATCCTGAAAGAAAGCCATTTCTTCCTCTGTAAAAGATGCAAGCAGGACCGCTGTTTTCCCAATCGCAATTTTGCTCATGACTAACCCCGTTTTCTGAATTTTAACTATTGACTAATAACTTATATTAATTTTATGTTTCCTTCATGCCATTGTCAACACATATGGTAAATTTTAGTATTCTAATATAGTAGTATGATAACTTGTTAAAGCATTGAAAAACGCCCAAAAGGCGCTTCTTATTGCTTATTTTCAATTGACTCTGCCAGCCTAAAAAGAAAACCGTATATTAAAGTGTAAGCTTCTCTAACAGAAAAATCCTCTTTGAATCTTTCCAGCTCATTCAATGGGAAATTAAGGTTCCATACTCCTTCATTGGCATCGAACATTAAATTATATCTAGCCCCTTCACTATGGAGGTTTTCCTCCAGGTATTTTTTTATGACAGCTTCATATTTCTTCTGAACCTTAAGTCCCAGCATGACATCATATGTTCCGAACACATCATCTTTTTCTAGACTGACGGCATCAACGCTAATCAGATCAAACCATTTGGATTCCAAATACATGAATTCATTTTTTCGCTCTTTAAAATAACCAATTGGCTGATTCAGGAACTCAAATGATTCTTCACCTAGGAACTCCTCAGTTTCTTTGTTGCCTCTTTCAACATAAGCATCAGCAAAACGAACATCTGATTCTAATTCTTTTACTTCAACTCCATGAAGCAGTCCATGACGTTGTGCATATTCTTTTTCTTCAGTATGTAATTCAACTGGATCCTTCAGCGTTGTTATATACTTCTCCACCTGTTTTTTTAACATTTTTATTGCCTCCATATTTATTAAGCTGCTATTTATATTGAATGGTAAATTTGCAAATAGCAAATATTCTTTATCAGTTTTCCCAAAATTTCATTAAGAATTTCGTCTGTATAGTCACATCCCCATACAAACCACTGCTTTTCCCCATATCCTGTTAATACATCACCACTCTATAAGAAAGGAGAGGCGCTTTTTATGAATTATTATTACAAAGATGACCATCGACCTGACGATGATTACGGTCATAAGAAGGAAAAGTCTAAGCATCGCGATATGGAGAAACATAAGGAATGGGATGACCACAAGGATTGGGAGAAACGGAAGCATAAAGATAAGCACAAGGATTGGGACGATCATAAAGATTGGGGTCATGGCAAGGACAGAGATGAACATAAAGACAGGGATCACGATTTTCATGACTGTGGCTGCAAAAAAAATCATTATGATAATCATTCCCAAAGCTGCGTTTGCAAAAAGGTAAGGGATATCAATGATGCACAGCATGAAGTTACCCGCAAAAAACACGGCTGTGATGTAAGCTGTGATCGGTCAATCAAAGAACTTCTTAATCAATGTAAACAGTCAAACTTCGATACCATTCCTTTCAAGTTATTATGCGGATGCAGCAAAGGTGACTGCGAGACCTTCGTGGGTACAGGAGTTGTTAAAATTAATGGCTGCTTTTATGACATTAAATCTACTTTCTTTCGTGTAGTTGATTTTACGAAAGGTTCCAAATGCTGTGCGATCCTCGAGTTGCTCTGTCCAGAACGATGTGAAGGAAAACACCATGGAATTGAGGGATTCGTCAGGACTGGAGCATGCTTTGAAGTCGATTTAAAAGATTTTGTCGGGATTACCTGCTTCCCACCTGTAAAAGCAAAGAAGATGGACCCTAAGAAGCTATTATGCTCTGGACGCTAATTCTCCGAATAGCTCAACAGCCCCGCTCTATGTGGGGTTCCTTTATGTAAAGGCTCTTTTCTCAAACTTTGTTGCTATTGAATACAAAATTGGATTGAATTACCTATATTCCTTCGTAAAGTTGACGCTTCTTATGAGAAAAGAGCGTGCAATCTTAATACCGAACTGCAAAATGGCCTTATATTCGTTAAAATCGGCTTTAGGATTTTAACAACAATCTTTACGAAAACAGCCTATGTAAAATAATCCGCACTTGTCCCTAAAACTCTCAACTTTTCCTTTCAAAGAAAAAAATATGTGATTGCCCTCTATCATTCGTCTATTCATTTACCGTTGTACTGGCATATAAAATAGTAAGTCAAAAGAAAGGAGCAGTCCTTTACTGTTTCTTACTGCTTTTGATTATAAAAAAAAGGAGTGAAAGATATGAAGAGAAATACAGGTTGCAATTCTAACCATGGCTGCCCGCCACAGCTTTCATGTGATGAAGCAAAAACGCTTCGGGTTGATTGCGATAATGATTCTTACTATCCTTATGGCAACTACCTTCAGTACCCAGTCGCTGACATTGATGTTGCATTAGCAGAAGTGGAGCTACAGGTAGAAGTTGAAAGCGACATCGAACTTCCAACTGCAGCACGTGAGATCAAACACATGCGCAGGAATGTATCCCTGACCCAATGTAAGGCGATCCGTTCAGCAATGGACTATAACAAGGTTAAACTGTATATCACCGGTATTGTCCACAAGAATATCCAATATGTAGAGCAATGCAGCGGAGTTCTTAAGGACTACAGTGTCGATGTGCCTTTTACTTGCAGTCAAGCTGTTAAAGTCTACAATTACCCTGACTATGAACACCTGAGCCAAAAGAACACTGTGTATGAAAGAAGGTTCATTGATAAGAAAGGACACGGTGCTGATAATTGTACTTCAGGAGCCTATACGTACGAATACTACAATGAACCAGTTGAATGCAAATTGCTTGCATCTTTTGTCAATGACCTTGACCTTTACAAGGATTTTGACAACTGGGGCCGATTTAGCCGAATCACAGAAAAGATGGAAGTTGGCTTATTCTTCAAATTGCTACAAAAGCAGCAGGTTAACTTAGGCTATTGCTATGGTGGCAAAGAAGAAGAATCCTCATCTTCTTCCTGTGACACAGGTTATAAGATGGCTCCTCAGCCAAAAAGCATGAAGGACAGGATGAAAGAATTAATGAAACGCCATGAGGGTTAACATGCATCAAGGGTGTCTCACATGAGGCACCCTGTTTTCCTTATAGTGAAAGCAGCTTTTGTAAATCCAGGCATTGTTTTTGATATAGATCAATTTTCATCCTTGCCGTACCCTGAATCATCACTCGGTCGTTTTGAATGAATTGTTCATTCCATACGCAATGCAAACTCGATAGACTGTAATTCACTTTTTCTACTAAACTCTCACTATATTCGCGTGTATACCCTTCTTCCATACCAAGACTTGAAGTGAATAAGTATTCCTTGCTGTCTTTGGAAGATAGTTCGGGCCTATGAATCCATTTTACCGGAATGATTTTTTTCCATGGGATGTGAATCTTAAGTGAATGCATCGTCCCTGCATTGTCAGCACTTACATAATCAATGTTTATCAGAAGTATTCCTTTTGTGAATAAATTGGCTGACGGGACTAAAACCTCAGCATCAATCGATTGAAGCGAGCACTCTACATTAGAAACAGATGAAATCTGCCTTGAGAGGCTGAATGTATCAAAGATATCTATTTCGAGGTCAACATCTGCCAGGTGTAAAGGAAGTCTCACCTTCGTCATTTCTATCCTATTATTTTTTCCACTGTAAGCCGCCGTAGCCAATTTCATAGGTTCGGAGGATGATTCAGATGATTCATATTGAAAATCAACTGATTCCTCGTGGTTTTCATAATAATGAGGTTCATCACCTGACTCGTCTATGGCTGATAACTGATTGGCAGATTCCTCTTCATATAGGAAACTACTGGACTCCTCATACATTTTTTCATCAGAGGATTCATCAAAGCCTCCCTGAATTTCTTCCTTTAAATGTTCCCCCACATCATCAACTATTCCCATCGAATCACTTGATTCTTCCGCTTCCTCATCTATTGTAAATCGTCTTTTTGATGCAGAAGGCTTTTCTTCAACGCTTTTAATAACAGGAGGAGCGAGGATCAATGGTATGCCTGAACTCTTTGCTTTGGGACGCAATCTGTTTTCATTGACATTCTCGGCAAGATCTTTATCGATTTCCTCAAAAACATTTTCCATCTCTGATTCACTTTGTGATCCCCTGGGATCCACATAATTTTTTCCCCAATTGCCCTGGAACAGATTCATTTCATGGAACGTTCTATTTCTGTTTTCCATCTTAAATGGGAGGGTCTGCTTTTATTGCAACCTTTCCCTACCCTCCTTTCTTTTTAGAGGTAAAAACATAAAGGGGTATATACTATTGTTGCCTAGTATAATACCCCGCCATTTATCTAATATTTATTCTGATTCGTCATAGCAATCTGGATCATTAGTTGCTGATGAAACGCGGATTTGTTGATTTTGAAGTACCCGTACTGTGAAATCAATGACCATTTTCTCTTCAATTGTCTGGAAATATCCTTCATCAATCGGTGACGATGTAGGAAGCGGCTGACGGTCAATCGCTTCATCCCATTCAATAATTTGGCTGGATACTAATTCGCAGAAAGGCAATTCATTATAATGCTGCGAGCTTTCCTGGTGGAATTGGCTCAAGTCGCTAGTAAGCAATTCATCTTTTTCCGGGAATCCCGTTGACAAAGGTTTTGAGACAAAGAAATCAAATTCCTTCCGGTTGTTTACTTGAGGCAATACCGGCTTCGAAAGGAAGT
This sequence comes from Bacillus sp. ISL-37, assembly GCF_018613315.1. Lineage (GTDB taxonomy): Bacteria > Bacillota > Bacilli > Bacillales > Cytobacillaceae > Mesobacillus. The sequence continues at coordinate 23,546 of NZ_JAGGQL010000048.1, read as the reverse complement.
TCTTTACCTCTGTTATTACCTGGAACGGAATATCGACTGTATATGAGTGCAGGTCAGAAGCTACTGATGATGATGAGGAAGCTTCAATCTCCTGGCTCGGACTTGCATATTGGATGTTCTTTCTAACAAACCCTTTGATAAATAATTTATTTGTCGGCAATAGCAGTCTGCATTGGGTCAGCTTTATTCTCTTTTTTATATCCTTGATCTCAAGCACCGGTTCTGGAAAATTAATCATCGTATCCAGATTCACATGCAAGGTCAATTCAGCAAGAACGACAGGAACTTTGGTAACCACCTTTCCAAGACTTACATGTGGATGATGGTGTTGAGGTGAGCACTCAAAATGATCAGTTGAAGGCTTACACTCAAAATCTGGCTTTTTATTTTTATCTAATTCAAACATACATGGCTCCTCCTTATAACTCCTTAGAGTGAAGATGTTTTATCCTATGCGCCATGATTTTTTGGGTCTAGGCGTATGCCCTTATGTATAAACAGAATCCAAGGCAAGTACCCAATATAACCCTTGATTTAACATGTGTTGTACTGGCCGACCATCAGCATAAAAATTTTTTGAACACTTTTTTTGCTTCTATTCTTATATCGATGGAACCTTGACTCGAATATATATATATAGAAATATAAAACAACAAATGGCGATGACAGCTGCCATCGCCATTTGCTATAGATTATGAGGTTAGCCATTGCCATTGTCGTCGCCATTACCATTAATGGCAACTTGCTGGTTCTGGTAAACTCTTACACGGAATTGCAAGAAAGTTTTTTCAACCATATTGTGGAATGTTCCTTCTTCGAATGGTCCATTGTTAGGTAAAGGATAACGATCTGTTGCTTCATCCCATTGAACAATGCTGCTGGATACAAGTTCGCAGAATGGGATTTGATTGTAGAACTGTGTGCTTACCTGATGGAATTGTGATAGGTCGCTGGATAGCATCTGATCTTTTTCCGGGTACCCATGGCCCAGACTCTGTGCTCTGAAGAAGTCAAATTCTTCACGAGTATTGGATACTGGAAGTACTGGATCAGTCAGGAAATCAGTGATAATCGTTACACACTCAAACGGCACATCCACAGTCAAAGAGCGCATTTCTGAAGAAACACAGTCGCTTTTAGCATGAGGACATGGCGTAGCATATTGGATATTCTTGCGGATGAATCCTTTAATAAATAGTGGGATTCCTGTAACAGGGTCTGAAGTAGGACCTAAGAGCAATCTGCACTGGACGATTTTCACCCTTTTTTTGATATCCTTGATTTCAAGTACTGGATCCGGAAAATGGATATCGGCAACTAGATGGTCAGTTACTGTAATGTCCGCAAGAGTAACAGGAAGGTTGGCAACCGGTATTAAATCAGGAGTTGGAACGTTCACACATTCGTTCCTGGACGCAGACTTATTTACATTCACGCAACCACGTTTACCTTTATGGTCGTTAGTCATTTTATTTCCTCCTTTAAAATTTCTTGTACAATTTATCCTATTCCTACTAGATTTTTTGGACTAGATGAATGAATCAGCACAAATGCGGATTTTTTCAGATTATCAATGTTCCCTCATTATTTACATTCTTTACTACATAAAAATTAGGTACTTGCACAATTGAACTTGCTTTTTGCATAGGATTCAAAAGGAGGAGGATAAAATGAACAATTATAATTATTTAGCAGTCGACATAGGCAACAGCTGGTATAAGGTTCTGGCCTCTGATCACGGAGAGCTGAGGGAATACCAAATGCCAAACGCCATTGCATTGTATGACGATGAATTTTATGAAAAGCCCTATGACGAGGAAGATATTGAACTCGAGGAAAATTTGATCGTAGAGATAAAAAGCCCGGCGATCACAAACAAAAGAGAAATCTTTTACGCTGGAAAGGCGGCTGCCAAGCAAAGAAACGTCAGCCTGACAGCAAGCAATAATCAGAAAGCTGACGAAGACCGCACATATATCCTTCTGTTTGCCGCTGCAGCCTACCATGCTTCTATCATTAATCCAACCGACATTGAACTAAGCTATTGTATAGACCAATTAGCTGTATCTCTTCCAACCACTCAATACAAAGAGAAGAAAGAGTTATTGAAGCAGCGATTGATTGGAAACCATACCATTACACTCCATAAGGTGCCAGGAATTCCTGAACCTAAAGAACTGATTGTCAAGCTTGAAATCAAGGATGTGATTGTGGGTGCAGAAGGAGCCTGTGCATATTTAGGTTTGATCCGGGACGTCGATACACTGACAATTAAAGACGATCACCTGGTGAAGGATTCCAAGAAAGGAATTATCATTGGAGACCTGGGCGGTGATTCAGTAGATTTCGTTGGGATTAAGAACAGTAAACCTGTTGCTTCAGTTGAAGGAGACCACTTTGGAATCAATTTGTTTTTGGATACAATCATTAAAAAAGTCAGCAAGAATGAATTATACACCTTCGACTCCAGGTCTGAGCTAGAAGAAAAACTATACGCCGGCCAATCAGAATGGTATGTCGAACCTTTTGCCGGTGTAAGGAAAGATATTAGCAAGTATGTGATCCCTCAATTGAGGATCATGGCTATAAAGTACCTTGAGCATTTTGACCGCGCCAGGAGCAGTTCCAGTGAAATCAAAGGGGCATCCCGCTATATCGCTGTTGGTGGGGCAGCAAAACTCGCCCAAACGCAAATACAGGAAGCCGCAGTAAGATGGGCTGATAAGGGGCGCCCGATTGAGCTGACTTTTCCAGAAAACCTGGAAAAATTGAACGTCTTCGGACTCATGATTTTAGCCAAAATGAATCAACTCAAAAAACAACATGAGAATACCGAGGAACTAATTTCCATTGAAGGATGATCGGTATGTCAAACACTTATACGGATTATGCAAATAAGATCGCGATAACTGTCCCTGAACGATATATTGATGTCAAGACTGGTGAGTCGTATTCGGTTTCTCCAAAGATCGTGGACCAAATCGAATACCATGCTGAAAACAGTTCGCTGAGCCATCTTGTTCTATCCGCTCTCCACCATTACCTAAATCCAAAGCCAGTATTGAGTGGTGGTTCTGCTGAAATCCTTCAGCAGCTCGCTGACATTCGTTCTATGCTTGAAGATGGAATCTACCACATACAGCCGCCTGTAAAGGCAAGAACCATAAAAGAACAAACGGATGCTGCTAAATTACTCAATATGAAGGAAGTAGAAGATATCCTTGAAGCGTTCGGGGGGTAATTATATATTCAAATTAAGGACGGTACTCATGTACACGTCCTTCAATTTTGGATTGGTTTTAACAACCCTTTTTAAAGTTCTGAAACAATTTTCCATTGAAAATACATCACTTTTTAAGTACGTTTGAAATAATTGAGAGTAGTTTTGGATATTGGCGGGCGAAGAATTCATAATCTGTGGTCTCGGCCTTATTATAGAACTCAATGATTCTATTTGCCGCTTGTTTTTTGTGGATAGCAGGAATGTGGAAAAAGTCTATAATTGGGGAGTAGGTGCCATCGCCTGCGGGAAGAAGATATCCTATAAGCAAATCGCTTTCCCTTGGCTGATGGTATATTTCATTATATACTCCGACTAATCTCTCCTTCATGAGAATGAGATCATTAAGTACTAGCACTCTTTCCCCAAGAAATTCCTCAATGTAATAAACTCCAGGAAGTGCATATTTCCATTCACTGATGAGTGTATGCACTTTGGGTTTCATTCTGCTTTTATATTTTGGCGAGTCCAGATAAAACTCGAAAATAGACTTCTTCTCATCGCTGAGGCGGTGGGAAAACACAGCCCAAGAAATAAAGTGAGGTACCAGTGCGGAGGCAATTTCTTCAGGAATCTGTTCTGCTTCCAAAAAGTCATCAACTAATCCAAGTAAATATGCTCCATAGTAATCACTGCTGAAAATGAATATTTCTCCAATCTCTTCAAAAGCCAAATCTTTTAATTTCTCCTGAATTGAGATTACCTTTTGTTCAACTGTCATATTTTTCTCCTTTCAATTGAATCATCACCTCCTTATCATAACAAGAAAGCAAATACGCACACGGGTAATATTCGTCTGAATTCTTACAAATTTAACATGCGCTAAAACATGCTCATCTTATACTTTGCAGACATGCTTTCTAGAAGCTTGATCCCGCCAATGCTATTCCCTTTTTCATCAAGGGCCGGCCCTAAAATGCCAATTCCAAATCTGTTTGGGACTGACCCCATAATCCCGCCTGATACACCACTTTTCGCAGGAATTCCGACCCTGACAGCGAACTCTCCAGACGCATTGTACATTCCACAGGTAACCATGAACGTTTTACATAGGCGAGCCACATGGGCAGGTATCAATCGTCTGTTAGTAACAGGCTCCAAACCATCCATAGCGAACACACAACCAATTCGGGCGAGATCCAGGCAATCCATTTCAATCGCGCATTGCTTTGTATACACCTTCAACAATTCCTCTACATCCTCATCAATAACCCCGTGCTGCTTCAAAAAATAGCATAAAGCCCTGTTCAGATCTGAAGTTTCATATTCAGACTGAGCAACTTCATGTGAATATCCAATGGAAGAATTACCTGCAAGTTCCTGGATGAACGAGAGAATTCGTTCAAATCGTACATCAGCATCCTTCCCCTTGATCATATGAGTAACTGCAAGTGCGCCTGCATTAATCATTGGATTCAACGGTTTCGAAGGACTGAATTCAAGCTTAACAATTGAATTGAATGGATCACCAGTTGGCTCATAACCCACTTTGTCAAAAACGGCTTCTTCCCCGTAATCTATTAGGGCAAGGGCAAGTGTCAATACTTTTGAAACACTTTGCAAAGTTAGCTTCTGATGAATGTCCCCCGCCGATACACAAGTTCCGTCATCATGAAAAATAGCGACAGACAACTCTTCAGGATTCGCTTTTGCCAAAGCAGGAATGTAGTCTGCAACCCTCCCGCCGTCAGTGTATTTTTTTGCTTCTTGGACAAGTTCATTTATTTCATCAGTAGTTCTGCAAGGCATAATTAACTCCTCCGAATCATTAGTTCATAACATTCTTAACCATCTTTCCACAGAAAAAGGGCAATGGTGTTAACATTGCCTAATTTTACGAATTAAAAGCGTCCCGATTTCAATATAGAATAAATTATCCATAAAAACATCCCGAATGCAATGATAAACCCTACTTCGATTGCCGGTACGCTTGTCAGTATAGTATTATTGCCAAATGTTGCCCCGACAATCAGACCGAGAACAACAATACTGAAGGCAAGCAGTGTCAAACTGAAGGAAACCTGGTTGCTGATCCGGTCGAATTTATGAAGAATCCGATTGATTTCCGATAAGCTGATTTCAAATTTCAAATCACCTTTGGAAGCTTGATCCAACACATTTTCAACCTGATTCGGAATATTGGTGAACGTATCTGATAAGTCCTCGGCTTTATTCCAAAGCCTTTTGCCCATTTTTATCGGATCGTACCTCTCCCTCATAATCTGTTCACCATAAGGCTTGGCTAATTCAATCATATCTAGGCCTGGGTCAATTTCAGAGATGATTCCTTCAATCGTGATTAACGCTTTCCCCATCATTGTCATTTCCTTAGGCAGGATGATCCGATGTTCCTGTGCCGCAGCAAACAACTCCTTGACCGTCAAGCCTAAGCTTATACCTTCCTTTGACGACCTTTCAACCGTTTTCCTGATTCCATCTACTCGGTCATAAAAATGCTGTTCATCAATATCAGATGGCACATAAGCCATCCTGAAAATAGACCTGACAATCTGGTGGGTGTCTTCCTGCATGATTCCCATCATCATTGATGCAGAATCATATCTCAAGCTTGCTGACAGACGACCTACCTGCCCAAAGTCTATGAAAATCAGCTGTTGAGTTTCTGGATTATAAAGGATATTACCAGGATGCGGATCACCGTGAAAAAAACCTTCTTTTAAAATTTGGGTTATGAATGCACTTACCAATAAATCCGCAATCATTCGTTTTTCCTCATAATCAATAACAATAGTATTCAGTTCGTTGAGCTTGATACCTTCGACCTTTTCCATGGTGAGAATCTGTGGAGTTGAGTATTCAAGAAAGATAACCGGCACTTTTATCGATTCGCAATCCTCAAATTGCATTTGGACCATATCCGTATTACGGGCTTCCTCTGTGTAATCCAGCTCCCTGCGGATTGATTCAGACAGCTCTTCAACCATATCAGTGATATTGTAATATTGAGCCCAGTCATATCGCTGTTCAATCAATCTCGCAATATCCCTTAAAATTTCAAGGTCTGTATGGACTGTATGCTTAATGCCCGGTCGCTGGACCTTCACCATGACAGATTCCCCTGTTGACAGTACCGCTTCATGAACCTGTCCAATCGACGCTGCTGCTACATAACCCTCATTAAAATAGGTGAAGACTTCCTCAACAGGCCTGCCAAACTCGTGGTGAAGCTTTTCTTTTATTTCATCAACAGGCACTGGGGGAACCTGATCCTGAAGCAGTTCCAGTTCTTTAACAATCTCTTCAGGAAGCATATCACTCCTTATGCTGAGGAGTTGGCCAAGCTTTATAAAAGCGGGCCCCAATTCCTCCAGCATGCACCTTATACGGTAACCAGCTTCCTTTGTATTTCCGTTTTTTACGTCTGCAGCGATCCGGTCCTTCAATGACAGGACATGGAACAGCCCCACCTCTTCCAGTACATAGCCAAATCCATATTTCACAAATGATGAAGCTATCTCTCTATATCTATTTAAACGTCTCAATCGGTCCGTCAACATTCCATCACCCGCTGCTAATCAATGTCTTTTGAAAATCCAGGCGGAATATTCTCCATTCCGTTTTCAACCTGGTCAATTTCTTTATTTAATCCACTGTTTCGAAGTTGTGAAATTTCCTCCCGCAATAAAACAAGCTGTGCCTGCACAGTGTCTAATTCTTCCCTTGTGACAAAACCAAGCTCAGTCAGCTGGCTTCTCGCCATCTCCTTGAATTCCTTATTCCATTCCCCGCTCTTCGATTCACCCTTTTTGAAAAAGTCGTCAAAGATGGTGTCTGCTTCAGCCTGCGTCATATTCCCTTTCTCAACCAGCTTCATAATGGTTTCATCTACTTTTTCCTTACCGGCAACCGCTGCTCCCAGTCCAAGCAGAAAGCCGCTCTTCAGAAAATTATTCATCTATGATCCTCCTCTTATATAAGTCAATTTACTTATTAATACCCCAAAAAAGCGAGCAATCACCTTATTAAATAAAAAAAGCACCTGTTTCTATTGGAAAACAGATGCTTACTCCTTACTAGATAACATTCACTTTCACAATGAATACAAGAGGTGGAGCAATTAATGATAAATTCACAGTTTGATGACATCCACTTTTTCCAAGTAAGCCCAATTTTGCGGAGCTTTCAAGCTGAGCTGCCAATAGGTTGCGCCATAAAGCTGATATTGATCAATCAATCTGTACTTTTCAATATAGCTTCGGATGTCCTCAAACCAGACGATATGCTCTTCGGTTCCATTCCAATACCTGAACCACGGTGACCTGGCTGCGGTATCATATTGGATGACCGCACCAGTAGAAATAGCGAGATTTTGTGCGTCCAGTACGGAGAGTGCTCGATATTGTTTGGTCGAGACGACTTTATCATGCCCGTAAAGCGGCAGACCGATTTGCAATTTTTCACGTGGAATCAATGTTATTGAATACCTGACAACGAGTGCGATCCACCATAAAGGAGAAACAGGATCAGGCGGGCCTCCCGGGTATCCGTAATCAATGGTCATAACCGCAACAATGTCAGCAATCTCCCCTATCGTTTTATAATCATACGCTCCGATTATTGGATTTGTCGGGATATCTTCTGTCTTTGCATGGACATTTACATGTAAAATTAGATTTCCCATCCCCGCCTTCAGTTCACGGAGGAAAGTATTGAAATCTTCCCTCTGCGGCGGCGGAATAAATTCCAGGTCGACACTTATGCCGCCATAGCCTCTTTGATTTGCTAAATTCACGAGACTGGCAACAAGGTTCCTTCGGTAAGTCGGAGAAGCCAGTACATTGCCTGCAAGTTCTTTGCTGAATCCAGATGCCGTGGTGTTTTGGACTAATAATAAGGGGATAACATTCAATTCTTTGCTTTTACGAACAATAGGGGCATCATTGCCCACCACATAGGCATATCCTTCTGCTGTAAAGGTAAAGGCCGCAACAGCAACGAATGTAAGATTGGGGGCCATTCTTTCTAAATCAGTTAGAAAGGTTTGAGAGGCGCCAGGTACGATGAATCCAAGTGTAGAAAACCGTGGCTTAACAGGTGAAGGAATATTAATGTTCTGGCCAATATATAATCTGTTGGGATCCAGTCCCGGATTTGCACTGACAATGCTGCTGACACTCGTCCTGAACTGTAAAGCAAGCCTCCATAATGTATCGCCAGCCTTGATTTGATAATAGCGAGTAATTGGCTGTTGATCTGGGATATAGAGTGCCAGCCCGGGAATGATTAAGCTAGTGGAAGGAAGTCCATTGACATCGACAATACTTTGGATCGATACACCATATGTTCTGGCGATTGCCCAAAGGTTCTCTCCTGACCTAACTACGTGGACAGCCATCTAATCACACCTTTTTATTTTTTCCTTCTATAATCATATGGCGATTGAGCTGTTATATACTTCTGTCATTAGAAAAGCGGGGCTTCCAAATGAAAGCCCCGCTTACAGCTGATTACCTCCAGCGGTCTCTGTTGTCCACTCTTTTTCTGTTTCTAGCTGAATAGCAGGATTCACAAATCTGGTATGGGGAATCAACATGGATCCCTTTTCCGCAATGCCTGCACTTCTTTTTATAATTTTTCACTTCTGACTTTAAAAATTCGTGAACATCGTCGCTTAATCCTGTACGAACTCTTTCCCAGTAAACAGCCTCAGTTTTTCTTCCAAGCCTATATAAAAATAACAAATGAAGACCGATTGCTTTATAGGAAAGCTCCAGTTCCTCCAGGGAGGCGGTTTTGACTGGCGGCTCCGGAAGTTCTGCATCTACAACAATTGCTCTGATTGTTTCAAGCCATTGTTCAATAAGGGCAGGTTCTTTTGATGAAAAAGGCAGGTGAAGAAATCCATACAGCTCCATAATTGGCAGTCTCGCTTCAATTTCAGTATCCCTGATGTACTCATAAAGCTCTCTTTCTTCTGACAGCGAAGCTTTGTTCGTCCCTTTAGGACTCTCGAACTTATCCCATAATTCAAAGAACACAGCAAGTGAACGGTGGTATTTTTGGAACCTTTCAAAAATACCAGATGTTGGAGCAATGGAAAATGTCTCTACAGGATTGTCCTCTTTCTCAAGCAGCTTTGTCATCAAGCTAATATCTGAGGTGAACGCTACTCGGCCGACATTGTAAATCCCTTTTCTTCCGGCACGCCCCGCTATTTGCTTTATCTCCTGGGAAGTGAGCCTTCTTCTCCTCGTACCATCGAATTTTTCATTTTCCAAAAAGACGATTCTCCTGATTGGCAAATTCAGACCCATTCCAATAGCGTCGGTCGCCACTACCACACTTGTTTCTCCGCTGATGAATCGGTCGATTTGCTTTTTCCTTGTTTCGGGCGGCATGCTTCCATAAATCATGCTTACCTGGCGACCGTTGTTCTGTAGTTTCGATGCATTCTCAAGCACTTGTTTTCGGGAGAAGCAAACAAGTGCATCGCCTTTCTTGGTATCCTTCAGACTGAACTCTTTATTCTCTACCTGGAGAGGAATATCACGAGTGTATTCATATATTTCCGCCACCCCATCATCCAGAAGGCCCAACATCATTTCCTTGATATTCCTGCTCCCGATGATGTGGACTTCCTCTGCATTTGCTTTTGTAATGGCTTTAAACCAGGAAAATCCTCTATCCTTATCAGCGATCATCTGTGATTCATCTATGACGACTACTTCAAAAAATTCCTTTTCGTGAAACATTTCTACTGTGCAGGATATATGGTTTGCGCCTTCCACAGGCTTTTCTTCCTCACCTGTTTTAAGCGAGCAAGGAAAGCCCTCTGCATTGAGCTTTTCATAAACCTCAAGAGCCAGCAGACGAAGCGGTGCCAGATACAAACCAGTTCTTGCATCCTTCATTCTTTCCAAAGCATGGTGGGTTTTCCCTGTATTTGTTTCACCTATGTGCAGAATATATCTAACATTTCTTCTCAGTGAAGGATTGTATTCTCTGCCGAATATGTCCTCAAGCATGCGAGCTTCTTCTTCCTTTTTCCGTTCAAGCTCGGCCAGCTCCTCTGCCTTTCTTTGTTGCCTCTCTGCAAGGTCTCTTTCATAGATCGCAAGATGCGACCGTTTTTCAAATTCTAATTCAGCTAGAGCCAATAGGTCTGTTACATACTCTTCCTGAAGCTTGAAAAGAAAACCATCTAAATAAACATCAGCCAAGTCGTTAATGATTCTTTTTGTCTCAGCGACCGAAAGCTTGTCCGCGAAAACTTCCTCATATTCGCTCAGGATTTGCTGGTCAAGATTTTTCATTACCTCCTCAGCCGCTATCCGTGTAAAATACTTTAAAACACTGTTCTCAAAATGATACTGGTAGGTCTCATATTCAAAATAAAACCGCCCCCAGCTAGCTGTTTGATGGATCTGCCCCGTCAATTCATCAAAAAAGTCAGCCATCGTCCTGTAATCATCGGGGATGAAAGAGCCAATAACGGTCAATTTTTCTTCCAGCATGTATGTGTCGATATCCTTGTACTTCTGATTTTCATTTAAAATTCTCTTTAATTCCTTTGCCATCTCATGCCGGATTTTTAGATATGCCGACTCCTGGAAATCACTTAAAACCGTGTGGGCAACTTGGTAAATTTTTTCCTTTATGCCCGCCTTTTTTTCAAGCAGCCGGTCTTCCTCAGCTTTTTTGAGAAAGCTCTTTCTCGCATGAGTATACTGTACTTCCCAGTTGTGCTCATCGATTGCAGACTTGATCCACTCCCTTGTATTGAAGGGTTTATAGTCTCTCATTTCATTCCTGAAAAGCTTATTGATTAACTTCCGGTCGACACCTTCTACAACATATCCGCGTTCACTCAAGAAAGCCTTTTTATCACGTTTTGAAAAATCATTTGTAGACTTGGTCAGCCACACATTCAGCCAGATCTGGCTGATGTAAGTGCTTCTTTTATCTAGATACTCCTTGAATTCCGGAAGAGTTTCCAGTTCACCTAGAAAATTCTCGATATCATCCATTATCTTAGTTTTCGTGTTCTCCACTGCCTGCTGATGAATCAATTCAATTTGTTTCATATCTGAACCCCTTAAAATCTGTAAAATATAAGCTTTAAGACAAGCGCCAAAAAGAATATCGGCTGAAAGCAAAAGTTATAAAAAGAACCTAAATAAAAGGCCGCACAACGAGATGTGCGTGCCCTTCCATTTAGGATTCTTCATAAAATCAGTGGAACGGCTTGACTATGCGTTCTTCACCTTTAACTTTTTCATGACTTTGGTTAGAACCTTTTTATCGTCCTTTGTTACACTTTTAGGTTTAATCGGTGAAACTGGTTTAATTTTATCGATGTTATCGACACTTAGGATTTCAAGGTAAAAAGGAGTAGTTTGCCGATTACCCTTCAAATACCCCTTTAGAATTTTCATTTTTTCAGAGGTACCTGTGAAAGCACCTTGATAATCCCATTCTATTTCATTTTTATATCTTGAATCCATTTTTTCTTTTAAAGCAAATGCTTCAGATAATGCATCCTCCGGAGTCATAAAATAGGATTGCGTTCTCCTTAACCCCTTTTTTTTGCTGCCATCGCCAGCTTTTGCCTGATATAGTTTTACTAACATTTCCCTCATCCTCTCTGGTTTGGTCTCACGCCTTCTCATGGTAAGTGGAAACACCAGAAGACCCGAGGAATTGCGTATATAGATAGTATACCCTTTTTTCCATCAGTTACCTATTAATAAGGAAATAAAGGATTTTAAAACAAAGGAGCGTGATTTAGTAACACGCTCCAGTTCAAGATTATTTGGCAATAACAGCCTCTTTTTCGTTATTCCTCTCGTGACGGATCGTTGCCTGTGCAGCAGCCAGTCTGGCAAGCGGCACACGGTATGGAGAACAGCTTACATAGTCAAGTCCTGCATTGTAGCAGAATTCGATCGAACTCTTTTCACCGCCGTGCTCACCGCAAATACCGGTCTTTAGGCCAGGCTTAGTCTGGCGGCCAAGTTCCACTCCAATCTCGACCAACTTGCCCACTCCCTCACGATCAAGGACTGCAAACGGATTTTCTGGAAGGACCTTTTGTTCGATATACGCCTGAAGGAACTTACCTTCAGCATCATCCCTGCTGTATCCGAATGTTGTCTGTGTCAGGTCATTCGTACCAAATGAGAAGAAATCAGCTTCCTCCGCGATTTGATCTGCAGTCAGCGCAGCACGCGGTATCTCGATCATGGTACCTACTGTATATTCAAAATCCTTGCCAGTTTCTTCTTTAATGCTTTGAGCAGCCGCGTTTACCAGCTCACGCATTTCCTTTAACTCATTGACATGACCGACTAGAGGAATCATGATTTCAGGCTGTGCATCGATACCCTTATCAGCCAAGTTCGCTACAGCATAGAAAATCGCTCTTGCCTGCATTTCATAGATTTCCGGATGAATCATGCCAAGTCGGCAGCCACGGTGGCCAAGCATCGGATTGAATTCGTCCAATTGGCGTACCTTCTTAAGCAATGCTTCCTTTTCCTTAAGCTCTTTCGATTCTGGGTCCTGAATTTGCAACTTGGTGATCTCGACTATAAGTTCTTCTTTATCAGGCAAGAACTCATGTAAAGGTGGATCCAGCAAACGAATTGTTACAGGCAGCCCCTGCATCACTTCAAGAATCCCTTCAAAATCCCCCTGCTGCATCGGCAATAGTTCATCAAGTGCTGCGTTTCGCTCATCGTATGTTTCAGCAAGAATCATTTTCTGGACAATTGGCACCCTTGCTGCGTCCATGAACATATGTTCAGTACGGCATAGACCAATACCGCCTGCACCAAATTCCAGGGCCTTGGCAGAGTCCTCAGGATTATCAGCGTTGGCGCGGACTCCAATTTTACGCTCTTCGTCAGCCCATGCAAGCAATAGCTGGAACTCTTCTGAAAGCTCAGGTTCGATCATTGGGATTTCACCAAGCATGATTTCACCGGTTCCACCGTCAATTGTAATGATATCACTATGTTTTACTACCACTTCGCCAACACGGAACAGCTTTTCATGAAGATCAATTTTCATTGCTTCACAGCCACAGATACAAGCTTTACCCATACCCCGCGCAACTACAGCAGCGTGGCTTGTCATCCCACCCCGGCTCGTAACGACAGCTTGTGCGGCAATGATTCCATGGATATCATCTGGAGTTGTTTCTGGTCGGACAAGAATGACCTTTTGACCATCATTCGCAAGCAGTTCTGCCTCATCCGCATCAAATACTACTTTCCCGGTAGCGGCACCTGGTGAAGCAGGCAATCCTTTTGCCAGCTGATTGCGCTCGAAATCCTCATCAATACGGCGGTGCAGAAGCTGATCCAATTGTTCTGGATCCACGCGTAGCAGAGCGGTCTTCTTATCAATGATCCCTTCATTGACAAGTTCTGTGGCGATACGGATTGCTGCTTGAGCAGTACGTTTCCCGGTACGAGTCTGAAGGATGAACAACTCTCCTCGCTCTACTGTGAATTCAATATCCTGCATATCCTCGTAATGCTGCTCAAGGTGATTGCAAGTTTCAACGAATTGCTGGTATACAGCAGGCATTTCATCTTTCAAGGTTTGGATTGGCTGAGGAGTCCTGATGCCTGCCACGACATCTTCACCCTGGGCATTGATCAAGTATTCACCGTACAGTAGACTCTCCCCAGTGGATGGGTCACGGGTAAATGCAACACCAGTTCCGGAATCATCACCCATATTGCCGAATACCATACTCTGGATATTTACTGCTGTTCCCAGGTGTGAAGGGATTTTATTTAAGCGGCGGTAAACAATCGCACGCTGGTTATTCCAGGAATCAAATACTGCATTGATGGAAAGGAAAAGCTGCTCCTTTGGATCCTGCGGGAAAGGCCTTCTTGTATGTTTTGTCACGATATTCTTATAACCTTCGATGACTTCCTTCCAGTCCTCTGCTGACATTTCAGGATCAGCTGAATAACCTTTTGCTTCTCTAGTTTCTTCAAGCAAGCGTTCGAAGAAAAACACATCAACATCCAGGACGACATCACTGAACATCTGGATAAAACGGCGGTATGAATCGTAAGCAAATCTTGGATTGTTCGTAAGCTTTGCCATCCCTTCAACTGTTTCGTCGTTCATTCCAAGATTCAGGATGGTATCCATCATTCCAGGCATCGAGAACACTGCACCAGATCGCACTGAGACTAGCAGCGGGTTTTCAGGGTTACCGAGCTTCTTGCCTGTTTTCTCTTCAAGCTCACCCAGTGCTTCGAGTACCTGTGCCTGTACTTCAGCTGGGATAGTCTTGTCAGCGTCATAATAAGCATTACATGCTTCCGTGGAAATCGTGAAACCAAAAGGTACCGGCAGGCCGATACGTGTCATTTCCGCGAGGTTCGCGCCTTTACCTCCCAGAATTTCTTTCATTCCGCTATTTCCTTCATTAAAAAGATAAACAAATTTAGACATCAGCCAAAACTCCTCTCACTTTTTAAAATATCGAGTATCAATCCTGCCGTTTCTTCGATCGCCTTATTGGAAACATTGATAACAGGGCAGCCAACACGTTTCATGATTTTCTCTGCATAATCCAGTTCTTCCAGGATTCGTTCATAGCTTGCATAATTTGCCCTGGCACCAAGTCCTAACGCTTTTAGCCTTTCAGTCCTGATTTCGTTAAGCTTATCTGGCGAGATGATCAGTCCGACACATTTGCTTCTCGGTATCTGGAACAATTCATCTGGCGGTTTTACCTCAGGAACGATTGGTACATTGGCTACCTTGTAACGCTTGTGTGCAAGGTACATCGATAATGGTGTTTTTGAAGTCCGTGAAACGCCTACCAGTACGATATCCGCTCTTAAAATGCCTCGCGGGTCTCTGCCATCGTCATATTTGACGGCAAATTCAATCGCTTCAATCTTACGAAAGTATTCATCATCTAGCTTTCGCATCATTCCCGGTCGGTGGTTTGGCTCCTTATTGAACTTCTTTTCAAAGGCATTCATCAGCGGATTCAGTAAATCTACCGCATAAATCCCTTCCTCATGAGCCCTTTTATCAAGATAAGCCTTGAGTGCTGGAACAACGATGGTATAAGCAATAATCGAACGCCCTTGCTTCGCAACCAAGATGACATCTTCAATGTCTTCCTCGTCCTCAACATATGAATTTCTTCTGATATCAACCTGGCCGCCGTTAAACTGGGTTGCCACAGCCTTAACTACAAATTCTGCCGTTTCCCCGACTGAATCGGATACCACGTACACAACTTCCTTCATATCCAAAATGCGCTCACTTCCTAGACAGATTTTTGCTCTGCGATTTCTAGATAAACCTTTGTAATGGTTGTTTTCGTTATTCGTCCGATGACTTCATATGAATCGGGTTTATGCTTGAGTTCACGGACGACAGGGAGAGAATCTATTCTGTTTGTTACAAGCTTTTTTGCAGCCTGGACCAATGTTTCTTCAGGGTTCACCGTTATAATATTTGGCATCCTCGTCATGATGACGCTTACAGGAAGATCCTCCAGATTCTTGTTTCCGATAGCAGCCCTTAGCAGGTCTTTCCTTGAAATGACTCCAGCCAGGCAACTTTCAGAATCAACAGCATAAAGCGTCCCTACGTCTTCCAGGAACATCTGGACAATCGCATCATAAACAGAAGATGATTTTTGCACGACTATCGGATGGCCTTTATAGTCATTGACTTTAAGATTAAGAAATTCTGTCGGTTCAAACAGTCTCTCTCTATCCTTATTGAAAAAATAGCCGACTCTGGGCCTGGCCTCAAGGCTGCCAGCCATCGTCAGAATCGCCAAGTCGGGACGGAGAGTTGCCCGTGTCAACTTCAGCTTTTCGGCAATCTGTTCACCAGTTATCGGGCCATCCTCCTTGACAATTTGAACGATTTCTTCCTGCCGTTTTGTTAGTTTAATAGAACTCACCACCAACGTACCCCCAATAATTAATATGTAACATTATCAAGGATTATTTTAATGTGTTATCCTTATTAATTTATAGTATATAACATTAAGCTAAAAATCAAAAGAAAAGGTTTTTATAATTCTTTGAATATATTAAAACAACAGCATTACTGGCGTTTGATTGGGATATTTTTTTATTTTATAAACTTAAATATGTCATACTGTTTCTGGTATCAGGGTAAAGCTGTCTGAAACTGATGCTACTTCTGACAGCTTTTAAGGAAATCAGCGGAAACTTGAAGCTACTTCTGACAGCTTTGGGGTAAATCAGCGGAAACCTGTCTGAACTTAGGGCTACTTCTGACAGCTTTGAAGGAAATCAGCGAAAAGCTGTCTGAACTTGGGGCTACTTCTGACAGCTTTGAAGGAAATAAGGGTAAAGCTGTGCGAACCTGGATCACTTCGAACAGCTTCGGCGAAAATCAGCGAAAAGCTACACTTAACAATGAAAATAGCCATATAAAAATCCCCTGAGCACTATTCAGGGGATACATTCACTTCTATAGACTTAGTTCAAGCGTTACAGGGCAGTGGTCACTGCCCATGACAAAGCATTCTGCTCCTGCTTCTTTGATTGCAGGTGACAATTTTTCTGAAACAATGAAATAATCGATACGCCACCCAATGTTCTTTTCTCTTACTTTACTCATGTAAGACCACCAGGTGTAGACATCCTTAGCTTCAGGGTGCAGGTGGCGGAAGGAATCAACGAAGCCGGTGTCGAGAAGTTCTGTCATCTTCCCCCGTTCCTCATCGGTGAATCCGGAATTGCCGCGGTTTGGTTTTGGATTTTTCAAATCGATTTCATTGTGGGCGACATTCAAATCGCCGCAAAGGATTACAGGCTTAGTTTTGTCTAATTCAAGCAAGTACTTTCTGAGTTTGTCTTCCCAGGATAGGCGGTAGCCGAGGCGCGCAAGATCACGCTGAGAGTTTGGGGTATAGACATTAACGAGATAAAACTCTTCAAACTCTACAGTGATTGCCCTGCCCTCATGATCGTGTTCAGTTGATCCAATCCCATATTTAACAGATAGAGGCTCTTGTTTCGAAAAAACGGCAGTTCCGGAATAGCCTTTCTTTTCTGCGTAATTCCAGAACTGATGGTACCCTTCCAACTCAAGGCTGATCTGGCCTTCCTGCAGCTTCGTTTCCTGAATACAAAAAAGGTCAGCGTCCGCTTCTTTAAAGAAATCTAAAAATCCTTTACGAGCACAAGCCCTTATCCCATTCACATTCCATGATACTAATTTCATAATTCCCTATTCTCCTTGATGTTTTTTCGTCCTTAGTTAAAAACTCATATTCTTCTATTCTAGCAGTCTTGAATCAGCGATTCTAATATGGCGATTCCCTTTTGTATTTCCTCAACCGGAGCATTCGCGAACGAAAGCCTGAAATGCTGCATTTTATTGGTTGAATATATCCGACCAGGATTGATCAACACACCATTCGCTAGAGCTTTCCTGTACAAATCAGGCAACGAGATATTAGGATTCATTTTTACCCATATGAAAAATCCACCAGCAGGCCTGTCCCATTCAGCAAAAGTGCTCAAGTGTTTTTCCAGTGCTTCCAAGGCGGCATTTCTTCGTACCTTAAGCTGTTTTCTTACCTTCGATAAATGCTTCTCATACAATCCGCTGGATAACCATTCTGCGGCGGCACGCTGTGATAAAGAGCTTGAACCGTAGTCGGTCTGCATTTTTAGGTCAGCCAGCCGGTCAATGACCGCTTCCGGACCGGCAATCCATCCGATTCTCAATCCGGGATTCAGACTCTTCGAAAGGCTGCCAAGATATAGAACATTTCCGTGCCTATCATGCGATTTAATGGGAGACGGTGGAGGAGAGTCTAGCCATAGATCGCCGTACACATCGTCCTCGATGATCGGAAGCTGTGCACTCTCTGCGAGTTTGAGCAGTTGCTGCCTTCGTTTTTCTCCCATAACAGTACCTGTGGGATTATGGAAATTTGGATGGCAGTATAACACCGATTTCTTACTGTGATGCGATGCCTCTACCATCTCTGGGATGATGCCTTCCTTGTCCATCGGGATTCCATGGAGTTTCATGCCTGCAGATTGGAAGGTGGATAAAGAATATAAATAAGATGGGCTCTCGAGGAAAACTGTTGACTCCCTTTCTAATAGCCCAATCGAAATGAGGTGCAAAGCCTGTAAAGCACCCGAAACGACTAAAATAGATGAAGCATGGACCATGATTCCTTTTTGATTAAGGTATTTAGCAATCGCTTCCCGCAATAGTGGATTTCCTTTTGGATCTTCATAGCCGAACGGCTCCAGTTCCTGCCCAACCTTAGTTAAAACAGCCCTCATTTCTTCCAGTGGGAATAAATCCTTCGATAGTTCTCCTTTACTCAGCTGAATCAAATTCTCATCGGCCTCTGCCAGATTTATAGCCTGGACTGTCGACAGGCTTGCCTGATGGGAGCCCAGTCCCACTTGTTCATTCCAATTTACCGGTGGTGCAGACCGCATGAGTGTCCAGGTATTGTTAATGACTACCGTTCCCATTCCCAGCTTACCTTCAACCAGCCCATCTGCAGCTAATTCATCCAGTGCTGTTACGATTGTGCTTCTGTTCACACCGAATTGCTTGGCAAGGTCACGCTGACTCGGGAGCCTGCTGCCAACTGGCCAAATCCCGTTTGTAATCTGCTCTTTTATATAATCGATTATCACTTTGTATTTTGGCGCTTTCATGTCCCTGCTCCATTCAAAAAAATTGGTTGGTTTTTATAAACCGCTATTGGTTGGATACATTTTACCAAGACCCAGTTATATTTGAAAGATAAAACTGACTATAGGAGTAAATTGGATGGTATTTAACAGAGGTGGTTTACATGAACATTAGAATGGGAGCAGCACACATGCTTGTTATTTTATTATGGGGATCTGCCTTCACGGGGATTAGGCATGGTCTCGAAGGATATTCACCAGAGCATTTGTCTTTCTTGAGGCTCTTAATCGGATCAATGGCTCTTGTTAGCTACGCGGCAGTCATAAAAATGAAACTTCCGGAAATAAAAGATTGGCCTGTGATCTTTTTATTCGGATTCCTGGGTTTCGCAGTCTATCAAACGGCGCTTAGTTTTGGTGAACTAACTGTCAGCGCCGGTGCTGCCAGTCTTCTTGTTTCAACTTCACCAGTTTTTATCGGATTATTAGGGAGGATGTTCTTCCAGGAGCGCACTGGGAAATGGTACTGGTCAGGCGCCTCCATCAGTATGGTAGGGATTTTCTTCATTTCTTTTGGCGCTGGTGGGGGTTTGGAGCTTGGTATTGGCGTACTTCTTATACTAATTGCGTCATTATCTGAATCACTTTACTTTGTCTTTCAAAAGAATTATTTAGATAAATATGGAGCTCTTCCATTCACGGCCTATACGATTTGGGCCGCCACCATTTTCATGGCTTTCTTTTCTCCTGGCATTGTGTCTCAGATTACTGAAGCCCCGTTAGGAGCAACGATTAGTGTTATTTACCTTGGACTTTTTCCTACGGTGATTGCTTACTTTGCTATAGCCTATATTACAGCTCAATCCGGAGCCTCTGAAGCAGCAAGTTCCTTATACCTTACGCCTGCTGCTTCTTTTCTGATCGCCTGGATCTGGCTGGGAGAAGTACCGGCGATCCTGACAGTAGCAGGCGGTGTGATGACCCTTATAGGAGTTTCCCTGACCTACTTCAAAGGGAGGAATGAAATGGCACCTTTAAATATCAAAGGATAGCTGCTCCGTTTCTCCTTCCTCTTTTTTCCGGCCGGGCTTTCCTTTGTTCTCTATGGCCCGGTTTTGAACCCTGGCATTTTTATACGCCTTTTTCACATCGACCATAGGTGCTTCATAGCCAAGCTGATAAAAAGCAGGGTAAAGCCACGGTTCGTGAATGTATTCGTCCGGCAGCTTGCTTAACTCAGGGATATATCGGCGGATGAACGTGCCATCTGGGTCAAGCTGCCTGCCGATTTTAACAGGGTCAATGATTTTCATCTTCCCTTTCATTCCCGCTTGTTGCTGAATATAAAAATCATGCACAGCTGGTTCGTAATCTAAATACAACTCTGCCAGGGCAGCGGATAGCTTTTGCTCATCCAGCAATAAAGTATTAGCAAGAAAAGACGTAACCATAGCACGCAACGAAAAGTTCATCCATCCCGTTTTATCCAGACTCCTCATGGCTGCATCGATAATCGGGATTCCCGTCCTTCCCTGAAGCCAGCGCTGGAACCAATCTTCATTCCATTCCCTTTTAATTTCCCTTACATCACCCAATTGCTGATGTGGTATTTTTAT
The DNA here is from genome assembly GCF_018613315.1 of Bacillus sp. ISL-37. Classification (GTDB taxonomy): domain Bacteria; phylum Bacillota; class Bacilli; order Bacillales; family Cytobacillaceae; genus Mesobacillus. Next base: position 2,988 of record NZ_JAGGQL010000048.1, on the reverse strand, counting down.
ACTGTAAATTTTGACCCGGGCAGTAAGCTTTGATAAAAAATCTTCAAGCTGCTTCTTATCTTCCTCCAGCTCACATGCTTGCAATTTTTCGTCAACATTCTGGTAAATGGTCCTGACCGATATGTTCCCCCATGTTATATAAGCAGAAAGTCTTGAGGATGAAAGCGAAGATGGTAATGGTTTTTGCTGGTTTTCGATGTAATTTGCGAATCTGCCTTCGAGGAAAGAATCCAGCGTTTCAATAGCCTTCACTTCTCCCCCTTGCTGTCCAAAGCGGATTTTAGATCCCTTGACTCTGAAATTATTAAGTTTTTTAAAATCAGTGAACAGAAAATCCGGTGTTTTTGACGGTACATCAATCCTGTTTGGAACTTCAGCTATCGGCTCATTTAAATAAGAGTTCAAACGATTATTAAAAAGCTTTACTGAGATATTTTCAAGGTCCGGACCAAAAGAAAAAAGAAGCTGCTGATTTTGCTTCGCCCATTCCCCCACTATGTCCTTTAACCTATTATCATTGTGTGCAAATAAGTTTATAGAATCATAAGTATCCAGCAATTTCCCGAGAACCGTCTCCAACTCATCGATTGCGAAAAGGAGTTTCCCTCCCTTTTCCTCAATACCCTTTGACAACTCCTCGAGACTTTCAACAACAAATTGAAAATGGCGGGCTGAAAGCGGCGTTTCCTTCCATTGTGAAGGTTCAACTACATACACCGGCAATACCTCTCCCGCCCTGGCTGCTTCGGTCAAAGGCTGATGATCGGAAATACGCAAATCATTATTGAATAAGACGATGTTCATTCGAATCACTCCGCTATTTACTCTTTTTCACTCTTGAGGCTGAAAAAACCGAAAGGACGTATCAAGTAATCAGGTTTTCTAAAGGCAGCAATACACTACTAATTTAATATTTCTCTTAAAAGGATTCCGAACATGATACCGATGAACATGGATGTCAAGGTACCAAGGAGGAAGTATTCCGCCCAGTCACGATCATCCATTTGTTTAAATCGGGCGATGGATTTCGCGGTAACAATAAAGGCGATTGCCGGATACGAACTGTAGTATGTAAGTAAGATAACTAGAAGTCTCTCGATATAGCCAATCAGCTTCCCCCGTGACATATCGTGTTTGTTGAAGATCATGTAGCTGTATTGCTCGGACAGTCCTCTTTCACCATTACTTTTTTGCGGGTTTGCCGGCTCCTTCAGCTCATTTTTAAAAGTATATTTCCCTTCAAAGGTTAACAGCTGCCCAGGCAGAGAGCCAAGAAGGATACGTATTATATGTCCGCTGACCGTTGTCCCCAATATTAAAATAATGACAATGACGAGGATCGTACTAGAAGCGTCCAATGGCCGCCCTTCCTCGAACAGAAGCTGTATAAACCTATCAACATTGGAGACTAGCGATTTTTGATAAAACAACTGCAGAGTTATCAATAGCATGAAAAGATGCAGCAGCTGATCTAATACAAAAAACCATAGCTTGTTTAAATTTTCCCGTACCGTAAATTGGTCAACAAGTTTAATCTTCACCAGGTCAATGATTAGGTGAGTTCCTGTTATGAATAGAACTGGCCAGACGACAGAAGTTACCGGATCATTCTCCTGATAAAATAAGAGCCACCCTGCCGTGAGTACAGCTGTGTTTACCAGGAAATGATGAAGTATATGCTTTTTAAGATTTCTCAGCTTATCCTGCACCATATGATCAGTCTGAAGGTAAAAATCGGCTAGTAGATGCGCAATAATTAAACTCAATAAAAGCATGCTTGCTCCTTTCACCAGAATCTAGAAGCTGAAAATATCCTGCACCTGGCTTTTAATATTTGTTCTAATGCTTTCTTCAAGAGTCTTCGTGTGGTTATTTCCCATTTCCGGGAACTCCTTTGCCTGACAGGCATCCAAAAAACTGACGATATTACGGAAACTACGAATGATCTGCTCGCAATGGCCCTTCTTAACATGGCTGTATACTGTAGGAGCCGAGCGATCAAGAAGCTCGGCTACAGCATTTTGCTTGCCATAGATGAGATAAAGCGAGCACACTAGCCGTTGCACATCAGTTTGCTCTATTCTCAATACATGCTGCAGCATGAGCATGCTATTTATTAATGTCTGCAAACTAGGCTCAACATCATTAAGTTGAAAATGGAAGGATTCCCTGTCCTTCTGTTTTTTTAGATGGTCATTCGCGTTTCTAGCCTGCTTCACAAATGGATGGATCCACTTTTCAATATCAATTTCCGCTACTTTCTTATCCAGGCTTCCATAGGAGAGCCCGAAATAAGGCGGGTTTTTTTCATATTTCCAAAGCGAGCTTACATAAAAGGCTGTAATAAAAGCGGATGAAAATCCCTCGGACAGAAGAATAAGTTCATCCCCAGAACGGTGTTTAACCTGAACTGAACCGCTCTTTCCATACCAATCTCCAATATAGCTCTCAAGCTGCGCTAAATAATTGCTCAGCTCCTCACCATAATCTGCAGAAGAAGACTTCGTTACATCCATTATGAATATAGAAACTGGCACCATTGCCATTCCACCCAACATTTATAATTTGATTAATTAAGCTAATTTTATATAAATTAGATAGTATAGTCAAATTTATTCAATGTTAGACTGCATAATTAAATTATTTTTATATAGTTAACCTCACTATATTTTAACAAGAGCGTATGTTCGATTCAATGGGTAAAAAATTAGAAAAGCGCAAGCGCCTTGGTCAGCCCCGACAAGCGTTGGAGGGCCGACCGGTGAAGTCGCTCTTTGACTTCATCGGGCGGACCGAAACGTCTCGAGGGGCTAGGCGCTGGAGCTAGACACTAATCTAAGTAGAAAAATTTCTACTTTCTTATCCAAGTACAAAAAAAGAGCCCTCAGGCTCTCAGCTTGTGGAGAAAGGGTACTATTTTTTCTTCCACAAGCTTTTTTATTTGGTTTAATCCCTCTTTTTAAACTGACTTTTTTCATAAAAAACACA
>NZ_JAGGQL010000047.1 GCF_018613315.1 Bacillus sp. ISL-37 | reverse complement strand
AAGAAGCGTTTTTTGCTTCTGCCGGCGGAGTTGAAGTTTCGGAGTTTCTAGGAGGCGAAACTAGACAATTCGAAATGCGGAGGCGACTGCTCAACTCAGACAAGCGCTGGAGGGCCTGACAGTGAAGTCGTTCTTTGACTTCATTGGCAGGACCGAAGCGTCTCGAGGAGTTAGGAGCCGCAGCTAGACAAGCGACTCGAGGGGCTAGGCGCTGGTGCTAGACACTAATCTAAGTGGATAAATTTATACTTTCTCCAATGACAAAAACCCGGCCATTTGCTCCGGGTTTTCGTTTTTTCAAATATGCGTTTCAGGAAAACAAAAAAGGCATCAACCACAAGGATTGATACCTCTTTAACACTCTATTCCACACTCACTTCTGCAGCAACTACCAAACCGACAGCGCCACAGATCACCAATCCCATGACAATCAAGAACATGCCCATCACCCCTTTAGTATTCACCCGTGTTTACACCAAATTTATCATATAATGATGGTGCTAAAAGGAAGTTAATGTGAACATTTTGTTAACGATGGGATTTCTTTTTCTTGAAAATGAGGGTTAATAGCAATACATGCAGTGACATACAAATTACCTCCCGACTCCGTCGTTAGGTGGTGTCCTTCTCCACCCATAAGCTAGCCAGTCTTCTTTGAATTAAATAAATCATTTTCTTTCCACCTTTCTAAAGTTTATTATTCAAATGAATTAAAACAGGCGCATCATTGTTTGACGGGTTTTGTTATCTTCAATCATTTTTTCTACCATTTCGTTATGGCGAATTTCTTCTAAAGACATTTGGCGTTTGTTGATTGTAATTGTAAAAAACAAGATATTTAAGGTCATTATCGGTTCACCTCCTTTTTAATTCCACCCCAAAAAGCCGCAAGGATTCCTCCCCTGCGGCAAAATGGGCACAAAAAAGCCACAGGGGCACGATTCTCCCTGCGGCCATGGATGTAATAGTAAAAAAACAGCTTAAATAATCCAATCCGATCCGGTCGAATGCGTATTACAATATGAAGTTTGTGCGTTATTCCAGTATCCAATCATGATCATTTCACTCGACCTCCTTTTGAATTATTTAACCACATTGGTAAGTATATCCACTTTCCTTTGTTTTGTAAACCTTTTATTGGCCGTTTTTTCCAAAAAAGTATTCGTCAAAATCCAACAAAAAAAACGCCCTGCACGGACGTTTATTTCTTCATCAATAATTCCTGGCCTTCTTCAGTTTCAATCAGCTGGCTACGGAATTTCTTAGCGATTGAAAAGAATGATACAGATCCAGCAAGGAAACCAACAGATGCACCTGTTGCAATATATATATCTGTCATCACTTTCGTTTCAGACGGAATGATCGTACCGAGGTAAAAAAATACTCCTACAGCAAGAAGTACAGTTCCATATTGTTTAAAATCAACCATTTTATCATAGAGTTGTTTAGCGTCCAAATCTATCACCTTCACTTTCAGACTTAACCACAACCCTACTTTAACATTTTTTAAACACTTTTTCGGTAAGTAAATACTGGAAAATAAGTGCCTTTTATTGAAAAGACCTTCAGACATTTGCCGAGGTTTTCACCTCTGTTTTGTCTGAACATGGCCCTACTTCGGACATTTTCCTATGCTTCCACTTCTGTTTTGTCCGAACATGGTGCTACTTCAGACATTTGCCGCGGCTTTCACCTCTGTTTTGTCTGAACCAGCCCCTACTTCGGACATTTTCCTATGCTTCTACTGCTGTTTTGGCCGAACATGGTGCTACTTCAGACATTTGCCGCGGCTTTCACCTCTGTTTTGTCTGAACATGGTGCTACTTCGGACATTTGCGACGGCTTCCTCCTCTGTTTTGGCCGAACATGTTGCTACTTCAGACATTTGCCGCGGCTTTTACCTCTGTTTTGTCTGAACATGCCCTACTTCGGACATTTTCCTATGCTTCCACTGCTGTTTTGTCCGAACATGGTGCTACTTCAGACATTTGCCGCGGCTTTTACCGCTGTTTTGACTGAACATGGTGCTACTTCGGACATTTTCCTATGCTTCCTCCTCTGTTTTGTCCGAACATGGTGCTACTTCAGACATTTGCCGCGGCTTTTACCTCTGTTTTGTCTGAACCACCCCCTACTTCGGACATTTTCCTATGCTTCCACTGCTGTTTTGGCCGAACATGGTACTACTTCAGACATTTACGGAGTTTCCAACCTCTGTTTTGTCTGAACATGGCCCTACTTCTTCTGGCATTTGCATCAACCTCCACCCCTCACTTATCCGAACCGGCATCTGCTTAGAACATAAAAAAGCGTGAAATCCCTAAGAAGTGATTTCACGCTAAAATAATTCTATGGTTTATAAAACGAAATCCTATCGTAAGCTTGAAAGCTATTTAAAGTTAATTAATTCAGGTTCCAGTTCTTGACCATCTCATTGACGATTTCAAAAGAGTTCTTGGAGGCGAGTTTCGTGAATTCCAGGAAGTTCACGTCTGCGGAGCCATCTGCCTGGTCCGACATTGACCTAATGATCACGAATGGAATGCTGTTCATGCTGCATACCTGTCCAACGGCTGCCCCTTCCATTTCTGTACAATAGCCATTAAGCTCCTCATGAAGGAATTTCACTTTATCTCGATCGGCGATGAATTGGTCGCCTGATAAAATCCTGCCGCTGACGATTTTCTTGTCATCTACAATTTCTTTGCTCGCTGTGATCGCCAAATCCACCAGTCGCTCATCCGCTTTAAATACAGATACTTCTGTATAAGGGATTTCCCCTAGCTTGAAGCCTAATGCACGTACGTCCATATCGTGCTGTACACAATCAGTTGAAACGACTATATCACCTATTTTCAGTTCAGGGTTAACAGCACCGGCAACACCCGTAAACACAATATTAGACGCAGCGAATTCATCAATCAAAATTTGAGTACATACGCTTGCGTTAACTTTTCCGACCCCTGACTTACAAAGCACAACGTCATACCCGTTGAAAGTGCCGACATAAAAGGTGATGCCTGCTTTCCTTTTTTCTTCATAGTCTTTCATTGCGTCGAGGATATGCTGAATTTCTTCATCCATTGCTCCTATAATACCAATTCTGCTCATAAATTTGACCTCCGATGTTCTTATTGAAAATTTGTTTTCCAAGGATGTGCCTTCTAGTCTTTTTTTATAAAAGCCATCTACTCTCTATGTAAAAAATTACGAAAGGAGTTTCGACATTCTGTTAGCTTCAAAAAGGACTTTTTCTTCATCAATCGTTTTGAACTGCCCATTATCTAGTATTTGTTTTCCCTGGACATAGACATCCTTGACATCCCGTCCAGATCCGGAATAAACAAGATGGGATACTGGATTATGCTTAGGATAAAAGAATGACTGATTGGCGTTCACGACAATAAAATCTGCATCTTTGCCAACTTCCAGCGATCCAATCCGTTTCTCAAGCCAAAGAGATTCTGCACCCTGGATGGTCGCCATTCTTAAGGCTTGCTGGGCAGTTATTACAGTTGCATCCCTTGCTCCTCCTTTATGGATTGTCGCCGCAGCTTTCAGTTCTTCAAATAAATCCAGATTATTGTTTGAAGCGACGCTATCTGTACCAAGGCTGACTGTAACTCCCTTTTCAAGCATTTTGCCAATTGGGGCAATTCCGCTGCCCAATTTGAGATTACTGATCACATTATGAGATACTTTCACATCTTTTTCGGCAAGGATTTCAATATCCTCGTCGCTCACATGGACAGCATGTGCCACCAATGATGGGCGGTCAAAAAAACCCAGGTTGTCCAGGTGTACTACTGGTGTTGCACCAAAGTCCTCGATATTCTTCTCTACTTCAAATTTCGTTTCAGACATATGCGTATGCAGTGGTACGTTCAGTTCGACTGATTTATCAATGATTTGTGAGATATACTCTGGTGAACAAGTATAAGGAGAATGTGGTGACAGCATAGTCGTAATACGGCCACCCGCGCCATTATTCCAGATTTTCGCAAAGTCCGCCGCTTCCTTAAGCTTGCTCTGTCGAAGCTCATCCGAACCAAAGCCAATCACACCGCGGCACAATACTCCACGTATTCCTGCTTCATCAACCGCCTTTGCGATCTCATCCATATTGTCATACATATCAACAAAAGTCGTTGTACCTGTACGGATCATTTCAAGGATAGAAAGCTTTGCGCCCCATTTTGCATGCTCAGCTGTGTATTTTGCTTCAAGCGGCCAAATTTTTTCTTCCAGCCATGTTTGCAAATGCAAATCATCCGCATACCCTCTCAACAAAGACATTGGTGTGTGTCCATGCGTATTGACCAGGCCTGGAAGGAGAATATTGCCTTTTAAATCTACTTTTTCATCATAAGAAGCAAAACCTTCAGGTGTTGCTCCCACATAAATGATTTTTTCATCTTCAATGCCAATAGCGCCATTTTCGATCACTTCATTATTTGTGTTACTCGTAACGATGGTGCCGTTATATAATAACTTTCTTGCCATATTAATCTCTCCTATGTAAAAACACTTGAGCATATTTGTACTAACTAGAATTCGGTGTAAAACGTCGAAATATGCCTATCGTTTTAATTTATCAAAAAATGTTTTATTTTTATAGAGAATTTGCTATTTTTATTAAAGCACTACAGAGACTATTTTAACAAAACTACATATAGGGAGCTGAATTAATGAATTTCCAATTCGATTTAATTGAAGATAAGGTTGAATTTTTTGAAGCGATCGATTTAAAAACCTTGGAACAAAAAATAAATAAACAGATTGAAATTAATAAGGCGATCATGCTGGCTGTCCATCATGTATCACATCAAATGCATTTAGATGAAAAAGGACGGCTGTTCTATTCAGCTGTTGTCCACTTCAAAGTAAAAAAATAAAGGGGCCCTCTTCAAGAGCCCCTCAATAAATCACATTATCTCTTCTGATCATTTTCAATCAATTCTTCTACTTTAACTGGCTTCCAGCCCTGGCCGTCCACCCATTGAATCGATACCCTATACGTCTGGTCACTTCCCTTTTCAGAGATGGTTCCTACCGCGGTATTAGGCGCACCGCCATTTCCATTAAACCATACCGTCATATTATTCTTATCAATTCCGGTAGCATATGAATATGCAAGAATCATTTCCTGCCAATCAACCGAATTTTGATCGAAAACGGTATTATGTTCTCCAGATTGTGTTGTTCCTACCGGCTTCCATTCAGGATTCTCAATCGTCTGCTTGACATTGGCATCGCTGCCGCCTTCTGTGACGATGGGTTCAGCCAATTCCTCATCCTCTGCAGATTCCTCATCTGCTTCTTCAGATTCGATATCTTCAGTTGCACTATCGTCTTTTTCATCAGAATCTTTAAGGTCATTCTTTTTGCCTGTATCTTTGCTGTCATCTTTGTTTCCTGAAGGGGCTGCAGCATCTTTTTCTGCTACAACATCATTCTGGTCGGCTGCCCCTTCATCATTGCTGAAAAAAATGTTAAAAGAGACAATTCCAATCAACAAAATAACGACGACAATCAAGCTATTTAAAATAAGGTTCGTTTTTCTGCGCTTGGATCTTTTTCCTGAACGTGTCCCCTCATTTAGGTTGTCATAATCGTGCTTCAAGATCTTTCCCTCCCTTATAAGGTTGTCAACATTCTACCATGACTTGGGTCAAACTTGAAGGATTTTATATTCATCTAATAATGATTCAGTTGTTATTAGGACCATCTGCATGGTTAAATTCATAGACCTCTTTTACTATATCCGCAAAAAGAGGGTTCACTCCGCCTTCATTCTCCAGGACCCCTAAGTTGACAGTCACAAGTGCGTACTTTGGTTTTTCATAGGGAAAATATCCAGCGAACCATTTATTGTGCAGTTGCTTGTCTTCTCTGTATATACCGGTTTCAGCAGTCCCGGATTTCCCTGCCACCGCATATGGCAAGTCCCTGAACCACCTTCCCGTACCTTCTTCATTCAAAACGACCTCACGCAAAAGCTTTTGCAGTTTCATAGCTGTAAACGGAGAAATCTTTTCCCCTTCAAGCTTCTCTTTGGGAAATTCGGTCATTTTAGAACCATTCTGGTACTGGATGGAGAAAACTGCCCTGACCATGTCTTTTTCTCCTCCTCTGGCGATCGTAGCCATCATGTTCGCCACAGCGAGAGGAGACACCCTCACTTCATGCTGGCCAATACCTGATAAAGCTGCAAAATTTCGATCCTTCCTCGCTTCTTCTGATAAAAATACCCGTCCCTTTTCTTCATCCTGCAGCTGTTCGAAATCTTCCAGGTGAAAAATGTCACCCTTCCATCCAGCACCGCCTGTGATGGATAGCATCTCCGCGTATTTTTCAAGCATATTTGGGTCCTTCTCTTGCAGTTCCCGGGCTACCTCCCCAAAAGTCCTGTTGCAGCTTACTGCAAAGCTATCAGCGAAATTGAGTATACCATGGTCATATTTCAAATCTGGATCCCCGCTGATCGTCTTGCTGCAATCGAACTTCCTCGCTGGATCATCGAGCCCATGATCAATTGCTGCCGCAGCAACCACCGTTTTAAAGACAGAACCAGGTATATGCTGCTTGACCATCATATTTTCTGTTCCCTCTCCATTAAAAGGGTTTACACGGTTGATGTCTGGTCTTGAAACCATTGCTAGTATACTGTTCGTTTCAATATCCAGCAGCACGACGCCGCCTCTGCTGATATTATGCTGTTCAACTTTTTCCTCAAGGATCATCTGCAGATCTTTGTCTATCGATGTCTGCAGATTGATTGGATAAAAGGGATTTGCTGGATCTATGTATTTTACATTGATCCCGAATAGTGGTGCTCCCGCCCCGTCGACATGGTAAACCAGCTTGGATTTCCCCTCAGCAACCAGGAATTCGTCAAAGCTTTTTTCCAGCCCTGAGATACCGATCAAGGTCCTTGGCAGTAAATCTTTCTCCCCATATCTTGATTTCAGAAGCGATTCATTCTCTCCAGTTATACCCAGAAGCTGGGCAGCCGGTACCTTCGCCAATGGATACTTTCTCTCAACAGCAAATACCCCGGGGATTTCCATCCCATTAATAATGTCCATTTGACTCTTTGTTAAGATCATCGGATCCGGGTCACCAAAGGCGAATGGTTCCTTGGACTTTTCCACTGCAGTTCTCAAAGCGTATACAGATACACCGATAGTCCTTGCGACTTTTTCAGCTTCCCAGTCCATTTTCTTTAAAAATGGAAACAAGACAAGAACAGACGAATTTTCATAGGATAGAGGTGCTCCTGACCTGTCAAGGAAATTCCCCCTGCCATTGTCAACGACCATTTCCTGCGACCTTTGTTTAACGCTCGCTTCTATTAAATTGATTTCATGCTTGGAAAAGGATTCTGTATCAATTAGCTGCAGCTGTGCCAGCCGTAACATCAGCAGACCAAAGACAGCTATACAAATGGAAATCCAGGCGACCATTCTGTTTTTACGCATAAAAAACACCTCGTCAAAAGTGTTGACGAGGTGCTGATATTTCAAACATAAGGTATTTACTTAATTGTCGTGATGCGAACGTTCATTTCACCGCCAGGAGTCTGGACAGTGACTTCATCTCCAACTTTTTTGCCCATCAGGCTTTTTGCGATTGGAGAGTCATTTGAAATTTTGCCCTCAAACGGGTCAGCTTCAGCGCTTCCCACGATTGTATAGGATTCTTCATCGCCATCAGGAAGCTCGACAAAAGTTACTGTGCGGCCAAGGCTGACTGCATCTGTGCTTATTTCATTTTCCTGGATGATCTTTGCATTGCGAATCATATTTTCAAGAGTCGTGATACGGCCTTCAACAAAGGCTTGCTCTTCTTTTGCTGAATCATACTCAGAGTTCTCTGAAAGGTCGCCAAAGCTGCGCGCGATCTTGATTCTCTCAACGACTTCTTTACGTTTTACCGTTTTCAATTGTTCCAATTCTTGTTCCAGCTTTTCTTTTCCAGCCTGTGTCATAGGAAAAACTTTTTCTGTAGCCAAAATACTTCACTCCTTCTAGTCTTCACAATTCCCCAAAAAATAGATTGTGTAATATTATATTATGTAACCTGAAAAATATACAGGAGCGCACCCTTTACCAGGGCGCGCGTTTTTAAATAGGACCGGAACGGACCATTTACTTTTCATTGGATAAAAGGAAGCACTTTATTCAAGTACTTCCATGTCCACTTTATCTATGCTATTGTGTCACAAAAATGATTTTTGTTCAAGAATTGTTTGAATTTTTGTTACCATCAGGTCAATCGCCACATGGTTATGTCCGCCCTCAGGGATAATGACATCTGCATAACGCTTGGTCGGCTCGATGAACTGGTTATGCATCGGCCTGACAACATTCACGTACTGTTCGATGACAGAATCCATTGAACGGCCACGCTCCTTAATGTCACGAAGTAGCCTGCGGATGATCCGCAAATCTGCATCTGTATCAACATAGAGCTTGATATCCATCAAGTTGCGCAGTCTCTCATCCTCAAGGATCAGGATTCCTTCAAGAATGATCACGTCTTTTGGTTCAACATGGACAACCTCGCTGGACCTTGTATGGACAGCATAATCATAAACTGGCTTATCAATCGCCTCATAGCGAAGCAGCTTTTGGATATGTTCTATCAAAAGATCATTGTCAAATGCCAGTGGATGGTCATAATTTGTTTTTAAACGCTCTTCCATTGGCAGATGGCTTTGGTCTTTATAATAGTAGTCTTGTTCAATCATCAGGATTGAGTGGCCTTTAAAGCTATCGTAAATCGCTTTTGTTACACTAGTCTTTCCTGAGCCGGAGCCGCCGGCTACACCAATTACAACAGGTTTGCGGTCCATTTATTTACTTCTCCTTCCGCATCATGTTATTTGGGTAGACAGGCTTGTCCATCTTGAACTTGACGATTTGCAAAGGATGACGGGCTACATCCAGCTCATTGCCATCTTCATCCCAAATCTTCTCAACGACATGAGTGAAGTTCTCGATTTCTGGACCAAAGAATTCAACCTCGTCGCCTGGCTTGAAGTAGTTTCTTTGCTGAAGTGTTACCATTTGCGTCTCAGCATCGTAATCAAGCACAAGTCCGGCAAAATCGAAAGTTGTCTTTTTGCTATGGTTTCCAAACATTTGCTCTTTATACCCAGGAACTCCCTCAAAGAAGGCAGTTGCTGTCTCACGATTCGCACATTTGTCCAATTCTTCAAGCCATTCCTGCTTGATGACAAAGTTCTCAGGGGCAGCGCAATAAGCATCAATCACTTTGCGGTATACACTGACTACCGTCGCTATATAGTGGATTGACTTCATGCGGCCTTCGATTTTCAAGCTGTCTATTCCAAGCTCGATCATGCGTGGAATCGATTCGATCAGCTTAAGATCCTTTGGGCTCATCGCAAATGGAGAGTCACCTTCAGCAAACAAGGCGTTTTCTTCATTTCCTTCAAGTGTGTACAAGTCATAGTCCCAGCGGCAAGACTGGCAGCAGCCGCCGCGGTTAGAATCACGTGCTGTCATGTGATTGCTCAATGTACAGCGGCCTGAGTAGGCAATACACATTGCTCCATGGATGAAGGTTTCGATTTCGATATCTACTTTTTCCTTCATTTCCTTGATTTCATCAGCACTTGTTTCACGCGCAAGAACAACACGCTCAAGACCTTCTTCCTTCCAGAACTGGACAGCCTTCCAGTTTGAAAGGGATTGCTGTGTGCTTAAGTGTACTTCAATCTCTGGAGCGACCCTGCGGCAAGTTTCGATGATCAGAGGATCAGCGACAATGATACCGTGCACGCCAGCTCCCTTCAAGCCTAATAGATAGTCTTCAAGACCATCGATGTTTTCATTATGTGCGAAGATGTTTGTTGTGACATAGATTTTGGCGCCATATTCCCTGGCAAACTCTACGCCCTCCTTCATTTCTTCGAATGTAAAATTATCTGCGTTCGAGCGCAAACCATACTCCTGCCCGCCGATGAAGACGGCATCTGCACCATACTGTACGGCAATCTTAAGTTTTTCAAGATTACCGGCTGGCGCAAGCAGTTCTGGTTTCTTCACGATCACACGCTTCCCGTCAACAATTTGCGAGATTTTATCTGCTACTGCTGTCATTACGCAACCTCCTCATAGTTCTTACTGTTAATAAACCGTCTCTTTGAAAAAGAATCCTGTATCCAGTGGGCGGTTTGGCGGCTGCAGTTCTTCCGCTGCTTCAAGCAAGCCGTCTTTTTCTTCGTCGTATTGGTCAGGGTCTTCAACAGCCAAATCAATGGCTTTCCGATAAAGCTTTGTAACTTCCAGGATATATTCAGGGCTCTTCAGGATGCCGTCAATTTTAAAAGAATCGACTCCAGCTTCCACTAGCTCCGTTAGTTCATCAATAATGCAAATATCGTTAGGACTCATGATATGAGTGCCATTTTCATCCTCGAAAATAGGGTATTTATTTTCTCGCTCTTTATCATGAAGGAACATATTGCGTTCTTGTTTGCGGTTCTCAACTTCAAGCGCTTTGCCTTGGTATTCAAAGTAATGTCCGAGCAATGGGCGTTTAGACTGGAACATGTTCATCATTCCGTGAACCTGCACCTCGATTTCAACCTCGGCATTTTCCTTAATTTCAACAATAGCATCCATATTGATTTCCCTTGCAAGAACGGCACGTTTTGCACCCTTCTTGCCCCAATAGTTGCAAGTATACCAGTTCGTGCCTGTTGTTTCCGTGCTCCAATGAAGCTTTATTTCCGGGGCATTTTCCTTTGCGGCCATCAGTACTGCCGGGTCGCCGAAAGTAACTCCGTCGACATGGACATCTTTAAGGAAAGTCAGGTATTCACCAAGTAAGTCCACTTTTTCATTGTGGAACAACGCGTTCATAGCGACATACACTTTCTTTCCTTTTGAATGTGCCAGTTCGATTGCCTGCTTTACGTTTTCACGGTTAAATTCACCAGCGAGCCGCAGGCCAAATTTCTGTTCACCAATCAAGAAAGCATCTGCTCCCGCCTCCGCCAGTGGAATAATATCCTCAACACTCTTTGGAGTTACCAATAATTCAGGTTTATTCATTCCGTTCACCTCTTCTTACTAACCGCTATCCCGTCGCCTATCGGCAGTATGACAGTATCATACTCCTGATTGGCAGCAAGCCAGCGGTTGAATTCGTCTATTTTTTTAACCAGGCTGCGAAGTCTTCTACTATCTGCCTCCTGATTATATACAAGCCCTTTAAAAAGGACATTATCCGTAATGATCATGCCTCCAGGCTTTAAATGCCTTGAGTATATTTCAAAAAAACGCTTATACTGGCCCTTTGCAGCATCAATAAAAATTGCATCAAATGGAGCATGGCCGGCAACTTCCTCTTCAAGCTCAAGCGCATCACCACTGATTTGGATGATCTGCTGCTGCATGTCTGCCCTCTTAATATAATCAACAGCAAGCTTAAACCGTTCCTCATCACGTTCCAAAGTGACGATCTTTGTTTGCGGCAGGGCGAATGCCATCCTTAGTGCTGAATAGCCAATTGCCGTCCCTACCTCCAAAATCGCTTCCGGCTGCTGTAATCTCAAGAACTGCAGCATGGTTTCAATACCTGCCGGCTCCATTATTGGAACTCCGTTTTGATGGGCATATTCCTCCATCTCTGCAACGAGGCCATTCCGGGGTTGTATAAGAGAATCTATATAACTTTGCAGCTCTAGAGTAAGCAAGCTGCTTCACCTCTATTCAAAGGCCTAAGATTAGCCAGAGTAGATATATTAAATGACTGTCCAAGCATGAAAAAAATAGCGTTCACAGGTTAAGAGGATACACCATCAGACAATGCTGCCTTTCAGGTTCATAAGCTAAAAGCCATAACTCTTACTTCTGCAATGCACGCTATCGAATAAATCCGGGCTCCCATTCAGAGCCTGCGCTGGACAGTAACATCACTATAAAAAACACTTGAATTATTTTATCACAATAAGAAGGGAAATGCTAATCTTTCTGCATTCCCCTTCAATTTGCTGTTATTTTTTGTTCGTTATATGTTCATCCACTTTGCGATTATGTTCCGCAAGTGTTTTAGAGAAGAGCACGTCTCCTGTAGAAGTTGCCAGGAAATACAGATCATCCGTATCAGCAGGAGCCAGAGCGGCTTCGATTGACATTACTCCGGAATTAGCGATTGGCCCTGGCGGCAATCCCTGTATCTTATAGGTATTATAAGGATCATCAATTTCCAGATCCTTGTAAAACACCCGGTCTTTATGTTCTCCATGCGCGTATAGGACAGTCGGGTCTGTTTGCAGCATCATTCCGTCTTCCAAGCGATTGTAGAAGACGCTTGCGATTTTATCCCGATCAGCTTTTTCAGTCGCTTCTTCTTCAATGAGCGAAGCCATCGTCATCAATTGATGCGTCGTCATTTCCTTTTCTTCCATCTGACCCCTGAACTCACCGAGGACTTCCTTTGTCTTAGTCAGCATGACCGTTACAATTTCCTCGACTGTCGGCTTTTCAGAATAAAAAGGATAAGTTGCTGGGAACAGATAGCCTTCAAGTGGATATTTCACATCTTCTTTCAGGATTTCATCTGAAAGAACATCAGGGTATTTGCCCATCATTTTATTGATGAACTCTTTATCGTTCAGCTGTTTGAAAATTTCTTCCTCGTCCTGCTGTGTCTTCTCGGCAATAATTCCAGCAATCTGCTTTAATTGCTTACCCTCTGGAATCGTTAATTTCATGACAACATCCTGCATGACTTTTCCTGTCTTCAAGCTTGTGATGATTTCAGGAAGTGTCATGGAAGGTTTCATTTTATAATCTCCAGCCATAAAGCCGGCTTCGTTTTTGAACTTCACATAATATTTAAAGACTCTCGCATCCTTGATGACGCCATTATCCTCGAGGATCTGGCCGATTCCAGTTGTTGAGGAACCTATCGGGATATTGATATCCACTATTTTTTTGCTGTTTTCATCCACTGGCTTAAGCGCTTCTTTTATATAGTAATAGCCGCCCCCGCCAATCGCTCCTATGAGCAGGATCGCAACGATCGAGGTGATGAAGACAATCTTCCTAACAATTCTTGCTTCCTTCTGATGCTCGACTAACTTCTCAGCAATCAACTTCTTTTTATCTTGTTTACTATTTTTTTCGTCAGACATAACTTCCCCCTCCAGTTAACAATGTTGATTTCCTGGATACTCTCTATTTTCACATCTCGAATCATTATACTATATTTTTTATTTCTATTTGCAAATAATTACGAAAAAATACCACTAGCGACAAATAAACCAAAATTTCGACAGTGCTAATAAGACGTGTGAGAACAGAAGTCGGTGCCTTTTGCGGGGAAGGGTGCTGGCATGAAGGTCAATTTAGATTATCTATCGGACACTTTCTTTGTTTGGCCAATAGAGCCCTTCTATCGGACACTTTCCTGAGATTCTCCCCTCTGTTTGTCCGATAGAGCCCTTCTATCGGACACTTTTCAAAGATTCCTCTCCTTGTTTGTCCGATAGCGCCATCCTATCGGACACTTTCCTGAGATTCTCCTCGCTGTTTGGCGATAGAGGCCTTCTATCGAACACTTTTCAAAGATTTCCCTGTCTTGTTTGTCCGATAGAGCCTTCCTATCGGACACTTTCCTCAGATTCCCCCTCCTGTTTGGCCGATAGAGGCCTTCTATCGGACACTTTTCAAGGAATCTCCCCTCTGTTTGGACGATAGGTTTACTGTTAAAAAATAAAGGACCAGGCATCATTCCGCCTGGTCCTAATGTAATATTTTATTCTTCGTCTTGCTCTGCAAGGAATGTTTCTAGCATTTCTTCGATCATGTCCCATTCTGCGTCAGTTTCGATTGGCATTAGATCGCCATCTTCGTTGTCTTCTGACGGTGTGAATGCTGATGCGTGGATTTCGATTTCTTCGTCATCGTTATCCTCTGCACCTACTGGATAATAAAGCACATATGACTTGCCAAATTCATCAGAGTCAAATGTGAAAAGTACTTCGCATAGTTGTTCGTTGCCGTTTTCGTCTACTACTGTAATGTTGTTTTCGCCGTGATCCATTGTAGTCACCTCAATTTAATTTTGGCTGTTTAAATAGCCTTGTAGAATCATCATTGCGGCCATTTTATCAATGACCTTTTTCCTTTTTTTGCGACTTAAGTCTGCCTCGAGCAAAACCCGCTCTGCAGCCACTGTCGTCAGACGCTCGTCCCAGAGAATGACAGGGACGCCGAACCTTTCCTCCAATTCACGGGCAAAGAATTGGCTCGCTTCTCCGCGTGGCCCAATTGTGCCGTTCATGTTTTTAGGCAGCCCGACGACAACTTTGCTGACTTCGTACTCTTTTATTATTTTACCTAATTCATCGAAACCAAACACATTTTCTTCTTCGTTGATTTTCAATGTTTCAAGTCCCTGAGCAGTCCATCCCAGTTCATCGCTCAGCGCAATGCCGACTGTTTTTGAGCCGACATCCAGTCCCATCGTACGCATTTATTTCCCCTCTCGGTGGTTCCTTAAATAGGCTTTGACCAGTTCCTCGATAATTTCATCCCGCTCCAGTTTGCGGATGATATTGCGGGCATCCCGATGGCGGGGAATATAGGCCGGGTCGCCAGAGAGCAAATAACCGACAATCTGGTTGATCGGATTATATCCCTTTTCCTGCAATGCTTCATACACCTGCAGCAGGACTTCATTGGCGTCATGCTCAAAAGGCTCTTCGGGAAAATTAAATCTCATCGTCTTGTCAAACGAGCTCATCGAATGCACCTCTCTCTCAAAAAATAGCCGGTAAAATTTTCTTCAAGTTACCTTCATTTTACACTACTTTACTTTTATATCAAATTGATTTTACCCATTCTTCGGCAAATTGAAGCGCATTGTCGAGTTTTGATGGGTCCTTCCCGCCAGCCTGGGCCATATCCGGACGGCCCCCGCCGCCTCCGCCGCAAATTGCCGCTGCTTCCTTGATCAGTTTTCCAGCCTGGTAACCTTGCTTGATCAGATCATCTGTCACTGCAGCAATCAGATTCACTTTGCTGCCGTCGGTCATGCCTAGAAGGATGACAGCTGAACCTAGCTTTTGCTTCAAGTCATCAGCCATATTACGAAGGCTGTTCATATCTGCAGCCTGAACGCGTGTTGCAAGCAGCTGGACACCATTGACTTCTTTGACCTTGGAAGTAAGGCTTCCTGCTTCAATATTACCCAATTTTGCTGATAGAGATTCATTTTCGCGCTGAAGCTGCTTCATTTCAACAAGCATGGAATCAATTCTGTTCGATACTTCTTTTGGAGACGTCTTCAATTTAGATGCTGCGTCCTTCAGAATACTAATCTGGTCATTAAGCACTGTGTAAGCTGCTTCGCCTGTTACAGCTTCAATCCTTCTTGTTCCAGCACCAATACCGCTCTCGGATACAATTTTAAATAATCCGATGACAGAAGTGTTAGGAACGTGGCAGCCGCCGCAAAGCTCAAGGCTGTAGTCGCCAACTTTTACGACACGGACAATATCGCCGTATTTTTCACCAAACAATGCCATTGCGCCCATTGATTTTGCTTCGGCAATCGGCTTGAAGCTAGTCTCAACCTGGATACTTCTCCAGATTTTTTCGTTGACGATTGATTCTACTTGCTCTAGTTCTTCCGCAGTCACCTGACCAAAGTGAGAGAAGTCGAAACGCAGTCTATCAGGCTCGACTAGAGAACCTGCCTGGTTTACGTGCCCGCCAAGCACATCCTTCAATGCCTGGTGGAGCAAGTGTGTTGCAGTATGGTTCTTGATGATTCTTGCACGGTTATCCTGGTCAACTTTAGCTGTCACTTCAAGGCCCTTCGTAACTGCCCCCTCTACTACCACTGCATGGTGAAGGTTTTGGCCGTTAGGAGCTTTCTTTACATCCTTGACTGATAGCTTCACGCCATTCGCTTCGATTGTTCCTTTATCAGCGATCTGTCCGCCGCTTTCAGCATAGAAAGGTGTATTATCAAGGATGAAATGAACCTCATCGCCTGCCTTCGCTTCCTCAACAAGCTCGCCTTCCTTGACTAATGCAACAATCTTGCTGTTTGTTTCAAAATTATCATAACCTACGAATTCGCTGCTTTCTTTGATGTCACCAAGAATGCCACCTTGGACCTGCATGGAACCTACATCCTGTCGTGCAGCACGAGCCCTTTCACGCTGCAGCTCCATTTCTTTTTCAAAGCCTTCATGGTCGACCTTCAAGCCTTCTTCTTCAGCATACTCTTCTGTTAATTCCACTGGGAATCCGTATGTGTCATAAAGACGGAATACATCCTCGCCCTGCACCATGCCGCTGCCTTTTTCCTTTTCCTTCTTGATCAACTCAGATAGAATTGCAAGTCCTTCATGAAGTGTTTCATGGAAGCGGTCTTCTTCGTTCTTGATGACCTTCTGGATAAAGTCTGTCTTTTCACTTACCTCTGGATAGAAGTCATGCATGATTTCACCGACAACCGGCACCAGTTCGTACATGAACGGACGGTTGATGTTCAGTTTCTTCGCGTAACGGACAGCGCGTCGCAGCAATCTGCGAAGTACATATCCGCGGCCTTCGTTTGATGGAAGCGCACCGTCACCGACAGCAAATGCAACCGTACGGGTGTGGTCAGCAATTACTTTGAACGCCTCATCCTTCTCCTTGGACTGTCCGTATTTTTCACCAGAAAGTTCTTCAGTCGCATTGATGATCGGCATGAACAGATCTGTTTCAAAGTTTGTAGGAACGTCCTGGACAACAGAAGCCATGCGCTCTAGTCCCATGCCTGTATCAATATTTTTCTTCGGCAGTGGAGTATATGTTCCATCAGGGTTGTGATTGAACTCGGAGAACACTAGGTTCCAAACTTCTAAATAACGGTCATTTTCTCCACCAGGGTATAATTCTGGATCTTCAGGGTCATTGCCGTATTCAGGTCCTCTGTCATAGAAGATTTCCGTGTTCGGACCACTAGGACCTTCACCGATATCCCAGAAGTTCCCCTCAAGGCGGATTATTCGCTCTTCAGGAACACCGACTTTTTCTCTCCAGATATTGAAAGCTTCATCGTCTTCAGGGTGAATTGTCACGGACAGTTTCTCTGGATCAAAGCCGATCCATTTTTCATCCGTAAGGAATTCCCATGCGAATTCAATTGCTTCTACCTTGAAATAGTCGCCAATCGAGAAGTTCCCGAGCATTTCAAAAAACGTATGGTGGCGTGCTGTCTTGCCAACATTTTCGATATCGTTCGTACGGATTGATTTCTGTGCGTTTGTGATCCGTGGATTTTCCGGTACGACACGGCCGTCAAAATACTTTTTCAGTGTTGCAACACCACTGTTGATCCAAAGCAGGGAAGGATCATCATGCGGTACAAGCGACGCACTCGGTTCGATTGCGTGGCCTTTCTCCTTAAAATAATCAAGATACATTCTTCTGATTTCAGCACCTGTCAGTTTTTTCATAAAACTAACCTCCTAAACCCAAGTGAAATTTAAGCTTTCAGGGATTTTAGGCAACAAAAAAAGCCCTCATCCCTGGACAGGGACGAGAGCTTGCTCGCGGTACCACCCTGATTATGGACACAAATACGTGCGCCCATCTCTCAAAAACGCTTTAACGCAGCTGCTACGGCAGGTTTTGCCTGCACTCCGGAATAGCTTTCTGTTATCCTTCATCGGGAATTCTTGCAGCCTGGGAATCCCTCTCTGGACGATGGTCTATAACATACTCGTTCCTTCTACATTTTTCGAATTATTAATCTATAGCCGAATTATATATAGCTCCTTGCACTTTGTCAAACGACTTGCCAAAAATTATGATGGACGCTCTTTCTTTCTTTTAACTATGATATGGTCTTTTGCGTGAATTAGTGCCGCTCTTAATACCACAAGGACGGGAACGGCAAGAATCAATCCAAGGATGCCGCCAACTTCTTCCCCAGCCAGCAGTGCAAACATGATCATCAGCGGATGCATGTGCAGACTTTTGCCGACAATCAGCGGGGAAAGGATATTTCCCTCGAGGAACTGAAGCGAAAACACGATCACGAGTGATAAAAGCACCATCTTCACCGACATTGTCGCGGCAATGATTACAGCTGGAATAGCTCCAATGATCGGACCGAAATAAGGGATCACATTCGTTATTCCGACAATCGCTCCAAGCAGCAGCGAATACTTTATGCCTGCCAGCCAAAAAAACAATGAGGATAGGACTCCAATTATGAGGCATATGAGCAGCTGTCCGCGGATATAGCTGCCCAGGGATTTGTCGACTTCATGCAGGAACTTAGTGCCTGGCTGTCTCCACTGCCGTGGGGTGAGATACCACGCCGCTTTTTTCATTACGTCGAAATCCTTCAGCATGTAAAAAGCAATAAACGGGATCACGGCAATCGTAAGGATGGAATTAATGATATCCATCAGGAATGTCATCGTACCTGCGAGCACACCATCAAGCCATTGCTCCATCCGATTAATGCCATCCTCGATTCTTTCGTGGATACCTGCGGGCCATGTCGAAGTCTGGTCAACGATATTATTGACCATTTGTTTATACTGCTCAGCGAAATACGGAGCATTTTCCGCAAGGTCGCCCAGCTGGTGGATCAGCGCTGGTATGCCTTTGTAAAAAGCAAAGCCGGCTCCGCCAAAGAACAAAATATAGATGATCAAGATAGAAACTCCGCGATGAAGCCCCTTTTGGTGAAGAGCTTCTACAATAGGATGCAGCAAATATGTAATGAAAGCAGCCACGGAAAAAGGCACAAGCAGCGAAAGCAAGACTTCCAAAAAAGGAACCCAGATGGACTGCAAGTTGATGAATACGTACAGTACAATGAATAAAAGGAGAAGAAATCCAAGCCGGTAATACCATTTCATCTGGATATTCATCATCTTCACCCTCCTTCTTGTTTATTCTTGAAAGAAAGGTGGTGGATTATGCATTTTTGGCCATGTGTGGAATTTATTTAAGCGTAGTTTTTTTGATTTAACAGCGAAAAGTTCATTTTTATAGCGAAATCTTAAAGTTTATAGCCAAAAACATTTTTTTATAGTGGGAATTTTATTATTATAGCGAAAAACGGATTTTTATAGCGACTTGGAAATTCTCAGCGTTTTTTCCAATTTGACGTTAAAAATCCCTTGCGAATACGCAAGGGATTAATCTGATTATCCAAATTAGAATAAAGCTCTCGTCATTTTTTTGCCAAGCTTTTTCATTTTCCTTCCAGACATCATATTGTTGTTGGAAGCATAGTTGTATGCTGCCATTCCAGCGCCAAGAGCGATTACGGAGGTTAACATTTTATTCATGTGCTTCACCTCTTCGTTTTATTTTACATGCCGTATTGACGTTGATCTTCCTCAAATAAATCATCAAGAGAGCTCAATGATCCATCTTCTTCGACTTGATGGGTATGGATCAAGCCATTGTTCAGAGACAGTTCGATGAAGCAATTCCAGCAGTAATATTGGTTAATTCCAATTTTACCGATATCCTTGCTTTTGCAATTGGGACAACTTAACATAAGGACACCTCATCTCGATTTGACAGTGACGACGATGGCATCCTTTCCGATTGCAGGCGGACCAGTGGTCTTTATGACACGCTTTCCATTCGCGATATCCGAAAAAAAGCCATCCGTTAATTCGTACCCTACAATCTTGCCCAATTCTTCCATAAAATATACATCCTCCAGCAAGCCAAGCTGCTCACCTTCTTTTGAAAGAAGCTTTTTCCCGGCAAGGCTCTCATTATGCTCAAATGTATATTCAGGCTCTGTCTCCAATCGCTCCAAGGCTGATTTGTCTTTCACCATGACTCCATCTTCACCAAAGGATGAAACCTGATCCACTTTCACCTGAAACGTTTTCTTGATGAACGCACCCTTTTTTACAAGTAAGCCTACTACGCTTCCATTGCCAGAAATGCTCACATCACAAACTTCGCCCAGTTTTTGTCCACTCGCCAATTCATATACAGGCAGTCCCTTTAAAAGTGAAAATGTCCGCAAAAGTGTGTCCCGCCTTTCCCGAACAGTTATAGTTTCTACTCTATTCCCCGATTCATGTGGTGTAAGGATTTCCATGGAAAATAAAAAAAGAATCCGCAGTGACTGCAGATTCTTATGCATCCTTTTCCTCCATAAAATCATAAGGAGTCAGATTGTCCATTCCGATCATTGGATCAGCGTTTTTGATGATTTCAATATAATCCATTTTTTCATCTTTGCCGGTACTATCTTCATTTTGGAGTTTATTTTCCGACTGAGACCCGCTTTGATCCTTTGTATTCGTTTCATCTTGCAATTCAGGCAGTAATTGTACAAGCTTCTTAACAAGTGTTGTATTCCTTTCGGTATCTTCACCGCGTTCTATCCCCATTTTCAGTGCTTCTTCTTCGCCAACAAGAATGAGGAATTGCTTACTCCTGGTGATTGCTGTATAAATTAGATTCCTGCGCAGCATTCTGAAGTAGCTTTTTACCACTGGAAGGACGACAATCGGAAATTCACTCCCCTGGGATTTATGCACGGAACAGCAGTAAGCATGGGTAATTTGCGAGAGGTCCGGCCTATTATAGGTAACTTCTATACCGTCGAAGGAAACGATCAGCTGATCCTGCTTTTCTGTGTTTTCCTTTGCGTAAAATATCGCAACAACCTCACCCATGTCACCATTGAACACATTGGCTTCCGGCTGATTGACTAGCTGAAGGACCTTATCCCCGATACGATATTTCACATCACCAAACGCAAGCTCTTTCCTCGTCCCATCAGAATTAGGATTGAAGAGATCCTGCAGCAGCTCGTTCAATCGGTCAATGCCGGCTGGACCACGGTACATCGGCGCCAGCACCTGGATATTCCTCGGGGAATATCCTTTTTTCTTAGCATTGGCGACAACCTTTTCGACTACCTGGGGAATCTGGCTTGTCGTACATTTTATAAAAGAACGGTCAGGCTGTTGGGCTGAAATATCGCCTGGCAGATAGCCTTTTTTGATTTGGTGGGCAAGTTCGATTATTGACGAACCTTCAGCCTGTCTGTATATATCCGTCAGCCTCACAGTCGGGACCCTGCCAGAATCCAATAGATCCTTCAGTACCTGGCCAGGACCTACTGAAGGGAGCTGGTCTTCATCTCCCACCACGATCACCTGAATATTGTCAGGCAGAGATTTGAATAATTGATGGGCGAGCCATATATCAACCATTGAGGTTTCATCGATAATCAATATCTTTCCCTCAAGCGGCTGGTCTTCATTATGATCAAAACCTTCTGCGCCATTCCAGCGCAACAGCCTATGGATTGTCACAGCAGGCAGACCGGTTGACTCAGTCATCCTCTTTGCCGCACGACCAGTCGGCGCCGCAAGCAAGAACGGGTAAGGTTCTTCTTTTTTGTAATCTTTCGGGTCCAGAGAACAGCCATGGAGCTCTGCATAAAGTTCAACAATTCCCTTAATGACCGTCGTTTTACCTGTGCCGGGACCACCGGTCAAAATCATCATCGGTGACATAAGCGCTGTCTGGATCGCTTCCTTCTGGCTTGGCCCATATTGGACACCCAGGCGCTCCTCAAGATTTCCGAGAGCAAGGAGAAACTCCGATTCAGGAAATTGATTTTCGTATTCTGTCTGCTCAAGGATCCTTTTAATGTTCACAACCAGGCCTTTTTCCGAATAATAAAGGGATGGCAAATAGACTCTCTGTTCTTCGGCAACCAGCTTTCCTTCTTCACCTAACTTGATGATTTCGTTCGAGATATCAGTAAATTCAATTTCGATATGCTGATTATCTTCAAGCAGCTTTTTCACTTCGACTAGGAGCCCTTCCGCATCCATGAAAACATGCCCGCCCTGGATGCTTGAATTTTCAAGTGTATAGAGACAGGCTGCCTTGATCCGGTCCGGATGGTTACCTGTCAGCCCGAGCTGGCTGCCCAGTTCATCCGCCCTTCCGAAACCGATGCCTTCGATATCCTCCACAAGCTTGTAAGGGTTGTTCTGAATAACGTCAATCGCCTGTTCCTTGTATACTTGATAAATTTTCATCGAAAGCTGAGGACCAAAGCCATATTCATTCAATGCGACCATTACTTGTTCAAGGCCCTGATGTTCCATTAATGTGTCATAAAGTTCCTTTGCTTTTTCAGGCGCCAGCTTCGGAATCTCGTCAAGGACAGACGGGTTCTCGATAATCCTCGTGATGGCCTTTTCCCCCAGGGTATCGACAATTTTCTCTGCTGTTTTCTTCCCGATTCCTTTGAAAAGATCACCAGAAAGGTAGCTGATGATCCCCTGCTTTGACTGCGGCAGGTCTTTCCGGAAGTGAGTCGCATGGAATTGTGCGCCGAACTTAGGGTGCTCTTTGACCTCACCAAAGAAAATATAAGTCTCCTGCTCATGAATCCGGGGGAAATACCCTGTAATGACTGCTTCCTTATCCTCGTACTGCTCATTTGTCTCCTCAACCCTGATCCTCAGGACTGTGTATAGATTCTGTTCATTATGAAAAATGGTAACAAGATGCTTCCCTTTCATGAACTTGCCTTGTTCTGAAAACAAATCAAGCGAGTCCTGTTTGTCCAAAGTACTTCCCCCCTTTCCGCCAATTCAATTTGATGAAGGCTGTTTTCGCATTGAGCAACAAAATTAAGAAAAGAGCCTTAATTAATGGATATCTTGTCCCTCAATTAATTTCTTGCCGTGGCCTGCAAGCAAGTGGTCTGGCTGGATTTCCAATGCACGATTGAACATCTCGAGCGCCTTTTCGCCATTTTCCTTGTAGCCATAAGCTACACCAAGATTATAGAGGGCGTCCGTATGCTCTGGATCCAGCGATATTGCCAGTTCAAACGCATTAATACCTTCGTCGATAAAACCTTCCCTTGCAAGGCAAAGTCCATACTGGAAATGGGCTTCGGCATCATTTTCGAGAAGTTCTGTACTGCGCTGTAAGTATGGCAACGCAAGCTTGCTGCTTCCCATCTGCGCGAGGCTCATTCCCAGCATAAAAAAGTTATCGCCAGTTTCAAGCCCTTTTTTCAAAGCAAGTTCGAACATGCTTTTTGCTTCCTCGAAATTTTGGCTATCATAATAAACGCCGCCTTTGCTGTAGTATGCTGCGGTTGCATTCTCATCAAGGCTGATCGCTTTATCGTAAAAGTTCATTGCCCTTTCGGTATCACCCACTGCTGTGAGGACGTTTCCGAAATTTATGTATGCAACAGGATCTTCTGGCTGAGCATCAATCGCTTCCGCGAATGCCTTGGCAGCCTCTTCCCATTTGCCTTCTTTCATAAACTCAATACCTGTCTGGTTTTTATCCATTTCTAACACTCCATTCTCCATGAAAGTATACCATAATACGGGAGGATTTAGACTCTTTTCAAGGCAACAACTGAACTGTAGATTTTTCAATTTTGCAGAAAAAAATCCGAAAAAGAGCCTAAGCCAAAACAATCCCCGGCGAAGCTGGCCCGCCGGGGATTTTAACAGGATTAACCGACATATGTCAGTTTGTTCCCGTTCTTGAAAATTTCATCAATCGTACCTCCGCCAAGACATTCATCCCCATCGTAGAAAACGACAGCCTGTCCAGGAGTCACGGCACGTATTGGTTCTTTGAACAGGACTTTTGCAGTCCCATCATCCTGCAGCTCGACCGTTACAGCATTATCAGGCTGGCGGTAACGGAATTTTGCTGTACATTCGAACGTCTTAGGCTTCTCTTTGTCAGATACAAAGCTGACATTAACCGCCGTGATGCTGTCTGAATAAAGCAGTTCGTTGTGGAAGCCTTGTTCAACAAGCAAGACATTGCGCTCGAGATCTTTCCCGACAACAAACCAAGGTTCACCTGATCCACCAATGCCTAGACCCTGGCGCTGGCCGATCGTATAATACATCAGCCCATCATGCTTCCCTTTTACCTCGCCGTTCATCGTCTCCATATTTCCCGGCTGGGCCGGAAGATAATTTCCAAGGAACTCCTTGAAATTCCTTTCACCAATGAAGCAGATGCCGGTGCTGTCTTTTTTAGTTGCTGTGGCAAGATTCGCTTCTTTTGCAAGCTCCCTGACACGGGATTTTTCCAGATTTCCGATTGGGAACAACACTTTTTCTATCTGGTCCTGACTCAATTGGTTCAAGAAATAGGTCTGATCCTTATTTTCATCAAGGCCGCGGAGCATTTTGCGTTCCCCTTCGCGGTCTTCCACTCGTGCATAATGACCTGTCGCCAGGTAATCTGCGCCCAGGTTCATTGCATGCTCAAGGAATGCCTTGAATTTGATTTCCTTGTTGCACATGACATCCGGGTTAGGCGTCCTGCCTGCTTTATATTCATCAAGGAAATAAGTGAAAACCTTATCCCAATATTGTTTTTCAAAATTAACTGCATAATATGGAATGCCGATCTGGTTGCAGACGCGGATCACATCCTCGTAATCCTCGGTAGCCGTGCAGACTCCGTTTTCATCCGTGTCGTCCCAGTTTTTCATGAAGATGCCGATCACATCATATCCCTGTTCCTTCAAAATGAGCGCAGCAACTGATGAATCAACACCGCCGGACATTCCTACCACCACTCTTGTATCTTTAGGTGATTTTTCCATTATGCTTCACCTCTTTTCTCTTCCTATAAAACTTATTCTTCCCTTAAACCTGGCTATTTTTCGCAATCCTGCGGACAATTTTCGCTGTGTCCTCTGCTGCTTTTTCTATCTGTTCTCTTGTATTGTGCAAACCGAAGCTGAATCGGATCGAATTTGTCAGCTTATCATCTTCTTTTCCGAACATCGCGACAAGAACATGCGATGGATCGATTGAGCCCGCAGTACACGCTGAACCGCTTGAAGCAGCTATTCCAGATAGGTCAAGATTCACAAGCATCGCTTCGACATTCGTGCCCGGAAAGCTTAAGTTTAAAATATGAGGGAGTGATTTATCAAGCAATCCGTTCAGCTGGAAAGAGATTCCGCTCATTTGAAGTTTATTGATGAACAAATTCCTTAAATCATTATAGAAGCTGCGTTTTGTTTCAAGCTCCTGTTGGGATAGCTGAACTGCTTTTCGGAACCCGGCAATAGCAGCGACATTCTCGGTGCCGGCACGGCGTTTTCTTTCTTGTTCTCCGCCGAAAAGCTGACGCGCCAGCTTGATTCCATCACGGATAAAAAGAAAACCAATCCCCTTGGGGCCATTGATTTTATGGGCTGAAACAGAAAGCAAATCAACCTTAAGTTCATCAACATCCATTTTTTCAATGCCATAAGCCTGGACAGCGTCTGTATGGAAAACAGCTTGATGATCAGCTAGAATTTCACCAATCTCTTTGATAGGCTGGATCGTGCCTACCTCATTGTTTCCGTACATTATCGTCACAAGGATCGTATCATCACGTAATGCCTCTTTGATTGATTCCATGGATATCTGGCCATTCTCATCCACCGGCAGATATGTGACCTCAAACCCTCGTTTCTCCAATTCCTCACAGCTATGCAGAACTGCATGGTGTTCAACCTGTGTCGTGATGATATGCTGCCCCTTAGAGCGATTACTTTCCGCATAACCGATAATAGCCAGATTATCTGCTTCAGTGCCGCCGCTTGTAAAAATGATATTGTTCCCCTTCGTTCCTATACTCTTCGCCAGTTCATCGCGTGTATCATCGAGGATTTTCCTGGCCTCACGACCGAAATGATGGATGCTCGAAGGGTTGCCAAATTCTGCTTCCATTACTTTGACCATTTCAGCGAGGACGTCGGGATGCATTGGTGTAGTCGCTGCATGGTCTAAATAGATTCTTTCCAAAGTCTTACCCTCTCTTCAGAAGATTTTTTAAAATATTGGCTCGCTTTGTTGCTTATAAAACCCTTTTCCCAGCACCTTTTTTATTGATAGGCATTCAGTGGATTATGCAAGCAACTAAGCGACGAAGAAAACCTAAATATAAAACATATAAGCGTCAGACTCGCCAAAGTTGTCTGAATGATTGGCGAGGTCTTCGATTGTCGTATTATCGAGTACGTCCTTGACCGCGTCCCTGATTCGTGTCCAGAGCTCACGCTTGGCTGGTTCCTCGTCCTCTATACCTTCCACAATGCTGATTGGCCCTTCCAGGACACGGATAATGTCCCCCGCCGAGATGGTTGATGGTTCCGAACTTAATATATAGCCGCCGTATGCTCCCCTGATGCTTTTCACCAGGCCGGCATTCCTTAGCGGCGCAACCAATTGCTCCAGGTAATGTTCTGATAAATCATTTGTTTGCGCAATGGATTTTAGAGAAATCGGTCCTTCTCCATATTTTTTGGCCAGCTCGATCATGATCGTCAATCCATAGCGTCCTTTCGTGGATATTTTCATAAGACACCTCTATTCCCTTTTTCTTAAAAGTTAGCTGTTTTTTCAGATATATTCATAATGCCCCATATGGCATTCACTCAATATAAATAGTATCAAAATCCTCAGTCAATAGGTAGGCTTTTGCAATTATAGCACAAATTGCGTGGACCATGCGCAAGTCCCTCGTTCGTGTTATTGTATATATACGAAATAAGCGTTATTGGAGCGATGAGCATGAATCTAAAACCTCTTGCTTTCAGGATGCGGCCGCGGACGATTGAGGAAGTGATCGGCCAATCACATCTTGTAGCTGAAGGAAAAATCATAAACAGGATGGTCAAGGCTCGGCAATTATCCTCGATGATCCTTTACGGTCCGCCCGGCATCGGAAAAACCTCGATTGCCAGCGCTATTGCAGGAAGCACGAATTTCGCGTTCAGGACACTGAATGCTGTTACCAATAATAAAAAAGATATGGAAGTCGTCGCTGCTGAAGCCAAAATGTCAGGGAAGGTCATCCTGCTTCTCGATGAGGTTCACCGCCTTGATAAAGCGAAGCAGGACTTCCTGCTTCCTTACCTCGAAAATGGGATGATTGTCTTGATTGGGGCGACTACAAGCAATCCATATCACGCTATTAATCCCGCAATCAGGTCAAGGTGCCAGATTTTCGAACTCAAGCCGCTTGAACCAGATGATATAAAAGCTGCACTGCGCAGAGCGATTGAGGATGAAGAACGAGGCCTAGGAAACTTAAATATTGAAATTACAGAGGAAGCACTCACCCATATCGCTACCGCTTCCGGCGGAGATGTGAGAAGCTCATTGAACGCACTTGAACTCGCAGTACTATCCACCGAACCCGATGGGGATGGGATCATCCATATTGATGAATCTGCAGCCGAAGAGTGCATGCAGAAAAAAAGCCTCTCACATGATAAAGACGGCGACGCTCATTATGATGTGCTGTCAGGTTTCCAAAAATCCATAAGAGGCAGCGACGTGAATGCCGCGCTCCACTATCTTGGCAGATTGATAGAAGCAGGCGACCTAGTCAGCATCAACCGCAGGCTCCTTGTCATTGCCTATGAAGATATTGGACTGGCAAGCCCGCAGGCAGGACAACGGACGCTGGCAGCAATCGAAGCAGCAGAACGTATCGGGTTTCCGGAAGCGAGAATTCCGCTGGCGAATGCGGTTATAGAGCTATGTCTGTCTCCAAAATCCAATTCTGCTTATGTTGCGCTTGATTCCGCACTGGCTGACATCCGTTCCGGTATTAGCGGCGAAGTTCCTGACCATCTAAAGGATGCCCATTATAAAGGTGCGAAAGACCTGGGAAGAGGCGTTGATTATTTATATCCGCATGATTATGAAGGCGGTTGGGTCAAACAACAGTATCTCCCGGACAGGATAAAAAATAAAGTATATTACAAGCCAAAGAAGACCGGAAAATTCGAACAGGCAATTGCGGCGATTTATGAAAAAATTACGGGATATAAGAAATAAGCGGAAGAGCCAATTTTGGCTCTTCCGCTTATTTTTTAGCTATTCACACGTTCAATTTCAATGTCTTTTAACAATTCCCTGACAACATAGCTTGCCATAATGAGCCCAGCCACTGACGGAACAAACGCATTTGAAGATGGAGGCATTTTCGCCTTCCGAATTTCAGCATTATCATTGCCGACCTCTTTACGCACATCTTCACGGATCACAATCGGGCTTTCATCTGAAAAAACAACCGGAATCCCTTTTTTGACTCCTTCTTTGCGTAACCGAGTACGAATGACTTTAGCGAGTGGATCAGTGTGTGTCTTGAAAATGTCAGCAATCTGGAACCGCGTCGGATCCATTTTATTAGCTGCTCCCATGCTCGAAATCATTGGGATGTCACGCTTAATCGCTTCCTTGATCAGATGGATTTTATAAGAGATTGTATCAGAAGCATCCACAATAAAATCCAGATTGTAGCCAAAAATCTCTTCATATGTTTCTTCTGTATAGAACATTTTTAACGCAATGACTTCACATTCAGGATTAATATCCATGATCCTATCGCGCATTACTTCTACCTTCTGCTTGCCAACAGTCGAAAGAAGAGCAATAAGCTGGCGGTTAACATTGGTGATATCGACATCATCTTTGTCGATCAGAATCAGCTTGCCAACACCCGATCTAGCTAAAGCTTCTGCCGCAAACGAACCGACCCCGCCTATGCCTAAAACAGCGACGGTACTATTTTTCATTATATCAAGGCCTTCCTTGCCGATGGCCAATTCATTACGAGAAAATTGATGAAGCATCCAGACTCACTCCAAATATAAGATTGATGTTACTATCTATACCCGCTTTTGAATATAACATACCCGGCGTTAATTTCAAGTATTTTTATAGGAATTAAAGTGTATGTTTTTGGATAAAGGTTTGGAAGTTGTATTAAGCTTAAGGTTGGGGGGAGTTATCAACTAAATGACGGACAGGATTAACACATTCTCTCGTATTTCTGTATGTCAACGCACCCATGACGTACAAGAATTACTCATTCTCTCGCATTTCTATCCGTCAACACGCCTATGACGGACAAGAATTGCACATTTCCTCGTATTTCTGTCCGTCATCACACCTATGACGGACAAGAATTGCACATTCTCTCGTATTTCTGTCCGTCATCACACCTATGACGGACAAGAATTGCACATTCTCTCGTATTTCTGTCCGTCATCACACCTATGACGGACAAGAATTGCACATTCTCTCGTATTTCTGTCCGTCATCACACCAATGACTGACAAGAATTGCACATTCTCTCGTATTTCTGTCCGTCATCACCCCTATGACGGACAAGAATTGAACATTCTCTCGTATTTCTGTCCGTCATCACCCCTATGACGGACAAGAATTGAACATTCTCTCGTATTTCTGTCCGTCATCACCCCTATGACGGACAAGAATTGAACATTTTCTCGTATTTCTGTCCGTCATCACACCTATGACGGACAAGAATTACACATTTCCTCGTAATTCTGTCCGTCATCAATCCCGCCGCACAAAACAAAAAAACCATGCATCCGCATGGTTTTTGATTACGTATGTAGGAAGAGTCCCAATCGTGCCGTCGTGTTGATTGCCTTCGTCTTGAACCCGCTCTCAGCAGGTGGGTGCCCTGTTCCGGGTTTCTGTAAGTCCTCTAGCCAGAGGCATTTACGCGGCCCGAAAACGCGAACTCCCGAAGGATAGATGTTAGGTCAAAACTTCAGGTTAAACAACGAACACATCAGGACTCTTCATCTGTTGTTATTATATTACCACAGGCCTGAATGAACTTCAAGGATATGGCTAATGGATATTACTGGTCTTTTTTAACATTTAATGACAAATGCAGTTCATCGAGCTGCGCTTCGCTTACCTCGCCAGGGGCGTCTGTCAGCAGATCGCTTGCGCTTGCTGTTTTCGGGAACGCAATCGTATCGCGCAGGTTTGTTCTGCCAGCAAGAAGCATGACCATTCTGTCAAGTCCCAGGGCGATTCCGCCATGTGGAGGCGTTCCATATTCAAATGCCTCAAGAAGGAATCCAAACTGCTCGACTGCCTGTTCCTTTGTAAAACCAAGCACTGAGAACATTTTTTCCTGGACATCTCTTTCGAAAATCCTTAAAGATCCGCCACCTAGCTCATATCCATTAAGGACAAGGTCATATGCCTGTGCCTTAACACTTGCTGGATCGCTCTCCAGCTTAGGTAGGTCTTCGCGCGCTGGCATCGTGAATGGATGGTGTGCCGCGAAATAACGGTCTGCTTCCTCATCGAACTCTAGTAGCGGCCAATCTGTAATCCATAGGAAGTTGAATTTGCTCTGGTCAATCAATTCGAGCTCTTTACCAAGCTTTAAGCGCAACGCTCCAAGTGCGTCTGCTACAACAGACTTTTTATCTGCTACGAAAAGCAGAAGGTCCCCAGCCGAAACATCTAGCTTGGACTGAAGCGCTGCCTGTTCTTCTTCTCCAAAGAACTTCGAGATTGGGCCTTTCAAGCCGTCCTCTTCCGCTTTCAGCCATGCAAGGCCTTTGGCACCGTATACAGAAACAAACTCAGTCAATCCATCTATATCCTTACGTGAGTAGTTTGCCGCCGCACCTTTTACATTTATTGCTTTCACCTGGCCGCCGTTTGCAACTGCAGAAGCAAATACTTTGAAGCCGGAATCTTTAACCGTTTCTGAAAGATCGACAAGTTCCATTCCAAAACGAGTATCCGGCTTGTCAGAACCGAAGCGGCTCATTGCCTCATCATAGCTCATGCGAGGAAATGCCTCAGTCACGTCCACGCCTTTTACATCCTTCATAACTTTTTGCATCATTTGTTCAGTCAGGCCCATGATATCTTCCTGGCTCATGAAGCTTGTTTCAATATCGATTTGCGTGAATTCCGGCTGTCTGTCAGCTCGGAGGTCCTCATCACGGAAGCAGCGGGCAATCTGGTAATAGCGTTCAAATCCGCCAACCATCATCAGCTGCTTAAAAATCTGCGGCGACTGAGGAAGAGCGTAGAATTCACCTGGATGAACACGGCTTGGCACTAGATAGTCACGTGCTCCCTCAGGGGTGCTCTTTGTTAAAATCGGTGTTTCAACATCAAGGAAGCCTTCACCATCAAGGAAGTCACGAATCGCTTTTGTTACCTGATGTCTCATCTTAAAAGTTTCGAACATTACCGGACGACGCAAGTCGAGATAACGGTACTTCAAACGAACATCTTCTGATACATCTGTTTTATCAGCGATCACGAAAGGTGTCGTCTTCGCTTCATTAATGATTGTCAGCTCTTCAACCTGGACTTCAATTTTTCCAGTTTTAAGATTTCCATTAATACTTCCTTCACTGCGGGCAATGACTGTCCCTTTTACATCAAGAACGTATTCCGTACGGACTTTTTCTGCAAGCGCAAGTGCTTCTGGTGAAACGTCAGGATTGAAAACAATCTGGACAAGGCCTGTCCTGTCGCGCAGGTCAATAAAAATCAGGCCGCCCAGGTCACGACGCTTCTGGACCCAGCCTTTCAGCGTTACCTTTTCACCAATTGCCTCTTCCGTTACCTCACCGCAAAAATATGATCTCCCAAACATCGAAACTCCCCCTCTACTTACAGATCTCTTTGAATTTTTCAATAAAACTCTCAAGCGGCAGTTCGGTTTGTTCCCCGTCCGCCATTGATTTTAGGTTGATTTTATTCGCTTTTAATTCATCCTCACCCAGCACTGCCACATATCTAGCATTCATCCTGTCTGCAGCCTTGAATTGGGCTTTGATTTTGCGATCCTGATAATCTCTTTCCGCAGAGAATCCGGCCATTCTCAGATTGTGGAGCAAGCCAACAGTATAATCTTTGGCTTCATCCCCCAATGAAACGAGGTAGCAATCAATTCCTTCATTGACCGGAAGCTCGACACCCTCTGCTTCCAATGCTGCAAGCAATCTTTCAATGCTTAACGCAAATCCGATACCAGGTGTTTCCGGTCCGCCGATTTCTTCGACAAGGCCGTTGTACCTTCCGCCGCCGCAAAGAGTCGTGATCGCTCCAAAGCCTTCTGCATCACTCATGATTTCAAAGGCTGTGTGGTTATAATAATCCAGGCCGCGTACTAGATTGGCGTCGACCTCGAATTCAATGCCCAGATCAGTCAAATACTTTGTCACTTTACTAAAATATTGAGCAGAATCATCTGTCAGGTAATCGATGATCGATGGTGCGGACTTCATCAATTCGTGGCCACGGTCTGCTTTGCAATCCAGGATTCGCATTGGATTTTTTTCAAGACGGTTCTGACAATCGCTGCAGAATTCCCCGATCCGAGGCTGGAAATGGCTAACTAAAGCATCCCTGTGAGCTTTTCTGCTTTCCTTATCTCCCAGGCTGTTCACAACAAGCTTGAGCTTTTTCAATCCAAGTTCCTTATAAAGGGACATGGCAAGGGAAATCACTTCAGCGTCAATCGCCGGGTCTGCACTTCCCATCGCCTCAACACCAAACTGCACAAACTGGCGGAAACGACCTGCCTGCGGACGTTCGTAACGGAACATAGGTCCCATATAGTAGAGCTTCACTGGCTGATTAGGACTTCCAAACATCTTATTTTCGACAAATGAGCGAACAGCCGCTGCTGTACCTTCAGGACGGAGCGTCAGGCTGCGGTCACCCCTGTCAGTGAAGGTGTACATTTCTTTTTGTACTATATCCGTTGTATCACCAACGCTTCGTTTAAATAGATCTGTATGCTCGAAAATCGGAGTTCTTAATTCCCGATATTGATATCTTTCACAAAGTTCTCTCGCCTTCGCTTCAATGAGCTGCCATTTCTCTGTCTGGCCTGGCAAAATGTCCTGTGTTCCACGAGGGATATTGATTTGTTTAGACACAGTGCATCCTCCTCCATTCATTTCAAATCATTTTATAAGCTCTTACTTATAACTTGCTCTGGAACATCGCGAATCTAGCAACATTCCTATGAAAAACCAGCCTATGTAAAAAAAAGAATACAAAAAAGCCCCCAATCCCTTGCCATAATAACAAGGGACGAGAGCTTTGAATTCCCGTGGTGCCACCCTAATTGAAGCGCATGAATGCACTTCCTCTTTAACAGTTAACGCCTGAATACGTCTTCTCCTAATGATGGAATTACCCATGTTCAGAGAAAATCCTACGGAGTGTTCATTCACCAAGTCATCATGCAGAAATGCTTTCAGCCACGGCATTTCCTCTCTTTTCACCTGTTTCCTGGCTACTATGCTCCATCAACGGTATATTTTCTATATAACATTTTATTTATATTATAATACGGAGTACAAATGGCAATGTCAAGCACTATTCAAGAACGTTCAATCTGTTTTTTCAGTTTTCTTACATCACGGAGAGACAGCCCGAATTCCGAAGCTAATTCTACAGTGTTAGTGCTTTGTTCCTTTTGGATAAAATCGTGGAAATCCACTCCGAATAATTGATTCTCCCCGAATGAAGCAGATCTTCCTTTATCACTGAACCGCATGGTATCACCTTCCATTGTTTATTGCTTACTATTCTTCCCAGCCTCTGTAAAAAGTTTTCATGAAATTGAGATATTCTTTTTATACTTGAATTTTTCTCGTTCCATACCGATATAAGAAAAAAGTCCTCGTGATTTTACCGGAAAAATCCGGTAATATATTTTTATAGAGAATGAGAGAGGGAGGGAGATCTTTGCCCAAAAACAGAATGGTTCCTATCATCCTTTGCTTGATGCTCATTTTCGGGAGCCTTCCAGCTTTAGAATCAGCTCGGGCAGATAATGGAAGTGTCTCGATCACTGCAACAAGTTTGAATGTAAGGACTGGGCCGGGACTAAGTTACCCGATATCAGGTTCAGTTAAAAAGGGAGAAAAGTTTTCAATCGTCAAGGAGGAAGGCGATTGGATCCAGATCAGCCTTGGAGGCAGTAAAAAAGGCTGGGTAGCAAAATGGTTTACTGCCAAGGAAGCTGCCAAAACAGCTGTTTCACCAGCTGTCTCTTCAAATACCAAAGCTGCAGGCAATGTCACAGTCAATGGTTTGAGGGTAAGAAAAGGGCCGGGCACAAACCACCAGGTATTAGGGTCGTTTAGCAGTGGACAAGCTGTCGAAATCCTTAGCTACAATGGCAATTGGGCAGAAGTTAGCTCTACAGGCTTACGAGGCTGGGTCTCGAAGGAATACATAACTGTAAAAGAGAGCAGTAGTGAAGCTCCGCCAGCCAGTACCAAAACAAGCGGAATTGTCACCGCTACTTCCCTGAATGTCAGGGAAAAGCCTTCATTGAACTCTGGAAAAATTGGGCAATTAAGTTATGGTGCTGCAGTTACAGTCCATTCCCAGTCAAATGGCTGGGCGGAGATAACTTACGCAGGGAAAAGTGCCTGGGTAAGCGCTGAGTATCTAAAAATCAGTGGAAAACCAGAGGCTGACAGCGGAAAGGCTCCAGCGCCTGTTGATCAATTCACAGGCACGGTCACCGCTTCCCAGCTGAACGTTCGTGACAAGAATTCCCTGGATGGCAAAGTCATCGGTTCTGTATCAAAGGGACAAAGCTTTAAAATCCTTGATGAACAAAACAATTGGGTCAAGATTGAGTTCCAGTCTGGCAAAACAGGCTGGGCAGCAGGGTGGTTTTTCGATAAAAAGAAAAACGGACCCGTCGCTGCACCTAGCCAGTCCGTGAAAAACAGCAGTGTCTCCATGCTTCATAATGGGACAAACATCCGCAAAGGTCCAAGCACCGGCACAGCTGTCATTTTCCGTGCCAATCAGGGGGACAGCTTTGAAATCATAAGCGTCGAAAAAGATTGGTATAAAATCGCGCTTCCAAATGGGGCGAGCGGCTTTGTAGCTGGCTGGATTGTTTCTGTACAGGGAACTGCCCCGCAAATAGAGCGACCGGGAGCGGAAAAGCATACAAAGAATAAAACGGTTGTCATCGATCCTGGGCACGGTGGCAGAGATAATGGGACAACTGGTGTAAGAGGAACATTAGAAAAAACGCTCACCCTGAAAACAGCCCAGCTTTTATATGACAAACTAAGAGCTGCCGGCACGAACGTTATCCTGACCAGGAACAATGATCAATACATTTCACTAGGTTCAAGGGTTAGCAGCTCCCACTACCATAATGCCGATGCTTTTATCAGCATTCATTACGACAGCATCAACGACCGGACTGTCAGGGGCATGACGACTTACTATTACAATTCAAAACAAAAGCCTTTGGGTGAACAAATCCATTCTTCGGCTGTAAGCAAAACAATGTTGAAGGATCGAGGCACTCGGTTTGGGGACTATCACGTCATCAGGGAAAACAAGCAGGCTGCCGTCCTGCTTGAACTTGGTTATTTGAGCAATCCCGCGGAAGAGATGCTTGTCAATACAAGTCAATATCAGGAAGCAGTAGCTAACGGGATCTTTGAAGGACTTGCCCGCTATTTTAAGAATAAGTAAGCATACGATTAATAAGTTTGAAGATTCCCGACTGAAGACAGCGCACCTGTCTTCAGTCTTTTTCTTGTAAAAGTACCCTTATGGCCTCGAAGACTGACTCATAAGGGTGTCTTTCTTCATGAAATGTACCCTTATCTCCTCGAAGACTGACTCATAAGGGTGTCTTTCTCCACGAAATGTACCCTTATGTCTTCGCAAACTATCGCATAAGGGTGTCTTTCTATGCGAAATGTACCCTTATCTCCTCGAAGACTAACGCATAAGGGTGTCTTTCTCCACGAAATGTACCCTTATGTCTTAGCAAACTATCGCATAAGGGTGTCTTTCTATGCGAAATGTACCCTTATCTCCTCGAAGACTGACTCATAAGGGTACATTCTTTGCAATCGTACCTTTATGTCATTGAATTTTTCTTCATAGGGAATCTATAGGGATTACAAGTCCCCTTATACAAAAAAGGAGATATCCCGAACAGCGGGATATCTCCTAAAAATTTTGCTTATTTGCTATCGATTATCAATGTAACCGGACCGTCATTTGTCAATTGAACGTCCATCATGGCGCCAAATACACCGGTTTCCACCTTGATTCCTTTTTCAGCAAGGAAGGTGTTGAATGCTTCATAGACAGTTTCTGCATGGTCTGGCTTTGCTGCGTCCATAAAGTTCGGGCGTCGCCCCTTGCGGCAGTCACCATACAGTGTAAACTGCGAAACGGAAAGAATCTCTCCTCCTACATCGAGAAGGGACAAGTTCATCTTTCCTGCTTCATCCTCAAATACCCTGAGATTTGCAGCCTTCTCGGCAAGAAAGGCAGCATCTTTTTCTGTATCATCATGGGTAACGCCCACAAGGATAACAAATCCCTTGTTAATGGAGCCTGTTATCTTTCCATCAACTGTCACTTTAGCTTCTTTGCTTCTCTGTATCACTAAACGCATCGCGAATCTCCTTACACATCGGTCTCCACAATTGGATTATGGTTAAAATCAGACTAACTCATTACCCTTCTGACAGCATAGATGTCTGGAATTTGCTTGATCCGGTCCACGACTTTTTGAAGGTGGCTGACATTATGGATGGCGATCGACATGTTGATAGTCGCCATTTTATTTTTGTCAGATTTCCCGGATACTGCGGTAATGTTTGTCTTCGTTTCATTTACGGCTTGCAGTACTTCGTTCAGCAATCCCCTGCGGTCATAGCCGCTGATTTCAATATCAACATTATACTCTTTGCGATCATTCAAGGCGGTTTCCCATTCTACCGGGATCAGCCTTGCCTGCGCATCCTCTGTATGGATGTTCGTGCAATCAGAACGGTGAACAGATACTCCTCGGCCTTTTGTGATAAAACCAACAATATCGTCTCCAGGTACAGGGTT
This sequence comes from Bacillus sp. ISL-37, assembly GCF_018613315.1. GTDB lineage: Bacteria > Bacillota > Bacilli > Bacillales > Cytobacillaceae > Mesobacillus. Next base: position 2,083 of record NZ_JAGGQL010000047.1, on the reverse strand, counting down.
GCAGCATCGGGATAGCCTGATCAGCAAATTATCGATACCAGACACCCGGACGCCAGACTCACGTTTCTTGGCAGGAGTAAATGCCTTAAGCTCGGAAACAGCATTTGAAATGTCCTTTTCCTGTTCCATGTCACGCTGCTTGCGCAGTTTTTCTGTCAGTCTGTTCGCCACCTGCAGGGCTGTTATTCCGTTATAGCCGATTGAAGCAAACAGATCTTCTTCATTGGTGAAATTATACTTATCCGCAACCTTTTTCAGGTTTTCAGATGTCAAAATTTCTTTCACATCAAAATCCATATTGCGGATTTCTTTTTCCAGAAGCTCTCGGCCCTTTTCAACATTTTCGTCCTTCTGCTGTTTCTTGAAGAATTGGCGAATTTTGTTTTTGGCCTGTGAAGTCTGGGCAAGCTTCAACCAATCCTTGCTCGGTCCATAAGAGTGTTTAGAAGTGAGGATCTCGATGATATCCCCCGTTTTCAACTGGTAATCAAGAGTCACCATCTTGCCATTGACCTTGGCACCAATCGTCTTATTGCCGATCTCAGAGTGGATCCGATAAGCGAAATCGATTGGAACTGAACCTGAAGGCAATTCGATGACATCGCCTTTCGGGGTGAAAATAAAGACCATATCCGAAAAAAGATCAATTTTTAGTGATTCCATGAACTCTTCTGCATTCGCAGTGTCATTCTGGAATTCAAGGATTTCACGGAACCATGATAGCTTCGTTTCAAAATTGGAAGTTTCAGTTGGTTTGCCCTCTTTATATGCCCAGTGGGCCGCAACCCCGAATTCAGCAATTCTGTGCATTTCATCTGTTCGGATCTGGACTTCCAGCGGATCGCCTTTAGGACCGATTACGGTAGTGTGCAGTGATTGGTACATATTAGGCTTTGGCATCGCGATATAGTCCTTGAATCGCCCAGGCATCGGTTTCCAGCAAGTATGGATGATACCAAGGATTGCATAGCAGTCCTTGATGCTGTTGACGACAATCCGGACAGCCAGCAAATCATAGATTTCATTGAACTGCTTGTTTTGCAGCACCATTTTACGATAGATGCTGTATATATGCTTCGGCCTTCCGGAAATTTCAGCCTTGATTGAGACTTCATTCAGCCTTTCTTTCACTTCGTCAATGACTTCAACCAGATATTGCTCGCGTTCCGCTCTTTTCTTTTTCATCAGGTTGACAATGCGGTAATACTGCTGTGGATTCAGATAGCGTAAAGCTGTATCTTCAAGTTCCCATTTGATTTTTGAAATACCGAGCCTGTGAGCCAGCGGCGCGAAAATCTCCAGCGTTTCATTCGAAATCCTGCGCTGTTTTTCACTCGGCAAATGCTTCAAGGTCCTCATGTTATGAAGGCGGTCAGCCAGCTTGATCAAGATGACACGAATATCCTGCGCCATCGCAACAAACATCTTCCGGTGATTTTCGGCCTGTTGCTCTTCGTGCGACTTGTACTTTATTTTGCCAAGCTTCGTGACACCATCAACAAGCATGGCCACTTCGTCATTGAAGGCCTCACTTATATCATCAAGAGTCACATCCGTATCCTCGACGACATCATGAAGAAAACCAGCTGCAACCGTAGCCGGGTCCATCTCAAGGTCAGCCAGGATCCCTGCTACCTGGATTGGGTGGATAATGTACGGTTCCCCGGATTTCCTGAATTGATCATGATGAGCCTGTCTGGCGAACTCATATGCCTTTTTTTACCAATTCAATATGTTCATCATTCAAATATGATTTTGTACAGTCAATGACTTGTTCTGCGGTCATTACCTGGTCATTCGCCATAGGATCACCTAATTTAAATTTCTTTATATTAACCCGCATTTTCTCTCCAGCGGGAACCAAGGAAAGAGTCGACGTATATACGAAAAGCGCAAGCGCCTTGTCCAGCCCCGACAAGCGCTGTCCGCCTAAAACCGCCACGTCCTGTGGCTGGCGGATCAGCACCTCGTGTGCCACAGAGGGCCGACCATTGAAGTCGTTCTTTGACTTCATTGGGCGGACCGAAATCGAAAAGTATCGCCGACTGTCCAGAAACGGAGAAACTGGAGACTCCGACAAAGA
>NZ_JAGGQL010000046.1 GCF_018613315.1 Bacillus sp. ISL-37 | reverse complement strand
AAGCAGGAAAATCCGCAGTGACGGTCACAAAAAGAGCAAACATGTGCCCGTGAAGAAGGGAAATCCGGAATGACGGTCACAAAAAGAGCAAACATGTGCCCGTGAAGCAGGAAAATCCGCAGTGACGGTCACAAAAAGAGCAAACATGTGCCCGTGAAGCAGGGAAATCCGGAATGACGGTCACAAGAAGAGCAAACCTGTGCCCGTGAAGAAGAGAACCCGGTAGGACGGTCATATTTAAGGAAATCTAGTCGCATACGTGACTGCTGGCCGCGCCAACTTTCAGCTCAACAATAAGCATCGTCCATTCTACCATGCCAAAATCCAAATAGAAAAACCGGGCAAAAACACGCCCGGTCCTACCCTTCTCCAGGAAGGAACTCCAATTTCTTTCTTAATTTTTCCTCACTGTAAATCCATCCAGTATACGAGCTGAGGATTTCGAGATCCTTGCTGAGATTCACGACAGCGACGAATGGATAATGCCCGTTGCTGCGGTAGCGCAGGTCAATGAACCTGACTTCGTAATAGTCATCATATTCATCGCATTCCCAGCGGTATACTGGTGAGAAAGACAGGAATGCTGACAGGTTCTTGTCTTTTTTTGCAGCTTCCAAGACCTCAGTTTCCGGGACTGGTACACGATTGAATTGATCGAGGATCCTAACATGATGCTTGTGCCCGCGGCCCACGAAGAATTGATGCTTGTTCATCACAGCCACTCGCCAATGGTTGAATTTCATTGTTGGAGCGATAATGATCTCTGTAGCATCCGGTACAATATTTTCAACTGCTCGTTTGATACGATGCTTCATGACAAAGCGATAAATATAGTAGAGCACCAGGATTGCATAGATCGTTAAAAAAGTATATCCAGGGTGATATCCAAATGCCCAGAGAAACAAACCGACGACATGAAGCGCAAAAATAATCGGGTCAAATGTATTGATTATCCCCAGGGCGACCCATTTCGACGAAAAAGGACGCAATGCCTGTGTCCCATAGGCATTGAAAATGTCGACAAAAACATGAAGGAAAACAGCAATAAATGTCCAAATCCATAAATGAAGCAAATTTGCTTCTGGGTAGAAAAAGTAGATTGTCCCAGAAATTAGCAGCGGCCACAGGAGGACTGCTGGAATCGAATGGGTGATGCCCCGGTGGTTCCTTATATAGACAGCATTATTCCTCAACTTCAAAACAGTATCGATATCCGGGATTTGCGAGCCCACAAGTGTAGCAATCAGCACGCTTGATGCAGTGGCGGTGCTTCCGCTGACAGCAGGATCAAGCGTGGCTAACCCGCCAAGAGCGAATCCCATCACAACATGGGTTCCAGTATCCATGGGAACATCCTCCTTTTTAAAAGATTTCTTTCACTCATAACCAACGTTTGGCAGGTAAAAGTCCTTGTCACAATACGAATAATAGTTTACTTTTAAAGGGCTGTATCAATCAGTCCGGTTACGAAACACATAAAGGAGCTGACTAAATTGATTCAGATGATCGTCCAGTATGAAGTAAAGCAAAATCTGCTCAGCCAATATCGTGAAACAATCAATAAAATCTCAACAATGCTTCCTGATTTTGAAGCGGACATGTTTTCGTGCAGCCAGTCGGACGAGCAAAATATTTTTATTGAATCATTCTATGTCCCGACTGAAGCCCATTACCATGCATTGAAAAAAATGCGGCTATCCCGGAACCATTCGGTCTTCGGCATCCTCGAGGACTTTGTCCCGGGCGGATTGGAACGGATGGGATTCATGGCGATAAAGCAGAAGCGTTAATATTATATTCCCAAATTTCCGGAAAGTTTAACACCTGGAGGAACGAAAGTGGCAACTGACATCAAGAAATGTATAGATAAAATGGATATAAAATCCTTTCAGGATGACTTGATAGGATGGTTTGTAAGTGAGCAGCGAGAACTGCCATGGAGAAAGGACCAGGATCCTTACAAAGTGTGGGTATCAGAAATCATGCTCCAACAAACTAGAGTAGATACTGTCATCCCTTATTTTAATCGATTTTTGGAAAATTTTCCAACGATAAAGGCGCTAGCTGACGCTGATGAAGAAAAAGTCCTCAAAGCATGGGAAGGACTCGGTTATTATTCCCGAGTCCGTAATTTACAATCCGCAGTTAAAGAAGTAAATGAAAAATACGGCGGAAGAGTCCCTGATTCTCCGAAAGAGATTTCTGCTTTAAAAGGTGTTGGCCCATACACTGCCGGAGCGATCCTGAGTATCGCCTATGGAAAACCTGAGCCTGCGGTCGATGGAAATGTCATGAGGGTATTATCCCGGATTTTGTTGATATGGGAGGATATCGCCAGACCTGCGTCACGTAAAATTTTTGAAACCGCAGTGAGGGAATTGATATCACATGAAAACCCCTCCTATTTCAATCAGGCGTTAATGGAGCTTGGGGCCTTAATATGCACCCCGACCTCTCCTTCCTGCCTGCTTTGTCCGGTCAGGGAACACTGCGAGGCATTCCATGAAGGAGTGCAAAATGAATTGCCGGTAAAAACCAAGAAGAAAAAGCAGAAAAATGTACAGCTTGCTGCCGGGATTTTCAGTGATGGTGAAGGAAGGATCCTAATACGGAAAAGACCTGGAACCGGCTTGTTGGCGAATTTGTGGGAGTTCCCGACTGTTGAGCTGAGCCTCGACTTCCAGAGACAAAGAGACCAGCTGGCTGAGCATTTTGAAGAGAACTATGGCTTAACACCGAAGATGGGTGATTCCATAGGCGAAATCGACCATGTATTTTCGCATTTGGTATGGAACATACAGGTATTCAGCGGAAAATTCACGGGCGAAATCTTCGAGGCGCCACAGCTAAAATTGGTTACCGAGAAGGAAATCCAGGAGTTTGCCTTCCCGGTACCATACCAAAAAATGCTGAAGCAGTATCTGGAGTATAAAAAGGCTGACTAACCATTGGGGTTAGCAGCCTTTTTCATATCAATCATAACTTACTTTTGTTCCATGCGTATAATCTGCTTCTCCGCGGTTCAACCCGCCCCGGCTTTCGATTTCTTCAACGATTTCCCTATGGATTGTCTGTCCTTCGGCATTCAGGTAAGGGACCATTTGCTGGAGAGAATGATGGAAGAAAGCAAGCTCGCTATCCTTCCAATCAGTTTTTGACATCATCGATAATTCAGTCATATCTCGGCCTACATACATCAGGAATCATCCTTTCGTAAGAGTATCAATCTAAAGAATAGTGTTTTCAGTACCGGAGGTTTTTATCAAAGATTTCATGGACAAGGAGCATATCCTTATTGTCTTATATACCTGAACAGGCTAAAATGAAACAAAATTAAGGTTCTTCTTTTTTAACAAGAACTGGATAGAAAGGGATTTTCACATGACACAAAAAGTTGCACTTATTACCGGAAGCAGCCGGGGGATCGGGAAAGCGGCAGCCATCAGGCTCGCAAAAGAAGGATATGACATCGTCGTCAATTATGCCCGCAGCAAAAAGGCAGCCCTGGAAACAGCAGAGGAAATCGAAGCCCTTGGCAGGAAAGTCCTTGTCGTTAAGGCGAATGTCGGGGATGTCAGCAAAATTAAAGCAATGTTCGAACAAATCGACGCGGAATTCGGAAGGCTCGATATCTTCGTTAACAACGCAGCCTCAGGAGTGCTGCGACCCGCGATGGAGCTTGAGGAATCACATTGGGATTGGACGATGAACATCAATAGTAAAGCGCTATTGTTCTGTGCCCAGGAAGCGGCGAAACTGATGGAGAGGAATGGCGGCGGTAAAATTGTCAGCATCAGTTCACTAGGCTCGATTCGATACTTGGAGAACTATACAACCGTAGGGGTTTCCAAGGCGGCCCTAGAAGCATTGACCCGTTATCTAGCTGTCGAGCTTGCCCGGAAAAATATCGTAGTCAACGCCGTATCAGGCGGGGCGGTCGATACAGAAGCACTTACGCACTTCCCTAATAGAGAGGAACTACTTGCAGAGGCAAGAGAGAAAACCCCTGCTGGAAGAATGGTCGAAATAGACGATATGATCAATGCCATCATGTTCTTGCTGAAGGATGAATCCAGCATGATCCGCGGCCAGACGATCATCATCGATGGCGGAATCTCTTTGTTAGTGTAAAATTATTTATTGGATGAATTTGGTATAAAAAAGTCGGATAGCACCTCCTGCGGATGGTTAATCTATTATTCGTGGAGGTGATAAACAATGGCAAAACAACCTAACCAATCTCAAGCTGGAACAAACATTCAGCAGGTGAGACAACAAAACGCTCAATCTGCTCAAGGCGGAAAAGGCCAATACGGCACTGAATTCGCGAGCGAAACAAACGCTCAAGAAGTACGTCAGCAAAACCAGCAAGCTGAAGCTCGCAAAGGCCAAAACTCTGGCCAACAGCGCTAATATCACCTTAATGAAAGGCACTCTAATTCGTAGAGTGCCTTTTTCCGTTGTTGCTGGAGAATGCCGGGAAGAAGCAGAAAGCACCTCGAAAAGGAACAGCAACACTTTTCGACAAAGGTTCCAATTCCTCTACATAACTAGTCAAAGGATTTTCACCCCCACCCAAGAATACATTTAAAAGATTAATTTTACAGGCGGTGGAAAAGTATGGATAAATTTAACGAATTGGTTTCTACACAAATGCAAACGATGGAAAAGCTTCTATATCTGCAGTCTGAATTGGAAAGATGCCAAGAGATTGAAAAGCAGCTGGATGCTCTTAAGCAAAGTGCTGAATTAGAAGATCTTCGTATGGAAATTGACCGAAAAAAGCTGGATTTGAAGGAAATCCACCAGATGTTCGAAAAGCAGACGGAGGAAGTCATCCATACGTATCAACAGCTTGCTGTCAGTTATCGTTAAAAGTGGTTCTTGCAAATCAATGAAATATAAAAAAGTGAATTTTTATAAAAATTTAAGCAATTTTAATGGGCTATCGAGGAAATCGATGGCTCTTTTGTTTTAAATTCTCTCGTTAACCGTTATAATAATAAAAAATAGGAATCGTTCTTTGTTGCCTTTTGTCGTTTTGAAGAATTTAGATAAATATACATTGATAGGTTGCAAAGTTCCGGGAAAGGAAAGTAGGGGAGAAGAACATGGGCGTACCCACAGAAGGTGAACCGGTCCAAATCCATAGTTATAAGCATAATGGGCACATCCATCGAGTCTGGGAAGAAACCACCGTCTTAAAAGGAACGCAAAATCTTGTGATTGGCGGGAATGATCGGACAGTCGTGACTGAGTCAGACGGCAGAACTTGGATTACGAGAGAGCCTGCAATCTGTTACTTCCACTCTCAGCTATGGTTCAACGTTATAGGCATGATACGGGAAGATGGCGTGTATTACTACTGCAATATTAGTTCTCCATTTATTTTTGATGGAGAAGCGCTGAAATATATTGACTATGATCTCGATATTAAAGTTTTTCCAGATATGACGTTTAATCTGCTCGATGAGGATGAATATGAACGCCATCGAAAAGAAATGCAATACCCTGATGTGATCGATAAAATTTTGAAATACAATGTTGAAAAGCTCAAACGCTGGATCAGGCAAAGGAAGGGTCCATTTGCGCCGGATTTCATCGACATTTATTATGAACGGTATTTAACATATCGTCGTTAACCATACAGGGTAGACAAGCTTGAGCCTGTTGACTTGATTCAACAGGTTTTTGTTTCGTGTCTAGGAATTATGAAATATCATTCGTTATGGATAATTATATGTGAATTTCTTTATCCAGCTCCAGTGCCTAGCACCTCGAGTCGCTTCGGTCCGCCCAAT
>NZ_JAGGQL010000045.1 GCF_018613315.1 Bacillus sp. ISL-37 | reverse complement strand
ATTTAAGGATGTCAAAAACACTAGGAGTTTATAACATATTTAAAAGGCCCGAAGACAATACTTGTTCCTAAGTTGAATATAAATTTTCCTCCTGCTATTTATACAACTCCTATTTTCCCAACACGCTCTGCTCATTGAACAGGAGTGGTTACAATGAGAGAGGTGTCATAATTTTCAAATGGACGTTGGTATCCTAGTCAAGAATAGCTATCGAAAAGGTGGATTTATGTTTAAGCTTTTCACTGTATAATAAGACATTTTCATGGTAACTCCCCCAGTTATATCGTATATATTGTGACAATGGTATGATTCTGGACAATGTACTTTATGCCCTTGTGAATATAGGCAATTTCTTTTGAGCCATCTTCCAGTAACTGTGTCAATGTAATCTTACTTTTATTTATTTCTCTTATAGCAAAATCCTCAGCTTCACAAAATGACATCGCTGTAATCCTTTGTAAAAGCCTGAAGTAAGCATGCTTCGAAAGCTTGAATCTTGGGTTCAATTAATATTCCTCCTGTATTACCTCCTTCTCATTTGATATAACCACTCCAACTACCATTATGAACTATTCCTGTCTAAAAATAGCAAAAAGTTCTCGTCTTTTTACGACACCATAAAGAATTTTCGACAAATACCCTGGACAGATATCTCGTCCCGTTTAATGGTGTTAATTCTCCATTTCGGATTGAGAATTGATTTTGTACCCAAGTTCTTTTTGTATTCAAGAGGATTTGAAAGAGAGTGCATCAAATCTTATACTGTGACTTTTTCTTTTCAACACCTACTAATGAGGATTTTGTAAGGCTTTGGTTGCGATTGGCACTAGACTTAATAAGTAATACTACTAATGTAGCAAAAAAGGTTTTTAACATAGTTATATTGTAATAAAATAGAAGTTAATAGTATAAAATACATATCTTTATTCAACGGGGGTCCTAATGTTTAAAAAACTCTTATCTTTACTGACTACTACTCTACTTGCTCTAAATCTTTTAAATCTATCTAACTTTTATTCCATAAAAGTTTATGCCTCAGAGGAACATGTTTTTAACCAAATTACTGGTGGATACGGGCAAACATTAGCCGTTGAAGAGGATGGAACTTTATGGACTTGGGGGGGAGGTTATTTTGGTACAGAGTTTACGGGAGAAGTCTCAACTAATAACAAAGCCAACAATTCTACAATCCCTGTTCGTGTCCCGCATATTGGTAATGTCAAGGAAGTAAGCGCGGGTACCGGACACGTATTGACCTTGAAAAACGATGATACCGTTTGGGCCTGGGGGAGGAATGATGCTGGCCAGGTTGGAAATGGAACCACTAATACTCAGTTTACTCCTGTCTTAATTATGGATAATGTGAAGAAAGTGACAGCAGGGGATTCAAAATCTTATGCAATAAAAAACGATGGAACACTATGGGTTTGGGGTAGGGGAGCTAAAGGTGATGGTTTTGCACGTACGATGATAAAACCTGAGCAGGTAGTTGGATTAGATGGAGTAACTGATATTTCTTCAGGTTATTATAGTACTACTATGGCCCTTAAAAGTGATGGGACAGTATGGACAATCTTAAACAACCGTTTAGGAGAGCTGGGTAATGGTTTTACAGGAGGCTGGGCTTATACATACGTAAAGGTGAGCGGACTAACGGATATTGTACAAATTAGTTCAGGAGAAGAATTTCATCTGGCTGTTAAAAGCGACGGCACAGTATGGAGTTGGGGACTTAATGCTCAAGGGCAATTGGGAGATGGCACACTTATTAATAAAAATATGCCTGTTCAAGTAAAAGGTTTAAAGGGCATTAAGAAGGTTGTAGCCGGAAGAACACACTCGCTGGCACTGAAGGAAGATGGAACAGTCTGGGCTTGGGGTAACAATTATGGTGGCGTTCTAGGAGATGGGACTACAGAACAAAGAAATTCTCCTGTTCAGGTGCAAAATTTGGCAGGGATAACGGATATTGGTGCTTCATATTCAACAAGTTTTGCGATTAGGAATGATGGAACTATTGTAGCTTGGGGGTCAAATTACAATGGATATATAGGAGATGGTACAAAGGAGGATAGACTACTGCCTACCAATGTAGTGTTTGATACTATTGCTCCAGCTTTAAATGCTGCCTTCCCTATGGATGGAGAGGTGAATGTGGATGTTTATAAATCAATTACCTTAACATTTAATGAACACATTCAGTCTTTCCTATATGGAGATATCCAATTAGTAGATTCAAATAATTCTCCAGTGCAAACGAAATATAAAGTAAGTGAAAATAATCTAGTAATTACACCGATTAACAACCTGAATTATAGTACACAATATTCTCTCGCCATTCCAGCGTCTGCAATCAGGGATTTGGGAGATAACCCAATATCTCAGAGTATTAGCCTTTCATTTACGACAAAAGAAAAACCATATACAAAAGATCTTATAATGCCGCAAAGTGGAGGGTCATTCTTTTTAATGAGTGATGATTCAACAGGAATACTTGAAGAAGGTCTTCAGCCTGAATTAATTAACGGTATGGAAGATATCATTGGTGTTGGTGAAGGTAACTTATTTTTAAAATCAGATGGCTATCTTTATAAGTGGAAGGATAATAGAATTACTAAATTAACTGGACTGAATAATATTATCCAAATCCATGATTATGTGGTATTAAAAGGAGATGGAACTGTTTGGAAAGTTCTGGATTCCCTATATGCCACACCAACATTTGCCCAGGTAAATGGATTTATGAATATTAAGTCCATCTCTGTAAACTCAAATTATACTGAGCCACACATTATGGGTTTAAAAACCGATGGAACTGTATGGTCAATCGGAAATAATTTTTATGGGCAGCTAGGAGATGGTACTAAGGTTTCACCAACCGTTCCTGTTGAAATGAAAAGTATATCAGGTGCTGTCAGTATGGCAGCGGGAAAGAATCATAGTCTGGTCTTGAAGGATGATGGAACAGTATGGGCAGTTGGGACTAATGAAGAAGGACAGCTTGGTGTAAGCAAAGAACAGTTGGCAGAAGCCTTAATCCCTGTCCAGATTCCTTCGATTTCAAATATTACACAAATTGATACACACGAAAGTTTCTCAGCTGCTTTGGCGGAAGATGGGACATTGTGGGTATGGGGAAATACCGACCGAAATCTCTCACCGAATTTTTTGAAAAACCAGAATCCAGCTACCTACTCGGAATTAACCAACGTGTCGGACTTTTCCTTGAACTATTCTAAAATGCACATTTTGAAGAATGACCAATCCGTCTGGAATGTTAAGCAAGGACCTACTTCTATTGTGATGGAACAAATCATATTGCCGCCTCGATTCATTGAAAAAGAACCACCATTCATTCAATCGACCAACCCTGAAAAATGGACTAATGATGTTGGATTGGATAGGATGATAAAAATTAATTTTAATGAAGAAGTGGTAAAGGGAACAACTGTTAACCAAATCACCGTAAAAGACAAAAATGGTACCTTTGTTTCCATTGGCAGTATTGTGAGCGAGGGTAGAACACTTGAAATCACCCCTATAAGTCAATGGGATTATTTTCAGAAATACACAGTCAGCATACCAGTAGGTGCAGTCAAAGATTTGGCAGGAAACCAATTGCAGACGGGCTATGAGTTTGAGTTTAATACGCTAAGTGAATATGTCGATTTAAAGTATAATGTTGAGTTTCTTAAGTTGAAGAAAGGGAAGCAATTCCAGACCAATCTGACATTGTTGAATTGGGATGGTACGACGGAAGATATAACAGATTCTAAGACACCCGATATTACAGACCCAACAGTGGCCACTGTTACTGAGAACGGACTCTTGACTGCTCTTGCCCCAGGACAGACTAGTGTAACTGTATACGACCAAGTGCAGAATAAAGGCGCTTCTTTTGAGCTGATTGTCACTGAAGTGAAAGTTCCGGAAGTAGAGAAAATAAGTGACAAAGATACGTTTGTTACAGGGTTGGTTGATCCTGGTGCCAATGTATATATTTTAAAGGGTGAAAATATAATTTCATCTGGCACAGCGAGTGAAACCGGGGATTTCTCTATACCCATTACAATTCAGGAAGCTGGAACCATTCTTAAGTTATATGCGGTGGATCAAGAGGGAGATAAGAGTGAAACTGCCTCTATAACTGTTGTAGATGAAACAGCTCCAGACAAGCCTTTGGTTAATCCTATTTCTAATATTGATACTAGTATTAGTGGAGTGGCCGAGATTGGTTCGGAAATTAAAGTCTCTGCAGGTGACGAAGTATTTGTTAGCACAATAGTAGGGGAAGAGGGAACCTTTAACATACCAGTACTGCCACCACTTACTGAAGGAACAGTCGTTAAAATATCAGCTACGGACTCTGTCGGTAATGTAAGTGAAACAGTATTAATTATAGTAGAAGATAAAATTCCACCAGGTGCACCGGCAGTAAACCCCTTGAGTGAATCAGATACTGTTGTTAGGGGAACCACAGAAGCAGGAGCGATTGTTACCATTAAGAATGATCTTGAGGAAATAGCTAAAGGAATGGCCAGTAGAGAGGGGACATTCGAACTTTCGATTCCAAAACAAATAGCCGGTACTGAATTGTTAGTCACTGCCACTGATGAGACGGGAAATGAAAGCGAGATAACTACTATCACAGTGATGGATATAACTCCACCGACACTCCCTCTTGTAAATGAGGTGACCGATCAATCGGTTTCGGTAACGGGACAAGCGGAACCATTGTCAAAAATAACTATAAAAATAGGAACACAGTTGATGGCTAGCGGAACAACTGCTCCAGACGGCAATTTCAGTGTAGGCATAAATGAACCAAGAGCAGGTACAATTTTAAGCATAACTGCAACAGATTCAGCGGGTAATAGTAGTGAAGTCAAAGAAGTGATCGTTAAGGACGTTACTGCACCTGCAGCACCTCAGGTGGATGTTGTAACAGAGCTGGCAGTAGAGGTTTTTGGAAGAGCTGAAGCGGGTTCTCGTATTGAGATAAAAGTTGGCTCTCAATTATTAGCTTCAGGAACTGTAAGTTCAGATGGGAACTTTAGTATTGGAATACCTAAACAAATAGCAGGAACGATGCTAAAGGTAATCGCAACGGATACAGCAGGGAATGTAGGTTCTGCCACAGAAATCACAGTGAAAGATATAATTGCACCAGCTATACCTATAGTAAACCAAGTAACCGACCAATCGAATACAGTAACAGGTCAAGCAGAGGCAGGTTCAAAGATTAATATAAAAATAGGAACTGATCTTCTTGGTACCGGGAATACTGCTCAAGATGGAAGATTTAGTATAGCCATAGTTAAACAAAAAGCAGGAACTATTATAGAAGTAACCGCAACAGATTCAGCAGGAAATATTAGTGGAGTTATAAAAACTGAGGTGGTTGATGTAACTCCTCCAAATGCTCCGGTGGTAAATGCAGTAACAGATCAATCTACTGCTGTAAGCGGAAAAGCGGAATATGGGGCGATAGTTAAATTAGTTGCAGGAACCCGATCGATTGGAACTGGAGTTGCAGATGCGGAAGGCAATTTCAGTATAGGTATTACAAAGCAAGCAGCTGGAATTGTACTAAAAGTATCAGCGACTGACGCGTCAGGAAATACTGGTGAAACGACAGAAGTTACTATAGAAGATGTCACACCTCCATCGTCACCTGAAGTAAATGAAGTGACAGATCAGTCGACTGCTGTAACAGGTAGGGCAGAACCAATGGCTAAAATCGAGGTGACGACAGGGTCCCGGATTTTAGGAACAGCTACAGTAGACATAGATGGGGACTTTAGTGCAATAATTGTTAAACAAAGTGCTGGAACAGTTTTGAAGGTAACAGTGACTGATCTGGCAGGCAATATTAGCTCAGCTGAAGAGGTAAATGTAATAGATGTAACAGCACCTTCGATTGCAGTAGTGAATGAAGTAACAGACCAAGCCACATTTGTTTCTGGGAAAGCAGAACCTTTATCTAAAATTCAGATAAAAGCAGAAAACAATATAATTGGTTCTGGAACCACAGCTCCAGATGGGACTTTCAGTGTAGGAATTGCCAAGCAAAACGGCGGAACGGTTCTGAAGGTAACGGCAACCGATGCGTCAGGCAACACCAGCACGGTAAAGGAAGTAACCGTAAAGGATGTAACAGAGCCATCAACTCCTGTAGTGAATGAAGTCACGGATCAATCGACCGCTGTAAAAGGAAAAGCAGAAGCGGGTTCGAAGATTGATGTGAAAGTTGGCACGCAGCCGATAGGAAGCGAGACAACAGATTCAGCTGGGAACTTTAGCGTCGGAATTGCCAAGCAAAAAGCCGGCACCATTCTGAAGGTAACGGCAACCGATGCGTCGGGCAACATTAGCACGGCAAAAGAGGTTACCGTAAAGGATATCACACCGCCATCAACTCCAGTAGTGAATGAAGTCACGGATCAATCGACCGCTGTATCAGGAACAGCAGAAGTGGGTTCGAAGATTGATGTGAAAGTAGGAACGCAGACGATAGGAAGCGGGGCAACAGATTCAGCGGGGAATTTTACCGTCGGAATAGCTGAGCAAAACGCCGGAACGGTTCTAAAGATAACGGCAACCGATGCATCAGGAAACACCAGCACGGTAAAAGAAGTAACGGTAAAGGATGTAACAGCGCCATCAACTCCTGTAGTGAATGAAGTCACCGACCAATCGACCATAGTAACAGGAAAAGCAGAAGCGGGTTCGAAGGTTGATGTGAAAGTAGGAACGCAGACGATAGGAAGCGGGACAACAGATACAACTGGGAACTTTAGCATTGGAATCGCCAAGCAAAAAGCCGGCACGGTTCTAAAGATAACGGCAGTCGATGCGTCAGGCAACATCAGCACGGTAAAAGAAGTAACGGTAAAGGATGTAACATCGCCATTAACTCCTGTGGTGAATGAAGTCACTGATCAATCGACCTCAGTTAAAGGAAAAGTAGAAGCGGGTTCGAAGGTTGATGTGAGAGTGGGCACGCAAACGATAGGAAGCGGGACAACAGATTCAGCCGGGAACTTTAGCGTAGGAATAACCAAGCAAAACGCCGGAACGGTTCTGAAGGTAACGGCAACCGATGCGTCAGGCAACACGAGCTCAGTAAAGCAAGTAATCGTAAAGGATGTAACAGCGCCATCCACTCCTGTAGTGAATGAAGTCACTGACCAATCGACCGCTGTAACAGGAAAAGCAGAAGCGGGTTCGAAGATTGATGTGAAAGTGGGCACGCAGACGATAGGAAGCGGAACAACAGATACAACAGGGAACTTTAGCATTGGAATTGCCAAGCAAAAAGCTGGAACGGTTCTAAAGGTAACGTCAACCGATGCGTCAGGAAACACCAGCACGGTAAAAGAGATTACCGTAAAGGATATAACACCACCATCAACTCCAGTAGTGAATGAAGTCACGGATCAATCGACCGCTGTAAAAGGAAAAGCAGAAGCGGGTTCGAAGATTGATGTGAGAGTGGGCACGCAGACGATAGGAAGCGGGACAACAGATTTAACAGGAAACTTTAGCGTTGGAATTGCCAAGCAAAAAGCTGACACCATTCTGAAGGTAACGTCAACCGATGCATCGGGCAACACCAGCACGGTGAAGGAAGTAACCGTAAAGGATGTCACGCCGCCATCAACTCCTGTAGTGAATGAAGTCACTGATCAATCGACCGCTGTAACAGGAAAAGCAGAAGTGGGTTCGCAGATTGATGTGAGAGTGGGCACGCAGACGATAGGAAGCGGGACAACAGATTCAGCGGGGAACTTTAGCGTCGGAATTGCCAAGCAAAAAGCCGGCACCATTCTGAAGGTAACGGCAGTCGATGCGTCAGGCAACGCCAGCACGGTAAAAGAGGTTACCGTAAAGGATGTCACGCTGCCATCAACTCCTGTAGTGAATGAAGTCACTGATCAATCGACCGCTGTAAAAGGAAAGGCAGAAGCGGGTTCGAAGATTGATGTGAGAGTGGGCACGCAGACGATAGGAAGCGGGACAACAGATTCAACAGGAAACTTTAGCGTTGGAATTGCCAAGCAAAACGGCGGAACGGTTCTGAAGGTAACGTCAACCGATGCGTCAGGCAACACGAGCTCAGTAAAGCAAGTAATCGTAAAGGATGTAACAGCGCCATCAACTCCTGTAGTGAATGAAGTCACCGACCAATCGACCGCTGTAACAGGAAAAGCAGAAGCGGGTTCGAAGGTTGATGTGATAGTAGGGACGCAGACGATAGGAAGCGGGACAACAGATACAACAGGGAACTTTAGCGTCGGAATTGCCAAGCAAAACCGCGGAACGGTTCTGAAGGTAACGTCAACCGATGCGTCAGGCAACACTAGCTCTATAAAGGAGATAACGGTAAAGGATGTAACACCACCATCAACTCCTGTAGTGAATGAAGTCACTGATCAATCGACCGCTGTAACAGGAAAAGCAGAAGAAGGTTCGCAGATTGATGTGAGAGTGGGCACGCAGACGATAGGAAGCGGGACAACAGATTCAGCGGGGAACTTTAGCGTCGGAATTGCCAAGCAAAAAGCCGGCACCATTCTGAAGGTAACGGCAGTCGATGCGTCAGGCAACGCCAGCACGGTAAAAGAGGTTACCGTAAAGGATGTCACGCCGCCATCAACTCCTGTAGTGAATGAAGTCACTGATCAATCGACCGCTGTAACAGGAAAAGCAGAAGTGGGTTCGAAGATTGATGTGAAAGTAGGAACGCAGGCGATAGGAAGCGGGACAACAGATTCAGCAGGGAACTTTAGTGTTGGAATTGCCAAGCAAAACGGCGGAACGGTTCTGAAGGTAATGGCAACCGATGCTTCAGGAAACCTCAGCTCGGTAAAAGAGATTGCCGTAAAGGATGTAACACCACCATCACCTCCTGTAGTGAATGAAGTCACGGATCAATCGACCACTGTAACAGGAAAAGCAGAATTGGGTTCGAAGATTGATGTGAAAGTAGGAACGCAGACGATAGGAAGCGGGACAACAGATTCAGCAGGGAACTTTAGTGTTGGAATTGCCAAGCAAAACGGCGGAACGGTTCTAAAGGTAACGGCAACCGATGCGTCAGGCAACGTGAGTCTGATTAAAGATACAACTGTGAGGAGTACTGAGGACATAACTAAACCAGTCTGGCCAGCATCTAGCAATATTTTTAGCAAAGAAATAGGAGAAACGTCTGTTATACTGTCCTGGACAAAGGCAACTGATGAGAGAGGTGTATCCAAGTATGAATTATATGTGGATGGCTCATTGCAAAATACACTCCCATCGAATCAGACCGAGTATCGATTAACAAACCTTATACCTGGCACAGAATATGAGATTACAGTAGAGGCGGTAGATGCATCAGCAAATAGATCAGTCGAAGGCCCTAAGCTTATCATTAAAACGCTGGGAACATACGCAGAAAGATTAGCAGGTAAAAATAGATACACCACCGCTACCTCAATCTCACAAAGTGGTTGGGAGAAAGCTGAAACAGTTATTATTGCAAGAGGAGATGACTTCCCCGATGCACTTGCCGGTGCGCCACTAGCATTTAAATTAGATTCCCCCATTCTTTTAACACAGAAAGGAAGTCTAGTCCAGGACACGCGTGAGGAAATCAAGCGTCTGGGTGCTAAAAAAGCGATCATCTTGGGAGGCTCTGGTGCGGTATCAGTTGAGGTTCAAAACTCACTCGCTCAAATGGGATTGATTGTTGAGAGGATTTCGGGGAAAAACAGGTATGAAACAGCAGTGGAGATTGCCAAAAGGTTAGGCGGGAATCCACAAAAAGCTATTGTGGCTTATGGAATGAATTTTCCGGATGCGTTGGCCGTTGCCTCTTTTGCGGCTCAAAAAGGCTATCCAATTCTATTGACACAAAAAGATTCACTACCAGAATCTACCGGTAAACTAATGAATAATTTTAAGGAAACAGTAGTCATTGGAGGTACCGGAGTAGTAAGTGAAAATGTAATGAATGAATTACCAGGATCAATACGTCTTAGCGGGAAAAATAGATTTGGTACAGCTGCTACTATAGCAAAGCATTTCACAGATAAATCCGATAAAGCATTTGTAGCAACTGGAATGCAGTTTGCAGATGCATTGACAGGAGCAGTCTTGGCAGCTAAAAATGAATCACCGTTACTATTGGTTCAGCCCGAAAAACTTCCATCGGAAACCAGTGAAATTGTAACAGGACTAGAGATTACTAACTTCACTATATTGGGAGGATCTGGAGCAATAAACAATAGTGTAATGGAACAACTAAAAAGCAATTAAAGTAAGGTTATCTAAGAGCTTGGGGATTTTTTTGTGTGTATTTAGCATAGGGAAATATTTTAAAAACTATAGAACAAAAGCTGCTGACATATTGTTAGCAGCTTTTGTTTTGAAAATTGGTTTTATTAGCTTTAAATAAGGTACCCACCCTGTCTTAATAGGACTTATCGTATTGCTTGCTTCCTCTACATTTCATTTTAGTTTTTAAATCTTTTCTTCTGTATTTTGGCTATCATTTTCTTTGGGTCTTAAAGTATATAAGTAATTCTGCTCATCTAGTAAAATTCTTACCGTAAAAAGGATTCACATCGATTTAGGATTTGTAAGTAATGAGCGTAGTTATACAAAGAAAAATCAAGAGCAAAGGATTCTTCCCCTTGCTCCTGATTACCACTAAATTGGTTATAAACCTTACATCCAATCAAGGAATTTCGTCACGGCTTCTGATGCGTCATGATATGCATCGTTAGTAGAGACGAGCTTTATTTGCACATGATTGAAAAAAGAGGAAACTCGTCTTGTCTAGCTCATTACCTTAGAAGGGTAGTGGGTTTTCTGTCTACGCTCTTTTATCAAGTAAGAACGAGCCACAGGGACGGTGATGCGTCCCTTTTGTGAGTCGAAATATCTGATTGTAGGGTTGTTGAGCTGTTGAATAAAGGGGGGGGGAATCAGCGGAATATAATGAATGATTGGTTATTTTATGAGGTTGGACGGTTCTCGCGTTCCATTTCGGGAGGAGAAGGAACGAGTTTCTTAGGCAGGTATGTGTAGTTTTTACTTCCTTTTTGGATTGTTGATTCATACCATCCTCTGTCTATGTTCATTTTAGAGACACAAACAACCCGGCTTAGGGCTTCATTCACAATGAGTCCTATCCGGGTTGTTTGTGTTCTTGTCTTTCAAGTTAGGAGCACTGTTAAAACCAACTCTTTCCTTTAGCCTCTTTTTACTGAACTTTCGAGACAGGCGTGGGCAAATTGCACGATTGCTTCGTATTTTGTTCCTTGGATTTCGCTATTTGCCCCGGCTCTAAAGCCTTCTCTTTGGTCTAATTGAGCTGTATACATTGGATACTGTGAGAGTTCCACAGGAGATCCTAGCATAAGCACGCATTCTGATGCTTTGTAAAGCACAACCATTACGGTTCCATCATTCATAAATGAAGAGACTAGCGTATCAAGTTTATCAATACTTTCAAATTTTTCAGACATATTAGTGTATGTCTCGCGTAAACAGTTTTTTAAAGCATCTATAATAAGTTGCTCTTCGTTTTGAGTTAATGTATGATTCATTGTTTTCCCACCTTTTTTAAACTAGTTTGGTTGAAGTTTGAAGCTTCGGATCAGACCAGACATGAGCAAAACTGCTTGAATATTCCTTTCATCCATCGTTTCCAATTGTTCCTCGTTCAGGTAGTCACGGAAATCTTCCATATTTAGATAATGGCGTTCTGCTACAAACAATGGGGTTTCATGTAATTCAATTGATTGATTGTTTACTATATTACATTGAGAGAATTGGTAAACAGAGCCTTGTATATACTCTCCATTAATAGAGGCAACAAGAACTAAATCGAATTTTTCTATGACATCAAGTGCCTGGCCAGTTGATAATGCTCGATTAATTGTATTAGT
Source organism: Bacillus sp. ISL-37 (assembly GCF_018613315.1). GTDB lineage: Bacteria > Bacillota > Bacilli > Bacillales > Cytobacillaceae > Mesobacillus. Next base: position 84,800 of record NZ_JAGGQL010000045.1, on the reverse strand, counting down.
CACAAAGCCCATGACTTCATTTATTTCGTATTGGGTTAGGGACCGGTCTTTTTTGGAGTTAAACATGAATACACCTCAAATTTTGTAGAATTTAACTGGAAATCACTATACAATTCTATTATACAGAAATGTAATGGGAAAAGTCGGAAAGTAGAGACTTTTTTATAAAATAACAGAATATTGTCGAGGTGAGAGGATGACACAGCTTGTAAGGCTAGCAGGGGTAAAATTTGAGGGAAGACAAGAAGTGATAAACAGACTTTCCATTCATGATCACATATATATGGAAAGGGATTACTTCAACCCGCATGACAGAAATGCGATTGGTGTTTTTAACGAATATGATGAAAGTATCGGTTGGATTCCTAGAGAAACCGCAACCAAACTATCACCGCTTATCGATAGTGGTCAAGAGTTTGAAGTGAGATTGAATCGGATTCTTGGGGGAGGATTTGGTTTATTATTGGGTGTGGAAATTGCCATTACCAAGGTAGATCAAGAGCAGCAGGAGAGAGTCCATCAACAAATTATTGATATTCTTAATAATCAAACGGAAGAACAATCTAAACAAGCGATGGAGCAGTTTAATAAAAGCATGCGTGAAACCCATGAGAGACATATTCTTGAAGGAAATGTCGATGACCTGCTTGTGATTATCAATAACCATTGGTTGAGTTTTGAATCCATTCAGTCTTTCATAGAGTACAGCTTCCAATTGGGGAGATTTGATGATTGCTTTAAAGCACTCCAGACCTTGGAGAGACTGGCGACTGTCTATCATAATCAAGAAATCTTGAACTATTGTAAAGAAAATATTGAGATCTATTTATCCTATGGTTTTGATCAGCCATTACCCATCCCAAATCAGAAGAACTATCCACAAAGTATTGAGCGCTTTGATGAGACGTATCCAGATTTGGACCGGATTCGCGAAGCTAATACTCATGATAAGATAGATGAGTTTCTTAAAGGGATTACAGCTGAAATGGAGAGCTCTAATGCTGAAATAAGAGCTGAAGCATCTTTCTTACTCGGAGAACTGTATTTTTTAAGTGGGAATGTTCAAGAAGCATTAGAATTATATATGCTGGCCATCAGGGATAATCCTAATAAGGCATTGTACTGGGGATACACTGCTCAGGTGATGAATAGAAATCAAGTGGATGCTTTGATATGCAGCAGAGTCATAAGAAATGCTATTGATTTAGATCCAACCAATCCTCGTTGGCATTTCTTGCAAGCTATTTTACTATTACGGATCAGTCAGGCTGAAGAAATCGATCAGCTTATTGAAACATTTATATATGAGATTACAACTGCGAGAGATTTATGCAGAGAAGAGCAAGTGGGATTAAAGGAAGCTATTATGTCATTAATAATAGAATGAGGGTAGGACAAGTATGGATACCAACATAAGATTTAAACAGCCAAACACACCGATTGCCAAGATAGCTAAGAATGTAACGAGCCAAACGATTGTGACTCCCCGCGACCCAGATGCTTATTATTTTCGCAGTTTAGAAAAAATCGAAATCTATTTAAATGAGAAACAAATTGAGGCGGTAAGAACGACAGATGGGCCGGTTTTAACTTTAGCCGGTGCTGGGAGTGGGAAGACAGCTGTGTTAACCGCCCGTGCTGGTTATCTTATGCTTGTGAAAAATGTTAAACCTCAGCAAATATTGATTGTAACCTTTACAAAAAAGGCAGCCACTGAAATGGAGGAGAGAATCTCGAAGATTCCGGGAATAACTTCCGAAATGATGGGGAATTTGCTTGTCGGGACATTCCATTCAATCTTCCTTCGGCTATTAAGAAGTGTAGGCTACACCCATAAGATTATCAATAATGAGAAACATAGACAGTTTATCATTAAAAAGATTTTAAAGGATATGAACATAAATGGAAATGATGAACCGGAAATCTTGCTAGCAAAGTTCAACTATATGACCAATCACCTTATTCTCCCTAAGACGGCGAAAGCAAACGCATTGGTAGACCAGGAAGTTCAACAGGCGTTTCAGAGATTTATGGATTATAAGGAAGAAAATAATCTAATGGATTTTGATGATATTCTTTTTCACACCTATCAATTATTAGAGAAACAGCAGCCCATCTTAAAAAATTTACAACGCCGTTTTACTTATATTGAGATAGATGAATACCAGGATACATCTGTTCTCCAGCATGTCATTATGAAAAAATTAGCCCTACCTCAAAATAACCTTTTTGTGGTTGGGGATGATAGTCAATCGATTTATCAATTTCGTGCAGCCACAAATGACATTATATTAGGTTTTCCTAAAGAATATTCTGCTTGCCGGAAAATTGTACTGGATATAAATTATCGTTCAAATCCATACATCGTGGGCCTGGGAAATGAAATCATTAAGCATAATAAAAAAAGGTTCGAGAAAAACTTGTATGCGGTCAATCAAACGGGAAAAGAGCCTGTTTACTCCACATATGAAACGGTAGAAGATGAGGCGAGAAATATTATTCATTCCTTAAAGAGGTCTGAACGAGAATGGCGAGACCATGCTATTCTTTTCCGTACCCATGCTGTTAGCAGAGAAATAACTGACAGACTTGTTTTAGAAAAAATTCCGTTTGTTACGTATGGGAAGGATGAGCTTTTTTATGATAATCCAATAGTAAAACCCATTTTGGATTATTTAAGGTTATCCTGTGACCTTGGTCATTGGCCGGCCTTCAGGGGTATACTCCCATCCTTATATCTGTCGGCTGATAAGGTTATCGATTATATTGGAATGAATGAGAAACCGAGTGATCTTTTTTTGGAAAAGATAATAGACATCCCGTGGATTAGTTCCAATCATAGAGAGATTTTGAATGAGAAAGTTGCGTTTATTAAGCAGTTGAAGGAACTACAGCCAGTAGCAGCCATTCAAGAGATTAGAAATGGTAAAGGACAATATACCAGGTATTTACTAGATCGAACGAAGCCGGCATCAACACTTTATGAAGAAATATTAGAAGAAACCCTGGATGAATTGGAAAACTCCGCTAGAAATTTTTCTACTCTTAGCGAGTATTTACAATTTATTGACCAAGTGATGTCCTATCATGAACAAATGGAAAAGTTAAGAAAGCAAAAAAATCCCAATGTTGTGAAGTTAATGACCATACACGGATCAAAAGGACTGGAATTCCCGGTTGTGTATTTGATAGGAGCCAGCGAATCAATCCTCCCACACCAATCATCATTACATGAAACCGATGATCGAATATCCATTTTATCCGGTGAAGACAAAATTAACGAAGCCATCGAAGAAGAGAGACGCCTAATGTACGTTGCGGTAACCAGAGCAAAAGAGGAGCTCCATATCTCCTCTCTCCAAACCTACCGCAACAAAACCATAGGGATATCTAGATTTATTTTGGAAGTGTTCAAGTGAGGCAAAGGGACGGTTCGCTCGTCCCAGTCAAGACTCAAAAAGATGGGACTTGAATGATAGGCAAGTCAAAAGTGAATAGCTATCTTTTTAGAGTAGTGGAAAGATAGTTGTTGCGGTTCATTAATATCAAAATGAACAGGATATTGTATTTGTATATTAAATTATTGTATTTGTATATTAAATAAAAGACATAGCCGGATTAATGATAGGTTTGGCTGTAACAGTCAGATATATTAAATTAGGGAGGTACAATGGAAAAAATTGCTTTTATTTTAACTTTACTGGGTTTGATGTTTGTTGCAGGATGCACAAATGAACCTCCTGCCGTGGAAAAAAAGGTCGAACCTCCGGTGTTTGAGACAAAAATGCAGGGCTATGGTGATGAGGAGTATAACAGGATAAGAGTGGGAATGACCATTGATGAAGTAAATGAGATTATTGGTTTCGAAGGTGAACTGATGGGTGGATCTAACGGGGGCGGGGTGTTGTATCAGACCTTTACCTGGCAGTTAAATAAGGAGGCTTCTATTGGAGGGGATTTTGAAAATGGTAAGCTTGTTCTGAAGGGCGGCTGGAACCCACGTGATAAATGGAGGCAAGAAAAGGATGCACTAGTTCCAACAGTGGTGATAGGGGTTAATGACATTGGAGAGGGACTGGGGTCAGAAAAAGGATTTGGGGGAATCCTCCTTTATGAGATTTTGGCTTCAGCAGGCTATAAGGTAGAGTTTAAGTCTTTTAATCGATACGGAGAGGAACAATTTGCCCTTCAGTCTGATGAAGTAAATGTTTTACTCGATGTGGAAGCAACTAGTCCAAGGTTACTTTATTCAGAGACATACGATTACGTACATACCAGCGAGTTGAAATATGCATTTGCAAGCAAGAATAGTGAACTGCTTGATGTGATCAACCAGAGGATTACCGCTTTTAAGTCCAATGGCAGATACAAGGAGCTATTCATTGAATTTTATGGCGAAGAGAATTATGTCGAGAATGGGATATAGTGTGGAAAATATAGAGTCTGTTCGCTGTCCATTGGTGAGTAGTAAGCGAAAAATGAAAGTGTGCTGGGTCTGGTTTTTATCTCATTCATTTATTTTGTTATGGAAAATGTTTCTCGCGTCTCATTTTTGAGCCCTCTAAATCATGACGGCAGTTCTGAGATTGCAAGTAAGTTTTAACCGAAAGCAACAATCAATGTAAAGACAAACAGTCTTCAGGGATGAGCTGAAAGTCATAATAGACAATGATTTTTTCACTTTTATCTAGTTGTTTTTTTCAGGCAGGGGATATGAGACAGTTCTGGTATTTCAAATAGATGAATTAGTACTTTTAAATTTTTATTTTAATATTTAATAGATAAGTAAAAATTTAAAAATCATAATAACCCAAATAACACCTTTACAGTAGTGCTTTGGAACTATATACTAAATGTGTAAATAATACCAAATTAAATACTATGAAAAAGGCAAACTTCTCGAAAGGGGAGGACGCAAAGCCGTGAGTCTAAGGCATGCTGAGGTGTGTTATGATTGTCAGGTTTCCATAGGTTAGAGATTCTCTTGCTATGGCTATTTGTCATAGTTTTTTTATTTCCGGGAGGGGTAAATGGGATGAGCTTTCTAAAGACGTTTGGTAAATATGCAGGAAAAACTGCTGGAATTGTGGTTGGAGGACCAATCCAGGTTATCGGGGAGTTAACTGGATCTGATGTAATCGAGGACATTGGAATAGGTGTTAGGAAGGCTTCTGAATTTGCTGGCACTACGGCTGGACAAGCTGCTGATGGTGCTGTTGGGACAGTGGCGGGAATCATCAATGACAATCCTGTGCAGCGTGATCAAGGCTTAAACGATATAGGTAGTGCTGTTGGCAGGACAGCGAAGGGAGTCTACCAAACTGCTAAACACACAGTCCATAATGGCGGAGAAGTCATTGGTGGTTTTATCGATGGAGATCATGACCGTGTCAAAAAAGGTGCGATAACAATTGCTAAAACGGTTGCCATTGGAGCATTGGCTGTGGGGGTTGTCGATGTTATAGATGGAGTCGATATCGCTGATGCGGAGGAGACGGGATCCGATTTACCAGGTGAAGCTGTACCATTCGAGACCAAAACAATTGAGCTTCCAAATGGAGAAACCATTACTGATTCCTTCCCTGTATTCAATAGTCATTATGAAGTGCAAATTGATGCAGACATGTATCTGAGAAGTGATTATACACATTTTACATATGCAAACTATGAGTTATATGAAGAAATTAAGGGAGAACCGGAATTAGCTGAAGAGCTAGGCTTAAATGAAAATGACATTGAGGCTTTGTCTAATGGAGATAATCCAGACGGATATACCTGGCATCACAATGAAGAGCCTGGAGTTCTTCAGTTAGTTGACCGGGAAACACATGCAAGTGTGGGGCATACTGGAGGCCGTGAGCTATGGGGTGGAGGAAGTGAGTATAGATAAGTTAGAAATGGTATATTCCGCAGTTAGAACCAACTATTAAATGAGGTTCATCAATAAAGATAATCTAATAAAACCTAACTGGCCATCAATTATTATCCATTAAAGGATGAAGGAGAACTAGCTAATGTCAAAACTTAATAAAATGATAGTCGTAGTAATTTCAGCTTTTTTTATGCTCATTTCAATGACCGCTTGCAGCAGTACAAAAGAAGAGAAACCTGCTAAAGAAACGATTGTTGTTAAAGCCAAGGAAGAAAAGGTTAAGGAAAAGATCGAGCCGACACTAGCGGAACAAGGATTCTCATTTGATGGTCTCGAAATTGACCCCACAGAAGGTATTATTCTGATGAAATTAGAAGGTCCGAAGGGGTCTTACTATGGTTTAATGAATTCAGATTTTGAATGGATATTGAAACCAACAAATGAAATTGTAATGTTTAGCGATTCAGCAAACGACTCTGCTAATGAGGTCTACTTTTCAGAAGGTTTAATTAGAGCTGCTGTAAAAGAAGATAGAGAAACCCGAGCAAATCGTGGCGGTAAGAAAGAACAGTATAAATGGGGGTATCTAAATACAAAAGGTGAATGGGTAATTGAACCGATATATCGGGATGTGTCAGGATTTTCAGATGGCGTTGCGATTGTGACGACGATTGAAGAAGATAGGGATGATTTAAGAAATGCACGCCAAATAGTGATAAATCAAACAGGAAAAGAGCTTTTTGAATTAGTATCCACGTATAGCATAGCCGATTCCCCAGAAGAGGATTACGAGGGATATAATTTCGAGAATGGCTATCTTATGACTGAGGAAGGTCTTTATGATACATCCGGGAAACTTCATGTTATTGATTTTGTTCCAGAGAGCGAAGATGAATGGGGAAGTTACAATGTCGTTGATAATAAAATTCTCATCCTGGAAGGCATGAATGTAGCTGTTTACGAATTATCTGGTCATTTACTTAAGAAAATACCTTTGAACGAAGAATTTACTGATGAACCGTATAATCTTTTTACCACAGAAGGTCTCCAGAATGAGAAGAAGTTCATAGTAGTTGGAAATGATTCAGAGGGTAATAGCTTTTCAGTATTGTTGGATTTAGATGGCAATAAATATGGAGAAAATATTGAGCCTGAAGCGGATGAGGATACAAAGGGTCAAGCTGAACCTTATCTATTCGCTTATGAAGAAGAAGGAACACTTGTCTATAACTTCAACGGAGAAAAGATCGGTGTTATGCCAAGTGAAGCAGAAGGCCTTTACAATGACCGATATTGGGTTGAAGGGAATGAGTATGACAAACTGGTTACCCTTGATGGTCAAGTTGTAATTGATGAAGACAAAAAGATAAAAGTTAACTCTTTATTGGAGGGCCCGGTTATTCCTGCATCTCGCAGGTTAAATGCCGATGATCCTGAAATGACTAATGTTCTTTTAAATACAATTACCAATAAAACTATCACTATTGATGAAGTTCTAAATAAATAACAAATCTTACAGAGTTATGTTGGCACTCATTTATTTGAGTGTCGTTTTTTAAAAGTTTTATAGTGTAATTTCCATTTGTTCACTTAATAGGAGTCATGTCCGTGCGAATTTGCAAAAAGCTTTAGTTCATTATTAAAAATGATAAGTCTAACTAGAAAGTATTTAATGGTTAGGTACTTAGTAGGGTGAGAAGGAGATATTAAATGAAAATGGCTAAACTTCGCTATTTATTTATAATTGTGCTGTTAATGCTATCCGCTTGTAATAGTAGTGATCAAAATGAAGCTTATGAAGTGCAAAAGGTAAAAAAGGAAGAAAAGAAAATATCATCTAAGAATGTGCCTGAAAATGAAACCACTGTTATCAATATCCCTGTACAAGTAGGTGCCCACCCCCGCTGTTGTTTAGGAATCAATATACAAAAGGCAGAAATACAATCTAATCCTGATTTGGTTATCATGGAACTTGAACTAAGAACCTTATTAGGCAATGAAGAAGGGATTACTGATACAAACCTTTATTTAGGATACAAAGATATGATTCCCGCCTTTAATTTGCTGACGGACCAAGGTGTTTACGAGGCTTATCTCCTAGAACCTGAAATCTTAGTCGATGGTGAGACAAAAATTGTTGAAGTGATATTTCCAGATGCAAAAGGTAACCTACTAGGGCTTTCGATAAGAAGGGTTTTTGAAGAATCACAGGTACTAGATGAAAGTTACCGAAATGCGGATAGTCAAGGGACATTTGCTTATTTAGAGTACATCGATGATGAAATGATGAGAAGAATTGGCCGAAGCATGTTTGAAAAGGTTACCAGCATAGAGTTGGCTAAAACAAAAGAGGAAGCAGATGGAATTTTGGAACCACTCTTTGATCAAGAATATCGACCAGATATATATAATATTCTTTTTGAAGAAATCACTTATGGAGAATACAGCAAGTATGACATTAAGTACCTGGATGAAACTATAGAGTTCAAAGATAAAGGAGCCTTCATTCAATATCAAGCTAATGTCGAGGTAACTTTATATGATGAGACAGGAGCAGTTTCTCGAACAAAAGGTTTTGGAGTGAACTCCCTAATTAGCATCTCGCCAGTAACAGGGAATTATTTTTTCAGTGCTTTGGATTATGATTATCTAACGGGAACGGATTCTTACTGGGATGTCGGTGATTAATAGGAATTTCTGTTAGATTGCAAAGAAATTTATATTAATCCAATTTTTGTTGAAAGAGCTACTGGAGGATCTCCTCGGGAGTCGGAGACACAGAGTCGTTGATTATCGGGGAAAAGGATTCCAGTTGCCACCTATTAATTGAAAAGGATAAAAAGAATCCTTAATCTAATAAACGAAGCTGTACGTGATGTTAAGCTGCCATATGCCAAGAAGATATTTTTTGAGCATAAGGAGTTGACAATAAAGTCTCATTCATAAAAATTGCTGGCCTCGGATTCACGTTTTAAGTATTACGCATTGAGTAAGAATACATGGTAAATAGAAAAGAGAGAAGGCTACTGTTGTTTTTTTATTATCCTTGCCTCTTGCATGGAGTTGGAAGCTTTAAACCGCTTCATCAGCAAAAAAGTGAACCGTAATGAAATACTTAGGAGAAGCAGGATAATCCTTTCTAGATAGTTAAGTCCCTAACCTTATATAAGGCAGGGACTTAACTGTAATTAAAGCGCTTTTTATACTAATATTAAAGAACAGACAAATTACCCTTAACCTCATGGATCACTTGTTCACTTGATTTGACCTTTCCGAATGCTCTTTCAAATACCTTAAGGGCCATCTCATGATATTCAGGACCATCCATTGTATCTACACAGTCGGATACCATGGTGACATCGTAATCACGGACGGAGGCATCAATGGAGGTGGCGAGGCAACAGCTGTTTGTGTTTACTCCTGTGATCCATAGTGTTTTAATGTTATTGGCTTTTAGCACAAAATCTAAATCTGTTGCGATAAAGCAGTCGTATCGCTTTTTTGTATCTACTAGAATATCATTTTCCTCCCAAAGTGCTGGGATGACTTCGACGCCTGGCATTCCTTCGAGGTTATGACGTGCCACGTTTTTTCTTGTTGCGTTAGGGTCATTTGCCCTTGCCTGCCATGCTGGATTCGACAAGATTTCCTGTTCAGTTCGGTATTGGGTCAGCAAGTGGATGATCGGTATGTTTAATTCCCTGCATTGTTCAAAAAATACCCGGTTCTGTTCAATCACTTCTTCGCATTTTTCTGCTGGCAGCGGCATTGTCGCAACTGCTGGATCTAAATGGCCTCTGTGTAAATCAATCGCAATGACAGCTATACTCATCTTAAATTCCTCCTGACATTTATTTTAAATGGAAAGTGGAGCGGCGTTTTCGGTTTCTGCTTTCACGCGTGAGACTGGCTTTCCAATCCCCGGTTCGGCCACAATCTTATCATTCTCGTAAACGATATTCCCTCGGACCATTGTCATAACAGGCTTTCCATTACAAACCGTACCATCGTAAGGGGACCAGCCTGCTTTCGAAATAATATCCTCATTTTTAATTGTCCACTGCTTTGAAAGATCAAGCAGTACTAAATCAGCGTCTGCTCCTACGACAATACAGCCCTTCTTAGGATATAAACCTAGTACTTGTGCTGGTGTTTCAGAATATAATTGGACTACTCTTTCCAGAGTGATTTTCCCTTTGTTCACCAGATTCAGCATTAATGGGAAAGTCGTTTCCACGCCAGGGAGGCCGAAGTTGCAATCCCAAATGGTTCCTGTTTGTTTTTGCTCAATTGTTGATGGCGCATGGTCAGTAGAAAGGAGCTGGATGCTTCCGTCATTTACGAGTTCGAGTAATTTATTGGAGCTTTCCACTGATCGGGCTGGTGGGGTGAATTTTCCAAAAGGTCCCTTTTCCTTTACATCCTCCTCAGTCAAAAACAGATACTGCGGACAAACCTCAGCATACAGCTTTGCTCCTTCTGCTTGTTCACGTTTGATTAAATCAATGACGAATGGATGGCTTATATGGGCAATTGTTGCCGTGACACCAGTCATCCGAACCATAAGTGCAACATTGGCAACAGCAATATCCTCAGCTGTTTCAGATCTCCATTCCGATATAAGTCCATTGTCAAAACGGTTTGCTTGTTTTAGACGAAGTTCATTTCCTTCTGTAATGGCATCATCCTCACAATGGACAAGGCAACGGCCGTCGAAAGAGGCAATTTCCTGAAAAGCGCGAAATAATTCATCGTTATTCAAAGTGGGAATTCCATGTGTGGTACAAGTGAAGATTTTAAACAATGTCACACCTTTTTCCCAAAGGGCCTTCAAATTGCCTAAGTCTTCTGGGAACACATGGGCTGTTAATCCGTAGTCAATCAGTGAGCGGTTGCTCAAGTGGGCTATTTTATCTTCGTAGGCTTTCACGCTTCTAACAGGGGCAGCATGTGTATGTTCAATAACAGTTGTGATGCCGCCAGCTGCGGAAGCGGAGGAGCCATGGATGAAATCCTCCCGTTCGGTTTCAGCCGGATCCATAAAATGAACATGCTGGTCGACCATCCCAGGAACCAACATTTGACCCGTAGCATCAATGCTTTTCTGGGCATTGTTAAGGGGGAATTCAGTGATTGCCGCTATCTTTCCGTCTTTTATAGAGATTGAGCCTTTATAGCGACTGGTGGATGTAACGATCGTTGCATTGACAATTTCTATGTCAAACATTCTTACACAACCCCTTCTTTAAATTAGTTTCTAGGTTAGAATATAACAGTATTTTCAGCCCTCTAATATGTGCTGCCAACCTAAATATTTAGAAGCAGGATTGTGGATTATAAACAAAGTATGGTTAGATTCCCGAAATAATATTATAATTATCTATATATTAAGAAAATTATAAAACTATCAACAATATAGTAATAGCCGTTACTTTAAGAGGGAGGCAGCAGTGAATGATTACCATTAAGGATATCTTAAATGCAAATGTCTTTGAAAATAGTGAGGTATTGGCTGGAAGTAAAGGCCTTTCACATGAGGTTTCAACCATCACAGTAGCTGAATTGCCTGATGCTGCCAGCTGGCTTCGGGGTGGCGAACTGGTCTGTTCCACAGCCTTTTTTATTAGCAATCAAGTGAAGCATCAGCAGGAATGGATTGAGAGCCTGATCCACAACGGAGCATCTGCTCTGGCCATAAAGACTAGCCGTTTCCTGGGTGTGGTGCCAAGCGGAATTCTTGAAGTAGCTGAGAATAATAATTTTCCTATTATCAGCTTACCCCATGAAGTGACCTGGCCAAGTGTAATTGAGTCTTTTATGGATTTTTTCATGAATGAACGAATGAAGATCATGCGACTTGTGGAAGATGTTCAGAGTAACTTGATCAATCTGATGCTGGAAAACAAGGGGATTGGGACGATTTGTGATAAGATTGCCAGTCTGGTTGGCAACCCGATTATCTTGGAAGACGCGAGATTCCAAACAATTTCAGTCGGGACAGCCGATTTTACGGACAAGCTAAGCAATGAGCAAATTATTGATACACGGGTCTCTGAATCTTTTCAAAAAAAACTGCTGCAGAGCAAGTTTTATAAAAATATACAAACAGGAAAAATTGAGGATCAATTGGAGCTGACAGTTCCAGACAAACAACGCCAGGGTGTCAAGAATATTACCATTCCGATTCATACGAATAAAAGTGTTTATGGGTTTATTACCGTGATTGAGTGCAATAAACCCCATAGTTTAGTTGATATGCTGGTCTTGAAGAATGCGACGAATGCACTTGCTTTACAGCTGATGCAGCAATATCTGAACGAGCAAACCTCTCGTACAAAAAACCTTGCATTGATTGAGGATATCATTCATGGAAAGCTTCATACTCAGATTCTTTATGAATACGAATCACTGAATATTAGCTTGTCGGATCCAATGGTCGCCATGATGATCGAACTTTCAGCTCCAAAAGACATGAACGGCCATTTTTGGGACCGAACGGAAGAACAGATTTATCGGACGATAAAGAATGGACTGGGAAAGCATTTTAGACAAATTGTGATTGGAAATGATGGTTCTTCATTTACGATTCTGGTGTCATTTTCTCAGAACAAGACTCTTGAAATTACAGAATTACTGAGACTAGGACTTGCTGAAGTTATGGCCGAGCTTGATAAGCATTTTGGCCAAAACACGTTTTTTGCTGGAGTGGGCGGGGTGTATTCCTCGATTGATAAGGTGGGGAAGAGTTATAAGGAAGCAAATAATGCCCTCTCGATTGTAAAAAAATTTACACGAAAAGGTCCGGCACTCTTTTTTGAAGACCTGGGAATTTATCGAATTTTCTCCATGGTTAACGACACAAAAGAGATCAGGGACTTTTGCGAGGACTTTTTGGATGACCTAAAAAAATATGATATTGAGAATGGAAACATTTTGTTGGAAACGCTTCATATATACCTTCTCAGTGATTGTGGTGTGAAAGAAACAGCACAAAGACTGTTTCTTCATCCCAATACAGTGGCCTACCGGATTAAGAAAATAAAAGAAATCATAAGATATGACCTGGATTCCCCTGAATTTAAGATGGCTTATTTATTCGCCCTGGAATCAAATGCTTTACTGAATCAATAATCTGTCATTTGTTCCCCTTCCACAATACAATCAGAATTTATTTGTCCTGTGGCACTATACTCAGGTGATGACTTACTTGATATATTTTATAGAAAAAAGGGGGGTCAATATGATTATTGATGCACACCACCATATTATTCCGCGAGCAGCTGTCGAAGAAATCCGCAAAGGGAATTCCAGGTTTGAAGCAGAAATCCAAGTCAAAGACGGACAGGAATGGATTGTTCACCGCCAGGGCTACGCCTACCCGCTGTTTGACAAGTTTTATGACAATGAAGCCAAGCTTCAGGATATGAAAGAAGCTAATCTAGATGCGGTTGTTCTGTCACCGGCACCGCCGATGTTCTATTACTGGCAGGAAGGGAATACGGCTGCGGATATTGCAAGGCTCGTGAATGACGGGACGGCTGAGATGATGTCGCAGAACTCAAGGATCTACAAGGGGATGGCCACTGTTCCAATGCAGCATCCTTCATTGGCGATTAAGGAATTGGAACGGGTCAAGTCAAATTATGGCATACGGGCTGTTGAGATAGGAACTTCCATCGAAGGAGTCAATTTGGATGACCCAAAATTTTTGCCGTTTTTTGAAGCGGCAGATGCGATGGGCTTTACACTATTCCTGCATCCTTACTATGTCGGAGATAAATCAGGGCTCGCCCGTTACTATTTTACAAACTTGATAGGGAACCCGCTCGATACTGCTATTGCTGCAGGCAGCCTGATATTCGGTGGAATCCTTGATAGATTCAAGAGTTTGCGAGTATTGCTTGCCCATGGCGGCGGATACTTTCCTTACCAGATCGGACGTTTTGATAAGGGATACCAGGAACGGAAGGAAAGCAGGACTTGCGAGGAACTTCCATCATCTTACTTAAACAGGTTCTATTATGATACCTTAACTTTTGACTCCAGGACGCTTGAATTCCTTGTCAATCTTGTCGGGAAAGACCAGGTAGTGTTAGGAAGTGATTACCCATTTGACATGGGAACCCTGAAGCCATGTGATATTGTCAACCAGTGTGACTTTGCACATGAGGTGAAGCAAGGCATTTGGAATCAAAATATTAAATCTCTATTTGAGGAACTAATCGTGGAAGGGAGGAAATAACTTGCGTGTTGCGTCTATCCAAGTAAAAGCCAATGATTTGAAAGATTATAAGCAGGCCTGGGAGAAGCTGGAGAAGATGCTTCTCGAAGCGGCTCAGAATCATGATTTAATCCTTGTTCCGGAATGCGCCTTTCCCTCCTATTTTATCCATGGTGAAGAAGGAGATCTCAATCAGATCCTTAATGAAGGAGATTCATATTTAAATAGGATTAAAGATATTTCCAGACAGGAGAAGGTGTACATCGCCTATGGTTATGTCGAAAAATCCGGGGATACCATATATAACTCTGCTTTGTTAGTGGATCGGAATGGGGAGGAAGTGATTAAAAAAAGGAAATCCTTCCTCTGGCATTTTGACAGCAAATGGTTTGCGGAGGGAGATGACCTTGCTGTTGCTGATACAGAGTTTGGTAAGGTAGCAGTCGTAGTATGTGCGGACGCGAGGATGCCAGAAATCGTCAGACTGGCTGCATTGGAAGGTGCGAAGTTCATTATCGACCTTGCGAATTTAACAGCAAGCGGACCGCACATGTCTGAATTGCAGAACGTCCAGAGTGCCTTTATGCTTTCTGTCCGAGCTCTTGAAAATCAAGCATGGCTTGCGGTTTCAGATAAGTGGGGAGTTGAATCGAATACCATCACTTATACAGGACGCTCAGGTGTGTATGCGCCAGATGGTGCCTGTTTGTATCAGGCAAGCGCTGACCGGGATGAAATCGTTTCAGTAGAAATTCCTGTGGATGCAAATGGGAAGATAACCACATCAGGTGAAGGCTATGAGGTGCAGCGGCGTCCGGAGTTATACAAGACACTTGTACAGGAAACTGAATCACTTCCAATCACGCAAATCTTGGCAGAAAAAGTGGTTCCAGCTGATATAACCCCTTATATCGCGGTCGCTTCTGGGAAGTTCAATAATGACGAGGAGTACATTCGAACCATTCAGAGGCTTGCGAACCAGGGTAGTGAAATTATTTGTATGCCGCCAGCACGCATCTCGATTGAAAACAACGCAAATCAAATTTCCTCTCTACTTCCTGAGAAGGTTTGTGTCATTGCTACAGTCGATAAGGGGAATGGCGTTATGGACAGCTATATTCTTTCCAATGAAGGAATACAGGAAAAATATCAAACCTTACATCATGATGCTGCTTCAAACGAGTATGATTCCATCCCTGTTTTCCAGACGCACTGGGGAAAGATTGGAGTCATTCACAATCAGGAAGCATTACTGCCTGAGTGGTCCAGAACCATGATGCTGTTAGGTGCAGATTGCATAGTCTGGCCAAACAATCTGCCATTTGAGATTGCCAGTAAGGTTAGCAGGACACGAGCAGCGGAAAGCAGAATCTTTGTCGTTTCAGCTCAAACAACAGATGAGAATGACGCGGTGAGTCAGGTCATTGATCCGAACGGAGCAGTGGTCGCATCGACTTTAATCGGTGAAAGGCTTCATGCGTGTGGAGCGTTTACTCCATTCACGCTAAGCAGAATGAAAGAACTTGTGCCTGGGACCAATGTAGTCAAGAATCGCAGGCCCCAATATTACAGTGAATTGGCAAATAGCAAGACGCCTACAGTTAACATTTAGGAAGGCAAATTAAGAGAGGCAATGGTTTACGAAGAAATAATGATTAGATTTACCAAAAACTATGTCTCTCGATCTTTTTAAGGGGGTAGCAGATGAAAAAGATAGATTTGTTTATTAATGGCCAGGCCGTTCCCTCAGCTACTGGAAAGTACTTTAAGGTAATCAACCCTGCAACGAAAGAAGTGGTTGCAGAGGTGGCAGAAGGGAACGAGGGGGACGTGGAAAAGGCTGTTGCATCGGCTTTGTATGCCTTTCAGCATGCGAACTGGGCTGCCGATAAAGACTATCGCTTCCGCGTATTAAATAAATTGGCCGCCTTATTGAAGGAGTCTCTGCCAGAGTTGGTTGAACTGGAAAGCATGATGACTGGAAGGCCGATTCGTGAGATGAAGGCACAGTTGTCCCGCCTCCCTGAATGGTATGAATATTTCGCGAGTGTGTTAAAGACACTGGACGACTTTTCGCCTCCATTTGGCGGTGAATATGTAAACTATACAAAAAGAATTCCATTAGGTTTGGTGGGAATTATAACACCGTGGAATCATCCATTATTAATTCTTACAAAAAAGCTGGCACCTGCTTTAGCGGCAGGGAACGCAGTGGTCATTAAGCCATCAGAAAATACTCCTGTTACGACTTTCTTCCTCGCGGAACTGGCGAAAGAAGCCGGAGTCCCTGACGGTATCATCAATGTCGTGCAAGGCTATGGAGCTGTGGTTGGCAAGGCGCTGACTTCCAATCCTGCCCTCGAAAAAATTGATTTGACCGGTGGAACTGAGACTGGCCGACAGGCAGCATCATTGGCAGGGTACAATTTGGCAAAAGTATCCGCTGAGCTTGGCGGCAAGGCCTCTGTGCTGATCTTGCCTGATGCTGATTTAGAGGAAGCTGTGAATGGGGCAGCCTTTGCTGCATTCATTGCAGCAGGCCAAACCTGTGTACAGGGATCACGAATTCTTGTCCATGAATCCATGTATGACCAGTTTATTGAACGTTTCATTGAAAAAACCAGGGCTTTAACCATTGGTGACCCTTCCGAACAGGAGACGGATATTGGTCCTGTCATATCTGAAAAGCAGTACAATCAGATTTTGAACTATATCCAGATTGGCCTCGATGGAGGAGCCACTTTAGCTTACGGGGGCAGCCCTCCACAAGAACAGGGTGTTGAATCAGGCTATTTCATCACGCCAACCATCTTTACGAATGTTGATAACTCCATGCGAATTGCCCAGGAAGAAATCTTTGGTCCGGTTACATGTGTCATGAAGTACAGCAGCGTGGAAGAAGATTTGGTCTCCATCGCAAATAATACTGAAATGGGCCTCGCGATGTCGATTTGGACCAATAATATCCGTGATGCACATTGGCTTGCAGGACAGCTGGAGGCAGGCATCGTTTGGATCAATGACCACCATAGAATCGATCCTTCAACTCCATGGGGTGGTTTTAAAGATAGTGGGATTGGATTGGAAAATAGTATTCAGTGCTTCAAGGATTATACGAAAATCCAAAATGTCATTGTGAATACAAGCCGAAATTCATTTGATTGGTTTGATGGATCTGCCCAGGTTAAAAGATATAGTTAGCCTTCTTTACAGCTCTTTATGTCTGAATATTTAGAACTGAGGAAACCTTTTCCTAAAAAAATATCAGAGGTGATTATATGGAACAAAATACAGTGGCCCCAAACTATGTAATTAAAGATGGAATGATTATTGAATGGGATGTTCCTATTGAAATGGAGGATGGGATTATCCTTCGTGCAGATGTTTACAGGCCAATTGCAGAGGGAGAATATCCGGTTGTCCTGACATATGGACCGTATGCTAAAGGTCTGGCGTTCCAGGAGGCTTATCCAAGACAATGGAATGTAATGACGAGTGAGCATCCTGATGTAGAAGCTGGTTCGACAAATAAATATCAGACCTGGGAGGCGGTCGATCCGGAGAAATGGGTTCCGCATGACTATGTTTGTGTACGTGTCGATTCAAGGGGAGCCGGACGTTCTCCTGGTTACCTGAGTCCCTTTTCGAAGCGGGAAACACAGGACTATTACAACTGTATTGAGTGGGCTGGTGTCCAACCATGGAGCAATGGGAAAGTGGGGCTTCTGGGGATTTCCTATTATGCCATGAATCAATGGCAGGTAGCAGCATTGCAGCCTCCTCATCTTGCAGCCATGATTCCATGGGAAGGTTCATCTGACTGGTATCGTGATGCTACTCACCATGGCGGGATTGTCTCTACTTTTTGGGAGACATGGCTTCCGCAAATCTTGACTGTCCAGCATGGTGTCGGTGAAAGAGGGAAGGTAAATCCTAATAATGGCGTGTCTGTAGCTGGACCGGATACATTACCGGAATCTGAATTGGAAAAAAATCGAACAAATCTCGGCTGGGATATTGTCTCCCATCCACTGGCAAATGATGAATATTACAAGGAAAGACAAGTGGATTGGTCGAAGGTGACAGTTCCTTTGCTTTCGGCGGCTAACTGGGGAGGGATCGGTCTTCACTCCCGTGGCAATTTCGAAGGCTTTAAACGAGCTGCCTCCACTCAAAAATGGCTTGAGGTCCATGGTTTAGAGCATTGGACACACTTCTATACAGATTACGGTGTCCAGCTTCAACAGCGTTTCTTTGATCACTTCCTAAAGGGAGAGGACAACGGTTGGGACCAGGAACCGCCTGTTTTACTCAATGTGCGAAAAGTAAATGATTTCACAGAACGTAAGGAACAGGATTGGCCGCTTCCCCGGACTGAATGGAAGAAACTATATCTGGACCTGAATAATAAGGGTTTCACATCTGAACCATCTGCTGATAGAGCAACGATTGCCTATAAGCCTTTGGAAGAAGAAGTCACGCTGATAACTGAGCCACATGAAAAAGAAGTGGAACTTACCGGGCCGATGGCAGCAAAACTGTTTGTTTCGTCAGCCACGGTTGATGCGGATTTATTTTTAACTGTAAGGGTTTTTGATCCTTCAGGTAATGAGATTGTTTATAGCGGCGCGATGGACCCGCGTACCCCGATTTCGCAAGGATGGCTGCGTGCTTCGCATCGAAAACTGGATCCTGCTGAGAGTACATTTTATCAGCCGTACCATTCCCACGATGAAATTCAGCCTTTGACACCTGATGAAGTGTATGAACTGGATATCGAGATTTGGCCAACCTCCATTGTCATCCCCGAAGGCTATAGGCTAGGTTTAACGATTGGGGGCAAGGATTATCGAAATTGTACGGATGAGGAAGGGGTCAAGTTCCATACGAAATTTATGACCGGTTCTGGTGCGTACTGGCATGATGATGTAAGAGATCGTCCTGAAGAAATCTTTGGCGGAAAAGTCAACATCCATGCTGGTGAAGGTAGGAATGGATATCTTCTCGTACCTGTTATCCCAGAGAAGTAGACTCTTTCTAATAAAATGAAAGGGCTTCCAACTTTGTTTGGCAGCCTTTTCTTATCATTAAAGAGACATCTCTTTTTCTACCATTATTTATGTTGTGGTTTATCAACAAAGAATCCAAAAAACTTTTGTTGTTTGTACTGAATAAATGGATTTTGAAACGTGATATCATAATAAAAAATAAATTAAATATTTAGAAAAGTCTCGCAGCAGGAAGAGCAAAAAAGACAGGGATAAAACATGGTCCCACCTCTCTTGCGAAGCTTTAAGGTCCACAAGTGGTAAACGAAGCTACTATTTTAAGTTAGGTGGTGTAAATGTGGCAAATACAGTTATAACTGTTGAGAAAACAAAAATGTCCATCCTCAACAAAGTAGGTCATTACTTTAAGTGGATAGACAAGTGGGTTTTTGAAGCAGCTGAGAAGTTTGTTGTTGCATTCGGGCTGTTGGCGCTGTCTATCATTGTTTGTGCCATTGTGGTAACCCGTTATTTCTTCGACTACTCACCAGACTGGTCGGATGAATTGCCTCGTTTTTTACTAGTATGGATCACCTTTTTTGGAATGAGCTATTGTGTCAGAAAAGGAGAGCACGTTGTTATTGATGTTTTGTTTAATAAGCTGAATGGAAAAATTAAAAAAACTTTTTATATGCTTATTGTTGGAATTTGCTTTCTCTTCTTTGTCTATATGACATATATCGGATATCAAATGACAGTGAGATTCTTTACTAGCAGCCAAACCTCTGTTGCTTTGGGGATATCGATGGGGTATATGTATCTTGCTGTCCCGCTGGGATGCTTTTTGACAGCCAAAAACTATCTTCATATTATCATCAGGAACATTGTAAATGCACAGCTACACACTGATTTAGATGAGAGGAGAGATTCATAATGGTTGCAGCTCTCTTTCCGCTCGCTGTTGTCTTCCTGCTCATAGGTGTACCTGTCTTTATGGCGATGATCATTCCCAGTCTCATCGTACTTAGTCATTCTTTTCCCAATATGGATGTTGACATTATACTGCAGCAAATGGTTGGCGGAGTTAATAGTTCCTCAATATTGGCAATACCATTTTTTATTTTTGCTGCTGATATCATCTCCAATGGCCAAATCGGCAAAAGATTAGTTAATTTAGGTAACACAATGGTTGGATTCTTGCCAGGCGGTCTTGCGATGGGAACAGTCATTACCTGTTTGTTTTTCGGTGCCATTTCGGGAACAGGATCGGCTGCAATCGTAGCGATTGGCGGGATTGTTTACCCCGTGCTGATTGAGAAGGGATATAAGCCACAGTTTGTTATCGGGTTGATTCTTGCCTCAAGCAGTCTGGCTATGCTGATTCCGCCAAGTATTGCACTTATCCTGTATTCCACTGTCGCTCCACAGGCATCAGTTGGCAATTTGTTTTCAGGAGGTTTATTGATTGGTGCCTTAGTAGGGGCGGCATTTATGATTTACTGCTTGATCTATGCCATTAAGAACAAAATTCCGCGGGAACCGTTTGTTGGCTTTAAAAAGATCGGACAATCTATTTTAGAAGCAGGCTGGTCATTGGGATTGCCAATTGTCATTCTTGCTGGGATTTATATGGGATTTACAACAATAACAGAAGCTGCAGCCCTCGCCGTTGCTTACGCTGTTGTGGTTGAAGTGTTTGTTTATAAAGGCTTGAAACTGTCCCAATTGTGGGATGTCGCCTTAAAATCAGGTGTGGTGATTGGAATGCTGCTCGTTCTGATTGCCGCAGGAAAAGCGGTATCTTACGTCATGACCATTGGCGGGCTGCCGCAAATGATAACTGAACTGTTTGGTGATTACTCTCTGATTATTGTTATGTTAATCATTACATTGATTTTTTTAATCACTGGTATGTTTCTCGATCCAAACTCAGCGATTATTATACTGGTTCCGCTTATAACTCCTGTAGCTTTTGCCCTTGGTGTTGATCCTGTTCATCTCGGATTGATCATCGTGCTAAATTTGACGATTGGAATGATTACACCTCCGTTTGGGCTCAATATATTTATTGCCCAGGGGACATTTAAAATTCCGTATGCGCAAATCCTGCCAGGGTTAGTTCCGTTTATAGCCATCGCAATCCTATTACTGCTATTCGTAACATATTTGCCTGATCTAGTCATGTGGTTTCCAGAGATTATGAATTAGCAAGGTTTCAACAGAATGTCTATATAAATATTATTCTATGGGGGCGTGTACATGAAAACGATTAAAAGAATGGCTATGTTCTTATTGTTAGTAAGCTTTGTTATGGGAGGGTGTTCCAACAGCAGTTCTGGAGATCCCGAATCTGATGTGAATGCAAGTTCAGATGGTGCAAAAGTTACAATTAAGTTTGCTCACTCGTCTGCTCCTGGCAGTGCCAGGGACTTAGGAGCGAAGAAGTTCAAAGAGGTAGTAGAGGCAGAGACAGATGGAAAGGTGAAAGTTGAAATCTATCCAGCCTCACAGCTTGGTAACCCAACTGAAATCGTTCAAGGTGTACAGAGTGGAAGCATAGAAATGGCAATCTCACCGACAGCCTTTATGGGCGGTTTTGAACCGTTAATCACTTTACTTGATATTCCTTTTTTACTCCCTGATGATAAAGATAAACTATTAGAGTTACAAGGAAGCGATGCAATGCGACAGCTTTTGGATAAAACCGAGAATGTCGGCATCAAGACACTCGGAATTTGGCATACAGGCTATAAGCAGTTCACAGGTCCTAAAGCATTGACAAGTCCTGATGAATTCAAGGGATTAAAGTTCCGGGCAATGCCATCACCAGTAATCTTTGAACAGTTTAAAACAGTGGGAGCATCCCCTGCTGACCTCCCGTTTGCTGAGACCTATAATGCATTGCAAAATGGTACAATCGATGCACAGGAAAACCCGCTTGATACCACTTACGACATGAAAATGCATGAGGTACAAGAGGTTGCCACGATAACCAATCATGGTGTCCTTGACCAGCTGATCATTGTAAACAAAGGTTTCTACGATAGTTTGGATCAAGAAATAAAAGCTGCGATGGAAAAAGCATTTGAAGAAGGACAGAGAGTAACTGTTGATAAAACATATAAAAATATCGAAGATGTCCGGAAGAAGATGGAGGGCTCTGGAATGGAGTTTGTTGAGATTACTCCGGAGCAACGAGTAGTATTCGTTGAGAAAATGCAGGCCGTCCGTGACTTCTATATTACTAAGTTTGGAGACGAAGGGGAGAAGTTGCTTAAGGCAATTGAAGACGAGCTATAGAATATACACATCAACTCCTGAGAAGCAAGGGTATACCCTTTGCTTCTTTTTAAATGGAGTAATAGTAAAACTAGTGAAGAAACTGGGATGGTTCTGGCCCCTGCTCTGGAGATATAGTTTGGTGAAGCATAAATCACTGTGTAGGGAAGGTAGCCACCATATCCTTTAAAATAGTGTATACTATAGTATTATTCTCGCTACTAGCAGAAAGAAAAGGTGACGGAAATGGAATGGGATATCAAGGAGTCAAGCATCAACAAAGTGGACAGGTTTACGATTACCATTGATAAGGTTGTTTTGCCGAATAAGGAAGAGAAGAGCTTTTCCTATTTGGATTTCGCTAAGGGAGTTTGTGTCCTTCCGATTACCAATGATCATAATGTTGTCTGTATAAAGCAATACCGCCATGCAATGAAAAGCTGGGAATGGGAATTGCCAGCAGGAACGATTGATCCTGAGGCAAGTTCCCCGCTTGAGACAGCCAAAAGAGAGCTTGAGGAAGAAACAGGCTATGTTGCTGAGCATTGGCTCGATCTAGGGAGCTTCTATCCTTCTCCAGAATCAACGACAGAGGAAATCTCACTCTTTGCAGCAGCAGGTTTGACGAAGACAGAGCAAAACCTTGAAAACAGCGAGCAAATTGAGCTACATACCATTTCGATGGAAGAGTTAAAGAAACTGATTGTCGAAAGGGAGTTCAAGCATGGGGCAGGACTTGCGGCAATTTTGCGATATAAGTTCATGACAGACTAAAAATAAAAAACAGGAAGATGTTACTCGAATCTGGTGAGTATGTCCTCCTGTTCTTTACTATTAATTCTTCGTTTACAATGTGCTAATTTACCTTTAATTAAGTCGCTTTTCGGTCGTAAGTGCCTGTATCACTTGGCACAAGAGGCTCGTCACCAGGCCGGTTTGCTTTTAAACCAAACAGAACACGCAGAATATTAACTCGTCGAATGATGAGTTCGTACAAGACCATAATGATTAAAAATGCTGCTGACATTAAGATCATCAATTTTACAGGGACAGACCATTCCAGGTTATAAATGAAAAATCCTATTATAATGATGACAGGCTGATGGAGTACATAAAACGGCATGGAGGCTTCACTCGAATATTTCAATGCCTTGTTGGAAACGTTCAAATACTTATCGCCCAGGTATAGCATAAAGAAAATCATGTTCCATACCAATAGGACACGAATCATCATGAATACAGTCCAACTCACTGATATCTCCATAGGAAACCCAATGTAAAATACCCATGATATATAGGATGCTGTACTCAGTATACTTAAAGTACCTGCTAAAATCCCAATCTTGCGGACAAACCTCCTGATTGATTCCCTAGAAAAGAAATAAAATCCGAAAATATATAATAGTAGATAGAAAATGATTCCCCAGCTCGTTAAATTTACAACATTGTTGACGGTCAAAGCGGCGATTGTAAGGGGGAGAGGAATAAATAAGTAATGGAGAATACTGAATTCCTTACCAGTTGCTATTCCTTTGGTTTTTATGAAAAAAGGCAATGTAATGACTGAAAAGATCAGTAACATTAAGAGATACCAGAGATGATGTCCAAAGAATGCGAAGTTTCCGGTTCCGCCCATTTCTAGATAAAGTCCGTCAAAGTAATGAGGAAAGAATGCCAGGAATGAGCCCTCAAATTGATGGTTCGTTATTCTTTCAATATACACCTGGGGAGGTGACAGCAGGAAGATCCCCAAAAGCAAGGGCAAACCAAGCCGTAAAAGCCTTTCTATTATAAAGGTTTTCGAGTTTCTTTTTTTCAAAGCGTAGTAAGTAGCCATTCCTGACAACACAAAGAAAATGGGCATGATCCAGTTCCCCACCAAGAGGGAGAAAAGCTCGATATATGTATAATTAATGGTGTTGTTTTTAATGTGCCAATCAAATGAATTAAAAAACATTGAACTGTGATAAAGGAATACGACCAACGTTGCCAATGCCTTTATCCAGTCCAGATCGACATGCCTAGTTAGCTGGTTGTTATTTTTCATAAATTTCCTCCCATAAGTTAAATATATCTTCTTAATTGAATAGATATCAATTCCACTATGCTTTTATTCCAGACTTTCTGCTCATTCACATTTTTTATCACGTTTGCTATGGGCATAACAGGCTTGCCTTTTCTCCATATTATGAATTTAGTACCTCGCATTTAGAATCGGATTTGTTGCATTTATTGCACTCAAAATTAAGAGTTGTTTTACCTAATTATATCCTTATTTTGGATAAATATAGTAAAATATATTTAGAGAGGGTGTGGGGACATGATTGCGGAAATTGGAGGCAAGATTAGCAGGAGGGGCTCGAATTTATCCGAAAGGCTGGAGGATGACTTAACCGGTAATGTGTTTGGTGCATTGCGTTATATCCCTTTTTCAAAAGGGCTAGGGGAAGTTCTAGCTAATAGCATTTTTCCGCGTAAGCTGAAGGCTGATTTTTGGGAAATTGATATTGATTTTTGGGCAAACATGATTGAGTTTTGGCCATATGATCGCGAAGGCGAAGTGGATGTACTTATTAATTTTCCTTCAACAATGATCGGGGTTGAAGTGAAGTATCTAAGTGGGCTTTCGTCAGACGATGATGTTGTGAATGGGGGGAGCGATCAAGAGATCCAAGTGAGTATTAATCAACTGGCGAGGGAATCAAGAATCCTGGCTAGGAAAGGTCAGGGCAAGCAAAAGTTGCTGCTTTTCATTGCTGACCGCAAGGCATGTAAGGATACCTATCGAAATATTGTAGAGCGGGGCATTATTGAACAGGGAGTCGACTTTGGATATGTGTCCTGGCAGGATATTTTAAAAGAATTAAAGCAACTAGTGATTACAGATGTCTATCAACAAGTCATTGTACAGGATTTGATTGACCTTTTAACCAGGAAAGGATTTGAAGACTTTACATCAATGGCCGTGGAAACATCAATCCCAATCGACAAAGATGAGTTTTTTAAATTTGAAGTAATGAGTCATGCCTTCATCAGCTTTAAAACGCCAATAAAAATAAGTGAGGGATTGCACTATGAGTTCAGCAAGTAATATTCACAATGCTTTTCACGTTGTCTACCAAACCTATGAAAATATTCATAAACTGATGGATTATTGTAAAACCAGTGCCGCTGAGGAGAGTAATTATGTAAGTGTCGTAGATAAGTTTCTGCGCTATAAATCTGATAACGACTTCTCAGGCTGGTTCATCCAAGATTTCATCTTATTATTTCAGAATAAAAATGATCCAGAGTTGGAAAATGAGTGGAGAGACGGTCCTGTGTACGTGATGGAAATCGAGCTTTATGACGCAGAATATGAGCAAGAAGAAAAGATGGAACTTCCATGTATTCGCCTATCTAAGTTTGAATACAGTGATATTCAGGATTGGGCCAAGGGATGTTCCCCGGCAAACCACTGGAGATTTTACTATCCATTACGAAACAAAGAGTATATGAATATACAAGATGAGGGCGACATTTTGTCCAGCACTCCCAAAAGACAAGAAGACAGTGACCGCTACTACTGGGGAGTGAAGAAAGTGACCAGTAAGAAGATTCCGTTAACAGAGGTAACTGGTGGGAATGTGATAGAAAAAATCTTTGGGGTTTTTAACAATCTATGATTTAAAACAATTTTAACAAACAGAAAATTGAACAGGGGTAGTAAGTGACAACAAATATAATGAGAATTCAGGAGGTAAGATTATGGGTTTTTGGGATGCTGTAGGTCAAGGGCTGAAAGATATATCTGAGAAGTCAGCTGATTATCAACAAGAAGTCGAAAGGTATATGAGTATGTACGCATACAAAAGCAAAGAGGAGTTATTAAAAGAGGCGAAAAGAGGAGGCCCGATGGCCAAAAAAGTCGCCATACAAAAACTTTTGAAAAATAAATAAGGAACAAAACAAAGTTTAAAATCCTTTATATAATGTGACTTATTTAGGAGGTCAACTATGGGGTTTTTTAAAAATAAAGAAGAAATGTTTAATCATAGAGCAAACCGCTTTGAGCGAGAAGCTAATCAATATGCCCAAAAAGGAAATGCAGAAAAAGCTAATTGGACTAAAGAGCAAGTAAAGGAAAATCGTGATAAAGCAAACGTTCACAAAGGTAAAGAAGGTTGGTAATAGGGCTAAGATTAATTGCTAGTAGCTAATAGTGGGCTTGGTAAGTAGGAGGCATAGGGACGTTACCTGTGCTTTTTATCATGTTACAAGGTTTTATGCTGCCGGATGTTATGACTGCAGGATCGGTAAGAGGATAAATATTATAAAAAGTTGCCTACTGGCTTCTTTTTTTGTCAGAGATGATTAAAAGGGAAATTTCTCGTGTTTCATTCCATTGTGGAAAAAACTGTAGTTAACTAAATGCAGGCCCCCGTTAGAAAGGTGCTTTTCTATTTAGTCGTCTCAGTGGTAATAATATCATTATGATTTGTTTAATTTAATATAGTAAAATAATCATTATAGAAACGTATCATTCATGAATGATGAAAAGTAGAGTGATAGTTTAAACAGAAGCGGATGAAAGGATGGTTATTATATGAAGACAAATCCTAAATTAGAGTGGCTTTCAGATGTTCAAGTTTTTGCTGTTAACCGGGTTCCTGCCCATTCAGATCATGAGTACTTTGAAACGGTGGAAGAAGCGAAGAGCGGTCAACCTATGTCACTGAGACATGTATTGAATGGTGATTGGAAATTCCATTATTCAATTAATCCGGCACACCGTCCGGAGCATTTTTATAAAAAAGACTTCGATAGTTCTATGTGGGGAGACATTACGGTTCCTGGGCATATTCAGCTTCAAGGCCATGGCCAGCCACAATATGTGAACACAATGTATCCGTGGGATGGCATCGCCGATATCCGTCCGCCGGAAATTCCTGCGGATCACAATCCTGTCGGAAGTTATGTGAAAACGTTTACTGTTCCAGTTAATATGCAGAACAGACCTGTTTATATTTCCTTCCAGGGTGTGGAGTCCGCATTCTATGTTTGGCTAAATGGCGAGTTTGTTGGCTATAGCGAGGATTCCTTCACTCCAGCAGACTTTGACCTGACCCCATACATTACAGAAGGGGAGAATAAGCTGGCCGTTGAGGTTTACCAGCGCAGTACGGGCAGCTGGCTCGAAGACCAGGATTTCTGGCGATTCTCTGGAATCTTCCGGGATGTGTATCTTTACAGTGTTCCTGAAATCCATGTTTTTGATGCCAATATCCGTGCTGAGCTGGATGAAACCTATAAAAAGGGAACTCTATTCTCCGATCTTACGTTTTTATCAGGTCAGCCTGCTCCTGGAAAAGTGACAGCTGAGCTTTATGATGCAAAAGGTGGACTGGTTGCTTCACAGGATGGAGAAGTAGGTGAAGGTGCTTCGTCAATCTCTTTTGCGGTTGATCAACCACAGCTCTGGAGTGCTGAAAACCCATATCTTTATCAATTATTGATTCACGTTTATAACGAAAGTGGAAGCTTAGTAGAGGTCATCCCGCAAAAAGTTGGCTTCAGGCGTTTTGAAATGATCGATAAGGTCATGCATCTGAACGGGGAGCGAATTGTTTTTAAAGGTGTTAACCGCCATGAATTCAATTGCTATACAGGAAGGACGGTTTCCCGGGAGGATATGCTCTGGGATATCAAGACGCTTAAGCAGAACAATATCAATGCGGTAAGGACTTCTCATTACCCGAATCAAAGCTATTGGTATCAGTTATGCGATGAGTATGGCGTCTATGTCATTGATGAAATGAATCTTGAAACACATGGTTCATGGCAGAAAATGGGCCAGGTTGAGCCTTCGTGGAACATTCCTGGCAACAAACCGGAATGGGAAGACATCGTCATGGACAGGGCAGTATCGATGTATGAACGTGATAAGAACCACCCATCCATCCTGATTTGGTCGTGTGGCAACGAGTCTTATGGTGGCGAAGTGATTCTGAATGTTTCCCGTTATTTTAAAAAGGCAGACCCAGGACGCCTCGTTCATTATGAAGGGGTATTCTGGACTCCTGATTTCCGTGAAACGAGTGATATGGAAAGCCGCATGTACGCGAAGCCGGCAGACATTGAAGAATACTTGGATGAAAATCCTGATAAGCCTTATATCAGCTGTGAGTATATGCATGCGATGGGCAACTCGCTTGGCGGCATGCATAAATACACGGAGCTGGAACAGAAATACCCGATGTACCAGGGAGGCTTCATTTGGGATTATATTGACCAGTCGCTGATCAAAAAGGACCGCTATGGAAAAGAATTTTTAGCTTATGGCGGTGACTTTGACGACCGACCAACCGATTATGGGTTCTGCACAAACGGGATTGTGTATGCGAATCGTGAGCTTTCTCCTAAAATGCAGGAAGTTAAATTCCTGTATCAGAATATCAAACTGGTAACGGACTTTGACGGTGTAAGCATCATCAACGAGAACCTTTTCACTGACACAGCGGATTATGTACTTGAATATAGCTTGCTGCTTGGAGGGAAAGAGATTTACCGTAATCAGCTTGAGGTGGATGTTAAACCGCAAAGCGAGGGAAGAGCAGAGTTCAATTTCCCTGCTGATCTTGCGGCTGCTCCTGGTGAGTATTCCATACAAACTGCTTTCAAATTGAAAAAGAAGACGGTTTGGGCGGAGGCAGGCCATGAGGTTGCTTTCGGACAGTATGTTTTTGAGGTAAAAGCTGAGGAACAGCCTGCTGTTGAAGGTGAACTTCGTGTCGTACATGGAGATGTCAATATTGGTGTCCATGGCCGTGATTTCTCGGTGATTTTCTCTAAGCAAGTTGGAAGCCTGGTATCATTGAACTATGCTGGCAGAGAAATGATTGCCCAGCCGCCAGCGCCATTATTCTGGAGGGCCACTACTGATAATGACCGGGGGTTTGCTCAAGGATTTGAGTCCGGACTCTGGTTTGCTGCAAGCTTGGCGCGTAAATGTACCGGAATTGAGGTTAAAGAAGAGAGAAATCAAGTCAGTATAGGCTTCACTTATAAGTTTTCAATTAATTCAGAGGTTGAGGTAAAGGTGACGTATGCTGTTTTAGGTGACGGAAGCGTTCATGTAAAATCTATATATCATGGTGCACAAAACCTTCCACAGCTGCCGACTTTTGCGCTGTCATTCAAGACATCTGCTGACTATGACCAGCTTGAATGGTACGCAATGGGACCTGAAGAAAACTATTCTGATCGGTCTGCGGGAGCAAGGCTCGGAATTTTCAAGAACGAGGTAACTGAAAATCTATCAGGCTATGTCATGCCTCAGGAGTCAGGGAACCGGACGGGAGTACGCAGGCTGAGCGTCACGAACAAAAAGGGACAGGGTATCAGGATTTCTTCTATCAACAAGCCACTCGAGTGCAATGTGTCTCCGTACACAGCCTTGGAACTGGAAAACGCACAACATGTATATGAGCTTCCGCCAATCCATTACAGCGTGATCACAGTAGCCGGAGAGCAAATGGGCGTAGGAGGAGATGACAGCTGGGGAGCTCCTGTACATGATGAATATCTAATCCCGGCTGATCAAAATATGGAGTTTGAGTTTAGGGTTGAGAGGATTTAAGTTGAACGGGGCCATCCTCTTGTCCTATTCAAGAGTTAAATATGGGGAGTAATGAAAGTCTCCCGCTTTTGGCTTGTGGATGCCAGTCTTTTGACTGTTTCCGCAAGCTTTTTTTATGATAATAAATCTCATAATTATTGGATGAACCAAAAGGTGTTTCCTCAAATAACAAGTCTACAATAAACTAAGGACAGTTAGATTTTCCCTGGTGCCTTTATTTTGGACACCAGAGATTACCTTTACTACAATATGCCAGTTTTGGTTAGCGATAATAAAAGAGAATAATAAAGAATGTGTAAAAAAGTATAAACATTTCCAATTTAGTGACGATAAGAAAGTAGGTATTATATACTATTTTTTTGGGGGTTACTATGAAAAGTACAGGTTTAGCAACGGTATTATCATTCTTTTGGACTGGAGTTGGGCAGATTTACAATGGGCAAATTGGTAAAGGTTTAGGGATGATTGCTCTTCAAGTCCTAAACGTCCTTTTAATGTTTGTCATCATTGGATTCATTACGTATCCGATCGTATGGATTTGGGGTATGATTGACGCTAATAAAACAGCAAATAGATTGAACGAAGAATTTATGGCGAGGTATGGAAATCAGGGGATCCAGCACCCAACTGTCTAAGATCGCTATGCGGACATTAGGTATGTCCTATAGGTCCTGCAAATAATATGGAATAAAAAAAGGAAGTACCGTTCTGGTGCTTCCTTAATCTTTTAGTTTTTTCAGTAGAGTGGAGCGTTAAGATGAAGAACATTTATTTAGACTAAAACTCAATTGCATTAAGGATTGAGGGGATGGCAGAGGGTTTTAAACAACATAATTTCAATTCAATTGTAATTGTGCTGCGCGGGGGAAGTTTCGCGGGTATGCACTTATCCTTTCTACGGGTTTGCCATGCTTTTTTTTAACATATGACCGTAAAAATAATAGAGTCGATTGGCATGGTTCAATACCTGACAAAGGAAATGTCTTATTAGTTGAAGACTTTGCAGGGCTTGGCAGGACGCTGATTGACTGTAAGGATTTCTTGTTGAACACAGGGTTTGATGTCAAGACTTTCGTCATTTGCAAAGACTTAAAATCAGCTTCTATTTCAAATTTTCATTGTTTTAATACGATGGAAAGGGATACGAGGTTTATTTTACCGTGGGAAAGATATCGAATTAACAAGCAGAGTTCAGGCATTAGCAAAAAGGATCATGAGTTTGAACGTTCAATTTATGATTTTAGCATTAATAAGCTGTTGCAGAATGAAGATGACGCCTACATAGAATTCTCCAATAACTTTTTATGCGTATACAATAAAAAAGCTGAAATATTATACATTAATGAAGTGGGTAATTTGGAGAAACGTGAAGAAAGAGCACGCATAAAAGGAAAAACGGCGATCCATTTAGGGTATACACATATCTTTTTAGAAGATATAAAGGAAGCGGTATATATCGCAGAATTATTTCCTGAACTCAGAGTAATTTGGTGGGATGGCGGAGCTAGACACCATATCCAATCCACAATGAAAAATTCCGAGAAAGTCTTAAACGAATATATTTAATTATAAGGGAGAAAAAATGAAAAAGATTGTTGTATTACTATTATTCATTATTAATGATGTCTCTCGTTGGTTGCGCCTCAAAAGAAACTGATTCAACCAACGATTCTTTGGAAAGCGGAAAAGAAGTCAAGATAAAGAAAATAGCACCTGATGAAGTATTGAATCTATATTATGAAGCTCTAGAAAACCCTGAAAGTGAGAATGTAGCAAATGAGACACGAGAAGAAATCAAACAACTTCTCAAACGTTCGCAAGAAACACTTGGAGAAGAAGGTCCTCCGAATGAGTTGCTTCCTGAAGTAAGATTAAAAGTGGTTGATAATGCAATGTTGGGGAAGAAAATAGAAGTCCTGGAGTTTGCGAATGAATCATATAAAACAGGACGCACATTAATCTTAAAGGCTATTTATGACCAGAAACTTGAGAAATGGATACTGGAAGATATAGAAATATTAAAAGCATCTGATAAGCCTTTCCTTTTAACTTGGAAAGAAGTTGAAAAATTTGCATCGCTTAAAGGTTTGGAAATCCTCAAATCTGAGCATCAGCAAGATCCTCAATTCTTTCAATTCACTGTTATAAATGATAATCAGATGTATGTAAAAGACAGCATTCTTCAAATAAATAGAGAAATGGTTTAGTTAGCTTTGTCAAAATTCCTGAGGAAAACAAAAGCGACGAAGAAACTCCTGCCACTGATGTTAGTCCTGATGAAGACTCAGTAAGCAGTACCACCCCTATGAAGACTAACTATTCAAATTTAAAAGATTATGAAGGAAAGTGGCAAGATTCTAAAGGGATTTATTATTTAAATGTTAAAAATATATCAGGAAATTCAGCTGACATATCATTCGACATCTGTTCGAATAATTGTGTACAAATCAAATCGGTTGGACCGGTTACACTTACCTTTTCAAACAATACGGTATCTCATCACTATGAAGATGACGGGTGGGGGAATAGTGGTGATTTTACTCTTACCTTGCAGCCAGACGGAATTATTGTCAACGTTAATGGTAAAGAAATAGCTCTTTATCAATAAATATTAACAAAGTGGAGCTATTTGTCAGTTGAGAGACGTAGTGGGATGGGGAAAATAAAAGAGCTGACAAGGAGTACTAATCAATGTGCATAATTCGAGCAAAAAGGGTACGATGACTATTTTAGTTAGCTCATCGCCCCTATTTGCATTTTTGATTTAAATAAATATTTTGAGCGCTGAGAAAAGGGAGAAAGTGTTCAATGCTATTTCTTTTTACCTAGAATATATTACAAAATTCCAACTAATTCCTCAAAATCCCCCAAATTATTCCCTTGTTTGTATATAATAGAAACTGGCATTCTACTTTACTGTGTAAATTGGAGTAGGAAAAACAACATAGAAGGGAGGTGCAGCAAAGAATGAAAGGTATAAAAATACTGCTACTTACTAGCTTAATTGTTTTTCTGAGCGCTTGTGGTGCGAATAATGATACCCCAATGAAAGCGGCTGAGACATTCATGAAGAGCCTGGTTGAGGGAGATCTAGAGCTTAACACAGAAGTGAATCATTCTGATTTGTTAAGTTATCCCCCATTTCATATGATCGATATTGCAAACGACTCTAACCTTGTTGGGAAAAGCCTTGGTGATTTTACATTTGCAGAGACTGATGATCCTAAAGTTATTCTCGTAACATGGGAAGAAGAAGATGAAACAAAAGAGTGGAAGCTAAAGTTCAATCAAGAAAAAGAAGGCTACTTCTTCGTAGACAAGGATTGATTTGAAGTATCTAAAGAGATCTTTATATGTGATTCCAACACTTTTTTGTACGGGAATTCCATGCTTTTTAACATACCCACAGTGGTATGGTGTTTATTTGGAGATTTAACGCTCTATATTACTTAGGAGGGATTAGATGAGGATAAAGTTTTACTCACTAGCTACTATTTTTTCACTATTGTTTTTATTTATTACAAGTAACACTAGCGCTGAGACAAATGAATTGCGAATATCAGGGAAGAACCGATTTGACACTGCTGTTCAAATCTCACAGACAGGCTTCGATAAATCAGAAACAGTTATACTTTCTACAGCGTATAATTTTCCGGATGCCCTCGCTGGTGGTCCACTTGCCTATAAATATGATGCACCCATTTTGTTAACCTCTAAGGATACTCTGGGAGAAGCAACAAAAAGTGAAATTTTGCGTCTTAAAGCCAAAAAAGCAATCATATTAGGCAGCAAAGGAGTTATTTCTCAAAAAGTTGAGGAAGAGCTTAAGTATATTGGTGTTACAGTAGAACGGGTTGGCGGTGTCAATCGTTTTGAAACCGCGAAGTTAATTGCGAATAAATTGGATGCAACAGATACAGCTATTATTACATATGGATATAACTTTCCGGATGCATTGGCTATTGCGCCATATGCGGCAAAGAATGGATATCCAATCTTATTAGTTCAAAAGGATTCCATTCCAGCAGCTACAAAAGAATATTTAAAAAACATAAAAAAGACGATTATCATTGGTGGTACTGGTATTATCAGTGCAGATGTTGAGTCTCAATTGCCAGATCCAACAAGAATTTCAGGCAAAGACCGATTCCAAACTAACGCAAAAATCATTCAAAACCTACAAATGGATGCATTTAATGCTTATGTATCAACTGGATATAACTTTGCAGATGCCTTGACCGGTTCTGTCCTGGCAGCAAAAGAAAATGCGGCTCTTTTATTAGTAAATCCAACTGCGCTGCCTCAGCCAATTCACTATGTGCTGAATGAGAAGAAATTTTCTGAAACGATACCTTTAGGCGGTAAGGCTGTTGTTTCTGATCAAGTAATTCAGCAAATGACCGATTTAGCAGTAAATGATACTGCAGAAAAAGCAATCCCTATTAAAGAAGGAACATATACTTCGCATCTAATTTCCTCAAAGGATAAGGATTACTACAAAATCAAAATGGAACAGCCTGGCCAGCTAACTTTTAGTATGGACAGAAAAAGCGAAGATGATTGGCATCTAACACTTTACAATAAAGAAGGAAAAGAAATTGGCTATTCTAAAATTGAAACAGGAATTGGTACGTTCTCGGTTAAATATGGATTGCCAGCAGGTGAGTTCTTTATTAGGCTAACAGACCTTACTGGATATGGATATCATTACGATGACAATGAACGATACACTTTTACTATGAAAATGGATGATGAGCAATCATATGAACAGGAACTTAATAATTCGATTGAAAGCGCAACTGCTATAGAACTAAATACAAAAGCAACGGGAGCTATTCAACGTAAAAGTTCAGGTTCTGATGTTGATTATTACAGCTTTAATGTAAAGCAACCAGGAAAAGCAGAATTTAAGTTTCAAAAAGCTGTAGAATCTGATTGGAATGTGTATGTTTACGGTGAAAATGGTGATTTGCTAGGTTCTGATACTGTTTATAGTGGTGCGGGAACTGTTAATTTAAGCTTTGGATTAGCGGTTGGCAAATACTATATTAAAGTGACAGATGAGACAGGGTATGGGAAATATTACGATTATGATGAATATTATTCTTTCCAGGTAAACTTTACCCAAAGCGATCGATACGAACAAGAGTTTAACGAAACTTTTGAAACCGCCACACTAGTAAAACTGGATGGCAATGCTAATTACGGCATTATACAAGGAAAGCCATATACTACAGATGATGT
The DNA here is from genome assembly GCF_018613315.1 of Bacillus sp. ISL-37. Lineage (GTDB taxonomy): Bacteria > Bacillota > Bacilli > Bacillales > Cytobacillaceae > Mesobacillus. The sequence goes on along the minus strand of NZ_JAGGQL010000045.1, from coordinate 49,578 downwards.
GGACTTCTATACATTTAATGTCACTACACCTGGAATGGTTAGTTTTAAAATGCCTAAAGGTGAAAGTGATGACTGGAATGTAAAGGTTTATGACAGTAATGGAGTTGAGTTAGGCTACACTGTTGTAAGGCCTGGAACAGATAGTACTTTACTATATTTTGGACTTCAAGAGGGAACTTATTATATTAAAATTACAGATTATATTGATGGGATCCCATATAATAAAGAATTTTTCGAAGAATATTCTTTTACACTAGCGATTGAGACCGGGAACCAATTTGAAAAGGAATATAATGATAAACATAACTATAGTACTTTGCTGGCGTTTGGTACCACTTATACTGGAGTTATACAAGGAAGGGAATTATATCGAGACGAAGACGTAGACTATTACAAATTTACTCTATCTCAAGATGATGTAATTACATTTGAAATGAAAGAAGAAGAGTATTCTGATTGGGAATATACTATATATGATGAAAACTTAAACGCTGTAGGAAGTGGAGAAGTAAAAGCAGGACTTTCCACATATAAGCAAGACTTTAGTTTAATAGAAGGTATCTATTACATCAAAATCCAAGATACTACAGACATTTTCCCACACTATTACAGAGATAAGTTTGAGAAATATAGTTTTAAAATAACCAATTAATCTAATTAGAAAACTGTATCCCCGATTGTCAGTCTTTACTATCAATCGGGGATACATTTTTTCAACTATAGGTCAGAATTTAGCAAATAATAACTACTTATTGTCATTTTTAAAAATAACCCATATACCTAAACTATAAGGAGTACGGCATGTTTCGACATAAAACGGTTTTGATTTTATTTATTTTGTTTTTAAGCTTCCTTGCTCATCCTATAGAGCATTTTAGTGCATCGGAGACTTCATCGATTAGAGTTACTGATATTGCTGAAGGCTACATAAAGGGAACAGCGACAGAAGATGGTCAGCTCGTGATTTTTCAGAATGGTATTCGTGTGGGGAAAGGGTCGGTATTTAATCATGCATTCGATATCAAATTCTCTGAAAAAATAAAGCCTTCCGAGTTAAACATAAAGTTTTTCGGAGAAAGTACATATCAAAATCTGGATGTAAACTATCAGCCTGTTTTAAAAATTGATCCAATCAGTGATAGTGAGAGAGTTATAAAGGGGCATGCCCATCCAGGATCAAAAGTTTCTGCCTATGGGAACGGCCAGGCTTTCGCTTTGAGTAAGTCCGATTCGCATACGGGAGCTTTTGAATTTAATCTGAGCAGTTACTTGAAGGCTGGAATGCTAATAACTGTTACTTCTGAAATAAATGGAGTAAAAAGTTATAAGGAAGTAAAAGTGTACAAAGGTTTGCCTCCGGTTAAACCGAAATTAAATCAGATTTCTAATCTTGATACAGTTATTACTGGACAAGCTGAAAAGGGCACAACCGTTTATATTAAAGTTAGCAATCAGAAAACCTATACTCTTGCTGTAAATGATTCAAACTCATTTAGAATCTCCCTGGATGGGGGCAAAGCACTAGCAGAGGGAACAAAAGTTACTGCATATGCTGAAAATGGAGTGGGAAGGCGCAGTGAGTCAACAACTCTTACTGTAATTGATAAAATTCCGCCTCCTGCTCCTAAATTGAATTCAGTAACAGATAAATCTTTTTCGCTTAGCGGAAATTCAGAACCAGGGACGACTCTATATATCAACAAAAATGCAGTACATTATAAAACTATTAAAGCCAATTCTTATGGGCATTTTTCTTTGCCGATCCCCTTGCAAAGCAGTGGTACCTATTTTGATGTATACACATATGACCAAAATAAAAACAAGAGCCCGGTAAGCAGAGTGGTTGTCTCTTCGCAGACCAGGACAAGCTCCAAGCTACTGTTCGCGCCGATTGTAAGCCAGATGCCTGAGCTGAATCGTGGTTGTGAAGTTACCAGCTTAAGCATGCTCTTGGGATCAGCAGGAATAAGTTCGAATAAAATGACGCTGGCTCTACAAGTGAAGAAAGATCCTACACCTTACAGAAGAGCAGGTGGGAAAATATATTTTGGGAATCCAAATTATGGTTTCGTAGGAGATATTTATTCTTTTAGCAATCCTGGTTTTGGTGTTTTCAATGGGCCTATTGAAGAACTCGCAACTCAGTATCTTCCAGGCAGAATAGAAAATCTTAGCGGACAATCTTTTGATTCGGTACTTAACTATGTTTCTGCTGGCCATCCTGTTTGGGTGATAACGACAAGCTGGTTTAAACATGTTCCAAGTCAATATTGGCAGACATGGCATACTCCTCAAGGTACGATTAGTATAACCATGAAGGAACACTCCGTCCTGATTACAGGGTATGATTCCAAGTATGTCTATTTCAATGACCCTCTTGACGGTAAAAAAAATAAAGCAAAGCCTATGAAGGAATTCATAGAAGGGTGGAAGCAATATGGATCACAAGCCATCAGCTATTACTAAGTCATACTTAAGGAGGAGGAAAATGCAGAAATATCTGTACATTGTGCTTGCCTTCACTCTTATATTCACTTTCGCTTTGAAGCTCCCGCTCGCAGAAGCGGAGACCTTCATAACTGATTCCAATCTGGAAAAAGCAATAAAGAATCAGCTCGGAATTTCCGAAACCAAAGGATTAACGATCGAAAATGTTTCAGCAATGGGTTCATTGGCTGCACAGGGAAATCATATCTCTAACCTTAAAGGATTAGAGTACGCTTCGAGACTTACGGAGTTAAACATATCTGATAATGAAGTAACGGATTTAAGTTATTTAAAAAATATCAGTTCACTTGAAACCGTGATAGCGGATGGAAATGAACTAGAATCTGTAGCTGCGCTTACCAATCTGAATAAACTGAAGTGGGTCACACTGGGTGATAATCGTATTGCAGATTTGACAGCTTTTAGAAATCTATCATCCCTGGAAACATTGTCACTGTATAACAACAAAATTTCCAATATAAATTCATTGCAGGGATTAACTACTCTAAAATACCTTGACTTAGAAGGAAATAAGATCAATGACCTTTCAGCTCTCAGCAACTTGAATGAATTGACGACTTTGTTAGTTAGCGGGAATGAACTGACTAGCCTAGATTCATTAGATGGTTTAGAGAAACTTTCCTATATATACGCCTCTAACAATCAAATAGCAGATTTATCTCCGCTTTCAAGTCTTTCGTTAGAAAAAGGGGAAGTAAATCTTTCATCAAACAAGATAACAGATTTAGGTCCATTGAGACATATGGAAGTGAGTAACAGTCTGCAGTTGGATGTTAGCAACAATCAAGTCATCAGCTTAGAGCCATTGAAAGGACTTACAGGCCTGACTGGTTTGAATGCAAGCAATAACCAAATCAATACTGTTGAACATCTAAGTAACCTTCAGAACTTAACATCTTTAGACTTAAGTAACAATCAATTAAAAAACTTATCGGGTTTAAACTTAAAAAGTAATACCCTTTATACACTTGATTTTACAGGGAATGAGCTCGCCGATATAAGAGCATTAACCCCTATTTCAGCAGGAAGTTTAGATTTGAGTGATAATAAGATTTCTGATATTCGTGCCCTAAAGAATCTTACTTCTGGTTATGTGAATTTAAAAGGAAACCCATTATCGAGAGAGTCTATGAAAATAGTAGATATACTGCGGCAAAAAGGCGTAGAAGTTGAATTCGAAGGCAGTACAGAGCGTTTCGGAGGAGCTAACCGCTATGATACTGCAGCTGAGATTGTCCGAAGAGGTTGGGAAACGGCTGAGACAGTATTCATTGCCCCTGGGTCTGACTTTCCCGATGCACTGGCGGGAGCGCCACTTGCTTATCGTATGGACGCTCCGATCTTATTGACTACTAAGGAAACCCTCCCAAGACCAATTATGCAAGTAATCAGTGAACTAACACCGCGAAAGGCCGTCATCTTGGGTGGTGTCGGAGTAATCTCTCGTGAGGTGGAGAATCAATTGAAGGCATTGGGTATATCGGAAGTTGAACGGCTAGGCGGCAAAAATAGGTATGGTACAGCTAAGCTTATTTTTGAGAAGCTTAAAGCATTGAACGGCTCTCCAAAGACGGCTGTCATTGCTTATGGAAGAGACTTTCCTGATGCATTATCTGTGGCCTCTGTAGCCGCCCAGAATGGATATCCAATCCTTCTTACGGAAAAGGCTGTTATCCCTACGGAGACTTTGTCCAGTCTTTCTTCCATTCAAGAAACAATAGTGGTAGGCGGAGAAGGCGTAATCAGTAAATCAGTGTTCTCCAAACTGCCTAATGCTAAAAGAATCAGCGGACCGAATCGCTTTGCAACTGCTTTAAAAATATCTCAGCAGCTGGGACAACCCAACAAAATATTCTATATTGCCAATGGAAGAGGTTTTGCAGATGCACTGGCTGGTTCAGTTGTTGCCGCAAAAGAACAAGCTCAGTTGTTGTTAGTGGAGAAAACAAAAATTGATCCCGAAGTCAGTCAGTTGCTAAAAGACCAACCATCTTCGGATTTAGTCATTTTAGGAGGAGAAGGAGTTGTAGCGAAGTCGGTTGCTGAACAACTTCAATAATTTAGCTAGGCGAAGTTTTGAAAAGCTGCTAATCAGATGGTTAGCAGCTTTTAACTTGGAGATGATTACTGGTATAGCTTGATTGTATAAGAAGTTGTTCATTATAATCCATTCTGCTTGGCTCATTAAGTTGAACGATTACATAGTATCTTCCTTTTGCTAAATTCACTGTTGTATCTTTTTGATTGGTAATCCAACCGTCGTGACCGGTTGTGCCAAGTAATTGTATAGGGACTTGGCCAACATAGTAACAAGAATTTTTTTGAGAAACTTAAGAGTAAGTAACAAGCAAAAAAGCTGCTAACGCGATGTTAGCAGCTTTTTGTATTATGTCTATTTTTAATAGCTTTGTCTACTAACCAGCTGCACAACGTCTAATAAAATAGTAGAGTCTATTCCTCCGCCAATCTGATGAACATGCTTTGCTTCTTTTTGTATGTACTATAACTATGCAGTCTTTCAAGAAACATGTACTCATTTAAGAGCTTAAAATTCATTACCATATATCAAATTGTGCAAGCTAGGAGAATCCTAGAAAGATTTCTATATAAAAAGAATCATAATAGTACAATCATAATCTTAACGTGTAATATTGTTGAAATAGAAGCTGAATTTATTTCCAATTTAATTGTCTATACAGAAAAAATAGGGCTGCGCCTAATGTGAGAGATACCTCTGAAGAGGAAAGACCGGTGTTAATTAATAGCTTCTTTAATTTTAGCCTTAGTTAAAGCTTAATGTTGATTTTTTACATCCTGTTGTTTGCAGTGATAGGCGTGTAGACTCCTGGAGGCTCAGCGCCTGGAACGAAAATCAACAGTCAAATTTAACAGTAATAACATTGCTATTATTATAGCCGTGAATTTAAAAAAATGACCCAAGCAGTCTGCTTGGGTCATTTCTTGTTTATTTCAAATTCAAATGCTCTTTTAGTTCATTCTGCACTTTTTGCTTTTCTTCCTCAGGGACTATTTGATAATAGATTTTGTTGATGGTCGTTCCAGCACCTTGAAGCTGGAGTTGCTGTACGTCTTTACCGGCACTCTTGTAATGCTTTTGGATGTCCACCATTTCAACAAAGGTAATATTTGTTTTTACGTTTTTGCCTAAAGCAGCAAAAATATCATCGAATTTTGTAAGTGAGCTAAAGCTTGCTCCTTTTCTGATGACCCCTTGGATGACCTGTCTTTGTCTTTGCTGACGTCCGAAATCGCCATTCGGGTCTTGTTTTCTCATTCTTACATAAGATAGAGCTTCTTTTCCATTAAGGACAAGCTCTCCTTCGGGGAAGTTATGTGCTCCTTCTTTAAAGGCGAAATTGTTATTCACAGTAACTCCGCCTACAGCATTGACAATATCTTCAAAACCTTCCATATTAACCTGCATGTAATAATCAATCGGGATATCGAGGAAGTTTTCCACCGTATCCATTGACATTTCTACACCGCCAAATGCATATGCATGGTTGATTTTATCGTCAATACCTTTTCCGACGATTTGTGTCCGTGTATCTCGTGGGATGCTTAGCATTTTAATAGAATTTAATTCTGGATTAACGGTCAATACGATCATTGTATCGGATCGGCCTTTATCCCCAGGTCTTGCATCTACACCTAGCATCAATACAGAGAATGGATCTTTCTTTTCAAAGGTTACTTCATCCGGACGTTTATTTGATTTTTCCCGCTCGATTGGTTGGTGCATTGTATCAACAGCCTTGGTAAGGGATGAATAAACATTATAAACATAGGCACCTACCCCAATGACCAGCAAAAGAAAAATGACTCCTAGGACGCGGAGCCACGTTCTTTTTTTCTTAACTTTATGTTGATCGGATCTCATTTATTGCCCTCCATAGTATGACAAAATAATTAAACATCTGACAAATAGAATACCAAAAAAATATCCGTTTGGATATCCCTGTTTTTGTAAAAAAAAAAATATTTGGTTGTGGTTAATCCAACCTTGAAAAATAATAGAACCTGTTCCCGTAATGGGAGCAGGTTCTCATTAGGAATTTAATTTTTCTTTTCTTTAAATGAATGAATGATATCCGGGTCAATGGCAGTCTGACTTTGTCCGCTAAAGAACACATTATCTCCTTCATTCGCAATCGTATTTATTGGAATGATTTCATTGTCTCTTAACTCAAACACAGTCCATACAGTCCCAATCTTGTTAGTTGGTACATGGAATGTTCTCACCAGATAGCTTCCTCTATATACTTCAACAACAGCCTGCGAGTTGGATAGTGCATTACTTACCATGCTTCCACTATTTGAAAAATCATGAACAGAGAAACGATACACTCCATCTTTTTGTTGGTAAATTGTTGTAGTCTCCGGTCCATAGGAGGTAACGTCATCTACATCAAGCCCAGCCATCAATATGTCATTTTCATAATGATTTTTCCAGCCAAAAAATATGTGGAATCTTTCTTCATCTGTATATGGACCTGTCAGGTGAGAATCTAGGTCATACGGTAACTCACCCCACTTAAGAACAATCCTCGTTTCAGATTCGTCTAACACAGGAGTAATGCTTCCGTTTTGATTCTGTAATGTACGTCCGCCAATAGAGATGATTCCGATTGTTGTTGAGATAAAGCCATCCTTTGAAATTTGAGCAGTATATAACCCAGCGGGAAGCTCGGTTATTTCATAATGACCATTCCCATCAGTAACAGCAGTTGCCACTACATCTCCTTGGGATGAATTTACTCCTGACCTCACTTTAAGTGTAGCTCCTTCAACTGGTGCGCCATTTAAAGAATTGCTGATTTCCCCTTTAACTATTCCATCTCCCAAGAATGAGGTACCAATTAGCCTTAGTTCTGGACTGTATTGCACCTCGTTTTCTCTTATCTCGACATCATTATAAACTGCATCGGCATAAAGGAGTTTACTATAGACAAATTTATAATTTCCATCTGATAGCTGAATTTCATAGTTACCATTAGCATCCGTGGTAGCGGTACGGAAAAAATCACCATCTTGATAGACTTTGATGCTTACATTGGATAGTGGGTCCTGAGAAATAGCATCCTTTACAGTACCGGTAATCTTTCCGGAGTTCATACAAACTTCCTCCATTCCGGTATTAAAGAATTCATGATCCCATAGTGTTTTCTCGTACTCTACTTTTTCCTCAATATCCCATTTCTCTGAAGAAGCTTTCAGCCGGGCCTTAAAAATAGATTCAAACCCTGCTTTAAAACCATTTGCATAACATCCCGTCACCAGAGAGTCATTGTCCTTCAAATCGTACTCTGCTTTGATATTTCCCTTGAATTCGTAGCCGGCCGATAAATCATTTTGGACTACTGCTGGCAATAATCCACCGATATTAATGGCTGGTTCAAAACCAACTCCGACAGATGCGGTTAATTCACCTTTTCCTTCGAAATTGAGTAAATATCTCTCGGTTTCTAAATCGAAATCTGCATCGAAATAATCATCTATCCATTCTACATCTACATTGGTGCGGGACTTTTCAACGATACCGAATTCCATTTCTACTTTGGCTTCACCTTTTGCGTTTACAGTTAAAAATACTGTTACCCCAATCGGTATTTGAATGTATCCTCTGTTTCCAGGTCCGAAAACAGGAGCCGTACCAATCTGATAGGTAAGGGAGGCTAACGCAACTCGGCCTTCCCGATCCACACCCTCAATTTTAACCCAGTCTCCAAATTCTACATTTTTTGACTGATCCTTAGTAGCGATTTTTCCTTGTACTTCCATTAGGAATTTAATGCTTGAATCTTGAGTACTTTCGAAATGATAATCAAACCCTTCGATTAGCCCTAACCAGTTCTTTTCTAAATCCATATCAGCTTCAGCAGATGTAAGTTTAATATCACCTACCACTTTGAGTGAACTAGTGTCGTCATTAAACAGTGTTTTATCAATTGAAACAGTGACTGGTTTACCGCCTGCCTGGAAGGAAGGTTGGCTTATCATTGCTTTTTTCCATTCCAGTAAAGAATAAAGTTGTTCTCCATCTGCACTCAAGGCAACTCCATCTTCTAAATTAACATCAACTAGGTTGTCTGGAGTAAGCACCTTATCTGCTTGAATATTAAACTCTTTAAAAACTTCATCTATTGCTGGCTGAGCAATAACGATACTTCCATCCGTTGCAACATTTTTAACTTGCCCAAAATATCCTGTTGGGTAAGCATCGCTCGGTGGAATGAAGAGGATATCTGTTTTCTTATAAGCAGCCGCCTGATCTGGAGCCAGCTTTATAGTTACTGTGCCATCCTCCAAGGCAGTCATTGTATCTTCAGCAGTCTCCAGTCTTTGGATAGAGGCATTATCCAATAATTTTACGGTTTCTTCGACAGAGACAGTTCCTACAGATTCTTTAAATTTGGCAACAAGATCTAGGAGACTTTGAATGATTGAATCAGGCACTGCTGCTTTTCCGCCAAAAGCAAAAAGATTTTTAACCTGCTTCTCAGCGATCAGTAAATCAGAATCTGTTGGTAAACTACTTTTTCCAACTAACATAACAGCAGTGTTATTTTTCGCTGCAAGAACAGATCCAGTCAATGCATCTGCAAAATTTTCACCTGTACTTATGTAAATGGTGTTATTTGTTTCAAAGTTTTCTTTAATGATTTTGCTAGCAGTTTCATACCTGTTCTTTCCCGAAATTCTTTCCGGTTCTGGAAGAGCATTTTCCACTTCAGGGCTGATGGCTTTGCTTCCTCCAACAATTAGTGTGCTTTTAAAATCTTTAACATATGTGCTTACATTGGCCGTCATTTTATCTGGGGCTGTTAAGATAATCGGATAGGAATTCTTAGCTGCATAAGGCGCGATAGCAAGTGCGTCAGGGAAGTCCCTGCCAGTAGCGACGATTGCCTTATCTTTAGTTGTACCCAATCTTTTAGCAATCTCCAGGGAAGTTTGGTAACGATCAGAACCCGAAATTCGTTCAACTGTTATTCCCATATTGCTGATTTCGGTCTTTACTGCATCTAATATTGCCTTTGAACCACCAAGAATAATCACTTTTTTAGGTTTCAATCTAGTGATTTCTTGTTTGGTTGCGGTTGGTAATTGATTTGATGTAGTCAATAAAATCGGTGCGTTTAACTTATAGGCGAGTGGTGAGCCAGCCAAGGCATCTGGGAACATATCACCCCTTGCTAAAACAATTGTTTCTGCACCATTAGGCCATCCCTTTTTTGAGATTTCTACTGCAGTGTCATATCTTCCAGGGCCAGCAATACGGTTATTGCTGTAGTCAGCTGCAAAGCTGATTTGTGGAATTAAGAGTAAAAATAATGAAATTAAAAAAGAGATTAATAGAATTTTTGTTTTATAATGTCTCATCCAACGAACTCCTCCTTTTTTACTATTAATAATTTACTATATATTACATAAATTTACCATAAAGTATACCTAATTATTTTTTACATGGGTATTTTGTCTTTATATCGATTTTTTTTGGTATGATTTGAGAAAAGGAGGAGATGAAGGTTGAAGCATCGATATTCGTTAAGAAGGTTTAATTTTTTATTGTTTTTTTGGGGGGTTATTTTTGTCGGTTTACAACCATTAATCTTTAGCTTTGAAACTACATCTTTTTCAATGATATTTTTTTCCATGGGGCTTCCAGCGATGATTATAGTTGGCATTTCAGCTTTTTTTTACTATGAACGCTTATATATTTATTCGGACCATCTTATTTATCGCTCCTTATTAAAGAGGATTGAGGTTGACTATAAAGAAATTGCAGAAATAAAAATGGATAGAATTCAAACTTCATCTGGTACAGAAGGAGCAGTGAGGTATTATCTAATATTTTTGGATCCTATCGGTAAAAGAAAAGCAGCGGTCCCATTTGGCTTCTTAAAAAATCATAAAGTAAGAGCAGATGTTATCGGATTAATAAAACAAAGTAATTCAGAGATAGTTATAGATCAAGCAATCTTAACGAAAAAGGAAAAGATGTTCTCCAAAGTATTTATGACTATGATGCTTGTACTATTCTTTGGAATCATCTTTTATTTCTTTTACAGCTCAAAAATTTAAAAGAATACTAAGTGCACTATAATTTGTCAATTTATTTTAAAAATTTACAAATTCTTCTCAAAAAAACAATACTCTTACTAGGTAAATAGGTTTATAATAAATTTGCTGCAAAATTTATCGAAGGGTGGAAATGTTGTGAAAAAAGGTCTAAAAAAGAAGATTAGCAATATAGCTGTCTCAGGTCTAGCCTTAGGAATGCTAACCTCCTCGTTAGGTGTTAACTATGCATCTGCAGAGACAACGCCTAAGAATGTTCTGTCGAACGAGGCGTATGTAAAGCTTAAAATCATGGAAACTACTGATGTACATGGTAGTTTAATGGATTATGATTATTACACAGGATCTAAATATGCAGAAGGAAAAGAAAAAGGATTAGTAAGGGTAGCGACCCTAATTAAAGAAGAGCGTGCTGAAAATCCTAACAACCTTTTATTAGACAATGGTGACCTGCTACAAGGAAATCCATTCACCGATTATATTGCAAATGTCAACCCGTTAACATTTGTTGACCGTTTATCAGGAAAAAACCGTTATGAAACTGCTGTAGAAGTATCCCAAAAAGGTTGGGATAAGGCTGAAACAGTATTGATTGCTCGTGGCGATGATTTCGCTGATGCTTTAGCAGCAGCACCATTGGCCTATAAGTACGATGCTCCGATTCTATTGACTGAAACAAAGAAGTTAACGGCTGCTACAAAAGAAGAGATTAAGAGATTGGGTGCGTCCAGAGTAGTTATCCTTGGTGGTACTGGAGCAGTATCTGACACAGTACAAAAGGAATTATCGAAAGATCTTAAGGTATGGGTAAAAAGGATTTCCGGCCAGAACCGTTTTGAAACCGCTTCCCAAGTGGCTTCTGAACTAGGCGGAAATTCCGATACAGCTATTATTACATATGGATTTAACTATCCGGATGCTATTGCGATTGCACCTTATGCAGCTAAAAATGGTATTCCTATCCTGTTAACTCAGAAGGATTCTATACCGGCAGCTACCAGCGCCGCCCTAGCAAACAAGGCGAACACAATCATTGCCGGTGGAACAGGCGTAGTTAGCGCTAAAGTAGAAAAGGATTTGAAAAATCCAACAAGAATTTCAGGTAAAAACCGTTTTGAAACTTCATTAAAGATTGCAACAGAGCTTGATGAAGTAAAAGACAAAGTATTTGTTTCAACTGGATATGGGTTTGCTGATGCTTTAACTGGATCTGTTTTAGCAGCTAAGAACGACGCTCCAGTCCTTCTTGTGCAGCAGGATGCATTGCCTGCAGGAACCGAAGAACTTGTTGATGGTAAATATGTTTCTGTACTTGGTGGAAAGAATGCAGTTTCTGAAGACGTAGTTAAAAATGAAACTCATCCAATCTATGAAGCTATGAATCTTCTTGACTATGATGCGGCTACTCTAGGTAACCACGAGTTCAACTATGGCCTGGACTTCCTTACAAGCAGCATCAAAGGCGCAGAATTCCCTTACGTATCTGCTAACGTTTACAAGGATGACCATGATAATGACCCATCAAATGATAAGAACCTTGTTAAGCCGTATAAAATTGTCGAAAAGAAAGTAAAAGACGAAAATGGTAATGAACAAACTGTAAAAGTTGGGGTTATCGGCTTTGTTGCACCACAAATCATGACATGGGATAAAGTGAACCTTGAAGGTAAGGTTGTCACTGAAGATGTTGTTGCATCCGCAGAAAAATGGGTTCCTAAGATGAAGGAAGATGGAGCAGAAATCGTTGTTGCTCTTTCACACTCCGGCTTTGACAAAGATAAGACGAATAAAGAAAATACCGTATTCGCTTTAAGTGAAGTGCCTGGAATCGATGCTATTCTGTTTGGCCACACTCACAAGTCGTTCCCTAGTGATGCATCTTACAATAATATCGAGGGTGTAGATAATAAAAAGGGAACGATCAATGGCGTTGCAGCCGTTCAGGCTAACGTTGATGGAAGCAACCTTGGAGTCATTGACCTGACACTTGAAAAAGTGGACGGAAAATGGAAAGTCAAGGATTCTCAATCTGAAGTTCGCCAAACTGGCGGAGTAACTCCAGATGCTGAAATGGTTAAGACCCTTAAGGACGTCCATGAGGAAACTGTCGAATATATCAATAGCCCTGTTGGAGAAACAACATCTCCAATCCACAGCTATTTTGCAAGGGTTCAGGATGACCCATCTGTTCAAATCGTAAGCAATGCTCAAAAGGAATATGTTGAAAATGCATTGACTGGAACTGAATATGAAGGAATCCCAGTACTATCATCTGCTGCTCCTTTCAAAGCAGGACGTAATGGTGCATCTGATTTCACAGAAATCCCGACAGGAACAGTTACAATCAAAAACGTTGCTGACCTTTATAAATATCCAAACACTGTAACAGCTTTGAAGCTGAATGGTGAGGAAGTCAAGGAATATTTAGAGTGGACAACTGGAAACTTCAATCAGATTAATCCAGATTCAACAGAAGAACAAGAATTGATCAATCCAGATTTCCCTGCTTATAACTTCGATACTCTTGATGGTGTAACGTATGAAATAGATGTTACTCAACCAGCAAAGTACGATTCTGATGGAAATACTCTTGATGCAAATGCAAGCCGTATCAAGAACCTGATGTTCAATGGTCAGCCAGTTACAGCTGATCAAGAATTCATCGTTGCAACAAATAACTACCGCGCTGGATCCAAAATTGCTAATCCAGGTGGAGACAAGGTAGTCTATACCTCAGCTGATGAAAACCGTCAAGTTGTGATGAACTATATCATCAAGAACAAGACAATCAATCCGTCTGCTGATAATAACTGGAGAATTGCCCCTGTTGCTGGAGATGTGAATGTTACATTCGAATCTGCTGAAGGTGCAAAGGGATATGCTGAAGAGTCAGCAGTTGTAAACTATGTTGGAAAGGGTTCAGGAGACTTCCACAAGTATTCTGTTCAACTATCGCCAATTAAGGGGCAGCTACTAGGTATTAATGACTTCCATGGCCAGCTTGATACGTATAACACGAAAATCAACGCTGGTGGAGCAGATTATTTAGCTGCATACCTGAAAAAGGCCGAAAGCGAAAACCCTGAGAACACTCTAATGCTTCATGCAGGAGATGCTGTTGGAGCGAGTTCACCGGTTTCTGCGTTGCTGCAAGATGAGCCAACAATCGAGGTTTTGAACAAGATTGGTTTTGACCTAGGCACACTTGGTAACCATGAATTTGATGAGGGTGTTGATGAAATGCTTCGCCTGATCAATGGTGGAAGCCATGATAATACGATCGAGAAGTATGGTGAATTTGAGGGAGCTGCTTTCCCTTACGTAGCAGCAAACGTTGTTGATGAAACAACAAAAGAACCAATTTTAGACCCTTATGTAGTAAAGGAAATTGGAGGCGTTCCTGTTGGTTTTATCGGCATCGCATACTCTGATACACCTTCAATCGTTACTCCTAGTGGTGTAGCGGGTGTTGAATTTACTGACGAAACTGAGGCAATCAACAAGTATGCAGAAGAATTAATTGAGCAGGGGATTAAATCAATTGTTGTTATTACTCATAATCCGGTAACGTCTAAACCAGACGGAACAGAAGCTGGACTTGAATTGGCAGAAATTGCTGCAGCTGTTAATGATGAGGTAGACATCATGTTTGGCGGCCATAATCATGCTTATGCCAATGCTGTTGTTGATGGAAAATTATTAGTTCAGTCCTATTCCTCTGGAACAGCATTCTCTGATGTGGATTTCGAAATCGATCCATTTACTATGGATATCGTTAAGAAAGAAGCGAAAATTGTCAATGTAGACCGTGATGGAATTACCCCTGATGCTGAAATCAAGGAGATTGTTGATGCTTATGTTGCTGATGTCGCTCCGATTTTAAATGAGGTTATTGGAAAGACAACTAAGGGTATCAGCCGTGATGAGAATGCTGATGGTGAATCTCCTATGGGCAATTTAATTGCTGACTCAATGAGAGAACAGACAGGTACAGATTTCGCGTTCATGAATCCAGGTGGTATCCGTGCTGAAATCAATGCAGGAGAAATCACTTGGAAAGAGGCATTCACTGTCCAGCCTTTCGGCAACGACTTAGTGACAATGGATCTGACAGGTGCACAGATCAAGACATTGTTTGAACAGCAGTGGGGTTCAAAAGAGAGGATCCTGAAGATTTCTGGTTTGAAGGTAACTTTCGATTCAAGTAAGCCTGTTGGTCAGCGCATGGTATCCATTAAGAAGGAAGATGGATCTAATCTTGTTGATACTGAAGTGTACTCAGTTACTGTTAACAATTTCATGGCTGATGGCGGGGATGAATTAGCTATTCTAAAAGAAGGAACAAACCGAGTAGTTGATGTCGTTGATCTTGATGCTTTAGTAAATTACATCAAGAAATATGAATCGGTTGACCCTGAGAACGAAGGACGTATTACAAGACTGAATAAATAAGTTCAAAACAAACCCCTAACAAAAATTGGTTAGGGGTTTTGTTATGCCTATTTCTTTGAGAATTGTAAGTTCAATGCTTGTTTAGAGGATTGGAATGAACTGGTTGAAGAATATGATTGATTATACCAATCTCTAAAGAGAATATGATCGATTTTAAAAACTGTTTCTGGAGAGACTGCGGCTTTCCCCCCAAGAACCAACATATCAAGATATTCTGGCTTGCTGTTATTAACCTGTTGCTGGATATAGGCCTGAGTTGGTGCAGGGATTGCATTAGAATCTGTGAGAACAAGTGGATAATTACTTTTTGCTGCCAGTACTCCTCCAGCTAATGCATCGGGAAAGTTATAACCGGTAGCAAACATTAGTCCTACAGGTGTTGTGTCCGCATTGAAATGATTTATTACTTTGATATTGGTTTCGAATCTATTTTTTCCTGAAAGCCTGATTGGATTCGGGAAGTTTTTTATCACTGAGTCCGAAATGACACCCGTACCTCCAATAATAATTGACTTTGAGAATCCATACTTGTCAATAAAGTCCCTGGTTTCTTGTGGAATCCGATCCTTTTCTGCAAAAACAATCGGTATTTGGTTGCTTGCTGCAAAGGCTGAAACTGATAATGCATCTGGGAAATTAAGTCCATTAGCGATAATCACTTCTCCACCTTGCTTGGCAATATAATCATTGATCTCTGTAGCTGTTGAGAAACGGTTAGTGCCTTTAATACGCTGGGCATTAAATCCGCTTTTATTTAGAGATGAGATAACTGAATCAGATATAGCCCCTTTTCCACCTAGGACCAATACATTCTGTACATTAAGTTGATTCAAAGTATCAACTGTTGATGTGCTAAGCTGATTAGGACTGCTCAACAATATCGGCGCATCAAGTTTATATGCCAGCGCGTTTGCTGCCAGACTGTCCGGAAAGCTCTTGCTGCTTGCCAGGATGGCGAAGGTACCTTCCTCGGATAAAGCATCTTCGTTTAATTCCGGCTCATATGTTTCTAAATAAGTATATGGAGGTAATTGTTCACTCCAGCCTGCAGCGGCAATTTCGTTAGAAGTATCTACAGATGTTTTCCCGAACAAACGAGGATATTCATTGTAATAGGTTAATGCGTTATCAGCATTGATTCGCCCGTTAGTATGGTACTCTGCTCCGTAATAATCCTCACTTGAAACCTCCATGAGCCACCTAATCTGGTTGTGGCTTAAAGCAGGCGCATGATTTTTGAGCAGAGCTGCCAATGAGGCAACCATAGGAGAAGCCATGCTTGTGCCATCCATATATTCATAACCCGCTGGATTGGTTTTATCGAGTACAGAAGGATAGGTGCTGAAAATATCCACACCAGGTGCGGCAATGGAGACCCAGTCACCATAATTGGAGAAATCTGCTAGACTATCGGTGTATGCATCCACTGCAGCTACTCCTATTACACTATTGTAGGCGGCAGGGTATTGTTGGAACGGCAGACTGCTGTTCCCGGCAGCAGCAATTACCAATACACCCTTTTCATAAGCGTAATCAACTGCATCCTCCACATATACACTATAACGGCCGCCGATGCTTAAGTTGATGATATTGGCGCCCTGATTCACTGCATAATAAATTCCTTCTGCAATATCGATGCTGCTAATGCCGTTTTTGCTGCCTACCTTAACAGGCATAATTTTAGCACCTTTTGATAGGGAAGCAATTCCAGTGCTGTTGTTTGTCTGTGCGCCAACAATCCCGGCAACATGAGTTCCATGCCCTAGTTCATCATTGACATTCGTCGTGTTATCCATCGTATTGAAAGGCTTATAGATCATATTTTTAAGATCCGCACTGGAACTGTCGATCCCAGAGTCCAAAACGGCAACTATCGGACCCTTCTTCGGTGAAAATAGATCCCAAGCATCAGGAGCTCCAATTAAGGAAAAGTCTTTAAACTGGTAGAAATTGTAGTGTGAATCATTCACAGTACCGAAGTATTCATACATAATTTCCTCTTCAGCATACTCAACATTTGGGTCTGAATTGAGTTCTTTTAACACATTTTTCACTTCACTTGTTGGGACATCAAGTGTATATGTGTCAGCTGGTTTTTCAGAATTCTTTTTGTTTGAGAATTGATTTTCTTGTTTTTTAACAATGATTTTTTTAGTGGATTGTGATTCAGCAAAAGACTGTGAACTAAAGGAACCGAATACACACATACAAGCAGCAGTTAGCAGCAGCAACTTTTTCCTCAAAACTTAACCCCCAGTTTTTTCTCTATTATCCTATCTTATTACAAAGTTATGTAATTAACTAGAAAAAAGGGAAAAATAGTAATTGTTATGATTATATGATATTAACTCAGAAGTATGTTAAGAAACTGGTGAAAATCGTTCAAACATTCTTCGCCTTGGGAGATAGCAATGTAATATAATGGATATATATAATTGTTAAAATAAAAGAAAGGTGGACAAATGTATTATGACTAAGCTATACAGAATTTCACTAATATTATTATTGATTTGGAATGTTGTGTATATTAATGCAGCACAAGCTAATGAAGGTACCTTTGTTTCTGGGATTATTAAAGAGGATACAGTTTGGACAAAAGCTAATTCTCCCTACATACTGAACGGAAACGTACAAATTGCACACGGAAGTACTCTTACTATAGAACCAGGAGTTGTCATAGAAGGAGGGGGATATGATCTTCAGACTTGGGGTGACCTTTATGCAGTAGGATCATCATCGTCTAAGATTATTTTCAATACAATTAATTTAAAGCCTGGAGACAATGAACCTGATGAGCCATTTTATATAAATGTAAAACATTCAAAATTCAATAGTGGAAGTGTCTATCCACCGACTGGTGGCTCAATCTATGGCTCGATACAGTTGACAGACAGCGAACTAACAAATGTTTCTGGCTATATGTACCTGTGGTATCCGGTAGAAGATGTCTATATCGAGAGGAACATATTTAAGAATTCAGGCGGGATAAGTGTAGGAGCTAATCCAAATAAAAAAGTATTTATAAGAAATAATGTGTTTTATGAATGGAATTCCTATTACGATGAATTTGCTATTGAAAACTGGGAAAGTTATGGTTCAGAAACTATTGTAGAATATAACAGCTTCCTTTCAAATGACAGAATAGCATTGCGATTGCCTAATGGGTATAACAATGCAAAAATGATTGCTCAGAACAATTATTGGAATACCGATGATATTAATGTAATAGATTCCATGATTTATGATAGAAATGATAATTTGGCTTCACCGGACTATATCAGCTACGAGCCTTTTCTTAGTAATCCTCATGAGTTAACACCACTGGTAGACTTTGAAGTACCAAATTGGCCAGTTGAAAGTAAACTTGTACTAAGTTCAGTAACGACATCTTCCGTTGAATTTGAGTGGCCAGTGGCAAGAGATAACATTGAAGTTACTAATTATAGAATCTTTCAAAATGGAGTTCTAATAGGTACTGTTCCTAAAAATATAAACTCTTTTAAAGTTGGAAATCTTAATGAGGCTAAATCTTATCTATTTAAGGTAGAGGCAGGAGATGCTTATGATAATTGGACCACGGATGGACCCGAAGGACAATTTAAGACCTTAGATACCACACCACCATTATGGAAAGATAAAACGATTTATAGCTATGATTTTACTGAGACACGTGAGAGAAGTATCTTATTAAGATGGAAAAATGCTTATGATAATGATCAGGTGGTAAGCTATAGGATTTATAAAAATGGTGAACTCATTGAAACAGTTCCTGGAAACCAATCTCTTCATGAAATGACGTATGAGGTAGAAGGTTTAACACCAGGAACAGAATATCATTTCAAGATTGAAGCTAGTGACATGTCTGGAAATTGGACAACAGATGGTCCGGCAAAAATGCTGAAAACTACTGGTGCTTATGTTGAGAGAGTATCAGGAAAGAATAGGTTTGGGACTGCAAATGCAATAAGTCAAAAAGGTTGGGATTCATCGGAGACGGTTATTATTGCTAGGTCAGATGAGTTTCCGGATGCATTAGCTGGTGCGCCGTTAGCGTATAAGTTGAATGCGCCTATACTACTTACTTATCCAACATCATTGAATGTTGAAACAGTAGCAGAAATTAAAAGGTTAGGTGCAAAAAAAGTAATTATTCTTGGAGGCAGAGGCGCTATCTCTCAAAATGTAGAATCCGCTATTACTGGAATGGGGCTAGAGGTAGAGCGTATATTAGGAAAAAACCGATTTGGTACAGCTCAGGCAATTGCTGAGAAGCTGGGCGGAAATCCAAATAAAGCAATAGTAGCCTATGGATTTAATTTTCCTGATGCACTCTCAGTTGCCTCTTATGCTGCATGGAATGGCTACCCTATTTTATTAACGGATAAAAACAAGCTTCCATTAGAAACTAAAGAAAGCCTTAAAGGAATAAGTTCTACAATTGTTGTTGGAGGCGAGGGCGTAATAAGTAACCAGGTCTTTTCAAATCTCCCATCCCCTAAGAGATATAGCGGGGTTAACCGATACGCTACTGCTGCAACGATTGGGGAAGATTTAGGTGACTCTACGAGTAGGGTTTTTATCGCAACAGGAATGAATTTTGCAGATGCATTAACAGGGTCAGTTTTAGCTGCGAAGGAAAAATCTTCGCTACTCCTGGTAACTCCAAGTAATCTTCCAAATGAAACTCACAACACTATCGTAAAGAAGCAATTGTCAAGTTTTAGTGTGTTAGGAGGTACAAGTGCGGTAAGTGAGGATGTAATAAAAAGACTAAAAGAGGCTGCCTTGCAATAATAGTTCTATTGAAACATAGAAAAATCCCGTGAAAAGAGTTTATTCTTCACGGGATTATTTATTTATTTATTTATATCGGCTTGGTTTAACTTTAGCTTCTTCTTGCGTTTTTTGATGTTAGCCAGTATGACTACTTCTATTTCTTCCAGTTTCTCTATGTTATTCACATCTTGATTTATATATCGAATGGTTTTCTTGATTGTTTTTGGAAATGAATCAAACTGTTTGATGAATTTCACTCTCCCTTACAATTTCAGATTGTACTATAATATGGGAGTTGAAAATAGAGGGGAATATTGTGGTATTTATTGGCTGTTTTTTTAAAATCTTCATTCTAATTGAACCTTTCGGTTAGAATAAAAACATCTTAATGGAATTCTGTACAATTATGATAAGAGCGAAAAATAGAGCTAAGAGGACAGTGAGAACCCAAGTAGAGCGGATGACAGTCTTCACTTCGGTCAACTCCTTCACAGGTTTAATGCAAGCTTACTTTATTTGTATTAATTGCATGTTTATTTGGTGTAAATTTACGATTATTCATTGTTAAGTTTTGTAAACTTAGCTTTCAAATTAATTCCAAGATACTCTTTAGTTAAAAAACTGTTTTCATGTGTAAATCTTCGATATAATAAAATTTAGGCTTTTAATCGAAGAGACGAAGGGAAGAAGTTTCGTGAAAAAGAAAATATGCGTCGTTGGGCTAGGATATATTGGTCTGCCGACTGCAGTTATGTTTGCGAATCATGGTATGTCCGTGCATGGCATGGATATAAATGTAGATATAGTAAAAGATATCGCCGGTAAAAAACTTCATATAGAAGAAAAAGGTCTTCAGGAAGAACTGAATAAGGCAATCGACAGCAAAAGTCTGACTGTTTCAACTGAGCCTGTCGAATCAGACGTTTTTATAATAGCGGTGCCTTCGCCTATCAATGCTGATAAAACTGCAAATCTGGATTATGTTGCAAAAGCGACTAGTTCCATTGTTCCCTATATAAGAGAAGGAAACCTCGTGATCCTCGAATCAACAGTACCACCTAAGACAGTAGAGAATATCATGCTGCCTCTAATCGAAGAAACAGGATTGGAAATTGGAAATGAGGTGTTTGTTGCCCATTCACCAGAGAGGGTTATTCCAGGCAAGGTTCTGGAGGAGCTGGTCAACAATGATAGGATTGTCGGAGGAATTAACGAACGTTCTGCACAGCTGGCTGTTGAATTGTACCGTACCTTTGTAAAAGGGAACATTCATGTTACTGATGCTACTACTGCGGAATTAGTGAAGGTTATCGAGAATACTTATCGTGATGTTAATATTGCATTTGCTAATGAGCTTGCAAAAATAAGTGAACGGATCAATGTCAATGTTTGGGAAGCGATTGAGCTTGCTAATTATCATCCGCGTGTGAACATCCACATGCCAGGCCCTGGGGTGGGAGGACATTGTATCGCTGTGGACCCGTGGTTCCTGGTTGAACTCCAGCCGGAGCTTGCCAATCTGGTTAAGTTATCAAGGCAAACAAATGATTCCATGCCAAAATTCACTGCTGACAAAGTTAATAATGTATTTAATGAATATAATATTAATCATGGCAGAGTGGCAGTCCTTGGGTTATCATTCAAGGCAAACATTGATGATATCCGGGAGAGTCCGTCATTAAAAGTAATTGAATATCTTAATGAATACGGAATTGATTATTCAATTTACGATCCACATATTCATGGGATTGTCATGAACGGACAAGCCTCAACGCTTGAAGAAGCTGTAAACAAGGCAGACATGATTCTGATACTGACAGACCATGATGAGTTTAAAGCGATTTCTCCTGAAACAGTAGAAGGCTTAATGCGTACGAAACTCGTGTTGGATACAAAGCGGTGCCTTGAAGTTGGGGTTTGGAGACGTGCAGGGTTCGATGTCAGGGTATTAGGGGATTCAAAAACCGAAGGGGGAATCCCTAAAGAATAGGTGGCTTTAGTATGAAAGAAATGTTATTAGGAGTACCTGTTAGTACTTTCACCTATAGGCAGCTGATCGACCAGCTTTTCAATAGGATGGATGAGGGGAAGAAATCTTTTATAGTAGCGATTAATCCCGAAAAAATTATGAAGGCGCAGAAAGACCTTGCGCTATTAAAACTACTGAATACAGCGGACTATCAAATCCCTGATGGGGTAGGATTGATTATTGCTTCTATCTTAAAAGGCGGGAAATTAAGAAGAAGAGTGACTGGAATCGATATGATGATGACGCTATGCCAGGCTGCTGCGGATAGAAATAAAAGAGTATTTCTTTATGGCGGGAAGCCGGGTGTTGCCGAGCAGGCAAAGGCTGGATTGGAAGAATTATATCCTGAAATTGTCATTACCGGTGTTATGGACGGTTATGTTAAAGATCAGGAATTGATAACAAAGACAATTAATGAGGCCTCTCCCGATATTGTCTTTGTCGCTCTTGGCAGCCCAACTCAGGAATATTGGATAGTCAATAATATGAATCATCTTTCAGCCAAGGTGTTCCAGGGTGTTGGCGGATCCTTCGATGTCATCTCTGGCCGGGTAAAAAGGGCACCTGCCTTCTTTCAAACTATTGGTCTTGAGTGGCTGTATCGATTAATGAAAGAGCCAAAGCGTTGGAAGCGTCAGATCATTTTGCCGGTCTTCCTATACAAGGCCTTAAAGGAATAATAACCATGAAAAAGCTTAGGATTGCCGCAATTTTATTGATTGCTTCCACATTGCTTTTAAAATTTTCAAGTATGATTCGTGACCTGGTGATTTCAGGTTACTATGGTGATTCATATATGGCAGATGCTTACTTTGCTGCCATGACAATCCCGAATGCCCTTATTCTTTTTATGCTGACTGGAATGAAGGATGCTTTTCTTCCAAGTTATTATAAATACGATCGACTTGGTAAAGGGCATAGTCATTTAACGAATGTCGTCAAAGGTACATTCTTTATTGGCCTGGTTGTTTCAATTATTGGTGTGGTTATTTCTCCAGGTCTTGTCCGCTTGCTGTATCCAGAGTTTGGGCGGTACGATGAGGGTTGGCAAATTGCCGGGTGGACCGCGGGAATCTATTTCCTTTCGATTGCCTTTGTAGGGATTAATGCCGTCTACGAAGGCTATTTTGATTCCCAGAAGAAGTTTTCTTTTTCCACCTTTTCGCAAACAGTCGTGGTTCTTACCACTGTAGCCTTCGCGATTGGGTTTCAACAACAGATAGGGATCTATTCGGTTCCTCTTGGTTATCTGGTTGGCACACTGCTTTCCTTATTAATTAAGGTGTTCTATTTAAAACCTGGCAGGTTGCTTGATTGGAAACAAAGAGCAGATTGGCTGGAAATAAAGAGCTTCTATATTGTTTTTTTGCCGGTAGGAATCACGATTGCTGTCGGCCAAATCAACCTCACCGTCAATATGTTGTTTGCTGCAGGGATGCAGGAAGGCGTAGTTTCCAACCTGAATTACGCATTCCGTCTCGTAAGTATCCCTCAGGCAATATTTGGGGTTACGATTGCCACGATGATTTTTCCATTCTTGGCGAAAGCGAAAGCCGAAAATGACAACCTGCTGTTTAAGCAGGGAATCGAACGCGGCTTGACCTATATGTTCCTATTTCTTGCTCCCACTGTAACAGGAATGGTAATTCTGATTGAGCCGATTGTCAGTCTTGTTTATGAGAGGGGAGCTTTTAACTCGATAGCAGCAGCTCATACAAGTGAGTATGCTGTGTTGTATATGGGTTCCGTTTTTTTCTATAGTATTCAGGCAGTAATCGCAAAAGGCTTTTATGTGTTGGAAAAAGGGCATCTTATAATGAGAATCGGATTGATTTCGATTGTAATCAATGTTATTTCTAACTATTTCTTATCTAAATGGTTTGGCCCTCCAGGACTTGCCTTGTCTGCATCAATTGTTGGTTTACTATACTCTGCCATGACATTTACGACTCTGTATAAAATATCTGGTGGATTTAGGATTAGCACGATTGGGAAAGAGTTTTTGAAAATAACGATCGCAGTAGCGGCTATGGTCATAGTTTTAACTCTTATGGGTAATCTGCTGCCTTCATCGAACTGGAGCAATCTGAAAATATTAATTGTGAAGGTGCCGGTTGGAGGAATTGTATTTGTCAGCGGATTACTTTTGTTAAAATCACGAACATTTAAACAGCTGCTAAAAAGAGAGAAATTAGATATTTAATAGCATCTGAAAGCTTCCTCCATTTCCTAGGAAGCTTTTTTCTATTAATATCTGCTAGAATTCGAAATACTGACAATATAATTCGTTAAATGTTCATCTGTTACAAAAAGTTACAGCTTCCAACAAATTGTTAACAAACTGTAATATAAAATGTATTTTTTTGCTTGTTATAATAGAAAAAAAGAGAAAATGAGTTTAACATCTAATTTTGGGGGTACGGAATGTCTAAAAAATTCTCTACATACTTGCTGCTCTTGTTCTTAGCCGTCCTGATTTTTCCTAATACGATAGAAGCTGCTGTAAAGAAGGTAGATAGAATTTCCGGCCAAAGCAGGTATGAAACAGCCGTGGCGGTTTCTAAAAAAGGTTGGGCGACAGCGCCTGCAGTTGTGATATCAGTTGGAACGAATTTTCCTGATGCATTGTCCGGCTCACCA
Organism: Bacillus sp. ISL-37; assembly: GCF_018613315.1. Taxonomy (GTDB): domain Bacteria; phylum Bacillota; class Bacilli; order Bacillales; family Cytobacillaceae; genus Mesobacillus. The sequence goes on along the minus strand of NZ_JAGGQL010000045.1, from coordinate 25,070 downwards.
CTGGCTTATTCATTGAATGCTCCAATCCTTCTAACCGGAAAGTCTGAGCTTCCTGCTGTTACTAAGCAAGAAATAGTAAGGCTGCAAGCAAAGAAAGCTGTAATTTTAGGCGGCAGCAGCGCCATTACGGATAATGTAGTAAAAACACTGCAATCTATGGGTTTAGCCACTGAAAGAATCAGTGGTGTCAATCGTTATGATACCTCGGTAAAAATAGCACAGAAGTTAAATACAACTTCAAAAACAGCCATCGTTGTTTATGGGGAGAACTATCCTGACAGTCTATCCATTGCAGCCTATGCTGCTAGAAATAAGATGCCAATTATATTGACAGGAAAAGATAGTATTCCTGCAGCTACTAAAGAACTACTGAAAAAGTTTAGCAGTACCATTGTAGTTGGCGGGAATTCCGCCGTATCTGATACAGTCTTTAGACAACTTCCTTCACCTAAAAGGATTGCGGGTGCGAATCGATACGCTACATCCGCAAATATTGTAAAAACTCTAAATATACCTGCGAATCCTGCTTATGTAGCCTCTGGGGCTTCATTTGCAGATGCACTTACAGGATCAGTATTAGCTGCAAAAAACAATTCTTCTATTCTATTGGTTCAGCCCAATGCTGTGCCGCAAGAAATCATGACTCTGGCAGATCAGAGGGGCATCCAGGCTTTCAATCTAGTTGGCGGTACGGGAGTATTATCTGCGAATGTCGCTAATATTCTATCCTTTGATGTAAATAGTCTAATTGCAACAGCCAAAGCTTATATTGGAGTACCCTATGTATTTGACGGAACGACTGCAAGTGGTTTCGACTGCAGTGGTTATTTGAATTTTGTCTATGATAAAAACGGGGTAGATTTGCCAAGGACAACTAGTGATATCTGGAATGCTTCCAAGGTTGTCTCCCAGCCATCCCCTGGTGATATCGTATTCTATCAAACTTATAAGCCGGGACCATCGCATGCAGGCATCTACCTTGGAAACAATCAATTCATCCATGCTGGCTCATCAAGAGGCGTAGAAATCAGTGACATGAATATTTCCTATTGGAAGAGTCGCTATCTAGGTGCTAAAAGACCATATTAATAACAAAACGGCCGTGATTATACACGGCCGTTTTGTTTTATTTATGCCATCTGCTTTCCATTTCTTCTCGAGCCATCCTAAAGTAATCCGTAACAGAATCAAGGCCAATGCTATAGTATCCATCTTCAGGTTTCCAAATACCATACGCATCCAATGCATCTTTGTATGAGTTTTCTTTATTACTTGGTACTTTTTGTTTTCTGTCATATTCAATATTGGCATATTCCTGAATTGGAAGGTGGAATATTCCGTTGTTTATTTTATCTTGCTCTAGCAGCTCTTGAAGGGCTTGTCCGGTTGTAGCGTGATCGTGGTGCGGATCTTTGTAGGACATTGCATGATGTTGGGCATTTGGATATCTGGTATTCATTTCTTGCATGATTTTCGAGACATCATCCTTGGAGAACTTGCCATCTGGCAGGTTGTAAAAATAAATATCACTTGAAGAAATCCCTAGTTTTTCGAGGGATAATTTGAACTCTTTCTGCCTTGCCTCACCAAATTGTTTTTTAGAAATAAGTGGAAGTCCTGAGTCGTTTAATTTATTATTTAATTTGGGGTATGCAGCACTGGCGAGCCCTTCTGATAACAACACTACGACAACTTTTTTCTCTTTGTTCTTATAATGGAGGATTGAGGGACCCATGCTCAATACCTCATCATCGGCATGTGGTGAGTAGAAGATGACTGTATCAAAGTTCTCCCTAGTATGAATCGCGAAACCCACTATAATCACAATAGAAAGAACCGCGACGGCTATTATCTTTTTCAACCTTATAACCTCTTTTCTAGTTTCTCGGGATATTATAGCATATAGCAGATATATAAAGAGAAGGGACAAGACTTATGGAACAAAATACTACAACTAAAGAATCACGGCGTATTCATTCGCTGGACCTTACCAGGGGGATTATTATTGTCCTCTCAGTTTATTTAAGCAATATCCCATACGGCGGATATGAAAACCTCCGTCATGGCGCGTGGTACAACGTAACGATCCTGGATTATATTCTGCCTGCGTTCATTACTGTTTTTGGCACAGGGATGGCCATTGCTTATCATCGGGGAGTAAGTTGGCCTAAACTTATTAAACGAACCATCCGATTAATCATATATGGACTTATTTTTAATATGATCGTCCAATGGAATTTCAACTTTGAAACGTTAAGATATACCGGCGTCCTGCAGCTGTATGCTGCTCTGGGGATAATGGCAGTGCTGATTTCATCAGTGGCAAAAACGTGGAAATCTTTATCACTGATTGCTGTACTGATCTTAATACTGCATGGTTCATACTTGCTGGCAGCAAGCAGTGGCTGCGAACAGGGTTTACCGCAGCCTGATTGCAATCCGTCTGGCATAATTGATAGCAAAGTATTTAGTACAGACCACATCTACCATCAAGGGGAAAGTGGATATGACCCAGAGGGAATCCTTACAATCATCGCCTCACTTGCGAATGTATTGTTCGGTTTTGCGGCCGGCAGCATTCTTATGAAAAATAGAGAAATCGGGAAGAACTCTTGGAAGGCCCTCGTTCTGTTAGGGATTGTTTTAATTGGCGGTTCGCATCTAGTAGATATCATACTACCTTTTAATAAAAAGATCTGGACGCCATCCTTTGCTTTGCTTACTGCGGGTACAACCATATCGCTCCTGGGGATTGTTCATCTCCTGAGTGATCAAAAAAATAAAACACATAATAATCCGCTGGTATATTTTTTGAATGCTTTTGGGCGGAATAGTTTTTTGATTTACTTTGGGAAGTTTATCTTATTTTCTCTGCTGAATCATATAAAGTTTCCTGGTCAAGACCTAACATTCTCTCAAGTATTGCTAAACTGGCTAGAAGGAATTACCGCTTATCCCCAGTTAGCATATGCTGGGCTGATTTTCATGGTGTGGACAATCATAGCGCTTATATTGCATAAAAAAAATTGGTATCTAAAGGTATAAGATAATGAGAAAAAATAAAACAGACAATGGTAAAAAGAGAAAAAAAGCAGGAGTCCTTCTAGCTGGACTCCTGCTTTTAGTGGTTTTTACTTTATTCGCTGGGGTTTGGAATTTTGAAAAAAAGTTGGACCATCGACAGGGAATAAGATTCTTTGATGAAAGAGGCAAAGAATTAAACATAATAAGTAATTCCGACCGAAGCCCGGACCCAATTCCAAAGCAAATTTTAACTATTGTGGATATTGATGAAGATTTCGATCAAGAGTTGGTTAAATCAATCTATCCTGAGAGAGAAACTTTCTCAAAAATTAAGAGGATTTTCGCAAAAGTATATTTAAACACTTTCTATAATGAAAATGAAATTGAAAGTTTCTTTTTCAAGAAAATGTACATACATAATGGCCTGATTGGGGTAGATGCTGCAGCTGATTATTATTTTGATAAAAAGGTAACAGACCTTGAATTACTTGAATGGTTGTACATATTAGGTGTTCAAGAACTATATACAGGTAAAGTAACAACACTTGACAAGAATATTGAAATGAAAATTGAACAGCTAGTCGAAGTGTTACTGAGCAAAAAACTAATAACAGAAAATGATGCAGACATAGCGTTTTCCGAGTTGCCGGCTTTTCTTGATTCCTTACAAGACAGCAAGAATGCATTTCTTCATTCCTATCTCGAATTAGCGGTAAAAGAGGCAAAGGAACAATTGGATATTTCTGAACATGAATTAGCAATGAATAATATCAGGCTTTATATCAATATTGATGAAAGCATCCAAAAGGCTCTTTACGATGAATTTACTAATCCTCAAAATTTTCCGCCGGATCAATATGAAGAAAACAAAATAGAGGGAAGCATGGTGATAATGGATCATGTGGAAGGGGCTGTAAAAGCTGTCGCAGGGAGCAGGAACCCGCTGGAAAGTCTAACTAACCCCGCTGAAATACAGCGGAGGCCCGCTTCTGCATTTAAGCCGCTTGCTGTATATGCACCCTCATTGGAGCATGGTTGGAAACTTGATGACCTTCTTGAAGATAAGCCACTTAAACTAGGGACATTTACACCGAAGAATTATGACTTTAAATATCGCAGTGAAGTGACAATGGAAGATGCGATTGTTATGTCACACAATGTTCCGGCAGTATGGTTAATGACAAAGATAGGGCTGGATAAAGGGGTGGAATCGCTAAAGAAATTCGATTTGTTTGCTTTTAACGGCCGTGAGGATTATCGGATTGCCCTTGGTTTGCATGAAAGAGGAGCCACACCTTTGCAAATGGCTATTGCCTATAGCGCCTTTGCTAATGAAGGACAAGCAGTATATGGCAGCACAATATATAAAATGATTGATTCAAATGGGGAAGAAATCTACATAAAAGCATCTCCGGAGAAGAAACAGATCTATTCTGAAAAAACGGCTAATGATATCAAAAAGGCTCTTACAAAAGTTGTTGAGGAAGGAACAGGCCAAAGTGCCAAGATGAAAAATGTCCATGTGTATGGAAAAACAGGAACTACAGGACATGATGGCTGGTTTGTTGGCGGGGTTGATCAATTTACAGTGGCAGTTTGGGTAGGTACGGAAAATGAAAAATCTGGTGAAGAACAAGAAGTATCTGGAGGCACGTATCCAGCTTCTTTGTTTAAACGTGTCATGGAAAAGGTGATTGAATAATGGGAGAACATTTTAAGGAATTACGTTTCTGGCTTCTTGCCGGAATCTCGCTGCTTTTATTTTTTGCTTCATTTGTGAAAGGTTTATACTTTGACGAAGACTTTTATCCAGTACAATTATTGCTTTATGGAAGTTCGATTTTTTTGGTTGTTTACTTATTTTTTAAAAAGGAATTAAAAGCTGTCTTTTATCCTCTTATCTTTTTCATATTGCCGGCTATTCTCGTATTTTCGTTGATGAATGCTGCTACACCTCTGGGAGCATGGCAAGCTATATTGAAGTGGACGGCATACGGATGCTTTTTTCTATTAGTCTATTATGTCACAAGGGATGCAAGATATAAGTCCCTTTTATTAAAAGTAATCCTATTTACCGGGTTTTGCATTAGTTTATACTCAATAGCTGTATATGGTGGATTACTAGAATTTACAGGAGCAATTTCTTCCGGGAGACTTGGAGGGATATATCAATATCCCAACACATTCGGGGTTATTATGGCTGCGCTTTGGTTACTTGCTCTTTTACATATCAGCGCTAGCAGTATTACGAGGAAATTTGCTGTCCTCATATCCATTTCATTTATGCCTTTCATCTTGGGGTTATTTTTATCAGGCTCGAGGGGTGTATGGATTCTTCTGCCTTTGATTTGGATTATTGGATTGTTTCTCATGCGTTTACCGCAACAGCTTATGTATATAATTGCTTCTACAGTATCTGCAGGTATGGCGATACTGATATTCCTTGTTGCATCTGAACAAGAAAGTAGTATTCTAACCTACTTGCTTCTATCTATGATCTTGATGATGATTGTAATGTACTTTCTTTATCAACTAATGCAGAAGTTAATAGAGACGCCGTTTTACAAAAAAGCGGAGAGCACCAAGTTTGTAAGGTTGGTCGCTCCATCCGTGCTGTTTACCTTATCTATTCTTTTTTTGCTGGACCTAAAATTCAAAGGATTAATCTATTCTGTCTTGCCATCTCAATTTACAGAAAGAATACAATTTGGATTTGATACGTTTCAAGAGCGCTTAATTATTGCGAATGATGCTATTAAGGCAAGTAAGGATTCATTGATTCAGGGATATGGAGGGAATGGCTGGTCTGCTATTTATACAAACCATCAGTCTCTTCCTTACTTAACGAAGAGTTTACATAATGGCTACTTGGATTGGTTAATCAGTTCAGGTGTTCCAGGGTTAATAGCCTTTATCGCGATAATCGTCTACTTTTTGTTCGTGATATGGAAAGGACTTGCAAAGAATGAAGCAAACCTAAGTGTCTCATTGCCGCTTTTGCTTATTTTTCTTCATAGTTTAATTGATTTTAATCTATCATATGGTGCAGTCTGGTTTCTCGTATTGTCTTTAATTGCTCTTGGTCTGCCGGATACACAATTTGAACAGGGCATGAAACTGTGGAAAATGAATTCAGTATATATTCTAGCTGCAATATTAATTCTGGTCACGGCCGTGCAATCTTATCGCTTTATTAAATCAGATCAGTTATTTGATCAAGCGATAGCCGAGGAATCACTGGCCCGAAAACAGATGTTAGTGGATCAATCTTTACAATACAATAATTATGACATTGAAAAGTGGAATACCCTCGGTCTGCTTCTTTCAGAGGATGAAAGTGGGGCTAATAGGGAGAATGTAAGGCGAATTGCTGACAAAATATACTCATTAGAAAAAAACAATTCACATGGCCTTTTGTTATCAATCCAATTGCTTTTCAAAAATGGTTATTTAGAAGAAGCCTTAAAATTAAGTGAGTATGCAATCGAAGCAGATCCTTTCGATAAAAACCATTTAGATCTTAATTTGAAATTATATACAGATATTTCTTTGAATTTGATACAACAAAAGGAATCAAAGACAGCGACTGAGGTTGCCAAGAAAGCTGTAAGGAACTATGAGAAATTCCAGCGTGATTTTGAAAGTCTAAAAAAACGCCTCCCAAACGAGGATTTTAACAGCAGAGAGTTTGAATTGACGGATGAGTTTAAATACTATGGAAGTCTTTCTTATTTTGTTGCTAGAGATTATGAGAAAGCATTCAGTATATCCACAGAATTATCAAGAAGCCAACACCAAACGGTAAGAGTAAAATCTCAGGCTCTAGCTTCCGTTCTAATGAGTAATTCACTAGTGAATTCTGGTGATCAAAATGAAACAAAGTCAAATTCAGAGATTGAAAGTCATATTCAAGTATTTGAACAACTATTAACCTTAACCGCTAAATAAATTTATGTAGAAAAATGTCGAAAGATAAGTAATACTTCCTGGGTATAAAGTTCTATAATAGGAAAGTATGGTTTATATGGGTATTTTATCCAAAACTTAACTATCCAGGAGGAAAACGGGGAATGAAAAAAGATTTTTTTGTTTTAAAATTATTGTTAGCTGTATTGCTGGTGTTTACAGCCAGTCCAGCAGTAGCGGCAGGGTCCTTAATTCCGGATTCAAATTTGGAGAGAGTAATTAAGGAGTATCTAGAAATCGAAGAAATTACTGAGGCAGATCTGCAAAACCTTTATGATATCTGGGCTTTTGAAGAGGGAATTGCTAGTTTATCAGGTTTAGAAAAGGCAGTAAACCTACAACAGATTAGTCTTGAGTATAATGAGATTACTGACTTAACACCATTAAAAGATTTAACAGGTCTTCAAGGCATAGAATTAGCAGGTAACGGTATCTCTAATATTGATTCTTTGAAGAATTTGACCAATCTTGCTTGGTTAGGTTTGGCAGAAAACAATATCAGCAATATCAGTGCATTGAAGAACCTAAAAGAATTAAGTGCTCTTGATTTGACTGCTAATAACATTTCAGATATTAGCGCTCTTAAAGATATCGATAATCTGAGCTTCTTAGACTTAAGTGGAAACCTCATTTCGGATGTGAGCCCATTAGATAACCTGAAAGTGGAGGGTACAGGTGTTATTAATCTTTCAATGAATAAGATTGCATCTATTAATTCCCTTTCCTCAATGACTGTAGGACAGGCAGTATATCTTAACCTGGGCCAGAACCAGTTGAAGAGCCTGGATGCTTTGAAAAACATCAACACGATCACGAAGCTGAATGCTGAAGAAAATGATATCGATAGTATCGTAAACCTTAAAAGCCTGACTAAGTTAGATGATGTTGATCTTAGTGGGAACAAATTAAAGTCTCTAGAAGGATTGACAGTCTCAAACGATGTTTATGGAACCTATGACTTTAGTGATAACCAGCTTACTGACATCTCTGCACTATCTACTGTTAAATATGCTGATATCAATTTAACAGGAAATCTAATTACTGACCTTACACCATTGAAAAATATGCAGGGCGGCTCTCTGTTCATTATGCAAAACCCATTAACTTCAGAATCGGAAAAAATCATTAAAGACTTAAAAGCACGTGGAGTTATGGTTGAATATGATGCAATCGTCCAAAGAGAAGTAGAACGAGTATCAGGTGTTAACCGATATGCAACAGCTACTGAAATATCCCAGGAAGGTTGGCAAACTGCCGAGACAGTTGTAATTGCTCGTGGTGACGATTTCCCAGATGCCCTTGCAGGTGCTTCTCTAGCATATAAGTTGAATGCTCCAATCCTTCTTACTGGAAAAGACAGTCTTCCTCAAGAAACAATTGCTGAATTGACAAGACTTAAAGCAAAAAAAGTTGTTATTCTTGGTGGAACGGGTGCTGTTTCTGCAAAAGTTGAAAACGCCCTAAAAGGCATGAACTTAGGCATTGAAAGAATTGCAGGTAAGAACAGGTTTGAAACAGCTAAATTAATCGCTGCTAAACTTGGCGGAAACCCTGATACAGCAATTGTTGCTTATGGCCAGGATTTCCCTGATGCACTTGCCGTAGCTTCATATGCAGCTACTAATGGTTATCCAATTCTATTAGTCAATAAAAATAGCACTCCAGCTGAAACAAAGGCGATGTTAACAGGAATCAAGAAGACAATCGTTGTTGGTGGAGAAGGCGTAATCAGTGCTGATGTGTTCAAAGAATTGCCAAATGCAGAGCGTATTGGCGGTAAAAATCGCTTCGAAACTGCTGCGAATTTAATTAACACTTTAGGATTAGCAACAGATAAAGTATTCGTCGCAAACGGCAGAGGCTTTGCAGATGCATTGACAGGGTCTGTCCTTGCAGCAAAACAAAATGCGCCATTATTGCTTGTAGAAAAGGATAAAATTCCGGCGGAAACTTTAAAGGTACTAGTGAATAACGGTGTCAAGGATGTAATGATCCTCGGCGGAAAATCAGCGGTAACAGAAGATATTTCTAAATATATTCAAAACTAATGAATCAAACAGCCAGTACATTGTACTGGCTGTTTTTCTGTCATAAAATGTCGAAATAATAATAGATTAATATTTTACAATATTTGCTATAATCTTCTTGTATTTACTATATTTCCTGATAATACGTTAGGAGAAGGAGAGAGTATGAAGAAAAGAACGAAGTTAAAAAACGCTGTCATACCAATTGCTGCCTCATTACTATTGGTTAGTGCCCCACTGCAATCCTTGGCCCAATCAGGGGTGAGCTATCAGGAGAAAGCTGATATGAGCCTGAGAGATGTGCTCCAAAGAAAGGCACCTCAGGATCAAGCCAAATCTGATTTTATGAATGTAAAGCAAGGGGAGAAGAATTACCAGGACAATACGTATATTGTTCAATACTCATCTCCTTTGTCATTAAAGGAACATCAAGCAGCTGGTGTAATGGTAAAGAAACAACTACCGAAACTTGGATATGATGTCATCTCTTTACCTTCAAAGTCTAAACTTGAGTCAGTTATTCAGACATACAAGAGGAACTCCAAAGTTATATCGATAAAACAAAGTGTAGCTTATCAGAAGCTGGGAACAACCGATCCTAAGCTCGATAAGATGTATCACTTTTCTCAGCTTGAACTAGAGAAAGCCCAGCAAAAAGCGGGGGATAGAGAGGTAAAAGTAGCCGTCATAGATGGAGGGATTGATAAAAGCCATCCAGATTTGAAGGATAATATACTATCATCTACAAACATTATTGATCCGATGAGGAAGCCTGTAGCAGATATGCACGGTACACATGTTGCAGGGATCATCGCTGCCCAAAAAGGCAATGAAGTAGGCGGAATGGGCGTAAGTCCAAACGCGAAAATCATTGGAATTGATGTTTTTAATGGCACGCCTTTCACCTCGGACTATTCAATTGCCGAGGGAATCCTCCATGCTATTGATAGTGGAGCAGAAATTATCAATATGAGTCTTGGCAGTCCGATGTCTTCACCTATATTGGAAGAGGCGGTGAATCTAGCTGTTGAGGCGGGAATAACCGTTGTTGCAGCAGCCGGCAACAGTGGCGTAAATGAAAAATCATATCCAGCATCTTATCGCGGTGTCATAAGTGTTGGGGCAACGGATAAAAATGAAAAAATCACTGAGTTCTCCACATATGGTCCTTCAGTAGACCTGGTAGCCCCTGGCGACCGCATTTATAGCACAGGATTCAATGGGAAGTCTACTTTTACTGAATTAAGTGGAACATCCATGGCATCGCCTGTAGTAGCAGGAACAGTTGCCTTATTGAAGTCAGCGGATGAATCGCTTACGCCTTTTCAAGTAGAGCAAATCCTCGAAAGATCAGCTAAAGATCTGGGTGACCAAGGTTATGACTTAACGTATGGAAGTGGCTTGGTAAATCCGGTGGCGGCGCTAAACTTTGATCATGATAAACTACCAGAAGAAACAGGTTTATCAGATGAAGATATTTTGGATACTGCAATATCAATCGATCAAAATTCGAACAGCCAAGTTAATGGGACGATTAACAAGCCTGGAAAAACAATTTGGTATAAGACAGAGGTGGTCCTTGAAGAATTCCTTCAACTTAACTTGAAAGGCAACCCTCTGTTTGATTTTGGAATGGAACTGGCCTTCTTGCCGGAGGGAGAAGACGAGTTATTTTTCATTGATTCAATCAATGATGTTGCGGAAGGAAAAGAAGAGGGATATTTATTTGAGAGTTTCGAAAAAGGTTCCTTATTAATCGGCGTGTATGATACAAACGGAACTGGCAGTGAAAATGCGGATTATACACTATCAGTCGAGAAAAGCACGGAACTTTATAATGAACTGAATGATGATGAGAATCCTGTACAAGTAACTGGCCTTCCGTATGAGTCGGAAGGGCACTACCTAAATGGAGAAGAAGGGGATCAAGACTTTTTCAAATTCTCTGTAGAAGATCCACAGGTCATTAGAGTAAAAACTAGTGCTTTGGCTGGAGTGGACACAGGGATTTCAATATTGATGGGTGATGCTGAAACCGGAGAAGAATACGAAATCACTTACGGAAACAGTCATTTTATTTCAGAAGGAGAAACTGTGGTTTTTGAGGCTATTCCCGGTTTTCAATACACTGCAATTGTCACAAATACTCCTGATTATTTTGAGGAATTCTTTGAAATGGATTTTTCTATGGCCAGAGGATCAATCTCTCCATACAAATTGACCATAGAAGGAAAAGTCCTTCCGGAGGACCTCGATGGGTTCCCTAATTGGGAAGAACCAGAAGTAGAGCTAATTGAAGAAAATATTACTCTGGAAACTTATGCAAAGAATAAAATGACGAAAAAAGAAGAAGAGCCATCTGAAGAACTACCTGAATTCGAAGAGGAAATCGACTTTATCAGTGAGTTTGCAATTCCGTATCAAATTGGGGAAAAGGTTTCAGAATACATTCAATTCGGAGATGATATAGACTTATATAAATTTGTTCCTGAAGAAAGCGGAATCTATCAAATTGGTCTTGCATCCAAGGATGGTGTAAAGCCAATCATGGAACTAAGGCAACATGATGAAATTTATGGTTGGGTACCGATCCAGGTGAACTTAGGGATGGATATTGAAGGATATATTCAGGCTGGATTACATGAAGGTAAAACTTACGCTCTCGCAATTTTTAACTGGGACTATGCTCCAACCTTTGAACCTTACGAATTGACATCAAGCCAATTAGCAAAAATTGAGGATGTAAATGAACCAAACGATTCAGAAGCAGAGGCAACATTGTATACCGGTGAAACGATTGAGGGAAATCTAGCTTTCTCTAGTGATCTTGATATGTATTATGTGGAAAGCGGAGAAGAAGGCATTTTTGGTTTTACTGTCAAACCTGAGGGAATCATAGGTACTCCTCCTGCAGAATACAAAGAGTCGCCAATCGACCCGATGGTATTCATTGTGGAAGATGCGAACGCGGACGGAATTATTGATCCAGAGGAATATGAAAGTGTTATCGCCATGGATGCAGGCTGGGATAATGAAATTGAGACCGGTTCGTTCAAGAGGAAGGAAAGTTCAGGCTATTTCCTTGTTGTTGCCAATTATGCTTGGCATGCAAACAGAGTACCTCTTTCCAGTTATGTAATGACACTATCCGATGCGAATCCGAATGATGAAGATGCGGATTCAGACGTGGTGAATAATGTACCATCAAAACCATTAACACTTTCAGAGGGCAGCCAAGCAAACTGGAAGGCAGAAGGCTACATGAATTATAAAGAACAGACAGGGGATATCGATTGGTATATTCTGAATAATTTAAAGAACACTACAGCGGATATCCACTTAGAAGTGCCTGTTGATATGGATGGTGAGTTATCTGTATACGATAAGAAGGGTAATCTTCTTGCCAGCGGGGACTATTACGGCAGGGGAGATGGAGAGTTCAAATCCATTCAGTTAACAGAATCAGGACCAGTATACATTGCTGTATCAAGTTCTGATGATAACCCGAGTATTGAATCGTATGAATTAATTGTAAACCTGGATACAAAGCCTTCAAAGAATACTGTTGAACGAATTTCAGGACCTACCAGGTTTGATACTTCCCTGGCATTTGCCAAGCGCTTGCCGGACCATACATTGGATCAAGTAATTATTGCTTCAGGCAATAACTATCCTGATGCTTTGTCAGGAGGTGTGTTAAATAAGGTTGTTAATGGGACAACCATTTTAGTCAGTGAAAATAATACAGTACTTGAAAAAGCCCTCGAAGAGACTAATCGCCTACTGAAACCAGGTGGGAAAGTCGTCATTCTTGGAGGGAAAAAAGCAGTATCAGACAAAATAGAACAACAGTTTAAAAAGGAATTTACCGTTAGCAGAATTGCGGGAGCAAATCGCACTGCTACATCGGTTGAAATTGCCAAAAAGGCTTCCAAAGCTCCAGAAGAAGTCATTGTTGCTTCTGGTTTGGACTTTGCGGATGTTCTTAGCGTAGTTCCATATGCTACACAGAAAACGATTCCTGTCCTGCTGAATAGTTCGAAAAGTGGGTTGAATCAAGAAATTGCTGATTACATCAAGCAAAATAATATTAAAAAAGTCACTGTTATTGGCGGAAAAAAGGCAATTACAGAGGAAGCGATGAAGAAGATTACCTCATTGGGCGTTAAAGATTTAACACGATTATCAGGCAGCAATCGCTATCAGACTTCTGTCGAGGTGGCAAAGAAGTTTTATCCGCAGGTTGAAATAGCTAGTTTAGCAAACGGAGAAAACTTCCCGGATGGATTGAGCGGAAGCCACTTTGCTTCAATCATGGAAATGCCTATTCTGCTTGTGAAGACTGATCAAATGGCTGATGAAACAAAACGATATATCCAAACAACTGGTGTTGATAGCTTCTATATATATGGAGGCACAAAAGCTGTTGGTGAAAATCTATTGAGTAAGTAATACTTTATGAACCCTTCCGATTAGGAAGGGTTTTTGTTTAAATTTGATTCTTTTAACCTACTCATTTGGTAAAAAATACGAAAAAAGGTGTAAATTAGTTTGACTACCAAAAGGACTATCATATAAAATAAAATAGTATATTTGAAAAGTTTAAAAAAATCTAAATATTAAGGAGGTGGATCAATTTTAAGGGGACATACATAGAAAATGATCCTATTAAACTTAAGACTATTAAATGGAGGAATGATGAGTGAGTCGTAAGAAAAACAGAAAAAAGGTAGTTTCCTACGCATTAGCTTCAGCACTAGTGCTGTCTAACTTTGGGTTTAGTGTATCCGCAGCTGACTATACCAAAAAGGACTTTGATTACAAGCTAAAGCAAATCCAGGACTATAAGCAAAAAGAATTAAAAAAGCTGGACAAAAAAGATCTTGTTAAAGCAGATTTTAAAGCTACCGATAAAGTGCGAGTCATTGTAGAAGTAGAAGGACAAACTCCTGTAGAATATGCGACAAAGCAAGGTAAATTATACAAAGAATTATCTGAAGATACTAAATTATCAATTACAAACAAGCTTGAAAAACAGCAAAAGAACGTTAAGGATAAATTGAAGTCCAAGGGCGTTAATATGACCTATAAACATAATTTCTCAACAGCTTTTAATGGTTTCAGCGGAGAAGTTAAGTATGGAGATATCGCTAAAATTGAGGCCGTTGCAGGAGTAAAAAATGTGTATTTGGCGAACGAATATAACAGGCCAGAAACACCTGATATGACTAAGAGCCACTCTTTCATACAATCTGCTCAAACATGGGCTGATGCAAAACTTAAGGGTGAAGGTATGGTTGTTTCAGTCATTGACTCAGGCGTTGATCCGTCACATAAAGATTTTGTAGTTACTGATAAGACAAAAGCGGAACTTGATTCTGCTGAAGTAAGTGAACTGGCTGAAGAGTTTTCATTGAAAGGAAAATTCTACACAGACAAGGTCCCTTATGGTTATAACTATTACGACCAAAACGATACAATTCTTGATATCGGTCCAGATGCTTCAATGCATGGTATGCACGTTGCCGGGACAGTAGCAGCAAATGGCGATGAAACTAACGGTGGTATTAAAGGTGTTGCGCCGGAGGCTCAGGTATTGGGCATGAAGGTATTCAGTAATGACCCTATTTATCCATCTACTTGGTCTGATATCTATCTTGCAGCAATCGATGACTCTATTAAACTAGGCGCTGATGTACTTAACATGAGCTTAGGCTCAACAGCATCTTTCTATGATGAAGAAAGTGCAGAAGACCTTGCGATTACGAGAGCGGTTGAAAATGGAATCGTTGCTTCTGTATCTGCAGGTAACTCTGGGCATATTGGCCGAGGTTGGTCAACTCCTTACTATGAAAATCCGGATATCGGCGTTGTAGGTGCACCAGGCCTTAATGCAGATACTATTCAGGTGGCTGCATCAGGAAACGTGGCTTATCTTTATCAGCATGCCGTAACTCTTGAAGGTGTAGAGGACTTTACCGGGGTGGGATATGGTGTCGATGACTGGACTAATCTTGAGGGTCCACTAGAACTAGTTTACCTGGGAGATGAAAAGTTAGGATATCCTGATGATTATGCTGGGTTAGATGTTACTGGCAAAGTTGTTGTGATGGAACGAGGAGCCTTGACTTTTGTAGACAAGACAAAAAATGCTGCAGAGGCTGGAGCGAAAGGTATTATCGTTTTTAATACTGATAGTCCGGTGTTTTATGAAGACCAAGGCGGTTGGCAAATTCCGTTCATGAAAATGCATCGTGAAGAAGGGCAAGCTTTAGTAGCAGCAATCCAAGCAGGCCATACCTCTCTAAATGTTAGCCAGACGAATAAACAAAATGATCCAGAAATGGGCAAGATGACTGAATTCTCTTCTTGGGGCACAACACCAAGCTTAGATCTTAAGCCTGAAATTACTGCGCCAGGAGGGAAAATTGTATCTACTCTAAATGACGACCAGTATGGTGAAATGAGTGGTACTTCTATGGCTGCTCCGCATGTAGCGGGTGGATCAGCCCTTGTTCAGCAATACCTTCAAGAAGATGAGCGTTTTGCTGAATTGACATCTGGAGAGCGTACGCGTCTGGCTAAAGCGTTGTTGATGAATACAGCTGAGGTTATTGAAGATGAAAATGGGCAGTCCTTCTCGCCGAGAAGACAGGGTGCAGGTATGATGCAGACATTCTATGCTGTTGATACACCGGTTTACATGGTGGACAGTGAATCAGGAGAAGCTAAAGTTGAACTGAAAGACTTCACATCGAAGACCTTTGAAATGACGTTGACTGCTAACAATATCTCTGATGAAGATGTAACATATAAAGTTGATGCAAGTGTATTGACTGATATGTTTGCACAGGTACAGGATAGTGCCGATTATAATGCACTTATTGCTGGTGATATGGAAGGTGCAGTGGTTGATGCTCCAGATAAAATTAGAGTTCCAGCGGGTGAATCAAAAGAGTTTACGGTGAAAGTAGATTTTACAAATGCTAAAATACCTGGATTTGATAAGAGTGGAAACCCTGTAACCTACGACCTTAAACAAGACATTTTTGTAGAAGGTTTTGTTTCCTTGGAAGATGTAAATAATGTTGAAGCTCCACTGTCTATACCATATGTTGGATTTTATGGCGAGTGGGACCGACCAGATATATTAGATGGTTTTAAGGATTTAGGCGAAGACCGCTTCTATGAATTAAGCTCAGGTTGGAATGACATGCTCTTTGGTACTGGTAATTTTGTAGCGCCGGTTCCAAATAAAGGGTTCTATCCAGTTTCTCCAAATAGTGATGGTTGGAATGATGATATTTATCCGTTACCATCATTCTTAAGAAATGCCGATGTAGCTCAATTCAATATTCTAGACAGTAATGGCAAGTTCTTGAGAAGAGTATTGCTTGAAAATGATGTGCGAAAAACAATATTAAACCCTCAAACTGGAGCTCGTTACTCCTTTAACCCAGCTCGTGCTTGGGATGGAAAAGTAAATTCTCAAACAGTTCCTGATGGTTTATATCAATACGAGATTAAGACTGTTGTAGACTATGAAGGTGCTGAGTGGCAATCTAAGAAAATTCCAGTATATGTGGATAACACAGCGCCAGAAGTAGAAGCAGTATTCCATGAGGAAACCTCAACAGTAACATGGGAAACAGTAGAAGAAGGTACAGGCGTGGAAATCAATGCAATTTTTGTAAACGGTGAATTAGTTGAAGTTGTTGGGAGCGATGACACCTCGTACGCTCTAACTGATCTCCCTGAAAAAGCAGTGGTAGAAGTAATGGCAATGGACTATGCTTCAAACGCTGGCTTCGATGAAGCAGCACTTGGAGACACAGAGGTTCCTTTAATCTACCTAGATCTTTCTGGTCCAGAACCATTCGGAGTATACAACTCCTTCACAGTTCCGGTCACTGGCTATGTTACGGATGATCTAAGTTTGAAAAAGTTGACTGTTAATGGTCAAGAAGTGCCATTCACATTAAATGCTGAAAATGGAAGATACTACTTCTCTGCTCAAACGGAATTCACAAAAGACGGCTACTATGATGTGATCGTCACTGCGGAAGATCATTCTGGCAAAGAGTTCTCGATCTCCCGGAAGGTGTTCATTGATACTACTGGACCAGTGGTTGATGTGACAGCTCCGAAATTTGTAGACAATGCAGTCAAAGAAGTGAAGGTAACACTTAACCTGAAAGATAATTTCAATTACCTATCATTATATGTTGGGGACAATCATGAGTTTGAACAGCCATTTACAAGTCCTGTTGAAATCATGAAACCAGCTGATAAGACAGTTGAATTAACTTTGCCTGTTGAACTAGGACAAAACAGCTACCAATTCAAGTTGGTTGACTTAGGTGGAAATGAAACAATCCACAACTACACTGTTTACCGTAATGAAGATGAAAGCAGAGTAAACCGTGTTTCTGGTGCAAACAGATACGTTACTGCTGCGGAAATCAGTAAAAAAGGCTGGGAAGCTTCCGACACGGTTGTATTAGCGCGTGGCGATGATTATGCTGATGCTTTGGCTGGTGTTCCATTGGCTAAAAAGCATAACGCTCCACTGTTATTGACAGCTACTGGATCACTTCCAGCTGAAACTGTTGCTGAGCTAGAGCGTTTAGGAACTAAGAGTGTTGTCATTCTTGGTGGAGAGAAAGCAATCAGTGCTGCTGTTGTTGAAGCATTGACGGAAAAAGGGTATTCCGTAGAGAGACTGTCTGGTAAGAACCGTTATGCTACTGCAGCGGCTGTCGCTTCAGCGGTTGCTCCTGGAACAGTTAATGAAGTCGTAGTTGCAAATGGTGCGAACTTCCCGGATGCGTTGTCCGTTGCTTCTTATGCTGCGGCAAAAGGTATGCCTATCTTATTGACTGGCGCAGACGAGCTGAATGAAGATACTAAGAAAGCTATTCGCAATCTTGGTGTAAAGAAAACAATCGTAGTCGGAGGAAAGGCAGTAGTATCTGATTCTGTAGCAATCACATTGCCTAACCCTTACCGTGTAAGTGGTAAGAACCGCTATGAAACGGCTGTTGCAGCTGCTGAGCACTTTGCTCCAGGAAGTGATCACTATTATGTAGCCACAGGAACTAATTATGCGGACGCCCTTGCTGGTGCTGCATTGGCTGCACAAGAAGGTACTGGTATCTTGTTGGTTGGAGAAACACTTGGAACAAGTGTTGAAACGTATCTCAAGGATCAGCAAGTAGAGAAAGTTACCATCCTTGGAGGAAAGGTATCTGTTAATGAAGCTGTTGAAAAAGCAGTGAAAAAATTATTTGAGTAAAATTCTCTAGTTTTTATTTGAGAAATTCTACTCTGTTAAACTAAGGAAAAAAGAGGTACTCTTAGGAGTGCCTCTTTTTTTATATTATTTTTTGATAACATTTTTTACAGTTATGATAAAAATGTTACACAATGGTAATAATTAACTTTCAAAAATTGATAGAATACTGGTAATTTAGGATGCTATAATATAGAAAAATGTAAACTTTTGGAGGGAAATGAAAATGAATGTAAAACGCTGGAGAGTAACCTACATGTTACTGTTGCTCTTATTCATCTTTCCAGCTGCTGGTTTCGCGGAAAAGTTGGTAGTTATTGACCCTGGACATGGCGGAAAATACTCTGGTACTTGTGGATTTTCAGGTAATACTACAGGAATTTGTGAGGAGAACGTAAACCTTTCAGTAGGCCTTAAACTTCGACAAATTCTTAATAATTATGGAATTAAAGTGGTCATGACTCGAGAAACTGATAAGGAGTTTGCTCCTTATTTGCAAGGTGAAACAGGAGATTTTAGGTTAAGGATGAATTTTGCTAACGCTGCCGCTGCAAATAATAATGACAACAGTTTGTTTGTATCCATTCATCACAATGCTCACCCAACTAATAGATATGTAAAGGGCATTGAAACCTATTATTATGATGGCCTAAATTATTATCAGGCAGATTATCCACCAGATCCAATGCAATTAGGATACCTGGAACAAAGCAGAAGATTTGCTCAGGCAACTCATCCACAGCTGGTATCTAACCTTGGAACATTGGATAGAGGGATACGAAATAACCAGAGCTTTTATGTAATCAGGAATGCTCAAATGCCTGCTATTCTAGTAGAACTTGGTTTTATGACGAACCCTGAAGAAGAAGGTCGAATAAAAACGAATTCATACCAAACTAGTGCTGCTCTGGCTATGGCAAAAGCAGTATTAGAATATTATAAAGTATTTGAAGTACATAATGAAAGCGGAAAAACGGTCAAGACGTTCAAGACCGAAAGTGATGCGATCAATTATGCTAATACATTAGGTTATACTTCCAAAGTATTTAATAAAGATACTCAAAAATACGTCTACTCAACTAGTAAATTTGAAGTCTATCACAAAAGTGTAGGGTACCTTGGCGACTTCCCAAGTGAACAGACAGCGATCAACTATGCAAAAGGGTACGCACATACACGTGTTATATCTAAAGATACCCAATTTACTACTTGGTCAAACTTCCTTGAGAAAAAATATCAACTTTTTGTTAATGATAGTTTAGTAAGTTCATTCTATGATTATGAGTTTGCAATGAGTGAAGCAAAGAAAGTTGCGAATGCTAAACTAGTAAACTCTATGACTAAGGAAGTCCTATGGACGAATACACCAGGTGTTGTAGTTAACGATACTGTTAAGGTTTCTAAGATCTCAGGAAAAGACCGCCTGGAAACTGCGATTGCGGCATCAAAGAAATTATATCCGAATGGATTCCCTCAGGACCATAAAGATAGAGTGGTAATTTTGGCGACAGGCTATGAATTTGCAGACGCACTTTCAGCTGGCCCGCTCTCAAGTCTTTATAATAAAGCACCGATTTTGTTGAGCAGGGGAAATGTGCTGACAGAAAGTGTCAAACAGGAACTAATCAGGCTTGGAACCAAAAAGGTAGTCATCGTTGGTGGAACTGCTGCAATCTCTGCTGAAGTTGAACAATCGATCCGGAACCTGAAGATGGAAGTTGAAAGGATTTCAGGTAAGAATCGATATGAAACGAATAAATCCATCTTGCAAAAATTAGGGAATGTAAATGGACTTTTTGTAGCTTCAGGAGCGAACTTCCCTGATGCTTTAGCAGTAGCACCTATTGCAGCAGACAATAAGTGGGGAATTCTATTAACACAAAAAGACTCTATTACTTTGCCAACGGGCCTTGACATGACCAACAAAAAAATAGTCATTACTGGAGGAGCTGGGGCTGTTTCTGATAATGTTCAAAAACAGCTGGCAAATGCATATCCAAAGAGTTATTTTACTCGTCTAGCAGGTGCTGATCGTTATGAAACGGTCGCAAAGGTTCTTTGGCATTTTAAAGATAGCCTTGACCCGACTCAAATCAATATTACAACAGGGAAGAATTTCCCGGATGCTTTAGCATCAGCACCATTATCTGTTGGCACTAAGTCACCATTGATTCTTATCGGAGATTCTGTGAATCCGAATGTAGAGTCTTATTTGATGGAAATTTCACAAATGAAAAATGTTGCCGATATATATAATGTTGGTGGAGTCGTAAGTGATGAGGCAGTGAATTCTGTAGTAAATAAAGTGAAGTAAAAAATCATGGACTCGGTAAGATAAAGGTTCTTACCGAGTCTTATAAAAGGCAGGTAATACGGTGAGAAAAGCATTCGTAATCTTCTCCTTAGTACTCATTTTCCTTGCCGGTTGTGCAAAAGATGATGTAAATGAAAAAGAAACTGCTAAAAAGAAAGATTCTCCAATAGTCAATGAAGAATCAGGTAACAAGGAGACAGAAGATAAGGAAGAAAGTGTTCAAGAAGAGAACGTGGATGAAAGCGAGGATAAAGAAAAAGACCTCGATCAATTCATGGGAATCGATCTTAAAGAATATCGTCCAAATGTAGGGGCTAAGAAAACATTCACTGAGAATGGGCATCCCGTCTTTACTGAAGAAGTTATTGCAGCTAATGACCAGTTTGTCCAAATGCTGGTACAGTTAGGTGGAAACCAAACCACTCAAATTTATAAATGGACAGGCAGTGAAATCACTTTGGTTTTTGAAGAGCGAGCCCTGGAAGACCCTAAAAAAAGCCTGTTGGATGGTTTCGAGCAAATGGCGAACCCAGAAAAGCTCATAGGTGATTCAGCTGTATGGGAAATGGTAGAAAATAGTTCACTTGAAAAAACCCCTTATGGAGAATTGAAGGATGTAATAGTAGTTCGCAAAGTGACTGATGAAGTTGTGAATGAAAAAACGACCTACACCCGCTTCTTTGCCCCGGAACTAGGACTTGTTAAGGAAACATACAGCCTGACTGGAGAAAATGGCTACTCCGCTGAATCTGTATTAGGCGAAGTAAAATAAAAGAAATAGATGATGGAGAGTGAGATAGTGATTAGCATTAGAAAGATCTTCTTCTTTGCTGTGGCCCTGACGATTGTATTTTTAACAAACTCAAACCTTGCTGATGCGAGTACTGCACCAAATCAGGTGTCTGTTAAATTGATAAACTATCTCGGCAATAAGAATGAGGTAAGCCTGAATATTCATGGTACATATTCTATTAATGGCAGCAATGTTCACTTAATAGAAGGGAATAGCTACAAGGTAAAGGTAGAAAATTCAACTACAATTAGCTTGTATGCAAACGGTACTAAAGTAAAGGTTTATACAAATAGTTTTACTATTAATCCTGTGAAATATGGTGTTGAAAACTATGTTTCTATCAATAATCGTGATTATCTAGGTGATTTTACTTTTACAATCGAGAATGGCTCTTACGTACGACCAATAAATAGACTTCCGATGGAAGATTATTTAAAAGGTGTGGTGCCTGGTGAAATGCCTGCTTCTTGGCATGTAGAAGCATTACAGGCGCAGGCGGTAGCAGCTAGAACTTATGCTTTGGCAAAGATTAATTCTACTATTGTGGATACTGTTACGAATCAGGTTTATTCAGGTTATATCTGGAAGGACCACAATTACTATAAAAATTCTACTCTTGCTGTCAACCACACTAAGGGAGAAGTATTAACATATGGCGGCAAATTAATCTCGGCAGTGTATAGTTCAAGTAATGGCGGTATTACGGAATCAAACGCCAACCTATGGGGAGGAACGGCCTTAGGTTATTTGCCTGCTAAGAACGACCCTTACGATCCCCAGAATCCGTGGAAGCTGCAAATTACTGAAACTCAGATAGATGACAGTTCTCTTAATATGGCATGGCCTGCATCTTGGTGGAGAACAGTTGTAGAAAAGGACCCACTTGTCACAAACTATGTGAAAAATTGGTTGAAAGCCAATGGATATGCCAATAAGGATTTAAAGATTGCAAAGATTACTGGATTGACATTAGGTGAAGAAAAAACCTCTGGTGGCCGCCGTATGTATGGAGGCTACAGAATCGAATTCTTCGTGAAAGATGGAGTGGATGGTCCATTCCGAATGAAGGATGGGAAATTGGAGAGGTTTGTTGCAGCAGCGCCAAAGGCAAGCTTCGGAACTATTCGTTCGATGTTCGGAGGTTCATATATCAAGAGCCACTTAGTGGACCGCATAACTTACCAAAATGGTATTTACACTTATGAGGGCCGCGGTTTTGGACATGGAATTGGCATGAGTCAATATGGAGCTAAAAAAATGGCGGATCTGCAAAAATCCCACAAGGAGATTCTAGGATTCTATTACCCTAGTGCTGTAGAGGATAATTATATTGATAGCATGATCCAGGAAATTGGCGGTAAAAACCGCTACGAAACGAGTGTCAATATTTCTAAGTATGGATGGAATGACGCTAACACCGTTGTGATTGGAAGAGGCGATAATCCAATTGATGCCCTGACAGGAAGTGTTTTAGCGAAAAAGCATAATGCGCCGTTGTTATTAGTTAATACAGATAGCCTGCCAGATTCGGTGACCCAACTACTAAATCAATATAAGCCAGGAAAGATATTGATTTTGGGCGGAGAGAAGGCAGTTTCCAATAAAGTGGAGACTTCATTACGCGCTTATACTACTAACATTGAAAGAATTACAGGACAAAGAAGATATGAAACAGCCATTAAGGTAGCAAGTGAAGTTGGTGCAGCAAGCCAGGTTTTCATTACATCAGATTCATCTGAGTCGCCTGATGCTTTATCAATTGCACCGTATGCAAGCGCGAAACAAATACCAATCCTGTATACACAGTCAGGGGTATTAACTCCAGCAGTTAAAGACTTCCTTGTGAACGCTGGTACTAAAAAAGTTACCATCATCGGAGGAACAGGAGCGGTATCTGAAGGTGTAGAAGCCAGCATTGCTGCTTTGGTTGGTCAATCAAATGTTGACAGAGTCAGCGGTAAGAACCGCTATGTAACTAGCATTAACATCATGAAGACTTACAACATCGATCCGCGTAATGTATTCTTTGCTCAAGGTGAAGAGTTCATCGATGCATTGCCAGGCTCTGTACTAGCAGCTAATTTTAATGGGCCAATTATTTTAGTCCAAAAAAATTCAGTCCCTCAGCAAGTGATAGACTATCTTGCTGAAGATATTACCTTTATCCCTCAAATTCATTATCTTGGAGGAGAAGGGGCAATCTCCAGGGATGTACGAAACGTGATCGAAAACACTATATTACATTAATCTAAAGGCCAGCTAAACAGATCTGTTTAGCTGGTTATTTTTTATAATGGCTCTTTTCTCAAACTTTTTTGCTATTGACTACAAAATTGGATTAGCCCTATGTTTCTTCACAAAAAATTAAAGTTTATTATGAGAAAAGAGCTTGTACACTTATACCGAACTACAAAATGGCTTTTTATCACGTAAAAATCGGCCCTAGGATTTTAACAACAATCTTTACGAAAACAGCCTTTATAAAAAATAAATGTTAAAATGATAAGAACTAAATCGGAACTAGTGGGTGTTAACTTGAAACAACAAAAGATATTAATCATAAGTAATATGTATCCTAGTGAGGCAGCACCTTCTTTTGGCATCTTTATTAAGAACCAAGTAACTGCTTTGGAAGCAGCTGGCCTCTCCATTGATGTTATTGCAATAAATGAACCGGGGAGAGGAAAACTCAAGGTTATTCAGAAGTACCTCAAATGGCTCTTTAAGGGCCTGTGGTGCCTTCTAAGGGGATACAAATATAATGTCATACATGCACACTACATATTTCCCTCAGGCTTATTAGCACTACTCTATAAGATGATTTGGAAAAAGAAGCTGGTTGTGACTTCCCATGGTGGAGATATTGATAAAATGGCGAAAAAAAATAAGTTTACTTCTTGGGGAACAAGGAAAGTTTTATCAGAAGCAGACCGTGTCATCGCCGTTGGATACCGATTATATGACGATATCCTCAAAGATTTTGATGTCGATGAAAATAAACTATCACTTATTTCAATGGGAGTGGATAGAGACATCTTCAAGCCATTGTACAATGAAGACACACTTAGAAAGAAATTAAGAATTAATGAAAATGAGAAGGTTTTGCTCTTCGTTGGAAATTTTATAAAAGATAAGGGAGTTTATGAGTTATTTCAGTCTTTTAAGAAACTTAGGGAAAGAGATTCAAATATTACGCTGCATATAATCGGCAGACTTACTGACAAAGAGCTTTTTGATGAGCTGGTCAATAAGGCAGGAGGCGCAGCTCCTATATTCTATCATGGGTCGCTTAAGCAAAGTGAGATTGCTGAGTGGATGAATGTTGCAGAGGCTTTAATTTTGCCTTCCTATATAGAAGGATTTGGTTTAGTAGCGTTAGAAGCAATGGCTTGTGAAACACCTGTGGTCGGTACAAAGGTAGGTGGGTTAGAGTATTTGCTGGCAGATGAATCTGGGGTTCTTGTGGAACCGAGGGATGAAGATTCACTGTTTAAAGGGATATCCTTAATTCTTGATAATCCGGATTTTAAGGAAAGCATCAAGGCAAATGGTGTAAGAAGAGTGGAAGAACATGACCAGCAACGAACTATTTTGAAGTTAGTAGAAATTTATAATGAAAAAGAGTGCCGGTAATTGAACTGTGCCCCCGTTTGC
>NZ_JAGGQL010000044.1 GCF_018613315.1 Bacillus sp. ISL-37 | reverse complement strand
ATTAACGTCACAAGTTTAATGTTCCCATACAACAGCATCCCCGGAGTTTATCGGCACATAACCGGTTTGAATGTGCTCATGAAACAGTGTGATTAGTGCCCGAGAAGGAGGAAATCGAAGGAGCACGGTCACAAGAAGAGGAAACATGTGCCCGTGAAAGAAGAAATCGAAAGAGCACGGTCACAAGAAGGGGAAACATGTGCCCGTGAAGAGAAGAAATCGCAGTAGCACGGTCACAAGAAGGGGAAACATGTGCCCGTGAAAGAGGAAATCGCAAGAGCACGGTCACAAGAAGAGGAAACATGTGCCCGTGAAAGAGGAAATCGCAAGAGCACGGTCACAAGAAGAGGAAACATGTGCCCGTGAAAGAGGAAATTGCAAGAGCACGGTTACAAGAAGGGGAAACTTGTGCCCGTGAAAGAAGAAATCGAAAGAGCACGGTCACAAGAAGGGGAAACATCTCTCAGGTTATCGTCACATAACCCTTTCTATTTTCCAACCTCCGGCTGAGGTAGGATAAGAAAACTTTTAAAAAACACTTTTCTGAAAAATTAAAAATGGTAAAATATAACTAGTGCCAAAAAGAGGCAGAAGCTAGAATGCATCCGATTATGGTTATTGAGAGACTGAAGGATTCGGGTTTAGGGTTGGAATTGCATACTTCTTGCCCCTGAGCAATGCCAGATGAAGGTCTCCATAATGTGGATTTGGGAGATTGAGAGAACGGTATTCTTTTGTTTTATCATTGCATCATATTAGTTCAATAAAATACAGTCCACCAGGAGGCTTCATGGTTTATTTTAAAAAGGCAATTGAGCAGTTTGCGTTGTGGATCGTCTGTGTATTTTTGTTTATCGGTATATTGTTTTTGCCGGGTACGACGGAATACGAGACTGGAAAGGGCGGACAGTTTGTATCCGCCAGCTACGATTATGACTTGGACAGGCATATTAAAAATATCACGGGCTTCTTTGCCTATATAAAAGAGAATAAAGGGTTGGGAGAGTTTGTCCCCGGCCAGACATATGCTGATCGGATAGGGGGCAAGGCGTGGAAAAGTTTGCTCCTGATTGTTCCGACTTTGATTTTGGCTTATATTTTTGGAGTGTTGAAGGGGATTTTTGATTTTCGGATGCAGAGGAAAAAGTTGAACTTCCTTGGGAATGGGACAACGTGGCTCTTCATCTCGATGCCGGATCTTTTTTTCATCATCGTCGCCCAGATTGGCCTGATGTATTTATATGAAAAAGGTCTGTTCTTCCATGTGACCTTATATGGCAGTGAAAAACTGGAAACCTATGTGGTTGGTATTCTATTTTTGCTGATTTATCCTGTTTTCTACCTTGCGAATATCACTAGAGTAAGTTTGCAGGAGCAGGAAGGAAATGATTATATCCGGACTGCGAAATCAAAAGGAACTCCCGGCATGAAAATATTGTTTCTGCATATTTTGAAAAACTCCTTTCCTAGAATACTGGCGCATGCGAATACCATCACACTCTATGTACTATCGAATCTATTTATTGTAGAAAAATTAATGGATTTTCAGGGAGCGGCGGACGGTCTGTTTGATGCGGTACTAAGGGGCACAGGCTTCAGGATTGGACTGGATATTATGGTAGACGGCATTTCGGCAACCGGTTATGCGATCTTTTTTGCCACGATCATACTGGTTGCGAATTTGGCTGCACAGATTTTTAAGAGTCTTGTCACCCCGGCTTCTCAGGAGATGAATCATGAATAAATCATTACTATTTGGCTTGATTATATTGTCTTTTCTAGTGCTTATATCATTCGTGTCGCCTTATCTCCCGTTTGTGGATACTTCGTTAAAAGAAACAGTGATGAGGCAGAAGGAAGATGGCGGATTCGAACTTCCTCCGTTCGCACCATCCGCGGATTTTCCAATCGGGTCGGATGCGAATGGCAAGGATTTATTGAGCAGGGTGCTGCTGGGTACGAAAGAAACGCTGTTAACCATCCTGGCGATCGTGCTGATCCGTTATATCATTGCGATCCCGTTAGCGATGGCAAGTTTTTATTCGCGACTCTTCCAAAGAATATTGATTATATGGAATCGATTATTCTCATTTTTGCCGCCGATTTTCTTTGTAATCTTGCTAATTGGCACACCGTTCATTACTTTTTCAAGCAACCGATATCTCTGGATCATGCTTGTGCTCGCTTTAATTGAAGCAGGCAGGGTTGCCGATATTTTTTTCCAGGGAATGGTCGATATTTCAAAAAAACCTTATGTCGAAGGAGGTATTGTTGCAGGGTCTTCGCCGTTGACAATGCTGAAAAACTACTACTGGCCGCCATTAAGGCCGTTCTTCATCGTTCAGTTTTTCTCAGATCTTGGGAGAACGTTATTTCTCATCGGTCAGCTTGGCATCGTCGAGATCTTTTTGAGCGTCGAATTCGTTTCCCAGCTTGGTGGTGGGTATAAGGCGATGAACGCCTCCAATGCATGGCCGACCTATTTCGCGGAGATTACCCACCACATCTGGTCGCACCCGTGGCTGCCGATTACCGGCACCATTGCCATAGGGATTACCATATTAGCCTTCTCGATGACAAGCAGCGGGTTGCAGCAATATTTTGATAAAAAGTATAAAAGAGCTTAAATGAAAGGAGAGGTGTACAGGCACTTCTCCTTTTTGTTTAAGGCTTTTTTCGTAAAGATTGTTGTTAAAATCCTAAAGCCGATTTTAACGTGAAAAAAGCTATTTTGTAGTTCGGTATTAATAATCTTTATTTTTGTGAAGAAACATAGGTCGTTTAATCCTATTTTGTAGTCAATAGAAACAAAGTTTGAGAAAAGAGCCTTGTTTAAAAATAGGTTATTTAGTTTATCAATAAATGTAACCTTTTGAAGCATTCTCCTGACAAATATAATGAAGAGTTCAATCAACAGGAGGGTCGGGCGATGAAAAAGTTATTGATGGTATTGCTGCTTGGGTTGCTGCTTGGGTTGCTGATGACTGGTTGCGGAACGGGGAACCAGGTTTCGAATAATAGTGAGAATAAGGGAGGTGCCGGAATCGTGGCGGGAGAGATAGCTGCAAGTTTGACAGAGGAAAGCCCGTTAATTTTTCAATATGAAGTGAAGAATCAGACGGAAGAAGAACTGATTATGGAATTTACGAGCTCGCAAAGATACGATTACTCGGTTAAAACAAAGGATGGCAAAGAGGTTTTTCTTTTCTCTAGTGTTGCGTCCTTTTTACAGGCATTGGGAGAAGAGACTGTGAAGCAGGGAGAGTCATTAACCTATGACATCGACCTTCATGAGCTCAATCTTGAAAAAGGTGATTATATTTTGACTGTGTGGATGACTCCAAAAGGCGGAGAGAAGTACGAAATGTCGAAGGAATTCACGGTACAGTAAAAAGGAAAGCGGATGGATTTCTCCTCCGCTTTTTCATTTTGAGAAATCAAAAAGAGCAATGGGAATCGTGCTGATTCCCGTTCTTTTTTCCTGCAAGCTTTCTAATTCCTTGATTTTAAGTTCAAGTTCTCCCATGTCTTCTCACTCTTTTTTTATATCGTAATTTGAAATGAAAAGATGGGAGTTACCTACATAAGCAGCTGCCCAATTTCATAAAGAGTGGGCCAATAACCCAAACCAATTGCCTAAACTCACATAGGGTGTTAAAGGGACATTACAAACACCCATAGAGAGGGGACAATTTAATGTATATGCATTCACATAACATGCCTTATATGCATGATCCTCGATCCTACGGAACTGGCGCTGCCGGAACTCTGGCGGCTGGTTTATTAGGTGCTGGGATAGGCTATCTGGGAGGACAACTGATTAATGGCGCTGGCTACGGATACCCAGGAGCAGCTGGTTTTGGAGGGTACGGTTATCAAGGGGGTCCGGGATACGGAGGATATGGTTACCAGGGTGGCCCAGGCTATGGTTATCAGGGAGCTCCCGGTTATGGAGCTTATGGATACCAGGGATCACCGGGTATTGGAGGATATGGATACCAGTCGGCACCGTGGTCCGGAGGGTACGGATCGCAGGGCTGGTAATATGTTTTGAAAAGGGTGCAAAATGGCTTGCCGTTTTGCACCTCAGTTTTGAAACCACGGTAATGCCTTTCGCAATCTCTGTTTTAATATGATAAAATCTGTCTTAGCTAATTCACAGCAAAGGACTTGAAATGATGAGTAAAACAATCCCGGTTAAAAAGAACGATTTTATAGATGTAGCGTTTGAGGATTTGACGCATGACGGAGCGGGTGTAGCCAAGGTTGACGGTTATCCGATTTTTGTTCAGGGCGGACTTCCCGGCGAAAAGGCAAACATTAAAGTGACTAAGGTGAACAAGGGTTACGGCTTTGGCCGCCTGATGGAGATCCTTGAAAGAAGCACCTTCCGTGTTGAGTGTCCGGCTGAGGATGCCCATAAATACGGCGGCTGCCAGTTGCAGCATATCAGTTATGAGGGCCAGCTGAAGTATAAGGAAAACCAGGTAAAGCAAGTGCTGACGCGAATTGGCAAGCTTGAGGATGTTGTGGTA
Organism: Bacillus sp. ISL-37; assembly: GCF_018613315.1. Lineage (GTDB taxonomy): Bacteria > Bacillota > Bacilli > Bacillales > Cytobacillaceae > Mesobacillus. The sequence goes on along the minus strand of NZ_JAGGQL010000044.1, from coordinate 67,947 downwards.
CACCCAATTTTGGGAATGGACAACCCCTGGCATTACCGGAATAAAGCCCAGGTGCCTGTTGGCGAGAAGGATGGCAAGCTCATCGCAGGCTTCTTCAAGCCGCGCAGCCATGAAATCGTTGATACAGACGAAAGCCTGCTCCACCTGGATGAAATCAATGAAGCAATCAAGACTGTAAAAGAAATCGCCAGCGAGCTCGGGATTCAGCCATATAATGAGGAAAACCACAAAGGAGTGCTCCGCCACATCATGGCCCGCTACGGCAGGCAAACGGGCGAGTTGATGGTTGTTATTGTGACTAGAACGAATGAAATTCCTCACCGAAACAAACTAGTCGAGGAAATCATCGCAAGGCTCCCTAAGGTTAAATCAATCGTCCATAACATTAATTCGAAGATAACGAATGTAATCATGGGGGATAAAACGGAGGTTCTCTGGGGCAGCGAGGTCATCTATGACTATATAGGTGACATCAAATTCGCGATCTCTGCGCGTTCGTTCTATCAGGTGAACCCTGAACAGACAAAAGTGCTTTATGATAAAGCGCTTGAGTATGCTGAACTTACAGGCGAAGAGTCCGTGATTGACGCCTACTGCGGTATCGGCACAATCTCATTGTTTTTAGCGCAAAAAGCCAAGAAGGTATTCGGCGTCGAAATCGTCCCCGAAGCCATCGAAGACGCAAAACGAAACGCCGAACTGAACGGCATCACAAACACAGAATTCGCAGTCGGCGAAGCCGAAACAGTCATACCGGCATGGTACGAAGAAGGCAACAGTGCCGATGTGTTGGTCGTCGACCCGCCGCGAAAAGGCTGTGACGAGGCCCTGCTGCAGACTATTGTTGATATGAAACCAAAGAAGGTTGTGTACGTGTCGTGTAACCCCGCCACATTGGCTAGGGACCTGCGAATTCTAGAGGATGGCGGATATAAGACCGTTGAAGTCCAGCCTGTAGACATGTTTCCTCAGACAACACACGTGGAGTGTGTGGCAAAGATTGTATTAAAATAAAAAAACGGCCCAGTGGGCCGTTTTTTTAATCGTACAAAGGATATAGAATATTTGACAAAAAACCACGATACTCCGGTGTGCTCTAGGCTCAAGGGTTAGAACAAAACTTTATTTTACCTCGCTATAAAAGATTTTGTCAATAAGAAATTTGCAATAATTTCAAGAAAATGTTAAAATTGTCTTGCAATTGTTTTTTCAATCGTATTCCGAATTCCGCTGTATTTTTTTGCAGATCGAATTATGGATACGTTTTTTTAATATCCTTTTTAAACCGAAGAAATATTCAAACAGTTGTGTGAGCTTTTAAGGTAAGTTAGTTGAATATAATTATTAATTTACTATCAATTAGTACCCGAGTTTTTTCTACAAGGAGGACTAGAATCATGAATTTAATCAATAAGAAAGTTACACACAAGCAGTTTGGCATGGGGAGTATAGTTGAACAGAATGATTCGAGTATTGAAATCCATTTCGCTTCGGAAAATAAAAAGTTTGTTTTCCCCGATGTATTTGGAGAGCACCTAAAAATACATGATAAAAGTGTTGCTAATTCACTCGATAAAATCATTCAAAAAAAGGAATTGGAACGAAAAGAGGAAGAATCGAAGAAGGAAGAGGAAAAAAAACTACAACGAAAATATCAGGAACTTCGCTTGGGACATGAAAAACTTATGAAAAATCATAAGCTTCATCCTGAATCACAAATGGTTTTTTGGTGTGACACAGAAGAACAGAATAGTTCTTTTTCAGAGTGGAAAGTTTTTTCAGGTGAAATAAAAAGTGGTAATAACAAGGGGATGCCAAACAAACCCATCCGCTTGCACCAAAATAGCGCTGTCCTGCTAACAGAAATAAATTCCGATATGCCTGAAAAAGACAGACGTATCTTAGGTGTCTATATGGTGAAAGAGGATTTTATCGGTAAGCTTTGTGAAGATGGATATGTTCCTGCTCATTCTAAATACAGACTTCAACTAACAGAACAGGAATCGGATCAGATGCTTTTCTGGAAATATTATATAAATGAAAAATTCCCTCAAAAAATGACATGGAATACAGGGAAATACCGTTATTTTGATAATTTATGGATGGCTCAAATTTTGCGTGATATCGTTTCGCTGAAAAGTGATCCAGAGGAACGAGAGTTGGCACAACAATTTTTTGACCACTTTTGTAAAATGAATCAGATAGTAGAGCAGGAGTTGCCAGAGCCTAATGGCGCATTAATGCGTGAATAGACGTTAGCCCAAGGATTATAAGAATGCCAGGGGATTGACACATTTTTCTCACTCATTACTAATGTCGAACAGTGCCTGGCTTTGAGGTGTGAATAAATAGGAGAGCCTTATCCTTGGCGGATAAGGCTCTTTCAGTAGTTTGCAGCAAAGGCATGATCTCCATCAAGGACGGTTTGCTGCCAATTGTAGATGTAGTAAGTGAAAAGGGAGGCATTATTGTTTCAAGAGAGAAAGCACTAGCCCCTTCGGTACTGCTACTGTGTTAATTAATTCTGTTTTATTGAAAGGGCTTGTTCTCTTGAGCGTTTATTTCCTTTATAAATAAAATAAAGAGCAATAATCATAAAGAGTAAAGCGAAAGAACGTTTCATATCTAAAGTGATAACTAAACTATCGAACCAGCCAAAATGATCAATAAGCATACCAATTACAAGCTGACCAATGATCCCTGAAATACTGGTTGCAATGACCCCAATTCTTGGAACAGCCATGACTGTGAGAAGTAAATACAATGTACCCAAAAAAGCGGCACTTAATTGCCATTTAGGTGCTTCCAGAATTGCAAGCAAATTACCTTGTCCCCAAAAAATAATCATAATAGCTAGGAACATTGTTCCTGTTAGAAACGTTAACAACGTAGTTTCAAGTGTTCCTGCTTTTCGACTCAATGTACCATTGATAGACGATTGTGCGCTTAATGTGATCCCACCTAATAAGGTGAATAAAATCATTAATATACCCATTTCTCATACCTCCTAGTTAACTAAAACAAGCGCAATAATCATCGAAAGAACTGCAAATATTTTTTCTTTATTCATTCTTGATTTTTGGCTGCCAAGCCAACCATAATGCTCAATAACCATACTCATTACTAGTTGACCAATAATAACTGCAACCATAGTGATCCCAACACCCACAAAAGGAACACTAATCACAATAGATGTCAAATAAACTACCCCTAAAATCCCTCCAAGTAGTGACCATTTAGGTGCTTCCACGACATAAGAAAGTTTACCTTTTCCAAAGAATAACCATAATAATCCCATGATTATTGAACCCATAAAGAAGTTATAAAAACTAGTTTCAAGCTGTCCTATTGATTTCCCTAGTTCACCGTAAATAGCTCCTTCAAAACTAAGTGCTGTCCCTGCCAGTAAAGCTAATATATACGAGAAGTAACGCATTAGATGTTCTCTCCCATCGTTATATTTATATATCTAGAATAATCGATATTATTGTTGAAAAAAATACAGAAATCAAGTTATCAGATTTCCGTTTTAAAATATTCAGCTAATTGACGAATGACTTCTTCGTTTCTTCTATAATAAGTCCACTGACCATAACGAACAGATTCAAGCAGACCAGCTTTCTGCAGCATATTTAAGTAGTGTGATACCGTAGATTGAGAAGCTTTAGCTTTTTCTTGAATATCCCCTACACATACTCCACCTTTAAAACTTACCTCCCTTGGCAGGTGAGCGCCTTGTTTAGGAAAATTCTTCTCTGGTTCCTTCAACCACTGTAAAATATTTAGTCGAGTTTCGTTTGATAATGCCTTAAATACATCGATTAGTTCCATGTTGGTATTATATATCGATTATTTCCGATATGTCAATGAACAGTATTTTGACTAAGGCGTTAATGGGTGCTAGAGGCAACCATTGGTTATTATGGAATAAAGATTTTGAAAAAGTAGACTTAAACAAATGGGTGCGTTCGTATGATAGAGTTTAACTGAAGCGAAGGGACTCATGCTTCGTTCAACGTCCCCTTGCTTCCCAATACATTATGCTATAATAACCTAGTTAAAAAACTGTATATACTTATAGATTAATGAACCATTTCAGAACTTTTTCTTGTTAAAAAAGCAGGTGGATAAAATGAAAAATACTAAAGATACAGAGTATCGGTGTCCGATCGCTTTGACCAATAAGGCAAAGAGTAAAATGCGAGAAGCTGGATTGGATGAGCGATCGTTTTTTTTATTGGAGAAATCGTTTCATGTTTATATAGAAAAGTATCCTCAATCGGCCGATGGTCTTATTTCGGTGGCCTTGTTTTTTGACATTGAAAGAAACGAAAGACTGGCAGAGAAATACGGCAGGTTTGTGGTCGTTTTCCATTGTTTGGTGAAAGAGGATGGATTTGTTGCGACGAATGTAACGACAAGACCGGCACATATCCCATTGCCGTCTAATTGGCGCATTTCTGCAGATCTCACTTTTGACTTAAATGTTCAAGGTAGCGGACCGTTACCGATTGGGTTACTGAACTTGATTCACAATATGCCGGTTGCTCAGGAAAGCTCTATGTATGTGAAGAAGCGTATTGCGAGTTGGGAAGGCTACCTGAAAATTCAGGAGCAGTCCGCAGATATTCCTGATATAACATCCCGCTATTCGACGCTTTTATTCAATGATGATTTCAATCGGGTAAAAATAACAGGCTGTGAGCTGATTGAAAAGGAATGGAAGTCACTCAAGGATATGAGCGTCAAGCTAAAGGGAATTGACCAGGAGATCGGCAAAGTTCTGAAAGCGAATCGGTCGGCTTCCACGGTTGAGGTAGAAGTACACAGTTATATGGAAGCTCAGGCCCGCAGGCAGCAGTTTGATGTACATCCTAAGGAAGTCATCTTTAGCAATTTTGCAACCTTAAGCCAGGTGAAAAGACTTCGTCAAGGGTTTAAGCAATTGGAAAACGGAATGGCTGCGAATCCTGAACTGGAACGCCTTTTATTTGAAAATAAGCCGCCGGTCAAAGAGGTTAAAGCACAGGCAAAGCTGCAGTTTCACAATCGATTGAACGAGTTCCAGCAGGCAGCAGTCAATGGTGCTATGTCTGCTGAAGACTTATACGTTATCCAAGGGCCGCCCGGAACAGGAAAAACAACCGTTATTTCTGAAATCTGTCTGCAAAATGCGAAGGCGGGGCTGCGTACTTTAGTTGCGTCGCAGTCGAATTTAGCGGTCGACAATGCCCTCGGCCGATTGCTGGCAACGAAGGATATCCGAATCCTCAGAGTTGGGCGGACGGAAAGCATTGAAGAAGAGGGTAAAAAGTTCATCGAGGAAAATATCGGACAGTATTGGAAAGACCATACGCTGAAGGAAGTTTCCAGCCAATTAGAAGCTCGAAACCAGCGGGAAACCGAAATAGAAATAGAATGGGAAGCGAATGAACAGGCACAAGAGAGGCTCCAGCAACAGCTTGTGGAACTGGAAGCGGAGCTTGAGGCAAAGAAGAAAGCACAGCAGCAGTATAATGAAGTCCAGTCCATTATTGAAAAGCATAAAAAGAGTCTTCATGATGTTGAACAGGAGGGGCAAGTAGTTCAGCAGCTTATACAGGAAACCGAACAGTCGCTGCGTTTGTTAAATGACACCATTGATAAAGACGAAACGTTTCTGATCGAAGAGCCTGATCGGGACTTGATCCAAAAAGAGCTGGATGCCAACCAAGAAGAGATTGTACGGCTGCAAGACAGTTTAGCCCTTCAGGTGCTAGAAGACGAAATGATTGAACTAAAAGAAACGATAGACAAGGCTTCTGCTGAATGGGAGAAATGGAAAGAGTCCAGTAAAGAAACGGATGCCCTGACAGAAAGAATAACTGCCTCCAAAAAATTCAACAGTTTAAAGTGGATCATTCTGGAACAAAATCTGACCCGTTCTCCACAAGTGCAGTCATTAATCGCAAAGCTCGAACCTCTTCGCGAAAGAATCGCCCAGCTGGATAAGTTAAAGGAATATAATGAGAAGTTAAATCCTGCGATTTCCTATCTTGAGCAGCTTTTGGGGGAGAAGGGGAGGTACTCCAAGCTTCAGGAACAATTGAAAAACACGCCTCCCGTTACTACGTCTGCGATCGAAATTGACCAATTTTTAGAGCAATTAAGAAGCGAGTTAAAAGAAAAATCAACCATTCATCATAACAGGATTGAAACATTTCTTAAGGGACTATATGGCCGGAGACATTTCGTTTGGCAAAAAGCGGCCCAGCTAAAACTGAATGATATTGATAAAAAAATGGCCCAAGAAGCACTCCAGCGTTTGAAACAGGAACTGATCGGCCAGCTTCAGCCTATTCTCGATGAAAACAAGATGATGCAACAAAAGTATCAGCGAGAGATGGCCGAACAGAACACCAAGCTTACTTTCCTGGAAAATAAGCACGCACAAAAGAGCGTCTCAGCAGAGATTATTCCAAATGCAAAGGAATTGCTTCATGAAAAAGAAGGCAAAGCGGTTGAACTGCAAACCAAGAAAGAGCAATATGAGCAAGCCAAGCACCGGGTTAAAATGAATCACCAGAAATGGGAACAGGAATCTCTTCAACTGCAGCAAGCAAAGCAGAAACAAACTGAAATCAGTGTCAGTCTTGCAAATCTCTCCTCCATAATGGAAGAAAAGGAAGCTGAACAAACGCCACTGCTTGCTATTATTTCTTTAGAACCCGAAAAGGGACACGAAGAGGTATTAAAGAAGCTGGCGAGCGTTTCTTTTACCCGGGAGTCGTTGAAACAGGAAAAGCAAGGACTGCCGCTGTTCCAGTCAGTCCAGGGAATGTGGCAGTCCTTGCTTGAAGAAGCAAATGACCATGACCTGAACGAAATCCGGAAGCTTTATGTGAAGCATGCAAATGTAATTGGAACAACATGTGTGGCCTCCGCCCGCAAAGATTTCATTGAAAGCTACCCGGTTTTTGACGTTGTCATTATTGACGAAGTATCAAAAGCAACCCCGCCAGAGCTCCTTTTACCGATGCTGAAAGGGAAAAAAATCATTCTGGTCGGCGATCATCATCAGCTGCCGCCTCTTCTGGGAAACGATACGCTTGAGGAAACGCTGCAGGAAATGGCGGAAGAAAGTGAAGACTTTGAAGGAAAAGCGGAACTTAAAAAGCTATTAAATGAGTCGCTGTTTGAGCGATTGTTTAAAAACTTGCCGAAAACCAATAAAACGATGCTCGCCATTCAATATCGGATGCATGAAAACATTATGGAAACGATAACGCCATTTTATCTGCAAGAAAACGAAGTGCTCCAATGTGGCTTAATCGACTCCGATCTAGATCGGGACCACAAGCTGTCATCACAGCTCATCCAGCGGAACAATCATCTTCTTTGGCTCGATATGCCGAACGAGCCTTTATTTTTCGAGGAAAAAATGAAAGGCGGAAAAAGCCTGTACAACCCGGCTGAATTGAAAAGGATTGGCGAATTGCTGAAGGAATTGGATGATGCAAGTGCTGAGGCAAAGCGAGCTGGAAGAATGGGAACCAATGAGAGAAAAAGCATTGGTGTCATCAGTTTTTACGGAGAACAAGTAAAAAGGATCGACCGCATGCTTCAACAGGAGTTGCATTTGCCCCACTTAACGATCCGCACCGGGACAGTGGACAGATTCCAGGGCATGGAGATGGATGTGATTCTGTTAAGTATGGTGCGTAATCACGATAATAAGCAGGATGATATTGGTTTTGCCAAAGACTATCGCAGGCTGAATGTGGCATTGTCGAGAGCAAGAGAGCTGCTTGTAATGGTTGGCAGCACGAAGATGTTCACTGAGCGGACGAAAAATAGGGATGCAAGAAAAATGTATACTCACGTTTTTGAAACGGCCAAAAAGCAAAATGGACTGAGAAGCCTGGAAGAGGTGGGTTTACATGGATAATTTAAATAAGAAACTACACTCGAGATTACTTGAAAATCCAGCTGTCCAAATCAAGAAAGAGGTAATCTGGCATTTCCCGGTGATGATTTATACTGTGGCGTTTAATTCTGTAAAACGATCTAAAATGGACATTCTCATGAAAATGATGCTGCTCACTTTTGAAAAGGCCCAAATCCGGCGTGCAGCCAATTTATCTCAACTGCTGCTGGTCGAGGAGCTGTTCATTGAAGATTTGTTGAAGAAAATGCAGCGCATGGGTTTGATTACACTGGAAAAAGGATGCTACAGGCTGACATCGAGAGGGCATGAGCAGCTGAATACTGGGATTATGGAAGAGGAGTTGCCAGAGGAGTCGACAGTGCTTTCATACAGCCCGATTCACGATGAGTTTTGGCCAGAGATGACCGAGCCTCTGCCTGAAACGGACGGAGAATTGCTGCTTTACCGATATGGAAACCATCAGAACACTTTAGAGAAGGACCGTATCCTGCAAGTTCTCGCAGAGAGCAGAAATGGTGAGGTGGAAGACGGCTTCCAAACAGTAGTAGCTGCTGTAAATAGCGTTGACCAGCAGAAAGTTGAACACATCCCATGCCTCGAATTTCTACTCTACAATAAAGAACAGGACAAATTCTATGCGCGTGTCTGGAATACCCTGCTCCAACGCTGGGATGAAACGTTCGAAAAGCAGATAGAAGAGAAAGAACGTTTGATATGGCGGGAATAATAGGCAGAAACAAAAGAAGCAAAGGGACGTGAACTGTGCCCCGCTATTTGGACATTTTAAGATAGCGCCTAACGGTGAAAAGAGTGACTCCGGTATTGTACCGGGGTCATTTTCTTTATTGTCTAGCGAAATTATAAAATAATTTCGTTGTGGATAACTATATATGGTTTTCTTAATCCAGCTCCAGCGCCTAGCCCCTAGAGTCGCTTGTCTAGTTGTGGCTCCTAACTCCTCGAGACGTTTCGGTCCTGCCAATGAAGTCAAAGCCCGACTTCACTGTCAGGCCCTCCAACGCTTGTCGGAGTTGGGCAGTCGCCTATACTTTTCGATTTCGGTCCGCCCAATGAGGTCAAAGAACGACTTCACTGGTCGGCCCTCCAGCGCTTGTCGGGGCTGAACAAGGCGGCTTGCGCTTTTTGTTCATAATACCAGAATTCTAGCCCATCTTGTGTTGACACATATAATTTACACATTGTGAAGCTGTTGCGAAAATTGAGTTAGCATAAATAGGGGAGCCTTATCCTTTGTTGGATAAGGCTCTTTTTTGCGTGGAAATTAAGCTAGCTGATAGTATATCGAATCTCCAATGAGAGAGACATCACCGTCATCATGTTTCAAACTTTTACTTCACATTGAATAATTTGAATGCATGGCCTTCGTTGGTTCAGATTTTTGGTAGTTGAAGGCCTATCTTTTAATTTTAATAAGTGGAGTTAAATATCTCTTAATAAAATTTCCCAACATTTAAATTAGATAATAAGAAACCAAAAGAATAAATGATACGTTTTATAAGTTATAGCATTAATATGGTGCTATTGGTAGGAATTGTAATTTAGGCTATGCTGTTTTACCACATCAAGGAAGCTAGCCAACTGGTGACAATTAATATTGTAATAAAGTTAAGAAATTACCTATTTTTGTATATTTTTTGCATGGATTTTCCCAAACTAAAAGGATTTACTTATCACTAAATTTATCATACTATCAATCTAGTCCCGGGATTAGTAAAATATACCAATTAATAGGAGTGTTTAATTATGATTAAAAAAGTTATTAATACTGCTTTGACATTATCACTACTTGCAGGTGCTGGTCTTGCCACATCTGCAGATGCAGCAAGTTATACTTATAAAAATTCTAAAGGATTCACTTCTGCTTGGTCAGCTTATAACTCTGGTACAAACTGGATAATTAAGTATGGATTTAATACGGATTGGATCAATGAGGATTATACACATACAACTCATGCGAAATACAAATCATATGCAATAGTTAATAACGCTAATGGTAAGTACTCTTCCAGTGCTTCAGCAGGAAACTGGGCTAAAACAGAAGTAAGGCATTCAGGAACTAGCATCAGCTATACTATTCAATTTTAATTAGACTAAGTTTTGAAAGATAAGTCAGTTTAGGGGTGTCATCAAGTGAAAACGATTAAGTATGTTATCGTATTTTGTGCAATATGGGTTGGATTGTTAATTATCGGCGAGAGTAAAGTCTTTTATTTAGACTCATTCTCTGACACGTTTAAATATACTACTATGTATAAACCTCTCAAGGTAAATGATCAAACGATGAAAAATGATATTTTAACAGCAGCCAGTCAAAATAATATCGAGTTTTTTACATTGAAGCGCACCCCTACCGACTTTAAATCACTAGAATACCAGATTTATGGTACGCCGAAAGCAAATGAATACATACAAAAAACCTTTGATATCAGGGATGGTACATATAGCAGTTTACTGCTTGGCAGTGTAACATTTAAGTTTGAATCTTTTTCAGGTTCCTTAGATACTCCTTTAACCACGACCTATTTTATGATCGGACAAGAGGGGAATATCCACGATTTTAAGATTTCACTAATCGATAAGTATGCCGGGAATCATCCGAGAGAAGGCAGTGGAGGTATTAGCCGTTTACCTGTCATTGGTGTTTGGATATTAGTAACGGCTATAGTAATTCTCTTTACACTCTATGATATCTTGAACCAGCGCAAAGAAAACCTGATTCGAGTGACAATGGGTGAAAAAATGAGCAGGATCATTTGGAATAATATAATCCTTGATACTACAGTGCTGATTTTCATTTTCATAGTGAGTTATCTCACGCTTCAATTATTTTCGAACCCTGACTATGAAATCCAATTATCTCTATTACTCTTCGGTTTGATTTTATTAGTGAACAGTTTATTGTATTTAAGTCTGTTCAAGTACAGTTTAAAAGAAACTTTCTCGAACAGCAGAACATCCAAAGGTACATTGATTTTTAATTACAGTTTGAAAGTAATTACAATCATCGTGACTACCGCGGTCCTATCAAGTAATTTGTTCGTTATCCACCAGTCCTATAACTTTTATCAGCAAAGGGACTTTTTTAAGCAGAAACAGGATTTCTCCTACGTTAATATACACTATGAACTAATGGAAGGAGAAGAAACGGATTCTATAGAAGAACAAGTGAAATTGGAGCAAGAACGCAATACATTTTATAATCACCTATTTTACCGGCAATTTTATCAGAGTGGTACTGCATTGCAAATCACAAGAAATAACTTTGATTCTGTAAATGAAATATATATGAATAAAAACATGGAGGCTTATTTAAAAGAATTATTACCTTCAATTAAAACGATGAATCTGTCAAAGGATGAGTATTATTTTATTCCTGAAAGATTGAAAGAAAGTTCATATGTTCAAGATGGCATGATCGGCTCGAACTTTTTCTCGGAAGCAGGAGACTATTCCTCTGAAGTTATTTTTTATAAAGAAAATATAGCAATGCCTGCCATTCATACATTTGACGATTCAAGCAGCTATTTAAAGAACCCACCTATTATTTTTAATAATAAACAGATATCGGATGAAGACTTGAAACTGGCAGAGGATCTGATTGCTTTTCCATATAACCGAATTATGTACAACATTAGTGATGAGGACTTCAACCAGTTTATTAAGAATAATAATTTAAAGGACCAATTGACCGTAAAGACGAACGTATGGGACCATTATTTGGCCCAGTGGGAGGTGTCTAAACACCTTTTATACATAAATGCTATATTTACATTTCTTATAATCGTTCTTGAAATGTTAATTATTTCTTCAATCATCCGCCTGGAGTATCAAGTCAATTCATTAGAGATTGCCATCAAGAAAACGCTTGGCTATACCTTATTGAACAGATACAGAAAGCTCATCATCATTACTTTATCTATAACGTTGCTGGCGATTCTCATCTCCCTTGCTGGCGGATTAATCTTTGAAGTTTCTCAGTGGCCATATTTATTATGGGGAAGCGTAGCTATTCTGGTGTTAGAGATGATCTTCGTTATTTATATGTTAAAAAAAGCAGACAACGAAAACATCCCGAAAATCCTCAAGGGAGGTAACTTATGATCCAGATTATGAATCTGCGAAAAACCTTTCAAAATAAAGTTGTATTCGACGATTTTAACTTAACCCTCCAAGATGGCGAGTTTGTTGTTTTTTCTGGAGAAAGTGGCTGTGGCAAAACGACTTTATTGAACATGATTGGCGCCATTGAAACATTTGATTCTGGTGAGATCTTAGTCGATGGAATCGATATTTCTAAAAAAAAGAATCAAATTTCCTATTTCCAAAAAAAAATAGGGTTTCTCTTTCAAAACTTTGCTCTCGTTGATCAAAAAACGGTACGTCAAAATTTAAAGTTGATTAAAAAAGAAAGTCGTTCATTGATCAGTATGGAAGAAGCTCTTGCTGAAGTAGGTTTGACGGGTAAATTAAATCAAAAAGTGTATTCGTTATCAGGTGGAGAGCAACAACGGGTTGCGCTCGCTCGTCTCATGATGAAGCGATGTGACATTGTTTTAGCAGATGAACCGACAGGATCATTAGATCGTAAAAATGCGCTGCATGTAATCGAAATCTTAAAAAAAATGAATGCAGCGGGCAAAACAATTGTACTCGTTACCCATGATGAAGAATTAAAACGATTTGGAAACAGGGTGGTGAAGTTGCCTTGAAAAGAAAGTTAGTAATTGCTGGTTTGGTAATCATCGGGGTATTTGGTATAACAAATATTATCTGGTTTTCTACAGTAAAAGCCCAATATAACCGTTACGAAGATTTAGTGCCTTTAAATAAGAAATTCAATGTACGCCTTGTTCAAGACAGCGAGAAAAATTTAATTTATGGATACGATACTCCAGGTTATCTCCGTTTGACAGGAAACTTATTTTACACCCAAAAGTTTCCTGAAGAAAAAATCGCATACACTTTCATCATTTGGCCGAAGCCCTTCAACAAAGAAGAGTATGGAGTTATTGTGCAGGAAAAGGGAGAATCATATCAAATTGAAATCACTCCAACACTTGATGTAAGAGGGAAAGATTTAAATGATTTATATTCTAAGGAATTGTTGGATAAACATCGCGAACGACTAGAAATCGTTTTACAAGATGCGCGTAAAGCCTTTGAATTAAAAGGATACTAAAAAGAAATTTTTCAATATCGCTAATTTAGAGGGATTTTACTTTATTGTCCACCAGCATCTCATGTGTTCATTCTGGACACTGTGAAGCTGTTACAAAGATTGTATTAGCACAAATAGAGAGCCTTATCCATTGTTGGATAAGGCTCTTTTAGTGGTGATTGTTTGACTATCTCTTACCGAATGAGAGGCAAGAACGTCCCCATGTCTCATACTAAAAGCCAGCCATTTATAATAACTCCCCATTAGGAAATACTGTAAAAACAAATGGTGAAATGGGGGACAAAATTATGCCTGAATTGCCAGAGATGGAAACATATAAAACATTACTGGGGTCATTGATAGGTGGGCAAAAAATTTCGGGTGTTGAGATTGGGCGGGAAAAGTCCATTAACGTACCGGTTGACGGGTTTACTATGCAAATTTCAAATCAAGCTATAAAAACGATTACTAGAAGAGCTAAATATTTAATATTTCAATTACAGGATGGAAAATGTTTATTATTGCACCTGATGCTTGGCGGATGGATGTTTTTTGGCAAAGAGGAAGATCGACCAAACAGGACAATTCAAGTTAAGCTTTCATTAGGGGAAAAACATTTATTTTTCATTGGACTGCGATTGGGCTACCTGCATCTTTTATCATCTGAAGAGGTCCAGGAAGAGTTTAAGAAACTCGGACCTGAAGTGCTTGATCCTGATTTTACATTGAGTGCCTTCCATCAACTAATGGATAAAAGAAGAGGAACAATTAAAACAACATTAATCAATCAAGAAGTGTTAGCTGGGATAGGGAATGGGTATTCTGATGAGATTCTTTGGCATGCAGAGATTCGCCCTGATAAAAAAATCAATGATCTTGAAGATCAACAATTATCACGGCTATATCATTCGATACAGTTCATCCTTAAAAGAGGAATCGAACAAGGTGGTTATATGGAAAACCCGCTATATAAAGGAGATGGCAAAACAGGCGGCTACCAATTTTATGTTTATGACAGAGAAGGTAAAGAATGTTCTCGCTGCAATGCGTCCATTATAAAAAGTGAAATCTCTTCGCGGAAAACTTACTTTTGTCCTAATTGCCAGCAATAAATGAAAGTTTGCAGAAACACATTGTGATGCTGTTGAGAAGAATGTATTTGCAAAATTAGAGAGTCTTATCCATGTTGGATAAGGCTCCTTTAGTAGTTTGTTTTATTTCCATCTTTTGGTGTGTTATATTGGTATGAGCCTTTGGAAGCCCTTTTGTTCATTAAGCAATATCGTGAATCGTTTTTTCTAAGAATGATTACAGTCTGTAATTACCTAAGTGAGGTTTTTTATATGAGAGTAATCGGAATTGACCTATCAGGTCCAAAAAATCATAAGGATACAGTTCTCACTATTTTCAAACAAGAGGAAAACCACCTGGAATTGGTTAAGTGGGCAAATAACTTAAGCGATCAGGACATATTGAAAGAGGTTTTTGAGCAAAGTCAATTGGATGAGGTAGTTATCGGAATTGATGCACCCTTATCCTATGAAGACGGTGGAGGAGATAGAAAAAGTGACCGGGAACTAAGAAAATTCATTGTGAAATTAGGGATGAGATCCGGGTCAATCATGCCGCCAACCTTAAATAGAATGGTGTATTTAACTTTAAGGGGAATAAAACTTAGTAGAGAAATAGAGAATTTAAACGCTGCGTATCCCATTTCGTTAGTGGAAGTCCATCCAGGGGCCATAATTGGATCGAGACTATCAAAACAAAATATTGAATATGTGTTGGCTTACAAACAAGAACAATCCGCTAGAATTTATATTCGAAATTGGCTTACGGAGCAGGGACTTAAACAAATACCCATTGAAATTGAAGCAGAAAGCCATTCCATCGATGCATGTGCAGCTGCGTTAGGTGCATGGCACTGGAAGGATCCTACGTATAATGCAAAATGGATCTACCCGGCTACTCATCCGCTGCATCCTTATGACTATTGCTGTTGAGTTCAGCAGTAGTTGGCCGTAAGTATTGAAAATACGTTAAGTTCGGTTAGTTGTTATTTCTTTAGTAATCATTGGAGTTCCCTCAATTAATTTAACCTTTAGATTACAACCAAGGCAATAAAGAGATTAAAGGCAAAACAAGTTGAAACTGAGGGGGTAAGTAGATGGATGTTTCACATATTGTTAAAAGAATTAATGAACTTTTTAATATAACAAATAAGGAAATCTATTCAAAGGAATCTGGAGTTACATACCATGCAGATAAAAAAGTTAAAAAGTTAGGATACTGTGTGAACCTAACGCTTGAAACTATAGAGGAAGCAAGAGTTCATGGAGTTGATATGATGGTGACTCACCACGATGCATGGGATGAAATATATGGCTTAAAAGAGGCATGCATAGAAAAACTAGCGGAATACGGTATAAGTCACTACTATAATCACTTGCCGCTTGATGACTGTAACTTTGGAACAAATGATAGTTTATTACAAAAATTGAATTTAGAAATTGTAAAAAGGACCCACGAATGGGAAGGGTTATATTTTGGCAGAATCGCAGAATATGAAGATGAAATTGAATTAAATGAATTAGTAAAACGTTTGGAAAATCTACTTGAAGAACCAGTTAAATACTGGCAGTTTAATGACAATAAGGTAAAGCGAGTGGGCTTAGTCTGTGGCAATGGTGCGCCAACAGCTTGCCTTAAGGAAGCAGTTGAAAATAAGTGTGATGTATACATTACAGGTGAATGTAATTTGTATACGATTCAATATGCTCAGTTTAAAGGGGTCAATCTTATCATTGGAAGTCATACTTTCACAGAATTCTTTGGAATCGAAAGTTTAGCATTGAAATTGAATGAGAACATAAAAGAACTTGATATAGTGAGACTTAATGAAGAGCATTATGAAGCGAATATAAGAGAAAATAACAGGGAACTACCTATAACTTAAAGTAAAAGCCAACCCTACATCCAAGGGGGCCTAAAGTGATCTATCCCTTGTATTTCCGCCCACAAAGACCATCTCCCTAAAAAAGCCATTGAAAGGCCGAAGCGGTCCGAAGATTGTACTTGCATAAATTGGAGCCTTATCCTTTGGTGGATAAGGCTCTTTTAGCAGCAAGAAATTTTACTATTTGAAATGATATTTCGACTCTAGATTGAAACGGAATAACCCGTGTCTCTTTGCTTTTCTTATTTTAGAGTGTCACAAAAGCTTGCAGGCATTCGTTATAAAGAGTGAAAGGAGGGAGGAATAACATGAAAGATCCAAACAAGGATTTTGAAAAGATGGAGGAGTTATACGAGCTGTATGAACAGAAAATTTATTATGTGGCCTATTCGGTTTTGAATAATATTCAGCAGGCTGAAGATGCAGTTCAAGAAACGTTTATTACTCTTTACCAGCATATAGATAAAGTTCACACCTTGAACACTCTCGACCTTAAACGCTACATTTTGAGAATCGCAAAAAACAAAGCGATTGATAGCTACAGAAAAAATAAACGGCATGGAATATTCTTGGATGAATATCAAAAAGAGGCGACAGAGGTAACAGATGAAAATATTAAAGACTGGGAACAGTGTCTAATGTCTGAAGCCCAAATCGATACATTGTTAACAACATTAAAGGAGTCTTACAAACTTGTTTTTAAATACAAAGTCTACTATGACTTGAGTTATCAGGAAATTTCAGAGCTAGTAGGTGTTACTGAAGCCAATGTTCGCAAGCAATTTGAACGGGCTCGAAAAAGTATACTGACTGTTTTAGGAGGTAGACAAAATGACGAATTCAAAGAACTCAAAAAAAATGGATGACTTTGCTGAAAAAATCGCTTTAGACGATTTTGATAAACTGGAAGAGGTGCATGAATTTTCAGATACATATAACTACAAGAAAAAATTATTTATGCAGGAAATCAAGATGAAAGGTAAAAAACCTCAAGCCAGGCGTAAAAGGAATCGTATTTTAATCACCGCTGCCTGCTTATTGATTGGCATTCCAACAACCGCATTTGGGGCAGTCAAAGTCTATGATATGATTGTCCAAAAACAAAATTATGAAGTGAATATTTCAGTGGCAAATAAGATTTTCAATAAGAAAGACAGTTGGTATAAGATGAAAGTCGGCTATTTACCAGAAAATATGGAAGAGTTTGAGGCAATGAAATATTCCTTTAAAGATAATTATGCAAATGGTGGGTTTTCATTCATTCTATGGAGATTAGGGAAAAATTCTGATTTTCAAACTTTGTATGCAAGTGACTACGTAGAAAAGGAGATCAATGGTAGGAAAGTAGTGATTGTTAATAAAGATACTGGAAACAAAAATGTAATGTTTGATAGACAGGTCTTTCTCTTATTCAAAGAAGAGGGAATGATGTTACAAAGTTATGTTGGTACTGATGTAAGTGATGAACAAATGTTGAAAGTCATAGAGGGCATTTCACTTGAACCAACAACGGAGGAGATGGCATCATACACAGCGGATTATGATGAAGCCCTGTTTAGTAAAGCGGAGGAACCTACAGAATCTCGCGTTATTCCTTTGAAAAAAGACAGCAAACAACTATTTAAGGTGGGTCAAACGGTTCCAGTAACCATGGAGAAAGGAGTTACTGGAAATGAAGGTAAACTAGAATTTGTTATAGAAAAAGTTGAAGTCTTTGATTCAATTAAGGATTTAAAACAAGAGAACTTTAATGAAGTAGGACTGGAAGTTCTGAGAGAGAATAAGGCCATAAATCCAGCAAAGAAATTATTGCCCTACAAGCGGGATGTATATAAAGTTGGAAATGGCAAAGATTCAATTGACGAATTAATAGAGTCGGAATTGGTCAATCTTAAATTTGTCTACATGACAACAACAGTGAAAAATACTAGTAAACAGGCAACCGAAGAAATCTATATGCACCCGTCTTTACAAGTACTTCAATCTGAAAAAAATGCATGGAAATATGATGGAAAAGCGGGGATTTACGAAGAAAGCATTATGACCGGCGAAGTTGATTATTTAGAACCTCACGGAAGCGGAAAAGGCTTTTACAATATTGGCATTATCCAACCAGGTGAATCGAAAAAGATTAATTTAGGTTATTTTGTTGATGAGGATAAATTGGATTCAATCTTCCTTGATGCCTTCCATTACAGTGGATTTGGTAATACTGAAAATATGAATGCTAAAAATCGTTGGTGGATTGATATTCGTCAATAGTTGCAGATAATATCCAACAGCCTAAAGCCAGTAAACCTCATCAGAGCCTCACGTGTTCCCACATACAATCCACAAATGTCGAGTGCGTGGCGCAACTGGTACAAAAATAAACAAAAGAACAAACATAAAAAAGTGCCTGTAACTCACCCGAAAGATCCGGGGAGTGCCAGGCACTTTCTTTAAGTTTAATTCAATTTACTGCCGTCAATATACACTTTGATTCTATCAATCTTGCCATCACGACTGAAAATGGTTTGACTTGTTTCGGGATCTAAGGTATCTGTATCTTCAAAAATACATTCTGTTCCATCTTTATAACAAACGATGATTTTCTTTTTGCCTGCCAGATAATAGATGACCGGAACTGCACAGAATGTAAACCCTAAGGAGTTCTCATCTAACTGGATTGTGTCTGAATCCGCAGCATTTCTATTCCTAGGCAGGGACCAGGTTTTCGTCTCTGTTAAAAACTCAGCCTTTGCTAATAACTCTGGTTTAAAATGAATGAGTCCGGCTTCTGCCTTCACTCCTAACTCACCTAGTCTGGAGATAAAGTCTTCTTTAACCTGTCCGGTCATACCTGGTTGTTGGACTCCTGCAAAGCCGGGAGTATGGGAATAGGCGTCTGTTGGAAATGCGCCGTATTGTTCCGGTGATTTTTCTAATCCTATTCCTGCCTTAAGATCTTCATAGTAATTCATAAGCGCCCTGGCTTCCTCAGTCAGCCCCTGTTGGTCAGAGATATATTCAAAGTTTTCTTGTGTCGCCAAAACTAGCTTTGATACCATGTGCCAGTAGATGCTTCCTAAACCTTCATACTTATAAAAGGTGCCGGAGCGTCCTGTAAAAGCATGATGGTCAAAAAGGTTCGTGAAGATTTCTGCAACGATTTTAATATCCTCATCCTTATACTCTTTTGTGGCTTTAAGGGCTTCTTGAATCTCTTCACCGTTTCTGAATTGACCGTTAAAATGGTACTTTCCATTCACATCTTTTTCAATAAATCGTGTGGAATTCTGATTCAGTTCTGCTGTTAAAACAGTTGATGACATAACTTGTTCATCAGGAATCACATTTTTCTCTAAGAACTTTGGCAACTCACGATTCGGATAGAGCATGTAGCTGTTTTGGTCTTCGCGATAAATGGAACTATCTCGAAGTGCCGCTAAGACTTCAATCGTTTCTTTTTCATCTAAAGCTTTTGAACTTAGTACGGCAACCTGGCCTTCTAACATCTCATAAAGATTGGATATGCTGCAGTTTTCGTGATCAAATCGGATGAGATTGTAAGAGTGGTATAGGCCGTCATCTCGTTTATTCTTTTTAATTGAATCTTGTAAGTGGAGCATTGAAACCTCAATGAATTCTTTAAGGTATTCTATTGAAAGTGCACCTTTATCTCCTGAAAAACCCTTTTCATAGATGGATTCTCTATAGGTTTCTCCAATCTTGCCTAACGCTTTTACTATAGAAAAACGAGTGTCATCGGACATTTTATTGCCAAGAGATTGATTACTATCCTTTAGTACCGCCATTGTCTCCTGAAACATCTGAAGCACTTCAACTGAAACTTCAATGGAGTCCTCTTTCATTTCCTTAACTAGTTGACTCATAAAGTTTTGGAAACGATGCAAATAATACAGGGTTACCATTGACAATCCATTCCCAACAAGAGCGTTGTTCGCATCGTTCCACTCAGGACGTTGAGTATTCATCCAAATGCCGCCCTCAGGCACATAGTTAGAGAATTTAGCAAGAAGAGTAACCAAAAGTTTTTCCATTAAATTAACTTTGTAGATTCCGTCCTTGTTGTAAACTAACTTACCATCTAATCCAAGACTTGCCGTTTTGTTCGCAATACGTTGTTCATTCTCTTCATCATATACAATACTGTTTCTTGGATCGTCGACCAATGCATCAAATCCTTTAATCCGATAGGGCACATTCGCATAGACAAAAATGTCTTTATGAAGAAGAGCCTGTAATTTTTCAGGATTATAAGCCTTTGATAATTCCATTAGCTTCAAAAGGTAAATAATTTGATGGTCACCCCAGTATCCAATATTCGACCACGGATCTTCAGGGTCAAGTTTCTCCCAGTCAATTCCGTCTTTCGTAATCCGATAAGGGTTATAACCGTCTGGTGTTGATGCATTTACGAATTTGGCAATGATACTCTCGGTATATGCAGGGTAGGAAATGGATAAGGCTTCCCAATTTTGAAAGATATCACGCCAATTTCCTTCAAACTTCAGCTCTTTGCCTCCATCTTCTTTGGCAATTTCAATACTAAATTTATTCCACGGACGACTTGGGTCCCCATGTCGCCTACTGTAGGTGAGTGGTAAGTATTCAAATACTAATCGCTCAAAATCCTTGCAACCACGCTCTGCTGCCAAAGCAATCAGTTCATTATAGTTAATTGTTTCGGGCAATTGGCTTATAAAATCCAGTTGTTTCGTATATACTTCTTTATTCCAAACCCCTACAAATGCTTTGAAATTCTCTCGGTCAATCACATAGCCGTCTGCATAGATCCCGCCTCGCATGATATTGTAAAGGGTATTTGAAAAGTGTCGATAACCGGCCTTCTCATTAGCAGTACATTGGAATCCGTCTGCATCAAATACAAGTTTTTTAAGATTATTATCACCCTTTAAAACATCAGCTTCCATCACTTCAAGAATCGATGGATTTTCCACAACCTCTTGAATAAGTTTCTCAACTTTTGAAGCGCTTTGATTGAGTTCAGCGACGATATACCAGTTTTTCGATTCACGACCCTGAAGGCGGATTGAATCGACAACATAGTAGGAACCTCTTCTGCCCTTAATATCCACTTCCGTTTGGATTTCTTCGTTTTGAGAGAAAGCTTTAATCTGCTGTTCTGATAAAAGGTAGCTGGGATTCTCAAGTCCCTTTGACCAAACCGTCGTTGCTTTCAATGATTCACTTGGCTCCGCTTTATCGGTTAAAATCGAACTAAGCGTGTAGATGCCAAGTCCTGCTTCTTCCACTAATTCACATCGTTTATATCCATCAACAAGCGTGCTCTTTGTTGTTTGCAAAAGCGTATTGACCCCGTAAGGCAGGATGTTGCGAATACCGTCCAGGACTCTAATCTCAGCATCCTCTTCCGCCAGGTTAACCATTCTGGATTCTTTAATAAATCCAAATAAATCACTGCTCTTCCATGTGTAGGTGTAACGAACCTCCAGGTCATGGTTAATCTCTTCAAATATAATCTTATTGCCTATGGTGTTTTTATAGAGGTTTCTTGTAATCTGGTATACATCGCTATTATGGGTTGAGAAAGGTTTCCACAGAAAATTCTTTTCATTTTTATTCACGATTAGTATGGTATGTGAACCGGTTGTCTCAATACTGTCATGGATTTTATCATCTGTATAATATGGAAATAATGCTGTCTCTGCATTTTTACGACCGCAAGTCAGTCCGCCAGTACTTGATATAAACATCCAAAGGTCGACATCACTTACTATTGTCATAAAGAATGGATTCATTTGATTGTAGTTTTCAATCTTGAAATAAGTTTCCTCACTGATCGTTACCGTTTCTAATGAAATCGGTTTCATTTCAGTGTGTAAAGATGCATTTCCAAAGTACAAGTTTGGTATATTCATCATTCTATATCCCTTTCTAAATCAAATATTTTAATTGTTCTAATCATATAGAGTGCTAAGGTTATAAGGAGGCAGCCTGGGGACGTTTCCTATGCTTCCATTAAATAAAAGTCGCTATACGCAATTTACTTCTTCAAACTGTTTGCTCTCTCCTTTAAACCTTTCACTCTTCATTGTATCCTCTAAAGGGAATTTTCTTTAGGTTCTATCTTTTGTAAACGGTCTTATATTTTTAGGGATGAGAAAACGATTTCATATGAATCTGCTTCACTTGTATAAATTTTCATATAAAGGGTAATATACCTCTGAACATATTTGAGGAGGTATAGGAGATGTCTAGCATGATAAAACAAGAAGAAGTGGAAACTTTGAGAGAGTTAATCAAAGATGTGGACACGGCCATGCTGACTACGGTAACGGAAGAAGGGCTTGTTTCTCGTCCTATGAAAACACAAGAAGTAGAGTTTGATGGCGACTTATGGTTTTTCACTAAAAAAGAAACGAATAAATATGAAGAAATTTTACATGATCAAGACGTGAATGTAGCTTATGCAGGTAAGTCCTATGTTTCAGTCCGGGGAAGAGCCGAGATTGTTGAGGATTTAGACAAGAAAAAGGAATTGTGGAGCAAAGCATATGAACAGATCATGCAAACTTCATATGATGATCCCAGCGTTGTCTTGATAAAGGTAAAAGCCGAAGCAGCCGAATATTGGGAAACCGGTAATTTTATAAAGAGAATCGCCTTTATGTATAAACGAATGACAGGGCAAAGCTCAGAATCGACAGATATTAATGAAACGATGGAACTGAATGAATAAGAGATCAAAGAAACTCTCGATTATATTCAGGTGAGAATAAATAGCTACGCGTATATTTCGTGAAAAAATATAAGAGTTCGACCCCGATTCCGTTCGGGGTCTTTTTGCTGTAAAGTCCATGTGGTTCATCTGCCGTTTTTCTTAATCAGTTTTGGCAGCAAAATATTATTTTAACTCACCCAGTGGAATGCTATGATAGGAAAGTTAAAATTACCATTCCCACTAGATTGATAAAAAGTGCTTTATCATGGTATAAGTGTAAATGGAGCAGAGCATTCTGCTTTTTAATTTTGGGATCAGGGAAGTTCTGTTATCCCATGATGAGAGGATTTGAACTAATTATGAAAGAAAATTTCTGGCGTGATTTACCACGACCATTTTTTATATTGGCACCAATGGAAGAAGTGACGGATGTTGTTTTTCGCCATGTGGTGAGCGAAGCGGCGAGACCGGATGTGTTTTTTACGGAGTTTACGAACTCGGAGAGCTATTGTCACCCGGATGGGATCAAGAGTGTGCGCGGGCGTTTGACTTTTACAGAGGATGAACAGCCAATTGTCGCCCATATCTGGGGGGACAAGCCTGAAAACTTTAGGAAAATGAGCATTGGTATGGCGGAAATGGGTTTTAAAGGTCTGGATATCAATATGGGCTGTCCAGTGCCCAATGTGGTACAGAACGGGAAGGGAAGCGGCCTGATCCGTCGTCCGGATGCAGCAGCAGAATTAATCCAGGCGGCAAAAGCGGGAGGATTGCCCGTTAGTGTTAAGACAAGGCTTGGTTTCTCAGATGTAGACGAATGGAAGAGCTGGCTGAAGCACATATTGGAGCAAGACATTGCTAATCTTTCGATTCATCTGCGTACAAGGGATGAAATGAGCAAAGTTCCTGCACATTGGGAGCTGATTCCTGAGATAAAGAAACTTCGTGACGAGGTGGCGCCGGATACCCTTCTGACGATCAATGGGGATATCCCTGACCGTCAGACTGGCTTAGAGTTGGTTGAGCAATATGGTGTTGATGGAGTTATGATTGGGCGAGGCATTTTCCATAATCCATTTGCCTTTGAAAAGGAGAAGAAGGAACATAGCAGTGACGAATTGCTCGATCTCTTAAGATTGCATATGGATCTCCATGATCAATATTCACATTTAGAGCTGCGACCGTTCACGGCTCTTCATCGCTTTTTCAAAATCTATGTCAAAGGATTCCCCGGGGCGAGTGGATTAAGAAATCAATTAATGAACACAAAGTCAACAGACGAAGTGCGTGAATTGCTTGATCAATTTGCTTCAGAGAATTCTGATGTCAGGGGTGAACAGTAGAATATACTTTTGAAGATAAGAGATAGAGGCCTATTTTCGGGGCCTCTATTTTTTTGTGAACGGAAGTTCTAACTCCTTCTAGCTATATATTTGTAATCCAAAATGCCTGTGTCATATAAGGAAATAGGAGCACAGGGTACGTCCCATGCTTTAAAGATTAGGATATTTTAGCCAGTTTTTTAATTTATTCAAATAATTCTAATTATTCATGATATTTCGTTTCTGGAAATATATAATTAACCCATCCAATGGAAATTGATGGGAGGAATGATTTTTTTGAAGAAGAAGTTTATTTTACCCGTAGTTTTGTCGTCGGCAATGTTGGTAGGTTCTATCCCGGTTAGCAGTGTGCTCGCGCAGCCAGCTGATTCAAGTCTGGCTGGTAGTGGACAAGCTTTCAAGGAGTGGAATGAGAAAGCAAGTGTTCCTTTGTTCGTCAAGGAGCGATTCTCTGAGAAGTTCTCTTCCAGCACAGCTTCTAATGCGTTAAATTATCTGAAGAAAAACCAAGACAAAACTGGAATTCCTCATCCTGATCAAAGCCTCAAGGTAAAGAGCACTGAAAAAGATCAACTGGGTATGACTCACGTTCGCTTTAATCAAACTGTAAATGGTGTAAATGTTGAAGGCGCAGAAGTTGTAGTTCATTTTAATAAGGATAATGAAGTCGTGTCTGTCAACGGAAGAACCAATCAGACAATTACCGTGGATTCAGTCGACACAAATGCGTCATTAAGCAGCGATGAAGCTTTGAGCATGGCATTGGCTTCTGTCAATGCACCAGAAGAGTTGACCTACGAACCTACTTCGGAGCTTGTTGTCCTGCCTTTTGGTGGAAAAAACTACACTGCTTATAAAGTGAATGTCAACTTCATGGGAGATAAGCCTGGCAACTGGTTCGTTTTTGTAGATGCAAAAACGGGAGAGGTAATCGATCAGTACAATGGCTTAATGCATGCTGATGAGCAAACGCAAAAAGGTGCTGGGAAAGGTGTGCATGGCGACCACAGGGAGTTGCATATTACCCAGGTAAAAGAGCCGAATGCTGGAACAAAATTTGCGCTGGCAGATTACTCTCATGAGAACCTTGGGGGCATTGTAACCTATGATGCTAAAAATGATAATAGCTTCAGCAACGATACGGTATATATGGGGAACTCGGCAGCGTTTATCAGCGATTACGATCGCGCCGCTGTAGATGCACACTATAATTCCGAAAAAGTTTATAATTATTTCCTGAATGAACATGGCCGAAATTCTCTTGATGGGAATGGGATGGCAATCATTTCTAGAGTTCACTATGGAAACAATTACAACAATGCTTCCTGGAATGGGCGCTGGATGACTTATGGTGATGGTGACGGAAAATTCATGATTTCCCTGTCAGCTGGACTTGATGTTGCAGCTCACGAGATGACACATGGTGTGATTTCTCATTCGGCGAACTTGGTCTATCGTAATCAATCAGGGGCACTAAACGAATCATTTGCCGATGTATTTGGTGCGCTGGTTGACGACAGCGATTGGGAAATGGGCGAGGATATTATGGCACCGGAGGCTAAGGCTAACGGTTCAACCGTATTGCGCAGCTTAAGCAATCCAAATGGTGTTGTTGTCAGCAACGAGCAAAGAAGGGCGTACAGTACAAATGGCGGAGTCTATCCAGATCACATGGACGAGTTCTATCATATGCCAACTTCGGTAGACGGCGGCGGAGTCCATGTTAATTCATCGATTACAAACCATGCCGCATTCCTGATTGCTCAAGACCTTGGAAGAGAAAAATTAGGAAAAATCTATTATCGCGCATTAACAGTTTACTTAACTTCGAATTCCGATTTTAGCGATGCAAGACAGGCAATCGTCCAGTCAGCAATCGATCTTTACGGTGAAGGCAGCGAGGAAGAAGCGGCCGTTAACGCTGGATTCGATGCGGTCGGAATCTATTAATCAATTTAAATGGTACCTTGAAATCCCTCAGACTGTGAGTTTGAGGGATTTTTTATCGTAACACCAGCATCTAATCCTACCTTTATGACTCCCCAATAGCTCCCCATTAACTTTAAAATCATCAAAGATTCCAATTATAGATACTAAATCCCTTGTCTCTTTCATAGTTATTAATGATGTAAGTTTCATTCATTTTTAGTTTGACGAAAGGGGAAAGAAAATGGACAAGGATACTGCGAATGTTGGAAAATGCCCGTTTACGCACGGGGGTGCTACTAGTCATAAAACCAGCGGGACGACGAATCGGGACTGGTGGCCAAACCAGTTACAATTGAATATTCTCCATCAGCATGATAGAAAATCCAATCCTATGGGAGAAGATTTTAATTATAATGAAGAATTTAAAAAGCTGGATTATGATGCTCTGAAGGAGGACCTCCACGATCTTATGACGACCAGTCAGGACTGGTGGCCGGCTGACTACGGACATTATGGGCCATTATTTATCAGAATGGCTTGGCACTCCGCGGGCACGTACCGTATAGGTGATGGCCGTGGCGGAGGCGGAACTGGTTCACAGCGTTTCGCACCGCTGAACAGCTGGCCGGATAATGGCAATCTTGATAAAGCCCGCAGACTGCTGTGGCCGGTCAAGCAAAAGTATGGAAACAAGATTTCCTGGGCTGACTTAATGTTGCTGGCAGGTAATGTTGCCATTGAGTCTATGGGCGGCAAGACGATTGGCTTTGGTGCAGGTCGTCCAGATATTTGGCATCCGGAAGAAGACACTTACTGGGGTGTTGAATCTGAATGGCTTGGCGACAAACGGTATACTGGCGACCGCGAGCTCGAGAATCCGCTTGCTGCCGTGCAAATGGGTCTAATTTATGTGAATCCTGAAGGGCCGAATGGCAAACCGGATCCACTTGCTGCCGCTCGGGACATTCGCGAAACCTTTGCGCGGATGGGCATGAATGATGAAGAAACAGTAGCCCTCATCGCTGGCGGCCATACTTTTGGAAAAGCCCATGGTGCAGGGAATGCAGCTAAAGTTGGTCCAGAGCCTGAAGCTGCTCCTATCGAAGAAATGGGCTTAGGCTGGAAAAATGCATACGGCAGGGGCAAGGGACGCGATACGATTACGAGCGGTCTGGAAGGAGCATGGACGGCAAATCCAACACAGTGGGATAATGGATACTTTGATTTATTGTTCGGATACGAATGGTGGCTGACGAAGAGTCCGGCAGGTGCCTATCAATGGCTGGCTGTGGATCCGGCTGAGAAAGACCTTGCGCCAGATGCAGAAGATTCATCTGTAAAAGTTCCAACCATGATGCTTACTACCGATATTGCATTGCGCCACGATCCGGAATACGAAAAAGTCTCACGCCGATTCCATCAGAATCCAGAAGAATTTGCTGATGCATTTGCGCGTGCATGGTTCAAATTATTACACCGTGACATGGGCCCTAAAACAAGGTATAGAGGTCCGGAAGTTCCGGAAGATGATTTTGTCTGGCAGGATCCTGTTCCAGTGGTTGATTATGAATTATCGGATGAAGAAGTAGAAAAGATTAAAGTTATGATTCTGGACTCAGGGCTTACCATCGGCGAGTTGGTTACAACTGCCTGGGCATCGGCAAGTACCTTCCGTGGCTCGGACTTCCGTGGAGGAGCGAATGGAGCCCGCATCCGTCTGGCTCCGCAGAAGGATTGGGAAGTGAATCAGCCGGAACAGCTTTCAAAGGTGCTAAATGTCCTGGAAGACATTCAAGGTCATCTGGATCAGAACGTCAGTCTTGCTGACTTGATTGTACTTGGCGGAAGTGCTGCAGTAGAGAAAGCCGCGCGAGATGCAGGCTTTGATGTAACCGTTCCTTTTGCCCCTGGACGCGGGGATGCGACTGATGAGCAAACAGATGCAGAAGGCTTTGCGGTGCTAGAGCCATATGCTGACGGATTCCGCAACTACCAGAAGAAACAGTATGGCGTCAGTCCGGAAGAGCTGTTGCTGGACAAGGCACAGCTGTTAAACCTTAGTGCACCGGAAATGACGGCACTGATCGGCGGAATGCGTGTCCTTGGTACGAATCATGGAGGTACAAAACACGGTGTATTCACTGATCGCGTCGGTACGCTTACAAATGACTTCTTTGTAAATCTGCTGGATATGGGGATTGAGTGGAGACCTGCAGACGGTGTTGTATATGAAGGGCGTGACCGCAAGTCAGGTGATGTTGTTCGGACAGCCACCAGAGTTGACCTGGTATTCGGTTCAAACTCACAGCTGCGTGCGATTGCGGAGGTCTATGCTCAAGATGATAACAAAGAGAAGTTTGTGCGCGACTTTATCTCTGCATGGGTAAAGGTCATGAATGCAGACCGTTTTGATTTGAGTGAACAGGCTCGAGAGATTTCGGAACTGGCACGCACACGTTGAGAAAATTAGATAAATAGTTTATGAGATAGCAGACCGGAATTGGTCTGCTATTTTTTCTGGCCCGGGATTTTCCGATAGAATAGCCCTTTTTTATCTTCATTTGGGTAAAAGGAGAGCCTCTGGATTGCCCGAAATTAAGCCATTTTCTCCATTTGGGTAAAAGGAAAGCCTTTGCATTGCCCGAAAGTGTGCCATTATCTTCATTTGGGTAAAAGGAGAGCCTCTGGACTGCCCGAAAGTGTGCCATTTCCTTCATTTGGGTAAAAGGAGAGCCCCTGCATTGCCCGAAAGTGTGTATTTTCTTCATTTAGGTAAAAGGGAAGCCCTGCATTTTCAATCGGGAAAAGGAAGTACCTTGTTTGGATAAGTCTCTTCCATCAATAAGTTGAGTCTAGTGAACATTCTTGGGAAGAATTATCTATTAACAATTGGATTCAATTCAGGGTATGATGATTGAGTATTTAGATAATTGGAATTTTACATATATTCATATCTTTATATTGTAATATAATATTTCAACATCTATAATACATAGTACGTGAACAGTTGTGTTTTTAAGGAGGACAATGTTGGTTATTGGCTTCTTGAAAAACCACAAACAAGAGAACTTACTTATGGGGGAGATGACGATGAAAGATTTACTGAAGAAGTGGAATCAAGTAAGCCTGGTGAAACAGATCATTGCGGGTTTGTTAATTGGTATTATTCTTGCTTTAACCATCCCGGAACTAGCAAAGCCGGTTGCGATTTTAGGATCTTTATTCGTAAGTGCCTTGAAGGCGGTTGCTCCTGTATTGGTATTATTCCTGGTTATGTCGGCGATTGCCCAGCATAAACGCGGACAGAAAACAAACATGAAAACGATTATTTCTTTATACCTTTTAGGAACATTTGCGGCTGGACTTATTGCGGTCATTGCCAGCTTTATGTTCCCGGTAAGTTTGAAGCTGACAACAGGTGCTGAGGGCCTGACGCCTCCTGGAAGTATTGTTGAGGTTCTTAGAACGGTATTGCTTAACATTGTTGATAATCCTGTTAATGCTATTATGAATGCTAATTATATCGGTATCTTAGCCTGGGCAGTCTTAGTTGGCCTTGCTCTGAAGAATGCGTCTGATTCAACAAAAACAGTGATTGGGAATTTATCCGATGCCATGTCAAAAATCGTCACTTGGGTGATAAAATTCGCTCCACTTGGCATCATGGGACTTGTATTTGAATCGATTACAACAAACGGACTTAGCTCTTTGCTAGGTTATGGAAAACTACTTGCCGTACTGATTGGCGTCATGCTTGTTGTGGCTCTTGTAGTCAATCCGCTCATTGTATACACTCAAATAAGGCAAAACCCATATCCGCTTGTTTTCAAATGTTTGAAGGAAAGTGGTATTACAGCATTCTTTACACGCAGTTCAGCTTCAAACATCCCTGTTAATATTAAAATTTGTGAAGATTTAGGCCTGGACAAGGATTCCTATTCTGTTTCCATTCCATTAGGCGCAACCATCAATATGGCTGGAGCCGCCGTGACGATTACTGTTATGACACTCGCTGCCGTTCATACACTTGGCATTCAAGTTGACATTCCTACTGCCATTCTTCTAAGTGTTATGGCTGCCATCAGTGCTGCGGGTGCTTCAGGTGTTGCCGGCGGATCACTGCTGCTGATCCCTCTCGCATCCAGCTTGTTCGGCATCCCGAATGATGTCGCCATGCAGGTCGTTGCAGTAGGTTTTATCATCGGTGTTTTACAGGATTCATTTGAGACAGCCCTTAACTCATCAACAGACGTTTTATTCACTGCTGCAGTAGAGTTCAAGAAATGGCGTCATGAAGGAAAAGTGATCGACATCAAAAAAGCATCATAAATTGGCTGGATGTCCGGTACTCTTTCTCACTTATTGGCGAAAATAAAAATATATCAACCACATTTTCAAATATATCAGCGGATTTTTGATTTTATCGACCACATTTTAAGATATATCGACCACATTTCGGAATATATCGACCACATCCACTGGTGGGCATCAGGAAGGACCTTATGAATCTCATAAGTGATTCTTTTACAAAAAGTTCGTCCCTTTGCTTCCAAATTCATATTGTATTAAGATTAGATAAAAGCGCACATCAATTGAGGTGCGCTTTTTCTCTGTAAAAAGGTATTTGACAGAAGACCACTAACCATAGTTACAAAACATGAATGCGAGATAAAAAGGAGTAAAAGATGCCAAAAATAGATGAAAAAACCCCAAATCTCATTGATGCCCTGGAAGATTTAGGTGTATCTTATCGTAAGTTTGAGAAAATGGAAGAAAAGCTCTGGAAGAAGGTTGATCCGTCTTTCCAGCTGATCGATATTTTATCAATGCTGACAAAAACTGAATTGGATGAGATTCGTAAGCAACTTGAGCTAAGCGGGATGAGCGCACTGAAAAAGGCGGAACTCGCAGCTGAACTTGCCCGGATGATTCCTGGGCAGCTGGAAAAGGTATTATCAACATTTGATCAGGAAATGTACAACCTGATAAAAAATCTTATTAAGAAATCTGGTTCGTTGCCAATTAAAGATGTCTCTCTGGATCACAACGTTAACTCCCTCAGGAAGCTGGGAATCGTTTTTCCGGTCGTTATGGATGGTCAAAAGCATTATGCGATGCCAGTCGAACTTATGGATCAATTTA
Source organism: Bacillus sp. ISL-37 (assembly GCF_018613315.1). GTDB lineage: Bacteria > Bacillota > Bacilli > Bacillales > Cytobacillaceae > Mesobacillus. The sequence goes on along the minus strand of NZ_JAGGQL010000044.1, from coordinate 36,762 downwards.
AACTGATTGATCAAGTCAAGCTGCAGGAAAGCATCCGACGAAATACAGAATGGGTTCGGCTGGTTCACGGTTTGATGTATTATTATGGTGTCATCAAATCCTCAAATATGATTGAAAAGCTTGAAGCATTAACGAAGAGCGAAGTTGATATTCGAAAATATGTGCAAGTAGTCAGGTTAGCCAGTGACTATTATCAGCTAATAACGTTTCGGTCCTATTCATCCGGCGGATATATTGTAGACGAGAGTATTTATAATGTTGAAGATATTATAGAAGACCATAATTCAAGACCTGATATAGATTACTATCCGTTTACCAAGAAGCAACTTCTAAGTGCTGGTGAACCCGGATTCATTGATAAATCTCCCGAAATGGTGAAATTCCTGCGGTTCTTATCAGAATCATATGAACTGACAGCAGATGATAAGGACGAAATAGCAGAAGCATTAATCTATATGATCAATTCAAATGACCAGCCATCGAAATTGATCGAGTATTTGCAGGGTATGTTCGAGCTTCCTTCCTTCGAATTTGTACAGCAGCTGACGGCACATGTCATGGATGTTTACAACAATACACGCATGTGGGCACTGAAAGGGTACAAACCGATGGAATTGAGAAAAGAAAAGGAAAAACATATGAAGTCCATGTCTGTTCACCCTTTCAGTCAGCCGCAGGCTATGTCAAATGTAATTGATCTAAACACCAGGAGAAAAGTGGGACGAAACGATCCATGTTCATGCGGAAGCGGGAAGAAGCATAAAAAATGCTGTGGAAAATAGGCAGGAAGCATAGGGGTATACTTTTGTATAAAAAAGAAGTGTCCTACGAATTTATTAAATAGTTGAAAAAGCAGTCAAGATGATTTACTATCAATTCATAACACGATATATTGTGTTAGATGAATAGTTTCATAACTAAATATTGAAATTACCGATAAGTATGGTGTCTGAACAAGACTTAATAGGGAATCTGGTGAGAATCCAGAACTGTTCCCGCAACTGTAAGTGCTGACGAAATAAGGATGAACCACTGTCTAAAAAATAGATGGGAAGGCCTTAAAGTAGGGTGAAGCGCAAGTCAGGAGACCTGCCATATTTATTCGTGTTATCTTCTTCGGGAATAGGGAAGGTATACGGGGATCAATTGATAGACTCATGCTGTTTTTTGCCGCTGCATATGAGCTGTTAATACATCAACGTTTACTTAAAACCCATCTTTCGAGATGGGTTTTTCTTATTTTTCAGGGAGGTTTTCAGAGAGGAGTCAGGAATGGAAGGATTATCAACAAATGTATCAAGGACATGCCAGAACCGTCTGGTGTTGCCTCCTGATACAAACCATCTTGGAACGATTTTTGGCGGAACTGTACTGAGCTATATTGATGAAATTGCTGCAATTGCAGCAATGAAACATAGCAGAAAGGCTGTTGTCACCGCCTCGATTGACTCGGTTAACTTTCTGTCTTCCGCTGTGGTTGGCGATATTTTAACACTCGAAGCGGTCGTCATTTCAACAGGCAGGACGTCGATGGAAGTGTTCGTGAAAGTGGAAAGTGAAAACTTGAAAACTAGCAGGAAAACGCTGACGACCACTTCAATTCTTACGATGGTCGCGAAGGATGACACCGGTGCACCTGTGCCGGTTGCGAAGGTCATTCCCGAAAATGATGAAGAACGGCAGATGTTCAACACTGCCGATATGAGGAGACAGCGGAGGATGGAAATGAGAAAAAGTAATCAAGTTGGAGGGATAATCGATGAGTATCCAGGTAAAGGATGAAAATGCAGCCAAACTGATTGCAGGAATAGAGTCTTCGTTCCCCGAATTGGACTTTCAATCGTTCAAAGAGAAGGTGGACCAAGCTCTCGAAGTGAAAGAAATGACTGGTGAACAGGTTGAAAACATGTTGATTTTGACCGCAGTAGAACGAATCGGCCGTAACGAGCCTGAATGGACATATGTGGCTGCGGGATTTTATCTGAAAAAGTTATACAAGCTTAGCGCACGCTTCAGACAAAGCGGGAAAGAGACTGGTTACGGTTCGTTCTACGAATTGATCAATAGCTTAATAGAGATTGGCATTTATGACGGCGGGATATTAAAGTCCTACTCCCGGGAAGAAATCGAATACCTTGGAAAAGTCATTGATCCAGAAAGAGACAAGCTGTTTACATATATAGGACTTTTAACCATGGCGGAAAGGTATCTGGCACGTACCCAAAATGGCGATTTTGCCGAACTGCCACAGGAGCGTTTCATGATAATCGCCATGACGTTGCTGGCTGAAGAACCGAAAGAAAAGCGGCTTGAATTAGTGGAAGAGGCATATTGGGCGCTATCCAATCTATATATGACAGTCGCCACACCGACTTTATCGAATGCCGGCAAAAGCTATGGCCAATTATCGAGCTGCTTTATTGATACAGTGGCTGATGATTTGAGGAGCATCTACGATTCCAACACGGATATCTCCACCCTAAGCAAAAATGGCGGCGGCATCGGTGTCTATCTTGGCAAAATCAGAAGCCGCGGCAGTGATATCAAGGGTTTTAAAGGGGTCAGTTCCGGAGTCATTCCCTGGATGAAGCAGCTGAATAACACCGCGGTTTCTGTTGATCAATTAGGGCAGCGCCAGGGTGCAATCGCTGTGTATCTTGATGTGTGGCATAAAGATATCTTTCCGTTTCTTGATGCAAAACTTAACAATGGAGATGAGCGACAGCGGACGCATGATTTGTTTTCGGGCATTTGCATCCCCGATTTATTTATGGAACAAGTAGAAAAACGAGGTGACTGGTATCTGTTCGACCCTCATGAAGTGAGGAGTGTCATGGGATTTTCCCTCGAAGATTATTTCGATGAGGAAAAAGGGGCAGGCTCCTTCCGTGAAAAATATTGGGCCTGCGTCAACCATCCTGGTTTGTCACATCAGACGGTTCCTGCCATTGAAATCTTTAAGTCTATCATGATTTCCCAGCTTGAAACGGGCACACCTTACATGTTTTACAGGGATCAGGTTAACAGGCTGAATGCCAACCACCATAAAGGGATGATTTACTGCAGCAACCTCTGCACGGAAATCACACAGAATATGAGCCCTACCCTCCTTGAAGAGGAAAGAGTGCAGGACGGAAAGATTTTAATCTATAAAAAACCGGGTGACTTCGTCGTCTGCAACTTGTCCTCCATCTCTTTAGCGAAAAGTGTGATGGATGATGTCCTGGAAAGAGTGATCAATATCCAGGTGAGGATGCTCGACAATGTCATCGATATCAATGAGATTCCTGTCCTGCAGGCTCAAATTACGAACAAAAACTACAGAGGAATCGGGCTGGGGACATTCGGCTGGCACCACCTGCTGGCTCTAAAAGAAATCAAATGGGAGAGCGAAGAAGCTGTCGAGTATTGTGATAGTCTTTATGAAAATATCGCTTTTTTAACCATTAACGCTAGCCTCGAACTGGCAAAAGAAAAAGGGGCATATCCTTATTTCGAAGGCTCCGATTGGTGTAATGGACAGTTTTTCGAGAAGAGACAATACATTGGTGAAAAGTGGAACGACCTCGCTGAGGAAGTGAAACAGCATGGTATCCGGAACGGGTACCTCATGGCAGTAGCGCCAAACTCTTCCACCTCGATTTTAGCAGGTTCGACAGCGAGCATTGACCCGATTTTCAGGCTTGAATATTCCGAGGAGAAGAAAGATTACAAGATTCCGGTGACCGCGCCAGATCTATCAGCCGAAACGATGTGGTTTTATAAGACAGCCTATAACGTTGACCAGCATTGGAGCATCAGGCAGAATGCCCGCCGGCAGCGCCATATCGATCAATCTATCTCGTTCAATTTTTACGTGACAAATACGATTAAAGCTAAAGCATTGTTGGAGCTGCATATGGATGCCTGGAAGTCGGGATTAAAAACGACATATTATGTCCGCTCCACATCAAGCAGTGAGTTTGACGAATGTGAAAGCTGCCATAGTTAAGAGGAAAGGACGGATAAGAATGACGCAATTGAAGAAAAGAACTCTTGTAGACGCCGAGGCTCCCAATGCTTCGACTGCAATTATAAATGGCCGCAGTTCAAATATATTAAACTGGGATGATGTGCGCTTCCCGTGGGCCTATCCGAAGTATAAAAGGATGCTGGGGAATTTCTGGACTCCTTTTGAGATCAATATGTCAAAGGACATTAAGCAATTCCCCATGCTTTCCGAAAAGGAACAGGATGCCTTTTTAAAAATCATCGGGCTGCTGGCACTCCTTGACAGCATTCAAACTGACTATGCAGGTAAAGTTGCCGATTATCTTACCGACTCCAGCTTAAATGCACTGATGATCATTTTGGCTCAGCAGGAAGTAATCCATAATCATTCTTACAGCTATGTGCTGTCAAGCATCGTATCCAAATCAAAGCAGGAGGAAGTGTTCGACTATTGGAGGACAGAACCAATCCTGCGCAAGCGGAATGAATTTATCACAGACGGCTATAAAGGTTTCGCGGAAAATCCAAGCATTGAAAATCTATTGCATTCGATTGTCTATGATGTCATCCTTGAAGGCCTGTTTTTCTACTCGGGTTTCGCTTTCTTTTATAATCTGGCCCGAAATCAGAAAATGGTCGGCACCAGCACGATGATTAACTATATCAATCGTGATGAACAGCTTCATGTAGGGTTATTCGAAAAGATTTTCAAAGAAATTCTGCGTGAAAATCCCGAGTACGACACAGAACCATTGAGAGAATTTGGAACGGCAGCCTTCCAGGAAGCAGCACGATTGGAGATTGAGTGGGCGGAGTATATTATCGGCAACGAGATCGATGGCTTGCTCATGACAGACCTGGAAGCCTATATCAAGTTCATGGCAAACAAACGAGCAGGACAACTAGGCTTTCCTGCCCCATTCGAAGGACATCGAACCAATCCATTAAGATGGATCATCGCCTATCAGGAAGTAGACCTTGGCAAGACCGACTTCTTTGAGCAAAAATCAAGACAGTACACGAAAACATCCGCTGATAATGGGTTTGATGAATTATAAAGTGATCTGCGTTCGTTCATTTTATAAGTTTTACTATTATTTGATAAAATGGAAGCATAGGGACGTCCCTTTGCTTCCATTTTTTATCGTCCACTATACTTCATTAGAAAGTAGGGCATCAGAATGAAAACGGAGAAAGAAAAGATGCTGGCTGGGGAAATGTACAATCCTGCTGACCCCGTTTTGGTAAAAGAGCGTGAGGAAGCTAGACGAAAAGTTAGAATATATAATCAAACATTGGAAACCGAAGGGGAAGAACGGACCAAGTTATTAAAAGAATTACTAGGCTCAACAGGGGAAACCGTGGTGATGGAGCCGAATATCCGCTTTGATTACGGCTATAACACCCATGTGGGAGAGAACTTTTTTGCCAATTTTGATTGTACCATCCTCGATGTTTGTGAAGTCCGGTTTGGCGACAATTGTATGCTCGCACCAGGCGTTCAAATCTATACAGCCACACATCCAGTCCATCCAGATGAACGGAATTCAGGAAGGGAATATGCCAAGCCGATTACGTTTGGAAACAATGTCTGGATTGGCGGAAGTGCCATCATTAACCCAGGAGTGATAGTGGGAGACAATGTCGTGATTGCATCAGGAGCGGTTGTTATAAAGGACGTACCAGATAACGTAGTCGTTGGCGGCAATCCAGCGAGAGTTATAAAACAGATTGAACTTTAAGAAGGAAAACCTAGCTTGTTTTGGACAGGAAAGAATGTCTAGATCAGGTCTGGCCCTGGGAACGAAGTGTGTATGAATGGAGGAAACAAGAATGAAAGAACAGGTTGTGATTGTCGGGGCTGGCCTATCAGGTCTTCGTGCTGCCTCTATGCTGCAATCAAAAGGTATAAGCTGCAAAGTACTGGAAGCGCGCAGTCGGATTGGGGGCAGGGTTTTGAGCTTAGAGGTCAAAGACAGTCCGGAGTTTGGCCGATTTGATATGGGGCCGACCTGGTTCTGGCCGAATCACGAGCCTGCCATAACCAATTTGGTGAAAGACCTTGGATTGCCCACCATTGAACAGCACACCCAAGGAGCGATGCTTTTTGAGCAATCGCAAACCGGGCAAGTGCAGCGGCATGTTCTGCCAGAAGGCGCAGTTGAAAGGTCAGTACGACTGGCCAGTGGGATCCAGTCCCTAATTGACGCCCTCGTTTCCTCGCTTCCGTCTGAGACAGTCTTACTGAATACCCGGGTTAAGGCAATCCAACTGGATCAATCTGGCGGAGTCACAATAGAAGCAGAGCAATCTGATGGAAAAGAGAAAAGCATTCGGGCCGCAGCTGTCATCCTCGCATTGCCACCTCGAATCGTTGTGGAAAGGATTGCTTTTTCACCTGCACTTCCCAATGAACTGATAGCCAGCCTCAAAGGCAAGCCGACATGGATGGCGGGACAGGCTAAGGCAGTAGCCGTTTATGAACGCCCATTCTGGAGGGATGCTGGTCTTTCCGGTCAGGTCACTAGCTGGGCCGGGCCCCTGCAGGAAATCCATGATGCTTCACCTGATACAGATTATGGCGCCCTATTTGGTTTCTTCGGACTTCCGGCAAAGATGCGTCATGAACTTGGTGAGGAACATATTCTGAGACTAGTCACTGACCAATTGACAAGGTTGTTTGGTCCTCAAGCTGGAAAACCTCTTGCTCTCCTTTACAAAGACTGGGCGAGCGATCCAGAAACAGCTGTGGAGGAAGATGCACAGCCGTTGACCAGCTTCCCGGAATATGGTCTTCCGGCAGGAAAGAGTTCATGGGAAAAGCGGGTTATTTTTGCCGGTACAGAAACTGCGTCTGGACATGGCGGACATCTGGAAGGAGCACTTCAGGCAGCTGAGCGAGCGGCTTCCGAAGCAATGAACATTTTATGATATGAAGAAAGGCCTGATCCAATGATGGGATCGGGCCTTTTCCTGTTGGTTATCTGGAAACATTATGCCGCAGCTTGCTGAAGTCGGTATCCTGGTAGTAGCTGTTTTTCACCAGTATATTCGGACCTAAGCAGGAGACGGCCGGGCAGTGGCAGCTTAGTTCCCTGGCGATTTCGGAGTCCTGCCATGTTTGATAGGCATCTTCAAGCCTTGTGTCCTGAATATTGCCAAGCGGCGGAGTATCGCCGAAATCGGTCACGATGATGTCTCCATTGAAAATATTCACATTGAGACGTGAACGGCCATCTGGGTCATTGCGGACGGTGACATTCTTGCAATTATATAAACGTTTCAGGAGCTCCTGATCTTCCTTCTTGCTGCTGCAAGCATAAAAAGGCAGCGTCCCGAACAGCATCCACACATTTTCAACACGGATGTCGAGCAGATGATGGATTGCTCCCCGTATTTCTTCAAGCGTCAGGGATTCAAGGCTGCTGGCGAAGTCGCTAGGGTACATAGGGTGCACCTCATGTCTCTGGCAGTGCATTTCCTCGATGATTTGCCTGTGGATTTTTTCAAGATACGGCAAAGTGCGCTTGTTCAGCATCGTTTCGGCCGATACCATGACACCGGCTTTCACGAGTTCTCTGCTGTTTTCTATCATTCTTGTAAAATATTTTTCGCGCTGCTGGTAATCAGGCTTCTTTTCCATCATCGCGAAACCGCCCTCTACGAAATCATCGACAGTGCCCCAGTTGTGAGAGATATGCAGCACATCCAGATAAGGGACGATCATCTCGTACCGAGAAAGATCCATCGTCAAATTGGAGTTGATTTGTGTGCGGATGCCGCGTTCGGATGCATACTTTAGGATTGGTACGACATAATTTTTCACTGAAGAAAGAGAAAGCATCGGTTCGCCTCCAGTTATACTCAATGAACGCAGCTTTGGTATTTCGTCCAGTCGTTTCAGAATCAGTTCCAATGGAAGTGCAGCAGGATCCTTTGTTTGCAAAGTATAGCCGACTGCGCAATGCTCGCACCGCATATTGCAGAGGGTCGTGGTCGTGAATTCGATGTTGGTGAGTTGAGGCCTGCCGTATTGTTCGACATCAAGGTAAGCTTCCCAGGGGTCGTGTTGTGGGGTGATTGGTTTTATATATGGCATGATTGGCTCCTTACAGATTGAATTTAGGAAAACCACTATATTATAACTGAGTGCTATACACTCGACCATTCCTCTCCCCCTATTTTGAAAGTCAGGGAAGGATATCCATGGTGCTCATTAAGTATTGATTCATTTTACCTATTAATAGGAGAGTGATATAGTATTAACTAACTAACTTGAGAGGAAGCTGTTTTCATGAGTTGCAATGCTTGTGTGGTAGGGAATTTACAGTTTGAGATCAAGGTGGATGGGGAACGGAATTTGTCCATCTTTCCTGAAGTGGTCCGCCATATGGACCGTAACGGTGATTTGCTTCGGGCTGATGGGAATGCTTTATTTGTAAGAGAAGCGGGAATGAGGGATTTCCTTGATTTTTGCCGAGAGCATATGGAGTCGGACAAGGTCTTTTTCCGGGTGGATGATGAAGAGTGGCGGCCACTGGCAGAGGCAGAAGATATTCTCGAAAGCCAGTGGATTGACGAGGTCATCCTTAATGAGCTTGTGACCTGTCATGCTCAGCCGATCCTTAAGGCTGAAGGAGAAATTTATGCGTATGAGATGCTGGCCCGGTTTTACCGTGAGGATGGGTCAATGATTTACCCTGGTAAAATTTTCGGGGCGGCGAGGAAAAGAAATCGATTGTATGCGCTTGACCGGATTTGCAGGATGGCTGCGGTAAGGGCATCTACTTTTACTGATAAAAAGGTTTTTATCAATTTCATCCCGACTTCGATTTATTCACCGGAGTTCTGTCTGAAATCGACCACCATGCTGGCAGATAAGTTAGGAGTCAATCCGGATCGGCTTGTATTTGAAGTGGTAGAAACAGAAAACGTGGAAGACACGGATCATCTGAAAAGGATCCTGGCCTTTTACAAAGAAAAAGGTTTTCGTTATGCGTTGGATGATGTAGGAGAGGGATATAGTACACTTGAACTGCTGTCAGATCTGCAGCCACATTATATGAAATTGGATATGAAGTATGTCCAGGGAGTTGCCACGGATACACAAAAGCAACAGACGGCTTCCGCTTTTTTGGCCGAAGCGAAGAGGCTTGGTTCCGTACCGCTTGCGGAGGGGATCGAGTTGGAGGAAGATTTTAAGTGGCTTAAGGAAAAAGGATATCAGCTATTTCAGGGATATCTGTTCGGAAAGCCTGCTCCAATTGAAGTGAAGAAGTTGAATGAAGAATAAAAAAGAAACCGTGAAAATACGGTTTCCTTTTCTTAATCCAGCTCCAGCGCTTGTCGGGGCTGAACGAGGCGCTTGCGCTTTTTGTTCCTATATATTCTCGGGTGAATTCTGGGAACATCTTGCTTCCCATACCTCTTTCATTTCTTTGATCGCTTCTGTCAGGAGCGCGATATCCTTCAGGATTTGCTCTTTGATCATTGTATCAGCACTTGATTGATATTCATCTTTCAGTTGACTTAGTTCCCTCTGGAATAGAAAAAGTGTGAGCAACTTAATCTCCCCCTTTTGGTATAACAATCAGTCTCTCTGTATATAGTTCAAAATACCCATAATTCTTATAGGATAAACATAAAATTTGGTAAAAATCCTCACCCAACTAAATTGGGCGAGGATTTTGAAATTAGGCTGTTGTCTTTTGCGCTTCAAGTACCGCTACAGACTCTTTCCTCTGGTAGTAATACCAGTTTAAGATGATTGACAGTACATAGAAGCCAATGAAGATGAAGAATGCCGGTGCATAGCCTCCTGAAATATTGATGGACCAGCCGAACAGTTTAGGAATCAGGAATGATCCATATGCTGCGAATGCTGCGGTAAAACCGAGCACTGGTGCTGCTTCTTTCGGAACAAAGATTCCCGGGATCATTTGGAATGTTGAACCAGAACCGATTCCAGCAGCAATGAACAGGATTAGGAATGAAATCAGGAAGCCGCTGAATAGCTTGTTGCCAAGGAAGAAGATGACGCTTCCTGCTCCGACCATCATTACCAGCAAGACAATCGATGTCAGTTTGGCTCCACCCATTTTATCAGCAAGCCACCCGCCGACAGGACGTGATGCTGCAGCAAGGAAAGCACCTAAGAAGGCTAAAGAGATATATTCAGGGAACTGGGATTTCAATAATAGCGGGAATGCCGCTGAGTATCCGATGAATGAACCGAATGTTGCTACGTAAAGCCATGTCATGATCCAAGTGTGCTTTCTTTTAACAATGACGAATTGATCAGAGAATGATTGCTTTGTTCCAGGCAGGTTATCCATGCCGAACCATGCTGCAATTGTGACAATTGCGATTGGTACAAGCCAGATGAATGCTGCGTTTTGCAGCCATACTTGCTGGCCGTTTGACAATTGCTGTCCATCGCCAGCGATAAAAGCGAAAGTTCCAGTTGTAATGATCAATGGTGTTACGAATTGAACGACTGATACACCCATGTTGCCTAAACCGCCATTAATACCAAGCGCGGTTCCACGTGCTTTTTTCGGGAAAAAGAAGCTGATGTTGGATGAAGAACTGGAAAAGTTACCGCCACCCAAGCCGGAAAGTGCTGCGAGTAAGAGCATGACAGAATATGGTGTGTCAGGATTCTGGACTGCAAAACCGATTCCGATTGCTGGAATCGCCAGTACAGCTGTTGACAGGACCGTCCAGTTTCGGCCACCCATCATTCCAACGCCAAAGGTATACACAAATCGCAATGTTGCACCAACAAGACCAGGCATTGCTGCCAAAGTGAAAAGCTGTTGATCAGTGAAACTAAAGCCAATATCATTCAAGCGAATTGCGACTACAGACCAAATTTGCCAGACAATGAATGCGAGCATCAAGGAAGGGACAGAAATCCATAAATTCCGCTGGGCATGCTTTTTGCCTTCGGATTGCCAAAAACGATCGTCTTCAGGATTCCATTTATTTATGCGAGCCATTTTAATTCCTCCAAATAATTTTGAGTGGGTGTTTATAAGATTAATAAACCATTTATATCACGAAGCAGGTGTGACGTACCTCACAATTATTTTAGTGCACACAATTCTGTCAAAAAGTCTTGAACATTCTTTGACAGAGGGTGATATAAGTCAGTACCCGTAGGGGTTTTACCTGGTGGAAACACTCTATTTTCTAGTGCGAAAACAGCTGCGAACACAAGAGAGTAGGGGAAGATTAGGGAGCGTATTACTTCAAAATATTGTCATAGACACATCACAAAGTTGAAACTTCCACTCTTCAATTTTGTGATTTAATAGTATATAGATTGTGAAACTATGAGCAAGTTAGAACGGAGGTAGAGGTAATGAAGTATCCACATTTGTTTACCGTTGGGAAAATAGGCAGCTTAATGCTTAAAAACAGAGTGGTGATGCCGGCAATGGGAACACGGTTGGCCTCGACAAATGGAGAAATGACGGAGGAGCAAATTCGTTATTATGAGGAAAGGGCTAAGGGAGGAACTGGCTTAATCATCACTGAATTTACGACAGTTGACTTTGAATTGGGACGAGCGGCAGTCAACCAGCTAAGAATTGATGATGACCGTTTTATTCCGGGGTTCCGCAGGCTTGCAGACGCAATCCATACATATGGTGCGAGGGTATTTGTCCAGCTTCACCATGCTGGTAGAGAAACAACTTCCTATTTAACAGGAGGGAAGCAAATCGTTGCGCCTAGCCCGGTTACCTGCGAAGCAATTGGTGAAGAACCGAGGGAGTTGACCACCACAGAGATAACGGGAATCATCCAGCAATTCATAGACGGGGCAGCACGCTGCCAGGCTGCCGGCATTGATGGGGTAGAACTGCACGGAGCACATGGTTACTTGATTAATCAATTCCTTAGCCCGAATACCAATGTCCGTACAGATGAGTATGGAGGCAATTTTGAAAAAAGAATGAGATTTATAGAGGAAATCATCACCGGGATTAAAGAGCGATGTGGAGCTGATTTTCCTGTCACTGTTCGACTTAGCGTCAGTGAGTTTGAAGAAGGCGGCCTGGATCTGCCGCTGAGCAGGGAAATAGCCAGGTATCTAGAAAAAGCAGGCGTTGATGGAATCCATGCGAGCTCGGGGAATTATAATACGATGGAAACGGTCATCGAATCGCCGCTTTGCGAAGAAGGCTGGAGAGTTTACCTTGCCGAAGAAATCAAAAAAGAAGTCAACATCCCTGTCTTTGCAGTTGGAAATATTCGTGACCCGCAATTCGTCGAATCTATTTTGCAAGAGGGCAGGGCGGACTTCGTTGCGATTGGCCGCGGACACATTGCGGATCCTGAATGGGTGCGAAAAGTGGCAGAAGGACGCGAGAAGGAAATCAGGATGTGCATATCCTGTCTGCATTGCGTGTACACACAAGGTCCTATAGAGTGTTCCGTCAATGTCAGAGCAGGACGCGAGCTCGAATTTTTGGAAATGGCGAAGATTGATGAGAAGCGTCATGTGGTGATTGTCGGCGGTGGTCCGGGCGGGATGGAAGCGGCAAGAGTTTTAGCGCTCAAAGGATACAAGGTGACGCTTTTTGAAATAAACAGCAAGCTTGGCGGCCAGCTCAACCTTGTAACAGATCCGGTTTATAAAAAGAAAATGAAAAAATATGTGAAGTACTTAAACAATGAAATGGTGAGGCTGAATATTCATATCCGAAGGAATACAGAGGCTTCTGTTGAGTTGATTAAATTGCTGAATCCTTACGCTGTTCTTCTGGCAACGGGAGGAATGCCATATATGCCCGATATAGAGGGCTGTGACCTGCCAAATGTATGCAACTATAGAGCCATCAAAGTTGAAGACAGTGTCCTGCAAGGCAAAAAAGTCGCGGTTGTGGGAAGCGGAATGGTTTGCCATAGCACATCCCGCAGACTAGCAGAGCAAGGAAACGAAGTGATTCTCATTGAGGTCCTTACGGAATCAGCCAAGAAAATAAGTCCTATGACAAGGAAGAAACTGCAGGAAAAGCTGCAGAATGAAGGAATTCAAGTCGTTATCGACCACGACGTAGTCAAGGTAGTTCCTCAGGGACTTATTTTACAAGAGAAACAAACGGGCATGAGGGTGGAAATTGATGCGGATCAGGTTGTCATAGCGATGGGGGTACAGGCTTATAATCCATTGGAACACCCGTTGAAAATGGAAATGGAAAATGTCTTTGTGATTGGTGATGCAGCAGGCAATACATCACTGGCAGATGCCACAAGAGAGGGATTTGAAACGGTATATGCTCTTGAATCATTAGTTAAGGAGGCGGCTTTGAAGTAGAAGGACAGAATTTATTGGCGAAAATGAAATTATTTCGACCACATTTCAAGATATATCAGCGGATTTTTGATTTTATCGACCACATTTTAGGATATATCGACCACTTTTCGAAATATATCGACCACATCGAATAGAGACTGCTAATTTGCAGACTTTTTACACATCAAAAAGGCCTTGATCCACGAGTGAATCAAGGCTTTTTTGCAAGGTCGGTATGAATGAAGCTTTATTCTCTTTTAATAGTGACAGGGTATAAATAAGGAACTGCCGGTTCTTCGGTTATCTCCCATTTAGAGACTTTAACAAGCGGGATAGGGGTGTCCATGTAGGAACCAGTCTCAATGACACCTTCTATTTTGATCCACGTGTCTTTTTCGATCGTCGCTGCGTCTGGGAACTCAGATAAAAATCCGATGATGCTGGCATCTGCGACACAGTGGGTGACCAGGAATCGCGATACGACCAGCTGGTCTTCTGCAAAGCCTTCCTCTTTGTAAACGAATCCATAGAGACTTACCTTTCGGCCCTGGAACTTATCGATGTCGGAGCTGATTTCCTCATAGTAAGATGAATAGATACTGTCATTAAAGATGATGGTGGAGCCTGTCTCCAACTCTTTCATCTTTTGATTGTACTCTTCATCTGTCATTTGATTTTCAAAACCTGTGGCAGTCTCGGTGCCTTCGGGTATGTCAGATCCTTGTCCAGCCTGATAATCGCTCTCCTCTGGCGACTGAGTGGCATCGCCTGTTCCCTGGCTATCTGCCTGTTCTTTCGTTTCACTCGTTGCCTGGCTGCTCTTTCCGCTTTTACTTGAGCCGGCAATCGACAGCATCGCTCCCTTTTTATCGGCGATCGCAGAGTCAAGAACCTTAGCTGGCAGGAAAAAGCCTGTCAGTAAAGGCAATACTATGATTGAGTAGGACACCAGTTTTTTTGCTGAAAAAGGTGTTGTCCCATGGTCATGAAAATGGTCGTGGTGATCATCATGAGAGCAGCATTCACCCACATGACTGCAGGAGTCGTGGTCATGTTCCGTTTTTATTGTCCAGACTCGTGTAATCTGGATAAAAAACAGGAGCAAAAATAGGAACGCGGCTGCCTGACTTAAAAGCAAATACTTTGGATTAATGAATAAATAAATCTTACCTGTAAAATGTAGCATATAAATCAAGACGGAAAATCCGAGCAGGATCAGGGACCTTGCCGCCTGCTGTGCATGGAATTGCATGGACAAGACCTCCTATAGCATGCCGCCAAACAGCATAAGAATGGTGAATACAGTCCCAGCGACGAGCGCAAGAACGGTCATAACAAATTTAAACCGGAACACACTCATCATGATCAGCGTATTTTTCAAGTCAATCATCGGCCCGAAAATCAGGAAGCCAAGGATCGAGGTTGAAGGAAAGATGCTGCTGAAGGAAGCCCCAATGAAGGCATCTGCCTCAGAGCAAAGGGACAGGAAGAACGCTAGTCCCATCATGACAGCCAGTGAGGAAGCCGCACCACTGCCGATTTCCAATAAGGTTTTCGCCGGCATATAGGTTTGGACCATCGCTGCCAGGAATGCACCGATGATCAGATACTTGGCCATGTCGAAAAACTCATCAATTGAATGCTGGAGCATGGCCCAGAATTTTTCGAGAAAGGACTGTTTTCCAGAATGGCTATGGACGTGAAATGAGGTGCTTTTTTTGAATTGTGTTCCTTTGAATATCATTCCAACCATGAAGGCGACAATGATTGCAATGCCAAATCCCAATCCCATTCGAAGCGCAGCGATTTTAAAATCGTTGCCAAAAGCCATATATGTAGACGCAATGACAATCGGATTGATGAGGGGACCTGTCAACATAAAACCAATAGCAGCGGCGATCGGGACTCCTTTGCCAACTAATCTGCGGATGATGGGCACAATTCCGCATTCGCAGGCTGGAAAAAGAGCGCCAACACTGCAGCTCATGACAATCGCCAAATATTTATTCTTTGGAATCCACCTGCTTATATGCTCCTCGGTGACAAAAATCTGAATCATCCCCGCAATCAGCACCCCAATCAGAACGAACGGGAAGGCTTCTATTAAAATACTGAGAAAAATCGTATTCAGATTCAGAATGGAAGAGGGGATTTCCAACTTACTCTGAAACCCCATCCCCAGGCTTAGCAGCATGAGAAACGCCAGAATGACAGCAAAACCTGTAATGTCCAATAAATTAGACCGGATTAATCGAATCATTTTCTCCTCCTAGTTACTTTTACTAGATTGTACTATTTAATTTAAGAAAATATGTACAATCTAGTAAAAAAGACTATCAATTTAACACTTTTTCCAACGTCTGAAGATTTTTCCGCATCAGGCTGAAATAATCCTCTTGATTCTTCATATCTTCAACTGAGATGGACTCAAGATTATACAAGGTAACTGTCTCAGCACCGATTTCTCTTTGAATCATTTCTGCCACGCGTGACGAAACATTCTGTTCAAACGCAATGTATTTCAAATCATGTTCTTTTGCTTCTTCAATTAACTTTGTCAATTCTCGTTGTGAAGGCTCCTGTGTAGGGGAAAGTCCATTGACAGCAATCTGGATGATTCCATATCTATTTGACCAGTATCCATACGCTTCATGGGCAACAAGCAGATGTTTGTTTTCGGCCTGTTCAATCACACTCTTGAATTCATTGTCCAATTCCTTTAGGTCTTTCTCAAGTTGCGCGAAATTCTGTTCAAATTCCTGTTCACGATCAGGCATAAGCTCAATCAAGGAATCTTTAATATTTGATGCCAGTTTGATAGACAGGATTGGATCAAGCCAAACATGAGGATCAAAGTTTTGGTCATGAGACTCTTCATCAGAGTGAGCGGCTTCTCCGTCCTGGTGCTCTTCATCAGAGTGAGCGGCTTCTTCGTCATGGTGTTCTTCTTCAGAGTGAGCAGCTTCTTCGTCATTTTGCTCTTCATCGGAATGAGCGGCTTCGTCGTCATGGTGCTCTGCATCGGAGTGAGCGGCTTCTTCGTCATGGTGCTCTTCTTCGGAGTGAGTGGCATCTTCGTCATGGTGCTCTTCTTCAGAGTGGGCGGCATCTTCGTCATGGTGCTCTTCTTCGGAGTGAGTGGCTTCCTTGTCATGGTGTTCTTCTTCGGAATGAGCATCTTCTCCTTCATGAGAATGATCATGGGAAGACTCAATCATTTCCACATTTTCTGTGGCTTTTACAATCATGACCTTTTCATTTTTCAAGGCTTGCTCCGCTTTTTCCGCAAATCCTTCAATTCCGGCACCGGAATAAATGAATAAATCAGCTTCAGCGAGCTTCATCATATCCTTCGTGCTTGGTTCGAAGCTATGGGCGTCTACATTCGGTGGATAGATGCTTTCCACATCCACGAATTCCCCGCCGATTTTTTCCGCAAAATCCTGAAGAGGGTAGATGGTTGTATAGACTGTCAGCTTAGTAGCTTCTGAATTATTTTTGTTGGCTGATTCCTTGCTGGAAGAACAGCCGGCTAGTGTCAAACCCACTAATAGCAGTAAACCAAGTGATAGTTTAGTAATTTTCATAGTGATCTCCTTAAACGGTATTTTCATTAATCGAAATGATTACGATTTAAAGTGTAAAACAGAAAGATGTATTTGTAAATGATTTTAGGAATCATTCCGATTTAATTTCTCTTGAATTGAGTCTACCATGCTTCTAAAGAGAGGGTGACCAGTTAAGTATTTACATTTCTAAATAATTGACAAGCAGAAGAGATGCGATTATTATCTAACTCAAATCGTAATGATTACGATTAGCGTTGTCTAATTGAATAGTATGCCGAACGGAAGGTATGTATGAGAAAAAAATAAAAAAGAGGTGTAGAAATGAACAGGAAAATACCTGTTACTGTGTTGAGCGGATACCTTGGTTCAGGCAAGACCACATTATTGAATCATATATTGAACAATCGCGAAAATAAAAAAATAGCGGTGATCGTAAATGATATGAGTGAAGTGAATGTGGACGCGGCCCTGATTAAGCAAGGAGGTTTTTCAAAAACCGAGGAGAAGCTGGTCGAGCTTCAAAACGGCTGCATTTGCTGTACATTAAGAGAGGATTTAATAATTGAAGTGGAGCGACTGGCGAAAGCTGGAGATGTAGACTATATCGTCATAGAATCCTCCGGAATTTCAGAGCCGATTCCGGTAGCCCAGACATTTACATATGTGGACGAAGAGCTGGATATTAATTTGACTGAATGGTGTAAGCTCGACACTTTGGTAACAGTGGTTGATGCAAACAGGTTTTGGCATGATTTCTCTTCTGGTGAGAGTCTCTTGGACAGAAAAGAAGGGACGGATGAGAATGATACACGAGAGGTCGTCGACTTATTGATTGATCAGATAGAGTTTGCTAATGTCATTCTTTTAAACAAAAAGGACCTCATCGATGCTGATCTCTACCTTGAGTTGAAGGCAGTAATGCAAAAGCTGAATCCGGGGGCAAGAATCATCGAATCTAGTCACTCCAGGGTAAGGATGGAGGATGTGCTCAATACTGGGATGTTCAACTTTGAAGAAGCTAGCCAGGGAGCAGGATGGATAAAAGAACTAAATGAAGAACATATCCCCGAGACGGAGGAATTTGGAATATCTTCATTTGTTTACAGGAGAAAGCGTCCGTTCCACCCTGTGAGATGGAAGAAGTGGCTTGAGGAGTGGCCTGAAGACATCGTGAGGGCAAAAGGCTTTTTCTGGCTGGCAACTCGTCATGATATTGCGGGATTGCTATCCCAGGCGGGACCTTCTATCATTCTGGAGGCTGCGGGAGAGTGGATAGACGCATACCCGGAGGATGAGAAAAACCAAATCCTTAAGGAAGAGCCTGAATTATTGGCAAAATGGGATATTGAATTCGGGGATAGAATGACGGAGCTGGTATTTATTGGTGTAAAGATGGATGTGAATGAAATCGTTGGCAAATTGGATCAGTGCCTGCTAACTGAAGAAGAAATGAGGATGGATTGGCGCCATTTCCCTGATGATCTTCCTCCTTTTTCTATGCCGGTAGAGAGTAGCAGCTAAGGTGCTGTTCGGCATTGTACTGGTGATAACAGGAAGTAAGTTTCATTAGACGGATAATTTAAGCCTAATTAGAAACTAAGCTATACTTGAAGTTGCGCTCACTGATTATATGTGATTAAATATCTGTATGCTATTTTATAAATCGTAATGATTACGATTATCTTTAGTGAAGGGAGTGAGTTAATTGGCTAAAAAATCAAAGGTAGTAAAGGAAAAAAAACGCCAGGAGCTGGTGTTGAAATATGCAGACTTGCGCAGGGAACTGAAAGAAAAGGGCGATTATGAAGCGCTGAGGAAGCTTCCGCGTGATTCTGCACCGACTCGCTTGAAAAACCGCTGTGAAGTGACAGGACGACCGCGTGGATATCTCCGTAAATTTAAAATGTCGCGTATTGCTTTCCGCGAATACGCCCATAAAGGCCAGATTCCGGGCGTGAAAAAATCCAGCTGGTAAAAAGATTGGAGGAATTTACGATGAAGGAAAACATTCATCCGGATTATCATGAAGTAGTATTCATGGATACAAACAGCGGCTTTAAGTTTTTAACAGGATCGACAAAGACTTCGAACCAGACAATCGAATGGGAAGATGGCAACACTTACCCGCTTATTAAGGTGGAAGTAAGCTCGGATACCCATCCATTTTATACGGGCGTCCAAAAGTTCTCTGATCGTGGAGGCCGGACTGAACGATTCATGAAGAGATATAATCTCAAGAACAAATAGAATGTAAGTCAGGTGAGGTTGACGTATGAATTCGCATTTAATGGAGATTCTCTCGAGAGAAATTATAAAATCACTTCCAACTGAACAGAGAGAGGTCTATGAGTATGTTGTTCGGCTGGAAGACGATCTGGCTCAACAAGCTGAAACATCCGATGAATTTATGTCACTCCTTGTAAAGCATTCACCTCACAGACAGGCAGCAAGGCATTTCAAGTTAACATTCGGACAGCTGATGGCATTAATGAGAGAAGCGGAAAACTTTATCAATCAGCAGCTGGAGATAAAACTGGAGAATATAACTTGGATAGATCTCACAGAACAAGTCAATTCAAGAAAAAAGAACGTTAATGACAAAATAAAATATTTTTATTTCTCGGTTAATGAAGTTCATTCGTGATTTTTTTTGCTTTGTAAATCGTAATGATTTCGTTTTAAATGAGGGAGGGTATCAATGTGTACGAATGGATTGTTATAGGAGGAGGCATACAAGGATGTACGATCGCCACTTTTTTGTTAAGAAACAAAAAGGTTTTACCAGGCAATCTCTGTATTATTGACCCGCATGAAAAACCTTTAGCCAATTGGACGAGAAATACTGGGTTAATTGGTATGAAGTTTCTTCGTTCTCCGTTCGTGCATCATCTTGATGCCGATCCGTTCAGCCTAATCAGTTTTACAAAGAAAAAGAACCTTAAGGATAACGAGTTTTACGGTCAATACAAGCGTCCATCGCTGAAGATATTTAACGAACACAGTCATGACCTCTTTCAAGAGACAGCTTTGGAACAATCCTGGCACCAGGGCTATGTCAATGGCATCGAGAAAGAGAAGGACCACTGGCGTGTCCATACATTAGACGGTAAAAGCTTGGCGGGCAGGAATATCGTATTGGCAGTAAGCGTAAACGACCAATTATTTATTCCTGAATGGGCAGACACACTTCATGAAGAATCAAACCAGGTGTTTCATATCTTCGATAAAACTGCCTGTATCCAGAAGCTGAGGCCTCCAATTGCCGTAGTAGGAGGAGGAATCACTTCTGCGCATCTGGTAATCAGGCTAGCAGCTATGTATCCAGGAGGGGTCACTTTAATCAAAAGGCATCCCTTCAGAGTTTTTGATTTTGATAGCGATCCGGGATGGCTGGGACCAAAGAAACAAACTGCCTATCGCCAGATCAGCGATTATGAAAAACGCAGGGATGTCATTATCGGTGCCAGGAACAGGGGGTCGCTTACTACGGAACTGTTCCAGAAGCTAAAGAAACTTGAAAATGAACAAAAGATTAAGGTAGTGGATGGTGAAGTAACATCAGCAAATAAAAGGGACGGGGAAGAGATCAGCCTTATACTTGAGCAACAAGAGGTCAACGTAAAATCCATCGTCTTCGCCACAGGGTTCAAGCCCGGGCGCCCTGGCGGCGGATGGCTGGACAAGGCGATAGAAAAGTTGGATCTTCCATGTGCCCGATGTGGTTACCCAATTGTCAGTCCGACGCTCGAATGGTGCCCCCATTTATACGTAATGGGATATCTTGCCGAACTGGAGATTGGCCCCATTGCGCGGAATATCTCCGGTGCACGCCAGGCAGCCGAAAGAATCGTTCACAATATATAGAAGAAAAAATTAGGAGGAAAGAAAGATGAGAGTCAAAATTACACTTGCATGTACGGAAACAGGAGACAGAAACTACATTACTACCAAAAATAAAAGAAATAATCCGGATCGGATTGAATTAAAAAAGTATTGCCCGCGCTTAAAGAGATACACGCTGCATAGAGAGACGAAATAGGCGGGTGGATTCAGCATTAATTTTAAAACACATAATTTCCAAAGGAGGGCTTATCAAAAAGCCCTCCTTTTATAGTCTTTTCTCTGTCTGCGCAGCTGCGTTATGGATGAAATCCATAACGAAGGGGTCCCTATATCCAATTCCTGCATTGTGACAGACTCAGGAATTCCTTCCTGAGTACATTCGGGTCCCATGCTCAATAAAATCAATGCGCACATATAACAGTTCCCTTTGCCCTTTCTGAAACTTATTGTGTCCCTAACCGTAATAATGGGAAGGAAAGGGTGATGGAGATGAAAAAATATTTGTTGTTTGCCGGAAGTTTTATCTTGTCATATACCGTGTTGCAGGTAGTATCTGGTCTGCTGTTAACCGCAATTTATACGCCTGAATTCCCATCGGAAGCAGCCAGTTTGCCATCCCAGGTAGAGTTTGGGGAAACAAACTCAATCCCATTGATTGTCTCTGTATTGTCATTGGGGATTGCATTTGCTGTAACCAGGTTCTTTAGCAAAAGGCTGTTTTCGTAAAGCTTGTTGTTAAAATCCTAAAGCTGATTTTAACGTAATATACGCCATTTCGCGGGTCGGTATTAAGTTTGCATGCTCTTTTCTCATAAAAAGAGTCAACTTTTCGAAGAAAAATAGGTCATTCAATCCTATTTTTTTATCAATATCAACAAAGTTTGAGAAAAGAGCCTTAGCAAAAGCCAGAAATCTTAATGAGTTGTTGCAGCTCCCCACTCGAAAACTGTCTCCAGTCGCTTTCGAAGGTGAAAACTATAGGCTTTTTTAACATTTAATGTTAGACTGCAATAGTTAATCGGGAATACTAACGGTACAGCTTTTTATAGGAGGATTTTTAAATGCTTAACAATGATATAATGATCCGTTTGCGGTACGCATTGGATATCAAAGATACTGATATGGTAGAGATATTCAATCTTGGCGGCGTGAACGTGACGAAGGACGATGTCCGCATGATGCTGCAGAAAATTGATGAAGATGAGTATGGGGATGAAGAGGTACCTGATGACTACATAAGAATCAATAATGCGATGATGGAGCAGTTCTTGAATGGCATGGTTACTTTTAAAAGAGGGAAGCGTCCGGGGGAGACGGGTGCTCCACCAATAACCGGGGAGACTGTGAATAACCAGCTATTGAAAAAAGTGAAGATCGCACTGTCGCTCACGAGCGAGGATATGCTCGAGATTTTTGACCTTGCGGGAGTCCGTGTGTCTAAGGGTGAGCTCGGAGCGATTTTGAGAAAAGAAGGGCATAAGAACTATCGGGAATGTGGCGATAAATTCGCGCGGAATTTCCTGAAGGGCCTAGCCTTGAAATTCCGCGGATAGAAATATAGAAGACGGTTCTCATGAAGCATGAGAACCGTCTTCTTGTTTGTTGAGCCTCATTTCTTTGATTTTCTGACGCTGTTCCTCTGGCCACCATGCTCCACAGTCATCGGAGACGACACAGGCAGCACATTTTTCAAGGTCGTAGACTTTCATCCCACTGATGGGCGGGGAATAGAGGTGTAGAGTGACGAGTCCACTTGTGCCGTCTGCTTGCATCTTATGGACTCCTTTCTTCGGTGCATAGAAGAACTTTCCCTGATGGTGGTACTCCTTGAACAGCTCTTTCGGCAGGCTGTTGCCGTCGACTTCGTAAACTGAATTAACAGAAGTTCCGTTAAGTACCTGGATCCAGCCATGGGAATTCCCGTGATCATGGGGAGCGCATTCTAAATCTGACCAGTTCATCACCAGAAGCTCTACATCTTCGCTTTTGTAGAGAAGTTTTCGATAATAAGGCTTGCCCGAAGCTGATTGGAGAAAGGGTTTCAATTCATCTACAGACATATTGATCTTCGCCAATGCTTCCTTCATCTCGTGTTTGGAAGGCTCTGTTAGTGAATCTAACACATTTTTTGCCTGAGGATTTATAGCCATGGGCACTCCCACCTTCTTCATTTTTTAAAAATCGCATTCGCCACTAAACGTGCAAGACCACCATTGACAATAACCACTCCAATAATAATTATGATTCCGCCAATCGCACTTATGAGGATAAATTTTTCATGTAAAAGAAAGATGGCGGCAATCAGAGTAGCCAGCGGCTCAAGGTACAAGAACATTGACACTTTCGAGGCGTCCAAAACCTCCAGTGCCTTTCCCCAATACCAATAGCCAATTCCAGACACAAATATCGCAAGGAACATAAGATGGGCCCACTCCGTCTGGGTCAGCAGGGGCAGGGATTCCCAGCCTCTGTTGCGGATGATAAAAGGCAGAGTGAGCATAAAGCCGATCAGGCTCATGTAAAATGTCACCAATAGTGCAGGGTACGGGATGTGGAGCCTTTTTAACAGGATGGAATAGATCGCCCAGTTCAGTGTGCTAAGAATCATCAGGATGAAGCCGATGTTCAATGCGAACTCGAAGGAATGGCCGCTCCGGGTGGTAGTGACAAGAAAGACCCCCGCTATGGCGACCACCATTCCAAGTGCTTTTTTCAGATTCATCTTTTCATGCAAAAACAGAACTGAAAGGATGACGGTGAAAATAGGCGAAAAAGAAATCAACCACCCGGCAGATGAGGCATTGATCGTTAACAGAGCGGTTGCCTGCAGGACCTGGTGAACAAAGACGCCCAGTATTCCGAGGACAACCAAATGAGGGATGTATCCAATCGAAATCCGGAGACGAGAACGGTTGAGCAGTAAAATCACCAATAAAAATAAAGCTCCGAGGCCAAAGCGGAGCACCAATAATGAATACGGATCGAGCTTTGCGAGTACAGCTTTTGCAGAAACAAAGGAAACTCCCCAAAAACTGATCGATAATAGAGCATAAAAAGAAGCGGTAAGCTTGGCGCGTAACGGAATCATTGCGTGGAATCCTTTCCGGTGGACAAGTTTTTTACTAATTTATGCTTGTCTCGGGGGAAGAAGAATCATGAAAAAATATCCAATTATATTTACAAAATAATGTAAACTTGAGATAATGAAGCAAATGATTGAGGAGGGGAAGTAAGTTTATGGAACCAACATCTAATTGCTAATTATTAATTTTATTAATAAGGATTTTGTAATGAGTGTAAAAATGCCTATGTTGCATAGGTTTATTTCGTTATGCTCTTTATGGAATACGGCAATTAGAAGATAACTTACTTTACTGAATCGTGATAGTGATTTTTTTGGCATGGGCTTATTTGTGCTTGCTGAAATTGTTGATTCAAGACTGTAGGGATTTCTACAGTCTTTTTATATTGGAAAAATGAATGGTAAATAGGTTCTTCTTTGTGCTGTCCATAAAAAGCGTAGCTTCATTATGGATGAAAGAAGGAATTGATATGTTAGAACTGAAAGTGCACGGAATTAAAAAATATATGGAAGCGACGCTGGTCGTGAACAGTTTTACATTGGAAGCATTTGAAGGGGATAAGGTTGGGATTGTCGGGGCGAATGGCAGTGGGAAAAGCACGGTCCTTAAGGTGATTGCCGGGATCGAGCCTATGCATTATTATCCTGGCTATCCGCAAACCTCGAGTCCTGGATATGATGAAGGGCTGGTCCATCGTCCTCGGGGAGCATCGTTTGCCTATCTGGAACAGATGCCATCGTATCCGGCCGGCCTGAAAGTGATTGATGTGCTGAATCTTGCGTTTGAAGAGGTTCATGAGGTTGAAAAACAGATGAGAGAGCTAGAGGCGCAAATGCAGGTTTTGGAGGATGCGGCCCTGGAAAAAGCGCTGAATAAATACAGTGATCTAGTGAATTTGTATGAAGCAAAAGGCGGTTATGATCAGGAGGAGAAGTTAAGCAAGGTTTGCACCGGGCTTAAGTTTACCGACAGCTTTTTGCAGAGGGATTTTGATTTGCTTAGCGGCGGAGAGAAAACGACGGTTGGGATTGGGAAGATTCTGATTCATCAACCGGATATTCTGCTGCTCGATGAGCCGACCAACCACCTTGATATGGATTCAATCGAATGGCTGGAAGGCTTTTTGAAAAATTATAAGGGAATTGTGCTGATTGTCTCGCACGACCGCTATTTCCTTGATCATGTCGTCAATAAAATCGTCGAGATCGAGGATATGGAAACGATTAGCTACAAGGGGAATTATTCTAGCTTTATCAGCCAAAAAGGAAGAGAACATGCGGGTGCAGTATGAGCAGTTCCGCGAGCAGCAGAAGATGGTCAATAACATGGAAAAGCAGGTGATGAGCCTGCGGGACTGGGCGTTGCGTGCCGATAATAACAAATTTTTCAGGCGCGCGGCGAGCATCCAGAAGAAGCTTGATAAGCTGGACCGGATTGATATGCCGATTTTTGAGCGATGGAATATGCGCTTGAGTTTTAACGATGCGGTGCGCTCCGGGAATGAAACGATCAAGGCGGTTGGTGTTTCTAAGCGCTATGAGGATAAGGTGATTTTTGACGGCGCTGATCTGATGGTTCATTACGGTGAGCGGGTCGGCCTTGTTGGTCCGAATGGCAGTGGCAAGACGACCTTCTTGAAGATGCTGTTAGGAGAAGAGCAGCCTGATGCGGGTTCAGTGGAGTTGGGTGCAAATGTAATGGCCGCCTACCTGCCTCAGAAGATTGAATTTAAAAATGAGGAGCTCACGCTGCTCGAATGCTTCCGAGAGGATATCTCGATTGTAGAAGGGAAAGCGCGCGAGTACCTGGCGAAGTTCATGTTTTACAAAAAGAGTGTTTTCAAAAAGGTGAGGTTCCTGTCAGGCGGGGAAAGGATCAGACTCAAGCTGGCGATGCTCATGTTCCAGGATATCAATTTGCTGATTCTAGATGAACCGACAAATCACCTGGATATTGATTCGATTGAAACGCTCGAAGCAGCCTTGGAGGATTTTAAGGGCACCATCTTCTTCATTTCTCACGACCGCTATTTCATCAATAAAATCGGTGAGCGTGTGATTGCCGTTGAGAATTTTGGCTTGAAGAGCTATCAGGGGAATTACGATGATTATAAAAGGGAGAAAGCGGCGTTTGTTGAGCCGGTGCCGGTTGTAAAGGAGAAAAAGGATAAAGTTCAGCGAGTGTCACAGCCAGACCCGGCGGCGAAGCTTCAGAAGAAGATCGAAGGCCTGGAAAAAGAAATCACAGAGCTTGATTTAGTGATGGGGATTAACCAGGATTATGAGGAACTTGATAAGCTGTATAGCAGGAAACAGCAACTGAATGACGAACTCGAGCTGGCGATGGAGATGTGGTTGAGTGCCGGGGAGTAAGCGAGAGGAAGCATGGATATTCGTTCATGCTTCCTTTTTTGTTGTTATAGGAGAAAAACACTGTAAACAAGTTGTAAATATAGAATTTTTTACCCTTGAAGGGAATATTTATGGTATAAATATATAGGTAAAAAGTTCTAGGGGGGATGAGTGTGACATTATATGGATTGTTAGTTCTAGTTCATATCATCGCGGCCGTTGTTGGTTTAGGAGCGAGCTTTGGAATGCCGGTGGTTGCCAAGTTTGGTGCTAAGTCAGTAACGAACGCAAAAGTTTGTTTTGAGATTAATAAAAAAATAGAGATCTTTGCCAAAGTGGGATCACTTACATTGTTAGCCAGCGGAATTTTGATGGCCATTGTAAACCCGGTGCTTTGGTCACAGGGATGGTTCATCGGTTCCTTGATTATATACGTGCTGATTCAGCCTGTTGTCGCAGCAATGTTACCAAAAACAATCGAAAAGCAAGTCGATATCGTGATGAACAGCGGTGACGGCGAACTGCCAGCCGAGTATCATCAGCTGGATAAAAAAGTCGCCAAGCTAAATGCCATTGCACATGTTGCAGCAGTTGTGCTGATCGTGCTTATGTCAACAAAACCATTCTAGGGGGGATTCGAAAATGCAAGCAAAACCAATGTACTATGACGGGAACGGAGAAAACAAACAGACGACAGGTGCTGCTGCACAGCCACAGGCCTCCAGTGTCGTTATCACTGAAGAAATGAGGAAGTCCATCGGCGGAAATCCTTATGTGTTTGTTAAGTAGGATGATAGGAAGAGAGAGTGCCAGCCTTTTGGGTTGGTGCTTTTTTTGTTATTCAGACAGCTTCGGGATCGAATAGGAATAGCAGTCAGAAGTAAGGCTGGGTTTGGACAGGTATGAGGTCCTGAGGCTAAAAGCTGTCAAGAAAACGAAGGAATTATGACAGGTATGAGGTCCTGAGGGCATAAGCTGTCAAGAAACCGGAGGAATTATGACAGGTATGAGGTCCTGAGGGCAAAAGCTGTCAAGAAACCGGAGGAATTATGACAGGTTTGACGTCCTGAGGCCAAAAGCTGTCAAGAAAACGAAGGAATTGTGACAGGTATGAGGTCCTGAGGCTAAAAGCTGTCAAGAAAACGAAGGAATTATGACAGGTTTGACGTCCCGA
Organism: Bacillus sp. ISL-37; assembly: GCF_018613315.1. Classification (GTDB taxonomy): domain Bacteria; phylum Bacillota; class Bacilli; order Bacillales; family Cytobacillaceae; genus Mesobacillus. Next base: position 9,448 of record NZ_JAGGQL010000044.1, on the reverse strand, counting down.
GGCTAAAAGCTGTCAAGAAAACGAAGGAATTGTGACAGGTATGAGGTCCGGAGGCTAAAAGCTGTCAAGAAAACGAAGGAATTGTGACAGGTATGAGGTCCTGAGGCCAAAAGCTGTCAAGAAACCAGAGGAATTATGACAGGTTTGGGTGCACCGGGCCAAAAGCTGTCAAGAAAACGAAGGAATTATGACAGGTATGAGGTCCTGAGACCAAAAGCTGTCAAGAAACCGGAGGAATTATGACAGGTTTGGGTGCACCGGGCCAAAAGCTGTCAAGAAAACGAAGGAATTGTGACAGGTAAGAGGTCCTGAGGCCAAAAGCTGTCAAGAAAACGAAGGAATTAAGACAGGTTTGGGTGCACCGGGCCAAAAGCTGTCAAGAAAACGAAGGAATTGTGACAGGTAAGAGGTCCTGAGGCCAAAAGCTGTCAAGAAAACGAAGGAATTAAGACAGGTTTGGGGTCATCTGGCCTACGCGCCTCGGCTCAATTGCAGCATGTGGAATCTGACTAAAGGTAAATTGTAAAACTTTTACTTAATTATGCAACTTTTCCAATCTACCTCCGTCTAAACTAATAGACTATCAATCCTTCTAAAAATTGGGTGAATAAAAGTTTGCTAGAGTGGGAATACTATAACCAACAACATATTAACAACGGAGGTAGATTAGGATGAAACAAATTAAGGAATTCATGAATGAAGAGGGTTTTGAATTAAAAGGTTATATTTCACAGTTATTTGAGCAAGTTTCCGATAAAGATGAAAAGAAGAAACGCTGATCGCGAGTTAAGCTGATCAGCGTTTTTTCATTTGCTGCAAGACTTCATCAATTTTTGCGTGATCCTCGGGTGATTCATCGATATGCTTCCATAAGAGTTTGCCGTCGGCCGAATAGAGCCAGGTTCCTCCCTGGATGTAGACGTCCTGTGTCTTCATCGATTTCAAGACGAATTCCTTCTGCTTCTCGTTTTTAGGAATAAAATCTTTGACCTGTCCGGTAATAAAACCAAAACCGGCTTTCGCCAGCAGCTTCCACTTAGGCATCGTTTTATGGCCCATACCCCGATATGCTTTAAGCGTTGGATCCCCAAGTATAGGAAATGGGAAAGGCCCAAACTGTTCAATGAATTGCTTGATAAAAGAGCCTTTTGAAGGGGCGACGGCTATGACCTGGTAACCTGTTGCTTCAACTTCAGTTATTCGCTCGCGCAACTGCGCAAGGTATGCTCGGCAGACTGGTCAGCCAAGGTGGCGCACAAATACGACCATCGTCGGATTCCCCTGAATGGCTGTTTTCAAGGTTAGTGATTTTTCAGGATCTGTAGTTTCTAATACATATTCCATATCGAAACCTCCTTTTCTTCACTATATATAACTTCTCCCTTTGAGGAAAGAATTAACATTCCTTAACAAACCTTTTCAATTAATTTACAGCTCCTTAAAACGAAGTTAATAACTGTCTAGTAATCTTGTTCTTGTAGCAACGGACATAATATTAGGGGGAATTAAGGAATGAAGAGTTTTAAAAAGTTAGCGATGTTTACTATGCTTGCTGGTGTAATGGCTTTCGGAACTGCTTGCTCAGATGGAGAAAGTAACGCAGAAGCAACGAATGGTTCTAATGAAACTGAAACTCAACTTGAAGGCAGCGTTGTGATCGATGGCTCCGGAACTGTCTACCCATTCATGGCGAAAATGGCAGAGAACTATATGTCCACCCAAGAAGATGTATCTGTAGAGGTTAGCCGCTCCGGCACTTCCGCTGGGTTCAAGAAATTCCTTGTTGAAGAAGGAACAGACTACAATGATGCATCACGCCAGATCAAAGACGAAGAAAAGGCAAAAGCCGAAGAGCTTGGAATCGACGTGAAAGAAATGAAAGTAGCTTTGGATGGCCTGACGATTGTCATCAATAAGGACAACGACTGGGCAAAGGAGCTGACAAAAGAAGAAGTCATTGATATCTTCCTTGCTGAAGGCGGAAAGAAGAAATGGTCGGATGTACGTCCTGACTTCCCGGCTGAAGCAATTAACACATATGGTCCGAACGAAAATCATGGAACATACGAGTTCATGTTTGAAAACATTCTTGATGAAAAAGATCTTGTAGAAGGCATCAACCTGCAGCAGGACTACTCTACACTGGTTGACCTGGTTTCAAAAGACAAGAACGCAATCGGCTTTTTCGGCTATGGCTACTTTGCAAACAACAAAGACAAATTGGATGCAGTGAGTGTGGATTTCGGTAACGGACCTGTTGAACCTTCACTGGAAACAATCAAGGAAGACGGGAAGTACGGTCCATTCACACGACCGGTGTTCACATACTTGAATGCTAATAACGCAAAAGAGAAAGCGCAAGTACTTGATTACGCGATCTACACAATGGAAAATGCACAGGATGTTGCCGCAGAAACAGGCTTCGCACCACTGACAGACGAGGACATCCTTGCGACAATCGAAGAACTAGAAGAATTGAAGTAAACAAAAAGGAAGTATGAGGCATGTTCTCATACTTCCTTTTTGTATTCCTTAAGGTACGTTTATTCTTCATAAGATAGTAGCGATTAAGAAATAATTAAAAGAGGAATGGGTATACTACGGAAAAGGTTTCCTTTATTTGTAAATAATTTTCGGTGAGGCAGACTATGACGAATGCGATTTATGCGATTTTTTGGCTAGGAGTCTTAATAATATGGGGGGATTGGAGGAACTGGAGAAGATACTATCCGACAATCCTTTTCTTTATGCTTGGTGATTTTATTTACCTTTATTTACTGTCCGATTATTATCCAATGTGGAGGTATGTACCATCGTCTGGTGATAGGGAACTGGGAGTCACCAATTCTCATATTACATTTTTAATCATGTTATTAAAATACCCTGCGACATGTCTTGCCTATTTGTCTCATTTTCCACAACAAGGTGCCATCATGAAGTTCATTTATTATTTAGGGTGGATGCTAATTTACATCATAAATGAAATGATCGATTTGCATTATCATTTAATAAAATACTACAATGGCTGGAATTTGGGGTGGTCCATCCTTTTTAATGCGGCAATGTTCCTCATATTGAAAATCCATTTTCATAGGCCGGTATTCGCCTGGATCCTCTCGGCCGTATTTATTGTTTTCTTATGGAATAGCTTTGAAGTACCCTCGAGTGTTTTTCGATAGAAGGTTTCCTTCTAGCTTATAATAATAGTGTTTGGGTATGGATTCTTAAATCTTAAATGGAGAGAAATTATTCATTTGAGCTATACCTTTTCTTAATCCAAAGAAAAAAGTCAGTAATTACTTTCGCAAAAATAAATACAGATACATAGCTGAGGAATAAGTGAAAGTAGTTAATCTCCCCATAAATTCTAAATAATCCTAATCCGACAAGCATAGGCTTGAAAACAAAAGACAGGATTACCGATGTAATAGTTGCATACAAGTAATATTTTTTATTACTGTTCAGCGTAGATTGATAAACAAACATAAAAATTATTGGTATTAGGCTGGAGTCTAGTGAAATACCGGGTAAAACCGGGATAACAGGAAAAGGATAATTCCAGTAACCCATATTTCTCCCATACAAATCTTCATATCCAAAAGCCATATGGATACTGTAACCATAAAAGAGGATCTGGAATAGCTTATCTTTATTGATTTTAAGAAGTAGCAAGATGAGCGGGGCCACAAGGAATAAGACCATCAGCCAGTACTCAAAAGAGGTATATAGAGCGTAGTCCCTCCAATACTGATTTAAAGCCTTTTGCCCTTCCTTTCCTATCTCAACAATCTTATCAAAACGCGATAGACGTTCTTTTTCCAAATTAATCATTCCTTTTAAAAGCCGGTTTTGCATACATATCTATAGATTGTCATGTTTAATAATTTCGTATGCACTATATAAAAGACTGTGGGAAATTATTTGTAAAAAAGTGAGTAAATTCATATGGATGCGGGAAAAAGAGAATAGACCAGGAGGTGTTCTTATGTCGTTTAACTATACAGAAGAAGATGGCCGTTTTGTCGCGAAGGATTCTGATGGGCTCGAGGTAGGCGAAGTCACTTATACTCGTGACGGCGATAAGTTTCTTGTCATTAACCATACGGGTGTCGACCCGGCGAACCGTGGTCAGGGCGTGGCGGAGGAATTGGTACGCCAGGTTGTTGAGAAGGCAAAAAATGAAGGTCTGAAGGTGGAGCCGGTGTGTTCCTTTGCGCAAAAGGAATTCGAGAGGAAACCTGAATATAAAGAAGTACCTAAAACAATAGTCTGAAAGCCTTTGAGTGATCTCAAGGGCTTTTATCCAAGTTGACATGAAAATAACCACATGATAAAATTATCTCGAATTCAAGATATTATGTTTTTTTCGAAGGCATTAAGGTTAAAGTAAGAATAGATATTTTTTTGTAATAATATCTCGGTTTCGAGATAAAGGGGGAGACAACTTGAACGAATTAAAAGGAATTCACCATGTTACGGCCATTACCAGCAGTGCGGAGAAGAATTATGAGTTTTTCACATACGTGCTGGGAATGCGTCTTGTAAAAAAGACCGTCAACCAGGATGATATCCGTACTTATCACTTATTTTTCGCGGATGATAAAGGGTCCGCGGGAACGGATATGACATTCTTTGATTTCCCTGGGATTCCTAAGGGTTCTCATGGAACGGACGAGATTTATAAAACTGGCTTCCGTGTTCCGACAGATGAGGCGCTGGAATACTGGGTGAAGCGTTTCGATAAATACGAAGTCAAGCATACGGGCATCAAGGAACTGTTCGGCAAAAAGACGATTTCATTCGTCGACTTTGATGATCAGCAATACATGCTGGTTTCCGATGAGTTCAACGAGGGTGTAGCTTCAGGGACACCATGGCAAAACGGTCCGGTTCCTTTGGAGTATGCGATCACAGGTCTTGGGCCGATCCATATTCGTATCTCACGCTTTGATTATTTTAAAGAGGTATTAGAAAAAGTCATGCATATGCGTGAAGTAGGGAAAGAGGGTTCCCTACACCTGTTTGAAATGGGCGAAGGCGGAAACGGTGCGCAGGTCATTGTAGAGGACAATAAAGTGCTGCCAGCGGGACGCCAGGGATTCGGCACCGTGCATCATGCCGCTTTCCGAGTTGCCGACACTTCTGTTCTTTATGAGTGGATCGAGCATATGAAGGCGGCGGGATTCGGTACATCCGGTTATGTCGACCGATTCTTCTTTGAATCCTTGTACGCACGTGTGGCACCAGGGATTTTGTTTGAATGGGCAACAGACGGCCCAGGCTTCATGGGTGACGAACCATACGAAACTCTTGGTGAAAAATTGTCACTGCCGCCATTTCTCGAATCGAAACGTGAACAAATCGAGGACTTTGTGCGACCGATTGATACAGTCCGCAGCACACGTGATATTGAAAAAGAGTATCTGTAAGCCGAGTTTGCAGGCCGGGAGTTTGTGGAAAACTACTACTAAAGGAGGTAGATAAAATGGTCAAATTAGCAGTAATTTTTTACAGCATGAGCGGAACAAATGTACAGCTTTCGAAGTGGGCTGCAGAAGGCGCAAAAGAAGCTGGAGCAGATGTGAAGGTTTTTAAAGTGAAGGAATTAGCTCCTGAATCAGCAATTGAAGGCAATGAAGCGTGGAAAGCGACTGTCGAAGCGACAAAGGATATTCCCGAAGTGACTCCAGACGATCTTGAATGGGCAGACGCAATTATCTTCAGCGTACCAACGCGATTTGGAAACATGCCTTCTCAAATGAAGCAGTTCCTTGATACAACAGGCGGCCTCTGGGCACAGGGCAAGTTGGTAAACAAAGTCGTGAGCGCCATGTCCTCCGCGCAAAATCCGCACGGTGGGCAAGAAGCTACCATTCTGTCACTATACACGACGATGTACCACTGGGGTGCAATCGTCGCGGCGCCAGGCTACAGCGATCCAGTCACATTCGGTGCTGGCGGCAACCCATACGGCACAAGCGTAACAGTCGACCAGGACGGCAACATGATTGAAGACGTTGAAGCTGCGGTAAAATACCAGGCGAAGCGCACAGTGACCGTTGCTGGTTGGGTGAAGAACGGAAATCAATAAGGTGTGATTAGATAGCCTAATTCCTTTTGAGGAGTTAGGCTGTTTTTTTGGTATGGGTAGGAAGTTTTTAATGAACATTTTGAGTGCGGAGGAGGAGAGAAGTGTCTAATAAAAGGTGTTTAAAGGACATTTTGAGCGGAGAGCCAGAGTGAAATGTCTAATAAGAGTTGTTTAATGGACATTTTGAATAAGAGAACCCGGAGAAATGTCCGATAGAAGAGGTGTATAGGCCAAACCGGTGTCGGAATCCCAAGGAAATGTCCGATAGAAGAGGTCTATCGGCAAAACCGGTGTGGGAATCTCAAGGAAGTGTCCGATAGAAGGGGTCTATCGGCCAAACGGAAGGCTGAATCACGAGGAAGTGTCCGATAGAAGGGGTCTATCGGCCAAACGGAAGGCTGAATCACGAGGAAGTGTCCGATAGAAGGGGTCTATCGGCCAAACGGAAGGCTGAATCACGAGGAAGTGTCCGATAGAAGAGGTGTATCGGTCAAACCGAAAGCTGAATCACGAGGAAATGTCCGATAACTTTGTCTCTGATTTTGATAAAAGCTTGATACCACCCAAAACAAAATGCCCAATCCACACAAGGATTGGGCATCTGCATATGAGGTTATTCTTTTAGAAAACCTGGCTGTTCATAGCTAGGGTTCGGATATTTATAAAATCCTTCACCGGTTGCTACACCGAGTTTTCCTTTGTCAATGTACTCAGTTTTCAATAGATTCGCGAGCTCTTTAAATTGTGGTACCCCAGCTTCGCCCTTGGCATTGGCGATATTGTATGCTGTGGTGATTCCGACGATGTCTAAAATCGCGAACGGTCCTTTTGGAGCGCCGGTTGCTATCATCCAAGTCTTGTCGATGGTTTCCGGGTCGGCAACTTCCTTCATGAGCAGCATTTGGCCTGCTTCTAAAAACGGCACCAATAACGAGTTCAGGATATATCCAGGCTGCTCCTTGTATAAAGGCAAGGCGACCATGCCGATGGCTTTTGCGAATTCCAACAGATCATCAAACACTTTCTTGTCTGTGCCAGGATGCATCATGACTTCGGCGGTGTTATTTTTCCAGATTTCATTCGCAAAGTGAAGGGCAAGGAATTTTTCAGGACGCCCTGTCGCATCGGCAAACTGGCTTGGCAGCAACGTAGAAGTGTTCGTCGCGAACACAGTCTTTTCAGGTGCGAATTGTCCTAGTTTCTTGTAAAAATCCGTTTTGATGTCGATGACCTCAGGTACCGCCTCAATGACCAAATCAGCGTCAGCTACCGCCTGTGGAAGATCACTGTAAAAAGAAAGGCGGTTGTAGGCCTTATCAACCTCCTGCTCGGATGCTCCAAGATCCTCCTGGTAACGTGGCATAAGCTTCGAGATACGTTCCTTGGCGCGCTCGATCGCTTCATCGTTGATATCGTAGACTGAAACGTTGAATCCATGGTAAGCAGTTTGGAAAGCAATTTGGCTTCCTAAAACGCCGCTTCCGGCGACAGTAATGTTTTTATAATTCATGGCAATTCTCCTTTCTACACTATTTGTTTACCCACAATTATTATTCTTAAAAAGTATTTTTCTAACCCTGGAGCTAAAACAAATGACAGCTTTACCAATCAGTAGGGAGGGTATATTAAGTAAAAGGAAGAATACATTAATGGATATGAAAAACGAACGACAAGAACGTGAAGATAAAGGAGGCAATCCAATGACAACCAATCAATCTGGCTGGAATATCGATAATAGCTATTCACGGCTGCCTAAAATATTTTATAGTCTGCAGAAACCGACTACTGTGGAAGCACCTGAACTGGTAATCTTCAATGAGTCGCTGGCGGAAGAACTCGGTTTGAATCCTGAAGCGCTGCAAGATGAAGAAGGGGCTGTAATCTTTGGCGGAAACGAGATTCCTGAAGGAGGAACACCTCTTGCTCAGGCATATGCAGGACATCAATTCGGACATTTCACAATGCTTGGAGACGGCAGGGCGGTCCTGTTGGGCGAGCAGATTACTCCGGATGGTGAGAGGTTTGACATACAGCTGAAGGGTTCAGGGCGGACGCCATATTCGCGTGGAGGAGACGGGCGCGCTGGACTTGGACCAATGCTGCGGGAGTTTATCATCAGTGAAGCGATGGTAGGATTGGGAATCCCGACGACCAGAAGTCTGGCAGTTACGACAACAGGAGAGGAAATCATCCGTGAGACGATGCAAACTGGAGCAATTCTTACTCGTGTGGCAGCAAGCCACCTCAGGGTGGGAACATTCCAATTCGCCGCCAACTGGGGTAAGACAGAGGACCTGAGGGCACTGGCTGATTATGCAATTGAGCGACATTATCCTGAAGTCGCGGGGGAGGATAACCGCTACCTTTCCTTTTTGAAAAAAGTGATCAAGCGCCAGGCATCATTGATTGCGAAATGGCAGCAGGTTGGTTTTATCCACGGTGTCATGAACACTGACAACATGACAATCAGCGGCGAGTCAATCGATTATGGCCCTTGTGCTTTCATGGAGACGTATGACCCGGCGACGGTTTTCAGTTCAATTGACCGGGATGGCCACTATGCCTATGGGAATCAGCCGTATATCGGTGGCTGGAATCTTTCGCGTTTTGCTGAAGCGTTATTGCCTTTATTGCATGAGGAAGAAGATGAGGCCGTGAAACTGGCGGAGGAAGCCCTCTCTGAGTTCCCGGAAATATTTGAAGCAGAATTCATTTCCGGAATGAGGCTGAAACTGGGTATTTTCAATGAGGAAAAAGAAGATAAAGCACTTATTTCTGATTTGCTTAATCTGATGCACAAACATAATGCTGACTTTACGAATACGTTTAAGGCTTTAACCTTTGATCAGCTGGAAGGATCAGAACTGTTCCAGGCTGAGGAGTTCACGAAGTGGCTTGGCAGATGGCAGGAAAGACTGGGGCGCCAGGAGCAATCGAAGGAAGACGCACAGGAGCTGATGCGTGACAGCAATCCGGGCGTCATTCCTCGCAACCATAGGGTGGAGGAAGCACTCGAGGCTGCAGTGAATGGTGACTTGAACGTCATGGTGAAATTGCTTGAAGTCCTCGCCAATCCATACGAACATTCAGCTGAACAGGCCGAATTCTGCAAGCCAGCTCCGCCAGCGGCAAGACCTTATCGGACATTTTGTGGGACGTAATATGTAAGCGTAAAAACGCGATGAAGTGACCGTCGTCAAATTCATGACGGACAAAAACCCGAGGGAAATGAGAAAAGTGGCCGTCATTAAGGCTATGATGGACAAAACCTCGAGGGAATCATGAAAAAGCGTCCGTCATTGAGGTTATGACGGACACAAATCAAGTGAAATCATGAAAAAGTGTCCGTCATCGAGG
>NZ_JAGGQL010000043.1 GCF_018613315.1 Bacillus sp. ISL-37 | reverse complement strand
TGTTTAGTTTTCAAAGAGCAAATTGCGCGTGCCGCTCATAAGCGACTTTAATAATTTATCACATCACAGCGTTGAATGTCAACAGCTTTTTTTGATTTATTTTTTCATTATCAAAATGTTGTTAACCTGTTCGCGACTGTTTCTATATACTATCACCGGAGATGCCCAGAGTCAACATGTTTAAACCTTGAAAAAGTTGGGAAAAAATCCGACTGTTCTTTTCTTCTATATATTAAAGCAGCCAGCCTCCATACAGGAGACCGGCTGTAATTAGTTCTTATTTAGAAATCGTAATGATATTCTTGTCTTTCACATCTACATTGCCCTTCTTATTAATAACAATGCTTTCCCCTTCAGAAAGGTTAGTGAAAACGATCGGAGTGATAATTGATGTTGCGTTCTTCTTGATGTAATCAAGGTCCACCTTCAATAGCGGCTGTCCCTTTGTCACTGTGTCATTTTCAGAAACAAGTGTTTCGAAACCTTGTCCCTTCAAATTCACTGTGTCGATACCAAAATGAATGAGGATTTCCCTTCCAGAGTCAGACAGAATCCCGATCGCATGCTTTGTCGGGAACAGGTTAACGATCTTTCCGTCTACCGGTGATACAACTGTACCTTCAGAAGGTACGATAGCAAAACCATCGCCCATCATCTTGCCTGAGAAGACTTGGTCAGGCACTTCTGTGATTGGCAGAATTTCACCTTTAATAGGAGAAACGAATACATCTGCACTAGCATCTGCATCATGGTGCGTCTGCAACGCTTCTGGATTTACTTCTTCAATTTGCTGTTCAACCTCTGTTGCCTGGTTCGTTTCCACCGGACGAGGCCTTTTACCGTTCATGATATCTCTCATTTGACCTTTAATTGTCTCTGAACGCGGCCCGAAGATTGCCTGGATGTTGTTGCCGACTTCAAGCACTCCGGCAGCACCCAGCTTTTTCAAGCGATCTTTATCGACGTTGTTAATGTCATTTACAGATACACGAAGTCGAGTGATACATGCATCAAGGTGGGCGATGTTTTCTTTACCACCCATTGCATCAAGTACTTCATATGGAAGGTCTCCAGCTTGTCCTTTTGCTCCGCCTTCTTCTTCATCCTCTTCCAATGCTTCGCGGCCAGGAGTCATCAGGTTAAACTTGCGGATTGCGAATCGGAAACCAAAGTAGTAAATTACTGCGAAAACTAAACCAACCGGAATGACAATCCATGCATTTGTCTGTGGATTGATCAGACCGAACAGGATGTAGTCAATTAGACCACCGGAGAAAGTCATACCGATTTTTACATCTAAAAGGTGCATAGTCATGAAAGATAGACCTGCAAAGATTGCGTGCACTCCAAATAGTACTGGCGCTACGAACAAGAATGAGAACTCAAGTGGTTCTGTGATCCCTGTTAAGAATGAAGTCAATGCAGCAGATACCATCAAACCGCCGACTACTACTTTTCTTTCAGGACGTGCTTCGTGATAAATTGCCAAAGCTGCTGCCGGAAGACCAAACATCATGAATGGGAATTTACCAGTCATGAACGTACCAGCAGTTAAGTCTTGTACGTTGTCACCAATCTGCGCCATGAAAATACGCTGGTCACCACGGACGACATCGCCAGCCAAAGTAGTATACTGGCCAAATTCATACCAGAATGGTGAATAGAAGATATGGTGCAAGCCGAATGGAATCAAGGAACGTTCAACTACACCAAAGATAAATGCTGATAGAGTCAAGTTAGCGTGAACCATGTTTTGCGAGAAAGCATTCAGGCCATTTTGGATTGGCGGCCAGATAACAAGCATTGCCAGACCAAGCAAAATTGCAGTTCCTGCTGTGATGATTGGCACGAAACGCTTACCAGCAAAGAAACCAAGATAGGATGGCAACTCAATTTCGAAGAACTTGTTGTAAAGAGCAGAAGCAATGATACCTACGATAATACCGCCGAATACACCCGTTTGCAGGGTTGGAATACCAAGAATGTTTTGGTAGTTAAGACCGTTAACATCCTCTGGCGTGATTTGCAGAACTGTACCCATCGTTACATTCATGATTAGGTACCCGATAATTGCTGCTAGACCGGCAACACCTTCACCGCCAGCCAAACCAACAGCTACACCGACCGCGAACAAGAGCGGCAGGTTCCCGAAGACAACGTCACCGGCTTTCTGCATGACTGCAGCTACCATATCGACGCCGCTGTTATCTAAAAATGGAGCAAGCTCCAGCAAAGCAGGGTTTCTAAGTGCCGCACCTAGAGCAAGCAAGATACCTGCAGCTGGCAAAAGCGCAACTGGAAGCATGAGCGCTTTACCTACTTTTTGAAGAACACCAAAAGCTTTCTTAAACATAGGAATACCTCCTGAAATTTTTTCTCCTAAAGCGGTTACAAACATCAAAAAAACAAATAAAAAAGGCATGAGAAAGATGTAGTGAAAGAAGCATACGGATATATTACCCATAAAACTCCATTTCAATTACATTCTTTACTCATGCCTGATCGAATCAGTAACACGTAAAAAACAATTACTTATTTAACTTTTTTCTGAAGCCTTTGCAAATGCATTGTCAGATAGACGGCTTCAGCATCGCATACTTGTTTTTTCAAGGTCTGCTGCATCACTTTAATGAGTTTCCACGAAAGATTGTAGCACACTGGATATTCTTCTTTCAAGAGGGTTGCAAATTTTTCTGGTTCCTCTACTGTTTCGCCATTATTGACCCTTTCAATCGTGAAACGTATATGGCGCACAAGACGGGTGTAGTCAATCCCCTCTTTGTCGATTTCGACTTCCAGGTTTTCTTCAATCATTTGTACCAATTTTGTCACAAGCTGTGAGTGTTTGTTCACATCGGATAAGTTCCGATTCATTACCGCACTATGAATATGAAGGGCGATGAAGCCTATTTCACCATTCGGAAATTCAATCCCTGATTTTTCCTTAAGAAGCTGAACAACCTCTTGGGCAATCCGGAACTCAGTCGGGTACAGTGTTTTCGTTTCGACTAAAAATGGGTTTTTAAAATCCAGCCCATTTGCAATTCGGTTCGCAGCGAACATCAAGTGATCCGTCAATGCGACATGGATGTGTTCATTCAATTGGCTAGCTGCTCTCTTTTTGATCAACTCAATAGAAGAAATGATGGCCTCGTGAAGATCGTTTTCGACGAATGGCAATAACTTAATGTAATTTGCCCGCTCTCTTTCATCCTTGAGGACAAACATTTTCTCCGCCTGCCCCTCTTCGATCAAATCTCCCTTTTTCCGGTTGAAGCCGATGCCCTTGCCGATCAGGATGACTTCCCCGAATGCAGGGTGGTCCGCTATCATGACATTATTGTTCAACCCTTTTTTCACTGCAATTTGGTCCATCCTGTATCCCCGTTTCAGCTTGTTCTATGGAATTATCGTATATAAGGGAGAATTAGAAGTCAATCCGAAGCGTTATTTATACCCACCTCAATTTTTGGCAAAAAAAGATCCAGCCGCGCAGGCTGGATCCTTCTTCTATTCTGTTAAAAATACGAAGTAAAGCAAGAAAATCACAAAGAACAGATACATAATCGGATGTACTTCTTTTGACTTCCCTTTAACAATCATCGTGATTGGGTAAAAGATGAAGCCGGCTGCAATCCCTGTTGCGATGCTGGATGAAAGCGGCATTGCAATCATTGTTAGGAATGATGGAACGGCGATTTCAAATCGGCCCCATTCAATTTTACCCAGAGAAGAAACCATCAGGACACCAACGATAATCAATGCTGGCGCTGTTACAGCAGAGGTAACGACTGAGAGCAGCGGGAAAAAGAACAGTGCTAACAGGAAGAATCCAGCCGTTACAAGTGAAGCAAATCCACTTCTTGCTCCTGATGCTACGCCAGCAGATGACTCAATATATGAAGTAGTTGTTGACGTACCGAAGATCGAACCAACAAGCGATGCGATTGAATCAGCGAAAAGCGCACGGCCGGCGCGCGGCAGCTTGTTGTCTTTCATCAAGCCTGCCTGGTTGGCAACGGCTACAAGAGTACCTGCGTTATCAAAGAAATCAACGAACAGGAATGTCAGGATGATTCCGAGCATTGTTGCTGTATAGAAAGATGGATCACCAAAAGCGCTGAAAACCGCTCCGAAGGTTGGCGCAACACTCGGCACTGCTCCAACCACACTTTCTGGTGTTTCAATAAGATTGAAGATCATTCCGACAATGACAGAAATGATGATTCCGAAGAATACCGCACCGTGAATGCCTCTTGTCAGCATGATGACTGTAATTAATAAACCAAACAATGCAAGCAATGTATTGCTGTTTGTCAAATCTCCTAGCCCTACAAGTGTTGCTGGATTATCTACGATGATTCCTGCGTTTTTCAGACCGATGAACGTGATGAACAAACCGATACCCGCTCCGACTGCGTGCTTGAGTTCAACTGGGATGGCATTGATCAATTTTTCCCGCCAGCCTGAAATCGTCAGCAGCAGGAAGAACACACTTGAGATGAAGACTGCTGCAAGGGCATGTTGCCACGGTGCTCCATGGCTCAGAACAACTGTGTAAGCGAAGAATGCGTTCAAGCCCATTCCCGGAGCAAGGGCGATTGGATACTTACCAATCAGGCCCATGATGATGGAACCAACTGCTGCAGCTAGAGCTGTCGCTACAAAGACAGCACCTGTATCCATCCTCAAAGCTTCCGGCAGGTCCGGTACATCTGACAATGTGAGTATATTTGGATTTACAATAAGGATGTACGCCATTGCCAGAAACGTTGTCATCCCTCCAATGAATTCGCGGCGATAGTTCGTGCCAAGCTTCTCAAACTCAAAATACTTCTTCATATTTTCATTTCCCCCTGAATAGTATTCAGGAAATCTGGCCAAAAAGAAAACACCACGGGATACCGGGGCGTTGACTGCAGGCAATAAAAGAAACTCCTGGCTGCAATAGATTGATAGATTGCCAGCCATGAATTCTATACCTCGTAGTCAAGCCATTTACGGTAGCTCGGTAGAAACTTTTGGGCCATATCCCCAAGATTATACGACGAATTATGACAAATTATTAAGTTCAAATTTATTTTAACAGGACTTTTGCCCCTAGTCAATAAAAAAACGAACATTTTTCATGTTCGTTTTTAAATCGTTCGTATTTTACTCCCATTCGATCGTTGCAGGGGGCTTGCTCGTAATATCATAGACAACTCGATTTACGTGGTCTACTTCATTGACGATCCTTGTTGAGATGACCTCGAGAACGTCCCACGGAATCCTTGCCCAGTCCGACGTCATTCCATCAATGGACGTTACCGCTCGGATCCCGATTGTGTAATCATAAGTCCTTGCATCGCCCATGACACCGACGCTGCGGATATCAGGCAGAACGGTGAAGTATTGCCAGATTTCACGATCAAGACCAGCTTTCTTTATTTCATCACGGAGGATTGCGTCTGATTCACGAACAATCTCAAGTTTCTCTTCAGATATCGCACCTAGGACACGGATGCCAAGTCCAGGGCCCGGGAATGGCTGGCGCCAGACGACTTCATCAGGCATGCCAAGCTCAGTGCCAAGTGCCCTGACTTCATCCTTGAATAATGTATTCAATGGCTCGATCAATTTGAACTGCATATCCTCAGGCAGTCCGCCGACATTATGGTGGGACTTGATTGTCTGTGCTGTCGCCGTACCGCTTTCGATAATATCGGTATACAATGTTCCCTGTGCCAGGAACTCAATGCCTTCCAGCTTTTCAGCTTCATCGTCAAACACATAGATGAACTCATTGCCAATGATTTTACGCTTCTGCTCAGGATCGGATACTCCTTCCAACTTGCTGAGGAAACGGTCTTTCGCATCGACTTTAATCACATTCATATTGAAGCCATCAGCTAGAGTTTTCATGACACCTTCGGCTTCGTCTTTTCGCAACAATCCGTGGTCGACGAATATACATGTCAGTTGGTCACCAATCGCTTTATGAATCAATACCGCAACAACTGAAGAATCTACACCGCCACTGAGCGCGCAAAGTACTTTTTTGTCTCCCACCAGCTGGCGAATCTTCTCCATCTCGATTTCAATGAAATTTTCCATCGACCAGTTGCCTTCGCATTCGCAAACTTTGAAGACGAAGTTTTTCAAAAGGTCATTTCCGTAAATGGAATGGCGCACTTCAGGATGGAATTGGACCGCATATAGCTTGCGGCTTTCATCACTCATTGCCGCGATTGGGCAAGAAGGGTTGATGCCGTCCACTGTGAATCCCGGAGGTGACATCGTCACAAGGTCTCCGTGGCTCATCCAGACAACCTGCTCTCCCGGTGTTCCCTCAAATAATCTGTTCTGGTTATGCAGAGTCAGCAAAGCTTTTCCATATTCACGGTTCTTCGCCTTCTCGACCTTGCCGCCGAAATGCATCGTCATCAGCTGCATTCCGTAGCAGATTCCTAAAATCGGCAGGCCCAGCTCAAAAATCTCTTCATCACAGCGGAAGGCTCCCTCATCATAGACAGAGTTCGGGCCTCCGGAAAAAATAATTCCCTTTGGATTCATTTCCTTGATTTCAGCTGCCGTAATCGTGTGTGGATGTAATTCGCTGTAGACACCAAATTCCCTGATCCTTCTTGTGATCAGCTGGTTATACTGGCTGCCAAAGTCTAATACAATAATCTTTTCCTGGTCTTGCAGCTCGGTTTTCATAAAGTCACCTCATTATAAAATAGAAACGCGGAAACTTCCGTAAACAGAAGGTTATGTAGATAGTATGGCTTGTTGCCGCGTTTTTTCACATAAAAAAAGCCAGAATCCTGCCCCTCAAATAAAAGGAAAGCAGGAATCCAGCCCGTTACGTACAAAAAGAAACCTGCCTTCATAGTCAAATCATTTCCGGTGATTTGGTAGATACTTTCGAACCATATTATCGAGGATATATGAAGGTTGATTCTATATAGTTGCAAACATTGTATCAGTATAATATTTTAGCGGTCAAGCACTAACTTTCCGAATCATGAACTCCCAATACTTTTTCGCATTCTGCCACATTTCTTCATCCGTATCGCCTCGGTAAAGATACTCTTCATATTTTTCTGTGAGCCAGCGCATCTCGTTTGTCGAGAAGAAGGAGTCCACATAATTGGCATAATCGCGCAGTGTTTGGCCTTTCTCTCTCTTCAGTCCGTATCTTTCCAGCTGCACCAATAAGGCAATATAGGCTTTCTCCATGTACTTGTTTTGCTTTTTATACTTGTAGAGAAGGATATACAGGACAGGAAGCCATCTTCCTCTCAACCTATACATGATTGCGGCGAACACAGCCAGTACGAGTAATGTCAGGAAAATCTTCTGCAGATTATCCTTCAGGAATGCTCCTGCGTTTTTCAGGCCTTCGGAAAAAGAAACCTTTGGCTTGTCAACCTGTGCCTGCTCTTCTGGCAGTTCCGGTTTTTCAGGAGCAGCAGGTGTTGTATCATCCTCTTCTTCCTGACCTGTCTGGGTTTGTGAATCGTCTTTATTGTCATACTCAAATTGAACGTTGTTTGAAAAACCTTGCGTCGGCTCAAACGGAACCCAGCCGACACCAGGGAAATATCCCTCTACCCAGGAGTGGGCATTGTTGTTTGTGACCTCGTAAAGACGGCGTCCATTCTCAAGTGTATCGATATATTCGCCTTCGGTATAGCCCTTTACCCAGCGCGCCGGAATGCCAACCGAACGCATCATGACTACCATCGATGTCGAGAAGTTGTCACAATAGCCACGCTGAGTTTCAAACAGGAATTGGTCGACATAATCCTGGTCCTCTTCCGGGACAGCAACAAGCGTTTGATCATATACAAATTCATTTGAGCGGAAGTACTTCTCGATCGCCTGCGCTTTTTCAAGCCAGGTCACTTTGTCTTTCGTTATTTCCTCAGCAAGCTCCACTACCCGCTCTGGAAGCTCTTCTGGTACCTGTGTGTATTTCGAGACGAAGGCAAACTCTGCTGCGAGCTCTTCAGGTCCGGCTGCCTTAAGCTTCTCTACACTATACACCGGGTGATTAAAATTAAGCGAGTATGGACCAATCGAACCGGCTTGCCCGTCAGCAATCGATGTGATTTTCTCTGTTGTTGGATCGAGACTGAATTGGAGGGTGGTGTTCCCTGCGGATGCCTCCACTTG
This sequence comes from Bacillus sp. ISL-37, assembly GCF_018613315.1. Classification (GTDB taxonomy): domain Bacteria; phylum Bacillota; class Bacilli; order Bacillales; family Cytobacillaceae; genus Mesobacillus. Next base: position 37,957 of record NZ_JAGGQL010000043.1, on the reverse strand, counting down.
TGTCACCCCCAGCGGATAAACAAGGTGCGGATAACCAATCTTCGGGGTGACCCTGCTCGTACGCTGTTCCGTTTTAACTTCCTCTTCAAATGGCTGCATCGGAATGTTTTGCTCAGGTAAAAATTCTACCGGCATGGCTGTGCCTTTGTCTGCAATCCATCCTTTCCCCGTATAAACATCCTTTGTCTCAATCCGCCAGTAATGACGTCCATCTGCTTCAGCGGTAAAAACGACCCGGTCGTTTCCGATAAACGGCCCTCCCAGAGCAGAATCATCCGTTCCGTAGCCGACTTTTTTTACGCCGCCACTGCCTTCGCCTGAATCCTCATTGTACGAGGTAATGAACGGGACAGGGTCTGGCCAGATCGGATCAGCCTTTGGAGCTGCATAGCCAATCCCCACACTCAAGACAATCATGGCGACAAGAGGTATCATCCATTTTTTCGCACTTTCGAGGTTCTTCTTTACTACTTCCCTATCAGCAATCCGGTAATAAGCCAGCATCCCCATCACAGCAAAACCCGCAATGACTGTCCTGACAATCGCCGCATCCGCTTCATAAGGACTGAACGTATCCAGCACCGTTATATAAACCAGCGTCATGAAGAAAAACACGAAAATTTGTTTCCTGTTGATCAGCCAATATTGTATCAAGTAGGACATCAGCCAAAGCAAGGTAAAGAACAACAATGTCCGAAACACATTCGAAATTTCAGTCCATTCGGCATTGATGATAACCACTGAATTCACGATTCCCTCATTGATGAGCTGCCCAAACCATTCCAGGCTGAAGAAGGTTCCTTCATAATACATAAAGTGAATGGAATAAAGGATGATGATGACTTTTATGAGAGCAGACGGAAAAATTGGCATATTGAAGTAGGACATCATCAGTGAGACAAACACAAAACCTAGAAAAACACCTAAGTGTCCAGTATCTGTCAATTCCTCCAATGGCCGCAGCCACTCCCATAGCAGTAAAAAGCTGAAAATATACAGTAAAAAGAAAGTGACGTCTTTTTTGGATTTATCGATCCTCAACCTCTATTCACCTCCGAGAAGGCTTCCGCGAACTGGCCGTCATGTACCATGACAAGCCTGATTCCCCTGGCATTTGCCGAGGTTCTTAAATTCTTCTCCGTTTTTGTCGGGGATTCCTGGCCATTTTTAATCAGGAAAATGCTCACCGATGCATTTCTTTGATTATAGAAGGCAGCTTTTTCAATCAACTCTTTCGTCAGTTGGGCGGTAATCAGCATAATTGAATTGTTCTGCTGCGCTAAAAAGCTCTCTGCCTCAAGAACCCGGTCAAACAATACGGGACTCCCATCCTGAATTTTAGCAAGGTGATGAAGAAGCTGTTGCTGGTGAGCTTCCCCGCCGCGTGCCGGAAACGCCTTGCGCTCAGCGCTTAATGTCAATAAGCCCACCTGTGCGCCTTTTCGTAAAATTGCCCTGATAACCGAAGCTGTGAACGAAACGACGACTTCAAAACGAGGTTCAGGGGCACAATCCATTAAAATGACCACATCATGTGACTGCCTCTGTTCAAATTCCTTCGTCATAATGTCATTCCGTCTTGCAGTCGCCTTCCAGTTGATCCACGAAAAGCGGTCTCCCGGCTGGTATTCACGAACCCCAATCGCCATTGACGTATCACGCTGGACACGCTCCTTCGAGGCGGTCATCCCCTGGTCAAAATGATGGGCAACCGGCCTATATACCATATCCTGATAAGCAGGGTAAACGAGAATCTTGTTTTCAACTGGCAATACCTTTTCTTTTTCAATTAAGCCAAGCGGGTCCCCTGTTTTCAACTTGATGCCCATTAATGTATGCTCACCTCGAGGAAGGTTTTCAATGGAATAGTCAAAACCGAATACCCGGTTGAATCCAGGAAACAACATCGTTTTCGCCTTTTGCAAATCCCTGTTCCCGGAAAGTGTATCACCGGCCTCTTCTTCCCCGATCGCATAAAACAGCGGGAATCCAATATTCCTTTCAAGCACAATGCTAGCCTTGAACTTCTCGCCAGCGTTATATTCCTGTTTCGTAAACACCCTTTCCGCCTTGATATCCTTGACGGAATAAAAAGCGAGACCCAGGGCATAGAGAGCGAATGGCAAGAAACTGTAAAACAAGAACCAGCTGACAAAGCCTCCCTGGAACATGGCATAGGAAAAGGTGATCAAGATCAATAATAGTAAAACGATGAGCTTCCAAACTTCTTTGAACTTTTGGAAATACTTTTTCATATTACTTCACGAGCCTCTGGACCGGTACAGACACTCTCGCCAACACTCTGTTGACGACATCCTCGGTTGTAATCCCCTCGAACCTGGCCTCTGATTTTAAAATGATCCTGTGGGCGAAAACAAATGGAGCCAGGTACTGAATATCATCCGGGATGACATAATCCCTTCCATAAATGAACGCATACGCCTGGGCAGCCTTCATCAAAGCGATCGATCCACGAGGGCTGACACCAAGATATACACTTGAATGTCCGCGGGTCCGGTTAGCCAGTTCCACAATATATCGCTTAAGTGTATCGTCTACTACCACTTCTTTGATACTCTGCTGCAGATCGCGCAGATCTTCAAGTGATACAACCGGCTGCAAGTCTTCAATCGGAAGATTCCGCTGCGCCCGGTTCAAAACTTCCATTTCCTCTTCCGGTGCAGGATAGCCCATTTTCATTTTTAACAGGAAACGGTCTAGCTGTGCTTCCGGCAGTGGATACGTACCTTCATAATCAATCGGATTCTGTGTCGCCATGACGAAAAACGGCTTACCGAGCAAATGGGTCACACCATCTACCGTCACACTATGCTCTTCCATTCCTTCAAGCAGCGCAGACTGGGTCTTCGGAGAGGTTCTGTTGATTTCATCGGCAAGAATGATATTGCCCATGATGGGACCAGGCCGGAATTCAAACTCCATCTCCTTTGGATTGTAGATCGAAACCCCTGTCACATCAGATGGCAACAGATCAGGTGTAAACTGAATCCTCCTGAACTTGGCGCTGACAGACTTCGCCAGTGCTCGAACCATCATCGTCTTACCAACTCCAGGCACGTCCTCAAGCAGCACATGGCCGCCGGCAAGCAATGCAATCAAGCTTAGCTCCGCCACATTACGTTTACCCGTCATAACCTTATCAATATTTCCTAGAATTCTTTCAACTGTTGGATTCATCTGATTCCGCACCGAAATTTCCCCCTTAAAATCTATTTATCTACGTTAACTATTACTTTTTTACTCCAATATGTCTATATTCGCTATTTTCTGTAAAAATCCTGTAATACGCAGCATGAAAATATAACCACTTAGTGATAGACGGAAGCTTGCGGGGGAATGTTTCATGATATGATAAAAAAACACAAGCACTTGAGCAACTCAACGCTAACGCTCGCAAAATATTGGATGAATTGAACTCAAGCATGAAATTTAACTAGGCTCTGGAGCTAGATTTTTTCGAAAATCACGAAATAAAAAAACGGCCTCGTCTCGAGAAGCCGTCATCAACTTTTATATGAATTCTATTTAACTTGCAGCCTTCGGAATCGCACCCATGCCCTCAAGGATGATCTTCGCATCGTTATTCAAATATGCTTCGATATCATTCCGTAAAAACAACAGCGAGTGATCCCTGACGATTACCTTCAAGCCTCTCAAGTCAAACTTTGAAGCATAGCTATTCACTGTATTGATGACCGCCATGTCTTTCCTTGTGAGCGGCTGGTGCCCAGCTTCCATCCGTTTCGTCAGAAACTCAAGCAATTCCCTCGCATTTGACTTTAAACGGCTGCGATTCTCGTTCAGGACTTCGATGTTCTCTTCCATATACATTCTTGCGGCAGCAAAATCGAGCTCCTCGACACAATTGTTGATCCTGACAATCAAGTCCAATACGTGCATTACTTTCTCCTCCTGGTGTACAAACTCTGCTTATCTTTTATATCGGCCTGTAATTCTGCCACTCCATCATTTATGTATAAATTAGTGAATAAGGCATAGGGTTATGGATTGATTGTAGGTAGAACAGGCTATATTAGGAGTGTGGCTGCATAAGGGCACATTCCATGGATTAATGTACCCTTATACACTAGGTTTCACTTACATAAGGGCTCATTTCTTGGCTAAATGCACCCTTATACACTAGGTTTCACTTGCATAAGGGCTCATTTCTTGGCTAAATGCACCCTTATACACTAGGTTTCACTTGCATAAGGGCTCATTTCTTGGCTAAATACACCCTTATACACCAGATTTCACTTACATAAGGGCTCATTTCTTGGCTAAATGCACCCTTATGCATGATGTTCGGTACGGGTAGTTCCGTCAATCTGCCATTCATGAGCGGCAGCTGGTTTTCACCAGCTGCCGCCTCCTTCTTTATCTATGAGTCTTGCCATTTTCATCAACATAGACTGATTCAATCATGGTCCTTTCGAACGGCTTACCTTTTGCATCAACTCCCGTGACTTCTGTGGTTAGATTGTATACACCTGGCTCAGTGAGATCACCATCCAGCACCTTGCCTGTTTTCGAGCCTTTCCCTGCTTCTTTTAACTTCTTTTTGCTATCTCTGTCATATTTGATCCACTTTGTTTTATAGGAAGCTTTCACACTTTGGTTTTTATCCTTTTTCAATTCAACATCAAGAGGACTGTCGATGCTAACCACTAGCAGGTATGCCGCAGCTGGTCCTGTTACGCTCCATTTTCCAGCCTCCGGCTTTGCGATATCAAACGTATGGACCCAGGCTCCTTTAAAAAAGTCACCTTTATCCTGTTCGATTTTTGCCGCCTTATACTCCTGTCCATCTGGCCCCTTCAGTTTGAGCGAAGCCATCTTCTTTTCACTGAGGAACGCCATCTGGAACCCTTCTGCTCCATCTTCAATCACGAAACTTTCCTTGATTGCTTTTTCAGCTTTACCGCCTTTGACAATCTGGTTTTTATCGGGTTCTGCCACCATGCTCTCAGCTGCTGAAAATGCATTCGCTACTGCTGGCTGTTCTGACATTGTATATGGCTTGAAAACTAAAAAAGTATGTGAGCCTTCGCGAATGGTCGTATGGTTCCAGGCACCTTCCCGGACGATTGTTCCGCCCGGCAAACGGGAGCTGGCGACTGTGACAACACCGTCATTGGAGCCATAGCTGCTCAAATACAGGCCTCCCCAATATAAAGCGCTGCCGAATGAGCCCCATTTATAACCGCCTAATGTATAATAGCGGTTCAGTTTTGCCTCAGACCTTCCATCCGTAATGCTCCGGAAATAACTCATATTTCCTGTCTGAAGTGAACGTGTCGCATCATTATTGTTTCCCAGCAATGCTGCCAGCCACCAGGCTGAGCTACTGTGGGCTAGGTCTGACAGCTGTGTGCCACGATACGGAGAGGACAGGGTGATGACATTTGATACATACTGGTGCGCGCCGTAATGGACGAGCGCTGTCTGAGTATCGACTCCGCCTTTGCTGTGGCCAACTACGACAAGCTTCTTGTTGCCGAAATACTCATAAATCTGCTTCAGCTTGCCAGCCAGCATCGCGCCGTTCTCCCACATATCCCTTTCCGGATACAGATCGATGAATGCCGTTTGATAACCATTGGTCAGCGCGGTTTGATACATATCATTGCCGTCCCACCAAACAGACGCCGAACTGTTATACCCATGAATGAAAACAATCGGCGCTTTTGCAGGATCCACCCATGAAGGGTTAGAACCTAGGTACCATGTTCCTGGTGTCCCTGAAGAACCACCACCAAAATCTCCCGCTTTTGCAGCAACCGGCACCATCAGCATTAAAACCAGCAATAATGACATTATTCTCTTACTCCTTCGCAAACCCATACCCCCCTTTTTTTCACAACGTTAAAAAGTATTATGTTCTTGTGCTAATTAGAAGGGTATTTCGGTTTATTTAGATTAGGAAAATAGTAGTATCTGGTCAGCTGCATAAGAAATGCGCAAGCGCCTTGGTCAGCCCCGACAAGCGCTGGAGGGCCGACCAGTGAAGTCGTTTTTTGACTTCATTGGGCGGACCGAAGCGACTCGAGGGGCTAGGCGCTGGAGCTGAACATTTCTTGAAGTAAAATTTATACATTCCTTTTTTATTAAGAAGGGCCTGCCAAAAACCTGACAGGCCTCCTCCTTTTACTCTCCAACAATCTTTGCGTCCTTGAGCATGTCTTCAGTCAAGGTAATTCCTTCCTCTTCTCCTGCTTTCTTATTAACGATTAGTTCCAGGTTTTCAGGAAAACCGACAGGTACTTCGCTTGGCTTTTTACCCTTAAGGATCTCTACTGCCATTTTACCAGTCGTGTAGCCTAAGTCATGATAATCAAATCCATAGGAAGCGAACGTTCCGCGTTTTACCGAATCCCCATCGCCGGAAAAGGTTGGGATGTCCTTGTCATTTGCTACCGCGATGACAGATTCAAGCGCAGCCACAACAGTGTTATCCTTCGGTATATACAGTACGTCGACACGGCCGACCATCGATTCAGCCGCCTGCTTCACTTCAGAGCTTGTTGATATGGTTGTTTCCACCGCTTCTAGTCCTGCTTCCTTAATCGCTTCCCTTGCATTTTTCACGTTTATGACAGAGTTCGGCTCACCATTGTTATAAATGATCCCGACCTTTTTCGCATCAGGGACAAATTTTTTGATTGCAGCGATTGTATTCTTGATGGCATTTGGATGAGTATCAGATGTTCCAGTCGCATTTCCGCCGGGTTTTTCCAGACTTTGTACAAGCTCCGCAGAGACTGGATCGGTAATTGCAGAGAACAGAATCGGTATATCCTTCGTCGCTTGGACTACCGCCTGGGCACTAGGTGTCGCAATCGCTAAAATAAGATCATTCTTATCCGAAACCAGCTTTTGGGCAATCGATGCATTGTTATTCATGTCTCCCTGTGCATTCTGGTAATCCAGCTTGAGGTTCTTGCCTTCTTCATAGCCTGCATCCTTAAGAGCAGCAATAAAGCCCTCTCTTGTCGCATCCAGAGATGGGTGCTCAACAATCTGGGTAATTCCGATCTTAACCATCTTTTCTTTCTTGTCTCCGCTCGCCTGGTTACTGCCGCCGCACGCCGCAAGCATGAGCATAGCCCCACTTAATATAACTGCCAAACTCTTCTTCATCCTTTATCCTCCCCAAATTCACGAAATTGGTTATGTATCTTCTTGGTGAATTAAAAGCAGTAGGTCCCCCTTTCGGTTTATTTTTATATAATTTTTAATATTCTGATATTAACACGTACCATAAGGGTAGGACAACTAAAACTTTCAAAATTGTTATCTAAGGAAAAATGAAATAAAAAGACCCTTTTATACTTCCTGATTAATAATGCGTCAAGGAATATCGAAAGCAAAAAGGACCCATCCCCAAAGGGACAGATCCTTATTTATTGTTATACTCTTGAAGGCTTGAAAGCTTTTAACCTCAATGCATTCAATAATACTGATACCGAACTTAGACTCATAGCCGCACCGGCAATCATTGGATTCAGCAATGGTCCGCCGAACAGGTAGAGGATACCCATTGCGATTGGGATCCCTATGATGTTATAGGCAAATGCCCAGAACAGGTTTTGTTTTACGTTGCGGATGGTTGCTTTGCTTAATTCTAGTGCAGTCGGTACATCCATCAAATCGCTTCTCATCAGGACGATATCGGCTGACTCCATCGCGACATCTGTTCCGGAGCCAATGGCAATCCCGATGTCAGCCTGTGCAAGGGCAGGTGCGTCATTGATGCCGTCTCCGACCATTGCAACCTTCTGACCCTCATCCTGGAGCTTTTTGACTTCATTTGCTTTGTCTTCTGGTAGGACTTCGCTCAAAACGCGGTCGATTCCGACTTGTCTGGCGATTGCTTCAGCTGTGCGTTTGTTGTCGCCGGTAATCATTGCGACTTCAATCCCCATTTTGTGAAGCTTTTCAACAGCCTTGAGACTGGTTTCTTTTACCGTATCAGCTACTGCGATGATTCCGGCAATTTTACCATCCCTTGCGATATACATTGGTGTTTTGCCTTCGTTAGCCAGTTGGTCAGAGGTCTCTGCCAAATCGGCGAGTTCGATTCCACGGTCATCCATTAGTTTGCGGTTTCCAAGCAACAAGTTTTGACCTTGAATCATTACCTCGATTCCGTGGCCGATAATTGCATTAAATCCTTCTGTTTTTGCCAGGCTGAGACCTTTCATTTGAGCCTCCCTGACGATCGCTTCGCCCAGCGGATGTTCAGAACCCTTTTCAGCGGACGCTGCAAGGGTGAGAAGTTCCTCTTCTGCGATGCCATTAACCGTGACAATATCAGTCACAACAGGCTTTCCTTCAGTGATCGTACCTGTTTTATCAAACACGATGGTATCGATCTTATGGGCCGTCTCCAGAGCACCGCCGCTCTTGATAAGCACGCCGTTCTCGGCACCTTTACCTGTGCCGACCATGATCGCAGTAGGTGTTGCCAATCCGAGCGCACAAGGGCAGGCAATAACAAGTATCGAAATCGTGATCGTAAAGGCGAACAGACCCGTTTGCCCTCCAAAGTACCAGGCAAGACCTGTGAGAATCGCAAGCACAATGACGATTGGCACAAAAATTCCCGATATGATATCCGCCATTTTCGCTATTGGCGCCTTTGAGCCCTGCGCATCTTCAACCAGCTTAATAATTTGGGACAGAGCTGTATCCTTTCCGACCTTTGTTGCTTCATAACGGATCGTACCCGTTTTATTAATGCTGGCACCGATAATGTTAGAACCAACTGATTTTTCGACCGGGATACTTTCCCCTGTAAGCATTGCTTCATCGACAGAAGTCGTACCCTCGACGACGATACCATCTACAGGCATCTTTTCCCCTGGTTTTACGATGACTCTGTCGCCAACTTGCACTTCGTCGACAGAGATTTCGACTTCCTTTCCGTCTTTTAAAACCGTAGCTGTCTTCGGTGCGAGACCCATCAACTTCTTGATTGCTTCAGACGTTTTACCCTTTGAAAGTGCTTCGAAGTATTTCCCCAGCGTGATTAACGTTAGAATAACCGCCGCTGATTCATAATATAGGTTGCCCGCGTAGCTTTCATCGCCAAGGACAATCATGACTGTCGCGAACAGACTATAGAGAAATGCCGCGCTAGTTCCCAATGCAACGAGTGAATCCATGTTAGGATGCCGCTTAATCAGTGTCTTGAAGCCGACTGTGAAAAAGGGCTTCCCTAGATACATCACTGGAATTGTCAGGATCAGCTGGACAATTGAAAATGCAGCCGGATTATGCATCGGGTCAATCACCTCTGGAAGCGGCAATCCGAGCATATGGCCCATTGATACAAGCAGCAATGGGATTGTAAACACGCCTGATATCCAGAAGCGTCTCCACATTTCCTTGATATGCAATTCCTTTTTCTCTCTGTCTGCATCAGCAGAATTCTCAGCGCCAATATCCTCCTGTGCTTCATAGCCGGCATCAGCAACTGCATTCTTGATGTCAGCCACCGTAATGGCGGCCGGATCGAATTGGATAACCATTTTTTCTGTTGCCATATTTACATTTGATTCCATGACTCCGTCTAATTTCCTTGTCGCTTTCTCAACCGACTGGACGCAAGATGAACACGTCATCCCGTTAATGATGAAGGTCTTTTTTACAATATCTGTGATTGCCTTGTAACCCGCACCCTCTACAGCATCCTGGATGTCTTTTATTGTCAGCGCATTTTCATCAAAATTGACCTTTAATTTTTCAGTAGCCAGGTTTACACTAGCTTCCTGCATGCCTGGCAGCTTCTCCGCACCCTTTTCAACAGACTGCGCACAGGATGCACAGGTCATGCCTTCAATCGTCAATGTTTTTTCAGTCATCTTATATCAGCCACCTTTTGGATGTTGATTTAGATTCATATCCAGCTTCACGGACCGCCTCATTCATCTTATCTATTGTTTGTTTCGAATCATCATATTTCACTTTTGCCGTACCCTTCTTTAAATCCACCTTGGCTACTTCTACGCCAGGGAGCGATTTCAAGGACTTTTCAACCTTTCCAACACAGTGTCCGCATGTCATACCATCTATCTTCAATACAATCTTTTCCATTCATAAACACTCCTTTAATTTAATGGCAATCCATATCATGATTTTCTTTGCAATGGCACTGACCTGGGACGCAATTGCAGACAATCAGCTCTACTGCATCCTTTTTCTTTGATTGTAAAACTTCCTCAAGCATCGCAATATCGTCATGGCTCAGTGTCGCTTCTGCAATGAGGTCGGCGATTGTTTTTCCTACCGCCGTATTGCAGATGTGATTGAATAATCCGGCTTTCAGTGATTTTAGGCTTTCTTCCTCACTGACAGCCGCAGTGTATATAAATTTATTTCCTGACGTCTCTGTGTTCAAGGCGCCTTTTTTTACGAGGCGGCCAATAAAGGTTTTCGTAGTCGCAGGCTTCCAGTCTTTCTTATCCTGAAGCACATTGATGATTTCTTTGCTGGTCGCCGTCTTGCGCGTCCAAACAACCCTCATTACTTCCCATTCAGAATCAGTAATCTCTAACTTTTCTTCCTTTTGCATGGCCAGCACCTCTTTCGTTTACAACTGTAATCGTTTTGTATTTATAGTTTACATCCGTAAACGATTATTGTCAACCGCTTTAATCCCAAAATATTTTTGATATTTTATAAAATGGATGATACCCATTGCAGTATTAGATAAACTGTTTAATAATGACTTGTCTACTTTGCTGCTGTTTAGAAGCCTCCTGAATGTTAAAAAAGCAATATTCAATGCGTAATCTGAAATTTATTAAGCAAGCCAGGAGCCTTTTTCGATTAGCGGAAAGGCAAAAGAGTTTACGAAACAAGCTCAATAAAAAAAGGGCCCCCTTCAGTTGAGTAAACTGAGGAGAGACCTGTATTGGCTGTTTAGCAATCTGTAGGGTAATTCCAACGCGACACATTTATACCGGACTTGGATCTGGCTTATCTTCTTTTTTCAACAATTTCCCTTTTTCCTTTTTCGGCTTTTTTTCAATGACCTCCGATTTAAAATCTTTTAATATCGAAAATGACATAGCAATCAATACAAAGGTCAATGGAAAGGCACTGACAATAATGGCTGTTTGCATAGCACTCAGTCCGCCTGAGAGCATTAATACGATAGCAGACGCTGATAGAAAAAGTCCCCAGATAATTTTGACCACATTTGGAGGGTTCAAATCTCCTTTTGCTGTTTGCATCCCTAAAACGAATGTCGCTGAATCTGCAGAAGTGACAAAGAATGTAGTAATCAACAATAATGTTACGACAACTAATGCACCGGAGAATGGTAAAAGATCATATACATAAAAAAGTGCTGTTTCTAAGTTTTGCCCTGCTATGTTAGCACCTTCAAAGTACTCGAAGTAAATAGCAGTACCTCCAAATATCGCAAACCAGAAGGCACAAACTAGTGTAGGAATAACGAGAACGGCAATCATGAACTCTCTAACCGTCCTTCCCTTGGAAACACGCGCTATGAATGTACCAACGAAAGGTGCCCACGCGATCCACCATGCCCAGTAAAAAATCGTCCAGTCCTTTATCCAGCTCGCTTGTTCTTCATTAAATGGAGTGAGTCTTAAGCCCATGCCTGGCAGGTTTTGCACGTAACTTCCAAGCGTTGTCGTAAATAGGTCAAGGACAAATCCTGTTGGACCCAAAATTAAAAATGCAAAAAGCAAAATGACGGCCAATACTAAATTGGCATTGCTTAAATACTTAATCCCCCTTTGGAGCCCAGTGCTAGCAGAAAGCAGAAAGAGGACAGTGACGATTGCGATAATAATAAGCTGGATAGTGAAGTTGTTGGGTACCCCGGCTACATAGTTGAGACCCCCGTTAATTTGTGCCGCTCCCAAACCTACAGATGCTGCTACACCAAAAATCGTCGCAAATACCGCGACTACATCCACGATGGTTCCAATTGCTCCTTTTGAGCGTTCTCCTAATAGAGGAGTAAGAGTTATACTCATCAGGCCAGGTTTCTTTTTCCTGAATTTATAGTATGCCAGGACAAGCGCGATGACAGCGTAAATAGCCCAAGCATGAAAACCCCAATGTAAATAGGTGTATCTCAAAGCAACTTTTGCTGCCTCAGGTGTGCCCCCTTCACCAATAGGTGGATTCGCAAAATGAGAGATAGGCTCCGAGACTCCAAAGAATAGCAACCCGATCCCCATACCAGCACTGAATAGCATCGCAAACCACGTTTTCCTTTTAAAGTCTGGTTTGTCGTCATCTGCTCCTAATTTTATTCTTCCATACTTGCTAAAAATCAAAAATATCGCAAACAGGAGGAAGAAAGAAGCTGCCAATTGATAGAACCAGCCAAATGAATCTAAAAAGAATGCCTTAGTTTGATCCATTACTGCACCTAATTGAACCGGCGCAACCACTCCCCAAATCACAAATCCACTCGCAAGAACGAGAGAAATCCAGAACACATTTGATACCTTATTCACTTCAGCCAACTCCCCATGATCGATTTCCAAATAAGATATCGTTATGTTTCCCGAAATCAATGCTTCGATTCGCGAATGTGCATAAGGCAGAAGAGCCAAATTCCCAAAATTCTGTACAAGTGTATATTATTATGTATTTATTAAGTTACCAATAAGGAGTATGATAGTAAGTAAAAAGGAAGTTTCGAGGCATACGAAAAAGTCCTGAACAAAGAAAGAGGTTTCCAAATGAATGCAGCATTTTCATCAACCAAAGAAACAACTAAAACAAAAGTTTTAGTCATCAATGCACTTTTCATTGCACTGACCGTTGTAGCAACCATGTTCATCAACATCAGGCTCCCAATCATGGGTAATGGTGGCCTGATCCATATGGGTAATATTCCTCTATTTATTGCCGCTTTCGTCTACGGCAGGAAAACAGGTGCGATGGCAGGAGCCTTCGGCATGGGCTTGTTCGACATTATCTCAGGATGGGCATTATGGGCACCGTTTACTTTTGTTATCGTCGGTGCGATGGGCTATGTAGCCGGTTTGATGGCTGAAAAAATGCCTGGCAAGAAAGTGTTTGTGTACTCCCTGGCAGTTGCTGCTGCCCTTGTCATTAAAATCGTAGGCTACTATTTTACTGAAGTAGTCCTTTACGGCAACTGGATCCAGCCATTCGGATCAATCCCAGGCAATGTGATGCAGGTATTGATTGCAGGCCTGATCGTCATTCCACTTGCAGGACGCATGAAGAAACTATTATAGAATAAGCAACATAAAAACCCCCTATGGAGTTTGCTCCTCCATAGGGGGTTTTATTATATGTAATCATTTATCCGCGCGCAGATAATAATGGTCTCAATTCCTTTAATTCGACCTGATATTTTTGTCGAATGCCAAATCAGAAATTTGTAGATATTTCTCGGGAAATTGTTGAACTTTGAAAGTAGAATTACCGATTTCCGGAACCTTACTCTAACTTTTCCGTCTTGAGTCTATAACTTCATTTCAAATAGCGTATCGTCAGGCGATATATGACGCTTGCCAAGCATTGCACCAACCACACTTGTTATATCGGCCAGCAATACGCTCCGTGACACAACAGGAATATCGCTTAATTCCAGCTATCTATAACACTTTATTTCCTGAATATCGCTGTTAGCCATCCCCATTTTCTTTTCTGGATTTCTTCTTCCAGACGTTTGTTAAAATCATTTTGGGAATTCCACTCACTCTTTTGTTCCTCCCGCATTTTTTGTATCTCTTTTTGCAGAAGTTCACTTCTCTCTCTTTCCTGATGCAGCAAGATTTCGTAATGGGTATTCTGCTGTTCAATGAATCTTTCAATCTTCGAATTTGTTCTTTGTGCTGAATTTCCGATACTGGAGCTGATCACATGATGGTCCTGCTGTAGTTGGGAGACATTTGTTTTCAACTGGGCCATATCGTTTTTCAGCTGGACATTCATTTCACGTGCGGCTGCAAGTTCATTAGCGACAAAAAGAAAAAGCTCTTTTAATTGATTAGGGTCCTGCGGCAGATGATCAGCTGTATCGCCGAGCGCTATTTCCGTTCCATTCGGCCCTTCCAATCTTTCCTTTTGCTGTTGCACGAGATCCTTAGCCGTATCATCCAACGGCTTGTCCGTATCGCGCAGCGCTATAAGCGCTTGAATATCCGATTGAACAAAGATACGCCGGTCACCATCTTTCAAGAACTCATAACCGTTTCGTTCCAGAATTTGACCGTACTTTCGGACAGTGGGTGTAGCAATACCTACTTCTTCCGCCACTTCTTTTGTTGAGAATGCCTGTTCATTCGGTTGTATATCGATTCGCATATCGCACCTCCCATACTTCAAATAATGACAAATTTCAACTAAATCCGCAAGAGTCATATCGCCTATTGTAGCAGATATATCGCAATTTTCATATCGTTTAGAGAATAATTTCACTAGTAGAAACCGATCTTAAAAGCGAGTTACAACCATTGCAGAAATCGAAACTTACTTAATGAAGCGATATACAAATAGGACCTGTAAAAATAGACAGGTCCTTTTCAAACAGATTGCTATACGTTGGTATATTGCTACTGAACGTTTTTTATTTCTTATCCACTTCATACCCCACAATCAATTCCTCAATAGTATCCGATACATCTTGTAAAATCGTCTCCCATTTCTCAATCAACGATGTACTTAATCCGATATTGAACCTTATCTCCGAAGGCTCCACTCCTATGAGAAACCCTTTGATAGATTCTTTCTGCAGATACAACAGTTGAAATAGATGAAAATTATGTGGGGAAATATCTAATTCATGGTGTTGGTGTAAATCGGAAAGGGGATAAACCGTAAGCTTTCCTGGCGTGTCTCCTGAACATACTGCATCCACAATGATGACTAATGAAGCGTCCATTATCTGCTCCATGCAATAATCAATATCCGATTCACCAATCAAAAAAGAAATATTAGTTGTTCGATTCCTTTTGGATAGTTGCTCAATCAAATAAATTCCGATTCCATCATCCATCATAAGCTGATTGCCAATGCCTAAAACGATTATTTTCTTCTCCATTAAAACACCTTTATTGTTTTTACTTGGTTTCCTGGAGTGTATACATGAGTCGCACATGACATACAAGGATCAAAGGAACGAAGAATCCTTCCAATCTCGGCAGGTTTATCTGGATTTTGGACATGTGTCCCGATCAATGCTTCTTCAGCAGTTCCTCTATAACCGTTTTCATCACGAGTCGAAAAATCCCATGTTGAAGGAGTAATAATTTGATAGAATGAAATTTTCTTATTTTCTATTTTAAGCCAGTGTCCCAGGGCACCTCTCGTCGTATCGACCAATCCCCTTCCAGATGCCGATTCCGGAAGTTCATATTTTTTTTGCACATCCACTCCTGGTATGATCTGCTGGAGCAGGATTTTCATTACCTCTGCAATCTTTTTTGCCTCCAGTGCCCTGGCAATCGTTCGATCCATCGCAGAGATTCCCTTATTATATAACCCGCTCAATATTAATCTTGCCAGCGGTCCAACCTCAAAAGGGAGACCGTTATATCTTGGCGCTTTTACCCATGAATAGGCATCCTTCTTATCCATATTTGGCTCTGTCATACCTTCACTGGGTGCATACGCACTTTCCACTGATGTAAAGTAAGAGTAATCAATTTTCTCGCGAATTTTGCTTTCGTCAAAAACCTGTATCCCTTCGGTGGTCAATACAAGTGGATCAACATATAAGGTCCCAAGTTCTTTATAATTGTTAAAAGAACCATATGTCAGTAAGTTTCCGTATCCTCCGCCTAACTGAAAATACTCTTGATAATATCGGGCAATATCATATACATCGGGAATCATTTTTTCATCAATAAACGCAGATACCTTCTGTAAAATCGAATCCAGATGAACAACCTTTTCTGCAGTTGCCTGTGTGGTAATTCCTCCGATGAAGACTCCATGATTATGAGGGGCTTTTCCTCCTAGCACTGCTAACATTTGGTGAGCAAGCCTGCTGATTGCCAGAGACTCGAAATAATGTTTGGCAATCCGCTCATTAATCTCTTTCGGCAATCGGAAATCATCATGATCTGTTTGGAATAAAGCATTTTGTTCTATTTTCACAAAGTCGGGAACTGTATATTGGTAAAAATGCCGAATATGATTTTGCAGGAACTCGCAGCAATGAATAATATCTCTTAAATACTTCCCTTGTTCCATTGGCTCAATATTCAGGGCATCCTCTAGTGCTAAAGAAGATGCCATCGAATGTGCTGCTGAGCAGATCCCGCATATCCGCTGGGTAAAATAAACGGAATCAAATGGACTTCTTCCAATCAGCATTTGCTCGAAACCTCTAAATAAATTGCCTTTTGTCTTTGCATCCACCACATGGTTGTTTTCTATCGTTACATCAATCTCCATAAAGCCACTGATTCGTGTTAACGGGTTAATCACAATTCGCTTACTCATCCGTCACCACCCTTGTCGTGTCATAACTGATAAATGGGGCCATCGCATCCGGAAAACCAAACTGAGCACAGCCTATACATGGAGTATCATCCCCTATCGGCCAATTGACATGGCCGTTCCACTGTCTGGTTGGACAATCAACCCTTGTCACCGGCCCCCGGCATCCTAGCTTGAATAAACAAGTTTTATCTCCCAGCTTTTCAGCAAAAATTCCCCGGTCAAAAAATGGTCTTCTCGGGCAGCGATTATGAATGAGAGTACTATAAAACATCAGCGGGCGGCCCAAATTATCTGTTTCTGGTTCTCCATAAAGGATAAGGTGAGCCAGTGTTCCTAAAAACCAGTCAGGATGGACGGGACACCCTGGCAGTTTAATCATCTTCTTTTCTGGAAGAACCGTTTGTAAGCCCACTGACTCAGATGGATTGGGTTTAGCAGCAGAAACGCCTCCATGTGTCGCACATGCACCAACAGCTAAAATGCTCGATGCCTTTTCTCCAAGCATTTTGGCTGCTTGAAGACCGGTAAGCGGCTTTCCTTTCCAGCTGCCGATGATATTGTAAAGTCCATTATTTTTTAATGCGACCGCTCCCTCAACAGCTAAAATGAAATCATCATCCAATGCATCCATTAGTTTTTCAATGGCTTGTTCTCCTTCGGCTCCCATTAGACTATTACTGTACCGAAGATTGACCATTGAATTTAACGCATATTCAAAATCAGGGTTCTGGCCATTTAGCAAAGAAATAATATTTCCAGAGCAGCCGTTTAATTCTAAGTACACTAAGTTCCTTTTCTTGACCAAACCACTATCAATTCGCTTAATAACTGTATTTGTAAGCCGTTCAGCAATTGCCTCATTCGTTAATGGCTCAGGTGGCAGGATCGGTTGTTTCATTGCACTAACCTCCCAACCACTGGCAGCATCGTCAAGATGGACTGTTGACCTGCATGGCAGGAAGCGAATTCCTGAGTATAGTCTTTTCCTGAGACTAAACCAAAATGGGTAGCCGCTGCCCACGCCCGGTTGTTCGTCACATCATAGACGATTCCATTAACTGCCACATAAGCAGGTTTTCCGTTCTTACCGTCGAATGTTGCTAATTCTTGTATTGTAAAAAGTCGTTGATTGTTCGATTGGGTATTTTGTTTTGGCAAGGGAGTGATTGGCGGGATTTGTGGCTGATTTGTATTTACCGGCTGCTGCATCACTGGCATATGTGGTAAAGTGGAATGTTTTAAGGCTTGATTAGCCAACAGTTCACTTAAAAACTGAATGGAAGAAAGTGAATCCCATAAACGCTGTAAGATTTGTTGTTTTACATAAAGATCATTCGTTCTGGAAAGTGTATATAAATCATGCCGTGCCTGAGTAACAAGGTGATTCAGCTGTAATCTGATTAACTCTGTGTTGTTCATGACTTCCTCTCCTTAAGGCGGCTTCCTCATATCCTATGCGCCAGCCCAGGAATAATTAACATATTCTTGGCAAGAGCATCCCTGAGAGACGCTGCAACCTGCGCGTTGTTCCAAAAGGAGTCTCTAACAAAAGTTTGCCTGCATCCATTGAGGAAACCTGGCCAATCACACTGGAGTTTCTCCCTAAGCCATGTTTCTTAAGGATTCCGATCGTTTTCTCTACAGAGTTTAAGTCTACAATGATTACAACTTTCCCCTCATTAGCTAGATAAAGAGGATCGTATCCTAAAATATCACATGCTCCCTGCACATCCTTCCGCACTGGGATGGCAGCTTCTTCAAGCTCGATCGTCACACGGAAGTCTTCACATATCTCGACAAGAGTAGTAGCTAATCCACCTCTTGTAGGATCTCTCATGATTCGAATACCACCAACTTCATTTGTAAGCTCTTGAATGAGATGATTAAGGGATGCACAATCACTCGTGACATCGGTCATCAATCCCAATTCCTGGCGAGCGCTTAAAATAGAAATGCCGTGGTCGCCTATTGTGCCGCTTATGATCACCGCATCACCTTTTTTAATATTTTCCGGGTTCGGCCTTTTCTCCTCATGCACCTCCCCAATCCCTGTTGTATTGATGAAAATGCCATCTACACCTCCCTTTTCGACCACTTTTGTATCTCCGGCAATAATCTGGACACCTGCCCGTTCCGCCTCTTCTGCCATACTTTGGACAACCCTCTTCAAATCGGGGATGGGTAAGCCTTCTTCCAGAATGAATCCTGCAGTAATAAACCGCGGGATTGCTCCACTGACAGCTAAATCATTCACTGTTCCCGCTATGGCCAACTTTCCTATATTACCTCCAGGAAAGAAAACAGGCTTTACGACAAAACTATCTGTTGTCACGGCAATATTTTTTTGAGAAATTGGCAGAATGGCAGAATCCAATTTAGTTTGCTCTCCATGACCAAATGACTTAATGAAAATATCTTGAATAAGCTGGTGAGTAAGTTCACCACCCTCTCCATGAGCTAAACCAATCTTCTGCACCAAGTCTAATCCCCTCTCATGTATTGGTAATGAGCCGCACAAGTTCCTTCTGTTGAAACCATACAAGGACCAATCGGCTGAGTCGGTGTACAGCCTTTATTAAACAAAACACATTCTTCAGGTGTGACCAACCCCTTGATGATTTCACCACAACGACATTTTGTTTTCCTTGGCTCTCCAACAGTTACCTTGTACTTCTTCTTCGCGTCAAATTGTGCGTATTGGTCTTTAAGGACAAGCCCGCTCTTGGGAATCGTCCCCATACCTCTCCAATCCTCATCATCAAGTTTCAAATATTTCTTCAGTAAATTTTGAGCATGCAGGTTCCCTTCATTCTTTACAACATATTTATAGTCATTTATGACATCATGCTTATTCTCGAGCAGAAGTTGCAGTATTTTATAGATGCCGCTTAGTAATTGAACCGGTTCAAATCCGGTTATAACCCCAGAGATTTTATAGTCCTCAACTAAAAACTCAAAGCTTTTCTTGCCTAATACGACCGAGACATGGCCAGGTAAAATAAAGCCATCCAGTTTGACCTCCCCTGAATCAAGAAGGGCTCTCATAACTGGTTCAACCAATTTAGTTGTCATCCAGACACTATAATTCTTCAACTCTTTTCTTTCTGCTTCACGAATGGCCAGAGTTAAAATTGGGATGGTAGTTTCAAAGCCAATCCCCAGGAAAATTACTTCTTTATCAGGATTTTCCTCTGCGATTTTCACGCTATCCAATGGAGAATAGATGACTCGAATGTCTTTGCCATCCGTTTTTGCCTTCATTAGACTGACCTGGGAACCAGGGACTCGCATCATATCGCCAAAAGTACACAGTATCCTGTTTGCCCCTTCAGCTAATTGAATCATCGCATCAATCGATTTCTGGTCTGTCACACATACCGGACATCCAGGACCAGCTATCAGCCTGACATGATCCTTTAATCTCGATTTTAATCCTGATTTGGCAAATGCCATCGTATGTGATCCGCACACTTCCATCAAAACTGGTATTCTTCCATGTTCCTTTTTAAATTCGTCAGCTAATTCTATTACGGCTTCAAGTGACTGGCGGGCTAATGCCGAATCAGAAAATGCCTCCATACTTTCCATCTAAAACATTCCTCCACTCTTCGATGCTTTCATGTGCATATTTCTCGTCTACCACGGTCATCGCCTGTCCAGCATGGAGCAATACATAGTCGCCTTCCTTAACCTCCGGAACAAAGATGATGCCGACATACATCCGCGATCCCATAACATCCACCAGAGCTGTCTGCTCATCGATCTCCATCACCTTCGCAGGTACTCCCAGGCACACAATGATCCACCACCTTATTATTAATAGAATCCGAAGCTATAATAATTTGGCCTAATGATAAGCCACCATCATGACAGGGCACGTTTCTATGTGTCCTAACATCAAACCCTTTCTCCTCGAGCTTCGCTTTGATCTCTTTCGTTAAAAATAAATTCTGGAACGAGCCTCCTGACAACATGACCGTCCTGTTCATTTGAGGATTTAATATTACTAATCTTGATATCATCTCAACACAGCACGAAACAATAGTTGAATGAAAAGTGTGAATGATCTTGGTGATACAACGATAGTTTAATTTATCCTGGATAATTTGATAGATCATCGGTGAAAGATTAAGTTGAAGCTGATTCTCCTGGTTTGTTTTTATATGAAAAGGATAAATCTCATCATAATGTTCCGATCCGGTTATCATCCGGTCTGACAATTTAATTGCCGCTTCTCCTTCATAGGTGGACGTTAAGCAAATTCCCAAAATGCCACTGACTGCATCAAATACTCTTCCGCATGTATCCGCCATCGGTGTATTTACTTGATTAACGATCATCCTCTTTATTATGTTGATTTCATCAACTTTGTCAGGGAATAGTTTAATAGCCATTTCTATTCCGTCTTCCTGCCAATAATGATGCAGCATTCCGACTGCATTTCTCCATGTTTCCTTCACAGCTTTTTCTCCGCCGGGAAGAGGTGTATATTCCAGGTGACCAAGACGTTCAAAGGATTGAGCGTTTCCGTATAAAAACTCAAATCCCCAGATATTCCTGTCATCTCCATAACCTGTGCCATCAAGGATAATACCGATACAAGGTTCCTCTACTCCGTTATCCTCCATACAGGATACAAGATGGGCATGATGATGCTGAACAGGTATGACGTTACATTCATACTCTTTTGCAAGTGTTGCTGATGCGTACAATGGATGCTTATCAACTGCTATATGTTTCACTTCTACATCCAACCACTTTTTATAATGAAGAAGTTGGTCCTTGAAAAAACGTATCATTTCTTCGTTATCGAGATCACCAATATGAGCGCTTATCACAATGTCCTTTTGCTTCCCGACGGCAAAAGTATTCTTTTGATTTCCTCCAAACGCAATGATTCCGTCAACCATGGATTTTGATTGAAAAGGGTCTGGGACAAACCCACGGGCCCGCCTATGATACAGCATATTTTCATCGCTAAACTGGACGACAGAATCATCAATCGGAAGGTGAATATCTCGATTATGGGTTAATATATAATCACATAAATGTCCCATAGACTCATCTTTGTATTGGATCGGTAATCCTGAAGGGTTTGCACTTGTCATGACCAT
Source organism: Bacillus sp. ISL-37 (assembly GCF_018613315.1). Classification (GTDB taxonomy): domain Bacteria; phylum Bacillota; class Bacilli; order Bacillales; family Cytobacillaceae; genus Mesobacillus. The sequence continues at coordinate 16,349 of NZ_JAGGQL010000043.1, read as the reverse complement.
ACATTCCAACCCGCTTGTTTCAAATAGTCGATGGTGCAATGGGGTATAAGGCAGCATAACTCCAATTGTCGATAAACCTGGCGATAGAATATCCGGGAGGTTACATTCCCTTCTTTTCTGCAAAATCACTATAGGCATGACAGAACTAGTCAGCATTTCCTCTTCCTTTTTGGATAGATGACAATACTTTTTTACAACATCCGTGTCCCTTGCCATAATGGCCAGCGGTCGCGCAGGACGGTTCTTCCTTACTCTTACTTCATTCACTGCTCTCTCCTGAAGAGCATTACATGCCAGGTGATAGCCGCCGATTCCTTTTATCCCAACAATATAGCCATCCCTGATGAGTGCACCTGTTTCGAGAATCGCATTCTCGTCTTGAGCCACTAATTTCCCGTCTTGATGATATAAACCAATGAAAGGCCCACAAACAGAACAACATATGGGCTGAGCGTGATGCCGCCGATTCAACGGGTTTTCATACTCTGCATGGCAATGATCACACATCGTAAATTCACTCATTGTAGTATTAGGGCGGTCATAAGGTAAGGCCTGGATGATCGAGTATCGCGGTCCACATTGAGTGCAGTTTATGAATGGATACTTATGGCGACGATTAGATGGATCATTCATTTCTTTCAAACAATCCTCACAAATGGCGGCATCAGCTGATACCCACGGTAAGGCGGAAGCTTCTATTTTCTCGCTTGGAACTATCGTAAATTCCTCAAAATAGCCAGGGGGGATTTCTTTTATAGTGATTGTATTGATTTTCGATAAAGGTGGTGGAGAACATTTTAGTTCCTCCACTGCTCTTGCTAGATGGTGTTCTTTTCCTTCTATAATTAGAATGACATGGTCAAGATTATTCTGGACAGTTCCAGTTAAATGAAACTTTTTCGCAAGCGAGTATACGAATGGCCGGAAACCGACTCCTTGCACCCTTCCAGTCACTATGATGCTTAATGCTTTGTACATTGACTGTGTGCTTCCTTTATCCAATTGACCCAGCCTTCAAGCCCTTCGCCTGTCTTGGCTGACAAGACTTTCAGCTTTGCAGCAGGATTAATAGATTCCAAATCTTGTTTCGCTTCCTCCACATTGAATGAGACATATGGAAGGAGATCGACTTTATTGATAATCGTAAGATCAGTACGTCTGAACATCACTGGATATTTCGGAATTTTATCATTGCCTTCTGGAACACTTAATACAACGACTTTATAATCTTGTCCTAAATCATAGCCTGACGGACATACAAGGTTTCCAATGTTCTCAATAAAGAGAATATCAATATCTTCTAACTCAAATTCCGGCAAAACCTTGGCGATCATCCTTGCGTCTAGATGACAGCCTCCCACTGTATTAATTTGGGTCGTTTTTACACCTAAAGATCGCAATCTTTCTGCATCACGATCTGTAGCCAAATCACCTTCGATCACTGCTGCTGTAAAATCATTCCCCAATGCTTTTATTGTTTCCTCCAGGAGAGTTGTTTTTCCGGCACCTGGCGAACTCATAATATTAATGACAAGCGTTTTATTTCTGTTAAATGTTTCTCTATTATAATTAGCGGCTAAGTTGTTATCCTTCAGCACATCTGCTTCAAGCTTAATTTTCATCGTATTCCTCACTTCCTTCATAGGATTCAACTCTGAAAGTTTCACCACTTACAAGCAGGCTGCCGGGAAGATTGCACCTTGGACATAGAGCAATCTTATAGTCAGGATTAAATTCATAATCGCAAGTTTGGCATTGTGCTTTTGCCACTTCACGTATAATGTGAAGCTTCGTTTCTTCATCAATGACACTGACTTCTTGTCTTCGAAAAAACATAAACGCCAACTCCAATGCATCTGGCAGGACATTTGATAAATCACCAACAATCACTTCAATCTTATTCACTTTTTTAAAACCTCTAGCAGCAGCGTCCTCTGAAACTAATTGAATGATTTCTGACATCAGTGACATCTCATGCATCCCTACACCACCCACGTTATCCTTCATCCTATTTTATGCCTGTCTTTGTGGAAAAGACCTTTAGTGGTGTCTGGAACAAAAAACTCCCCAACCTCAATGGTTGGGGAGTCCAAATGGTATAATACTTGGCCGCTCTGATTATACCTGAACGGTTTCTGTTGTCTCTTCATGCATAGTACCCTTGCTGGCAAAATTGGTATGCCATGATAGAGCTTTTTCCAAAACATGCGGCGTTTGTCCGCCTCTTTGCAGTGCCTTCTGATAATAGGCACGCAGCTGGCCGCGGTACATTGGGTGCGCGCAGTTTTCAATAATCAGTTCCACTCTTTCCCTTGGAGCAAGGCCTCTCAAGTCTGGATATCCCTGTTCAGTGACAATCACGTCGACATCATGCTCGGTGTGGTCTACATGAGAGACGAAAGGTACGATGCTCGAAATCTTTCCACCTTTGGCAATCGATTTGGTGACGAAGATGGCCAATCGTGTATTTCTGGCAAAATCACCTCCAAGGCTGGATTAATTGAGATCAACCCGAGGCGGTGGATGATTTCAGGATGATGATAAGTTGTCCGTTAAAATTTTTTATAGTTTCAGATTCATCTTTTTCTTGGTTACCTCTATAGTATCTCCCTCTTTTGTAACTGTAGTTAAGAAGTGGATAGCTTTAGTATTATTGGAGACAGTTGACACAATAGTAATCTCAACATAATTTTCCCCCGATACAAGGTAGTCTCCTAAATCTGCACTATATATCTTAGTATATTCGGTTTTTGGGATATTCATCTTATCATTTTCTTTGCTTAGATTTTTAACAAAGTGATCAATTTCATTTGAAGAGTTTAGTTCATCATTCTTTTCTAAAACCTCAACGTAACTTTCTGAAGTTTTCACATCAGAATCGTCAACAAAAAATTCCTTTTCAGGATTTTTAATTTTTATATAAATTTTGGAATTTGTTTTATTCTGTAATTCAATCTTTAGTGGAACATTTTTGGAATCTCCGATTAAAATACTTGCTGTATGATTAGAATTTAATGAAAGTAAGGTAATTGTTATTCCTACAAAGAACATTAAAAAAGCTACATATACAAATTGGAGATAAATATTAATTTTTGTTTCAACTTTTTCTGTAAACTTTATGACCTTCTTTAATTTTTTCTTATTAATAAAGAAAAGACTTAGAATCGACATACTACTTATTGATGCACCTATTAAAATGTATTTCCAAGAATCCTTATTTTCAAATACATTAATAAGAGCTGTAACAATCATTATTAAAAAAACTACATTAATACACATTTTTATTGTCTTAAATATACTTCTATAAGCATTATCTGAAGCCTCGTATGCAAATTCTTGTTCACTACTATTTTCATAGTAGTTAAAAGTCATTAATTCAAAAAACAAATATCTTCCAATGGAAAAGGCACATAGAATAGTAACAGTAACAAATAAAATTGAAAAAATATAATCAAAATTTATGAAGTTTTTTGTATATGCATTTGTTGAAAATGTTTGAAACCATGCACTAAACGCCATTTTAACTAAAATGGCCACACCACTAGCAATAGTAAGAGTAACAATTAACCTTGTAGCTCTATCAATAGAATTCTTCTTTCGTTTTTGGCTCAAATGAATTTCCCCATTCTACTCAACCTTGTATTTATCGAAAAATAAAACTTTGAGGTGTTTGTCAATAAAATTCAGTTTTTACAGGACTGCCCGTTAGTTACCTAAGAAAAGAAAAAAAGAACCTCACAATAGTGAAGCCCGTTTGTATGCTGATTAAATTTCTAATTTCACAAATTGGATCTATGTTTTTGAGTAGTGATAAACCTTCACTACTATTAGACTTCTAAAGGAACCTTTTCCACGCTAATCTTATCTATATTTTTTGCTTCAAGATTCCCCGGCGTATCAACAAGCCCCTTTGTGTATAATTCTATTACATTATTTATGTTATTTAAGACGGATCTAAATTGATTAAAATTTATTTCAGTGTAATTACCTAAAATATACTTAGAGAAAATTTCTTTACCATAGTACTTCGAGTGATCATACTTGTCCTTTTTGCAAAATTCTCTTCCTCCAATTATTTGCGACAGAGTATATTTATCAAATAAGTCCTCTATATCACATTCGGGCTTCCCATCTAATAACGGTACAGTCAAAAGGTATAAATTGTCAATAATATTGACCATGCATTTATCCCTTAAGATACCCTTTTTCTTATCATCAAGCTTTGCATAATTAATAAAATTACCTATAGGTTTATTTTTCCCACTCTTAATCTCATTATCGAACAATAAAATAACAGGGTTTTTAGGTAAAGTGTTGCTTATCTTCTTAAAATAACTTAAATAACTAAGAGTGGATTTCTTGGTCTTAGCATCAAAGAAATTGTATATATTATTTAGTGCACTCCCCCCATCCTGGAAAATGCCCAGTAAGTATGCTAATCTCTTAGTTTTATTTAGAAAAGATACTTTAAACTCAAATGATCCATCACTATTTTTTGTAATTAAATTAGGATATTCGTTATAGAGATTTTTTAAAGCTGCTTTTAAATAAGCAATATCTGTTTTACCTTCCGTCACAATTATTGGCTTTGGGTTCGCATAAAAGTATTTATAAAAAAGAAACTTTTGATATTGGAGTTCTCTTGAACTCAAGTTATTAAAATTATGCTTATTACCATCTATTTTGTTATTGTACTTAGTTAATTGATTTATAAAGGCAAATCTTCCTTCTAATTGATTAAGGTTTGCGAGTTTACCATTAATCTCAAACTTTCCTTCTTTATAAAGTTGATGAGCCATTGCCCTAGTCTCTTTATAAAAGATTTTATTCACGTTAATCTTCTTATTAACAACAAGTCCAGTTACCACCTGTCTTGAATCCCTAAGTTGTAACCTTTTCTTCTTTTCATTAATTTTGAACCCTGCTCGTGTTAATTCACTTGATAATAATTCATAAAATTCCGCCTGTAGGTCTAAAAATCCCTTATCATTTGTAGAAAATGTCAAATCATCCGCATAACGTGTATAATCTAACTTATATTTTTTTGCGATTTTCAATACTCTTTGGTCAAGTATCTCACAAATTAGGTTTGTAATGATTGGAGAAGTTGGCGCTCCTTGCGGCAGGGTTCCTTTGTAACATGTTAATTGTGCAATAACTGTGGCTACTTCACTAGTTAATAAGAAATTATAATTCTTAATAAAAAAACCTCTGACACGACCAAAATGAAAACTTTCAAAAAAGCTTTCTAAATCGATATTCAAAACCAACCTTTTATTCCGATGAATTTTTGCATTGGTTATAATGCTCTTTTCTTTTTCGAATGCATGAGAGAGAATATTTTTTATTTCCTGTTTTTTTTTCTATTATTATACAATGCCACTGCAAGTTTTCTTTGAATGTCTTTGAGTTCTGCTGATGGAGCATTAATTTTTCGAACGCCACCATTTTTTTTTATCTATTTCAAACGAAGTGTAGAAAGTATTAATGTCATTTTTATATAATAGATAACTAAGTTTTTTTCTGGGAATTTCCAGAGAATCAGCAAGATCATTTCGTGTTTTTATATCGTGAAATTCCATCATATAAAACTCCTTCAAAAATAAACGTGTGGCTACTCATTAGGCGAACCGCGTGGTGCCAACAGTGACATATACCACCATGCAGATAATTAGAATCGGAGAAGCGAATGTTCCCACCATTATTGTAAACACTTGCGAAACACAAGCGAAAAAATCTAGCCACACGTTAATAAAATTATACACTTTTTAAAAAAATTTGAACATTTATATGAAACAAAAGTCAGTTAAGAATAAACATTTAAAAAGAGGTCCTTTATTAAGTTCACTGACTTAATAAAGGACCTCTTTAAAATTTTTATTTATTTTTCTTGCTTTTTCGGACACTACAGATTGGAGGGAAGCTTATAAACCCTTTGATATCAAGGAGAATATCAGCTTATTACATCATTCCGCCCATGCCACCCATGCCGCTCATGTCAGGCATGCCGCCGCCTTCTTCTGGAATGTCGGCAACTACTGCTTCAGTAGTCAAGAACATTGCAGATACGGATGCTGCGTTTTGAAGTGCATAACGAGTAACTTTAGTTGGGTCCACGATACCGGATTCGATCATGTTTACCCACTCGCCAGTTGCAGCGTTGAAGCCTGTGCCGACTTCTTCGCGCTTCAGGCGCTCAACGATGACTGAACCTTCAAGGCCAGCGTTGTGAGCGATTTGACGAACTGGTTCTTCCATTGCGCGAAGAACGATGTTTACGCCAGTAGCTTCGTCGCCTTCAGCCTGGATTCCAGCTACTTTGTTGTATACGTTAAGAAGCGCTACGCCACCGCCTGATACGATTCCTTCTTCAACTGCAGCGCGAGTTGAGTTAAGGGCATCTTCAATGCGAAGCTTGCGTTCTTTTAATTCAGTTTCAGTAGCAGCACCAACCTTGATGACTGCAACACCGCCAGCTAGTTTAGCAAGGCGCTCTTGTAATTTTTCACGGTCAAATTCAGAAGTTGTTTCTTCCATTTGAACGCGGATTTGGTTTACGCGGCTTTCGATTTGAGCGCTGTCTCCAGCACCTTCAACGACTGTTGTGTTTTCTTTTGTAACAACAACTTTAGAAGCGCGTCCCAAAGAAGTGATTGTAGCAGACTTAAGTTCACGGCCAAGTTCTTCAGTGATCACTTCACCGCCAGTCAATGCAGCGATGTCTTCAAGCATAGCCTTACGGCGGTCACCAAAGCCAGGAGCCTTAACAGCTACTGCGTTGAATGTTCCGCGAAGCTTGTTGACTACTAATGTAGCAAGTGCTTCACCTTCAACATCTTCAGCAACAATCAATAATGGCTTGCCTTGCTGTACAACTTGCTCAAGGACAGGAAGGATTTCCTGGATGTTGCCGATCTTCTTGTCAGTGATCAAGATATATGGATTTTCAAGAACAGCTTCCATTTTGTCAGAATCAGTTACCATGTAAGGAGATGCATATCCGCGGTCGAACTGCATACCTTCAACAACATCCAATTCTGTAGTGAAGCCTTTAGATTCTTCGATTGTGATAACGCCGTCGTTGCCAACGCGCTCCATTGCTTCTGCAATCAATTGGCCAACTTCTTCGTCAGCAGCAGAGATCGCCGCAACTTGTGCGATAGAAGCTTTTCCTTCGATTGGCTTTGAAATAGCTTTCAGCTCTTCAACAGCTGTAACAACAGCCTTTTCCATACCTTTGCGGATGCCCATTGGGTTAGCGCCGGCAGTTACGTTCTTAAGACCTTCACGGATCATCGCTTGAGCAAGAACTGTTGCTGTAGTTGTACCGTCACCAGCAACGTCGTTCGTCTTGCTAGCTACTTCAGCAACAAGCTTAGCACCCATGTTTTCGAATGCATCTTCAAGCTCGATTTCTTTTGCGATCGTTACACCATCGTTAGTGATAAGTGGTGAACCGAATTTCTTCTCAAGAACCACGTTTCGTCCCTTTGGTCCAAGAGTTACTTTTACTGCGTTTGCAAGAGAATCTACCCCGCGAAGCATCGCGCGGCGTGCTTCTTCACTGAACTTAATTTCTTTAGCCATTGTAGAAAGACCTCCTCAGAATTTTAATTTATAACGTTCTGTCTATAATCGCAGTGATTATTCCACTACTGCTAGAATGTCGTTTTCACGTAGGATCAGGTACTCAGTTGCCTGGTACTTTACTTCTGTGCCTGCGTATTTTGAGAAGATAATGCGGTCTCCGACTGCAACTTCAAGAGCAACGCGCTCGCCGTTCTCTAGAACACGGCCAGTTCCAACAGCTACGACTTTGCCTTCTTGAGGCTTTTCTTTCGCTGTGTCGGGTAAAACGATACCGCTTGCAGTTTTTTCTTCAGACTCAACAAGCTCGATAATAATGCGATCTCCTAGTGGCTTGATCAAGTGAAACAACCTCCTCAAATTATATGTAGAATTTTTTATTAGCACTCTCCTCAATAGAGTGCTAACACAATTTATATAATAATGAATCTCTATTTTTTTTGCAAGCGTGAAGCCTAACTTTTTTTATAAAATTTAGCAGAAGAAGCTAACCTCTTTCCCTTCGACAGCAAGTACTATATTTCGCGGTTTTGCAGGCAGCCTGGCCAAAAAAGGCCACCTTAAAGAGTATGCCGGTTCAAAGGAATTTTGACAAAACATTCATGAGACACCCTGATATTTGAACTTTCCTGATGATTACTAGTAAAATGGATAGATAGCATTCTTATAATAGCTTTTATGGCATACACATAGACCGATCCGAATAGAAGGAGATTATCATATTGAAAAAGGAATACTGGTACGTCATTATTGCCTATATTGTCATGCAGCTCTCAAGCCTGATCGGCATTCCGATTGTTGCCTTTATCGGAGCTGCAATGGGAAAAAGCCTTAAGGAAATGGAGACACTCTCGATTCCATACTGGCTCGTGATCAGCTTTTCACTCACACTTGTGATTGTGCTTCTGCTTCTAAGGAAAGAACGCAGAACAGAGACTGACCTGCGTGATGCTTCATCACCTGCAAGCTCTGCTGCCTGGGCATTCGCAGGTGTATTCCTTGCTCTGTTCGCACAATCAATCGCGGCTAGCATCGAAAACATGATTGGTATTGAAATGGGCTCGGAGAATACACAGGAAATCATTAAATTGATTGAAATGTTCCCAGTTATCATTTTGGTTAGCTCGATTATCGGCCCTATATTAGAAGAAATCGTCTTCCGTAAAATCATTTTCGGCAGCCTGCATAAGAAAATGAATTTCTTCTTTTCCGCACTAATCAGCTCTGTCATTTTTGCGCTTGCCCATATGGAGCCGGAGCACGTGATCCTATACTCAGCGATGGGCTTCACTTTTGCCTTCCTTTATGTAAAAACAAAGCGGATCATCGTGCCAATCATCGCCCACGTTACAATGAATACAATGGTTGTCCTGCTTCAATCCGTATTTAGGGAAGACATTGAGAGAATGATAAAAGAAGCAGAGAAAATACAAAGCTTTATTGGGGGATTTTAAGTTATGAAGCAATCGCCTTTATTTTCAGGCATTGTCTACATCTTGTTAGGCAGCTTATTCACCTATTTCGCCATCCAGAATGTAAACGAGACAGGCTGGGGATTCTTTAGCTATTTGCTTGTAGCTCTTGCCACGTTCGACTTCGGGTCCGGCATCAGGATGATTATGTTCCATTTCAAACTGAAGAATGTACAGAAAAAATAGCTCCTTCATGAAGGAGCTATTTTTTATTCGACTGATTCAGTTGTTTCAGTATCTGTTGGATAATGTTTTAAGAAATAAATCAATGACTGCAGCTCAACCGCCAAATCAATGTGATGGATCCTGATCGACGGCGGCACATTCAGCCTCGCCGGCGTGAAGTTCAAGATTCCCTTGATATTCGCCTGTACCAATCGGTCTGTGATCGGCTGTGCTACGGCTGAAGGAACAGTCAGGATAGCTACCTGGATCCCTTCCTCGACGACAACCTTGTCAAGATCATCCATGTGATATATTGAGACTTCGCCGATTTTCGTGCCGACCTTGCCTGCGTCAACATCGAAAGCTATCTTGATTTTCGTATTATTATTCTTTGAAAAATTGTAGTTCATTAATGCTGTTCCCAAGTTTCCGACACCGATCAGGGCAACTTTCGTCAGCTCATCCTGGTCTAATGTCTTACGGAAAAAGGTTAGCAGGTAATTCACATTATAGCCGTATCCCTTTTTACCTAAAGCCCCAAAGTAGGAAAAATCTCTTCGGATTGTTGCTGAATCCACTTTTACCGCTTCACTTAATTCCGCGGATGACACCCTTTGCTTCCCTGAAGAATGCAAGTTCAATAAGAACCGGTAATACAGTGGCAAACGTTTTGCGGTTGCCTGCGGAATCTTCATAGCATCATTCGTCATTCTCCATCCTCCACCCTGTCCGTTATTTCTATCTCAACTTTTCTTCTCTCTTGAAATCACCGTTTTTACCTCCGGTTTTTTCGACCAGATACGTCTTGCCAATCACCATGCCCTTATCAACGGCCTTGCACATATCATAAACAGTCAGCGCACATGCTGAAGCTGCTGTTAACGCTTCCATTTCCACACCTGTATTCCCTTTTGTTTTTACAGCTGCGGCGATATTTAAAATATAGTCATTACCATTTTGCTCCCAATCGAACGAAAGGTCAATGCCTGTCAAAGGAATTGGGTGGCACATCGGGATGATTTCAGATGTCTTTTTTGCTGCCATGATGCCTGCTACCTGCGCAACAGCCAGTACATCCCCTTTTTTCATCTTATTTTCAGTAATTCTACTATATATATCTTCGTTCACGGTTATGCTTGAATGGGCGACTGCCGTACGGACCGTCTCCGGCTTTTCGCTGACATCAACCATCTTCGCTCTTCCCTCTTCATTAAAATGCGTAAATTCTGCCATGTTAAAGCTCCTTTCTACCAAATAATACACTATTTTATAAAACTTGTGTGTGAACTTTGTTTCTATGTTCACAAATACATTGGTGGTTTTCAATATACCTTATCACCTATTGCAGTTCGCACATATTGCCGTGTCTATATTAATGGGTTACACTATCTCTAAGGCAATAGAGGTGAAAAATAATGATTTTATTACAGGTGAATCAGCTATCAAAATATTTTGCTGCTGATCTTATTTTATCGAATATAAAGTTTGAAATACAGACCAATGACCGAGTAGCGCTTGTCGGCCGGAATGGGGCGGGAAAATCAACCCTGCTGAAAATCATTGCCGGGTACGAATCCCATGACGGCGGTGAGATCATCCGCCCTAAGGGAACGACGATTGGCTATCTTGCCCAAAATACTGGGCTGGAATCCGAGAAAAGCATCTGGGATGAAATGCTAGCCGTTTTTAACCATCTTCACAGCATGGAAAAAGACTTGCGCCGGCTGGAAGAAAAGATGTCGGATCCTGTCATTCTGTCAAATGAGACTGAATACGAAAGAGTCATGAAAGAGTATGACCTTCTTCAGGTTCAGTTCAAGGAAAAAGGCGGCTACCAATATGAAGCCGATATCCGTTCTGTCCTTCACGGCCTGAACTTCCATTCTTTTGATTATTCCACAAAAATATCCACTTTAAGCGGGGGACAGAAAACTAGACTCGCATTGGCGAAGCTATTATTGACCCGGCCGGATATTTTGATTCTCGATGAACCGACGAACCACCTTGACATCGATACGCTATCCTGGCTTGAGCAGTATTTACAGGGTTATGACGGCGCCATCCTGATTGTTTCACACGACCGTTACTTCCTGGATAAGGTCGTGAACCAGGTATACGAAATCTCCCGCCATCAGCTGACGAAGTTCCCTGGCAATTACAGCTCGTATTTAGAGCAGAAAGCCGCGAATTACGAACGTGATCTGAAACTGTTTGAGAAGCAGCAGGATGAGATCAACAAGCTGCAGGATTTTATCCAGCGGAACCTGGCCAGGGCATCAACAACCAAACGTGCCCAGAGCCGTCGGAAGCAACTTGAAAAAATAGACCGGATGGACAGGCCTATGGGTGATGAAAAATCCGCATCGTTCAGCTTCCAAATTGAACGCCAGAGCGGGAATGATGTCCTCAAGGTGCATACGCTTGCTGTCGGCTATCAGAATGAGGTCGTATCTGAAAATATCACGTTCAACCTTTCGCGTGGCGACAGCACAGCACTCGTTGGGCCAAATGGCGTCGGAAAATCGACTTTATTAAAAACAATCGTTGAAAAACTGCCTTCAATAACTGGAAATATTCAATACGGTTCAAATGTTTCGATCGGCTATTATGACCAGGAACAGGCAGAGCTCAGCTCGAATAAAAAGGTTTTGAACGAACTTTGGGATGAATACCCTCTTAAATCGGAAAAAGACATTCGTACCGTGCTGGGGAATTTCCTTTTTTCAGGTGACGATGTCCTAAAAATCGTTTCCACCTTAAGCGGCGGCGAAAAAGCTCGTCTGGCACTGGCCAAGCTTATGCTGCAAAACTCTAACTTCTTAATTTTGGACGAGCCGACAAACCATCTCGACCTGGATAGCAAGGAAGTGCTCGAGAATGCCATGATTGATTACCCAGGCACCATCCTGTTCGTCTCACATGACCGTTATTTTATCAACAGGATTGCCACAAAGGTCCTCGAGCTAGACCGTGGTGGCTCAACTGAATACCTTGGCGATTACGATTATTACGTCGAGAAAAAGCTTGAGCAGGAAGAGCTGAAGGCACTGGCCGAGCAGGCCGCCAAAGCTTCAGGAAGTGCTGTGGACAACTCAAAGCAGGACAAGACCTCCTACCAGCAGGACAAAGAAGCGAAAAAACTCGAACGCCAGCGCAAACGCCGCATGGAAGAAGTTGAAACGAAGATTGAACAGCTGGAATTAGAAGTAGCTGAATACGAGGAATTGCTTTGTGATCCCGAAGTCTTCCAGGATCATGAAAAAGCAGGAGAAATCAATAGTAAAATCGAAGCCGCCAAAGAGAAACTCGACGAACTGATGGAAGAGTGGACAGAACTGGCTTAGTGAGTGGAAAACCGGGCATGAAGTTGCCCGGTTTTTTATTTTCATATATGGTACATAAACTCTTTAATAGAGCCCATGCTAAATTTCACAAAACTCATTGGTAAAAAACGATTGGAATTTCCAATTCGCTATAAAAATGTGATTTTCGCTATATAATTTTTGTTTTCGCTATAAAACTTGGATTTTCGCTATATAATTAAGTTTTTCGCTATAAAACTTGGATTTTCGCTATAAAAAGTGATCAGCGCCAGATAGTGTTGTCTCATAATCAATTTTCCCCTTGTAAAAGGGTCGTTTTTTAGAAAAAACTCTTTTAAAGTATGCGAAAAATCCACAAAAAAGTCCCGAGTTGAAAACCGGGACTTTTAGTTCACATAGTTATTCACATAGTAAAGACTGATTTATGGCTTATCCAGAGACTTTTCCACATTATCCACAAAATCAGCTCGTTTTATCCACATTGTACACAGTTTTGTTCTCAATACATCAACATATCCACAGAAGAGTCTGACAACAATTTTTTTACGTACGACTTTCGTTGTGGATAGTTATCTCCAGACCAGGATTTCCATTCAAGGTTAAATCGGCCCGTTGGCCTTTTTCATAAAAAACACTGCCTGCCGCGGCAATCATGGCAGCATTGTCTGTGCATAAAGACAACGGAGGAATGACAATTTCCACATCTGAATCTGCAAACTCTGTGGATAATTTCTCCCTCAACCCTTTATTCGCCGCAACTCCTCCAGCAAGCAGTACTTGTTTTACTCCGTATTCTTTCACAGCTCTTTGAGTTTTTGTGACAAGTACATCAATAACACTCTCCTGGAAGCTAGCTGCAAGCTCTTCAGGTACGATTTCCTCTCCACGCTGCTGTGCGTTATGCACAACGTTGATCACAGCCGACTTCAACCCACTGAAGCTGAAATCATAGGAGCCTTCCTCAAGCCATGCACGTGGCAGGTCGATTGTTGCCTTTCCTTCATGAGCCAGCCTGTCGATATGCGGACCGCCCGGATATGGAAGGTGCAACGTCCTTGCTACCTTGTCATAGGCTTCGCCTGCTGCGTCATCCCGTGTCTCACCAATCACCTCGAAATGACCGTGTTCCTTCATATAGACGAGCTCAGTATGCCCGCCGGACACGACAAGTGAAAGCAGCGGGAAGTTCATCTCCGTTACTAGTCGGTTCGCATAAATATGGCCGGCAATATGATGGACACCAATGAGTGGAATACCATTCGCAAACGCCAATGCTTTGGCTGCGTTAACGCCAATCAATAACGCGCCAACCAAGCCTGGTCCTTCTGTAACTACAATAGCATCCAGATCCTTAACATCCACATTTGCCTGGGCTAATGCTTCCTCTAACACAAGCGTGATCTGTTCAACATGGTGCCTTGACGCAATCTCCGGTACTACCCCTCCGAAACGCTTATGGCTTTCAATCTGAGAGGCGACTACATTCGCAAGGATTTCCCGTCCATTTTTCACAATCGCTATAGCCGTTTCATCACAGCTCGTCTCTATTCCCATTATTAATTGATCTTTTGTCATTATAAATTCACCCACATTACTAAAGCGTCTTCCATATTGTCTGTATAATATTGTTTTCTAATAGCTCCTTCTTCGAAACCAAACTTGCGATAAAGGTTTTGGGCCGTTTCATTGCTGACCCTGACTTCGAGCGTCACCCTTAATGCGCCCAGTTCACGAGCCAGCTCCATTACCTTGCCCATAAGCGCCTCACCCAGCTTCATTCCCCTGTATTCCGGAAGCAAGGCAATATTTGTGATATGTGCTTCATCAATGATGATCCACACTCCACAGTAACCAACTACCTTTTGATCCACTTCCACAATCAGATACTGAGCAAACTGATTCTTCGTCAATTCATTGAAAAAAGCTTCCCTGCTCCATGGAATGGTAAAGGAATTAACCTCAACCTCCATCACCTCATCCAGATCATCAACCGTCATATTCCGGAACGTTATCGTTTTATTCATCTTCTCTTCCCACTTATTTTTTAGTCTCTTGCGCTTTTAGCCAATTGGCCTCTGCTTCTGCCAGGCGGATATAGTTAGGAACGAATGTATGAAGGTCAACAGCCTCTTTATCCATCCCTAATAATGCAAGCTCTGCAGGTCTAGGATTCTGTTCAGTGACAGCTGCAAAAACTGCTTTGTCTCCAAGCTCTTCCTTAATGACATCTTTATGGAGTTTCAAATCATTGCTCGTAAACAGAATCCTGCTGTCCATTTCATTCAATGTTTTTACCCAATCAGCTGACATAACAAGCTGATCATCTTTTACTATCTGCAAATTTTGATTCTCGAACTTATACAAACCTGTATAAATCTGTCCTCTCCTCGCATCAAAAAAAGGAGAAACATATCCGTCAAAATAGCGGCCAGACGATGCTGCTGCAACCTCAAGGCTCGATACGCCTGATAACGGGATTTTCAATGTCCAGGCCATTGTTTTCGCGATTGTCACTCCGATCCGGACACCAGTGTATGATCCAGGCCCTTCAGCCACGACAATCTTCGATAGATCACCTGGTTTTATATTGCACTCTTCCATCAATGTCTGGATCGCCGGCATGACGCGTACCGAATGATTCTTTTTTATATTGGAAATATACTCGCCCAAAACTGTCTCACCATCAAGAAGACCAATACCTAAAACATAATTGGACGTATCAATCGATAATACCTTCATTTAAAAAATCTCCTTACACAATTCTTCATACCGATTGCCCTTCGGCTCAGCAACGATTCTTCTAGCACCATTTTCATCAAGATATAATTGAAGGAGCAATAGCTCTTCAGGCAGCTGGGCTTCAATCAGATGCGCCCATTCAACGACCGTCACACCATTACCTTCAAAGTATTCTTCAAAACCAAGATCTTCAAACGCATCTTCAACACGATAAACATCCATATGATATAACGGAAGACGTCCCTGGTACTCCTTGATAATTGTAAAAGTAGGACTGTTCACATTCCTGGTGATTCCCAATCCTTCTGCAAGGCCTTTTGTAAAAGTCGTCTTTCCTGCACCTAAATCCCCTTCAAGGGCAATCACATCTCCCGCTTGAAGAAGACCCGCCAGCCTTTTCGCAAATTCCTTTGTCTCTTCCGGCTGCTTTGAAATGAATTGATAACTCGCCATATATATCACCTAACTAACAGTCGATTTTATAATACAAAAAACCTTAGGATGTCTCCTAAGGATGAGGATACTACATGTAGTTTACACGATTTAAGGAGGACGGGCAAAAAAACCAGCCATTTTTCGTCGTTTTTAGGCAATAAAAAAAACGAAACCATGTTTCGTCCTGACAATCTATCAATTTATGAAAATGGCGGTCCCGACCGGGATCGAACCGGCGATCTCCTGCGTGACAGGCAGGCATGTTAACCGCTACACCACGGGACCAATATGTATAAGAAGATGGATTATTGCGGGGGCAGGATTTGAACCTGCGACCTTCGGGTTATGAGCCCGACGAGCTACCGAACTGCTCCACCCCGCGTCGATAATATAAGAATCCATTTAAATTTTTCAAACAGCCCGGCGGCGTCCTACTCTCACAGGGGGAAACCCCCAACTACCATCGGCGCTGAGAAGCTTAACTTCCGTGTTCGGTATGGGAACGGGTGTGACCTTCTCGCCATCGCCACCAGACTATTTGATTAAGGAAATAACATTTGCTTACGCAACTTTATTCCCTCAAAACTAGATAATGTGTAAGAAGAATAAGAAGAACGAGTAATCTATT
>NZ_JAGGQL010000042.1 GCF_018613315.1 Bacillus sp. ISL-37 | reverse complement strand
AGCTAGGATAATGGTGGCGATCTGTGTTTTTTATGAAAAAAGTCAGTTTAAAAAGAGGGATTAAACCAAATAAAAAAGCTTGTGGAAGAAAAAATAGTACCCTTTCTCCACAAGCTGATGGCAGTATTTCTGCCATCTTTTCTGTGTGGTGAAAACTATTGTCCAGGAAATTACCTTATATAATGATTGCATTTGCGGCAGCGATGTGGGGGCTGATTGGTTTTTTTGTTAAAGGCCTGAATGATGCCGGGTTCGGTGCCATGGAGATTGTGGCCATACGTGTGTCGACGGCAGCCATTATTTTGATTTTGGTGGGAATTGCTTTTTACCGAAGTCATTTGAAAATCAGGGTGAAAGACTTGTATCTTTTTGTGGGTACAGGGATTTTAAGCATTGTGTTTTTTAATTGGTCTTATTTTACGGCAATCAACCTGATGAACATCCCGATTGCTGTAGCTTTACTGTATACTTCTCCTGCTTTTGTTGCGGTTTTATCATTTCTTTTCCTGAAAGAAAGCATTAACAGGAAGAAGATGTTGGCGATTGCCATGACAGTCATCGGCTGTACACTTGCCGCTGGCATTACAGGTCATGGGGGAACGTCATTTTCAGTCTCAAGTATCCTTATTGGCCTAGGGGCAGGGTTCGGCTACGCTCTTTACAGTATTTTTGGCAAGATTGCATTAAGACGGTACCATCCTTTTACGGTCACTTTGTATACTTTCCTTGTGGCTTCGGCTGCCCTGGTTCCGACAACTGGTATAGTCAGCAAGGCGGTTGTCCTTTTATCTGGGAATGTGTGGCTTTATGCGATAGGGTTAGGGATTTTCCCGACTGTGGTTGCATATTTTGCATACTCTTGGGGCCTTGAAAGGACGGAAAGCAGTACTGCTGCAGTAGTTGCTACACTGGAACCCCTCGTTGCCACCATGCTTGGAATACTGGTGTATGGTGACAGGCTGGGCGGTCTTCAGATGCTCGGATCCGCGTTGATTATCATATCTGTAATATCTATCAATATCTCATTTCCCATCAGGAAGCAAAAAAAGAATTTCACTGTGTGATTCAATCTCTTTTAAGTGGAGAATGAAAAAGAATAGAAAATTATAAACGCACCAATAAAATGAGAACGGAGCCTGGTCAAACCCAAGCTCCTTTTTACTGTTCGAACTAAAGCTCTTTAGTTTAAGTAAATTGTTTCACTTTAGATTGGACACCTTGTAAAAAAAATTAGGGGAAAATGTAGATAAATTAGGGGGCAACTAGACAAAGGATTATCTTTTGTGATAAATTATTACAGTAAAAATCCTTTTGAAAACTACATATTTTAGATCGATGAAAAGGAAAGTAGTTTTTGCTATATTCGATAGCGAGCCGGGGACGGTGGAAGCCTGGTGATGAAGCATAAATGAAGAACACCTTTGAGTTCTAACCGAAAGGGATATCGTGAGTAGGCTTAGACGTTTCCAGCACGTTACAGACTGGGTAGCAGTAGTAAAGTTGGTCATTTTATGACAATTTGGGTGGTACCGCGGAAGTTCAGCCTTTCGTCCCTTTTTTGGGGATAAAAGGCTTTTTTTTATTGCGAAAAATTACCATAAGGAGGCTAATTATGATTAAGACCGTAGTAAAAGATTTATACAGAAATCAAGAAAATTTTAAAGACAAAACTGTTCAAATTACAGGATGGATCCGTACTCTTCGTGATTCCAAAACGATTGGCTTTATGGAGTTGAACGATGGAACATTCTTTAAGAGTGTACAAATTGTTTTTGAAGATACTCTGGATAACTTTAAAGAAATTACAAAGTTGCCTATCAGCTCTTCTGTTTTAGTAGAAGGTGAATTTGTTCCAACTCCGGACATGAAACAGCCTTTTGAAATTAAAGCGACAAAAATTGTCGTCGAGGGATTGTCCGATACAGATTATCCTATACAAAAAAAGAGACATACCCTTGAATATTTGAGAACCATCGCTCATTTACGTCCGAGAGCCAATGCATTCTCAGCCGTTTTCAGGGTAAGATCTCTTGCATCTTATGCCCTTCATAAGTTCTTTCAAGACAAAGGGTTTGTATATGTACATACACCGATTATTACTGGAAGCGATACTGAAGGAGCAGGGGAAATGTTCCGTGTGACATCAATGGACTTGAACCAGCTTCCAAAAAACGAAGACGGAAAAGTGGATGAAGGTGCAGATTTCTTCGGCAAAGAAACCAACTTAACCGTGAGCGGTCAATTGAATGCGGAAAGCTTTGCTCTTGCTTTCCGTAATGTGTATACCTTTGGTCCGACATTCAGAGCAGAAAATTCAAATACGGCACGACATGCCGCAGAATTCTGGATGGTCGAGCCTGAAGTTGCCTTTGCAGAATTACCGGATATCATGGACCTTGGAGAAGAAATGGTCAAGTATGTCATTGATTACGTCTTTGAGCATGCACCAGAAGAAATGGCCTTCTTTAACAGCTTTATTGATAAAACGCTTATTGAAAGATTGCAGAATGCATTAGAATCCGATTTCGGAAGGGTTACTTATAGCGAAGCTGTTGAATTATTAAAGAACTCAGGTAAGGAATTTGAATACCCTGTTGAATGGGGTACGGATTTGCAAACGGAACATGAACGTTACCTTAGCGAGGAAATTTACAAGCGACCTGTCTTCGTAACCGACTATCCGAAAGAAATCAAGGCATTTTATATGCGAGCGAATGAGGATGGCAAGACAGTTGCCGCGACCGACCTCTTGGTTCCCGGTATTGGCGAGTTAATCGGCGGAAGCCAGCGTGAGGAAAGAGAAGAAGTCCTTGCAAATCGAATTAAAGAACTTGGTATGTCAGAAGAAGATTACTGGTGGTATCTTGAGCTTAGAAAATACGGCAGCACAAAGCATTCTGGCTATGGAATTGGGTTCGAACGACTTGTCATGTATCTAACAGGAATGAAGAACATCCGCGATGTCATTCCATTCCCTCGTACACCAGGAAATGCAGACTTTTAATAAAATAGTAGTAAA
The DNA here is from genome assembly GCF_018613315.1 of Bacillus sp. ISL-37. Classification (GTDB taxonomy): domain Bacteria; phylum Bacillota; class Bacilli; order Bacillales; family Cytobacillaceae; genus Mesobacillus. The sequence continues at coordinate 64,755 of NZ_JAGGQL010000042.1, read as the reverse complement.
AATGAAAAATAGGATGCCGAGGCATCCTATTTTTTTATGGTAAATGCTGTTATAAATAAAAAACAGGGTGTGAAATCTTTTGCAATTTCAAACCCTGTTTTGGTTAACTTATTTCTAAAACTGATTCACGTAAAGTGGTTTTTTAGAAGAACTTATATCCCTTCGATCCAATCGGTGCATTTTCGATCATATCAATGAACGGTATTGTGTATGCGAAAAGGATTAAAAGAACCGTGATACCTAGCCACAGTTTCCAGTTTTCAAATACCATCGGAGTTTTTTCTGCTTGATCAGCAACTTCTCCAACAGGGAATTCTTCTTCCCCTTTAGGTGCGAAGAAAGCAAGGTTGATGAAAATGTAAAGCATCAGGATGATTCCAAGGAAAAGAATCGATCCGCCAACTGCCTGTGCAATCTGGTAAGGAATCCACTCAGCAGCTTGCTCTGAACCGCCATAGGTTGAGAATGATGAACGGCGTGGAGCTCCAAGCAGGCCGGCTGCGTGCATTGCGCCAGACATGAATGTCATTCCGATTGCCCAGACGATACCTTGAATGATTGCTAGTTTATTCATAGCTTTTGTCAGTACCCTGCCTGTGAGGTGAGGGACCAGCCAATAAGAAATCCCGAAGAATGTCAGTACGACTGAAGTCGCAAGTGTCAAATGGAAATGGCCTGTAACCCAGATGGTGTTGTGTACTACCTGGTTCAACTGGTGGGAAGCGTTGATTAGTCCGCCAGCACCAGCAGGGATGAATGCAAGCATGCCGATGAACGGCACTGCGAAACGGGCATCTCCCCAAGGAAGCTTTTTCACCCATCCAAATAAGCCGGTAGATCCTTTTGAACGTCCAAACATTTCAAAGGTCGCAAACAATGAGAATGCGGTCATCAATGATGGGATGACAACAAGGAATGTCAAAATAACCTGAAGAAATTTCCATGCTGGATCAATACCTGGCTCCATCAACTGGTGGTGGAAACCTACTGGAATCGAGAACAACAGGAACAGAATGAATGACATCCTTGCCAATGAATCAGAGAAAATCTTTCCGCCAATGATCTTTGGCACGATTGCGTACCAGGCCATATATGCAGGCAGCAGCCAGAAGTATACTAGCGGGTGGCCGAAGTACCAGAACAATGTACGGCTAACCAACACATCTACACGCTCTACAAGGCCAAGTGACCAAGGAAGCAGCTGGAATAATACAGTAGCAGCGACACCAATCGTAGCTACGATCCACATAAGCGTGTTGACGAGTGACATGAAAGTCAACAGCGGGCTAGGCTTTCCAGGATTAGCTTTTCTCCATGAAGAGTAAGCCATGATGATTGCAGCACCGTCAACCCAGCTTCCGACGATAACAAGAGTAAGTCCTAAGTAAAAGAGTGCGTGTGCTTGTAATGGTGCATAGAATGTATAAAGAACAGAAGCCTGGTTTGTCAGGATCATGATAGCAGCCATTACAGTACCGATGGTCATCGTCCAGAAACCAATCCAGCCAGTCTTTCGCTGTTTATCAGTTAATGTTCCGGATGTTTTGCTCACAAGAGAGAGCTGGAATCCCATAATGAAAAATGTTGTAAGCACGAGTCCAAGTACGACACCATGGATGGTCAGGATCTGGTAGTATCCTGTCCATGAAGGTAATTCGAATTTTCCAGAACGGACAAGTGTCTGGAGCAAACCTGCAAGACCACCGATTGCAAGAGCGATGAAAGCGACATAAAAGTGGGCCATTGCCAATTTGCCGTCTCGGCGGTCAACAACTGTCTTTGCTGATTGTGTATTCATTATTCTACCACCTCGATTTTAGACGACATCATGTGGTGGCCGACACCACAATATTCATTACAAACAATCAGGTAATCACCGGCTTTGTCAAACGTGGTAACGTACTCACTGATATATCCAGGCTCTAGCATCATGTTGATATTAGTGCCTGCAACCTGAAAGCCGTGAATGACATCCTTCGTAGTCGCGATCACTTTTACTTTAGCTCCTTTTGGAACTTCTACCTGTCCAGGGTTGTAGGCAAATGCGGATGCTACAAAAACAAGTTCGTAATCCCATTCCTTTCCTTCAACCTTCTTCAGTCCCGGCTCATCGAAAGGTGCTGTAGTATCTACCTTTTCAGGATTGATTGTTGCAAGACAGCTTGGTGGCTGGTTGCCTAAATAGAAGGCGCTGACCCCAATTACACTTAGGAATACGATCAAGGTCGTAATCCCGAATATCAGCCAGATTTTTTCAAATTTATGAATGTGCATAGCTTCTTTCTCCCCTTTTGGTCTCTCTTAAAAACGATCAACAAATAAGAAATAAACGCCTACCCAAGTAACGATTAAAAAGAATCCTAACAAGAAAACGGATGCAAGTGTTCCTTTCAAGGAAGATTGGTCTTCCACCTTCGTATGTGTTTTCTTCCCGATTCCAGGCTGAGCCATTCCGGTCCACTCCCTTCGTATAAAATGTTCGTTTATAAATGATAAGTACATTCTCATAATACAAAACAATTTGGAAACGTAAATACGGTTTAAGACAGTTCACAAATTGTTCATACCTGATATATTTACTATGTTAATGGTGAAAACGCGTCAATACAGTGATTTAAGTCACATGGTACGAGGGGTAATTGTGAATAATCTGTGAAAATCACCTTGTGAAAAAGTGAGCAAAATCACAAACTAACGGATTAGAATGTGATAGATCGACTTGACATTGGAGAACAAAGGAATCATGACAGCTTTGGTCTCTGCATCTGCAAACCTGTCAAATAAACAGAGGAATCATTACAGCTTTGGTCTCTTCACCATCAAAGCTGTCAAAAAAACAGAGGAATCATGACAGCTTTGGTCTCTTCACCTGCAAACCTGTCAAAATAACAGAGTAATCTTGACAGCTTTGTCCAATTCGCCATCAAACCTGTCAAAAAAACAGAGGAATCATGACAGCTTTGGTCTCTTCACCATCAAAGCTGTCAAAAAAACAGAGGAATCATGACAGCTTTGGTCTCTTCACCATCAAACCTGTCAAAAAAACAGAGGAATCATGACAGCTTTGCCCACTTCACCATCAAAGCTGTCAAAAAAGCAGAGTAATTTTGACAGCTTTGTCCACTTCACCATCAAAGCTGTCAAAAAAGCAGAGGAATCATGACAGCTTTGTCCACTTCACCATCAAAGCTGTCAAAAAAGCAGAGTAATTTTGACAGCTTTGTCCACTTCACCATCAAAGCTGTCAAAAAAGCAGAGGAATCATGACAGCTTTGTCCAATTCGCCATCAAAGCTGTCAAAAAAACAGATTAATCATGACAGCTTTGTCCACTTCATCATCAAACCTGTCAAAATAACAGTGATCTTTTTGACGTCTAAATGCTTAGTCCTAAAACTAGCGACCATAATCATCCAGAAATTAAAAAACTTTAAATCTAACTAGGATCAAAGGTAATTAGCTACCTCTTTTAACATCATTAGGTTTTATGAAAAACAGGTATCACCATTCTGCGCAAAGCTAATAAACTAATAGAAAATGGATCTTTCAGGAAGTGGTAAATATGCAAAAGTTTTATTGTGAACATTGCCGCCTCATATATGATGAAGTGCGATTATGTAAAAAATGTGGCGGAGCAGCAGAAAAACAAATCTGGATTGAGGTGCAAAATCAGTCCAACGAGAAATAGAGCACCTGGTTTGGTGCTTTTTCTTTTGCCAGGCGAGTAAACCTAATTTTCCTGCGTATTATGTTAAAATTAAGTCAATTTAGAGCAGGAGGATGATGTGTATGTTTTTGCCATCTTTTGATTTGAAGGGTAAAACGGCAGTAGTGACTGGTGCGGGAAGAGGGATTGGCAGGGCGATTGCGATCGGACTTGCTGAAGCTGGAGCAAATGTTGCCTTACTTGCACGAACGGAGGAGGATCTTAAGGAAACTTCATCGGTAATTGAAAAATTAGGGAATAAAACTCTCGTGCTCCCAACAGATGTAACAAATAGGGATCAAGTACATAAATCAATTTCAGCAGTACGCACTGAATGGGGAAAGATTGATATACTTGTCAATAATGCTGGCATGAATATCCGTTCCAAGGCATTAGAGGCGACGGATGAAGAATGGCAAACGATCATGGATACCAATTTAAAATCAGCCTTCATGATGTCTCAGGAAGCCGGGAAAGTCATGAAGGGACAGCAATCAGGAGGCAAAATCATCAATATCGCGTCTGTAGCGGGGCAAGTAGCCCTTAGGACCGGTGTCGTCTATGCGGCAACTAAGGCAGCCCTAATGCAGATGACAAAGGTGCTCGCGATGGAATGGGGACAATACGGTATTAATGTGAATTCAATTGGTCCATGGTATTTCAAAACACCTCTGACTGAAAAGCTATTGGCAGATGAAGCGTATGTTGAAGACATCCTTGCAGTAACGCCGTTGAAGAGAATTGGGGAATTGCCTGAGCTGGTAGGACCAGTTGTCTTCCTAAGTTCTGACGCAGGAAACTATGTGACAGGCCAAACTTTATTCGTCGACGGAGGTATGACGATTCACGGATTCTGATCAAGAGAAGGTAGAATTACTCAAAGGAGCTCTTCTTAATCCGAATAGCATCTTTACGGTTTAAAGGAAGGAGCTTTTACCCGAAAAAGGTCACTGACATGAATGATTTTGTTAAAGACCTATCGATTGTCAACTGGTAAAGATTTTATAATGTATAAGGCAAGAGAGCATTGTATAATGAACTTGCACAGCAACTCCTTCAAAACGTTAGGCTTTCCCCGATTGTGGGGAAAGCTTTTTTTTTCGTTTTAGTCTAAGCTAGTTTGACTGTATACTCTCTGGGTAAATGGAAAAAGTAACCGTACATAGATGTGAGGAGAGTATAACATGCCAAGAGTCATATCCATTGCAGAAGCATTGCCGCCATTTACAATAGAACAAGAAAAGGTAATGGATTTCGCAGAAAAGCTATTCAAGGAATCCTTTAAGGATATAAATAGGCTGCTCACCGTTTTCCAGAACGGCCAAATCGAGAAACGCCATTTTGCCAAAGATCTTGATTGGTTTGAAAGTGACCATACTTTTGAAGAGAAGAATAATGCCTATATCGAGGCAGCTGTGGAACTTGGGGCAAAAGCGATCTCTAATTGCCTGAAGAGTGATGTATTTTTAAAAGACGAAGTCCCCCTTGAAGAGATCGATGCTATTTTTACCATCAGCAGCACAGGTGTGTCGACTCCTAGTATTGATGCGAGAATAATGAATATATTGCCATCATCACAATACACTAAAAGGATTCCGATTTGGGGCCTCGGGTGTGCAGGAGGGGCAAGCGGGCTTTCGCGTGCTTATGAGTACTGCCTGGCCTACCCGAAGGCGAAAGTACTTGTGCTATCCGTTGAATTATGCAGTTTAACCTTCCAGCGGAACGATCGATCAAAGAGCAACCTGATCGGAACTTCATTGTTTGCAGACGGGGTTGCCTGTGCCCTGGTCTGTGGTGATGATTCTGGCTATGAAAATATAATGAAAAAAGATGCTGCACCTAATATTATCGGGACACAGTCCACAACGATGCCTGATTCTGAAGATGTTATGGGATGGGAAGTGAAGAATGAGGGATTGTATGTCGTATTTTCGAAGGATATACCGACGATCATTCAAAACTGGCTTCAGCCAAATGTCTTAAGGTTTTTAAATACCAATGGTCTTGATGTTCCAGATCTTGATCATTTTATTGCGCACCCAGGAGGTAAGAAAGTATTGGAAGCCTACGTTTCTGCCATGAAGTTTCCTGAAACAATGACCGAGACTTCCCTGGACGTCTTAAAAGAATACGGGAATATGTCTTCTGCGACCATACTATATGTATTAAGAAGGTTCATGGAGACAGCGAAGGCAGGAGATCTTGGACTGGGTGCTGCACTTGGTCCAGGTTTTAGCTCGGAATTGCTATTGATGAGGTGGGAGTAACGTGGTGTTCCTCATATTTGTCGGATTGATTATCTTTCAGCGGATAACAGAACTGGTCATCGCCAGAAAAAATGAGGCCTGGATGAAAGATCAGGGAGCCGTAGAATTCGGCCAGGGGCATTATCCTGCGATGGTGTCGATCCATACAGCTTTTTTCATATCTTTTATTCTGGAAGTGATCCTATTGGATAAAAACCTTTCAGATTATTGGCCTGTCTTGCTTGCTCTGTTTATTTTTACACAGGCAATGAGAATTTGGGCACTAGCTTCTTTGGGTAGGTTCTGGAATACAAAGATCATCATTCTTCCCGGGGCTAATGTCGTAAAAAGAGGTCCTTATAAGATCATCAAGCATCCAAACTATTTGATTGTTGCGATCGAGTTGATTGTGATTCCATTGATGTTCAATGCTTATATCACAATGGCGGTCTTTACTTTGTTGAATATCCTTATTTTATCTATCAGAATTCCTGCAGAGGAGAAGGCATTGAGAGAGTTGACAAAATATGAATCTGAATTCTCCAATCAGGGGCGTTTCGTCCCGAATTTGTTAAATAAGTGTGACAATTAATCTCCTTCCATTGAAAATGATAATCAATAGTGCTACACTTTTCTTAAGATGAAAATAATTCTCAGTTAAAAAAGAACCTTAAGGATGGTGTCGTACCAATGGTTTCCATGTTAGTTGTTTCGACTATAGCTGCTTATTCCTTACTTATGAAATATGTATTGAGCAATGTACTAAAACCTCATTAATAAACTATATTCTCATTTAGATTGAAAGTCCGGGCTTAGGTTCGGGCTTTTTCTTTTTGTCCCTGTTTGTGCTTTACTGGAGCAATTAATGTGCTTTTCATTACTTTTTCTAAGGGACGAAAATGAAATTATAGGAAAAGACCGAAAAATCATATAAAATAAAGTTATTCACAATTTTGTCACAAGGGGTTAGAGGAATGGGCCAGACTATTACACAGCAAGATCAAAAGCTTCTTGGAAAGATTTTATCTTTATATAATTTAATGAATACAAATAACGACGAAGATACAGCAGAAAAAGCAAAGGAATTGGGTAGGAAAGCAGTTGAAGAAGAATTTTCAATCGCTTTTTGCGGACACTTTTCTGCAGGGAAATCGAGCATGATCAACAAATTGATCGGTGACAACATCCTGCCGTCAAGCCCAATCCCAACCAGTGCGAATCTGGTGAGGATCAAATCAGGCTCTGAATATGCTAAGGTCATCTTTAAAGACGGCGGGTCTCGTCTGTATCCGGCTCCGTATGATTATGAAACCGTCAAGACGTACTGTAAGGATGGTGAACAAATCCAGGCTATTGAAATCAGCCATAATGGGGCCGAGTTCCTGGAACAGGCAGTCATCATGGATACACCGGGAATTGATTCTACTGATGATGCCCACCGCATAGCGACTGAATCTGCTCTCCATCTGTCAGACATCGTTTTTTATATGATGGATTATAACCATGTTCAATCAGAACTTAATTTCCTTTTTACAAAGGAATTAACGGACGCAGGAAAAGAACTTTACTTGATTATCAACCAGGTTGACAAACATCAGGATGCAGAATTGTCTTTTAATCAGTTTAAGCAAAGTGTTGAAGATTCCTTTGCTGACTGGGGAGTAAAGCATGCAGGGATTTTTTATACGTCGTTGAAATACCCTGAATCACCACATAACCAGTTTCAAGAGCTTCGATCATTTATCATGGAGCGAAAGGGCAAGAGAAAAGAAATACTGCCAGTTTCAATTTTTAAGTCGTTAGAAAAGCTGTCGGAGGACCATTTGGCGAGTCTTCATCAGAATGTTGCTGAAGAAATAGATCAATTTGAGACGATCCTGGAAGGAATCTCTGACAGTGAGCGACAACAGCTGTCAGTAGATCTTGATGACATAAGAAAGCATATTGAAAAAATCCAGGTTGAACGGGACCCTGAACGGGAATTCCGTGATGGACTCAATGATATCTTAAAAAACGCCTATCTAATGCCATTCCAGACCAGGGAGTTGGCAGAGGCTTATCTGCAGTCAAGGCAGCCAGACTTTAAAGTGGGCTTGTTATTTTCAAAACAAAAAACAGAACAGGAACGCTCAGCTAGATTAGACAATTTCTACCGGGAACTGGAGGATAAAGTACAATCCCAGCTCGACTGGCATATCAAGGATTTTCTATCAAAGCTGATCAAGAAGCATAATCTTTCCCAGACAGAGCTGCAGGCAGCAGCAAATGGTTTCAAGATTGAGTTCCAAAAAGAGCTGCTCTCAGATGCCGTTAAACCTGGTGCGAGACTATCTGGGGACTATGTCCTCAACTATACAAATGATGTCGCTGAGGCATTGAAGAATCTCGCAAGAAGAAGGCTTGAGCCAATTAAGGGACAGTTCATCGACCATGTAAAAGGTCATGATGATGAGGAGGTAAATGAACTTCTCAAAAAAGAAGAAAACCTCGAGAAGCTTTTATCCGCGTGGAAAGCGTTGGATTCAACACAGGAAAACCTTTCCCAGCAACGTAGACTTGTATCGGAAATTCTCTATGGCGAACCTGCAGAATATAAAGAGGAAGACTTCCTTATTTTTAAAGTTGCCGAAGATGAGCCGGAAGTGATTATAAATAGTGATTCTGTTTCTGCCAACACCACCAGAGAAAAAACCGTTCCATCAGTAGAAGCTCCTGTCGAGCAAGTGGGGAATGGTATAGAGCAATTTCACGAAGAACAACAGCAGCTGGTCGGGAAAATGAATTTTACATCTGAACAGATTGAAGCTATACCTGGCTTGAAAAAAATCGCCCGTGAATTGAAGGATAAAGCTGCACGGTTAAAAGAAAGAGAATTCACTGTTGCCTTGTTTGGCGCATTCAGTGCTGGAAAATCTTCTTTCGCGAATGCTCTGGTAGGGGAGCGGATTTTGCCGGTATCTCCAAATCCGACAACTGCTGCTATTAATAAAATTAAACCGGTCACAACTGAGTATCCTCATGGAACGGTAATTGTCAAAATCAAAAGTTCCGACGAATTGCTGAAAGAACTGGACCGATCTCTAGGATTATTCGGCAAGAACACATCTGATTTCGAGCGAGCGATCGATCAAATCAATAGTCTCAAATCCGAGGATAGCGGTTACAGTGCGGCAGAAAAGACGCATTACTCATTCCTGCAGGCCTTTGCCAAGGGATTCAGCGATTTTAAAAACAGTTTCGGAGAAAAGCTTTTGGTGGATTTTGAATCATTCCGAGGGTATGTTGCTGAAGAAGAGAAATCCTGTTTTGTTGAGTGGATTGAGGTTTATTATGATTGTGATCTTACGAGAGAGGGGATAACCCTTGTTGATACACCAGGTGCTGATTCAATCAATGCCCGCCATACTGGGGTAGCTTTTGATTATATCAAGAATTCAGATGCTATTTTATTTGTAACCTACTATAACCACGCGTTCTCAAAAGCTGATCGCGAGTTCCTGATTCAGCTTGGCAGGGTCAAGGATACCTTTGAACTTGATAAAATGTTCTTCATTGTCAATGCCGTTGATTTAGCGAATTCGGAGGAAGAACAGGAAGCCGTTTTAGAGTATGTTGAGGGCCAGCTTGTCCAATACGGCATCAGGAATCCGCATCTATTTCCTGTTTCCAGTTTAAAGGGCCTTAATGGGAAGCTGGAAAATGAGTCTGGCGGAGACCACCTATTTAATCAATTTGAAAAGGCGTTTTATACATTCATCGCCAATGACCTGATGAATATGGCTGTCGAGGCCGCTGAGGCAAAATGGCGCCAGGCTGTGGGTACGATCGAGGAAATGATCAGCTCTGCAGAAGAAGACAAGGCAGCGAAAGCTGATAGACGACGAAAACTTCTATCTGAAAAGGAAGAAATGCTGCGTATTTTATCACAAAAGAAATCAGCAGTACTTGAGGAACGCTTGAACCTCGAGGCCGATGAATTGACTTATTACATTCGTCAGCGTTTATTCATCCGTTTCGGTGACTTTTTCAGGGAGGCATTCAATCCTGCGCTATTAAAGGATGATGGACGCAATATGAAGAAGGCCCTTGAAGCAGCGCTCGATGAGTTGATTGAAAGCATTGGATATGACCTGGCTCAGGAGATGAGAGCAACGTCTTTAAGGACCGAAGCGTTTATTATCCGGGTATTAAAAGAGTTCCAGGAAGCTCTGTTAAGTGAACTATTGAAAATTAACTCTTCGGTTTCCATTTCTGCAACAGATAGTGGTCCACTTGCTGGCATAGAATTTGAAACAGCATATCAAAACATTGATCGTACCAAGTTTAGGAAAACCCTTGGTATGTTTAAGAATCCTAAATCCTTCTTTGAGAAGAATGAAAAGAAATTAATGGCGGATGAACTTGAAAAACTTTTACATGGACCTGCAGGTGAGTATCTTGAAGAAGAGAATGCTAGGCTGAAAAATCATTATCAGCCTGAATTGGTTCGGGAGTTTGTAAAAGTCCAGGAGGATTTTTCAGAGCAGATCACAGAGTATTTTGAAGGGATTACGTCTGCACTTGATGATAACTTCTCTATTGATACCGTTAAAAGGGCACTGTTAAATATTAAAAACTTCAATAAAGGTTGAGTGCAAAGATGACGATTAATAGATTTCATGCATGTGCTACTTGTGTTAATTTTCAGGCTGAAAAGCTGAATGGCAAAATGAACTACCATTGTGGCAGGCTTGGCTACGAAACGAAGAGCCATTATAAATTTTCCTGCTGGGACCCTAAAGAACACGTGAAAAAATTGATGTCCAAAAAAACTATCTGAGGAGTGGTTTCCTTGCAAAATCATGTAGATTCTGAATGGCTTAATGACCATCTTGGAGACGGGAATACAAGAGTTGTTGATTGCCGTTTCAAGCTTGGGCGTCCTGACGAGGGCAGGCTTCTATATGAACGTAGTCATATTCCTGGTGCAGTTTATTTCGATCTGGAAAAAGACCTGTCCGGTACAGTCAGGGAACATGGAGGCAGACATCCGCTCCCGGAAACAACTCAGTTTAAAGAAAGGCTGCAAGATGCCGGGATTGATAATAATACAACAGTTATTGTTTACGACGGAAAGGAAGGAGCGTTCGCCTCAAGGTTGTGGTGGCTTCTTAAATACGTTGGGCATGAAAAAGTCTATATCCTGAACGGAGGCTTCGATGCATGGGAGAAGTCTGGCTATCCAGTTGATCATTCCGTACCACATTATGAGACTGCAAAATACACCGTTGCAGAAAATCATGAAATGCTGGCTTCCTATGAAGAGGTGAAAGATATCGCACTAAAAGGGGCGGGTAGTCCGGTCCTTATTGATTCGCGAGAAAGTAAAAGGTACCTGGGGATCGAGGAGCCAATCGATCGAGTTCCAGGCCATATTCCAACAGCGATCAATAAGCCGTGGATGGAAGGCTATGAAAATGGATCTTTTAAGCCTAGTGCTGAACAGAAAAAGAGATTTGCAGAACTTAATCCTAATCAGCCTATCATTGTTTATTGCGGATCTGGAGTAACTGCTACGCCGAATTTTATCGCTCTAAAAGAAGCTGGATTCAAGAATGTCAGGCTTTATGCCGGAAGCTACAGCGATTGGGTTTCCTACAAAGAAAATCCAGTCTTAAGGAGTGAATAATGTTTTAAGAAAAGCGGGCTCTTTGATTCACTTCCACAGCTTCAGTTCACTAATTGAAGAATCGTTATTTTCGGAATATAAAAGGGAACTCCGAGAGTTATGTTATAATATCAAAGTTGACTTTTTAAATTAAGGCTTCAAGCTTTTAAAATAGAGCTATGGCTCAAATTTTACCAATGGAGGTACCAACTTGGAAAATAATAAAACTTCTCTAATGCTAGTTGACGGGATGGCTTTGTTGTTCAGAGCATTCTATGCAACAGCTGTTTCCGGACAGTTCATGATAAATTCCAAAGGGGTCCCTACAAATGCGATCCACGGTTTCATCAAACACTTTGCGACTGCAGTTGCAAATTTCAAGCCTACCCATACGGCTGTTTGCTGGGATATGGGCAGTAAAACCTTCCGTACGGAAATGTTCGACAATTATAAAGCGAATAGACCTGAGGCACCTGTTGAGCTGCTGCCACAGTTTGACCTTGTCAAAGAGGTAGTGGAAGCCTTGGATGTACCAAACATTGGCTTGCGGGGCTATGAAGCGGATGACTGTATCGGCACGATTGCCAGGACGGTTAAGGAAGTGGATTCGGTTACGATTTTGACAGGTGATAAGGATATCCTGCAGCTTATTGACGACAGGGTTTCTGTCATTCTGCTCCAGAAGGGTTACGGCAATTATCAAGTCCACGATCGCAATAGCCTTTATGCTGAAAAGGGTATCTGGCCTGAGCAGATGATCGATTTGAAGGCCTTCATGGGAGACCCAAGTGATAACTATCCTGGAGTCCGTGGGATTGGTGAAAAGACGGCGATTAAGCTGCTTCAGGAACATAGGGATGTAGAAGGTGTCATCGCTAATCTGCATCAACTGACAAAATCACAGCGAGCAAAAATCGAGGCAGACATTGAAATGCTTCATTTAAGCAGGCAACTTGCAGAAATTAAATGTGATGTACCTGTTGAATGCAAGATCGACGACGCCAGATTCAAAATTGACAGGGAAAAGCTGCTTGATAAGTTCAATGAAGTTGAACTTAAAGGGCTGCACCGTTTGTTCGAATACGAAATGCACGCTTAAAGGAAACGGCTGGTTTTATACCAGCCGTTATTTTTTTCGTGTAGGAAATTATATTATTTAGTTGTGGATAAATACATGTAGTATTCTTAATCTAGCTCCAGCGCCTAGCCCCTCGAGTCGCTTCGGTCCTGCCAATGAAGTCAAAGAACGACTTCACTGGCAGGCCCTCCAGCGCTTGTCGGGGCTGAACAAGGCGCTTGCGCTTTTTGTCTTTGGTTAGTTATTTTGTATTCTTCTTCTTAGCGGCATTTTCAAGCTTTGACTTTGGCTCTTCAGCAAATTCAGCATCTTGTCCGTAGCCTTGCGGATTTACCCCGGGCGCCTTTGTTCCTCTGTTTCCTTTTTTGCTCATTATCCGTGATCCCTCCAGAAAATTTTTTGTTTAAAAATGTTCAGAAATGAGAAATAACCTTTATAGGTGGTCTGCTTATTACAGCTTAATCCTTATTATGAACAGGCAAGAATAAAAGCAATCATTTTTCTTCAAAATAACATGGAGGTGACGGATAATGAATAAAGGCGCAGTTATTGCTATTTCAAGTATTGGCCTTGCTCAGGCCTTAAAAATACCGTTTCATTACGCAAAGACACAGGAGTGGAAACCAGATCTATTTTTGGCCAGCGGCGGAATGCCCAGCTCCCATTCAGCAGGTGTGTCATCTTTAACGACATATGTTGCTCTTACAAAAGGGGTACGATCAGTTGACTTCGCATTGTCCCTCGTATACGGCATTATTGTCATGTACGATGCCCAGGGGATAAGGAGACAAACTGGAGAACTCACTTTAAAAGTAAATGACCTCGATGAATTAATTGATAAGATCCATGAGGATGACCCTGTAGAGTTTGAAGAAAAGTCTCCAGATCCATTGAAGGAAATGCTTGGCCATCAGCCGAAAGAAGTACTTGGCGGAGCCCTTTTTGGCATGGCTATGGGATTTGCTGGATATCTTTTAACGAAAAAACGGTAGAAAAAGCTCGGATATTGCGGTAAAATTTTACTAGAGACGCCTTGAAGAGAGAGGATTGATTCAGTCAGTGCGGACAGTTGAAGATTACTTGCTTCATTTGAAAAGCAAAGGGTTCCAGTTGCGAGAGGATGCCATCGGCTTTATTTATTTCGGTCAGCAATATACGAATTCCACCGATGAACTTACCAATACAGCCATTGAAATTACCCTTAAGGCCCAAAAAGGTTTTGATGGAAGCTTTTATATCTCGTTGCTGGAGACGTTCGCTTCTAATAAAATTCATTCCCGCAAAGCAGCATTGCAGTACGTTAAAAAAATCGAGCTTTTGGCTGTGTAAGATAAGAAAAGAAAAGGCTGATTCCAAAGCGTTAAGCTTTGAAATCAGCCTCTTTTTTTGGGAAGACCTTACGAATAAAACTTTCGAATTTGCCAGAGGGTAATTCCGCGAAAACCATCCCGGCAAAAATTAGCGCACAACCAACCAGGGCGCTGTATGTTAGACGTTCATTGGCCCAGAAGTAAGCCGTAATGGCCGCGAAGACTGGCTCCATTGCAAAAATTAAGGCAACTCGAGTAGCCGTCGTATGTTTCTGGAAATTGGTCTGGATGAAAAACGCCAGTGCAGTTGCAAGTATAGATGTAACTAACAGGGCAATCATGACATTCGCTGAAAAAATGACCTCAGGGGTGAATGCTCTTTTCCAATCCTCGAATAGGACAGAAGATACTGCAGATAGGGCAGCAACAGTTGAGATTTGGACTGTCGTTAAAAGGAGCGTTGGATAGCTGTTGCTGTATTTTCCGGTAAAAACGATGTGCAAAGCAAAACCGGCTGCGCATATGAGGACAAAGCCGTCTCCAATGTTAAGACTTGTAACATCTGACATTGTTAAAAGATAAAGGCCTGCAGTTGCTGCAGAGACACCCGCTATAGAGTTGATGCTAGGACGCTGTTTTAAAATCCCGATCATCAGCAATGGTACCAGGACTACACTTAAACCAGTTATAAAGCCGGCCTTGGATGAGGTTGTATACAACAGGCCTAATGTTTGGAATGCATAGCCGATGAACAGAAAAAAGCCCAGTATTATTCCTGATAAAATTAATTTTCGATCCAGCTTTTTTAGCTGATCTTGTTCAAAAAACATAAGCCAAAGCCCTAATAGGATTGCTGCCAGGGTGAAGCGGACAGCATTGAAAGATTGTGGCTCGAGAAAAGAAATTGCATTTTGTACAAGAACAAAAGTTGCGCCCCAGATGAGGGCTACGAATAGTAAGCTTAAATCCGCGAAGGTTGATGCTTTCATGTTAGTTTTCGGTTCCTTTCATGTTGTTGTCCCTTACCGCTTTTCTTGCCAGATCGTCAGCTGTCTTATTTTCACTCGATGGAATCCATTTCATGAAGAAGAGGTCGAATTGACTGGCAAGCATTAATGCTTTTTCCAAAAGGGGGGCATATAGTTTATTTTTGACGAACTCTTTCTCAACCGCTGCATTAACAAGCTGTGAATCGGTTCTGAAGGAGACAACTTTAAAACCTTTTTCAAGGCAGATTTCCAATGCTTTTATAAATGCATGATATTCAGCTTCATGATTGGACATGACACCAAGAGGAATGGAATATCTAAAAACTTCCCCTTCACCTTTAATAAAAATGCCAGCACCGCTTGGACCAGGGTTGCCAGCACTTGCACCATCAATATACACTTCGAACAACAAAGATCACTCCCAGTTGGTTTGTACAGATAATAGTTAGTGTATCATAATAGCACTAAAAATTTATAAAAATATACAAGGACCATTTCAGTATCATCGTCCCTTTTTCATTGTAACGTGCTCGGAAAATGGGTAAGATAACTAAAAATAACCCATTTGGCGGAGTGAAAAAACAGATCAGAAAGCGGGGGAGAAGTCATGAAATATAAATTGGAGTGGGAATACAAAGCTAAAGGCATTGATCCCATCCTATTCAGCTCTGATTTCCTTGATGGCGAGCATGCGCTGCAGGCTGGTGAAGAATTAGAAAAATCGGGTAGAGCTGGTGAAATTTCTTTCATAGATGAAATCGGTACTTCGTGGACATTAAAGGAAATGCGAAAGCTCCTAGAAGAAGTAGAAGAAGAACCTCATGACCTTACCGTTTTTTTTGACGGTGGTTTTGATAACTTTAATCTTAAAGCAGGACTCGGGACCATAATCTACTTCAAACAAGGAAAGAAGAAGTACAGACTGCGTGCCAATGAAGTTTTCGATGAACTTGAAACGAATAATGAAGCAGAATACGCCGCTCTATATTTTGCCCTTACCATCCTTGAAGAAATGGGTGTCCGGAACATGACCTGCGATATAAAAGGTGATTCCCAGGTTGTTTTGAAGCAGCTCGAAGGGGAGTGGCCTTGCTATGAAGAAACCCTCAACCGTTGGCTCGACAGAATCGAGAATAAGATCAAGGAACTTGGATTGTATCCGAAATACAATCCTGTAGGCAGGAAAGAAAATAAAGAAGCGGATAAACTGGCCACACAGGCATTACAGGGTAAAATGATCAACAGTAAGATGCAGATATTATAACCAGGAGGGAAAGGCGGGAATAGCTTGACGCGTATTAAAATCCTTGCTGAGGTAGAGACATTGCTAAATACATATTGCAATGGATGCTTCCTGAAAAAGCATCATCGGCAAGAACACGGAAAAAGATCTGCCCACCGGTTCTGCATAAATGAATGCACCGTTGGCGAAAAAATAAAAAAGTGCGGACAAAAACTTTAGTGTGATTCACGGTTAAAGACATTCAAAGCCGAAAAGTCCATGAACGTAATTTAATGGACATTTCAGCATGAGTTCGAAGGCGAAATGTCTAAGAAAGTGCTTTTAATAAACATTTCAGCGGAAGGATGAAGGCGAAATGTCTAAGAAAGTGCTTTTAATAGACATTTCAGCGGAAGGATGAAGGCGAAATGTCTAAGAAAGTGAATTTAATGGACATTTCAGCGGAAGGATGAAGCCAAAATGTCTAAGAAAGTGAACTTAATGGACATTTCAGTGGATGAGGGAAAATGAAATGTCCAAAAAAGCCAATTCAAATGGACACTGGATGGTTTTTACGAGAAAAACATAAAATCAAAAAAGGCTGGCGCCTGGCGCCAGCCTTCAACTTTTTTAATTATAGTTTTACTACGTTAGCAGCTTGTGGTCCACGGTTTCCTTCAACGATTTCAAAAGAAACTTCTTGACCTTCTTCTAGTGACTTAAATCCGTCGCCCTGGATAGCTGAGAAGTGAACGAATACATCGTCTCCGCCTTCTACTTCGATGAAACCGAAACCTTTTTCATTGTTGAACCATTTTACTTTACCGTTTTGCATGTTAAACTTTCCTCCCATGTCTTTCGCGACACAAAATATGTGCCAAAGTTGAATATTATCATCTAATCGATACACCCGCAATTTTGAAATGACAAATATATTCTATTAAATGATGTCTTAAATATACAATATTGGGATTCAATCAGTCAAGAATGTAAGCGCATTACAAACTAAATAATCTTAAAATTTTGTTAATTTAAAATAAATTGAAAATCATTTCGCTTTTGTTCCTATTTCCGGAAAAATTTGTTATTATTTTCTTAATAATACTCTATTTAATTTTGCTTGAAATGTAAATAGAGAGCAAAAAGATATTAAATCTACAAGTCTATTAAAGCTCAGAGGAGGGTACTAATGAAGAAGACCACTCCATCCGCGTTCACGTCCTTAACTGATCATCAAATCGATGCATTATTGGATACAATCAGGAATGGCAATGCCATTCAGGACCATACACCTCAGATAGCAGTAAATAAAAAGCTTGTTGATATTTCAAAGAAAATCGATGATGCCTCCAGGCAAATGGAAGAGATATTCGATGTTGTTGCAAAGACAGGAGTTGTCCCTGTTGGTGAAATCAAGAATGACATCTTGCCTGTGATCAGGCAGGCGGCGGAAATTCCCCATATCTATCATCTTTTCTATGAGCTGAAGGCGCAAGATGAGTATACCTACAGACACACAGTCTGTGTGGGCATCATCTCCACATTGATAGGGAAATGGCTCAATCTAGACCAAACAGAATTGAATGATCTAACTCTGGGAGCGACACTCCATGATATTGGGAAAGCTCGTATCCCTGCCAACATCCTGAACAAGCCAGGCAGGCTGACACAGGAAGAATACATCGAAATGAAACGCCACACAGTATACGGATACCGGATGTTAAAGGATATTCCGGAACTAAATGAAAGAGTCGCACTGATTGCTCTCCAACACCATGAGCGTGAGGATGGTGGAGGCTATCCGTTCAGCCTTCGCAGCGAAAAGATAGACGAGCTTGCAAAGATCGTCGCAATAGCAGACGTATACCATGCCATGTCATCCTCAAGGGTTTATCATCAGGCAGAGCCTTTCCATATTGTCATATCCCAGATGCAAAACGATGTATTCGGAAAATTTGATCCCAAAATCATACTCGTTTTCCTGTACAGGATCATGGACAACCTTGTCGGAAGGCGTGTTCTCCTTAGCGACGGTGAAGAGGGGACAATCTTGATGGTTGACCCATTCGAGCCGTTAAGGGCATTGATTAAAACCGGGGATACACTTGTCGATTTGCGGCTGAATCGCGGGTTAAGGATCTCTCGAGTTCTAAATGATTCAATCGTAGGGGTATAATCTACAGACGTCGTTCATATCTTTTAATAGTCAATGATGATGAATTAAAAGGGTGAGGGCATGTACCGCTTTTCAATAGGTGATGAGGATTGGATTATCATTTTTTCTCCGCATCTTTCACTTGAGCAAACAGAAAAGGAAGAAATTATCCGTTCCATTGCCATCATGGGTCCCCAGTGGGCGGGATTCAGCCATGGGGAATCCTTCGTGATTTTCCAGCAGCTGGTCGGGGCAATCGTGGTCCGGATAGAAAAGGTTCCTTCGCTGATCTTAACCGTTTCAGCAGTCGTTAACAGGAATCGGTGGTACATTAATGACAACAACATCGTTGAGCCATTCGAGAATTAATATCTTTAAGGCAGCTGATCATTCAGCTGCCTGTTTAATTTTTTTAAGGCTGGTACTAATATCCGTTCCATTATTAAATGTACGGGAAGCAGCAATAAAAGTCCTTTACGCTTTTGTCGAAAAAAAGATAAAATAGAATGCGAGGTTTAAAAAGTACGCTCATATAAAAGATTTTCAGGAGGAATATATGAAATTGATTGTTGCGGAAAAGCCTGACCAGGGCAGAACGCTGGCCTCCGTATTTAAAATGAAAAAAAGGGATGGATTTATCGAAATCCTTCCCAATGAAATATTCCCTAAAGGTGCTTACGTTTCTTGGGCAATCGGCCATTTAACAGAATTGTCAGCGCCCGAGCAATACAATCCGGGCTGGAAAAAATGGTCGCTGGATACATTGCCGATCATACCGGAAAATTTTAAGTATGAAGTCGTCAAATCTAAAGCAAAGCAATTCCAAATCATAAAAAAGCTTGCTACCGATCCGCAGGTCTCTGAAATCATTCATGCAGGCGATGCCGGACGTGAAGGTGAACTAATCATCAGGAACATCCTCCGCCTTGCCGATTGTATGAAGCCGATGAAAAGACTGTGGATCTCTTCGCTGACGCCGAAAGCGATAAAGGAGGGCTTCCAAAACCTTTTGAATGAATCAGATACAAAGAATTTGTATTTTGAAGCATATACCCGCGCTTGTGCTGACTGGGTTGTCGGCATGAACGCATCCAGGCTGTACACGCTTCTGCTTCAGAAGAAAGGCTATTCAGATGTGTTTTCTGTCGGAAGGGTACAGACACCTACTCTTGCTTTGATTGTGAAAAGAGAGCTGGAAATCGAAAATTTCGTATCGGAACCATTTTGGGAAGTACTCTCAAAATTTAATATCAATGGCAAGAAATACAGTGGCAAATGGGAAAAAGACGGTGATTCACGGATCAAAACGAAGGAAATGGCTGAGAAAATTGCTGCTTTTTGCGACGGGAAAACTGCGGAAGCCGCAGAAGTTACTTCTGAGAAAAAAGAATTCATGCCGCCCCTATTTTATAATCTTTCTGCAATCCAGGCGGAAGCAAATCGCCGTTTTAAAATGTCGCCAAAAAAGACGCTGGACATCTTACAAGGATTATATCAAAGGGGAATTGTATCCTATCCGCGTTCTGACTCGAGGTATGTAACGCCAGGAGAAGCAGAGGGCTTTTCTGCGATTTTGAATAAACTTCAGGCTAATCCTGATTATCAGCCACTTTTTCCATTACCAAATTCATCGATTGAAAATAATAAACGCTATGTGAATGAAAAAAAAGTCACAGATCACTACGCAATCATCCCGACTGAACAAGTTCCAAATCTAAGCAGGCTGTCTGGAGATGAGCTGAAATTATATGACTTGCTGGCAAGGACACTGATTGCAGCCCATTACGGACCATACATCGCGGAATATACAACGATCAAGACAGTCGTGGAGGGAAGAGCTGAGTTTATATCTAAGGGGAAAGTCCAGCTGGATGAGGGCTGGAAGAAGGTGCTCCCGCAAAAAGACTCAGATAAAGAACCGGAGCTGCCTGCTGTCCAGCAGGGTGAAACCGGAACTGTCTTGAAGTCCGAGGTAAAGGAAAGCAAGACACAGCCGCCAAAAAGGCTGACAGAAGGCCAGTTGATTACCTTAATGAAGACGGCAGGAAAGCATATTGAAGACAAGGAACTTGAAAAGGTTCTGATGAAAGCTGAAGGACTAGGAACTGAAGCGACGAGAGCGGGCATCATTACGATGCTTAAGGACAGGGCGTATATTGAAGTCCGCAAAAACCTCGTATATGCGACAGCCAAAGCAAAAATACTCGTCACGGCCGTAGGTGGACAAGTCCTTGCATCACCGGAAATGACAGCGAAATGGGAGCAGAGGCTGCATCAAATAGGGCAGGGAGAGGCTTCGCCCAAGCAGTTCATCGAGCAGACTTCAAAAATGATTAAACATCTAGTGTCTGAAACCTCTGAAGGCTCCTCAGGCTGGACTTTTTCCGAAGAACTTACAAACGCCTTCGTGCCCGGGAAAAAGGGCGGCCGTTCAAGACGGAGTACAAACCTTGGTAAATGTAAAAAGTGTGATGGCATGGTTGTAGACAAAGGAACATTCTATGGTTGTTCAAACTATCAGAAAACAAAATGTAATTTCACTCTCTCCAAACAAATCCTTGGCAAGACAGTAACGCAAAAGAATATCAAGATGCTGCTGGCAGAAGGCAGCACGGATGTGATTGAAGGGTTCCAGAGCAAGGAAAAAACCTTCAACGCGAAGCTATATTGGGATGGAGAAGAAAATAAGCTGAAGTTCGATATAGCTGGACAGCCAGTCAATCAAGGTGGATAGCGCCTTGTCACCCCTGTCCTTCTATAGTAAACTTTAATATGGCTATTGTTTAAGCATTGGAGGTCATGGGATGCCAACACCTAGTATGGAAGATTATATAGAACAAATATTTATTTTAATAGAACAAAAAGGATATGCCCGAGTAGTGGATATCGCAGAGGCATTATCGGTCCATCCCTCCTCAGTAACAAAAATGGTTCAGAAACTTGATAAAGACCAGTTCGTGGTTTACGAGAAATATCGTGGGCTAGTACTGACTCCAAAAGGATACAAAACTGGCAAGAGGCTGGTAGACCGTCATGAATTGCTTGAGCAATTGCTGAAGGTGATCGGCGTAAAAGATGAAAATATCTATAATGATGTAGAAGGTATTGAACATCATCTAAGCTGGGATGCTATCGATAGGATTGGAGACCTTGTCCAGTTCTTTGAAGAAGATAAATCCCGGGTTCAAGAATTAAGAGCAATCCAAAAACAGAATGACGAAGAATAAATCAAAACACCTGACTGCTGTCAGGTGTTTTTTCAGTGTTAAAGAAATTATAAAATTATTTAGGTGTGCTAACTGCATGTGGTTTTCTTAATCCAGCTCCAGCGCCTAGCCCCTCGAGTCGCTTGCGCTTTTTGTTCGTACTTTTTTCAATCCTTAATATATATCTGGATATTGCTCAAAGCCAGATCCATCTGTTGAAATTAAAGAAGTCGTACCATCTGCACCTTCAAAGATATTGACTCCGGAAATCGTACCTGTGTTGGCTTCCAGCAAGGCTTTGCGATAGGAAATTATCCTTCCGCTCGATGTCTGGAAACTGATGATCTCACCAGCGGTATTTTTATGTATAGCAACTAATTGTTCTTGTTCTTGTTCCAAATTTGATCTCTCCTTTCACCCTCCTAGTCTTGCACTTTTTCCGTAAAAATAAACTTAAGAGGAATTCCCTTTTTCATAACGAAATAACTATTATAAGAATAAAAAACTAGGCAGGTGAGCTGATGGATACATTTGATTGGAAAGTGGAATCTGAAAAGCAATGGGACAGTATGGCTGCATCTTGGAATTCCAGGAGCAGGGCAATGTGGGAATCTGGAAGCAGGAAGGATATAGTGCCGTTCATCAAGCGGTTTGTGCCAACAGGTTCCATGGTTTGTGATTTAGGCTGTGGCGATGGAACAGGTTCGGAAAAGTTGGTTGAGGCAGGCTATGATGTGACCGGAATTGATGTATCTGAGGAGATGCTGGAGAGAGCCAGACAGAATCCACGGAATGAGCAAAGTACTTTCTGTAAAGCTAACCTATCAGATTGCGGAAGTCCTGATAACCATTTTGATGCCGTTATGGCAATCAATTCAATAGAGTGGACGGACAAACCCTATGATTCTTTAAAAGAAACCGGCAGAATCCTTAAGCCAAATGGTTATGTTTGCATAGGCATCCTTGGACCAACCGCAGGCCCAAGGGCGAACAGTTTCAGGAGACTTTATGGAGAAGAGGTAATCTGTAATACGATCATGCCATGGGAGTTTGAGAGGCTGGCGCTGGAAAGTGGCTGGAAAAAAGCGGGTGAATTCGGAGTGTATAAAAAAGCGGCTGAGCAGCTTCCGCTTGGTTCATTGCCAGTAGAGCTTCAGCAGGCATTGTCATTTATGTGGGTTTTCATGTTCCAGGTTATAAAATAAGGAGGCATAATCATGAGTCGTTATTCTATCGAGGAGTTTGTGAGCAATACAAAGCAGCAGGATAAAGGGGAAGGGCTATTTGAGTTGGAAACACCGAGAATGCTGGAAATCAATTTGAATGGCCAGGTATGGTCGAAAGCTGGAGCGATGGTTTCCTATCGTGGCCAGATCAAATTTGAACGCGAGGGAGTGCTTGAACACGGGATCGGCAAGATGTTCAAGAAAGCACTGACAGGTGAAGGTACTTCACTCATGAAAGCAAACGGCAATGGAAAGCTTTATTTGGCAGATCAGGGAAAGAAAATATCAATCTTGCATTTGCAGAATGAGGCAATTTTCGTAAACGGTAATGACCTGCTGGCATTTGAGCCTTCCATCAGCTGGGATATCAAACTGATGCGCCGAGTCGCCGGTATGTTGTCAGGTGGGTTGTTCAATGTCCGTCTCGAGGGTACGGGTATGGTGGCAATCACATCTCATTATGAGCCGCTGACCCTGCTTGTCAGTCCGGATAATCCGGTTTATACAGACCCGAACGCAACAGTAGCCTGGTCTGGAAATCTCCAGCCGGAATTCGTAACAGATATTTCATTCAAAACATTCCTCGGCCGTGGAAGCGGCGAGTCCATCCAGATGAAATTCAGCGGGGATGGTTTCGTTGTCGTCCAGCCTTTTGAAGAAGTCTATTATGCTCCTCAAAGTTAGGAGGCGAGAACATGTCTTTGAATTTTTTTTACCCTATTGGAAAAGAACCCGAAAAGGATCCAGTCATCGATCTGTTGCCCGATGGATACAAGTCGGCTGCAGTCATTTTTTCTCCTTTTTTTAAAATGCCTGATGGCTGGGATTCACCGGATGGACCTAGCGATGAGGAAGTTTACCAGTTTGCTGATAGGATGAGCTGGAAGGAAATTGAAACTATAAGCAACTTGAGAAGCATCTCAGAAGTATCAAAGGCAGTAAAAAATTATGTCAATGGTGGATTGGTTAGAGAATTATATCAAAAGAAAGAATTAGTTGAAAAAATAAATGACAAGTTTGATCCTGGTATGTTTTTTCCGCATCCAGACCAATTACCAATACTTTTAATTGATGATATGTTGGCTGTTTTAGGTTCAAGAGGAGCTGAAAAAGTCTTATACAATAAATTAGATGGCGATGGTGAGTTATTGCTCAGTGAAATCGATCTGAAACAAAAACTATACCTCTGTTCAGGCCCTACTCTCCTTATGGACGAAAAAGAGCAATTTGTATTTACATGCTTTTTTGATGAAGCATCAATGGTTTTTTTTACGAAAGAAGGTGATTTCAATTGCTTCAAAGGCACTACTTTTGAAGGTGTGTATCTTGAAAAAGAAACGCCGATCATTTGGGAAAATCATCAATGCACCTATTTTAATTATGATAGAACATAAGGAAAAGGCATCGAGCTGTCGATGCCTTTTCTAATCCCACTCATATGGAGTTTCCTGATATACATAATAATTCAGCCAATTGGAAAAGAACAGATGGGCATGTGACCTCCAGCGGTTTGTCGGTTTTATATCAGGATTATCCTGTGGGAAATAGTTTTCTGGCATGACAATTTCTATGCCTTTTTCCTTATCTCTTAAGTATTCTTCCGCAAGTGTTGTGGCTTCGTATTCAAGGTGGCCGGTAATCATGATTCTTCTGCTGTCTTTGCTGGAAATTATCAAGGCGCCTGCTTCATCTGATGAGGCCAATAGCTTAAGTTGTGGATGGTTTTGCAATGCCTCTTTGGAAATATCAGTATTCCTTGAATGAGGAGCAATGAATTCATCGTCGAACCCTCTTAGAAGCTTTTCGGTATGGTCAAGGACTCTGTGGGTGAATACGCCTGAGCACTTCCTGGCAAGGACGAATTTATTTATGCCATAGTGATGATATAAAGCAGCCTGTGCTCCCCAGCATATGTGCAAGGTGGACGTGACATTCCGTTCAGTCCAGTCAAGGATTTCCTTCAGTTCATCCCAGTAGTTTACTTGCTCAAATTCCAATAGTTCGATTGGTGCACCGGTTATGATCATGCCGTCATATTTCTTTTCTTTTACTTGATCGAAGGTTTGATAAAACTCATCCAGATGATATTTTGATGTATTTTTTGAATCATAGGTAGCGGTCTTTAAAAAAGTTATGTTCACCTGGAGTGGCGTATTGCCAAGCAGCCGCAGCAGCTGTCTCTCTGTTTTTTCTTTTTCGGGCATCAGATTCAAAATCAATATATTCAACGGTCGGATATCCTGTTTGGCAGCACGACTGTCATCCATGATAAAAATATTTTCTTTTTCAAGTATTTCTTTCGCTGGCAGATGCAGCGGGATTTTTATTGGCAATGTGTAACCTCCCTTTATTAAACTAAAATCAATAATTTTTATTATAGTCTGAATTCTTTTGCGGAGCAATTGGCTAAAGAGGAAATTTTATGACAAATAAATATTTTTTACCTGATAGTATTTCTCTGATGGTAAAATATAAGTTGGTAAGCATATAGAGAATATCTGGGGGGATTGGAAATGGGAACAAATATTCAAGTTAAGTCAGATATTGAAATTGCTCGTGACAGTAAAATGAAGCCGATTGTTGATATTGCAGCAAGCATTGGCCTGGATGCCGATGAAATTGAGCTGTTTGGTAAGTATAAAGCGAAGCTGTCTTCAGAAGCTTTGGCTAAATTGAAAACAAAAGAAAGTGGCAAGGTGGTACTTGTAACTGCGATTAATCCTACTCCTGCAGGGGAAGGGAAATCTACAGTAACGGTCGGACTTGCAGATGCATTGAACAAGCTTGGTAAAAAAACAATGATTGCTATGCGTGAGCCATCTCTTGGACCAACTATGGGGATCAAAGGAGGCGCAACAGGCGGAGGTTTTGCACAGGTGCTTCCGATGGAGGATATCAACCTTCACTTCACAGGTGACCTGCATGCAATTACTACAGCGAATAATGCGCTGGCTGCTTTGATTGATAATCATCTGCAGCAAGGAAACAAGCTGAACATTGACCAGCGCAGGATTGTCTGGAAGCGTGCGCTAGACCTGAATGACCGTGCACTAAGAAAAGTGATCGTTGGACTTGGCGGGCCAATGCAGGGAGTTCCTCGTGAGGATGGCTTCGATATTACGGTTGCGTCTGAGATTATGGCTGTCCTTTGCCTTGCGAGTGACCTGAAGGATTTGAAACTGCGTCTTTCAAAGATGGTTGTTGCTTATAATTATGACAAGCAGCCTGTTACGGTGGGCGACCTAGGAGTAGAAGGGGCTTTGACTCTTTTATTAAAGGAAGCAGTCAAGCCAAATCTTGTCCAGACAATCGAACACACTCCAGCATTGATCCATGGTGGTCCATTTGCTAATATCGCACATGGATGCAACAGTGTCATCGCGACAGAGGCTGCGTCAAAGCTTGCTGACTTTGTCGTTACGGAAGCAGGGTTCGGTGCTGATCTTGGCGCTGAAAAGTTCTTGAACATCAAAGCAAGAACTGCAGGAATTGATCCTTCAGCTGTGGTGATTGTGGCAACCATCCGCGCTCTGAAAATGCATGGTGGCATGAAGAAAACGGAATTGGTCAACGAGGATGTTAAAGCTTTAAGAGATGGTTTCACAAACTTGAAAAAGCATGTCGAGACGATTGCAAGCTTTGGCTTGCCATATGTAGTTGCGATTAATCGATTCATTACAGATACAGAGCTTGAAACAAATACATTGAAAGAGATGTGTGAGGATGCAGGAATCCCGGTTGCCTTGACTGAAGTATGGGAAAACGGCGGCAACGGAGGAGTAGAGCTAGCAGAGAAACTTCTTGATGTAATTGAAAAAAGTGAAAACACCTTTGCCCACCTATATGACCTGTCTGATTCACTTGAAGACAAAATCAAGACGATTGCCACACAGGTTTATGGTGCTGACGGAGTCGAGTTTTCACCGAAAGCGAAGAAGCAGCTCGTTGACTTTGAAGGGTTTGGCTGGGGTGTGCTGCCAGTTTGTATGGCAAAAACTCAATATTCTTTATCAGATGATCCGCAAAAACTTGGCAGGCCATCAGGCTTCACCATCACAGTAAGGGAACTGAAGCCATCAGTAGGTGCAGGATTCATCGTTGCATTGACAGGTGAAGTCATGACAATGCCTGGCTTACCGAAGCTTCCGGCAGCATTGAATATGGATGTTGATGAAGAGGGCAACGCTGTTGGATTGTTCTAAGTAATACAAAACCTTGGTCAGTCTTGCCAGGCATAGTGTCGACGTGAGATTGTTTTTTCTATCAGGTGCGACGTTGTGCAGATTGGGCTGACCATTTTTTAATTTGGTAAAAAGGCATGATTACGGCTGGTGAAAGGAGTGGTAACTTTTGTTTGACCCGACCGCTTATGAAAACATTAAAGTCGTAATCGAAGGCGATATATATGACAGGGATTTGAGCGGAGAAATTATTGTGATTGACCGCAATGACTGGATTAATGCCGCCAAGCTGTCGCGTAAATATGAAATTTCATTCACTAAAACAGGTTATGAACCGGATCTTTTATCGGCAATGATGACCATTGAGGCCGGATTGGAGAACCTCTCTGCGGAGCTATTGGAAAGTGTGAAAGCCAAACAGCTTGCAGGGTGTAAAGTGAATATTTCTTTCTCAATTCATCATAAAAATGAAATGGTTGTTTTTAAGGAAGTTAATAAAGGGCTTGAAGAAATATGGGGAAGAAATCGGGCGATAGTGCAAACCGCCTTGCTTGACCCATTGGGAGATAAACCAACTATCAAAAGCCGTGTGCAGGTTTCCTTCAACCGTCTTGTGTATGAAGAACAGATTGACGATTTATCAGAAATGGTGGATTATATGATAGCTTCACTGGAAAAAATCAAAAAAATTATTGAGTGAATAATAATTCCTGTCTCCGAGGCAGGAATTTCTGTGTTGTTTTCAGAATAGTCTATTAACAGATAGATTTAAACATATAATATAAAAGTTCTAATTGTGGTGAAGGTATCGCATGATTTGTACAAGCATTTCTGTCACTTATTAAAGGGGAATTGGCGGATAACTAAAAACCACGATATTCAATAGAACTGAAAAAGTGAAATAGGGGGAGATTGTTTGAAGAAAATCGCCTGGGTTACTGATAGTACAGCCTATCTGGATGAAGAGTTAAAGAACCATCCTGATGTATATCAAGTACCAATGACCATTGTTTTGGATGATGTAGAATACCTTGATGGAAAAGATCTGACTGCAGAAGAGCTATATAAAAGATTAAAATCGGTCAAAACACCTCCTAAAACCTCACAGCCGCCTGTGGGAGTCTTTATGGAACTTTATAAGAAACTTGAAAAAGAGTATGACCTCGTATTCTCAGTCCTGATTTCATCCAAACTAAGCGGAACTGTCGCCTCAAGTGTACAGGCTGAACAAGATGTTAACATTCCTGTCATTACCTTTGATTCTAAAATTCTCACATATCCATTGACGTCTCTATTAAAAAAAGGAATAGCATTAGCTGACCAGGGAGCATCAGTCGATGAAATCAAGGAGAAGCTGGAAATCATCCGTGAATCCAATGAAACCTATGTCATGATCGGGAGCCTTGAGCAGCTGCATCGAAGCGGCCGTATGTCAGGCATGCAATTCTATCTCGGAAGCATGCTAAATATCAAACCTATCATCAGTATTGAAGATGGCGTTTTGAATACAAAGGAAAAGGTCCGCAGTGATAATAAAGCCCGCGAGAAAATATTCAATTATTTGAACCAATCTCACGAGAAATATGGAGTTAAGGAAGTGTACATTCTTTACGGCCTGCATAAAGAGGCTGCAGACGAATGGCAAAGCCAGCTCGAAGCAAGATTTCCGGATATCCGTTTCCTCAGCTGTCCTATTGGAGCTGTAATCGGAGTACATGCTGGTGAACATACAATAGGGATTAGCTGGAATAATGCAGATGCATAAGTGCCGATTTGGCACTTTTTCTTTTGGTCCGGTAAAAAAGATCCAATCGACTTACTTCGGTAATTTATAGAGAATGTTTGGATAGTAAGCCTCTAACGGACAAACAAAGAGAAGAATCTAGGAAAGTGTCCGATAGAAGGTCTCTAACGGACAAACAGAAAGCAGAATCTGGAGAAAGTGTCCGATAGAAGGTCTCTAATGGACAAACAGAGAGCGGAATCTGTAGAAAGTGTCCGATAGAAGGTCTCTAATGGACAAACAGAGAGGAGAATCTGGAGAAAGTGTCCGATAGAAGGTCTCTAATGGACAAACAGAGAGGAGAATCTGAAGAAAGTGTCCGATAGACAGGCTGTTATTAAACAAACGTAATAGTACTGACTGCATTTTACGCTTCCTAATATTTATCCAGCTATCTCTCCTCACTATATATGGTAAAATGAGTTCGGTAGGAAAGTAGGTGCAGAATATGAGAGATAAAATAGCAATGGCTGAGGAGTTTGTCAAAAATGAGCTTGGCAAGGATTCTTCGGGACATGACTGGCACCATATTGACAGAGTCAGGAAGAACGCCAGACTGATATGGAGCAAAGAACAGCAGGGTGACTGGTTCATCATTGAAATGGCCGCCTTGCTCCACGACATTCCAGATGATAAATTGAATGAATCGGAAGAAGCCGGATGGATGAAACTAGATTCATTTTTTCAAAGCATACAATTAGATAGTGAAATCTCTTCAAGGATAAAAGGTTGTATCGGAACAGTTTCCTATAAAGGCGGCAGGGTGATTGAGCTCGATAGTATCGAAGCGGAGATTGTTCAGGACGCTGACCGTCTCGATGCCCTTGGTGCGATCGGGATTGCAAGGACGTTTGCCTTCGGCGGAAAGAAGGGCCATCCGATCTACGAGCCTGACCTTAATGTCAGGGGGAAAATGACGCTGGAAGAATACAGGAATGGCGACAGTTCCTCGGTCAATCATTTTTACGAGAAGCTATTGAAGCTTAAAGATAAAATGAATACGGAGCAAGCGAGACAACTTGCTAAGGAAAGACACCAGTTCATGGAGACTTTCCTAGATCAATTTTACAGTGAATGGAATGGTAAGGCATGAAAATGATCACGATTGAAAACGTGACGAAAACATACGGAGAAAAAGAGCTTTTTAATGGGATTTCTTTTACAATCGGCGAGCGTGAAAGAGTCGGTTTACTAGGTGTAAATGGAACAGGAAAATCTTCTTTGCTTAAAATTGTGGCAGGCATCGACCAGGCTGATTCAGGTGAGATTATCTTTGCGAAAGACTATAAAATTTCATTTTTATCCCAACAGCCTGAAATGGAACATGACAAAACGGTTCTTGATCAGGTTTTCAGCGGTGACGCTCCAATCTTGAAGCTGATGAGAGATTATGAGATTATTCTCTCTGAATTGGGCAAAAACCCTGATGATCCAGGACTTCAGGAAAGATTTTATGACTTGCAGCGGAGAATGGATAGTTCTGATGGCTGGGATGCGAATACTGCCGCCAAATCCATACTCATGCAGCTTGGGATTTCTGACTTCACCAAAAAAATGGGGGAGCTATCCGGCGGCCAGAAAAAACGTGTCGCACTCGCTCAGGTTTTGATTGAATCCCCAGATTTGCTGATTCTGGATGAGCCCACGAACCATCTTGATTATGAGACAGTAAAATGGCTTGAAGATTATCTATCCAGATATTCGGGGTCACTTCTGCTCGTTACCCATGACCGTTATTTCCTTGACAGAGTGACGAATAGGATTTTTGAACTTGATGGTGGAAATCTTTATAGCTATAAAGGCAACTATGCCAGTTTCCTCGAAGCCAAGGCGATGCGAGAGGAGAACGAAGCCGCAACACTTGAAAAGAAGAAGAATTTGTTCAGACAGGAACTCGAGTGGATCAGGCGCGGGGCTAAGGCGAGGACAACCAAACAGAAGGCTCGCATCCAGCGTTTTGACAAACTGGATGATGAAGTGTCAAATGTGAAGTCTTCTGAAAAACTCGACATCTCTTTGAGTGGCAGCAGGCTGGGCAAACAGGTGCTTGAACTGAAGGATGCAACCAAAAAATACGAAGATAAAGTGATTCTGGATCACTTCAATCTTCTTGTGAAACCTGGGGACAGGCTGGGAATCATCGGCCGAAATGGGACAGGGAAATCGACTTTGCTGAATATTCTCGCAGGCAGGATCATGCTTGATGACGGTGAAATCATCACCGGACAAACCGTAAAGATAGCTTACTATACTCAAGAAAATGAAGATATGGACGAAAATAAGCGGGTAATTGAATACCTGAAAGAAACGGCAGAAATCGTCCAAACTACTGATGGCAAGACAATTTCAGCTGCACAAATGCTCGAGAGATTCCTGTTCCCGCCTTATGCACATGGAACTCCAATCAGGAAGCTTTCCGGAGGCGAAAAGCGCAGACTCTATTTGTTAAAGCTGTTAATGGAAGAACCAAACGTCCTGCTGCTGGATGAGCCAACCAATGATTTGGACACACAGACATTAACTGTATTGGAAGATTACCTGGAAGACTTCCCTGGTGTCGTTATCTCGGTATCCCATGACCGTTACTTCCTTGATAAGGTTGTCGATTTGCTGCTTGTACTGGAAGGCAATGGGCAGACAGACCTGCATTACGGCAATTACTCAGAGTACCTTGAAAAGCGGCCGAATCTTGAATCTGCCCCTTCAGTGCCAAAGAAGGAAAAGGTAGAGCAGACAGAAAAACCGAAGAAAAAGAAACTGAGCTTCAAGGAGCAAAAAGAATGGGCAGAAATTGAAGATAAGATTGCTGGTACAGAAACCCGCCTTGAGGAAGTGCAGGGGGAAATGGCCAGTATCGGGAGTGATTTTGAAAAGGGTGAGGCTCTGGTGAATGAAGAGAAAGAGTTGAATGAGCAGCTAGAGTATCTAATTGAAAGATGGAGCTATTTATCAGAGCTCGCCGAAAACGAATAAGACCTGGAATCCCAGGTCTTATTTTTTTATCTATAAACGGACCTCATTACAACTTCGGACAATTTCAGCGGACAAAGCAGAAAAGCTGTCAGAAGTCAGAGCAACTTCGGACAAGTTCAGAGGAAAAAGCAGAAAAGCTATCAGAAGCCGGAGCAACTTCGGACAGGTTCAGAGGAAAAAGAGGAAAAGCTGTCTGAACCCACGACGACTTCGGTGTGAAGGGCTTCGAAATGCTATCTATTCTCCACTATGTTAAAATGGCATCATTCCTGAAAAATATAAAGGGGTGGGAATGTGAAAATTGTATCAATTGAACCAACGCCAAGCCCGAATACGATGAAGATCAACCTGGATGAAGAACTTCCTATGGGCAAGAGCAATAATTATAAAAAGGACTCAGCGGCCGGGGCACCTGAAGTCGTGTTGAACATACTGGATATTGAAGGTGTAAAAGGGGTCTACCATGTTGCTGATTTCCTTGCAGTTGAAAGAAATGTAAAATATGACTGGAAAGTAATCCTTCCTGAGGTGAGGAAGGCGTTCGGAGAAGATGCAGAAGAACCAGATGATGCACCTGATATCAATGAGCATTTTGGGGAAGTAAAAGTTCTTGTGCAAGTTTATAAAGGAATTCCTATGCAGGTGAAACTTACCGACGGCACTGAAGAGAAGCGGTTTGGACTGCCAGAATCATTCGTGACAAAAGTAGGTGAGGTACAGACACCGGAGGATAATGTCGTGATGGTCCGCCGGTGGAAGGAACTCGGAGTCCGTTACGGAGATTTCGATCAGGTAGGAAATGATGTAGTGGAAGAGCTTTTAGCGGCATATCCTCCTGAGAGGCTGGAGGAGCTTGTGAAGCTTGCTAAGAATCCTGGTCAGGAAGCACAGATCAAAGCAGCAAAGAAAAAAATCAGGGTAACAGAAGCCGACTTGGAGAATCCGGATTGGCGGATAAGGTACCAGTTGCTTGAGCAAATGGAAGATCCAACTATTGAAGACTTGCAGGTGCTTGAAAAAGCTTTACAAGATGAGAAAGCTTCCATTCGCCGCTTGGCCACAGTATATTTGGGAATGATTGAGGACAAAAAGGTCCTGCCATTGCTGTACAAAGCTTTGAATGACAAAACGGTTACTGTTCGCAGGACAGCAGGTGACTGCTTATCTGACCTTGGTTTTTCAGAAGCAATGGATGAAATGATGGAGGCGCTTAAGGACTCAAGTAAGCTTGTCCGCTGGAGGGCCGCTATGTTCCTGTACGAAATTGGGGATGAAAGAGCACTGCCTTCATTAAAAGACGCGCAAGATGATTCTGAATTCGAAGTTAGCATGCAGGTGAAACTGGCGATTGCCCGTATTGAGCATGGTGAGGAAGCAAAAGGCTCTGTCTGGAAACAGATGACGGAAGCCAGAAAACAATAAAAAATTATCAAGACACTCTGGATCTTAAGTTATACGTCCAGAGTGTTTTTTAAAAAAAATGATGTTCACTCGGTAATTTGAAAATGTATCCGCTTACTTATTTGTAATAATTAAAATATTTAGATAATGATTGTATTTGTCCCGAAAAAGAGTTATTGTAGTGAATAAAAAATCGGGAGGAATATTGAATGGAGAAAGATTTAAGAATCAAGAGCCATGTATTCAGCGATGATGCCAGAAAGGCGCCGAACAGGGCCATGCTTCGGGCGGTTGGATTCAGTGACGATGATTTCAGAAAGCCGATGATTGGGATTGCGAGTACCTGGAGTGAGGTGACGCCTTGTAATATACATATAGATAAGCTGGCAGTGAAAGCGAAAGAGGGTGCTCGGGCCGCAGGTGGTGCGCCCCTGATTTTCAACACGATCACTGTATCAGATGGAATATCGATGGGGACAGACGGAATGCGCTATTCACTTCCGAGCCGCGACTTAATCGCTGATTCAATAGAAACAGTGGTCCAGGGGGAAAGCCTTGATGGGTTCGTCGCAATTGGCGGCTGTGATAAAAATATGCCTGGCTGTATGATGGCAATTGCCAGAATGGACCTTCCTTCTGTTTTTGTTTATGGAGGTACAATCAAGCCTGGCAAGCTTGATGACAAGGATATTGACATAGTATCAGCGTTCGAAGGGGTTGGCCAATATAATAAGGGTGCAATCGGAGATGAACAGCTTCATAAGATTGAATGTCATGCTTGCCCAGGATCCGGTTCCTGTGGAGGGATGTACACAGCCAATACAATGGCCAGCGCAATCGAGGCGCTCGGAATGAGCATGCCGGGGAGTTCATCGCATCCAGCTGAAACCGATGAAAAGCGAGAGGATTGCTATATGGCAGGAGAAGTGGTCTATCAGATGCTTGAGCAGGATCTTCGCCCAAGACAGATTTTAACGAAGGAAGCATTTGAAAATGCGATTACAGTCGTTATGGCTCTTGGCGGTTCCACAAATGCCGTCCTGCATTTAATGGCTATCGCCCATGCTGCTGAAGTCGACCTGACACTGGAAGATTTCAACAGAATCCAGGAAAGGGTACCTCATCTCGCTGACTTAAAGCCAAGCGGTAAATATGTCATGCAAGACCTTTTTGAGGCTGGCGGGGTTCCGGCAGTCATGAAACTGCTTTTAAAAGAGGGAATGCTGCACGGTAATTGCCTCACAGTTACGGGAAAAACAATAGAAGAGAACCTTATGGATTTTCCGGACTTAAAACCTGGCCAAAAAGTAATCCGACCTGCACATCAGCCTTTTAGAAAGGACGGCCCACTAGTTGTCTTAAAAGGAAATCTTGCACCAGACGGCGCCGTAGCGAAAGTATCTGGCTTGAAGGTCAAAACCATGACTGGTCCTGCAAAGGTTTTTAATGATGAGGAGTCGGCGTCCAAAGCAGTAATGTCTGATGAAGTTGTCGCTGGAGATGTATTGGTGATCCGTTATGAGGGACCAAAAGGCGGACCAGGAATGCCAGAAATGCTGAGCTTATCAGCGATACTTGTTGGTAAAGGCCTTGGAGAAAGTGTCGCATTGCTGACAGATGGAAGATTCTCCGGGGGGAGCCACGGACTGGTTATTGGCCACATTGCTCCTGAAGCACAGGTAGGCGGTCCACTTGCATTGATAAAAGATGGGGATAGGATTACGGTTGATAGTGAACAGAGGCTGATCTCGGTTGCCTTAAGTGAGGAAGAGCTAGCTGCCCGCAAACAAAAATGGACACCGCCATCACTTCCTATAAGAGGAGCACTGGCGAAATACGCCAGACTTGTATCCTGCTCGTCCAAAGGCGCTGTAACGGATTTTTTCGAAGGGAAAACAGTCCAGGAGTCTGTACACTCCTAGAGTAAGACGTTCTTTTATTGCGTTTGGTATAAATAATATAGTATGCTAACACTGCAAACTATCGTTTGGGAGGGAATTATTTATGTCAATGGCATATGAAGAATATATGAGACAAATGGTAAAGCCGATGCGTGAGGAATTGACACGTGCAGATTTCAAGGAATTGCTTACTGCGGATGAAGTTGTGGAATTCATGGAGAATGTTGAAGGAACGACACTTGTGGTGGTTAACTCTGTTTGTGGCTGTGCTGCAGGTCTTGCTCGTCCGTCAGCAACTCAAGCAATATTAAGAAGTGAAAAGAAACCAGACCATCTTGTGACTGTGTTTGCTGGCCAGGACAAGGAAGCGACTGCAAAAATGCGTGAGTACTTTACAGATCTTGAGCCATCTTCACCTTCAATGGCTTTATTGAAAGGCAAAGAAGTTGTTCACTTCATTCCTCGCCATGATATCGAAGGACAGCCAATGGAAGCAATCATGGATAACTTAACATCCGCCTTTGATTCTCATTGCTAGACACTTGATGGTTTCAACAACGGGAAAACTATGGACAACTTTTAAGTGTATTATATTTATAACAAAAAGCAAAAGTTCGAAAAGGATGTCTACGGACGTCCTTTTCTTTGTCGTTCAGGAAGCTATAAAAATTATTTGGTTTTGGATAAATACTTGTAGTATTCTTAATCTAGCTCCAGCGCCTAGCCCCTCAAGTCGCTTGTCTAGTGTCGCCTCCTAGAAACTCNNCGCTTCTTTGTCGGAGTCTCCAGTTTCTGCGTTTCTGGGCAGTCGGCTATACTTTTCGATTTCGGTCCTGCCAATGAAGTCAAAGAACGACTTCACTGGCAGGCCCTCTGAGGCACAGGACGTGCAGACCCGACTGCCACAGGATGTGGCGTTATAGTCGGGCAGCGCTTGTCGGGGCTGAACAAGGCGCTTGCGCTTTTTGTTCTATCCGAAACAGTGTCAGGGGTGTTAGGTTTGTTTGTGACCACAGCAGGCAGGACAAATGAGAATATGACAGCTAAAGCAAGAGCTATAGCCTTTGAACTCAAAGTGGATTTCGTACCAAGGAAAAAGAGGTCAGTATCGGCAATTCAGGAAATCGTGAAGGATGACTGCCTGGTAGTTGGCAAAGACCGGCTTGAGCTTTTTCCGCTGGGAGCTTCAGAACCTTTCTTTTTTCACCCGAATTCCGCTATGTTCCGAATCAAAAGATTAATGAAAGGGGAAAGTGATCCTCTCATAGGTGCAGCAAAATTGGAGGAAGGGATGAGTTTTCTTGACTGTTCCCTCGGTCTTGGATCAGATAGTATCGTAGCGAGCTTTGTCGTAGGTGAGTCAGGTTCTGTCACAGGAATAGAAGCAAGGCCGGAACTCGCATATTTAGTCAAAACAGGACTCAAAGCATGGGATTCAGGATTTGAAGCCATTGATAAGGCTATGGAAAAAATACAAGTGCTGCAAGGGTATTCACTGGAGTTCCTCAAGGTGCAAGAAGATAACAGCGTAGATTGTGTTTATTTTGACCCGATGTTTGATGAATCGATATTAGAGTCAGATGGAATCAGGGGTCTGACCCACTTCGCTGTATACGATGGACTCTCACAAGAAGTCATTGAACATGCATACCGTGTTGCCAGGAAGCGAGTAGTGCTGAAAGACCATTTCAGAAGCAGCCGATTTGATAATTTTGGCTTCGAAGTATACAGAAGAAAAACTGCAAAATTCCATTTTGGAGTCATAGAAAAAGAATGAGGCTAGCCCTCATCCTTTTTCTATGTAACAAACTCGCCTATTATTGAAATAGTCAGGAGAAATATTTTTCGTGACGGAAAAAGAGATGATTACTGTCCGTTCATTCATTTCCTATTTAATCCGCAATTGCCAAATAGACAAAATAAGCAAGCGTAATTAGGCTGACTGCAACAGCGACCCACTCCATACTTATGACCTCCCTTTTTAACTTCAATTGAAGCCTCTAATATTTCCTTATTACCATTTTTGAAAAATCTGAAACCCTTTGCCCAATTTTACGTATAAACAAGTTATAATAATACTAAGAATATTTTTTTATTATGACCAATTCAGGTTATTACTACACACGTATATATTTAACTTAGACAGATTGATATTTTTACAGATAATTATTCCTATTTACATAAGGATGTGATCCACATGCCCGCATGGCTGCGCAAATCGCTCGTTGTCTTGATCTCCATGGTTACATTTGGAATGGTGTCTCCTGCTCAGGTGAATGGGTTTCTGACAACTACAACAGAAAGATCTGAAAAATCAACCGCTGCTGAAACAAGTTTCGTTGATTCGCTCGATGTTCCCTTAGATGAGGAAGCGGAAAGGGAGATGTTCGTACACAGGACAATGATGGAAGCCGAACAACAATCTTTCCAGAAGTTCGGTGCAAAAATTGGTCCTGTGATTGAGGATGAATTCAGGCAAACTATTTTGCCAAACATTGAAAAGGCGATCGAAATGGTAGCTTTCCAGTATCCCGGAGAAAAGCTGAATTCTCTCCGGATCACGGAAATACCTGGTGGTGGGGAGTCTGAAAAGATATTCCACATAATCGGGGATAATGGGAAGGATATTATCCGGTTTCACGTCAGAAGGGACCAGCCGCCAAAGGATGGTTTCTGGTTTAATTTCCATTATCACACTTATCATGATAACTTCCAGACACATTATGAGCTCGGGAGAATTTTCTGGGCGAAAAATACTCCGCCTAAATGGAAAAGTTGAGGATTACCTCCAGAAAAACTACTGTGTTGAACAATAAAACAAACATGAATCTCATTTATTTTGGCTGATTTAGGACTTAAATTGAGGAAAACGAAATAAGTTTTTATAGAAGCCCGGCTTATGCTGGGTTTTTCTGTACAATTCCTAAGAACCAAAAAATGGGAGGAACATCTAGAATGGCAGACATACTACAAGGGTTTTTTGATACTTATGTCCAGTTTTTCAATTGGGATATGTGGGTCGAGGTTTTAACGGATCCTGTCAGTTGGGGGCTAATCGGAACGCTCGTCATCCTCGAAGGGCTTTTATCTGCTGATAATGCCCTGGTGCTGGCAGTGATGGTAAAACACTTGCCGGATAAACAGAGGAAAAGAGCGTTGTTCTATGGATTACTGGGCGCATATGCGTTCAGGTTCATTGCAATTGGGATAGGTGTTTATTTAATCGAGTTTTGGTGGGTGAAAGTACTCGGGGCTGGTTATCTGGCCTGGCTGGCAATTAAATACTTTATCGAAAAGAAAAAAGGGGAGACTCAGGGTAACGAGGAAGTCGCAGGAATCAACCAGAGCGGCCTGCTGATCCGGTTGTTTGGTACATTCTGGGGAACGGTTGCCGCAGTGGAATTAATGGATATTGCGTTCTCAGTGGACAGTGTCCTGGCTGCTTTGGGCATCAGCGAGGAAGTGTGGGTCCTGCTTCTTGGCGGTATGCTGGGTGTTCTGATGATGCGAGGAGTTGCGGGGATATTCCTTAGATTGATTGAAAAGATCCCTGAACTTGAGACGACTGCCTATATCTTGATTTTTATCATATCCGCAAAGATGTTGGCTGGCGTCTTTGGCATCCATATAGAACATGCCCATTTCTTTATTCTTTTACTGATAACTTTTACGGCAACGTTTGTCGTCCACTACAAGAACAAGAAAAAAGCTGAAGCAAGTGAGCAGCAAAAGAATGTCCAATAAAGGAACCCAGGAACGGATACAGGTCTGTTCCTTTTTTTTATTTCCCTAATTGAACATAAAGTCTACTTATCGTGATAATCGGTGATTTCTCTTACTGACCTCCTGACAAACAAGAAAATGCAGGCAAATGATACATATATGAGTAAAAAGGTGCCTGTGAAGTGGAGTAAAGGAGAGGCTGCCGGAATGATTAAGAGGGTGAAAATAAGTGAATAGAATAATAGATCAACTAAAACAAGATGACCTGAACACATTGCCTGGATAACCTTCCGCAACTCCAACCGCAAATCCTCAATAGGCTCTCTTTTAAAAATAAATCGCATGTGAATTCACCTTCCAGGTTTAAGTATTCATCTATATGCATGGACATGGATAAAGGTGAAATTCAGGATTTATGAACTTTCTTGAAACTTTTGATAATGTGGTCCGTACTGCTATTACAAGCCTAAAAGATGTTTCGGTATATATGTTATGATAATTAGTATAATCAGAAAATTTAAATCATTAATTTTAGTTTATCGTCCTCAGCGGGAAGTGATTCTATGTATTCGCCAATGAACAAATTAATAATACATCCATTGCCTGTTACATATGACAACTGGTTGGAGCTGTTAACTACTCCGGCAAGTGAGAGACCATTTTACAAAAAAGATGGTGTTCTCCTGCATATCGGCCAAGTCAAAGCTATTTTTATAGGCATTCCGCATGATGAAGTTGAGTATTATAACCAATTGTATGACTATGTTCACTCAAATGGACTAATCTTATTAAGCGATCTACTGCTTAATAATTCAATGGATCTCGCTCAAATAAAATCAAACCAGAAAATAACTGAAATTAGTAATAATCAACAGTTGTCAATAAAACAATTTGTGGCACTCCTAGATCAAGAAAATTTACTGCCCTCATTAGAAAACTTCCTGATAAATAGACAGATAAAGGAAGCGTTAATTAAAATGATCGAACTGTATTTAAGAAATGAGAAAGGTGGACTGGCGAGCAAGGAGTTCATCTCTGTTCTTAACGATGTTATAGGTTGGATCTTCCACCACCTGAATCACCATTTAAAGAAAGCGAATCCTGAGGAGGGTATGCCTGCCTTTCTATGGTATGGAAACTACAGGGAAAGCCATCAGTATCTGTTATACTTTCTGATTGAACTTGGGTGTGATCTGGTTACTTTCACACCGGCGGGAAATGACGTATTAGCCATAACCGCGCTTGATAGGGTGAAAACATTTGTCCATATCTTTCCGGAGACAGGCGTTCCAATGCCATTTCCACTTGAAAAGAGTATGCAGACCACTACAGTGGCATACCGGGCATCTAAGGAAATTGAAAATATCCTAAACTATGAGGGAACGGTTTTTTATAAACCATGGCAGTTGAGAGATTACGCACCTAAAGCCATTACCTTGAAGACAACATATGACGAATTGTTTATAGTTTCCAGGGAAAAGGCGATGATCAGACCATATTTTGAAGTGGAGAACAGAACGGTTAAGATTCCTGCCTTGTTTGCAAAAATTAATGGCGTCACAAGTAATCGTCGTGAGTATTGGAACCGCCTCCATGGATTAATCCTGCAGGAAAATACCTGTCTCGTTAAAAGTTTGCCATTTTCTCCTGGTACTAACAATGACTTCCGATTTCATTATCGTAAGTCTTTGGACAATGACGGGCTGCTCAATCCGGAAAAAATGACAGGTGCCCATTATTGGAAGTATAACCACTTGCCTTCTGGCCTGCAGAAAGGCCTTGCTTCAGCAATCAGAAATATATGTGCTACACCGAAACTGAAGCCCCGGAATAGTGAGAAAGAGGACGATGTAAAGGTATATTTGTTCAACCAGGCGATGCAGATTCCGGAATTTATTTTAAAAATGCTTCAGAAATTTGATTACTCCCAGAACGTGCCTAAGTTGATCGTTTTTAATAATCAACTCAATGGATCGCTGACGAGACCAGATGCTGCGCTAATGCTGCTATTAAATCAATTAGGTGTTGATTTGGTGATTTATAACCCAGCTGGTCACAATGACATAGAAAAATACATCGATAAAGGCGCATTCGTATCCCACTGGCTGGAGGATGTTGTATTTGAACAAGAGCTAAAGGAACCTTCCGCATTAAAAAAAGTGATTTTTCAGGGCTTCTTAAAAATCCTAAGGAGAGATTAAGTTGATGAATCCTATTCATGGTCAAAATGCCAGCTCTTCAATTGAAAATTTGAAGGAACAGTTGAGTAAAGCGACGGTTTCCGATATAAAGTTGGCATTGAGGAATGAGCCTGAGGTGCAGAGTCTGGCACGGAGCATTGATGAACACGATATCATCAAAATTCTCGAATATGGAAAGGAACCAGCTGTTGAAGTTTCCCGCTTCTCTGATCAAATCCTTGGCGTAATGCGGACGAACAATGTAGAGGATTCAGGACAGTTACTCAAGCAGCTTGGCAAGAGCATGGATCGGTTTGACAAAAAGGATTTTGAAAAAGCTTCTGGTGGACTGATTAGCAGGCTATTCAAGAGAAGCGAAAATATGCTTGATAGGCTCTATAGCAAATACCAGTCTATGGGAAAAGAGATAGAACAGGTATATGTGAAAATCTCAAAATACCAGAGTGAGATGACAGAAATGACGTCCATGCTTGAACGCATGTATGAACAGAACCATCAATATTACCTGACACTTGAAAAATATGTGGTGGCTGCAGAAATGAAGCTGAATGAATTGAAAACAACAAAGCTTCCGCAACTTGAACAAGACGCTTTGAATGGTGATCAAATGTCATCAATGGAACTAGATTCACTTCGCAATGCAGTTGAGCTTCTTGAACAAAGAATCTATGACCTTGGAATGGCGAAAGTGGTTGCATTGCAGACTGGACCTCAAATAAAGCTGCTTCAGCGAGGGAATGCCAGGCTGATTGGCAAAATAAACTCGGCATTTGTCACGACCATTCCAATTTTTAAGAATGGCTTAATACAGGCTGTTGCAGCAAAGAGACAAAAGCTGGTGGCAGAATCAATGAAAGAGCTCGACCGGCGTACCAATGAAGTGATGATCAGGAATGCCAGGAGTATTGCCGGTCAAAGTGTTGATATTGCCCGGCTATCAGGTACACCAGGCATCAAGATTGAGACGATTGAAGAATCCTTTCAAATTATCCTTAAGGGGATGAAGGAAACTAAGGCCATTGAGGAAGAAAACAAGCGCCTGCGTGAAGAAGGCAAGCAACGTTTGCAAGAGCTGCAAAAAAAATATAAAAATAGTAAGCAGCAATAGCTGTGTCAAAACCAGAGTGACTCATCCAAATATTGAATTGGATGAGTTTTTTTAATCCCCAAAATGCAGGGGGATTCTTTTACACCTTCCTGAATTTCTCAGCCAGCAGGCAAGCGATCATATGTTATAATTTAATAGAATACTATAGACAATTTCCCTCGAAATTACATTCCATCAACTTTTGATACATCTTCGAAAATACACTTCAGGAAAGGGGATAATAAATGCGAAGGATTTTTCAAATATTCGTTGTTATCGTACTTTCCTTATCACTGCTTGGCAGTTCCAATGCCAATATGGACGGCATTTTTCTATATGAATATCCTAAACAATCCCTATTATATGAATCCCTGCAGCCGGAAAACGTCCTTCTTGCCGGCAAGTTGATTGTCCTGCCAGAAAAGGACTTTGATCAAGGAGAAGCAGCGCAGATTATTAACAGGCTTATGCTCCTTCCTGAAAGCATGATCCTTAAAGCGGTAGACAGCAATATTAAAGTGAAGTTATTTGAAGGCAGATTGACGGATAATCCAAGTGCCAGCCACTTGAAGGGGATTGTTCCGCGAGGTTATACATCTGAAAAGACGTGGGATCAGGTCCCAGGGATTGGAGGTTCAAGGACCGTTCTTGTGAAAATTGGCAGCAGTGAGAAAGGGAAGGGCCATGGATCTGTAAACCTGGAATTGCATGAACTCGCACATTCTCTTGACCGCCATGTTTATGACGGAATCAGGCATGAAGAAAGATTCTTGAAAATCTGGAAGCATGAAAGCAGGCTGCTCTTCCCAGGCCGTGCCTATTTCCTTGATTATCCTGAGGAATACTTTGCCGAA
This sequence comes from Bacillus sp. ISL-37, assembly GCF_018613315.1. Taxonomy (GTDB): domain Bacteria; phylum Bacillota; class Bacilli; order Bacillales; family Cytobacillaceae; genus Mesobacillus. The sequence goes on along the minus strand of NZ_JAGGQL010000042.1, from coordinate 21,864 downwards.
AGCTTTGCGATGTTCTATATTGGCGGACTGTCGGCAAAACTGCTTAAGGAAGCTGCGCCGCAAACCTATCAATATATCGAAGGCCTTAAGTAGGCCTTTTTTGCTATTCTAGTGTATCATGGCAGGAAATACGGAATCCCATAGCAAAGTAATTAGAGAATTCAAAATAAGGGTATATCCTTCCACCATTATTGATTTATTTGCTAAAATAAGAAAAAGAAATCGAACGTTTTGAAGGGCAGGGAAATTCATGAAACAATATCTAGAACTTTGCGAACATGTCTTGAATACTGGTGTAAAAAAAGAGGATCGGACAGGTACTGGCACCATCAGTACTTTCGGCTATCAAATGCGCTTTAATCTCCAGGATGGATTTCCGCTGCTAACAACCAAAAAACTCCACTTAAGATCAATCATCCATGAACTTCTATGGTTCCTGAATGGTGATACAAACGTGAAATACCTGCAGGAAAATGGGGTGCGCATCTGGAATGAATGGGCAGATGAAAATGGAGAATTGGGCCCGGTCTATGGCAGCCAGTGGCGTTCATGGACAGGTGCAAATGGAGAAACAGTGGACCAGATTTCAGAATTGATTCATACAATCAAAACAAATCCTGATTCAAGAAGGATGATTGTCAATGCCTGGAATGTGGCTGAAATCGAAAATATGGCCCTTCCTCCGTGCCATTGCATGTTTCAGTTTTATGTAGCTGATGGTAAGCTTTCCTGCCAGCTGTACCAGAGATCGGCTGATGTGTTCCTGGGCGTGCCATTCAACATCGCTTCCTATGCTTTACTGACCTTAATGGTCGCTCATGTCTGCGATCTTGAGCCTGGTGAGTTCGTTCATACTTTCGGGGATACTCATATTTACTCGAACCATGTGGAGCAGGTTAAACTGCAGCTTACCCGGGATCCTAAGCCATTGCCACAAATGAAAATCAACCCTGAAGTCAAATCAATATTTGATTTTAAATATGAAGACTTCGAGTTGGTTAATTACGAAGCGCATCCGCATATCAAAGGGGTTGTCAGTGTATGATATCACTAATTTGGGCAATGGATGAAAACCGAGTCATCGGATACCATAACCAGCTCCCCTGGAGGCTTCCGGAGGACCTGAAGTTCTTTAAGCGTGTGACGATGGGACATCCGATTGCCATGGGAAGGAAAACGTATGAATCGATTGGAAAACCTCTCCCAGGCAGAGAAAATATCGTTATTACACGTGATGATAATTACGATCCAGAGGGCTGTACAGTGATGCATTCAATTGATGAAATGTTAGCCTATGCCGCTGAGAACAAATCTGAAGAAATTTTCGTCATTGGCGGTGCGGAAATATTCAAAGAAGTCCTTCAGCATGCAGACAAGCTGTACCTTACGATGATCCATCATCAGTTTGAAGGAGATACGTTTTTCCCGGTGTTCGACATTGATAAATGGGAGCTTGAGTCAAGGGAAATCGGACTGAAGGATGGAAAAAACCCCTATGATTATGAGTTTTTGATTTATAAGAGGAAGTAATGTCAAAGCAGTCCAGAATTGGACTGCTTTTTCTATGATGCTGTTTTCACATTTGTTGAATTTCGACATTCGAGACCTGATATAAATAAATTTTCCGAAGTGATCCTCAATAAATTAATTGAAGAATATAGTCTTAATTGATCTAATCCCTTATAATGACAACAGAATAACATTAGGAGGATCCAATGCTTCGATTGATTGCGTGTTTTTTGTACATGGGTGGCTATCTTGTTTACACCATACCCAGACTATCCAGATTAAAAAGATTGCCTGAAGATTTAAAACCAGATATTAAAAAGCAACTGATTCATGATACACCAAAAAAGTGGGCGAAAACATTCATGGCACTGACAGGATCGCAGGTAGAGGTAGAAGGACTTCATCATATACCTGAAGGTCCGGTGCTGTTTGCCAGTAACCATGAGGGTAACTTTGACATACCTGTACTTATAAGTGCCATTGAAAAACCTTTTGGGTTCATTTCGAAAATTGAAGTGAAGAAGGTCCCGGTTTTATCTTCCTGGATGGAAGCCATTGATTGCGTCTTTTTTGACCGGAAGAATCGTGACAAAGCTGCTGGATCAATTATGTCAGGAGTGGAGCTTTTAAAGAAAGGAAATTCACTTGTGATTTTTCCGGAAGGAACGAGAAGCAAAGGTGGTCCTGTAGGCCTTTTTAAAGCAGGAGGCTTCCGTCTTGCGAAAGATTCTGGTGTTCCGATCGTGCCGATTTCAATCCAGGGCACGGCTGATGTATTTGAAAAAAATGGCCGTCTTGTCAAACCTGCTAAAATAAAAATGATCATAAGTCCCCCGGTTTACAGCCGGCAATATAAGGATAAAGAATTGATTTCCCTTGCTGAAGAAATAAGGGATACGATCCTTCAATCCCGTAATGAAAAAAGGATAGCTTCATAATCATCCTTTAAGGCTCTTTTCTCAAACTTTGTTGCTATTGACTACAAATTAGGATTGAATGACCTATTGTTCTTCGTAAAGTTGACTCTTTTATGAAAAGAGCATGCAAACTTAATACCGACCTGCAAAATGGGTATATATTGCGCTAAAATCGGCTTTAGGATTTTAAAAACATTCTAAAATGTCAACAGCCCCTGCTTGTCGCAGGGGCTGTTCATTTTTAGAAAATGGCTGGATGAGGTTATGGAGTTGTTATTCGAATTGTGCCAGGCTTTTCATCATTTGGGTGAATTCTGCGGGTATGCAAAAATCATCTGGTTTTAAGTTGTCGCGAATCCACTTTACCATTTCCAGCGGACTATTGAAGTACTCTCCGCTTGTATCACTTTTGCGAATCATGTAGCGGCCGTTATCCTCATCAAGTGTAACCTCTACCGGTAAAGCTCCGTCATAACTGTTTAATGAAAATTCCATTTCATTCCCTCCAGCGTATTTTCGTTATTATATGTTATTTTACTACCATTCTATTCAACATGAAAGCCTAAAATTTTAAATATTTAAAAAATTCAATACATAATGATATTTCATGTTATAATGGAAAAATTAATATTTTGCAAAGTGAGGGTGACCAAAATGGAACAAAAAACAGTGAAGAAAAAATGGGTGAGTGTAGAAGATATCCTTATTGCTTATCGGCATCTTAAAGAGGTTGTTGCCCACACTCCATTGCAATTGAACCAGCGATTATCTGAAAAATATGAAGCTGATATTTATTTGAAGCGTGAGGATCTACAGCATGTCCGCTCTTTCAAGCTGAGGGGCGCTTATTATTCAATGAAGTTATTGTGGGAAGAAGGGCTTGATAATGGAGTGGTTTGCGCGAGTGCCGGCAATCATGCTCAAGGTGTAGCATATGCTTGCCGGCAGCTTGGAGTGAACGGAAAAATTTTTATGCCGGCGACAACGCCTGGCCAAAAAATCAGCCAGGTCGAAATGTTTGGGAGAGAGTTCGTCGACATCATCCTGGTCGGTGATACCTTCGATGATTCTTACCGGGAGGCGCGGGAATGTGCTGAAAAAGAAGGAAGGGAATTCATCCACCCATTCGATGATGAAAAAGTTATTGCCGGACAGGGAACCGTTGCGGTGGAGATCTTAAATGATTGTCAGGATTCTGTTGACTATATCATCGCTAGTATTGGTGGCGGTGGCTTGATGGCAGGGTTGAGTACATATATAAAAAGCGTATCACCGACCACCAGGCTAGTTGGAGTTGAGCCTAGCGGTGCAGCCTCCATGAGGGCTGCTTTTGACCATAATAGTGTTATTCCCCTAAAGGAAATCGATACATTCGTAGATGGAGCAGCTGTAAAATGTGTTGGCAGTAAGACATATGAAATTTGCAAGGATAATGTAGATAGACTAGTTGCCGTTCCAGAAGGGAAAGTGTGTTCATCAATTCTTGAACTGTATAATGAGCATGCAATTGTAACTGAGCCGGCGGGAGCCTTGCCGATTGCTGCCCTGGACCTTCTCGGTGATGAGATAAAAGGAAAGTCAGTTGTATGTGTCGTAAGCGGAGGCAACAATGATATCAGCAGGATGCAGGAGATTAAGGAAAGGTCGCTGCTCCATGAAGGTTTGCTGCATTACTTTATTGTCAATTTTCCACAGCGTGCAGGTGCGTTGCGTGAATTCCTTGATGATGTCCTTGGGCCTGGGGATGACATCACCAGGTTTGAGTACACAAAGAAAAATAATAAAGAAAGCGGGCCCGCTCTTGTCGGAATTGAATTAAAGAGTAAGCATGATTACCAGAGACTGATCGCCAGTATGGAGAATAAGGGTTTCGCCTTCATGGAATTGAATAAGGACAATCAGTTGTTTAATTTACTGGTATAATATTAATAATAGATAATTAAGGATAGATGTTATAGAATAAGAAATGTCACACTTAGTTAGATTACGTAGACCTTTGTGAATTTCTTATGAACTTTCACGGGATTCCTCCACTTAGGGGAGTAAAAGTACTATAATCATAGTAGATTTACAATATGAAAAAGGAGATGTTGATATGTTATCAAACATCGGAGTTCCTGGATTAATCTTAATCCTTGTCTTAGCCCTAATTATCTTTGGACCAAAGAAGCTTCCAGAGATCGGACGTGCATTTGGACAGACGCTTCGTGAATTCAAGAAGTCAACTCGTGAATTGACAAGCGACGTCATGGAAGATTTTGAAGAAGAAAAGAAGGAAATTACGAAAGTTACTAAATAAGGTGTAAGATGCTTTTGTCTTACACCTTTTTTCTTAAAAGGCTTGTAAATGACAGGCTTTATTCAAGAAATGCACCAAACGGAATTGGCAGGGGATTGTTATATGGACGATAAAGAATTAAATCTGGTGGATCATCTTGATGAGCTGCGGAACAGGCTGATCATCTCGGCTGTAGCTTTCATTATTTTCTTTGGCATAGGCTTCTTCTATGTTAAAGATATATATAACTTTTTTGTCCGGGATTTGGACGTAAAGTTAATAGTCTTAGGTCCAAGTGATATCGTATGGATTTACTTCATGCTTGCCACCATCATCGCGATTGCTGGTACGATTCCTGTATTGGCCACACAGATTTGGCTTTTTGTCAAACCAGCACTCAGGCCGATTGAAAGGAAAATATCACTTTCGTATATCCCGGCGTTATTCATACTATTCATCGTTGGTCTTGCTTTTGGCTACTTTGTGATTTTTCCGACGGTTCTGAATTTCCTCGTGGAACTTAGCGGGGATATGCTTGTAACGAACTTTACGGCGGAAAAGTATTTCAAGTTCATCATGAATATGACCCTTCCCTTTGGAGTACTGTTCGAATTGCCGGTTGTCGTCATGTTTTTGACTTCGCTGGGAGTCATTAATCCTTACGTCCTGGTTAAGGTCAGAAAGTATGCTTACTTTATATTGATTGTGATTTCAGTCATCATTTCACCGCCTGATTTCATGTCAGATATCCTGGTTACGATTCCGCTTCTGGTTTTGTATGAAATCAGCGTAAACTTGTCCAAATTTGTTTACAAACGGAAGCTCAAGAAGGAAAAAGAATGGCAAGAGCAATACGGGGATATGGACGAGGATAGCGAAGAGGAATCATCCTAGTAATAAAGGATATGGATCAAGATTCAAAACAAGTATAAACAGTCATTCAAACGTGTGGGATTTCCACACGTTTTTTTGTAATCAAAACAGAATCATTTCTTTAACCCTATTGAATATTTGAAAATCATGAAGATTAATACGTTATCTGGAATCAAAAAAAATCATAAAAAAAATATTATTATCTCCGTAAACAGACACATTTCGACCAGGATTTAGGGTATAATATATTCAAACGGGTATAAAAGAGGATTGATATTTTGTTATTCAAAAGCCTAGAGTTCAAAAATGTTGTTGGACAGAAGGTTAAAGTCGTGGATATTCCTGTGTTGGAAGAAGAGAGCACCTATTATTTTATGATCCAAGTCCGTTTGCAAACTTTTATAACAGCGATCTATCAGGAAAGAAACGCAAAAAAGTTTTATTCGTTTAAAGACTATTTAAAAAGAGTTATGAAGTGGCCGGATTATGAGCAGTTATTCAAATCGGCTGAGTTGAAAAATAACGCCTGATGATTCATTTTTGAAGCGCCTCGAAAAGGGCGCTTTTGTTCTTTTATAAGAAAGTATAAGCTTCTAGATTCAAATCAGTGTCCAGCTCCAGCGCCTAGCCCCTCGAGTCGCTTCGGTCCTGTCAATGAAGTCAAAGAACGACTTCACTGTCAGGTCCTCCAGCGCTTGTCGGGGCTGACCAAGGCGCTTGCGCTTTTCTTATTTTTTACGGAGTTAATTTATAGCCTAACCAATCCGGATGTATTTCTATAGTTACTAAAATTCTAGCATTCTAAGACAAATTACATGAATGAATGTAAATATTTTTATTTGTATTTCAGAATAGGTATAATAGTCATAATCTAGTGTTTTGATAGGGATGTGAATTTATGGCTAAAATCAAGATTGTAACTGATTCTACTTGTGATTTGAATGATGAGCTAATTGAAAAGTGGGGGATTATCGTTGTCCCTTTATCTATTTCTATCAATGGTGAAAATTATTTAGATAGAGTGGATATCAGTCCAAAAGAATTCATGGAAAAGATGAAAGCTTCTTCAGAATTGCCAAAGAGCTCGCAGCCGCCTGCCGGGGAATTCTTGAAGGTATATGACGAGCTGGCCGCGGATGGTTATGAAGTCATATCGATACATATGACAGGCGGGATGAGCGGTACAGTGCGTTCTGCTGAAAGTGCCGCCCAGATGACAAGAGCAAAGGTGAATGTGGTTGATTCCCGCTTTATTTCGAAGGGGTTGGCGTTCCAGGTTCTTGAAGCTGCCCAAATGGCCGCTGACGGAAAATCGGCGGAAGAAATAGGAGCGAGGCTAGATGAGATAAGAGAACAGACCCGCCTTTTTGTCGTCGTAGATACCCTTGAGAATCTGTTCAAGGGAGGACGGATTGGCAAAGGAAAAGCGATGATCGGCTCATTATTGAATATAAAACCGATCGCATCTCTCGAAGGTGGAGAATATACTCCTGTCTCTAAAGCAAGAAGTCATTCGCAAGTCGTAAAGTACCTTAGAAATCAATTTGCTGCAGATACAGAGGGCAAAACCATAAAGGGGATAGGGCTTACCCATGCAGAGGGAAAAGGTCTCGCTGAGAAAATAAAGGAAGCCGTCATTGAAACTTCCGGATATGATGACTTCACTATCGAAGATACGACTCCAATTGTAAGTACCCACACGGGCCCGGGCGCTATTGGGTTCATGTATTACTTTGAATAGCTTAATATGAAATATTGTTCAAGTCCTGAATTGTAAAATTTCAGGACTTTTTTCATGTCATTTTAAACTAATCGGATACAGGATAATCAATAGGGTATGTCGAATATTTTCACTATTCACTTTAGAATAGAACGGAATGTGACAATGAAAATATGAAGCTAAATGTAAAGAACCTGCCATTATTCAAAAAGATACTAATGTTCTCATTTATGATCACAACGGTCGTAGTCGTATCGACAATGGGTACGAGCTTCTACCTGCAGTCAAAACAATTGAAAACTCAAATGGCTGACAAGGTTGAAGGAGTTGCAGGAATTTGGTCATCTACCCTTGATCCTGATGATATAAGAAAGGCTGATGAATCCAGGGATAAGTCAAAACCTTCAATCAGGCGCCTTGAGAAGCTTTTGACTATGGTGGGAGACAAAAGTGCGTCATTCCTTGGGGCTTATGTTATGCTGCCTGAAGAATATCCAAATCAGAAAGTTTACATCCTTTCAGCATCTGATATTTATAGGGATTACTCATTCGATTCCCTAATGTTTTATGATGCAGGTGAAGAATTTATAAGTGCATATCGGAATACAAGGGAAAATAAGACTATAACGAGTACAGATGTATTCACTGATCAATACGGGTCTTGGATTTCATCCTTCGCCCCAATTACAGATAACAGTGGAAATGTGGTGGCCATTCTTGGGATAGATGCAAAGGCATCCATCATCAAGGAAAATCAGATGGAAATACTCTTGCTGTTATTATTGGAGATGGCGGCCATACTGGCTGCTGTGTATGTAATCCTGCATTGGGGCCTAAGGAAGGTCATGAAACCAGTAGATGACTTGTTTTTTGGCATAAAGGAAATCAGTTCCGGAAATTTCACCGTCAAGCTGCCAGTGCATGATCAATCAGAGTTAAGTTTATTGAGCGAAAAATTCAATGAGATGGCTTCCCAGCTCTCCCAACTATTTGAGAGGGTATCAGCCGCATCAAAGCAACTGGGTCAAACATCCCTGGAGGATAAGGAGTCGCTTTTATTAGAGGAAGCGATCAACACAATGGAGGATATATTTGAACATACAAAAATTCAGCAGGAGCTTCAGCGTGCCGAGAAAATGAACGCGATAGGCCAGCTGGCTGCCTCTGTTGCCCATGAAATCAGAAATCCTATGACTGTTGTGAAAGGTTTTCTGCAAATTTTCCTTTCTAAAGAAATGTCTGAAGAAGATCACATGTATTTAAAATTGATGATTGAAGAATTGAACAGGGCGGAGACAATCATAAATGACTACTTGAGTCTAGCCAAGCCGGATATTGGAAAGCTTGTAATCATCGATGGCAGTGAGATGACGGAGCAGGTAATGGATTTAATGAGTTCTTACGCTATGATGTCAAAAAACATTTCGATGCACACTGAAATCAAGAATCAGGTAAAGATAAGGGGCAATAAGAGTGAATTAAAACAAGTGCTCATCAATATCTTGAAAAATGGCATCGAGGCGATGGGTGATGGTGGAAAGCTTAGCATGACACTTGAGAAGCAAGGAGATTTCGGTGTATTTGTCATTAAGGATACGGGCATCGGGATGACCGCGGAGGAGCTTTCAAGACTTGGAACGGCTTTTTATTCGTTGAAGGAACGCGGAACAGGCATGGGGCTGATGGTTTGCTACCAGATTGTTGAAAGGATGAAAGGACAGATAAAGGTATCAAGTAAAAAAGGTGAAGGCACCACCTTTGAGATAATGGTCCCAATATTTACAGAAAGCCCTGAGTAAACTTCAGGGCTTTTTATTTTTTTGCCATTATTTTCAAAGGCCTCAATATAATTTAAAAAGGAGGTGCACGGACTTGAAGAAAAAAGTGCTTTTCTTTAGTGATTTTGGGATAGATGACAATATTGCTGTATTATATGCGTTTTTTAACAAGGAAATAGATTTGGTTGGTGTAGTTGCCGATTACGGCAATGTATCAAAACAAGATGCCCTTCGAAATGCCGCTTATCTGCAGAAGCTAACAGGGAGGAGTGATGTTCCAGCTTTTGCAGGTGCTGACCTGCCATTGACAGGAGATCCGCCTGAATATGTACCTGACGTCCACGGCATTGAAGGACTCGGGCCAATCATCCCTGATATTGATGTGGATTACACTCTTGAAAACTTCCATGGCATCCAGGAAATCATTGAAAAAAACCCGGATGAAATCATTATAGTGAATGTAGGCAGGCTTTCATCCCTTGCGGCTGCTTTCATTCTCTATCCTGAAACCATGAAAAAAGTAAAGGATTTTTACATTATGGGTGGTGCATTCAACGAACCTGGAAATGTTACCCCAGTGGCTGAAGCGAATTTTTATGGAGATCCATATGCAGCGAATATTGTATTGACACAAGCGAACCCCCCTGTGAAAATCATTCCGCTTGATGTGACTAGTGGAGCAATCGTGACGCCAGCATTGATCAATGAATTAGATGAGTATTACCATATTATCGGAAGTGAAGTAGGCAAGCTGGTGAAGCCAATGTTCGATTATTACTACAAGTTTTATAAAGAGCGGAATCCTGAATTGACGGGTGCTCCACTCCACGACGTTCTTACATTATGGGCGTTGATAAAAGAAGACCATGTGGTTTTCCGCGAAATCCCGGTTAAAATTGTCGTGAATATAGGTGAGGCATTTGGACAGAGCATCGGGGATTTCAGGAACACAATCAATAAGGCCGAATATCCAGTTCATAAAGTAGCTGTTAACTTCAGTTATACAGAGTTCATTAAAGATTTCTTCGCTACGATGAAAAATTCGCAAGTCCACAATGGCACAGGGTAAATGATGAAAATTTCACACTTCTTTCATACCTTTTTCTTTCTTCTCTCAAATGCGTCTGCTAGAATTGTCTATGGACATTATTCGAAAGATTGCAGGTGATGATTTTGAAAAAGGTTTTTACGCTTCTCATGCTTGCAGCAGTAATCATTTTCGCTGCGGGGTGTGGAAATAGCGGCCTAAAGGATGCGAAGAACTATCCTATCGAGGATTTTACTTTCACGAATCAAGATGGTGAATCAGTAAGTAAAGCGGATTTAGAAGGAAAAGTCTGGATGGCGAGTTTTATATTCACGAACTGTGCGGATGTATGCCCGCCAATGACGGCCAATATGTCGAAGCTTCAGGATATGATAAAAGAAGAAGGGCTTAAGGACGTGGAGATTGTTTCTTTCAGTGTAGATCCTGCTGTGGACAATCCTGAGGCACTTAAGGAATATGGTAAGAAGTTCAATGTTGATTTCAAGAACTGGTCGTTCCTTACAGGTTATACACAAGAGGAAATAGAAAAATTCGCTCTTGAGAACTTTAAGACTCTTGTGAAGAAACCGGAGACTGGAGACCAGGTCATTCATGGTACTGATTTTTATCTTGTCGATCAAAACGGGGATATGAGGAAATATTATACCGGATTGAAGGAAGTTCCTTTTGAACAAATAATTGAAGATATCAAAGCACTCCAATAGGCCGCGTATGTGGCCTGTTTTTTTTGGATTGGGGAATAAGTGTCATCAGTTTGTACAAATTAAATTAACAATCTTGAGAAGGCCGCCAACGAATGAAGGAAAGCAATGCGTGACTAAAGCCAGAAAAAGCATTAAATGTTATAATGATTATACTTTTAAAGGTAGGTGATTAATATTGTTGAAGAAATTCACCTTTCTTTATATAGCACTGACAATGATCATGGTATTAGCATCCTGCAGTCAGTTTGAAAATTTTCAAAAAGGGAACTTCAATAAGGTCAAGGAAACAGGAATGGAAATAAAGGAAGCGTTGCCGACTTCATTCTTTCCAAAGGATTTGCATATTGTTGCTGCGGGGGACTCACTCACACAGGGTGTAGGAGACAGTACGAATACAGGAGGATATATCCCATACCTTGCACAGCAGCTTGAAAATGAAAAGACAATTAAAAATGCGAATTTCGAAAATTTTGGTGTAAGAGGAAATAGGACTGACCAGCTTTTGAAAAGACTGAAAAACAAAAATGTCCAATCTTCTATTGAAGAAGCTGACCTGATCATATTAACGATCGGCGGGAATGATTTAATGAAGGTTGTCAAAGAGAATTTTTCAAGTCTTAAGCTAAATCACTTTCAAACCGAACAAGAATTGTTCGCAAAGCAGCTGGAGGAAATTTTCTTGTCAATTCGCAACCAAAATAAAGAAGCTCCGATCGTTTTAGTCGGGCTCTACAATCCATTTTTTAATTGGTTTGCTGATGTTAAGGAAATGAATCTAATAGTGGATGAGTGGAACGGTCAAAGCCTTTCAATAGTCGAGCAGGATGGGAATGCATACTTTGTCGACATTCATGATATTTTCCTTAATAATGAAGAAAATCTGTTATATACTGATTATTTTCACCCAAATGACCGTGGATACCAATTAATTGCTGATCGGATTTATGAAATCCTTGATGAACAGGTCATTGACTCGCTGTCTAACTAAGGTCATAAGATTGGGAAGAGGAGTTACAAAGATTAATGATAAAAAATAAATGGAAAATCGGATTCTTTATTCTTTTGGGTCTCATGGCTGCAGCCATCCTGTTCATTTGGATCCTCATAGCCTCACCAGTGGAGGAAACGAAATTAGAGCCAGGGACAAATGGTTCCAATCAGGATGATGTTGCTTTTAATGTATCAACAAACAAACGTGATTTAAACAGAGTAATCAACCATTACTTAGAAGAGGAAGCAAAAAATAGTCAGATGGATTATCAAGTTTTGCTGACAAATGAGGTAGAATTATATGGGACGCTTCCGCTCTTCAGTCAAGAGCTGGAGTTGAAGCTGACCTTTGAACCGCAGGCCTTGGAGAATGGTGATTTAATTTTAAACCAGAGATCAATTTCAGTAGGGAAACTCAATCTTCCTGTATCAACCGTACTTAAATTTGTCCGTGACAGTTATGATATGCCGGATGCAGTGGAGATCCAGCCAAAGGAAGAAAGAGTATACGTATCTATGCAGAGGCTGAAGCTGAAAAGTGATATCAAGGTCCGTGTAAATGAATTTGATTTGAAAAAGGACAATATTAAATTTACCCTGCTTGTTCCAGCAGATTAAGAAGGTACTCTTTAGGGTGCCTTCTTTTCATTGTTAGCTCGGGAAGGTATGGAACTTTTATTACAGTTAGGGAGGTTTAGCTGGAAAAGGATAGAATAGAGCGTAAAATGACCAGTTTGCAGAAAAAAGTCAGGCCGGGCGACCGGCCTCATTATCCTTGCAATAAAATTACTTCAATTGGCGGTTCTCCTTTTGCAGTGCCCACCGCGACGATTGTGTAGGCATTGTTTGGCTCCAATTTCACATCAGGAATTGTAACAACCGTATTATTAGTACCGGCAACTTTTGCTTCTAACGTAACGGTCATTGGGGTCAGGGCCAAATAAGTTGTTGCCTGTTTATATGAAACGTTCGGGAATATTACATCTCCATTTTTTCCTGCGATATCTACAGCAGGCGCGTCCGGGGAAAGGTGGATAAACCTGGCTTTAGTTTCTCCTACCGGTGTTTGCGGGTTGTCTTCAAATGTTAGCAGCCTTAGCTTTTTGGCTGGCCCGGCAATGGCAGCTGTATAAATCCGCCCTGGTTCGACCGTAATCTTTTTGCTGATTACAGTAGAAACGCTAGCTCCTGCAGGATAGATGTCGACCTGATATTTCCCCGGCTGTAGTTGCATATGGCTGCTGTTCCTTTTATAACTGAAGTCACGGAGCACTCTGTTTCCATTCACATAAATATCGACGTCCTCCACTTCCGGGGAAGCATGCAAAAAACGCACCATGGATGGTAATGTGTTCGATTGACTGGTCGGTACAGTATAAGAGCGCATGAACTGGACTGCCTTATTTAAATTCCTCAGGTGCTTGTGGTAATACATGACGTGCCTATTTGGGTCAAGGTATTTATAATAATTAGCCAATAAATCATACATGGCCGCTTTATGCAGGTAATCATTCTGGTTCCTAATGGACATACCCCTCACTCCTAATTTTATTGGTTGCTCAAATGTAAAATATGCAAATTGGGCGCAATAGGTGCGAGACAGCTTCAGTGGTTTATATTAAATATTTTTAATTTAAGCTTTACATGAGGAATGTTTTTCCATATACTATAAATAACTTAACGAGAGGCAGGTGGAGTGCAATGAGCAGAATGTTAAATGTATTGATTATGTCGATTACTTGTTGCACGGCCCCTTAACCTAAGCGGATCAAACGACTATTAGTCTTTTTTCTCCATGCTTATGAACCACGGGCTGTGCGTGCCTGTGGTTTTTTATTTTAAGCATGATGGAGGAAAAATGAATTGAAGAATTTTAAAAATATCGGAATGACGGCTGAATTGAGCAGCCAGTTTAATGAATATTATCCTAATGGATTCAAGCTCGGCAGGGTAGCGTTAGAGCATAAGCATAGTTACAGGGTATGGCTCGAAGATGGAGAATACCTGTGCACCTTAGCTGGCAAATTAACATTTGATGCAATCAGTCGTGAAGACCTGCCGGCAGTTGGTGACTGGGTTGCGGTACAAACTTCCCCAGGGGAAATGCGTGGAATAATCAAGGGGATTTTGCCGCGTAAAAGCAAGTTTTCCAGAAAGGCTGCTGGGCAGGTTACCGAGGAGCAAATTGTCGCAGCGAATGTTGATACAGTGTTCATCGTAAATTCACTTAATGATGATTTGAATCTGAGAAGAATTGAACGATACCTGCTGCTTGCCTGGGAAAGTGGTTCAAACCCTGTCATCATTCTGAGCAAAGCCGATTTAGTGACAGATTTACAAGCGAAGATGGATCAAGTTTCATCAGTGGCTATCGGAGTACCTGTAATAGCAGTAAGCGTTCTAGAGGGAACGGGGACCGAGGAAGTTCAACCCTATCTTGCACCAGGTAAAACAGTGGCCTTAATTGGATCGTCAGGAGTCGGCAAGTCTAGTCTTGTCAATTATTTCACAGGATTTGAAAAGCAGCTGGTCCAGGAGATTAGGGAAAGCGATGATAAGGGTAAGCATACTACGACTCATCGGGAAATGGTTCTGCTTCCTGGAGGAGCGATACTAATAGACACACCGGGAATGAGGGAAATTCAGCTTTGGTCAAGTGAGGAAGGAATCATCGAGAGCTTCGCGGATATTGAGCAATATGCTGATGGATGCAAATTTCGTGATTGCAGTCATAAGAACGAACCAGGCTGTGCAGTTTGGTCAGCGATCAGCAATGGCCTACTTGATGAAAACAGGCTTTTGAGCTATAAAAAGCTGCAAAAAGAGCTTGCCTATATTGACAGGAAGCTGGATAAAAAGGCGCAAGCCGAAGAAAAAAAGCACTGGAAAAACATCAATAAAGAAATCCGCCACAATGCAAAGTACAAACGAAAATAATGAACAGCTCCTTCTCTCTGGAAGGGGCTGTTGCTGTTTAAGGGTTCTCAATGTGTTTTTTGCTTTAAAAGATATACAATAGGGAATAAGTATTTGAGTAGAGTGTTCATTGATTTATTCAAAGCATGAAAGAAGAGGTGTCACTATGGAAAAAGGTAATCATGAGCTGGCGACATTTGCCGGCGGCTGTTTCTGGTGTATGGTCAAGCCGTTCGATGAGCAGCCGGGGATTTTCAGCGTCATTTCCGGCTATACGGGAGGCACAACTGAGAATCCTACATATGAGCAGGTTTGCAGCGAGACAACCGGTCATTATGAAGCAGTACAAATCACATTTGATCCAGATATCTTTCCTTATGAAAAACTGCTGAAGCTATACTGGCAGCAAATAGATCCAACCGATGCCGGAGGTCAGTTTTACGACAGGGGGCAGTCATACCAAACGGCGATTTTTTATCATAATGAAGATCAAAGACTGTCAGCGGAAGAATCGAAAAAGAAGCTTGGGGAAAGCGGGGTATTTAGGAAGCCAATCGTAACCCCAATTTTGCCGGCCAAACCATTTTATCCAGCAGAGACATACCATCAGGGTTATTATAAGAAAAATCCAGAAAGATATAATGCTTATCATGTTGGTTCAGGACGTTCAGCTTTTATCAAGAATCATTGGGGGGAAAAGAAATGATGAAAAAAGATCCAGAGGAGTTAAAGAAAAAACTGACTCCCATGCAGTATGAGGTTACCCAAAATAGCGGAACAGAACCACCGTTCAGGAATGAATATTGGAATGACCTAAGAGAGGGAATATATGTCGATGTCGTCTCAGGCAAGGCATTATTTAGTTCCAGGGATAAATATGATGCCGGATGCGGCTGGCCGAGCTTCACTAAGCCGATCATGGATGAAGAAATAATTGAAAAACAAGACATGAGCCATTTTATGGTCAGAACTGAAGTGCGGAGCAAAACAGCAGATTCACATTTGGGCCACGTGTTTGATGATGGACCGGGAGAGAACGGTTTGCGATATTGCATTAATTCAGCGGCACTAAGGTTTATTCCGAAAGAAAAAATGGAAGAGGAAGGGTATGGAGAATACCTCAAGCTGTTCCAAGATTAATCATAGCTCCTAGAATGGAAGGAATGATTCGTATGTTTAAAAAGCTATTCGGGAAAAAAGAAGACCCTATAAAAACAATCCAGCTGGTAGCACCAATGACGGGGAATGCAGTGAATTTAAGTGCAGTTCCGGATCCTGTTTTTTCTGAAAAAATGATGGGGGACGGATTGGCAATTGAACCGTCAGAGGGAGTTGTCGTATCACCGGTTGATGGTGAAATCATGCAGGTGTTTCCGACTAAGCACGCGGTCGGTATCAGGGCGAAAAACGGAGCAGAGATACTGATTCATATTGGGTTGGAGACTGTTTCCCTCAAAGGAGAAGGCTTCGTAACGCATGTGAAGCAAGGTGATACAGTCAAGGCTGGGGACAAGCTAGTGACCTTTGATATGGGAATCATCAGCGAAAAGGCAAAGAGTACGGTAACACCAGTCATTATCACCAACACAGATCAAGCTGCCTCATTGAAGGTTTTAACAGAAGGCAATGTAGAAAAGGGTACGACACCAATCCTTGAAGTGACTTTTGAATAGTGGAGACACTTTTTTCGGGATGCTCGGCAGAAAGAAGATCACCTAAAAACAACCATAAAGGCAAAAATGAAAACAGCCGCTGATTCAGCGGCTGTTTTCATTAGGCTCTTTTCTCAAACTTTGTTGTTATTGAATACAAAATTGGATTGAAATACCTATATTCCTTCGTAAAGTTGTCTTATGAGAAAAGAGCATGCAAATTTAATACCGACCTGCAAAATGGGTATATACTACGTTAAAATCGGCTTTAGGATTTTAACAACATTCTTTACGAAAACAGCCTTTAATTAACAGACTTTTGTCCATTTGACGAAGTCATTCCGCCAGAGAGGATGAATTTCATCGCATCTTCTGGCTTGACATCAATGATTTCTACCTCAGTCTTGGGGATCAGGAAAGTGAACCCGGCTACCTGGAACGTTTGAGGCACGTAGACAGCAACATGCTCTGATAATGGCTCATGGAATGCCTTCAGGTTTTCTGTAGTAATGAAGCCGAGGCTCTTCATATTGGTACCAGGAATCGTAACCAAAGCGACCTTGGAAAACGACTTTTTCTCGCCAATAAAGGAATGGACCGTATCCTTTATAACAGAATAAACCGTCTTTACGAAAGGAGTTTTTTCCAATAGCCTGTCAATTAGCTTGATGATACTTCCGGTGATGAATCGGGTGGACAACCATCCCAGAATGGTGATAAGGACAAGGGTCGTCAGAAGGCCGATACCCGGAATGTACCTTTCTTGCAAATATGGCTTCAGAACATTACCCAGAAGGCTGTCAAAAAACATGAATGTTTTATAAATGACATAGATAACAAGAATGATGGGGACTATTGTCAGGATCCCATTAATGAAATTCTTCAGTACACTTTTCATAGTAAACTCCTTATTCAAAACATATGGAAGTATCATACACTTTTTAACTGGATTTTTCTATGATTAATTTTTCTTATCCTTAGCGACGATAATCGATGAGATCTGGATGACTGACTTATCACTCGTGTTGTTTGGAGAGGGGGTTTCTACTGCTTCAAACCGGACAGTGTGACGTCCCTTATCCAAGCCGCTTGCGATAAAAAGATACCTTTCACGAGTAAAAGGCCACCAGGTGGAAAGTATCCTGACATATTCCCCGTCAATATAAACCTTCAGCGTTCCCCCATCCAGGCTTCGAATGACATTTACCCCAAGAATGGGACCCTCGAATTCATACTCTAGATAATCTCCAGGTCTTTTGCTTATATTTATTCCATTTTCTCTCCGGAATCCATTGCTTGCAGTTACTAGCTTCTTTTCATACAGAATTAAAGTTTGTTCCCTGGTTAAGGGCTTTGGCAGACTGGAAATCTCGGCGCCTATTTCGATATTTTTCTTGATCAGTTCAAGTATGGAGGCAGCGTACAACTGATATCCCTTGCCATTTGGATGTACCATATCAGTGGTTAGCTGCTCTGTGAGCATTCCTGATTGCTTGAAGGGAATGCGCATGTCCAGTGTTTTTGCTCCGTAATGGGTGGATACTCTATTGATCGCATCTGCAAATTGTTCTTGTTTTAAAGGACTTTCGATGATGGTGATGATTTCTGAGCCAGGATAACGCCCCTTTGCATCTCGGATCAATTTTTCGTAAAAAAAAGTAAACTGTTCGGGATTCATGTATTTACGGTCATTTTCGCCAAAAACAATAAAGACGAGATCAATGTCCCGGAATTTCGGCGATTTTTGCAGTTTGTAAATTCCTTCAAAGGAGGTTGCTCCGCTCTGGACGAGCATATTTCTTCTTGCCTGAGATCCGCTGAAATCCTTAAGAAGCACCTCTAGCTGGCTGTACCAGCGCAAATCCTTAGTCTCTGCGCCAGCACCCCGGCCAATGCTGTCTCCGATTATCAAATAATTAAACGATGAACCAGAGGCGATTTTTTCATATACTGTTAAATCCTTGGAAAGGTAATGTTCTGACTTTATCGCTAAAAAAGAAATAACGGCGGCGGTAATGAAGACTATACTGAAAATTTTTTTAGCGCTGAATTTCATTCTTGTTGGTATCCCTCCGGAAAATAAAATCTCTATTTCCATTTTAGACGCTTTTTCTGAATCATTGAAATGAAATTTTCATTCTCGCGATGTTATTAGGACTTTAGCGGAAATCCACATCCGTATTCAAAGAGCATTTTATAAAATCGGGAAATTTCAAAAAATAGGCTAATGCACAAACGGGTCAAGTACCCATATCATACCGTAAAGGGAAAGCAATTCAAAAACAAACGAGGAGTGGTTTTTAATGTACGGATATGATAATGCCCCAATGCCTGTAACTGCACCAATGGCAACTGCACCAATGCATGGCACTTTCTGTGGCGGAGGTTATCCTTATGCAGGAGTGGCGGGTGCTGGTTACGGATCCGGCGGTTTTGCATTGATCGTTGTATTGTTCATTTTGTTAATCATCATTGGTGCTTGCTGCAGCTATAACTGGTAAAAACAATGAGCTGAAATATAATACCTTGAGAGGTTGTCTGAAAACAGGCAGCCTCTTATTTTGTTATTCCAAAATACGAACATTATATCATTTAAAATAAAATATAGTTCGCGATTAAAGTTGACCGACTCGATATATTTTGTTATATTTACCAATGGTTAAGCAAAAAACAGATTGGCGGGGGATGCTGAATGAATACTAACTATGATGTGATTGTCGTTGGAGCAGGTCCGGCAGGTATTTTTACTTGTTATGAATTATCGTTGAAGATGCCTGATGCGAATGTCTTGCTAGTTGATAAAGGTCACGATATTTATCGGAGGAACTGCCCGATTTTACAAAAGAAGATTGAAAAATGTCCGCCAGCAGCAGGGAAGAAGGATTTTGCAGGGTGCCTGCCGGCATGTTCGATTACGAACGGCTTTGGCGGTGCAGGAGCCTATTCTGATGGGAAGTTTAATATTACAAGTGAATTCGGCGGATGGATGACGGATTACCTACCTGATTCAAAAGTTGTCGAATTAATTAAATACGTAGATGAAATCAATCTCAAGCATGGTGCAACTGAAAGCATAACTGACCCGATGACAGATAAGGTCCGTGAAATTGAGAGAAGGGGCTATGCTGCAGGATTGAAGCTGTTGAGAGCACAGGTACGCCATCTTGGCACGGAACAGAACCTTGAGATTTTAAAAGATATTTTCGAGTACTTAAAAGATAAGGTCGATATGGCGTTCAAGACAGAAATCGAGGATTTGATTACAGAAAAGACGCCGGAAGGCCATAGAGTCACAGGTGTTGAGCTTAAGAACGGCGAGAAAATTTTTGCTGAGAAAGTTGTCATTGCACCTGGTCGTGATGGCTCCAAATGGCTGACACAGCTTATGAAAAAAAGAAGGCTAAAGATGATGAATAACCAGGTCGATATTGGTGTTCGTGTTGAAACTTCCAATGTCGTCATGGAGGAAATAAACGAACATTTATATGAAGGTAAATTTATTTTCAAAACTTCTGTGGGGACCAGTGTGAGAACATTCTGCAGCAATCCATCTGGACATGTTGTAGTCGAGAACCATTCTGGAATCATGCTCGCTAATGGCCATGCCTACAAAGATCCTAATCTGGGAAGCAGTAATACTAACTTTGCCTTGCTTGTTTCACATACATTTTCTGAGCCATTCGACAAGCCGAATGAATATGCCCATGAAATCTCAAGGCTGGCGAACAGCCTTTCAAATGGCGGCCTGATCGTGCAGAAATACGGTGATATTTTAAAAGGACGAAGGTCCACGGAAAAAAGAATTAAAGAGGGATTTCTAGAACCGACTATGAAGGAAGCTGTTCCTGGAGATTTGGGACTCGTGCTTCCATATAACACGCTTAAGAGTTTGATCGAAATGACGGAAGCGCTCAACCAGGTTACTCCTGGCCTGGCTTCAGACCATACTTTGTTCTATGGAGTAGAGGCAAAATTCTATTCCGCAAGGCCGAAGTTGAATGACAGGTTTGAATCAGAAATTAGCGGCCTGTATGTTGGCGGGGATGGTGCCGGTATAACGAGAGGACTGGCTCAGGCGAGCGCATGCGGAGTATGGATTGCGACCGACATAATCGAAAAATCGAGGACTGGCCGGAAACCGGAGCCTGCACTTGTTTAAAGATGCTTACACTCTTCCATTTCTTTGATAAAATAACCCTATATACAGAAGAGGCGGGGAGAGTATGTTTGCACCTAAATTAGTGCCAGGGGATGAAATAAGAGTAATCGCACCTGCGACGAGCATGATCATTTTAAAAGAAGCACAGGTCGATTTGGCTGTTGAAAGATTGAATAATCTGGGCTTCAATGTGACATTCGGGAAGAACGCTGATGCGCATGATGAGTTTTTTAGTTCTTCTATTGAAGAAAGAATCGAGGACTTGCATGACGCTTTTGCAGATCCGAATGTAAAAGGGATTCTTACTGCAATTGGCGGCTATAATTCTAATCAGCTACTAAAATATATAGACTTCGACCTGATTGCTGCTAATCCAAAGATTTTTTGCGGTTACAGTGACATCACAGCGTTGCAGCTGGCAATCTATAAGAAAACTGGTCTCGTGACCTATTCAGGGCCCCATTTCTCGAGCT
Organism: Bacillus sp. ISL-37; assembly: GCF_018613315.1. Lineage (GTDB taxonomy): Bacteria > Bacillota > Bacilli > Bacillales > Cytobacillaceae > Mesobacillus. Next base: position 847 of record NZ_JAGGQL010000042.1, on the reverse strand, counting down.
TCGGCGTGAAGCATGGACTTGAATATACGATGGAATCGTTTCTGCAGGCAGTCACAAATGATGCTCCATATGAGGTTGTTCCATCTGAAACGTGGTCTGACGATGCCTGGTATCTCGACCAGGAAAATCGGACATTTCACGAACAAAATGGCTACCTGATTCTCCAGGAAGGTGAAGCCGAGGGGAAACTGGTTGGCGGCAATCTCTGTACGATGAACCTGCTTCAGGGTACAGAATTCATGCCTTCCCTAAAGGATAGCATCCTGTTCATTGAGGATGATGAAGAAAGCCATTCCAGGAGCTTTGACAGGGACCTGCAATCGCTGCTTCATCTTCCAGATGCTGATTCAATAAAAGCTCTTTTGATAGGCCGTTTCCAAAAGAACTCCAATATTACGCAAGAGGCATTAAGGAAGATCATTTCCAGTAAGGAAGAACTGCGGAATATACCAATCATCGCAAATGTAAACTTTGGCCATGTCCAGCCTTTTGTGACGTTGCCAATCGGGGCAGTCGCGACAGTAAAAGCAATGGATGGGCAAACTGAATTATTTATTGAACAAAATGAATAGGGTTTTAAAAACTATATGACACCTTTTATGGGTGTCTTTTTTTCTGCCTGGATTTGAAGAATTTATATCAAGAAAAAACGGAGAGAATAGCTGTCCGAAATAGGTGCAGGTTCGGCCAAAACAGCCGATGGAAGAGCAGAATTTGTCCGAAGTCACCCTGGGTTCGGCCAAAACGGCCGGCGGAAGAGCAGGTTTTGTCTGAAGTCCCCCCGGGTTCAGACAAAACAGCCGATGGAAGAGCAGAATTTGTCCGAAGTCCCCCCAGGTTCAGCCAA
>NZ_JAGGQL010000041.1 GCF_018613315.1 Bacillus sp. ISL-37 | reverse complement strand
GCCAGGTTCGGACAAAACAACGTCTCCAGCATGAGGTTATGTCTGAAGTGAAGCCATATTCGGACAAAACATCAACTCAACCAGGCGATTTTGTCTGTAGTGATGGCGGGTTTTGAAAATGAATTGGCCTTTTCCTTGCTTATATGTCTTTTTTCCTCATAATTAGCCAATTTGTGTTAATCCCTTTTAAAAATGGGTAAAAGAAAGTGTCATATTTCTAAACTAATTTTTAAAAGGTTGGGGTGCTCAGTGAGCAAAAATTCGATAGCAACACGTTTTCTAAGAGGCTGGAAAAGGCTTCATATGAACCAGGTGCTGGTTTTGTCTGTTTCGACAGCGGTACTGGCATTCTTGAGTTTTTTTCATGTTTATTCTGAGGGTGCTGACATCAGTGCATTGAATGATGACATGGCACAGTCAACCGTCATCTACGATGCTAATGGTGAAGTCGCCAGTAAGATTTCGGCTTTGAAAAATGAGGGAGTCAAGATTGAAGATGTCCCGGATCATGTCAAGAATGCTGTAATTGCCATCGAGGATCACCGTTTTTATGAACACGATGGTGTGGACCTTGTCGGTATTTCGCGGGCATTTGTCCAGAACGTCAAGGCAGGAAGCATTGTAGAAGGTGGAAGCACGATTACACAGCAGTTGACAAAGAATGCTTTACTTTCGAGCGAAAAGACATATAAAAGAAAGCTCGAAGAATTTTTCATGGCAAGGGAAATAGAAAAGCAATATTCCAAAGATGAAATCATGCAAATGTATTTGAATCGTATTTATTTCGGAAATGGATCTTGGGGTATCAAACGAGCTGCGATGGGATACTTTGGCAAGGATGTCAAGGATCTTTCTATAAGCGAAGCGGCAATGCTGGCAGGCTTGATTAAAGCACCGTCTGCATTGGATCCTAATAAGAATTACGAAGAGTCAGTGGAGAGAAGAAATCTTGTTCTCCAAATGATGAATACCCATGGTTTTATTAAGGAAGAGGAATATAAAAAGGCAGTCGCTGAAAAAATTGTACTCAATGAAAAAGGCGGAGATCCGTTGCGTGGCCGCTATCCATATTATGTTGATCATGTCATTGATGAAGCAATCAAGAAATACGGCCTGACTCAAGAAGAAATTTTGACTGGCGGCTTGCAAATTTATACTGAACTTGATGTGACAATGCAATCAGCTGTGGAAGCGACTTACGCGAAAGATGACCTGTTTCCAAAAGGCACTGATAAGCAAATTGTCCAAAGCGGCGCTGTACTGGTCGACCCTAAAAGTGGAGGGATTCGTGCCCTTGTAGGCGGCCGCGGTGAGCATGTATTCCGTGGATATAATCGTGCTACTCAGTTAAAAGCACAGCCGGGCTCAACGATGAAGCCTCTTGCTGTATTTGCACCAGCGCTTGAAGAAGGCTGGGGCGTTACGGACATGCTTAAAGACGAAGAGATGGAATTCAAAGATTATAAGCCTCAAAACTACAATGATAAATATAAAGGCGAAGTCCCTATGTATGAAGCATTGAGAGATTCATTGAATGTGCCTGCCGTATGGCTGTTAGATGAAATAGGGATAGTCAAAGGCATGGAATCTGTTAAGAACTTTGGTATTAATCTTGATCCAAAGAACGACCGTAATCTTGGTCTCGCGCTTGGAGGCTTATCGACTGGGGTATCTCCGGTTACAATGGCGGAAGCATATTCGGCATTCGCCAACAATGGCGAGCGTCATGAAACGCATGCGATCACAAAAATTGTTGATAAAGAAGGCAATACGATTGTTGAGTATGAAGGGAAGACGAGCAAGGCTGTTTCAAAAGAAACCGCAGAGAAAATGACGACGATGCTTCTTGGTGTCGTTCAGGAAGGAACAGGGAAAGGTGCCCAAATCGAGGGTAGAGAATTAGCGGGCAAAACTGGCTCAACACAGGTTCCGATTGAAGGCGTCAAAGGAACGAAGGACCAGTGGTTTGTTGGGTATACTCCACAGCTTGTTGGCGCTGTATGGGTTGGTTATGACAAGACAGATAAGGAACACTACTTAACCACTACTAGCAGTGAAGGAGCCGCCTTGGTCTTCAAGGACTTTATGAAGGAAGCATTGAAAAATACAAAAGCACAATCCTTCAATGTTTCTCCACTTTCAAAATATATCGAGGAACACAAGAGGCAGCAGCGTGCCAAGTCTGTAAAAGAATTAGAGGAAAGGGTTAAGAGGGAAGCAGAGAAACTAAAGAAGCAATGGGAAGAAGCAAAAAAGAAGCTGAAAGAGAAGAAAGAAAAGCCGAAAGAAGAAGCAAAAAAGAAAGATAAAAAGGAAACTAATACTGAATCGGCAGCAGCGTCAACGAATTCTGGCAACATCAATGACACCAGTGAAGCGAGTGATGGTGGATCCGATGACTCTGGTGATGAAGGAAATACCGGTGGTGAAGGAAATACCGGTGGTGAAGGAAATACCGGTGGTGAAGGAGATACTGGTGATGAAGGAGATACCGGTGATGAAGGAGATACCGGTGGTGAAGGAGATACCGGAGGCGAAGGAGATACCGGTGGTGAAGGAGATACCGGTGGTGAAGGAGATACCGGAGACACCGGAGAATCTGAAGACGACGGATCTGATGATAAAGAAAAAGATGATGTTAGCAATAACTGATGCTAAACAGCACGGGGGATATGTCTCCTGTGCTGTTTTTATGTGTATTCCTTTGCGAGGTTAGAATTGATTTCAAAAAAAAGTAGAGTATCTCGCAGAAAACATTGGATGTCCTCATGAAAACTACTGGAGTGACATAAAAAAAAGACCTGCATTTAAGCAGGTCTTTACTAAAATCAAATTATATTAAGCTTAATAGGAAACCGATCACGACGACAGCGCCGATAATCATTAGAATGGTTCTTACCATGAAACTTCACCTCAGTCATTATTTTATCTAATATTGGGACTAAATTTGGAATGATTCGGAAGACTCAATAAGTCGCTTGCGTTTTACGCGAAGGACAGAAGCTTCATTCGTAAGCAGCTTAGTCAGCTGGTCTAATTTTGGTTCTACATCTGTACCTTCCATAATAATTTTTAAAGTTGTATTTGGTTCCACCGTCAGCAGGAAGGAAACAAGCTTAGACAATGAAGTTGCCTCAACTGCCTTCTGGCGGCTGTATAAGTAAGTCGTACCGTCCAACTTTTTAGCAGCCTGATAGATTTCAAGCATTTTCTTCATAGTGAATCTTTTCTGAACCATAACATTAGATGACATAATCTCTTTCATTTATATATAACTCCTTTAATGAATCATTTTTATTAGGTTAATAGAATATTACCCCGATAACTTGGTTCGAAAACCTTTAGAGGTTAAATTGGGCTAAGTTGGCAGGTTAACCAGCTCGAAAGCATCTGAAGCCAAGGTAGTTCTCAAGTGCAGAGGCACTCCGTCTGAGGATGGAGAAAGAAACGGTCAGGAGAAAGTTTATTGTTACCTGAAAATTAAGCTAATATGAGGTTATTAATAGAGATGCGAGGAGTAGACAATTATGAAAAAATTTGCGGAGATTTTCAGGAACAGGAGTTTCACGAAGTTATTTTTAGCAAACTTCACTTCCCAAATGGGTAGTACAATCGGCTTGACAGCCTTCATGTTTTTCTTGCTGGACCGTTTCAGTTCCCAGCCCGCCTATGCGACTATAACCGAAATGATGTATTCCGTGCCAATGCTTGCGGTGTTTTTCCTGATTGGGGTATTTGCTGACAGGATGGATCGGCAAAAAATCGCCATTTATTGTGATTGGATTAGTGCCGGCTTATCTGTCGCATTGATTGCTGCAATCTATGTTGGCTGGATGCCGCTGGTCTTTGGTGTTCTGTTTTTGAGAAGTGCGGTTCAAAAGTTCTTTTTCCCGGCTGAGCATGGGATGGTACAAGGAATCTTGAAAAAAGAGGACTACACAACTGCAGCTGGTTTGAATCAGCTCGTGATGAGTCTGTTCATGTTGTTTGGCAATGGACTAGGGGTACTCGCTTATTGGTCGATTGGCATTTATGGCGCTATATTAGTTGACACTCTGTCATTCATCATGAGTGCATTACTCATTCAGAAGACTGACGTTTCGAAGGAGGCGCGACTGCCCAATGGCTTTCATACACTAAAGGATTTGAACATCAAAATGGTCTTCAAGGATTTTAAATACGGTTTTAAGTATGTCATGAGCAGTAAATTGTTGTTCACTCTGATCATCGGTTTTTTCATCTTTGGAATCGTAAATGGCGGCTTCTCCGTCATGCCGATTTTCATCCTGAAATATAAGCTGGCTCCAGATACGTATGAACAATACTCGATTGTCATCGGCTTTGTGTTTGGAATCGGGGTGTTGATTGGCAGCTTTATTGCGTCATTGCTTTCTCAAAAAGTGAAACTCTACCACCTGATTTCAGTAGGTTTGATCATCTCTGGCAGCTTTACGGCTCTCGCATCACTGCCAAACAACATTTATCTATTCCTGGGAATCCTGTTTATCTCTGCACTGGCGTTACCGCTTATAAATATAGGAATTGGAGGGTGGCTTCCGAGCATTATAGATCCGAAAATGATGGGCAGGGTCCAGGGACTAATCAGCCCGCTTAACATGCTGTCTCATTCATTGACTCTTGCATTCATTGCGTACAGCTTTCCGGCTCTGCTAACAATTGAAATGCTATATTGGATTGTCGGCGGCTGCCTCGCCATCGTTGGGGTGTTTTATATGATTGTTTTGCCTAAGCTCGCAGAAGAGAGTGGGTCCGCTGTTAAAGAGCCTGCTGTCGAGCAGGGGATATAGAGGAAAGTCCATACAGGGCTTTCTTTTTTCGTAGATTTCATTTTCAATTGAATTATGCATTAAACTTTTTGGCTAGTTTAACAGAGCCAACTTTTTTAAAATTTTTTGAACGATTCTTTACTTCATGCGTCTAATTAATAAATAATCAATCTAAGAGATAATTTTTCGGGGTGGCGGGGAAAGAGAGGCATGCTTTGATGGATGAGAAAGAGTTAATCAATAGCGCTAAAAAGGGCGACCATCGTTCGTTTGCTATGCTGTTCAGGAATCATTATCCCCTGCTGGTAAAATACCTGATGAAAATAACGATGAATCCTGATATCGCAGAGGAAATAGCACAAGCAACGATGGCTAAATGTGTGGAGAAAATCCATTTATTCAATGGGAAATCAAAATTCTCGTCATGGCTGATCAGCATAGCCACAAATATGTATATAGATCAGCACCGCAAAAAAAAGCGCGAGCGGGAATGGAACGAAGGAGAAGCAGCGTCACGCAAGTTGCAGTGGCAAATGGAATCGAAGAATGAGGAATGGACAGATGCGCTCGCTGCATTATCCAGGCTGACAGATGAAATGCGTATTCCTCTTATCCTTAAGCATTATTATGGATATTCGTACGATGAGATTAGTGAAATCCTGAATATCGCCACTGGTACCGCGAAGTCTAGAGTCCACCATGGACTTCTAGCTGTTAGAAGGGAGCTGAAAGTAGATGAAAAACCAAAAGGGAATCTCGTCAAGCGATGAACAAATGGATAAAGAATTTTTTGACACCATCAGCGCCATCAATAATGGACTAGACAAACTGGATTCCTTGGACACCTATACCCCTGATGGAAAATGGTTTGAAGAGATGGTTCTGAATCAGCAGCAGGTTCAAAAGAAGAAATATCGCCGTGAATTAGCGTGGTTCATTTTAAGTGCTATGCTGATTTTGAGCGGAGTGATCTTCACTATGCTGGAGCTCCCGATGCTCTTCTTAATGCTGCAGGCTGCGACGCTCGCGATTACAGCCATCTATAGTTTTAAAGGAGTGCAAAAGCAGGTGGACAGCCGATGAATGAGGAACTGTCACCTGTTATGCTGGCCATGGTAGTTGTGATTCTATTGGTGCAGAGCATTTTTCTTTTTACAATTGCTCGAAAGCATGGCCATAATTATTGGCTTTGGGGAATCCTAGGTTTGATTCAGGCACCAATGCCGCTGCTATTTTATTTGCTGTTTGTACGAAAAATATGGCGCAACAAGTCAGCTGAAAAGTAAAATGATGAAATATATCGAAAAGTTAGAATTGACATTGTGACTGTTAAGGTGATAACCTTACAAAGGAATGGAAAATATAACTAAAAGGAGGGTTACGGATATGAACATTGTAAAAAACGCAAGATACGCTCAACTAAATACACGTAACCCATCTTTTTACCATAACTGATTTTTAATTAAGTTGCTCTGTGACTGAAAAGGCATGGGTTGCGCATCTGCGTGACGTATGCCTTTTTCTGTCTTTATCGATTGATTCAAGACATATCGCATGCCGCGGTATGTCTTTTTTCATTACTTAGGAAATTCAAAAATTATTTAGTTGTGGAGAACTACAGGTAGTTTGCTTAATCCAGCTCCAGCGCCTAGCCCCTCGAGTCGCTTCAGTTCGCTCAGGTGAAGTCAAAGAACGACTTCACCGGTCGGCGCTCTAAGGCACAGGAAGTGCAGACCCGACAGCCACAGGACGTGGCGTTCTAGTCGGGCAGCGCTTGTCGGGGCTGAACGAGGCGCTTGCGCTTTTTGTTCTGTTCAGAGAACATCCATTCCAAAATAAATGAGGAGGAAATCAAGATGGTCAAATCAAAAGTGGAGAAACTGGTAAAAAAGGAATATCTAGAAAGCGGCTAGTCAGATTTTTACACAGAGAGAGGAGAGTGATTATTTATGTTATCAGTTTTATCAAAGTTAAGCTGGTTTTTTAAAGAAAACTGGAAGAGATACAGTGTGGCGATCTCATTACTGATTTTTGTCGGCATTCTTGATGTACTGCCGCCAAAAATCGTCGGGATGGCAATCGATGCTATCCAGATTGGTTCCATGAACCAGAATTTAATTCTAAAGTATATTGGCGGCCTCTTGCTGATTACGGTGGTCTCTTATTTCATCACTTACATTTGGATGTATCAATTATTCGGCGGAGCCTTCCTGATTGAACGGAAACTCAGGACCCGCTTCATGAAGCATTTGCTGAAGATGACACCGACGTTCTTTGAAAGGAATCGTACAGGTGACTTGATGGCAAGGGCGACGAATGATTTAAAAGCAATATCAATCACGGCTGGTTTCGGAGTACTGACACTTGTCGATTCGAGCATTTTCATGCTGACGATCTTGTTCACGATGGGATTTTTCATCAGCTGGGAGCTTACACTTGTTTCGATCATCCCACTGCCAATCATGGCATTTCTAGTAAACATATATGGCAAAAAGATTCATTCTAAATTCACTTCTGCTCAGGATGCATTCGGCGAGCTGAATGACAGGGTGCTTGAATCCGTATCAGGAGTGCGGGTCATCCGTGCGTATGTACAGGAGAAATCCGATGAATCAAGGTTTCATGACTTGACTGAAGATGTCTACCGTAAAAATGTCGAAGTTGCGAAAATCGATTCTTTGTTTGAACCAACCATTAAGATCCTTGTTGGTATGAGCTACCTGATTGGTCTAGGATATGGAGCATTTCTTGTTTTCCAGCAAAAGCTGACGCTGGGAGAGCTGGTCAGCTTCAATGTATACCTGGGAATGCTGATCTGGCCAATGTTCGCAATTGGTGAACTGATCAATGTCATGCAGCGAGGCAATGCGTCTCTTGACCGCCTAAATGAGACATTATCATACAAAGAGGATGTTGCAGATCCAGCGAAACCAGTGGAGGGAAATGATCCGGAGTATTTACAGATGTCCGAGTTCACATTCAAATATCCTTCATCCAATGTGAACAATCTAGATAATATCAAGCTGCATTTGAACCGTGGTGAAACGCTGGGAATCGTCGGGAAGACGGGGAGCGGCAAGACAACACTAATCAAACAGCTGTTGAGGGAATATCCTGAAGGCAGTGGGAACCTCCTTGTATCAGGAGTGCCGATCCAGGAGCACAGCCTGAGGCAGACTCGGGGCTGGATGGGGTATGTTCCGCAGGAAAACATCCTTTTCTCCCGTTCGGTTAAGGAAAATATTCTGTTCGGAAACCCGATGGCTTCAGAAAAAGATTTGCAGGATATCATCGATTTGGCTGCTTTTCGCAAAGACCTGGAAATGCTGCCGGAAGGTCTGGAGACACTTGTCGGTGAAAAAGGGGTCGCACTGTCTGGCGGCCAGAAGCAGCGTATTTCGATTGCACGTGCTTTGATCAAGGATCCGGAAATCCTTATTCTCGATGATTCGCTTTCAGCAGTCGATGCAAAAACAGAGAAAAAAATCATTGATAACATCCGCAGAGAGCGGAATGCGAAAACAACCATCATAACAACTCACAGAATGTCTGCGGTTGAGCATGCTGATCATATCGTCGTACTTGAAGATGGAAAAATAATTGAGGAAGGCACGCACGAACAATTGATGGCTGCTCAAGGTTGGTATTACGAGCAATATATCAAGCAGCAGGCTGCAGCAGTCGAAGAGGAGGTGCACTCCGTATGAGTACAGGAAAAAGACTGTTTAGATATGCGTTAAATTATAAGAAAATAATCCTTATTGCCCTGGCGATGCTGACGGTCGCTGTTGTTGCAGACCTGGCAGGACCATTCATCGCCAAGCGGATGATTGATAACCACATTTTAGGAATTGAGTCAGTCTGGCACAAGACAGAAGCTGGCGATGGTGCAGTTGAATATAATGGCAGTTATTACACAAAGAATGGCGAAGCTGCGAACGCAGATTCTACCCGGATTTTACAGGTTGGAAGGAATTTTGTATTTGTGGATGCTGATGTCGAATTCGATGGAAGCCGCAGCTATGAGGATGGGTTATTAACAATAAGCAAAGGGTCAAAGGCTGCGCAATATGAAGCAGAAGTTCTATCCGGCGATGATTTGATGAATTTTTATAAACCAGAAATCCCGAATATTATTAAGCTTCTTTCGTTTTATTTCGGCTTACTGATCATTGCGTCCATCTTCCAATATGGCCAAAGATTTTATTTGCAAAAGTCAGCGAACCGGATTATCCAGAAGCTCCGGGAGGATGTCTTCAGACAGATTCAGAGACTGCCGATCCAGTATTTTGACAATCTTCCTGCAGGGAAGGTCGTTGCGAGGATCACGAATGATACAGAGGCGATCCGTGAATTGTACGTTACGGTCCTTTCAACTTTCTTTACAAGTTTCATTTATATTACCGGCATCTATATTGCCTTGTTCATCCTGAATGCGAACCTTGCAGCGATTTGTTTACTGCTGTTGCCAATCCTGTTTGTCTGGGCGAAGCTTTACCGGAAGTACGCATCAAAATACAACCATGTCATCCGCTCCCGCGTTAGTGATATTAATGGCATGATCAATGAATCGATCCAGGGCATGAGCATCATCCAGGCCTTCAGCCGGGAAAAAGAAACACAACAGGAATTCGAGACGTTGAACAAGGAGCATTTCACTTTTCAAAATAAATTGTTGAGTTTGAATTCCTCAACCTCCCATAACCTTGTGGGAGTTTTAAGAAATATCGTCTTCGTGGCGTTCATCTGGTATTTTGGCGGTGAGGCACTTCAGCCATCTTCTGCCATTTCACTCGGTATGCTTTACGCGTTCGTCGATTATATTAACCGTCTGTTCAATCCTGTCCAGGGAATCGTCAACCAGCTGGCTAACCTTGAGCAGGCTCTTGTTGCCGGAGAGCGGGTGTTCAATCTTATGGATGAGGAAGGAATCGACGTAAGCGAGAAGGAGATTCCCCGCTACAAAGGAAATGTCCTTTTCGACCATGTATCCTTCGGCTATAAAAAAGGTGAATATGTGCTTAAGGATCTTTGCTTTGAAGCAAAACAGGGTGAAACAGTTGCACTCGTAGGCCATACGGGATCAGGCAAAAGTTCGATTATGAACCTGCTGTTCAGGTTCTATGATCCGCAGGAAGGTAAAATTCTGATTGACGGGATGGATATTACCGAAATGCCGAGACAGACGTTGCGGAAGCATATGGGGATTGTCCTGCAGGATCCGTTCCTTTTTACCGGCACAATAGCCTCCAACGTCAGCCTCGATCACCCTGACATCACCAGGGAAAGCGTTGAGAAAGCGCTGGCCAGCGTTGGGGCAGACACCGTCCTGAAAAATCTTGAAAAAGGGTATGATGAGCCGGTGATTGAAAAAGGCAGTACGCTATCAAGCGGGCAGCGACAGCTGGTTTCTTTTGCCAGAGCCTTGGCCTTCGATCCGGCCATCCTGATTCTTGATGAAGCGACATCGAGCATTGATACCGAGACAGAAGCGATTATCCAGGAAGCAATGGATGTCCTTAAGGAGGGCAGGACGACTTTCATCATTGCCCACAGATTGTCGACCATACGCAATGCTGACCAGATCCTTGTACTGGACCGCGGTCGGATTGTTGAGAAAGGTAACCATGATCAACTAATGGAGCTTAAAGGTAAATATTTTCAAATGTACCAGCTGCAGCTGGGCAACAAAATTAAGGCAGGTTAAACAAGAATATCCAGACCCATTTTTATTGGGTGTGGATTTTTTGTTTAAATGATGATGCAATTATTGCTTTTACGGAATATGAGAAACGTCACTTCCAATCCTATTTATGTCACAGAATGTTACGAAACCCTATCGTTGCCGTTAGGCTTACTGTGGTAATTTAATAATAACCACATAAAAATTCAGGAGGTTGTCAAGATGGCGGAGTTCGCAGTAACCTTAAGCATCGCAAGCATCATGATCCTGGGCTATTATATAGGCTATGCAATTTATAAGGCATAACCTGGAGCGAAAATAGACATAATGAAAAGCGGAAGCAGCATTCATGACTGCTTCCGCTTTTTTGGCTTGCATGCACTTTTCTGTAATTTCTTCTTAAAAACAGTTATCCTATAGGCGAAAATGTTTTAAATGTTTCGATAAGTTAATAATTAGATTGAGGAGGGATTGTGTTGTCAGATTATCGGATTGAAAGAGATACAATAGGCGAAATCAAAGTGCCATCAGAGAAGTACTGGGGTGCGCAAACACAGCGGAGCAAACAGAATTTCAAGATAGGCACAGAAAGAATGCCAATTGATGTGATTTATGCATTTGCAGAAGTAAAGAAAGCTGCAGCTAGTGTGAATGCCGCCTCTGGAAAGTTGTCAGATGCAAAAGCGAAGGCGATTGAGGCAGCCTGCGATGAAATTCTATCCGGGCATTTTGATACACATTTTCCGTTAGTTGTATGGCAGACGGGAAGCGGAACTCAATCCAACATGAACGTGAATGAAGTGGTCGCAAGAAGGGCGAGTGAGCTGCTCAAAAATCAGGGGTCTGATGAAAAGGTCCACCCAAATGATGATGTGAATATGTCACAGAGCTCGAACGATACATTCCCGACAGCGATGCATATTGCTGCTGTCAAAAAAGTGACAGGTGAAGTATTGCCTGCGCTTGAACTTTTTAAAGAAACATTGAAGAAAAAGGAACAAGAATTCAATGACATCATCAAAATTGGCAGGACACATCTCCAGGATGCGACTCCATTGACATTGGGGCAGGAAATCAGTGGCTGGAGAGCCATGCTTGAAAAAAATGAACAGATGATTAAGGATGGATTGAAATACGTACGAGATTTAGCGATTGGCGGGACTGCTGTAGGTACAGGCATAAATGCCGCGAAGGATTTTGGTGACAAGGTTGCGAAACAGCTTGTTGAACAAACGGGGGAGACATTCCATTCCGCTCCAAACAAATTCCATGCACTGACCTCACATGATGAAATCGTGTTCCTTCATGGAGCATTAAAAGGACTCGCAGCAGACTTGATGAAAATTGCCAATGATGTTCGCTGGCTGGCCAGCGGTCCAAGAAGCGGGATTGGAGAACTATCGATACCGGCAAATGAGCCTGGCAGCTCCATCATGCCTGGTAAGGTTAATCCAACCCAGAGCGAAGCACTGACGATGGTAGCGACACAGGTGTTTGGAAATGATGCAACCATCGGTTTTGCAGCCAGCCAGGGAAATTTTGAACTGAATGTTTTTAAACCAGTTATCATTTATAACTTCTTGCAGAGTGCAAGGCTGTTGGCGGATGGAATGAGATCATTCAATGATAACTGTGTAGAAGGTATTGAGGCGAATTTGGATGTAATTGGTGGCCATGTTGAGCGGTCATTAATGCTTGTAACAGCTTTGAATCCACATATTGGCTATGAAAAAGCAGCAGAAATCGCCAAGCTCGCTTTCAAAGAAAATACAACCTTGAAAGAAGCAGCGATTAAAACAGGCTATTTAACATCAGAGCAATATGACGAGTGGGTTAAGCCTGAAAAGATGATTTAACAGAGTGCTTCTTCATTTAGCCGTAATAGGTGAATGGAAGTCATACAAATTCAAGTTCCAGTTAAGCAGTTCCTTGAAAGGCTCAGAACTACAATTTAAAAGGCCCCCTTTGGGAAGGGGGCCTAGCCATTCTATTTAATTTTATTGTTAATTACAATCTAGCGTGCAGAACCGCCAAGTTGTTGCTCAGCCATTTGAACTAGGCGCTTAGTGATTTCTCCACCAACAGATCCGTTAGCACGAGAAGTAGTTTCTCCACCAAGTTGTACGCCAAATTCTGTAGCGATTTCGTACTTCATTTGATCAAGAGCTTGTTGAACACCAGGAACTAATAATTGATTAGAGTTGTTACTGCTAGCCATTAATATTTCCTCCTTTGTGTTTTTCATAGTTGTATTTGGGTTAGTATTGGACTTGAACCAATCATGGCTTTTGCCATGCCGCCTGGTTTAACCCGCTATAAGAAATTTGGCTGGGCTAGCCGGAATTGCACCGGCGCGCGTATAGCTGCCTTCTAAGGCTTAACCCAATGATTTTGTTGCGCTTGTTGTTGCTGCGTTGTTTTCTGTTGCTGCTTTATTAATAACTAGTATGTTTTGTTTTGAGAAGTTTATGCGCCGAGTGATTTAGGTAATTACTTCCAAAATAATCATCTTACATAACCAATTTTAATCAACGCAAACTATCGATATCAGTAAAGCAGAAAGGATTGAAGAGAATGGGGATGTGCCCGATTTGCAACGGCTTCAAGTCGATCACTCCGTCGTGTCCAAACTGCAGCGGCAGCATGGAGAACATTGGGCGAGAAGCAGACTTTTACGATGATTACAGTCCATATATGCCAATCGATCAAATGAAGCTAGAAGATGGGTATCCAACTGATTTCGCCGAAGGGGAATGCCCGCATATGTTTAAATGTACAAATTGCGGATCAAGCCAGGTTATTCTAATTAAAGAATGAGGCTTTCGTAGTTCAGGAATAGTGAGTAATAGAAAAAAGCAACCGCAGGCCGCGGTTGCTTTTTTATCGTCTAGAATTAAGGACGGATCCTACTTTCTGTTTCAGCATCAAAGAAGTGGACTTTATTCATATCGAATGCCAATTCAATTACCTGACCTGGTGTTACATCTGTACGTGAATCAACACGTGCCACAAAGTCCTGGCCTTCGAATTGAGAGTAGATCATTGTTTCAGCACCAGTTAATTCAGAAACTTCAACATTTGCCTTGATAGTAGCGCCTTGTGAAGCATCGATGAATACTGGCTCATCGTGAAGATCTTCTGGTCTTACGCCAAGGATGATGTCCTTGCCGACATAACCTTGAGAGCGAAGAACTTTCATTTTGCCTTCTGGAATAGCGATCGAAGAGTTATTGTTTGTGAATTTGCCTTCTTCAAGCTTACCAGTAAAGAAGTTCATGGAAGGTGATCCGATAAATCCGCCAACAAAGACGTTTTCAGGATTTTCGTAAACTTCTTTAGGAGCTCCAACCTGCTGGATGATACCATCCTTCATGACTACAAGGCGAGTTGCCATTGTCATCGCTTCAGTCTGGTCATGGGTTACGTAGATAGTCGTTGTATCCAGACGGCGGTGAAGCTTTGCGATTTCTGCACGCATCTGTACACGAAGCTTTGCGTCAAGGTTTGATAATGGTTCGTCCATTAAGAAGACCTTTGCGTCACGGACAATCGCACGTCCCAATGCAACACGCTGGCGCTGACCACCAGAAAGTGCTTTTGGCTTACGGTCTAAGTACGGCTCAAGACCAAGGATTTTGGCAGCTTCTTGAACGCGGCGATCAATTTCATCCTTAGCGAATTTACGAAGCTTCAATCCGAATGCCATGTTATCGTAAACAGTCATATGTGGATATAGTGCATAGTTCTGGAAAACCATTGCGATATCACGGTCTTTTGGAGGTACATCATTAACGCGCTTTCCATCGATATAGAAATCGCCTTTAGAAATCTCTTCTAGTCCTGCAATCATTCGAAGTGTAGTAGATTTACCGCAGCCTGATGGGCCAACGAATACGATGAATTCTTTATCCTGGATGTGAAGGTTGAAGTCTTCTACAGCTGTTACTTTATTGTCATAGATTTTATAAATATTGTCTAATTTTAACTCGGCCATTTTTTAAAGCCTCCCTGAATGTTTGTCTACAAAAACAGTTTAGCGGAAATGACCTGAAGTAATCATCGGCAGGGTGCACAAAAATCATATAAGCCCTTTTATGCAATTTGTTTAATGGTAAAGGATCAGCGCATTTCTTCATAAATACTGGCAAGGTAAACTACAACGGCTGCATCAAAATCCTTTAAGCTGACACCGGTTTTCTCCATGAACTTGTCCAATCTGTATTGAAGCGTATTCCGATGGACATAAAGTTTTTTGGCGGAAAGAGAGGCGTTAGAATTGCTTTCAAGAAATACTTTTATCGTCGCCATTAACTCTTTATCCTCTCCAAATGCCTCAAGGATGGTAGATTCCAGAATTTCCTTAAGGTATTCTGGCAAATGTGTCGCTAACAGCATCGGAAAAGCCTTCTCGAAGGTGTATACAGCATCACGGGTGGTATGTGTTGTCAATTCCTCGAATACCTGCTTTTCTCTTTTGAAAAAGTCAGGGAGCTGCATAGAAACCTTCTTGAATTTGCCGATATAAAAGGAGATCTTTACGTAGAAGTCACTCTCGAGTGTTGAGGCAATGGAAAAAAGATCATCAGCGTTTTCTGGCACTTCCTTTTTTTCTTCAATAATGATTCCGTACGAATCCTTTATCCAGAGGGTGGTATGGTCAGGGAAGAATCCTTTTAAAGCTTCATGGATTTCCTCTGATTCGATATTATTTGACTGCAACTTGAACTGGATGAAACGGACTTCATCGATCCCTGCGGCTGGCAGAGCACCATCATGGAAAAGAAATTGATTCCATGAATGCGCTGTACCTGTTAATTGTGTATTAATTTCCAGCTCGACAAATTCAAACAAGTTTTTCATTAGTTCAAGCTGGCTTTCAGAGATTTTACTTTTAGGAATACCAATCCACAAAGGCCTTTCATTTTCCTCTTTAAACCAGTAGTAATCAGGTGATGGAGGGAGTGGGATATATTCATGCGTGACAGAATCAGGGAAATAAGATAATATTTTATTAATCATATAAGTATCCTCAGATTTAATTTGATAAAAGCTGACATATCTTTTATTATAACAGGTGTAGCTTTTAAATGTTAATTCGTGCAGAGAGTTATAACTGGTAGAAAAAAGGAAAAAATGCTGGTATAATAGATACAATACGGGGTACCGTAAGAGAGAGGTGTAGGAAATGGAATACACAACAGAAATGAAAAATCGTTTGAAGCGATTAGAAGGCCAGGTACGCGGAGTCATTCGCATGATGGAAGAAGAAAACCACTGCAAGGATGTTGTTACCCAATTATCAGCTGTCCGTTCCGCAGTAGACCGCGCGATTGGTTTCATCGTCGCTAAGAACCTTGAATCTTGCATCACTGAAGCAGCTCAGGAAGGCAAAGATGCCGACGAAGCGATCAAAGAAGCAGTAAATATGATTGTAAAAAGCAGATAAGACACCAGCATCCTTTTAGGATGTGGTGTCTTTTTTTCTGCTTTTCATTCGTTAGGTGGATCTTCTGGGTGAAAGTCATGGCTTTCATCGATATTGGGTGTACCGTCCAATCTATGCACAGTACCGCCGGCCATGCCTTCATTGATCATCCGGTCAACATCGACGTAAACTTCGTCCCGTCCCTCATATTGCAAGTCTTCAGCAAACTTCTTGCTCCGTTTTTGTTTCATGATATCCTCCTTCAACGTTTTTAAGCTTAGAATTCCGGAAAAGGAGAAAAACATACACCTTATTTGTCATATACATGGAAGAGCATCAGCTCGTGGATTTGTTCTTTCAACTGATGAATATGCTCGTCGGATGGCTCCTCAGAAGTCCACTCGATATCTCCGTTTTGATGATAGATTCCCGTAAACTTCTGCTTTTTAAAATAAAATGAAAAATGCCAGCCGGGCATATCCTTATTTTCGAATAATGATTTGAACTGGAAATGAGTAATCAATTTGATTCCCCCTGTGAAAATGTCTTTTTCATTATTATATAGTATTCAAGCAAGAAGAAGTGCAGATAAACCCTTGTTGAAATGAGGGAGAAGTATAGAGAAACTAAAAAAGGAGCCGCGTTTCATTGCGGCCCACAATAGCTGTTCCAAGGAATTTGCATCAAAACCCTGTTTTCCTGAAAAATAAGTCCACGAGAGCGGTGATTCTTTTTTCCTCAATCTGTGGTTCGTCGAAGCTCATTGGTTTTGAATTCACTTCATAAATCACATAATGGCCTTTTTCAGTGATTCCGGCATCGATGGAGAATTCCCCAAAATAGCCTAACTCTTCTGTAAGCAGCTGTCCGATTTCTTTTACGGCCCAGTCGAAGAATCGATCATGCATCTCATTCTTAACCATGATATAGGGGAGCATGATTCCTCCGTTGGGCAGATGGGTGGTCAGGTCCTGCTTCCGGGATTGGCGGATGCCGATTCCAGTCACTTCGTACCCATCTGGTCCGTCATGGGCATGGACGCGAAAATCAAATCGTTTGCCATCGATTGCTGTCGGTATGACTTCTTTCTGGGCAATGTACTCGTATCTTAACAACTGCCTGGATTTGACCTTCCAGAATTCCTTTATGCCAGGATAAAGATGGCGATGTGAATGGCTATCGAATTCGATTTGCCCGTTTTTTTGCCGGAGCCGGAATATGCCGATTCCTTTAGAAGATGAAGCGGGCTTCAGATAGATGCCCTCATGCTTATCAAGGAAGGCGGCTAATTGGATCATCGATTTCACAGCAATGCTTTCAGGCATTAGCTTTCTTAACTGTGGATGTCTGGCAAATAGTGAGTATAGCTTGTTTTTATTGATAAAGGCAGGATTGAAAAATGGGATTCCGAGCGCGGTCAGGTAGTTCACGGCATCTTTAAAGGCTGGCTGTTGCTCTGCTTTCCGGAAGGGGACACGATTGAAAACAAGATGAGGCAGGGGTGTTCTCACAGGAATCCATTTTCGAGCATCAGGCAGAAATACGAACCCGGTGAGTCCATCTTTGACGATGGTTTCAGGAGGAAAGACGACAATCAATCCATTCCGTTTCAGCATCTCTCTCTGAAGTGCCTGAAACAAGGAACCATTGCCGGAAAGGGACATGTTCCTGCTCATTGAGGTCATGATCCCAACCAACGGTCCGATATTTTCCTGCTTGTTTTTCAATGAAAACTGTTGGCTGCTCTCCGGGAGTGACTCTGATGAAGCGGCAGGGACGATGATTCTATTAAAGCCAAAGCTGTATTTTTCGCCAGCTTTGGCTTCATGTGTCCATTCCTTCGATTCAGCATTATAGCGGAGAATCATTTGAAAATATCCTCAGGTGCCGTAATGGCTTTTTCAGCTAAAAAAATGCCGAAAGATAGAGACAGCTTTCTCGTGAGTAGATCGAAATTCTTTAGCTTTGGATGCTTAAAGATCGACCGTCCAGGCTTTGAGTTGGCTTCAAAGAGCCAAACTCTTCCTGATTTATCGATTCCTAAGTCAAAACCAATCTCTCCTATGATACCTTCCATATTCTTTTCCAAAATGGAACTTAGGAGCAGAGATGCTTCAGAAAGTTTCTTCTCACAAAGCTCTCTCTCGGTCCTGTCTTCAAACAATTCATCAAGGGATTTAACGACTCCTCCATTGTTCACATGGGTGGTCACGCTGCCCTGGCCGGCAATTTTTGCGGCGATCGCTGCTACTTGCCACTGACCGTATTCATCTTTATTTGTATGAACCCTGAAATCAATGAGTCTTTTTTCGGATCTAAGCAGGCTTATCCCCTGCTGGACAATCATCTGGGAAAGATTTCGCTTGTAAAAAACCTTCTTCATTAACTTTTCAAGACTTTCAAACCTGGTTAACTTATTAATGCCCTCCTGGTCGCGGTAACGGCAATAATAATAGCCATTGTGCTTATCAAATAGAATTTGGTGGATTCCCAGTCCAAGACTTCCATTAGCCGGTTTGACATAGACGTTTCCATAGTTTGAAAGCATTCTTTCAATTACGGAAAAAGAAGAAAATTGATGTGTTTCAGGCAAATACTCTACTGCACGTTCGTCCTGCTGCAGACGCTCAAATACATCCAGCTTGCTGAAAAAGCCCGGATTATACCATGGAATCAAATAATCGGTCTGCATCCTGGACTTCAGGCTGCGAAGTTCAGATTTTCTTTCGGTGCGCCTGTTAGGTAGACGGTCGTATACAACATTGGGAAAGGGAACCTTAATTTTCATCCAGCCCCCATCGACAAAGAAATAACCCTCGATCAATCCTTGATCCCAGTCGATGTGTTCCTCGCCAAAGACGAAGGGAAGGGCACCTACAGATTTATTGACCGAAAGCAGTTTGGCGAAGAACATGGACCTCTCACCAATCGGTCTCAAAGGGAAAGGTGTGAATCCAGACGTCAGAATGCCTATCAGGGGCCCGATAAACAATGTATGCTGATCGATAAAAATATGCAATGAAGTTGATAAATCAGGCATCGAGAGCTCCTTCTGCACATCATTACTCAGGACTATCACATTTCTTCCCTTAGGATGAGGAGCACATGTAACATCAACCACCTTGTTGCCAAACGCGATTTTATTGATTTCCTTGTTATGTGTCAAATCAGCAGGTACAAAGACTAGTTGCTTGGAGTGTGAGATGACTTCAACAGGATATTTTTTTCTCATAAGTGCTGTTCCTCTCTTTCTGGCAGAATCTCCGAAAGGACTCTGGCATATTCAAGCGGTGCATTATATAGCACCTCTTTCAGGTCCGGATTTGTGGAAGCAATGACTTTTCTGCCGGGCTTTGAATTTGTATCAAGCACCCACAGGGCATGGTCCTTTGATACACCAATATCTACACCCAGCTCAAAAAGCCGAGGGAAAGATGCTTCAAGGATACCGGGCAGCTTCGAGATAATTTCTTCCAATTCGTGTAAAATGAATCTTCTTGAACGGATATTCAGTGAATTCGTATACTCTTCAAATGGCAAGATTTCTCCGCCGGCATGTAAGTTCGAAAGGATTCCATCCTTGCTGCCGCGGCGGACTCCCTTGCCGCGCACAATCCATTTTTCTTCATGATCCTTTTGCAGCAGCACTCTTATGTCAAAAGGGCAATTTTGCGTATCAGACAGTTCTAGGTAAGGCTGCATCATATACTCTTTTTTACTGAACAGGCTGTCGAGCCAATCCTCTGTCTCACTGGTGGAATGGAAAGTTTTTGTGGATAGCCTGCCGCCAGGATCAGCTGAGACTTCAAACTCTCCACCTGATTTCTCAATTTTATAAATCCCTGCGCCGCCAGAACCGAAGATCGGTTTCAAGACTGCCTTTTTCATCTCTTCCAGCTGGGCAATTACATCTTTTCCGCTGCCGATAAGATTCGTTTTCGGGATGTATGGAGACAGGGAGGATTTCGACAGAACCTCGTATATGGCCCATTTATTTGGCAAGCCGTTTCCAAGGAAAGTAATATCCGCTTTTTTCTTGAGCCATTTCACAATCGCCATCGCCTGCTTCGATGAAGGATCATTTGTATAAAAACAGCGGTCATAAACGATCATGGGGAGCGGAAATTCGGACTTAACCCAGCAGCCTTTCTTGTGATCGAATTTTTCTCCCGATACCAATTGTGTTACTGGATGGATTTTAGCTGGTGAGAACCGAAAGCAGGTGAACATGTTTGGATTCGCTCTCCTGGCAATCTCGGTAAAATATGTTTGTTCACTTTTTAAGGAAAGTGACATCATTCCGAATGAAATCATTTGCATTACTCCTTTTGTGCAGGGATAAGAAAGTATAATTCTTACTTAAAGAAGCGTTCAGTTGCAGCACTTTTCTTTTATAGTTGGCAAAGTGCATAGCAATGGTCAATGATGGCTTTTGTCGACGGCCTTATTTTCGTGCCGCGCTCTTCAAAGTTTTTGGAAGGCTTGGAGTTGGCTTCGATCAGCCACAGGTTGCCTTTAATATCAATTCCAATATCAATCCCCAGCTCGGCTGTGAGTCCTTCAGCATTTCTGCTGATGACTTCTGCAATCTCCAGGGCCAGCTCTTTCATCAGCGCCAACTGATGCCTCGCTTGTTCCTTTCCAAAGATCAAAGCGAGAGTATGCCCCGGTTTCATGACCTCGCCTCCGCGGGCTATATTGGATACGAAAAACTGCTCTGCGGAAACTCTGGCAACGATGGAAGTAACCTTCCAGAATTGCTGTGCGTTTTTATGACAGAGGACCCTGAAGTCCATTCTTCTGCCATTTAACTCTGATAGCTGTACACCCTGCTGAATGATGCATAGTCGTTTTCCAACTAGGGGATTGATGGCACGGGCCAGTTCTGATACATGTTTGAAGCCCGGAAGATCCTTGCCCGGCATCGAGGATAATAATGCATTGATCATCCCGTCATTTTTGGCCACCTGGATAATATTGCGTCCCTGGCTGCCATGAACAGGTTTGATGTATAGCTCATCATGCTTTCCAAGCATGGTTTCGAGCTGACTCCCGGAATATAGATGTGTTTCAGGTATGAACGAATGCAAATGTTCTTCTTTCAATAAAGATTCATGGATTTCCCACTTTGAAAGAAACCGGTGATTAAATATCTTTATTCCTAGAGCATCCAATTTATTTAAAAATCCCTTAAATCCTTTGCTGATTTCGGTCCTTCGGGATGAAACCCGATTGTAGATGACAGCGGGAAAGGGAAAGAGTCCTTTTTTCCAGTCATCTGCATTGTCATCGTATGAATAGCCCTCGACTCCTTCATCAGAAAAGCCTTTCAGTGAAAATACGTAAAAACTTCCGCCTTGTTCAGAAACTCCCTGGTGAAGCTCTTCGCAAAAGGAGTGGACTTTACCAAAGTCAGGTCCGTTATCTTCTTTTATTTCAGTCAGCAAAGCAATGACGGGATTGCTGGGTAAGCTTTTCGATTTTGCTGGCGTCATAGCTTCTCCTCATTTTCTTTTAGACTGTCTCAAGAAATAAGAAAGTAAATTTTTTTCACTTCGAGAATTTTCTAGCTCCAGCGCCTAGCCCCTCGAGTCGCTTCGGTCCTGCCAATGAAGTCAAAGAACGACATCACTGTCAGGCCCTCCGTGGCACACGATGTGCTAGACCCGCCAGCCACACGATGTGGCGTTTTAGGCGGGCAGCGCTTGTCGGAGTTAAGCAGTCGCCTCCGCTTTTCTATTATTATGCAACAGTTTTGCTGTTTTCTACAAGGAAATCAACTGCTTTTTTCAATTGAAGGTCGCCTTTGATTCCGTCAAGGCTTCCGCCTAGTGCTGCTTGGATTTGGTCAGCAGTCATATTGTACATTTCAGACATCTTTTGAAGCTCTGCATTTACTTCTTCATCAGTTACTTCGATGTTTTCAGCTTTTGCGATTGCTTCAAGAGTCAGGTTCACACGTACGCGTGTAGCAGCTTCTTCTTTCATTTGTTCGCGAAGAGCAGCTTCGTCTTGACCTGAGAACTGGTAGTATAGGTCAAGGTTCATGCCTTGCATTTGCAAGCGTTGTTCGAACTCATTTACCATGCGGTCGATTTCAGTGTCGATCATGGATTCAGGAACTTCGATTTCAGCGTTAGCTGCTGCTTTTTCTACAACAGTGTCACGTTCGAAGTGTTCTTTTTGGTGTGCTTTGTCATGAGCAAGACGATCTTTAATCTTTGTCTTAAGCTCTTCTAAAGTTTCAACTTCTTCATCAGCATCTTTAGCGAACTCATCATCTAGAGCTGGAAGTTCTTTTCCTTTGATTTCGTGAAGTTTCACTTTGAAAGTTGCAGGCTTACCAGCAAGTTCAGCTGCATGGTACTCTTCAGGGAAAGTAACCTCTACATCTTTTTCTTCGCCAGTAGCTAATCCAACTAGCTGTTCTTCGAAGCCTGGGATGAAAGAACCTGAACCAAGTTCAAGTGCGTAGTTTTCAGCTTTGCCGCCTTCGAAAGCTTCGCCATCAACGAATCCTTCGAAATCGATGACAACACTGTCGCCATTTTCAGCAGTGCCTTCTTCTTTAACAACAAGCTCAGCCTGCTTTTCCTGCATTGCTTTCAATTCGTTTTCTACTTCTTCATCTGTTACGTTTGTGTCGAATGCTTCTACTTCAAGTCCTTTGTACTCGCCAAGCTTCACTTCAGGCTTAACTGTTACAGTTGCCTTGATGATTAAGCTCTTGCCCTTTTCGATTTGTTCTACATCGATTTCTGGGCGGTCAACTGGCTCGATTCCAGTTTCAACGATTGCATTTGCATATGCTTCTGGAAGAAGGATATCAATTGCATCCTGATATAAAGACTCTACGCCGAAACGCTTTTCGAACATTTGGCGAGGCATTTTTCCTTTACGGAATCCTGGTACGTTAATTTGCTTAACGACTTTCTTGAATGCAGCGTCAAGACCTTGGTTGACCTTTTCTGCATCTAATTCAATTGTTAGAACCGTTTGGTTCCCTTCTCTTTTTTCTACTTTTGCAGACATACAGTTCCCTCCAACAATTATCTATTGTCATTTTCATTCGACGATGAATACCCTTGTTTACCAAGCAATATTCCAGATTAAATGTAAAATAGAATGATTTTTACATAATACAACCACTACATTATAACACAGGTTTATTTCGTTTCAACAGCTTGGACTATATTATCGGGTAAGAAATTTCTTCTAGCTTCCGGATAAAGTCCAGAACCTGTTCTGTCTCCTCAATCTGGCTGTTGTATATTCCAGCAAATGACTCTAGTGAATCTTCAAATCCATAATACTCATTAGCGATGAAATGGCAGGCAGCAGCCCAGGCCGAAACCTGCCCGATTGGCAGTTTAAATGGGTAGATCAGAAAGAAATAACGCTCGACCAACCTTTGGACGTTTTCGAATAAAACAGGATCGTCACTTTCAATCTCATCGCTTAATAGTTTGATCAGGCCACTGTTCTCAATAAAATCCCTCAGCTCCGGTAAGTTTGCAGGATTGAACGATTCTGTCCAGCCGAATTTATGTATTTGTGTTTCTTCTGCATACTCTTGTTCTTTCAATATATTAAGCAGCATTGTTTTTAAGAAAGGATGGCCATCTTCTGACGCGACATACTCCCTTATTTTTTTTATATAAGGTCTTATGTTTACCTTAGCGAGGCCCGCAGCAATCATCACCTGGTCATTGGGATTCTTATAGTCAAACAGATTAAGCTCATCCTCTCCAGGTTCCTCTTCAAACCTCTCAATGGGCTCCACTTCTGTTTCGCCATTAAGCATCCGCCTGCCAAATTCAAGCATGGTGATGAAATGCTCATGCTTGTCTGCAGGAATTTCCCGTTCTTCCAGAAGAGCTTCGATAGTAGTGACGACTTCACTGTATTCATTCAACTGGACAAGGATCATTAAATACATGTCAATCACTTGTATGTAATCACCCAGCCCGCTCCGCAGCATCTCTGCCACGAGTTCCTTCGCCTGATGGGTATTGCCTGCCTCATAATTAGCAAGAACAAGGCCGACGTATACTTCACTATTCTCAGGATCATGTTCCAATGCCTGCTCGAGAAATTGAATCGCATCCCTGTACTTTTGCTGTTTCAAATAATCCAGGCCCTTTTCCAACAGACGCTTTTCCAGACCGGGAAACAGGATCACTTTATCCTTTTTTGATTCCCGTTTATTCATACACATACCGCCTTACTTTTAATAGTTAAACTCTATTGATTTCTGCTTTTTGCTTCATGAGTTCAGCTTTTTTAGAAAGTTTAGCACGAATCCCTGAAAAAACAAAAAGATTCACAAGCAGGGCCTGTGAATCAATCGTAATTTTTTCAAATTAGATTATTTTTTCTATATGCTTTTCTTCAAATACTTTGATACTTCCTTCGAGCTGAAGGGTTAGTTCGATTTCATCCCAGCCATTGAGGAGCATATTATACCAATATGGAGTGATATCAAATTTGGCTTCGAATCCCTGGTTGTCATAAACTCTCTTCTGTTCTAGTGAAACCATCAGTTCATATGCCTGCCCGCTTGCTTTCTCTAGCAAATAGGAAACGTCTTTTTCTGGCAGTACAACAGGAAGGATTCCGTTTTTCAGGCAATTCTGTTTAAAAATATCAGCAAATGACGGGGCGATCAAAACCTTGAATCCGTAATCCAGCAAAGCCCATGGCGCATGCTCTCTGGATGAACCGCAGCCGAAATTTTCATTCGCTATTAAAATACTTGCTCCCTCGTTAACCGGGTCGTTGAGCTCAAAGTCGTCATTCAGCTCTCCAGTTGGTTTATAGCGCCAGTCGTAAAACAAGTACTGCCCAAAACCTGTTTTTTCGATTCTTTTCAGGAATTGCTTTGGAATGATTTGATCTGTGTCAACATTTGTCCGGTCCATCGCTGCGACTTTTCCCTTCATTTCTGTAAAACTAGACATTTCAGGCTCCCTTCCACGGAAAATATATTTTTGTAGAACTAAATTCAGCGAAATGGTAGTGATATAAATTTTTCCCAAAGCAAACTCTGCAAATAGGTAGTGAAATGACCCGAAATATACCGGTTTCGGGTCATTTTTGCAGCTATATTTCTTGCTGGAAAAATTATTCTCTTACTCAACGAGGATATTTGCACGTAAAAACGGATAATTGCACCATTCAAGCGATTAATTGAGCCGAAAACTTAATTAATTGCACCGTTAAGCCGACTAATTGCACCTTCGTCCTTTATTTGGTAAAAAAAGGAATATAAACGGTAATACCAACGATCGACCGGACATCTACAAAATGCCCATGAAGTGCGGCAGCTGCAGCCATTGCAGGGCTTACTAGATGGGTACGCGCTCCGGCTCCCTGTCTGCCCTCAAAGTTGCGGTTTGAAGTGGAAGCACAATGCTCCCCGGCTGGCACTATGTCTGCATTCATACTCAGGCACATGCTGCAGCCGGATTCTCTCCATTCAAATCCCGCTTCTATAAATACCTGGGCAATGCCTTCTGCTTCGGCAGTCTTCTTGACCTGCTGAGAACCAGGCACCACAATTGCTTCGACTCCAGGAGCGACTTTTTTCCCCTTGATCACCTCGGAGGCTGCCCTGAGATCCTCAATTCTTGAATTCGTACAGGAGCCAATGAAGACCTTGGTTACATTAATATCTGTGATTGGCTGACCTTCCTCCAGCCCCATGTATGATAATGCCCTTTCTAGGGATTTCTTTTCTGTATCAGTATCACATTCATTTAGGTAAGGCACTCTGTCCGTGACCGGAGCAGTCATCGATGGGTTCGTGCCCCAGCTGACCATCGGCGAAATGGCATCGCCTTCAATTTCGATGGAATGGTCATACACTGCATCTTCATCCGAAGAGAGCTGCTGCCATTCAAGTATTTTATCGAGGAAGGCGTCTCCCTGCGCAACATATTTTCTTCCATTCAGGTAGGCAAAGGTTATATCATCAGGAGCAACAATTGATGCTTTCGCCCCGCCTTCAATTGACATATTGCAAATTGTCATCCTTTCCTCCATCGACATTTTCCTGATGGCATCACCGCAAAATTCGATGACGTAACCAGTACCGAAATTAACTCCGTATTTACTGATAATGAACAAAATGAAATCCTTCGCGCTCACGCCTGGTGCCAAAGAGCCAGACACCTCGACTTTCAGAGTTTTTGGTTTTGTCTGCCAGAGTGTTTGAGTGGCAAGGACATGCTCAACCTCACTCGTACCGATACCGAATGCCAGGGCTCCGAATGCACCGTGCGTCGAAGTGTGACTGTCTCCGCACACAATGGTCTTTCCTGGCTGTGTCAAGCCTAGTTCAGGTCCGATGACATGGACAATGCCCTGTTCAGGACTGTCCAGATCAGCCAACGGAATGCCGAATTCAAGGCAATTATCCCTTAAAGTATCCATCTGGTTTTTCGCAACAGGATCATTAATTTCATTCCGGTTGATCGTAGGGACATTGTGGTCCATCGTCGCAAATGTCAAATCCGGTCTCCGTACAGACCTTTTTTTCATCCTAAGTCCCGAAAAAGCCTGCGGCGAGGTTACCTCATGGACAAGATGAAGGTCGATATATACCAGGTCTGGTTTACCTTCTTCCCGATGCACAACATGCTTCTCCCAAATTTTTTCGATGATTGTTTTCCCCAATGGTACCCTCCCCTTTTTTATAAACACTTCTATCTCGCCTGCCTGGCTTAGTGTTCGTTTTTGACATTTTCAAAATGTCCGATGAAATAGATTCAGGTCTTATGCGTAAGCACTCATGATATTCAGGATCGCTTCATTGTCGAGCAGAGCGGCTTTGATTTCCTCAACCATTCCCTCAGTTGTTAAGAACGGTGTGCCAAACAAGGCAATGTCGCGGGTTCTGCTGCCAGCGTCCAGTACCTGCTCTACCGCATTTTCGATTGCCTCAGCTTCTTCTTCAAGGCCAAAGGACAGTCGCAGCATCATCGCAGCTGAAAGGATCATCGCGATTGGATTAGCCGCGTTCATTCCAGCAATATCTGGTGCAGATCCATGAATAGGCTCATACAGATATGGTCCTGCAGCCGAAACGCTGGCTGATGGCAGCATGCCAAGCGAGCCGGTCAGCACGGATGCTTCATCACTTAAAATATCACCAAACATATTCTCTGTGACGAGCACATCGAACTGGCGCGGGTTCTTGATCAGCTGCATCGCCGCATTATCGACCAGCATATGATTAAGTTGAACATCAGGATAGTCCTTCGCCACCTCTTCTGCTGTTTCGCGCCACATTCGGCTCGATTCCAGAACATTTGCTTTATCCACAGAAGTGACCTTGCCTTTTCTCATGGCAGCCAACTCAAATGCATAGCGGATGACTCTCTCAATCTCGTTTTTCTGGTAAAACAATGTATCTACTACAGAAACTTCACCTTTCTGGACACTTCTTTCACTCGGTTTCCCAAAGTAAAGCCCGCCGGTCAATTCCCTGACCACTACCATGTCAACACCTTCAACGACTTCCTTGCGAAGCGGTGAAATCCCGGAAATACTGGAGTAGTATTGAACCGGCCGGACATTCGCATATAACCCGAGCTCTTTCCGGATTTTCAACAAGCCTTTTTCGGGGCGAATATGTCCAGGCATCAGATCCCACTTAGGACCGCCCACAGCCCCTAACAGGACAGCATCACTAGCTTTACAAAGATCGAGTGTGCGATCCGGGAGCGGGGTTCCAAATTCATCGATTGCTGCCCCGCCGATTTCTCCATAAGTAAAATGGAACTTATGGTTAAAAAGCTCAGCTACTGCCTGGAGGATTGTAACCGCCCCCCTGCTTACTTCTTTGCCTACGCCATCTCCTGGCAGGATTGCGATCCTTTTTTCCATTACATTCGCCTCCGATTTCTTAATGATATTTTTTAACCATTAACTGCGACTTTCTTTGTTTCTTCCATATATAGAACTCTATTGACTGCATTTAGGTAGGCTTTTGCTGAAGCCTCAAGGACATCCTGTGCAAGGCCTCTTCCACTCGTCTCGACGCCGCCAAAATCCAGCTTTACATATACCTGTGCCAGGGCATCCCTGCCGGCTCCAACAGATTGAATCCTGTAATCTAGCAAGCTTGCTTTTTCTTTCATGCAATTTTCAAGCGTATTATATAAAGCTTCAATACTGCCAGAACCTGTGGACGCTTCCTGAATCTTTTCATTTTGGCAGCCATACAGGGTAACTGTCGCTGTAGGAACCTGGTTGGTCCCATATTGAACCTGAATGGAATCAAGACGATAATATTGCTGATCTTTTGACAGCTTCTCTTCCAGGATGATCGCTACGAGGTCATCATCCGTCATTTCCTTTTTCCTGTCTGCCAATTCCTTGAAAACGGCGAATAACTTATTGATGTCCTGATCAGGCACGGTCAACCCAATTTCACTCAGCCTGTTGCGGAATGCGTGGCGACCAGAGTGCTTTCCGAGAACCATCGAGTTATTCTGCAGTCCAACAAGTTCCGGTGAAATGATTTCGTAGGTAGTTTTTTCTTTCAAAACGCCATCCTGGTGGATTCCCGATTCATGGGCAAAAGCATTCCTTCCGACCACTGCTTTATTAGCCGGCACCGCCATACCAGTCAGCTTGCTGACAAGGCTGCTCGTTCTGCTAATCTCCTTAAGGTTCAATCCCGTTTCCGCCTGGTAAAAATCTTTGCGGATATGAAGCGCAACAGCAAATTCCTCAAGCGCCGCGTTTCCTGCCCTCTCACCTATTCCATTGATCGTTCCTTCTACCTGTGTGGCGCCTGCAGATACAGCTGCAAGTGAATTGGCGATGGACATTCCAAGGTCATCATGACAATGTGCTGAAAGGTCGACCTTACCAATAGAAGGAACATGCTCTCGCAAGTAAGTGAATATTTGGCCATACTCCTGCGGCGAAATATAACCGACAGTGTCAGGAATATTGATGACCTTTGCACCGGCTTTAATAACCTCTTCTACGATTTCAGCAAGGAAATCCAGCTCGGTCCGACAGGCATCCTCTGCAGACCATTGAATGACAGGGAACTTGGCTGCCGCATATTTCACGGTTTTTACCGCCGTCTCAATAACTTCTTCTTTTGTCTGCTTTAACTTGTGGACCCTGTGGATTGGTGAGGTGGCGATGAACAGGTGAAGCCTCGGCTCTGCGCCATGTCTCAATGCCTCCCATGCTGCATCGATATCTGATAAAACCGATCTCGCCAGCCCTGTAACCGAACACCCTTTAATCTGTCGCGCAATTTCGGCTACTGATGCAAAGTCGCCTTTAGATGCGGCTGGGAACCCAGCTTCAATTATGTCAACATTCAGCCTCTCTAATTGCCTGGCAATCTCCAGCTTTTCGGAAAAATTAAGATTGACTCCTGCTGACTGCTCCCCATCCCTCAAAGTCGTATCAAATATTTTAATTCTTCGCACTGGCAGCCACTTCTCTCTGCTTTTGTTTGTTGACAAACGGCATCATCTTTCTCAGTTCTCTCCCCACTTCTTCGATCTGGTGGGTGTTTTCTTTTTCATTGATGCTATTGAAGACCGGTCTGTTGTTTTCATTTTCCGCAATCCAGCCTTTGGCGAAAGTGCCTTCCTGGATGTCGGTCAGGATTCTTTTCATTTCCTCTTTAACCTGGTCATTTACCACTCTTGGCCCGCTGACAAAGTCGCCCCATTGAGCAGTGTCAGAAATCGAATAGCGCATTCCTTCGAGTCCGCCTTCATACATCAGGTCCACGATCAGCTTCAGCTCATGCATCGTTTCGAAATAAGCCAGTTCAGGCTGATAGCCAGCCTCGACGAGTGTTTCGAAGCCTGCTTTCACGAGCGAGGTCAGCCCGCCGCATAACACAGCCTGTTCTCCGAATAGATCCGTTTCGGTTTCTTCTTTGAAGGTTGTTTCAAGCGCTCCCGCTCTCAACGCGCCAATCGCTTTCGCGTATGCCAGCGCAAGGTCTCTTGCCGTCCCTGACACATCCTGATGGATTGCGAACAGTGCTGGCACTCCTGCTCCTTCTTGATAAGTCCTTCTGACCAAATGGCCCGGCCCCTTTGGTGCAACAAGCAAGACATCACAGCTTTCCGGCGGGACAATCTGGTTAAAATGAACGTTAAAGCCGTGGGCGAACATGAGCGCCTGGCCTGTCAGTTGTGGTTCAATCTCATTTTTGTACACAGCGGTCTGCCGCTCATCAGGCAAAAGAATCATAACTACATCGGATGCCGCTACAGCTTCTGCAACTGTTTTAACCTCAAAGCCATCCTGTTCCGCTTTCTCCCATGACTTCCCTTGCCTTAAACCAACGACAACCTCAACCCCGCTGTCCCGGAGATTCTGCGCGTGCGCATGGCCCTGTGAGCCGTACCCCACAACTGCCACTCTCTTTCCGTTAAAATAAGCCTCATTTGCATCTCCGTTATAGTACATTTTCGCCATATTTTCTCTCCCTTTCTGAATGGAAATTTAGTTTAACTTACACAAATGAAAACGATTTTTGCTGGCCGGTACGCTGGTTCCCCCTTGGGAATGCTGTCGTTCCGGTACGAGCCAATTCTCTGATTCCATATGGTTTAATCAAATCAATAAACGCCTCAATTTTTTCCGTTTCGCCTGTCAATTGGATGATGATGCTATCCTTGCTGACGTCAATCACCGATGCTCGGAATGGCTCAATGATCGAATAAATCTCTGCCCTATTGTGGGGAAGGACGGGCACCTTCATGAGAATAAGCTCCCGAGCGACAATCGCCTGGTCACTGATATCCGCCACTTTAAGGACATCAATCTGCTTATTGAGCTGTTTCGTCATTTGTTCGACCATTCCGTCATTCTCCACATGGACAACACAGGTAATCCGCGAAACTCCCTCTTGCTCGGTCAGGCCTACCGAGATGCTTTCAATATTGTAGTTCCTCTTCGAAAATAAATTCGTGATTCTGTTAAGTACTCCCGGCCGGTTCAAAACCGTCATCGTTATAATTCTTTTCATTTCTTCACTCCCACCATTTCGTGGATTCCTTTCCCAGGCGCGATCATCGGGTAGACATTTTCGGCACCATCGACCCTGAAATCGAGCAGCACTGGCTCCTTGTCATGCAGGACCTCATTCAGGACCACATGCGCTTCTGCTTCGGAGTTGATTTCAAACCCTTTGATACCATAGGCCTCGGCCAGTTTTACAAAAGATGGCTGGACCGGGTTTTTACTGTGGGAATATCTTTCTTTGTAAAAAATCTCCTGCCATTGTCTGACCATTCCAAGCGCTTTGTTATTGAGAATCGCTATTTTGATCGGCAGCTTAAACTCTGCGATGACCGCCAACTCCTGCGTTGACATCTGGAAGCCTCCATCTCCGAGAACGGCCACAACGCATGCTGTCGGATCTGCCAGCTGTGCTCCAATGCTTGCAGGAAGTCCAAATCCCATTGTTCCGAGTCCTCCTGAGGTCACCCATCGATCAGCCTGCTGGAGTTGATAATATTGTGCCGCCCACATTTGATGCTGGCCGACATCGGTCACGACAATTGCTTCACCCGCCGTTTTTTCATATAGGAGCTCCATTACCTTTTGTGGTTTTAGCACCTCGCTGTTTTCGTAATGATAAGGAAAGTCCTTCTTCCAGGCTGCGAGTGTTTCTTTCCATTCTTCCTGTTGAGGTGGACTTGCTCCCAGCCTGAGCAATTGTCTTAACGCCTCTCCAGCATCTCCGACGACCGGAATTTGCGTTGGCACATTTTTACCGATTTCAGCCGGGTCGATATCTATATGGGCAACAGTTGCTTTTGGGGCGAAATGTTTTAAGTTTC
Organism: Bacillus sp. ISL-37; assembly: GCF_018613315.1. Classification (GTDB taxonomy): domain Bacteria; phylum Bacillota; class Bacilli; order Bacillales; family Cytobacillaceae; genus Mesobacillus. Next base: position 29,783 of record NZ_JAGGQL010000041.1, on the reverse strand, counting down.
CAGTCAGCCGGTCATCAAATCGTGCTCCGATATTGATCAGCAGGTCACAATTATAAAGCGCCATGTTCGCTGCATAGCAGCCATGCATCCCAGCCATTCCAAGGAACAGTTCATGATTGGCCGGAAAGCCTCCCAATCCCAATAATGTGTGGACAACATGAAGGTTCTGCTGTTCTGCGTATTCTTTTAACAGGCTCGACGCCTTCGCGTGGAGGACACCTGCCCCAGCAAGAATGACCGGCCTTTTTGCCCTGCTTATTGCTTCGGACAGTTTTCTTACCTGAAGGAAATTCGGCTCCATAGTTGGCTGGTAACCAGGAAGGTGGATTTCCTCCTCAGCTGGTTCTGCCGATATACCCGCTGCCAGGTCTTTTGGGAAATCGATGACGACTGGACCAGGCCTACCGCTTGTCGCAATATAAAATGCTTCCTTGATAATTCGCGGGATGTCTTTTATGTCCCTGATCTGATAGTTGTACTTCGTAATAGGAGTAGTGATGCCAAGAATGTCGGCTTCCTGGAAGGCATCTGTACCGATCACCCCTGTCGCGACTTGGCCTGTGAAGACAACCAGCGGCAAAGAGTCCATCATCGCATCCGCAATGCCGGTGATGATATTGGTCGCTCCCGGTCCAGATGTAGCGATTACCACGCCTGGTTTCCCACTGACTCTCGCATATCCTTCCGCTGCATGGATTCCTCCCTGTTCATGCCTTGGCAGCACATGAAGAATTTTAGAATCATAGAGTTTGTCGTAAATCGGAAGGACAGCTCCTCCTGGGTAGCCAAAAATGACTTCGACATTTTCCTTTTCCAGTGCCTTAAGCAGTAAATCCGCTCCGCTTACTTCACTCGTTTTAGCCTTTGTTTCCTTCAAGGCAGCTTCCATTTATCGAACCTCCCATTATGAACTCACTTCTTTTTTCAAAATAAAAAAGCCCATCCATCTCCATATGCCTAAGGTTGCCCAGGCAAAGGGATGGAATAGGCTTTATCTCCTTTTCCACGGTACCACCCTTATTCACGCTTGATGCGTGCACTCGTGACAGCTTCTGCTGCCGGTTTTGATAACAAGTGCCGTGCACTCGACCAGTATTACTAGGATCCTTTCAAACTGGCGCTCCAGGGTGAGTTCATTTTATGCGGCATCACCGGTTTCCAGCAACCCCGGCTCTCTGTGCATGCTGATCGCATTAAATTACTTGTCCCTGTCCTCGCTTTTACCTTATTCAATTTTGGTATTGAAAGTGACAATATAAGAGCCTTGTTAACTGACTTGGTGAGCTTTTTCTGAATAGACCTGAACCCCATCTGCAACGACTTTCGCCCTGAATTCACGCAGGATATTTTGTGTATGCTGTCCCGGTACTCCATCGCCGATGACTCTTCCATCCACTTTAACAACTGCGATTACTTCTGCTGCTGTCCCGGTAAGGAATACTTCATCAGCTGTGTATACATCATGGCGGGTAAATGGTTCCTCCTTGACCTCATACCCAAGATTTTTCGCGATTTCAATTACCGCATTTCTGGTGATTCCTTCAAGTGCTCCAACATATCCTGGCGGTGTGAGGAATTCATTTCCCCTGACGATAAAAATATTATCCGCTGACCCTTCGGCAACATAGCCCTGGTCATTAAGCATGAGCGCCTCACTTACATTTGCCAGATGTGCTTCGATTTTTACTAGGACATTATTTAAATAATTTAGTGATTTTACTTTTGGACTTAATACATCCGGACGATTTCTTCTGGTCGCAACAGTGACAATTTCCAGTCCGCGTTCATATAATTCTCTTGGAAAAATAGAGAGCGGCTCAACAATGATGACGACATTCACTTTCGGGCACTTATAGGGATCCAGCCCCAGGTCCCCGACACCTCTGGAAACGACAATGCGGATATAAGCATCTCTGAGTTGATTCCGTTCCACTGTTTCAACAACCAGGCCGGTGAACTCCTCCTTAGAGTGTGGCATGTTCAGCATGATGGACTTAGCTGACCGGTAAAGTCGGTCCATATGTTCTTCCATCCTGAAAATATTGCCGCTGTATACCCGTATCCCTTCAAAAATACCGTCTCCGTATAGAAATCCATGATCATATACCGAAACCTTAGCATTTTCCTTGGTGACAAATTCACCGTTTAAGTAGATCCACTGATCGGGCACAATAAACACTCCTTTAACAAATAGACGCTTTAAATTATTAAATTCACAGGTTAAAAAAATACAGTTTTACATTATCAAAAAATTAATATAAAATCCTCGTTCACTTTAGATGCATTCAACTTGTTTTTTTTATTTGAGGATTATCTTACGCCCAATTTTCACACTCGTCAACACCCTTTTTCTAAATTATTTGATAATTTAGATTAGTTAGTTAATTTGTATCCGCTTACATTGTTGATATATTCACATTTGTAAAAAATAAAATTTTTTTATTGGACTTCAGTTTTCTAGCGGGTAGGAACGAGAGGACATAAAAAAAACTCACCTTTCAAAAAGGTGAGTTAAAGTATGTAGTTTAAATGGCGTCCCAGGAGAGATTCGAACTCCCGACCGTACGCTTAGAAGGCGTATGCTCTATCCAACTGAGCTACTGGGACTTGGTTGTTTTTTAAAGACAAGATTTATTATATTAGCCAAACAACTAAATGTCAATAATAAATCATAACTTTTTTCTGAGGGAAACCTGCTGATTCCCCTCAGAAAATCATTATAGTAGTTTCAACTCGTTTTGTGAAGTGAAAACTCCTGCCTTAACTCAGGCAACTCTCCATTGCCATAATCATAAATCCGCAATATAGCTTTGTCGTTTTCCAGCTCAAGGATGGCATAGCTCTTTTCAGTCCTGCCGCGTGGATGTCTGATGCTTCCGGGATTGATGAACAATACATCATCAACCATTTCTGCTCCTAGCAAATGTGAATGTCCAAAGCATACGATGTCAGCATGTAATTCTTTCGCCTTATAGTATAAATTTACGAGAGTAGACTTTACTGAGTAGAGATGCCCATGCGTCACAAAGATTTTCACACCATTTACGTCATGGGTTTCATCATCAGGAAAATTGCCATAAAAGTCGCAATTCCCTTTAACCGAACTGAAATTCACAATAGCAGCATCGCTTTCAGAAAGCTCTGAGTCACCACAATGGATCATCAAGTCCACATCATTTCCATGCAGGTTCTCAATTCCCTCAAGTACCTCTGTTGACCCGTGGCTGTCACTGACAATCAGCACCTTACTCATGGTTATCCTCACGCTCTTTCAGGAGGTCATCCAGTTTTCTGATCGCGTTGGCCCGGTGGCTGATTTTGTTTTTTTCGTCTGAGGCCAATTCTGCCATAGTTTTTCCTTCTGTTTCTACGAAGAAAATCGGATCATAGCCAAAACCATTGGTACCGCGCCGTTCATTCAGGATTCTTCCTTCACATGTCCCGAATACAGTCAATGTCTCCTTGCCTGGCTCTGCCATTGCGAGCGCACAGCAAAATCTTGCGGTGCGTTCACTTTCTGGCACACCTTGAAGTTCCTCGAGAACTTTGTCGATGTTGTTTTCATCATTTTTTTCAGATCCTGCGTAACGTGCCGAATAAACACCTGGTCGGCCTTCCAATGCGTCGATTTCGAGTCCTGAATCATCTGCAATTACTCTGACTCCAAGATTATTAGCGATTGTTTCAGCTTTTAAGATAGCGTTCTCCTCAAAAGTTGTCCCTGTTTCTTCTACATCTTCAATTTCTGGATAATCGAGCAATGTTTTTACCGCCAACCCTTTTGGCAAAAAAAGCTTCTCGAATTCCTTAGCTTTTCCTATGTTTTTTGTCGCGATTATGACTGATTCCATCTTTGAGATCTCCCCTATTTCTTTTTTCCGCCCTCAATTTTGGCAGTCAATTCTTCCCCTAGTGCTTCCTTCTGTTTTTCGAAGAGTTCCGTAATTCCATCTTGTGCTGCCTTTAAAAGCTCCTGCAGCTGGCTGTATGAAAAAGTAGCTTCTTCTCCAGTACCTTGCAGTTCAACGAATTCTCCATTGCCTGTCATGACAACATTCATGTCGACATTGGCAGCAGAATCCTCGACATAGTTCAAATCAACAACAGCCTCGCCATTCTTCAAGATCCCGACACTCGTCGCAGCAAGAAAGTCTGTCACTGGAAAAGCAGACAGTTTCTTTTGCTTGCTCAGCTTCTCAAGAGCCATAGCCATCGCAACATAAGCTCCGGTGATTGAAGCAGTACGTGTGCCGCCATCTGCCTGGATGACATCACAATCGACCCAAACAGTACGCTCGCCTATAGCCTCCAGATTAACGACTGCGCGCAGCGCTCTGCCGATCAAACGCTGGATTTCCATCGTCCTTCCGGTAATCTTGCCTTTTGCCGCCTCACGAATATTCCGCTGTTCAGTAGCGCGTGGCAGCATAGAGTATTCTGCCGTAATCCATCCTTTTCCTACGCCTCTCATGAATGGAGGAACGCGGTCCTCGATGCTGGCAGTACATATCACCTTCGTATCTCCAACAGAGATCAGCACAGAGCCTTCTGGATGTTTCAGGTAATCAGTTTCAATATGTATTGGTCTTAATTGCAAGGGTTCACGCCCATCAAATCGCATTTAAAAGCCCTCCTTAGCATGATAAAAGGCAGACAGCCTGCCTGGAAAAACAATAAATAAGAGGCAGGGAATACGCCTGCCTCTTTGAATGTCTTTATTTAGTATATCAAAATCTGGCTATTAAAAACTACCTGTGTTTACTTTTTCAGGCCTTGTAACCGGCTCAGCCAGTTTTTCTCCCGTTTCTGTCAGCACATCTGCCTTCCCATTCACAGTAAGGGCCACACTCTCAACACCATTCTGTTCTGTCAGGGACAGTACAAGTGAATTTAACAGGTGTTCAGATACCATTTTTTCTTCAAAGCTTCCGTAGATGGATTCATTGAAGTTCAATGTTACCTTACCTTCCTCAAACTTAGGCGCATCAAGCAGCTTTACACCCGACTGGAAATCCGACAGAAGATTGGATGCATATGCTGGCCCTTCAACGAGCTCGTTCACAATTGCGGTAATGTTATCCTTCACATCATTGCTGACGCGTTTTGTTACAGGAACATAATAATATGCGCCTTCCTCACCGCCAATATAATAAACAGTGACTGCTTTAGTATTTGTGATATCAACGACATCGGAGTTGTCGACGTTGATGCCATCCGCACGGCTTAACTCTCCTCCAATAGGAGTACCGCCTACAGGCATTGCCTCAAGAGGAGTGCCATTCATCTGAAGCTTAACTTCATCAACTGTATCAAATTGTGTAAGCGTCCATGTCACAGCCTGAAGAATCTTTTTCTCATCCTCTTTTTTATAGGTTGCAAATTCTTTTGAAAAGTCTACTGTTGCTGTTCCGTCCTTGATGTTCACTGTCATTTGTGTATCTGCTGGAAGGACGGCCCTGAAGCCATTTGGAAGCATTTGCTCAACAGGCCCATTCGCAACAAGGTATTCCAGCGCCTGCTGGGCTACACCCTCTTTTTTCGGTAGACCCATCGTCTGTGAAACGACATATCCATTTTTATCGATCAAATAAAGTTCTGTCTGAATGGAAGTCTCAACTGCTTCTTTTCCATCCTCATTTGTTTCTGTAGAAACATCTTCATCAAGCGCCTCCCCATCTTCCATGAAAGTAACATCCTGGGGAGGATCGATCTTCTTCTTTTCCTCGCCCCCGAACAGTCCACAGCCAGATAGGAATACCGTAGTTGCCAATGTAGCAGCTGTTACGACCACAGCCTTTTTATTTTTTGACATATAAATCCCTCCAAAGACAGTTTGTACTAATATGTATACGAGCCTTTGGATATTTTAGACCGCCTTTGAGAAGATTTTTGACCAAATAAATATAGAATGAAACAAAATAAGAAAAGCGCAAGCGCCTTGGTCAGCCCCGACAAGCGCTGGAGGGCCTGACAGTGAAGTCGTTCTTTGACTTCATTGGCAGGACCGAAGCGTCTCGAGGGGCTAGGCGCTGGAGCTAGACAATTCTCGAAGTGAAAATTTTATACTTTCTTATTCAATCAAAAAAGACCTCCGTCTCCGGAAGCCATATTTAACCTAATTTAATTTTCTCAACGTTTTCTATCGGCCTTTCCAGCCACTGGGATGCTATGGAGGAAAAAATCGTTCTGGAGCCTGTCATGTAATAGGAATGCTCCGGAAGCTCTTCCCTGTCAGCAAACATGTCGTTATGGCCGAGGATCGTGCTTACCTCTCTGGCTGTTTCTTCGCCTGAACTGATCACCTTGACCTCAGGACCCATGACTTCCTTAATGAGCGGCTCGAGCAAAGGATAGTGGGTGCAGCCCAGGATCAATGTATCAAGTCCCTTCCCCTGTAATGGTTGCAGGGTTTCAGTGACCACTTTTTTTGCGACCCGTCCATCGTATTCACCACTTTCTACAAGCGGCACGAATTTAGGGCAAGCGAGTGCTTCAATGGCAGTCTTACGGTTGATGGATTTCAGCGCATGCTCGTACGCTCGGCTTTTTACAGTGCCTTCAGTTCCGATAATGCCAATTTTATAATTGTCCGTAACCTTGATTGCTGTCCTCGCACCTGGCTGAATGACGCCTAACACAGGAATCGATAGTTCATTCCTTATTTCGTCAAGGACCACCGCGGTCGCTGTATTGCACGCGATGACAAGCATTTTAATATTCTTTTCCAGGAGGAAACGGGTCATTTGCCAGGTAAATCTTTTCACTTCCTCAACAGGGCGAGGCCCGTATGGACAACGGGCCGTATCACCGACATAGATGATCTGTTCATATGGAAGCTGTCTCATGACTTCCTTGGCAACGGTTAGCCCGCCTACTCCTGAATCAATGATTCCGATTGGTCGATCCAAAAAACTCGCCTCATTCTCCACGCATTTCTTGATGTAATTTCGTTAAGCCCTCTTTAAGGGATAATATTTCCTCACCTGAAAAATCCTTCAATACCTCTTGAAGGTACAATTGGCGTTTTTTGATCACTTCATCGATGATCCTTTCACCTTCATCCAGCAGATGGATGCGAACAACACGCCTGTCATTAGGATCCTTTACTCTTACAACAAGTTCATTTTTCTCCATCCTGTCAACAAGATCCGTGGTGGTGCTGCATGCCAGGAACATTTTATTCGACAGTTCCCCGATCGTCATATCCCCATCCTCGAATAGCCATTGCAGTGCAATGAACTGGGGAGGAGTGATTGTGTAATTGCTGAGGAGTTCGCGTCCCTTCTGCTTTATGATCCCAGATATGTACCGTAGATCCTTTTCGATATCAGCAACCGTCTCGAGTCCCTGATTTTTTTCTACCCCTTCAAGTTTCATCCGTAACAACTCCTAAAAATCTATTTCCTTTATCCATAAAACTTGTTATCCAAGCAGAGATGATTTTTACTATTGTCCTTATTTTCTACTTTTTTCGAGCAAATTTCAAGACAGAATTCCGATTACAGCCTGTTTTACCCCTATAAACATCTTAACCGGCCTCCCATCAAGGTTGGCCGGTCTTGATTAAAGTTCTAGCTCTCCCATACGCAGGAGCTCTACAACAGCTTGGGAACGCCCCTTTACACCAAGCTTTTGCATGGCGTTTGAAATATGGTTCCGAACCGTTTTTTCGCTGATAAATAATTCACTAGCGATCTCTTTTGTTGTTTTGTCTTGTACTAACAGTTCGAAAACTTCTCTTTCGCGTTTAGTGAGTAATGGCTTGTGAGTATATTCATTTTCCTTCAAGTATTGTAACCCTCCTTGCCTTCGCCAGCTGTGAACTGCGGGGTGGGTATAAATTTAGTCAAAATATCATATGTGAAGGAAAGAATTGTAGTGACAATATTTAAGGGACTTCATGCCAATTTTTATTTATGGCCGTTTTCGTAAAGATTGTTGTTAAAATCCTAAAGCCGATTTTAACGTAATATATACCCATTTTGCAGGTCGGTATTAAGTTTGCATGCTCTTTTATCATAAGAAGCGTCAACTTTACGAAGGAATGTGGTGATTCACTTAAATTTTGTATTCAATAGCAACAAAGTTTGAGAAAAGAGCCTTATTAATTAACACAAAACTTATTTAACAGCGGATTTCTTGCTTTCTGAAAACAAGTGCCTCATATCCTCTGTCCAGGATACACCCTTGCCTGTCCTCTTGGAAATTTGAACGATCGTTCCCCTTCCAGTCAGGCATATCGAGCCATCTGCTTTTTTGACCATGTAGTGAAGATTAACCGATGAATTTCCAATTGAATTGGCTTTGACATAAATTTTCAGGTCCTCATCAAAAAAGATCTGGCTTAAATAATCACATTGCAGATCGGCAACGACCGGAATCGTCTCATTCTCTGGTTTGACCCAATCCTGCATGAACCCCTGGCTCTTAAAATACTCAATCCTCGCCTGTTCGAAATATGTAAACGGGACAGTGTTATTTAAGTGCCCAAACATATCTGTTTCCGAAAACCGAACCTTCACCTGGTAAAAAAATTCAAACTCCTCTTCCCAGCTTACAATCTCATTAATGTATTCCATCTTCTTCATGTTGAAACCTCCCGTAAACTGAATGAACATTCATTCTTTTCTTTATTATAAATATTTTTAGTCTCTTTGGAAACAAAAAAGAGGGATTGGAAATTTCCAATCCCTCCTTTTGATTCAGCTAGCCTTGTCATAGCCACAAGCTTTACCTTTTTTATCGTGCCCTAGATGCTTTCCGTTATCTTCATTCTGCTTTTCTGGTCCGTTGCCACTTGAATCCGGACACTGTCTTTGCCCATTATTCAAATGAATTTGCACCATTACAGGATCATGGTCACTTGCTCGTCCATGCTCTTCCATATACAAGGAGTTGATATTGATAATATCAGCCTCTGTTTGATCAGCGAGATGATTAGATACAAGGATATGATCCAACACCTGTGAATTCCCCTGGTAGTTGTAAGTGAACCTCTCGCCTTCTGGCAAAGTCTCAACCATATTAGTCAATTGGCCGTTTTTCAGAGCCTCAATTGGCTTGGAAAATTCGAAGTCATTCAAATCACCTAGAACAACAACATTTGCCTTTGGATCTTCTGCATGTATGCCTGCAATAAATTCATTGAGCAATTTTGCAATCTCAATTCTTTGCACTTGGCTATCGAGTACTGGTGGCTGGGTAACCCCGAATAAAGGATCATCTCCACCCTTTGAGTTAAAATGATTGGCAATGACAATTACTTCCTGTCCTTTGAACACAAACTCTGCAGCCAATGGCTTTCTAGTATCTTCGAAAATAGGATTCTGTGGATCAATTCTTCCTGGATTCAAGGTTAGGTCGCCGTTTTCATAGGCAACAGCGTCTGTAGCTGTTCCTTTCGGAGCTTCTTTAAGCTGCACTCGTTCAGGATTATATAAATACCCAACCCGGATATTACCTCCAGGCGCACCACCATCCTGATTGTACTCAGGAGCGATGTCGGTCCAGCTGTATGCAGGTCCGCCTTGTGCAATAATTTCATCAATCAAAGCCTGGTAGCTTTGTGATGCATCTGCAGAGCCGCTGGCAGTCTGGCCATCATTATCCTGTACCTCTACCAGACCAACAATATCAGGGGTCTTTAAGTTATTGATGATTGAACCTGCAATTCTAGCAGTCTTGGATTGATTAGTTTCAGCAGAAAAATTTTCAATATTATAATTGGCAATCGTTAGTTTATTCTCTTTTTGTTCAAAAGTGACATAATCCTCGATCAATTCACTCTCAACCAACTCAGGAAGAGTTTCCTGGTCAACGAGGATTTTATAGTTGGAGAAGCCGTAGCTAACAACACCAGTAACCAGGCCGTTAAAATGGTCGCCTGCTTTTGCTACAAAATCACGATCAATAAGCAGGAACATTCTTTCAGGGTTAGAGCTTTCCTCAGTCAGCAGAATTCCGCCTTGCGGGCTGTATACTTTCCCTTCCACCTTATTGGCGATAACCGGTACTTCGCCATACTTTTGAGGTCCAATTACCTGTGGGCTTTCTACTCCGATTCTCATTCCTTCAAGGCTTTCATAAAAATCGATGCCATCCTCTGCAGGATCAAATACACCAAATTGGTCATTGTCTATTACCTGGCTTGGAGCAATACGGTCCTGACCAATGACAACCGGTTCAGGAAGCACGACGCCTGAAGCAAGTTTTGTCACTTCAGTAGCATTGATTTCAGTCATTGCAAGGTCGGTCTGCAGCTTTTCACTGTAACCATCCAATACCCACTCTTTCACAAGGCCATCGACTTCGACTTGGTCACCTTCAGCAAGTCCGTGAGCCCTTTTATATACATAGATAGCCTCAGATGTATTGGGATTGCCATCATCTTCAGGATCCTGCATGAAGAAAGCATTGTTTCCTTCAACTTTTGTTACAATACCCGCAACTTGAGCAACCTGCTGATCCTTGTATGGAGAAGCATGGCCTTCACCCTGGATATCATGGATTTTCAATCCAGTTACTGCTGGTGGTTCTGGTTCACCAGGTTCACCTGGCTCTCCGCCGCTGCCGTCAGCGAACACCATAGCCGATGGGGATTTTAACCCTGGGACAGTAAAATAGGCAGTCAGCGATCCTGTAACCCGTACCTTTTTCCCAACAATATCTGGATTGGTTTGTAAGCCAAATGCGTCTCTATAAGAAGGACTTATTTGAACTGGCAATATCTTTGAAGGATCTGTTTCACCAGCAGTATCTGCCATCAAAAAATTATAATTATCTTTGAATGGTGCTTCATAATTATATGAATTGGTACCTTTTGCATGCCCTACTATGTATCCTTCCACTGTACCTGTTCCATTGTTATTCTCGATTGCCTGCTGGACAGTCATAACGGTTTCAGCGGATGCTTGACCAGAAAACGGTATCGCATAGCTTACTAGTAAAATAACTGCTGTCAGCCAGGAAAAAGTTTTACGCTTTATATTCCCCATATATATTCCTCCTAAAAATTTGTCGGAATTTATAGTATTCCGCCAAGTGAAATATAACATGGATAATTACGCCTTTTCATGAAGTGAATGTAAGTTTTTTGTTAAATACTGAAAAATGAATCTATAGTATGAAAACGTTTTCTCGAGAGGCGAACTTATTTACTAGATAAAAAGAAAGCAAGCCAGGACTATTGGTCCTGGCTCACTTTACATAGTATTTTTGATTCAATGATCATCCGATGTCCTTTTCGCATAAATAATATAACGCTCGGGCGCATCACCTACATAACTGAATGGATAGCATGTTGTTAAAACGAGCTCTTCTTCGGAATTTTGGAGGGTAATGATACTGGTATCATCTGCACTGACAATTTTTGTGCCGGTTATCTCGTATGTATAATCTCCATAAGGCATTTTCATCGTCAATTGATCGCCTATTACCAAATCCCCTGCCTTGCGAAAGACTGTATCACGATGGCCTGAGAGGACAATTTGTCCGTTTTCCTCAGGGTAGAATGAGCCTTTATAGTGGCCAACTCCTTTTTCAAGGTCGTCAGCATCCGTTCCTTCGACTATTGCCAATTCCGCATTAATTTTTGGAATCACCAGCAATCCAGAAGCCTCTCCTGTCTCAGGCTTGAATTCTTCCTTTTTTACCTTCGGTTTATTTTCCTCGACCAATTCTTTTGCTGCCTCAAGGGAAATCTGCTCCTGTCGTTTAATGTCCCATAACTGAAACAATCCAATCCCCAGGATAACTACACCACTAACAACAATCCCAATCGCCAATATCTTTGCAAGTTTCATATACCGCTCCCATTTATGCCTTTAGTAAAGTATACCAAGGGAACCACCCTCTAAAAAAGTACTATTTTAGCCGTAAAAGAAAAAACCTCCCTTTCGAAAAGAAAAGGAGGCTGCATGTGTAAAATTAAGTATAAACTTTAAACACTCAGATTAGTGTCCAGCTCCAGCGCCTAGCCCCTCGAGTCGCTTTGGTCCGCCCAATGAAGTCAAAGAACGACTTCACCGGACGGCGCTCTAAGGCACAGGAAGTGCAGACCCGACAGCCACAGGACGTGGCGTTCTAGTCGGGCAGCGCTTTTCGGGGCTGGACAAGGCGCTTTCGCTTTTCTATACTTGATCGCTTCCGAAGAAGTTTTTGAATGCTTGCAGTGTTGTATCACGGTTCAAGGCTGCGATTGAAGTTGTCAATGGAATGCCTTTAGGGCAAGACTGGACACAGTTCTGTGAGTTACCGCAGTTTGCGAGTCCGCCGTCTCCCATGATTGTTTCAAGACGCTCGCCTTTGTTCAAAGCACCTGTTGGATGGGCATTGAAAAGACGAACCTGTGATAATGGCTGTGGTCCGATGAAATCTGACTTGTCGTTTACGTTAGGGCAAGCCTCCAGGCAGACACCACATGTCATACACTTGGAAAGTTCATAAGCCCACTGACGCTTTTTCTCCGGCATACGTGGACCAGGTCCAAGATCGTAAGTACCATCGATTGGCACCCATGCTTTAACACGCTTCAAAGAATCGAACATGCGGCTGCGGTCAACCTGAAGGTCACGGACAACCGGGAATGTTCTCATCGGCTCAAGCCTGATTGGCTGTTCCAGCTGGTCAACGAGCGCTGAGCATGACTGGCGCGGGCGTCCATTGATGACCATTGAACATGCACCACAAACCTCTTCAAGACAGTTCATATCCCAAGCAATTGGAGTAGTCGCTTCACCTTTTGTATTTACAGGATTACGGCGAATTTCCATTAGCGCGGAAATGACGTTCATATTTGGACGGTAATCTAGTTCAAACTCTTCCTGATAAGGGGCTGAATCAGGAGTATCCTGACGACTGATGATAAAACGGACAGTTTTTTTATCTGACATACTTTATTACTCCCCCTTCTTCTTAGAGTAATCGCGCTTACGCGGTTGGATTAATGAAGTATCAACTTCTTCATAGTGGAAAGCTGGCGCAGAGTTTGCATCAACAAACTTCGCCATTGTTGTTTTCAAGAAGTCCTCATCATTACGATCTGGGAATTCTGGTTTATAGTGAGCCCCACGGCTTTCATTACGGTTATATGCACCAATTGTGATAACACGTGCAAGCTGAAGCATGTTTTGAAGCTGGCGTGTGAACACAGCACCCTGGTTGCTCCATTTCGCCGTATCGTTGATATTGATATTCTTGTAACGCTCCATCAACTCAACGATCTTCTCGTCTGTTTGCAGAAGTCTATCATTGTAGCGAACAACAGTCACATTGTCAGTCATCCATTCGCCAAGCTCTTTGTGAAGAACATATGCGTTTTCAGTGCCATCTAGTGACATGACATTATCCCATTTCTCCTGCTCCATCTTAACAGCATCATCAAATAGTGCTGAAGAAACAGCATCTGAGCTCTTTTCAAGACCGTTGATATAACGGATCGCGTTTGGACCTGCTACCATTCCGCCGTAGATTGCAGACAATAGTGAGTTAGCTCCAAGACGGTTCGCACCGTGCTGTGAATAATCAACCTCACCTGCAGCAAACAAGCCTGGAATGTTAGTCATTTGATCATAGTCGACCCATAGTCCGCCCATAGAATAGTGAACTGCAGGGAATATTTTCATAGGAACTTTTCTTGGGTCATCGCCCATGAATTTCTCATAGATTTCGATGATACCGCCAAGCTTGATATCAAGCTCTTTAGGGTCCTTATGTGAAAGATCAAGATAAACCATGTTCTCGCCGTTGATGCCAAGCTTTTGGCTTACGCACACATCGAAGATTTCACGTGTAGCGATGTCACGAGGAACAAGATTTCCATATGCAGGATACTTTTCTTCAAGGAAGTACCACGGCTTGCCATCTTTATAAGTCCAAACTCGTCCACCTTCACCACGGGCAGATTCACTCATCAGGCGGAGTTTGTCATCCCCTGGGATTGCTGTAGGGTGGATCTGGATGAATTCACCGTTTGCGTAATATCCGCCCTGCTGGTATACGATCGCAGCAGCAGAACCCGTATTGATAACTGAGTTCGTTGTTTTACCGAAAATGATACCAGGACCACCCGTTGCCATGATGACAGCATCAGCAGCAAATGATTTGATTTCCATTGAAGTCAGGTTCTGTGCTACGACTCCGCGGCACACACCATCTTCGTCCTTGATTATACCAAGGAATTCCCATCCTTCGTACTTTGTGACCAATCCAGCCACTTCATGACGGCGTACCTGCTCATCCAAAGCGTATAGAAGCTGCTGACCAGTCGTCGCACCAGCGAATGCTGTACGGTGGTGCTGAGTACCACCAAAGCGGCGGAAATCTAGCAAGCCTTCCGGCGTACGATTGAACATAACTCCCATACGGTCAAGAAGGTGGATGATACCAGGCGCTGCTTCAGCCATAGCCTTAACCGGAGGCTGGTTCGCAAGGAAGTCACCACCGTATACTGTATCATCAAAGTGCTCCCATGGAGAGTCACCTTCACCTTTAGTATTTACTGCACCGTTGATTCCGCCCTGTGCACATACAGAGTGGGAACGTTTTACCGGCACAAGAGAAAACAGTTCAACAGGAGTTCCTGTTTCTGCAACTTTTATTGTAGCCATTAAGCCAGCCAAACCGCCGCCGACTACGATCACCTTACCTTTACTCATCGTGACTCACTCCCTTAAATCCATGTCTGTCTTTCATATCCGATCAAAAGTAAATCTTTTTCAGCATATAGTCCTAGAAAAGGTTTTATACGAATGCCAGGATTGCGCGTACACCTACGATGGAAAGCGCAATGAAAACCCCGATAGTGACATAAGTGGAAATCACTTGTGAACGTGGTGTTACAGTGATTCCCCAGCTTACGAAGAATGACCATAATCCGTTCGCAAAGTGGAAAGTTGTCGAGATGACACCAATTAGATAGAACCAAAGCATGAAAGGAGATGAAAGGATTGTCTCCATCATCTGGAAGTTAACTTCTGCACCAAATGCTGCTGCAATACGTGTTTCCCATACATGCCAAGCTACGAAAATCAAAGTGATTACACCAGACACACGCTGAAGCATGAACATCCAGTTTCTGAAATGGCTGTATTGGCCTATATTGTTTTTAGCCGTAAAAGCAATATAAAGACCGTAAATTGCATGGAATAATAATGGTAAGAAGATAATGAAAATTTCTAAAAAATACCTGAAAGGCAACTGCTCCATAAAATGTGCTGCGTTATTGAATGATTCTTCTCCCCCAGTAGCGAAATGGTTGACTACAAGGTGCTGCATAAGGAAAAGACCTACTGGAATGACACCCAGCAAAGAATGCAGCCTCCGCCAATAAAACTCTTGTCTACCTGCCATATGTATACCCCCCTTGAAATTTGACCGTGATGTTCAGGCTTCTCTCCCCATCTCTATTAACCTAACAGATTGATTCAACCCAACATCAAAAAAATAAGCATTTCTTACAATTATGTGACATGTTCATTTTACTCCCATCATAATAGAGCGTCAAGAAAACGGATACATAAAAATGCTTATATAAATAAAATTTTTAAAATATATTGATATTGTAAAAACACCACTTTCTAATTATTCCAACGCGTTAAAGAGTATATTAAAATAATACTATTGCCTATAGGACACAGCTGATTAAAATTTCCCGGAACAATAATTTTTGGATACCAAAGTTTCGGGTATGGTATAAACATGGAAAAATTTTATAGAATTTCTTATGCCAAGCAAAATTTAACAACTTTTTAATTTAATGTTTTCGCGGCAAATTGTTTATAATAGAGTGATAGAAAGAGGGGAGAACATGAGCGAAATAACTACTTCTGAGCAAAAAACTGAGAGCGAGCCACTGGCTGTCCCTGCGTTTGGATACGAATTGATCAGGGAAGTCCTTCTGCCGGAATTGCTCGGCAAAGATACGCCAGAAATCCTATATTGGGCCGGAAAACGCCTTGCCCGAAAGTTTCCATTAGCAACCCTTGACGAGACCATCCGCTTTTTCCAGGATGCCGGCTGGGGCACACTTGCCATCAAAGAAGAATCCCGAAGAGAAATGGTGCTTGAACTTGGCAGCGAGCTAATTTCCTCCCGACTGAAAAATAACCCAAAAACCACATTCCAGCTAGAAGCAGGCTTCATCGCCCAACAAATGGAACAACAGAAAAAAGTAACAGCCGAAGCCTTCGAACACCCCAATAAAAAATCATCAAAAATCCTGTTCACGATTAAATGGGATAAGAATGATTTGATTGAATAATGTAGGAAAGAAACATCTTGAACCGAACTTTATATGATAGCCTGGGTTACTGCGCCAGGATCAGATCCTGGCGCAGTAACCCTTTTATTATGACCGGTAATTGAAAGACCCGGATTTTCAGACTCATAGCCTACAACTGACATTGTGGCATTTACCGCTTTACAGGAAATATTTCTTTTATATGTTCCCCGTTTATCTCTCTTCACCCTAAACCCAGCACATATTCCTTTATATGTTCACGTCAGCTCCCGATTATCACTTTCACGGGCACATGTTTCCCTCTTTTGTGACCGTGAACTTCCGATTTTCCTTTTCACAGGCAGATGTTTCCCTCTTTTGTAACCGTGAACTTCCGATTTTCCTTTTCACGGGCACATGTTTCCCTCTTTTGTGACCGTGAAATTCCGATTTTCCTTTTCACGGGCACATGTTTCCCTCTTTTGTAACCGTGAACTTCCGATTTTCCTTTTCACGGGCACATGTTTCCCTCTTTTGTGACCGTGAACTTCCGATTTTCCTTTTCACGGGCACATACCGACGATATTAGGTATTTTCCTCCTCCTCCCCCTGAGCACCGGGCAGCACCAGCAACTGTTATCCCCTTCTTCACCTGTACAAAAAGCTTTCCCGACAACATACACCAGGAAAGCTCTTACCATCCACTCTCTTAATTTGTCTTAACCGCTTCTGAGTATAACTCAAATGCTTCATGCAATGACTCTACTGCGTTCACCATTTGTTTTTCATCAACTACGGTGGAGACTTTGATTTCAGATGTGCTTACCATCTTCACCTGGATACCGTGTCCTTCAAGGACTTCAAACATCTTGGCGGCTACACCTGGATTTGAAACCATTCCTGAACCTACAATCGACACCTTTGCAAGGCCGGTTTCGGATTCGACCGCCTGATAGTTTAATGCTTCTTTATTGCGTTCCAATACGTCCAGTGCCTCTGGGAGGTCGTTACTCTTAATGGAGAACGAAATATTGGCTAGCCCTGCTTCTGTACGGCTCTGAACAATTATATCGACATTGATGTGGTTCTGTGCAAGTGTTGTGAATATAGTAGAAAGTCCTTTCAATGAAGTGCTTACTCCAAGGACTGATACTCTTGTGATTTGGTCTTCAAACGCTACTCCGCGTACGACTAGATTCTGTTCCATTTCATTCTCCTCCTCGATGATCGTGCCTCTTTCTTTTTCCATGCTGGATCTTACTTCAAGTGGCAATCCATAGTTTTTCGCGAATTCGACTGCTCGCGGATGGAGCACGCCTGCCCCGAGATTTGCCAACTCAAGCATTTCATCATAGGAAACGCTCAGCAGCTTCCTTGCGCTTTTCACATATCTTGGGTCAGTCGTGAACACGCCAGTCACATCGGTATAGATATCGCATTTATCCGCCTTCAAAGCAGCCGCAAGTGCTACTGCTGTTGTATCTGACCCGCCGCGTCCAAGTGTGGTGATTTCACCATCATCAGTTACCCCCTGGAATCCCGCAACAATGACCACCTTGCCACTCTCTAAATCCTTGGCAATCCTGTCGGTGTCAATATCGACAATCCGAGCGTTCCCGTGAACTGCTTCCGTTTTAATTCCAGCCTGCCAGCCTGTATAGGAAACGGCATCAATGCCATTTTGCGCCAATGCCATGGAAAAAAGTGCGATGGTAATTTGCTCTCCTGTTGTCAAAAGCATATCCATTTCTCTTTTTGATGGCGCGCTGGAAATATCATTCGCCATATCGACAAGGTGGTCCGTCGTCTTGCCCATTGCTGAGACGACTACGACCACATTGTTGCCGTTCTGCAGTTCCTCCGCTGTCCTGCTTGCTGCGTTCCTGATTCTTTCGACGCTTCCCACTGATGTTCCACCGAATTTCTGTACAATCAATCCCATACGTTTCCCCTGCCTCTTCATTCTGTATTTTGCCTCTACTAGAGTTTCATGGCCACGCCGCATATGTATTTTTCCCGGTCCTTCTTTAAAAAAGGTCCATAAAAACAGAAAAAGCAATGGAAGTGGCTCCCATTGCTTGATTAACGTGTATATACGCTGCAACATGAGATAGCACTCCAAGATGGCAATCTTGACAATCCAGCGTTTATTCAACGAAGGACCAGCGAGAAAATCGATAGGCATTTCCCCACTTCGGCGAACATCCCCTTTCAAAGTCCATCCTCGAATCCTACAATTCTCCTGACTTTTACTCTTGAAGTTCGCACCTCTATCTTCACTTTAATGCTCTAAAGTGATAGCTATATGAAATTTTTATCATTATAGCACACCTAAAAATAGAATGCTACATTAATTCTGTAATTTCTGATATAGTTCCTCAGCAACATTAGCTGGAAGTCCGGCAGCATTCAGCTCTTCCAAAGAGGCTTCTCTCATTTTTTTCACCGAGCCGAAATGCTTCAACAGAGCTTTCTTGCGCTTTTCGCCTATGCCCGGGATATCATCAAGCAGTGATTGAAAGGCACTTTTGCCCCTTAACTGGCGGTGGAAGGTAATCGCGAACCGGTGGACTTCATCCTGGATTCTTTGCAACAGGTAAAACTCCTGGCTGTTTCGCGGCAGTTCTATTACCTGCAGCGGGTTACCATAGAGGAGCTGCGAAGTCCTGTGCTTGTCATCCTTGGCCAGGCCGGCAATCGGAATATCCAGCCCAAGTTCATTCTCAAGCACATCACGCGCTGATTCAATATGTCCTTTTCCGCCATCGATGATAATCAAATCCGGAAGCGGCAATCCCTCTTTCAGGACACGAGTATACCTGCGCCTTACGACTTCCCTCATCGATTCATAGTCATCCGGACCTTTGACTGACTTAATCTTATATTTGCGGTATTCCCTTTTTTCGGGCTTGCCGTCGATAAAAACAATCATCGCTGATACCGGATCGGATCCCTGAATGTTGGAGTTATCGAAGGACTCAATCCGATGAGGGGTGTAGATGCCCATTTGCTTGCCTAGGTTTTCAACAGCCTTGATGGTCCGTTCCTCATCACGGTCAATTAACGAAAACTTCTCTTTCAGGGCGATACCGGCATTCTTGGACGCTAAATGGACGAGCTCCTTTTTCTTTCCGCGCTGCGGTTTCAGCACTTTCACTTCAAGCAGACCCTCTGCTAGTTCAAGGTCCACGCCCTCAGGAACCAATACTTCCTTTGGCTTGAAATGCTCATTTTTTGAGTAAAATTGGCCCAGGTATGTGAGAATATCTTCTTCAGGTTCATTGTAGATTGGGAACATCGAAACCTCTCGTTCAATCAATTTTCCCTGACGGATAAAGAAGACCTGTACACACATCCAGCCCTTGTCGACAGCATAGCCAAACACATCCCGGTCGGTAAAATCAGTCGTGGTCATCTTCTGCTTTTCCATCGTTGCCTCAATATGGACGATCTTGTCGCGAAATTCCTTCGCACGTTCAAAATCAAGTTCTTCAGAAGCCGCAGCCATTTTTACCGTCAAATCTTCCTTGATTTCTTTATATCCCCCGTTGAGGAAACGTGTAATCTCATCTGTAATCTGCTTATACTCTTCCTTGCCTACGTCCTTGACACAGGGAGCCAGACACTGCCCCATATGATAATAAAGGCAGACACGGTCAGGCAGCGTAGAACACTTTCGGAGCGGATAAATCCTGTCCAGCAGTTTTTTCGTCTCATTCGCCGCCTGTACATTGGGATACGGCCCAAAATATTTGCCGCTGTCCTTCTTTACTTTTCTCGTAATAATCAGCTTTGGATGCCGTTCGGCAGTCAGCTTGATGAACGGATATGATTTATCATCCTTGAGCATGATGTTATATTTTGGATCATATTTCTTGATCAGGTTGATTTCAAGAAGCAGCGCTTCCATATCCGAGGAGGTGACGATATACTCAAAATCCTCAATTTCATTAACAAGACGGAGAGTTTTTCCGTCATGCGACCCTGTAAAATAAGAGCGCACCCTATTCTTCAATACCTTCGCTTTCCCAACGTAAATGATGGTCCCTTGCCTGTCCTTCATTAAATAACAACCTGGCTGGGCAGGGAGAAGTGCCAGCTTATTTTTAATCTGCTCATTCATGCCGTTCACCTCCTGTTACGGTGTCGATTTATATAGAATAATCTTATGATAGACTGGGTCAAAAATTTTATCTGAAGTAAATGTTTCTACCTTTTCTAGCTTCCCTCCAGGATCAAAGCCCTGGGAATGGAAGCCGTCCACAACACTGTTCGTTAAATAAATCGTCTTGCCTTTATATAACCCCTGATCGTGAAGGAAATTCCTATAGGTATAGATTCGTTTATGTGGAAAAGGCATTTCAAGATACTGAAGCACCCTCGTTTCTTCCCATGTATACAGAACGAAGGCCTCAGGCTGCTCCTCCAGATAGTGGGCAAGCTGATAGACCGCTGGTTCGATTGCAGCCTGTTTTTGAATATAACTTGAAGAAATCATTGCCTGGGCAATGATAACGGTGACTACCAAAAAACTGGCATACACCCCTGCCCTTTTTTTAAAAAAGACAGTCAAACCAAGAAACACGAGCAATAGCGCGATTGGCAGTATATGCCTCGGCTTTTCAATATTCTGGGCAAAAAGTGCCCAAGCACCGTATGCGAACAGCAGCAGTGCACCCAATAGAAAGCTGCCTTCCTTATAAACTTTACTTTTCGATACTGGCAAAAAAATTAATATGCCGATAACTATATATAATACCATCAAAACAGTTGTTCGTGAAAAGATTCCCCACCACAAAATGTTGGTAAACAAGAATGCTTTCATCCGTGCCCACATGGACAGTTCATTGGATACCGAAGTGCCTCCCCACTCCTGAAAATGCCCTCCAGTAAATCCAAACGCAAGCTCAAGGAAGTTAACGAGTCCACCTTCAGAAATGACTAGCCCTCCAACCCAGATTAACTGGAACAATCCTGCGATGACTACATATTTGATAACACCCCCCAGGCCAATCTCCCTTTTTGCCCATTTTCTATATAAAAGATATACCAGACCGATTCCCATCGGAATGTAGCTTAGCCTGATCCCCAATAGGACACTGAATAAAAACAGTGGAAGCAGCATCCATTTGCCAGCTGGTCTCGACTCTGCTGCCGCGATACTCCAGAAGTACCACCAAAAAGCAGCAAGTGCAGCACCCTCTGACATTGGCTGGTTCACAATGATCAGCGGATAACTGGCAGTATATATAGCAGCCGCGACAAGAAAGGCACTTACACCGGGAACATATCTTTTGGCGAGGAAATACACAGGCAAAATCGAGCTGCCGTAAACCAGCACATTAAATAAAACCAATGCCTGATTTGGGGTGTCTGCCAAAAAATTGACAAGCATACCGCCAAAAATAAAGTATGGATACCCGGGAAAATGCGGCTGCATCGCTCGTAGGTCATACCTGTCCATTGCCAGGGTAAAGTCAACTTGGTCCCAGGAGGATACGAATGGATTAAGTGAACTCAACTGGGCGACGAAAACGTAAAGGACCGCAAGTGAACTCAATCCAACCTTGATTACTCTGTTCATTTTTTCTAAATTTATCATTTTACACCAACTAACTTCCATGGAAATCATTTTTACGTATGAAAAAAGTACAAGGAAATTCCCTGTACTTTTTTGGAGAGAGGATCATGAAGCCTCGAATCTAATTGATTATTTAACTTGTGGGTTCAATACTACTTGCTTATTCTCTGCAGCATTGTTTTCAACAGCCTTCACTTTCTTAGGGCTGCGTGATGAAGTCAGCAGGTAGATTGCCGCAAAGTATCCGATATACGCAATGACTTCTTCAATCGAAGGCATCGATGAGTATCCAAACAGAGCCTTCAGGAAGATGCCCACATCACCAGAGATAAGCGGAGCAACACCAGTATCACGGAGATAATGTGCATAATCAATCGGGTGTTCAGGCAATAGCCAAGTTATATCGTAAACATGGTACATAACGCTGCCGATTATGTTCACATCCTGCATCATTGAAATTGCCTGAACAAGCAATCCAGCAGAAATCAGGATGATGAATGCACCAGTGATTTGGAAGAAGGTCTTAAGCTTAACCTTCATTGTACCTTTGAAGAACATGTAAGAGACGCCAACGGCAAGCAATGTACCAGTGATTGCTCCCCATCCCTGCATGGCAGCACCGATGTTACCACCTGTGATTGCCGCAAAGAAGAAGACCGTTTCAATACCTTCACGCAGGACGACAAGGAATGAGTGGATGACCATGCCGACAATGTTTCCTGTCGAGATGAATTTCTTCATTTTCCCTTCCATGTTGCCTTTAAGATCCTTGCTATGGCTCGCCATCCAGAATACCATCTGGGTCAAGAGTACCGTAGACACGATCATAATCCCGATTTTTAAATAAATCTCACTGCCCATTGCCGCGAAACCTGTAAATACGACCTGGAACAGGATCGCAACCCCGATACTAGCCAGAACAGCAAGTCCGGCACCCAGCCAGACATACTTTGTATATTTTGGATTACCGGTTCTCTTTAAGTATGTTGTGATGATTCCGATGATTAATAACGCTTCCAATACTTCACGAAAAGTAATCAATAATGCTTGAACTTCCATTGCTGATTCTCCCCTCTCCAAGGTGTCATCAAAATTTATTATCTTCTTCTCTTAATACCAATAACGACAATCGCACCAATGACCGCGACAATCAGGATCAAAGGAATCCAGTTACGGATATTCGAACGATCTGTCCAGTCCTTTTTGCCAGGGCCCTCTTCTTCTTCTGTATCTGTAAAATGGCCGACTTCCAGGTTTGGAAGATCGAATTCGTCTTGCAATGCGTTCAGGATTTCCTCTTTCTTCTCTTTAAAAATTTCTATGTCAGAAGGTTTCTTCCCGACTCCAAAAAGTCCGGGATTTCCTAGTGCTTCCAGTGCAGCATCAAAGTCGGCCTTTATTGCTCTGTCTGTTTCAGGCTTACTTGCTCCTACCTTTGGCGAAAGCGCCTGATATGTAGCATAACCTTTTGCCAGCAGCTTCTTTGATGTATCATACTCCTCAAAACTCTTTTCAATGCTTTCAAGCCTTCTTGCAACATTCAACACAAGGAGTTTTTCCATATTCTCAATAGTTGCTTCTTTATCTTCTTCTTCCAAACTTTTCATGATAACTTCCCCTGGCTCGGTTCCCATATGCATATCGATCTCTTCTTTAACCGTTTCAAACAGGGATGTTGCAGCCGAGAAGTTTGGAGGGTCCTCATCAAGTTTCAACTGCATTTCCTTATAGACTTCCGCAACTTTCTCTTCATTGGGATCACCATATGAATAAGCATTTGCAGTCATAGGAACGCTGTTAATGAGAATCAATATCATTGATAAACAAAAAAATATAGCTTTTTTCATTTGCTGTTTCCCTCCTACAATGATAATGATAATGATTATCATTTTGAATGTCAATCATATTTGACAACCGTCACTTTTTTGTCACTATTTTTACTGTTTTTAGATTGGGATTGATTTACCCCAACTACCTTGGAGACAGGCCTGGACATTTCACGGTACACAGCCGGCACGACATTCGTCATATATTTCTTGAATGAAATGAACGATGTTCCAGTGGTCCTGACCCTGTATTTGATCGGCACTTCAAGCACCCTGAATCCTTTTCTGACAAGATTGAGTGTCAATACCTGCGCATAATTGTAATCATGAATGATTTCAGCATGCTGTAGCACTTTTCGTGAAAAAGCCCTCATCCCGGATTGGCCATCGTATAACCACTTTCTTAACAACAATGTTTGCAGGAAGGTGAAAAAATAATTCCCCATCCTGCGATGAAATTTCATTCCTTTTATTGTGCCCATAAAACGGGAACCCATTGTATAATCGGTTTCTCCATTTAGTATTGGCTTAACTATGTCTGGGATTTGCCATGCGGGATATTCACCATCAGCATCAATCATAACTCCGACATCAGCCCCCATGCTAAAACATTCCTCAATGCCTTTCCTTACCGCGGCTCCCAGGCCGCGGTTTTTTTCAAAACTAATGATATGGTCGGCGCCTGCTTTTTTCGCTTCAGCAACCGTGGCATCCGTTGACCCATCATCAATGACCAACACTTCCACTTGATCAGCACCGGCGAAACTGCGTGGAATGTTTTCAATTACTTCACCAATTGATTCTTCTTCGTTGAAAGCCGGCAAAAATACGATAACTTTACTCAATTTAACTCTCATCCTTCTCTGCTTTTATTGCATCCATTAAAACTTTCCCCCTGCTGCTGGATGGATATGGTGCACCCATGAGATAGGAGATTGTCGGTGCCAGTGAAACCAGACTATGTTTTTCCTGGACTTTAACCCCCCTGGCAATATGCGGACCATGCATGAAAAATGGAACAAACCGTTCTCCTTCATCCAGGTGGCCGTGCCCGCCGATGCCATCAGCTTGTCCGTGGTCAGCACAGACAACAAGTGTGGTGTTCTCCATTTTCCCTTCAGCTTCAAGCCAGTGTACAAACTCTTTAATCAAGGCGTCTGCTTCTTCGATTTTTTCAATATAATCATCATAGAGGACGCCGCGGCTGTGACCAACCTGGTCCGTACCGATCATCTGGACGATGAATAAATCCGGATCTTGTTCATCCATGATTTTTCTTGCCCTCGCAAGCATATTTGTGTCTGCTTTGTCCTTATGCATGACAGCGGTAACTGTCTCGACATCACTGCCCATCGCATCAACGAGATGTGCTATGCCAAGGAGTCTCCCTCTTTTGCCCACTTTGCGAAGCGAGTCAAAAATTGTTTCTGTATTGACCCCAAGCTTATAGACCATATTTGATTTAATGCCATGCTCAAACGGATAGGTTCCGGTGAACATGGAACTAAAACAAACCACGGTCCTTGCAGGGTACACTGTTTCCATATTCAAATATTCTGTACCATTTTCTTTTAACTGATCAAGAAATGGCGTATTTGCCTCATAAAAGCGTTCTTTGCGCATTCCATCGATGACGATGACAATGACCTTATCTGACAGGCCATTGTCAGGTACTTTTGGCCCCTCATCCTTCGTAAAGCTCTCATACGCTTTTGGCTTCCAGTCAAACAAATACCTGTGGAGAATGAACGCAAAAAGCAGTACAAAACCATAAAACAGAACAATATCAAGCAATGGCACACTTGCGCCACCTGCTAATGCAGTGAATGACAGTTCCCAAACAGAGAGCAGCAGGAATACTTTTGGAAGCTGCTCCTGGGCATTGCCGCTGGTAGAGTCACTATTCTTCAAAACAAGCTTCCAAAATCTCGTGAAGTTAAGCCATGAAGTACCGATCCTGAGGTGATAATAAAACGTGCCCCAGAAAAACACTGTAAAGAAAAAGTATAATCCAGCAGCGAAAAGCAGCAGATTTATATTCAGTTCAGGCCAAGCGATAATAAAAACGACAAGGGGAATCCACAGATAGTTTCTCAAAAAAAGTGGAAAATCATAAACAAAATACATGATGAATAACGGTAGCACAGTCAAGAGCGCGAGTAAAAACTCTGTGATCCCAGCTGTATTGCCCAAATCTCCGAGATGAAATAATACCATTGTGCCAACTGTAAAAATTGGCGTGAAAGGCTTCCCTTCATTAAGTAAATTCCAGCTTCGGGCCGCGAATTTTTCAAACTTTGAAGCACTTTTCATGATTCGGTGCCCCTTTCTCTAGTCCATTTTTTCAATAAAGCCGTCGGCACAGGATAAGCAACCAAGGCAATCCCTCCAACGATGAATGAAAATAAATATTTCAGTCCATGGGTAATCAGCGCAGCTGTATACGCATTTTCTGCGGCTATCCCATTAGCTCCCAATGCGAAAACCATAATGGCCTCATAGCTGGCAATTCCTCCAGGTGTAATTTGAAAAATCTGCCCCGCAACCGTGATACTGTTTACCCAAACAGCCTGTACGAAACTGATTATGCCACCACCATTTAATACAACCCCATAAATCACTGCAGCTTCCAGCATCCAGCTAATTAAGGTCAACCCAATGATCCAGATTCCCCGCCAGCCAGAGAAGGCAGTTTTCATTATAGATATTTGTCTGTCAAAAAAAGCCCGGAATTTAATGTAAAGAATGATAGTGAATACGCATCCTATTACTCCGATCCATACAAGCACCGCGCCATTCAGGGGCAGTTCAAGAAAAGCGAGACCAGCCGATGCCATAGCAAAGAGGATTGCCGTATCCATCACCCGCAGGATAACCACAGAATTTAATGCTTCATGCCCAGTAATACCAGGCTCCCTTGCTTTCATCACACCGATCCGCGCAAAATCACCTGCTTTGACGGGCAGGAGGTGGTTCAGCAACAAGCTGTAAAAAAGGCCGTACATGCAGGTTTTAAGGCGTACTCTATGGTTCAAATAAAGCTTCCAGGCAAATCCTCTTGCCAAAAAAGCGAGGAAATAACTGCTAAAAATGAACAATAGCACTCCAGGTTTTGTTAGGATGGCTTTTATTTCAGCGAGGATCCTGCCTGCATCAAGATATAAAAACGTCATAATCAGAAATGCCGAGATCAGCAGGATGGCGGTTAGTTTCTTAAAGGAAGTCTTCATACTGCTCAGCCCATGCCACAGTTTCTGCAATTCCTTTTCTAAAGTCCGTCTCTGGTTCATAGCCAAGCAATTCACGTGCCAGTGATATATCTGCCCATGTCCGATCCACGTCTCCGGCACGATTTTCTTCACGCCTTAGCTTCATATCAGGATAGTAATACTTGAGCTCGTCCAATAGCTGATCCATCGATATTGGCCTGCCAGACCCGATATTGATAATTGCGCTTTGCTGCAAATTTTGCAGTGCAAGGCCAATGCCATTCACAATGTCGCTCACATATGTATAATCACGAGTACCACCCTGGCCAAAAACCGTAATCTCTTCCCTGTTCTTCAATTTCTTTATGAAATTGGCGATCGCCATATCAGGCCTGCCCCATGGACCGTATACGGTAAAGAACCTGAGGATTTTAACATCCATTCCATAAAGGTGGCCATACACATGGCAGAAGGATTCAGCAGCGTATTTTGAGGCCGCGTATGGAGAAATAGTTTTGCCAGAAGCCATCTCCTCTTTAAATGGTGTATTTTTCATCATTCCATAAACCGATGATGAAGAAGCAAAAATGACCTGCTTCACACCTGCCTGCCCCGCTCCTTCAAGTACGTTAACGGTTGCCTTTACATCATAATCTATGTATTCGAGAGGACGAAGGATTGAGTATGCCACACCGGGCAATGCAGCGAGGTGCACAATCGCATCCGGGGAGATTTTTTTGATAATGCTTATAGTATCATCGCGGTTGAGAAGATCCGTTGGATAGAATTGATAATCCCCTGCTTCTTTAATTACATCAAGATGCTGCCTTTTTCTCTCAACAGAATAATAGGGGTGCAAATTATCGATGATCGCCACCTCATGCTGCTCCTTGAGCATTTTGAGCGCAAAATGGCTTCCGATAAAACCCGCTCCCCCAGTGATCAATATTTTCACGATTACACCTCTTTCTTAGCACAAGCCAATTTTACCATAGTATTTACTTCTATATGAAAAGTGCAAGCGCCTTGGTCAGCCCCGACAAGCGTTGCCCGCCTTAAAGCGCCACGTCCTGTGGCTGGCGGGTCTAGCACATCGTGTGCCTCGGAGGGCCGCCCACTGAAGTCGCCCTTTGACTTGATTGGGCGGACCGAAACGTCTCGAGGGGCTAGGCGCTGGAGCTGGACAATTCTCGAAGTGAAAACTTATACTTTCTTATCTCGAAAGTAAAAACAGAGCCGCATCGCTGCGGCTCTCCCTTTTTAAAGCAAACCATTCACTGCATTTATTACTGCTTCGCCTTTTGCTTTTGCATCTTCCGGCTTATTTTCCGCTATGGCATTATACCATGCCTCTGCATCAGCAAAGACAGCTTGTGTTTTTTCTTCACCTAATTTTTCAGTCATCTGGCCCTGAAGCATTTTCAAGAACATGTTTCCTTCCATTGCGCCTACTTTTGCTTCTACCGCATTATCTTCAGCAAGCAGCTTCGGAGATTTTTCATAGTAACCCTTGATTTTACCAGCGATTGTTTTTGCGAATAATGCATTTGTTTCTGCAGCTTTAATAGTGGCAGGATCAGTCGTGTTAAGCGTGAAAAGTTTGTCTAACTGGGCAGCTGCTGCTTCATCTCCACCACCAAGTGATCCTTTAATCGCCTGATAGAAGCCCCATGCCTCAGCCTGCATGATAGATAACTCTTTCGAATCTTTTCCTTCCTTTACTCCTGCTTCAATTTTCTCAGCATAAGATTTTGCTGCTAGATAGTAGCTTCTGTAAATGGATTTATCTGTTACTTGAAGATAAACCTGGAAGTCTTCGGCGTTTCCTGAGTTCAGTGCTTCTTCCTGTGCGGATAAACCTGAGTTGATATTCTCAACAAGGCTTGAATCTCCGCTAAGCTCGTAGTAGTTGTCGCGCTTTTCAGCTGTTGGGATTAAAACTTTTTCAGCCAGATGCTTGATTTGTGCGAATGCAAGATTTGCATCTTCCTTTTTATCATCAGTCAAAGCAGCAACTGCTTCCTTTTGTAGCGCTTTTTGATTTTGATAGAAATAAGATTGAGTTGTCTTATCGATTAATTGTACAGCGATAATCGGTTCCATTTCGCCATTTTTACCTGCCGCGATCGCAGCCTGGATCGCTTGATCGAATTCTGGAGTAAGTTCAGCTACGTCTTGTTGAAGGCCAGCATCATATTTCTCCTGGACCGTGTCCCAATTGACTTCCTGGTCTTCTTTTGCTTTTACAAGCTCTGTCATCATATCAGCGTAAGCAGCAGCCTGCTTGGCAGCATCCGTATCTTCTACGTTCACTTCTTTCGGTTCTTCCGTTTTTGTATCTTCTGTTTCTTTATCTGTTTCTGCCTGCTTGTTCTCTTCAGGCTTCTCAGCGGTTTCGTCTCCTCCACATGCAGCTAGAACTGAACTTGCCATTAAGAAACTTGCAAAGATCACTTTAAGGTGCTTTTTGTCCATCGTTGAAATCCCCCTATGTAATGTTTTGTTCATATATAATTGATAATGATTTTCATTGACATTTGTTATTATAGGCGAGAATGATTATCACTGTCAACGAACTTTGTAAGAAAACTTTGACAAACTTGTGAAAAGTTATTTTTCCATTACTTATACCATTCATACACCTAATTTAAGATCCCCCTAGTTTAAGGGCATGGATTCTAGGATTTTTACTTGTTAAGTGTTTGATGATAGGCCACCCGGGATTTCTGCAGCACTCCTAAAAGCAGGAACGATACCAAGACTTAATGGCTTTCTAAATGAACCCTTATAAGCATCGATAACCCAACATAAGGGCCTGTTTAACTGCTAAATGCACCCTTATGCCTGTTCCTTATACACATCTGACGCTGCCGACGACGGCTCACGGTTTAAGCTCGAGGGTCTCAGATGAATCAAAAAAAACGTCATACGTACCCTTCTCGGCCACTGAC
>NZ_JAGGQL010000040.1:15895-25567 GCF_018613315.1 Bacillus sp. ISL-37 | reverse complement strand
TTCATTACTGAACTTACAATATAAATAATATACCATAAGGGGTATAAAATCAATAGTTAAAGTTGATATTTTTGACACTTTTATTAAGACAGAACAAAAAGCGCAAGCGCCTCGTTCAGCCCCGACAAGCGCTGCCCGCCTTAAAACGCCACGTCCTGTGCCTGGCGGGTCTAGCACATCGTGTGCCACGGAGGGCCGACCAGTGAAGTCGTTCTTTGACTTCATTGGGCGGACCGAAATAGAAATGTATAGCCGACTGTCCAGAAACGCAGAAACTGGAGACTCCGACAAAGAAGCGCTTTTTGCTTCTGCCGGCCGAGTTGAAGTTTCGGAGTTTCTAGAAGGCGACACTAGACAAGTCGAAAAGCGGAGGCGACTGTTCAACTCCGACAAGCGCTGGAGGGCCTGACAGTGAAGTCGTTCTTTGACTTCATTGGCAGGACCGAAGCGTCTCGAGGAGTTAGGAGCCGCAGCTAGCCAAGCGACTCGAGGGGCTAGGCGCTGGAGCTGGATTAAGAAAACTCGTATAGTTATCCACATTGAAATTTTTTTATAATTTCCTGGTAAACAAAAAAAGAAGCAAGGATTGCTTCCTACTTTAATAATTTTATATCATTTTGTCAT
Source organism: Bacillus sp. ISL-37 (assembly GCF_018613315.1). Classification (GTDB taxonomy): domain Bacteria; phylum Bacillota; class Bacilli; order Bacillales; family Cytobacillaceae; genus Mesobacillus. The sequence goes on along the minus strand of NZ_JAGGQL010000040.1, from coordinate 24,943 downwards.
CTCACACACCAATATATAAATGCCAATTAAGCGGTGGTCAGATATTTACTTCCCTGTTTCATCCTGGATTGTTTCAACCAGGTCCATATGCAACTGTAACAATATGATTTTACTCTCACTTGTCAAAGATGCTTCTAAAATTCTTTTTGTGGCAAGATAATATTTTTCCATTAATGTCCTTCTTGCTCTTGGATGGGAATTTTCATCCTTCAAATCTCTTTGTATAGCTTCTTTAAGAATGTCCTCTGGTGACTGGTCAGATTGAAGTCTTCGATTGTTCCATATAGTCCTGTACTCATTTAGTATCTTTTCATAATCCATTGCTAGCATCCTTATGCCTCCTGCAGATAATTAACTAGGTCAAACCCTCACTAGTATATTTACATATTTTCAACAGACAATGCAAAAAATAAGTTAAATTACTTTAAAGGAGAATAACTATGAGCAAACCATATCGATGCCCTAACTGTAAGACTAACAGGACAAGATTCAATATGATCTCCCAAGTACCTCAGCCTGTGAAATTAAATCCTCAATCAGGTGAAATAGTGGAGCAGTATTCAAACGACCAGCTTGAGCCTTTTCATCTTCCATACAAGGGTCCTGAACTGAAAATCCAGTGCGCAGCCTGCGGATTGGTTGAGGATGAAAAAACCTTTGCGAAGTTTGGTGAAAGCTAAAATAGGAGCGGTATTCACAACATACAAAAAGCTTGAGGTTTCTCAAGCTTTTTTATTTAGGCTCTTTTCTCAAACTTTATCGCTATTGAATACAAAATTGGATTGAATTACCTATATTCCTTCTTAAAGTTGACGGTTCATATGAGAAAAGAGCATGCAAACTTAATATCGACCTGCAAAATTAGTATATATAACGTTAAAATCGGCTTTAGGATTTTAACAACATTCTTTACGAAAACACCTTTATTTGCTTAACTGAATCCCATTTTCCTCAAAGAAATTTATTGCATCCACTCTCCATTGTTCATTAGGCATGAATCTCACCAGAATGACTTCACCGTTAAAAGTCTTGCTGCCGACTCCTTTTAGCTGCAAATTAAGCTCAACAGGTACGGTGAGGCTCAACTGATCTCCCACATCCTCGGCCGGCAAAACCTCCATCCGGGAAATCCTGATATTCTCAATTTTGGGCAGCAGCTTTTCCCACTCAAGGTCTTGCAGTGAGATCAAGTAAACAATGTTACGGTCCTGCTGTTTTAACCCTGCGATATATGCATTGACCAAATCGTATGGGTCCGTTTGTTCCAGGTATTTTTCGAGCTTTCCTGCTGACTTCAGAATCATCAGTTTATGTGATAGATCCATGAAGTTCGTCCTGTGGGTCGTGCTCCCATAAAAATGTATGCAAAAATGACCTGGAAAGTTATTTTTCAAGGCTCCGCCACCATGCGGCATTCCATGCATTGAGGCTGCAATTTTCCCATCTTCTGAGATGACGATAATCGCTCTGCGCTTCCAGCTCCACTTCCCACTATAAACCTTCTTCATGATTGCGGTATCTTTTGGTGTTAACGGCTGGACATCCGCATGGTTGCTTCCCGCTCTTCTTTGAACCCGGAATTTCAAGCCTGTTTCCAAATCGACCACTGTGAACTTGCTGTACCTGGGCAGAATTTCATTAACCTCTTCCCACTGTGTCATTTTAATCTGGTCCATTTTTGGAGTCTTACCGGCTTCTATGTTATTTCCAGTTATGGCAAGAAGAACAATTGTCATTAAAATAATTTTTATTGTTTGCATTTAAATCATCTCTTTTTCACTCGGCTTTAATTTTGCTTTTCAATTTAATTCCAACTGAGCAGAATTATGCTTCATGAAAGTTTTTGCTTTTTTGCTTTTTACTATTCAGATGGTCCCACTTTAAAGCAAACAAAAACCCAGCAGCGCTGGGCATAGTTTAATCATCTTCATGGTTTTCTACAAATTCCCTTGCTTTGTCAATCGCAATCGGGATTGCTTTTCCATCATCATAATGTTCTTCCTCAACAAGCGCGTTTGCTATCTCAATAGCTTTCTCGCGGACATCAGGATCAAGGTTCTTCATTGAGGATGGATAATCATTCTTTGTCCAAGGCATTTTAATCATCCTTTCCATCGAAGATATACCTCTTTTACCCCATGTCCAGCAATCGAAAACAGACTTACTTTTCCAGCTCCTTCAGCTGCTGTTCAATCAGTTTCCAATCCGTTACCTGGCTGATGAAAACGAGATTGAGCGGCATTTTCATATATTCCTTCATATATAATGGCATCCCATACGAATATTGGAATAGGTCCGGATATTGAGAATGGTCAAATAATACATATCCTTTTATCCGGTATATGGAATCCGGCAGCGACCTTAAAAAATCTTCAAAATCTTTCTGGCTGATAGCACTCTGGAATTGATGCACAAACGTGCTTAGTCTAAGATCTGTCTGAACATGCGCACCCGCGCTTTTAGCTTTTTCGGTATACGCCAATCCCTCCAGCAGTTTAAGGGGCACTTTCGAATAGGTGCTCAAAATACATTTAGCTTGAGGATTTAGGCCTTGAATGTCCATGCTGATTTTTGCTTGCTCTGATTCATTGAGCAAATCTGATTTATTGACGATGTTAAGGTCAGCATGCTTTACTTGCTCAAGCAAAAGCTGATGGACTTGGGGGTCTAATGACTGCCTATTGAGCCACTGTTTGCCATCTACAGTCGTAATGATTCCTTTTATCGCAAGCTTGTCTGCAAACAATGGAGAAAGGACAGCATCCAAAACTTCTACAGGATGAGCTGCACCAGTGGTCTCTATGTAAATGGCATCTAAATCGTGATCAAATAACAATCCTTGAAGCTGGGATTCGAGCTTGTCCTGGATTGTACAGCAAATACACCCTCCCAACAGCTCCTTTAAAGGAACATCTGTGTCAACGGCATCTGAATCGATCGAAACACTGCCTAGCTCGTTCATCATAACTGCAATGTTCCGTCCGCTATTTTTTTCATGCTGTAAAATTTGCTTAAGTAACGTCGTTTTGCCTGTACCCAGGAAACCGGACAAAATATAAACCTCTGCTTTTTTCATGTTCTCATCACCTTTTTTCCTATGTAATATGGAAAATCTCCAGCAAAAGCTGGAGATTCTTTTTATTTATTCATTTCCTGCTTTAACACATCTATTGCTTTCTGAACTTGTGGATCGTCATTCTTAATTTGTTCGCGCAGAGCATTCATTAATTCGATAGTTGAGCTTCCTTTAAGAATACCTGTTTCTTCAAGCTCTTTTGACTTTTGGAATTCAATGACAGCTTCCTTTGTCTTTTCATCATAGTAACCATCCTGACGGCCTGGTTCAAAACCTAGAGCTTTCAGCATCTTTTGTGCAGCCCTGACTTGTTCAGAAGCTGTTGATACCTTTAATTCAGTTTCCGGATCGATGAAAGGTAATGACGCATATTCAGGCATTGGGACTTCATGATCCGGCTTAATGCCTTTCTTATGAATCCAATTGCCTTTAGGAGTCAGCCATTTTTCTGTCGTGAACTTCATATTCGATCCGTCTGAAAAATCCTCCGCTCTCTGGACTGTGCCTTTTCCGAATGACTTTTCGCCAATAAGAGGAACTCCGGCTGATTCACTGACAGCCCCTGCTAGGATTTCGGATGCACTCGCACTCCCCTTATCAATGATGACAACTAAAGGAAGATTATTATTATTCTCGTTCTCTGATGCATATTTCTCTACATTGCCTTCACGGTCTTCAACCTGGAAGAGTATTTCCCCCTCAGGCACAAAGAGACTGGATATTTTGATTGCCTGATCCAGGAGCCCACCTGGATTTTGACGAAGATCCAGTACGAGTCCTTTCATTCCTTGTTTCTGGAGGTCATTCAAAATATTGACTAACTCATTTGCAGTGTTTTGCGAGAAATTGGTTATCTGGACTTTTGCAATTCCTCCGTCCATCATCTCACCATATACCGTTTCAATCGGTATCGTGTCTCGGGTAATTGTGACATCAACCGGTTTTTCTCCACCCTGGCGAAGAATTGACAGCTTTACGTCCGTACCCTTTTCTCCTCTAATAAGAGCAACTGCTTCAGTCGTACTCATGCCTTGAAGACTTTTTCCATCCACTGACATGATTTTATCCTCTGGTTGAAGGCCTGCTTTTTCCGCAGGAGAACCCTTCAGTGGAGTAACAATAAAAATGAAACCATCTCTCTCCTGAATTTCTGCTCCAATTCCCTCAAATGAAGATGACAGGCTCTGATGGAAATTCTTTGCATCTTCCTGGCTCATATAATCCGAATATGGATCGTCCAATGATTCAAGCATTCCATCAATCGCACCATTTATTAGCTTTTCCTGATCGACTTCCTGGAAATAGTCATTTTTCAAAGTATCATATGCGTCGTATAGCTTTGCAAATTCTTCTCTTTCTCTAATTACCTGCACTGCTGGCTTGTCTTCGCCGAAAGCAAGCGCAAAGGTAGTGATTCCCGCTGTTAAAAAGACTAGAAAAAACAACAGCATTGCAAAGTGGAACTTCTTTATCCGAAGAAAACTATTTTTAGCCTCAGCTTCTGCTGTTTTTTCTTGACCCTTTAGCTCTTCTTTGTTTTCTTCATTCATATTTTGCTGATCCAACCCTTTTCACCACTTTCCAATCAAGCTTAAAATCCTTAATGATTAGGATAACATTTTTAATCTGAAATTAACAGAAAAATAGGTAATGCAAAAAGAGGGTGTCCCAAAAGTTATAAACTGTTAGGACACCCTCTTTTTATTTTTAGGTGGCTGTGAAAAGGGACGTTGATTTCCGTTCCAGTCGCTTCGCTTTCCGCGGGGCCGGCGCTGAGCCTCCTCGCCGTCGCTGGCGTCTGCGGGGTCTCACCTGTCCGGCTGATCCCGCAGGAGTCTACGCGCCTTCCACTCCAATCAACTTTGTTTTAAATACAATTATTCAGCACACCAAAATTAATTTTTTATTATTTTATTCTACATCATATCCTTGATCTTCTACTGCTGTCTTCATTTTGCTTACTTCTGCTTTTGAAGCATCATATTCTACTTCAGCTTTTCCTTCTGAAAGGGAAACGACGACGCTAGCCACTCCGTCTACTCCCATCAAAGCGTTCTTAACTGCCTTTTCGCAGTGTCCGCAAGTCATTCCTGATACATTTAATGTTGTTTTTTCCATTTAAAATCTTCCTCTCTTATTTTAAAATTTATAACTTAATCCGCTTCAAACGAAGGGAATTAGTCACTACAGAAACTGAACTGAATGCCATTGCTGCCCCTGCCAACCATGGCGCCAGGAGACCTATGGCAGCAATCGGGATACCTGCAGAGTTGTATGCAAGAGCCCAGAACAAGTTTTGGCGGATGTTTTGCATCGTCTTTTTACTTAATGAGATTGCTTTTGGAATCAGCGTCAATTCCCCGCCGAGAATAGTGACGTCGGCAGCCTCGATGGCAACATCCGTTCCAGTTCCGATGGCAATACCAATATCAGCAAGCGCAAGTGCAGGTGCGTCATTGATGCCGTCCCCGACCATCGCGACTTTCTTGCCTTTTAACTGAAGTTCTTTGACATGGTTCGCTTTTTCTTCAGGAAGAACTTCTGCTATTACGTTGTCTACACCAACCTGGGCTGCAATTGCTTTAGCAGTGCGCTTATTGTCACCAGTAAGCATATACACTTCAATACCCATGGATTTGAGTTCTTCAATCGCAGTTTTCGCTGTTTCCTTGACTGTATCGGCAACCGCAACAATCCCGCTCACCTTATTGCTGATCGCAATCATCATCGCAGTCTTGCCCTCGGTCTCAAGTCGCTCAAGCCTTTCTTCATATCGAGCGAATTCGATACCCTCTTTGCCCATCAGCTTTCTGGTTCCAACAAATACTTTCTCACCGTTGATCGTTGCTTCGATTCCGTGGCCCGGTACTGCAGCGAACTCATCCATAGGTAATACCTCGATATTTTTTGCAATGCCGTATTCCACAATGGCTTCAGCAAGAGGATGCTCAGATGCTTTTTCAGCAGATACCAAATATTTCAGGACCTTTTCTTCGTCACCAAAAATCTCAAGGTCAGTTACACTTGGTTTCCCTTTAGTAATTGTTCCCGTTTTATCAAGAACAATAGCATTGATTTTGTGAGTAGCTTCTAAGTGCTCTCCGCCCTTAAAAAGAATCCCATTTTCTGCGCCTTTTCCTGTTCCGACCATGATGGAGGTTGGGGTTGCGAGACCAAGTGCGCAAGGGCAGGCAATAACTAGCACGGCAATGGCTGTTTCCAGGGCTGAAGCAAAGTCGCCAGGTGTGATGACAAAGTACCAGACAATGAATGTAACGATCGCGATTGCGACAACAATCGGCACGAAAATTCCAGAAATCTGATCTGCCACACGCTGGATCGGTGCCTTGCTTCCCTGCGCGTCCTCTACTACCTTAATAATTCCTGCCAATGCCGTGTCTTTACCGACCTTGGTAGCAGTCATCGTTAAAGTACCATTTTTATTGATGGTAGCACCGATCAAAGAATCGCCAGCTGCTTTTTCAACTGGGATTGATTCCCCGGTAATCATCGCTTCATCAACAGCTGATTGGCCAGATACGACCTTGCCATCGACCGGAATCTTCTCTCCTGGTTTAACGATGATGGCATCATTTACTTTTACTTCTTCAATCGGGATTTTAATCTCCTCACCATCTCGAATGACAGTCGCTACTTTTGCCTGAAGGCTTAGAAGCTTGGAGATTGCTTCAGTTGTACGTCCTTTTGCAAGAGCCTCAAACAATTTTCCAACAAGGATCAAAGTAATCAGGACAGCACTGGTTTCAAAGTATAAATGCGGCATATAATCCGGATTGCCAATTGTTTTTATTGCTTCTGCAAGACTATAGAAATATGCAGCCGATGTACCAAGAGCCACCAGGACATCCATATTCGCACTCTTATTCTTGAGCGACTTATAAGCACCTACATAAAATTGTCCGCCGATCCAGAATTGAACTGGTGTTGCCAATAATAGCTGGAACCACGGATTCATTAACAAATGTGGCATCGGCAGTCCCGTATCCCAGGGAGCGTGGCCAATCATTGTATAAAGAAGCGGAAGTGATAAAAGGATCGAAATGAATAACTTTCGTTTCTTAGCATTGATTTCCTCTTCTTTTTGCTGAGCCTTCGCTTCCCGCTGGACTTTCTCCTTTGCATCATAGCCCAGATCCTGGATCTTCGCGATGATTTTATCAACTGACAGGACCGCACCATTAAACTCAACTGAAGCGGATTCTGTTGCAAGGTTGACGGTTGCTGAAACCATACCATCCATCTTATTTAGGACCTTTTCAATCCTTGTTGAACAAGCTGCACACGTCATGCCGAAAACATCCAAATCCATTTTTTCGTTTCGGACACCGTACCCCAGATCGTTGATTTTATTGAATATATCGTCAGGATTAATTCTTTCAGATTCATATGTGACTGAGGCATTTTCCATTGCCAGGTTTACAGTTGCCTCTACGCCATCCATTTTATTAAGGACTTTCTCAATCCTAGTGGAACAGGAGGCACAAGTCATACCCGTTATGTCGACAGTCATTTGCTCTTTCATCATTTACACCCCGTTTCAATCGAAAAATTTCATTCCCTCTACACCAATTACTATACCCCTGTATAGTATATTTAGCAACAATAAAGTTTGTGATATTTTTTATTTTACCTTTTACCATGAATATTACTGTTAAAAATATCACTGTTTATGATGATTTGGCTCATGAAGTTTTGACATTTTTTAAACAAGTCCTTTTAAGACTCAGGTCCCGGTCTCTCTCTTTAAGTGGCGATAAGAACAAAGGTTACGAAAAGGCCTTATATAAAAAGCCTGGCTTGTCGGCCAGGCTCCTCACTAAATTTTCTTCACATTTTCGAAATACTCTTCCAATGTCCATTCATTTTCGTATATTTCAGTTGCAGCTTTGATGCCAACATATCGAAAATGCCACGGTTCATACATATAGCCTGTAAGGTCTTCTTTACCCTTCGGATATCTGAGGATAAACCCGTACTTATGGGCATTATGGGCAAGCCATACACCTTCTTTTGTCTTGCCGAACTGTTCATTCAAATTAAAATTATTGGTCTTGCTTGAAATATCCATTGTCAATCCTGTTTGATGTTCACTGCTTCCAGGTCTGGCAACTGCCTGAAGAGCTTTTTCTTCACCAACTTTGTTCACTTCAGCATCGAAAAGGGTTTCCTGGCGTCCATATGATCGGTAACCGGAAACAGCAGCGAGTTCAATTCCATCGTTCCTGGCACCGACAAACATTTTTTCCAGAGCTTCTGCAGCTTCTACCCTCATCAAGCTCTTTTCAAGCTTCGCATCTCCAAAAGAGAATGGAACATTGGGACGAACTAGATCTGCAGGAATATAGTTTTCCGGCAGCCCGAAAATTTTGTTAACGAGTGACATCGTGTTTTGCGGATTCTGGATGACATTCTTCCCGTCTGAATCCTGGATGACATTGAAATAGGCGGCTTCTAGTGTCAGTTCATCTTCTGCTGGCTTGTCCTCTTCGGAAAGATCATTAACCTCCTTATCCTCCGGGTCTTCATCTACCCCTTCAACTGGTTGATCAGCCTGTTCATCTTGTCCAACCAGCTTTTCTCCCAGGTACGGAATCTTTTCCAAGTAAGGCTCTATACGGCCACAACCTGTCAACAAAATAGGCAATGCAAGCAATAATAATATTTTTTTCATTACGTCCACCAATCTTCAAACATTTTAAGGCAATAACACCATTCTAACATTTTTCTACAAACTTTCGAATGGCCTTTTTTCCCATTATTACCTTTATACATTATGCCTGCTTCAAGGAAGGTGCAGACTCCTTCATGTGGCGAAACCGTATGGATTCCCTTAATATATGGATTTTGGCTTCAATCGACATTAGTTATATATTCAAACAGAGGTTAATAGACATTTTGTAGTCAACTGACATTGGAAATGTCCATTAAATAAGGTTTTTTAGACATTTTGG
>NZ_JAGGQL010000040.1:176-15832 GCF_018613315.1 Bacillus sp. ISL-37 | reverse complement strand
CCGAAATGTCCATTAAACAAGATTTTTTAGACATTTTGGCTTCAACAGATCCCAGCAATGTCTAATTAAGTCAGTTATTAAGAAAATTGCCCATAAGAAGACCCTTTCATGAAAGAAAGGGTCTTCTTGAGTAGTTATTCTTTTATAGCAGCTTCCAGTGCAACTTCAATCATGTCGTTGAATGTAGTTTGGCGCTCTTCTGAAGTAGTTTCTTCTCCAGTCAGGATATGGTCGCTGACTGTAAGGATTGAAAGGGCTTTGCGATCATATTTAGCAGCCAGTGTGTAAAGGGCTGTTGTTTCCATTTCTATAGCAAGAATCTGGTACTGTGCCCACTTTTCCAACTCAGCGTTATCATTGTAGAACTGGTCTGCAGTGAATACATTTCCGACTTTAAGGTTTAATCCTTTTTCCAGGCCTGTGTTGTAGGCTTTGTACAATAAATCGAAGTTTGCTGTCGGAGCAAAGTCCACTCCGCCGAAAGTAAGGCGGTTCATTTGTGAATCAGTCGAAGAGCTCATAGCCAGAATAACGTCTCTTACTTTAACGTCCTTTTGGATTGCTCCGCAAGTACCAACGCGAATCAAGTTTTGGACATTATAGCTATTCATCAATTCATTAATATAAATTGAAATGGACGGAACTCCCATGCCTGTACCTTGTACAGAAACTCTTTTACCTTTATATGTGCCTGTGTAGCCAAACATATTTCGGACTTCATTATATAACTTTGCATCCTCAAGGAATGTTTCTGCAATGTATTTTGCTCTTAATGGATCCCCAGGAAGCAATACCGTTTCTGCGATTTCATTTTCTTTAGCACCAATATGTACACTCATTCAATAATCCTCCATCCTATAGGTTGCTACCCCAAAACTATACCACAATATAGTTAAGCAGGAAAATCTTCAGTTTCATGACAATTTTATAAAACGGGCAAGCTAAAATAGCTTTACCAAAGCTGAAAGAAAAAATCCTCTTCACCAGTTATATAAAAAACGAAAGAGAAGGTGATGAAGCAATGGGCAAGAAACACCGCAACCGAATCAATTCACCAAAGAAAAACAATCATATACCTCCTGAAGCAATCGTTGCTGAACAGGAAGCCCACGGCAAAGAATTTTCAGCGACAGGAAGAAAGAAACAAGGATAATAAATAGACGATGAAGCAGTTTGCTTCATCGTCTTTGCGTGCTTATTAGCAATAACTCTCGATCGTGTTCTTAAACTTCTGCTTCAAAGACGGAAGGTCGGAAGCATGGATGTTCATTCTTACATATGTTTCATCCGTACCCATCGCTTCCGACAAGAAACCTCCAATTCCCCTGGCCCTGCGGTCAACTTGCATTAAGACCTCAATTTCGTTCTCGCTGTTTGGATAGAAAATTACCTCTAGTTCATCCAGTCTGCCTCTAAATGCACCTGACGTCGGGACGAATTCAAACTCCTGGACGAAGGGCATATTTCTCCGGAGATGTCTTGGCGCTTGCTCACACTCAGCTTCCCTCAGCCGGAAGCCAAGGTCACTAATTGCGTTAAATACTCCATGCATCAACTGATTGGGCACAACTGTTAAATAATCCTTATCACTTGGATCAACTGCGTTTTTGATATCAAGCCCTGTCGACACCCAAACCTTCGTCCTGCCCATCGATAATGGCATTTCCAACGGAAGTCTGAAGGTGAAAGGAATTTCCTTTGTTTCATTCTCTTTGATTAAGAATGACTGTGTAAGTTTGAAACGATCAATTTGGGCAGTGGCAGTATACTTTTTATCATCTGCTTCTCTTATATAAGTTGTATGTAAACTCAAATAGATGTCATCGATATTCTGCTCTGTGCTTCCCCCGCGAATTTCTACAATACCACGTACCTCTTCTCCTGGCATCACACGGTCTTTTTCCAGCTTCGTATCAACCTTAGCTGCACCTATGCCGACACTGGCAAAAACTTTATTAAAAAATGACATTCCCTTTGCCTCCCTGATTTTACATATTTATTTCTTATAAATGTATACGATTATAAGTTGAGAGAGTTTCACTGAACAGAATGTTTTTTTAAATGTTCTTTTTAGCTCCTTACAAAATATAAAAAGGCAGATTCCTCAGAACCCGCCATTACAAAGTGTATCTTACCTAGTCTATATCTTCTTCCTCATCGATAATACATTTTTCTATCAGATATTCAAATGTGATATCTGCCATCTCTTCAAGTTCTTCCTCTGTGGGAACGTATCCCCTTTTTACAAGTTCATGAAAGAAAAATTCAGCAATCTCTTCTGTATCGATAACAACCTCAATCTCTTTCACAGATTCGCCCCCCTTTATTCCAAATGTATGTGAAGCACCAATGTTTAATGCCAAGCTAAACCAATTTTCTGAAAATTGTTCTATTGTTTTTGGACAAGCATAGAATGGAATAAATCAATTTAGGAGTGATCTGGTATGCAGAGACTTGGTATTCTTGCCGAAATGTTTGTTGAGGATGTGAACAAAGAAGATAGTATGGTTGTTGAATTGTTTGGCACCATTGTGAATTTCCTATTTAAAGTTTTCCAATTGGCGGGAATTCCTTTTCTTGTTTATGTGCTGCTTGAATTTGCAGGATTATTTTAAACGTGACTTTTTCCATCATTATTAACAAGCATTGAAAGTTTGCGAAGAATGACTCTCATGACATGCGCGTATTCTTCATCTTTGAACCATTTATATAAAATTCGGTAATCATTATATAAATCGAGAAGATTATCGATCGTCATTCTCTTCTGATGAACTTTCCGCAACTCTTCTTTTTCACCTGCTCTTGGCTGATGAGACTTTTTCTCAAGGTTGACGGATGGCTTTACTTCTTTATTCGCCGAAAACAAAAGGCCCAGCTTTTGAATAAATGTATCTGCACTGTCCGAATCTGCAACAAGTGTCAGTTCTTCTTCCCCTGCTTCAAGCCATTCTCCATCTTTAATCCTGGACAGTTCATAAATAACATCCTCCCAGGCATCTTCTTTATATCTCCAGATTTCTGTACGAAAACCGACAACCTTAAATAGATCTGAACCGTATCCCTTTACCTGCACTAAGTCTCCGAAAAAATATTTGTATTCGATGTCGATTTGCTCCTTTTCAAGCAGCTTTCCATCGTATTCAGAGAGCATCTGCAAACTGGTTTCCAAATACAAGCCCTCGCTCTTATTTATCTCGTATACATGAAGGCCGTCAAGCCATTTTATATTTGTCACTTTCCCCACAGTCCCATAAATAGTGATCACGACTGTATCACCGATGTTAAACTTAGGTTTTTTCCGTTTTTCCATTTCCTCCATCCTCTCAACGATGAGTCGTGAATTGTGATTACAACAGTATATGCACATTTCTGAAAATCGCTACGCCTAGATGGAGGAGGGAAGAAGCTTTTATTTCTTGCCGCGAGTCGGTTAAAAAAACTGTCCTGTAAAAAAAGGCATAAAAAAGACTCTCGCGGGTAAGCCGCAAGAGCTAATTAGCTTTCTGTTATTAAATATTCCTCCCAGGCATCGTCAAAAACAGCCATACTTTCTGGATAATGTCCGTTTAATTCCAGGTAAGAACTTATTTCATCATAATCCTCCGAATTTTTAGGGAACGAGAGGTCATCATATGCGGAATTGGCAAACCTGCTGATTGCATCCTTCGGTTTGGTGGTCCGGTATTTCATGAGAAAATGGTAAAAGCTTTTATACATATATGAACGCCTGCCTATTGTTAAAATTAGTTTGTCCATACTATAACGGATTTGTTCAGGGTACGTCCACTTTAATGCAAAGAATAGAGCACCTTCCCGATTAGGTAAGGTGCCCCTTTTTTATACTAGGCTGTTGTGTTTCCTTCAGGCGCTTCGCTTTCCGCGGGCTGATCAAGGCGCTTGCGCTTTTCTTATTGCCATCTGGCTGATTTCGCCATCTCCAGCAATGCCCATATTATATTGAACATTAAGATCGCCACGGTGATTGGCACGGCATGGAGCCAGTTCATCCCGAATTTCTCAATGATCAGCCTTACATAATATCCGCAAAAGAATAAGACAACCATTGCCGCTACCAGCATGATGGATAAAGCGATAGACATTTTCTCTCCCCATTTCCAAATTAAATACTCCCCACTCTATTATAAAGAGAAGGGAGTAACTGGATAAAAAGGAAGTGTGAAACTTTTGTGAACAGCATTCTAATTCAGGTTATTTATATCACACTAACTTTTAAGAGGAAAAATCAAAGTAATTCCTCTTCAACAATCTTGGCTGAGCCATCAGTTCCTCAAAGGTGACTACTTTGCCGAGTTTTTTCGTATCGATTAAAAATAATTGATCTTCGATTTCCTTTGTAATCAATTCAGTCTGGTAGGTCATTTGGCAGTTCAGGCAATGGATGGCAGGTGTTTCATTAATTTGTATTGCTTTTGTTCCGTCCGGAAGCTCCCAATATACCTTGTCAGTTACAGCTTTGGTATTTTCACTGCTGCACCACTCGCATTTCCCCATCTTTCAACCTCCTATTCCTTTGTGGATGGGACTGCGTCTTGCCCATCAGCTGCTTCAGTTGTCGTTTTTTTCTGCTGTGCCACAAATTTCTTTTCCTTCAGCTCATCACGTTTATCACGCTTATCCTTCAGGGATGCATGTGCAGGGTCTTCCTCATACTTTTCCCTGCGGTCGATCCTGCCAAGTCCTTCAGGAATCAGGTTGAATTCACTGTCGTTCATAATAGCTGCGATTCCAGCGTTTGATTTTTTCTTTTCATAGTCTGGGTACACTTGTTTGAAGTAACCTTCCGCTCTGCCTGGAACATAATTTTCAGGTTCTGGGTAAGAGGTGATTACACCCTCAAAGTTGCGGAGGACGACTTTTTCCGGGCTCTGGGATATCAGGTAATTTGGCTGCAAGGAGATTTTCCCGCCTCCGCCAGGCGCATCAACCACGAATGTCGGGACTGCGTAACCAGATGTATGTCCTCTTAAGCCTTCTATAATTTCAAGCCCCTTTGTGACTGGCGCACGGAAATGGCCAATTCCTTCTGACAGGTCACATTGGTAAATATAATAAGGGCGAACACGAATTTTAACGAGGTCGTGCATGAGCTTCTTCATGATCGGGACACTGTCATTGATTCCTGCAAGAATGACGGATTGGTTTCCGACAGGAACTCCTGCGTTGGCAAGCATTTCACAAGCCCGCTTCGATTCTTCAGTAATTTCGATTGATGTATTGAAATGTGTATTAAGCCAGATTGGATGATATTTTTTGAGGATTGAACAAAGATTCTCGGTAATTCGCTGCGGGAAAACAACGGGTGCCCGGGTTCCAATCCTGATGATTTCAACATGGTCGATTTCTCTCAGGTCCTTTAATATATATTCGAGAATATTATCATTGATCAGTAGGCCATCACCGCCAGATATCAATACATCGCGGACCTCAGGAGTATTCCTTATATAGTTGATTGCGGCATCAAGCTGTTTCTTCGCAACACCCATACCGATTTGTCCGGAAAATCTTCTCCTTGTGCAATAGCGGCAATACATCGAGCATTGGTTGGTCACAAGGAAAAGCACCCTGTCAGGATATCTATGTGTTAAACCAGGTACCGGTGAATCCTCGTCTTCATGAAGTGGATCTTCAAGATCATATTTCGTTTTGTGTATTTCCTTGGAGATTGGCACTGACTGCATTCTGATTGGACAGCGCGGGTCGTCTGGATTCATTAATGAAGCGTAGTAAGGTGTTATATTGAGCGGGATTGTTTTCGTCGAGATCCGGACACCCTCTTCTTCTTCGGGTGTGAGATTAATAACTTTCTTTAAATCATCCAGTGTCCTGATTGTATTTGTAAGCTGCCACAGCCAGTCATTCCATTGTTCCTCCGTAACGTTCTTCCAAAGCTCAATATCCTGCCAATGTCTCGAAGGCTTATATAATGTCTGTTTCATCCCATTTCCCCCTAGCTATTTTTATAGCTATTTATAATGCAAGTTCCGTGCCATAAGTGACGGATTATTCTGAATTCATTCAATCCAGCTTCCTGCAGGGGTTCGAGAAAGATCAGCGAATTATAATCGGCATAAAAAGAAAATAACCTGCTGAAAATTCGGCAGATTAGAAAATTTATATATTTAACTTTTTCATTTTATATTGAAGTGTTTGTCTTGGGATATCAAGCAGGACGGCTGCATTCTGGACATTGCCTCCAGAAGCATTCAGCGCATCATTGATCAATTGGATTTCAAGCTCCTTTAGATTCTCTCTCAAAACAAAAGAAGTGCGTGTTTCTTCACCGGGTTCTGGCTGGATGTTTTTCATCATCATTGGAAGGTCTTGGCCAGTCAGCATACTGCCTTCACACACATTCACCATGTATTCAATTGTGTGCTTCAGTTCCCTGACATTACCTGGCCATTGGTGTTTAAGAAAAATGGCTTTTACTTGATCATCCAGGCCAGAAACATGCTTCCTCAGCTGCTTGTTATATTGATTGATGAAGATATCGGACAAATAAAGGATGTCTTCTTTCCTATGTCTTAAGGGCATCAGTTCGAATGTCAATACATTCAGGCGGTAAAACAGATCCGTGCGGAGCTGGTTTGCTTCCATTGCCACAGTAGGGTAAACATTCATCGCAGAAATCACCCTGACGTTTACAGAAGTGACATTCGAACCGCCGATTCTTCTGACAGCACCATCCTCAATGACACGAAGAAGCTTGGCCTGAAGGTCGAACGGCATCGAATTCAGCTCATCAAGGAAAAGTGTCCCACCGTTTGCGAGCTCGAACAGTCCAGGCCTGTCCACTGCTCCCGTATAGCTTCCCTTTGATGTACCAAACAGAATGCTTTCAAGCAGGTTTTCCGGAATAGCCGCACAGTTTTGCGCAATAAAAGGTCCCGCTGCCCGACTGGAGGCGTTATGGATGGATTGGACGAAAAGCTCCTTGCCGGTCCCGCTTTCCCCATACACAAGAATCGGAGAATCAGATTTTGCCAGTTTCTCTGCCTTCTTTTTAACCGTCATGAAATGCTTATTGTTTGTAAGCAGGTCCCTGAACATATAGCCTGCTTGCTGTTTAATGGCTTTCCCGCCACGATGCTTAAGACTTTTTTGAATTTCGACCAGACGTTCAGAAAGCTGCTTAATCTGAGAATAATCCTTTGCAATTTCAACTGCTCCAATCAATTCTCCCTGTACGAAGATTGGCAGGGTTGTATTGACAGTGTCGATTTTCCGCCCATGCAAATTGACGAAGGACTGGGTTTCATTATAGATTGGCTTCTTCGTTTCGATTACTTTCAATAGAGTGCTGGACTGATTGTTCAGTGACGGGAAAACATTAAGGAGCGGTTTCCCAACTACTTCGCTGATTCCCAGTCCATCGTGCTTGGCAGCAACTTCATTATAAAAAATGGTAATGCCATCTGTATTCACGACATGGATCGCCTCGTCGATGCATTTCAATATTGCGCTCAGGATTTCTTCCGTTACATTTGATACTGAATTCAATCTCATCACACTCCCATATTGAGTATATGACAGAGTGCCGAAAAACTGTCTTATCACTGCCCAAAATTTGGCGATTTTGCCAAATCTTTTACCCATACATTCATGTTTTCAATTTTATCATAGATATACACATTGTTCACCAGCCTGCCACGGTATGCATAACCCAATTGGTGCAGGGCTGCGTTCATCCCGAATGATAAAGCCCTGGCAATGGAGTATGAGCAATAAATGCCATTTTCAATTAGTTCATCCTCAAGGCGGGCCAGCAGCACCTTCATCAAGCCGTGCTTCCTGTGTTCTTTTAATGTCGCGCAATCAGTCATCTCTGCATTTTTATAAAAAGAATTCACTTCGGCTGATGCTGCGCTTACGATTTGACCATCATGGACAAAGCCGAAATACATACTTCCTTCTTGCATTGTTTTCACGATATACTCTGGATCATTTAAGGGTGTGGGGTAAATTTGGAAAACCGCTTTGTATAAATCAGATAAGCCTGCTGCATCTGTTTCGGTCATTTTTTTAAAAACATAATCCTTTGGAGGACTGATTTTCTGTGCCGGTTCTGCCAAATGGTAAACACTTTTGATGATTCCGTCCTCTTGCAGCCAATGCGGTGAAGTCTTTCTATCGTCGCTGAAAAACTTCGAAAAGAACATACAATCAGAACCCAGGAAAAATCCATCAATACTTGCCTCAAAACTAAAACCTCGTTCAAGCAGCAGAGTAAAATGTTCTCTTCTACCTTTGATAATCAATTTATCAGCATTTTCACTCTCTACAAGCTCTTCAGCTCGATCCAATACGTTTGATAAACTCCCTAAATAGTCTTCTACTCTGACCCGCTTATTCTGTTTATCAAGATAAACGGTCATGTTATACTCTTTTTCCGATAAAACCATTGTTTTCCCTAAATGCATCTTCTTGCCCCCTCCAAAAATTCCCATCGTATGAAAAGCCTGGCTTTAGGCCAGGCTGACAGTTCAATCTAGTTTGATTGAAACAAGCTTCAGTTCGGTCATTTCTTCTAAAGCGTATTTAATCCCTTCTCTGCCGGTTCCACTCATTTTGACGCCGCCATATGGCATATGGTCTACTCGGAACGTCGGTATTTCATTGATCATTACCCCGCCAACATGAAGGTTTTTTGCCGCTTTCATCGCTTTTTGAAGATCATTTGTATAGACCCCTGCCTGAAGCCCGAACTTTGAGTCATTGACCTGATCAATTGCATCATCGAATTCTTTGAAGGTGTTGATATGGACCACCGGAGCGAATACTTCCTCACAGGAAATTTTATCAGTAAGCTGCGCATTCAGTAGCACAGTTGGCTTCAGAATTTGTCTTTCACTCTCTCCGCCATATACCAGCTCCGCTCCATTCTCCACTGCGTCCTGGATCCAGGCCTTTGCTCTTGTCACATCATTTCCGCTGATCATTGCAGCTAAATCTGTTTGCTCATCCAGTGGATCTCCCACTTTCAGCTTTCCAGCTTCTTCAATAAACAATGATACAAATTCATCAGATATCTTTTCGTGTACGAAAATTCTCTGGATAGAAATGCAAACCTGCCCCTGATTTGAAAAGGCTCCAGTAACGACTCTTGGCATCACCTTTTTTAGGTCGGTTCCTTCATCGACAATCAATGCTGAGTTAGATCCTAG
The DNA here is from genome assembly GCF_018613315.1 of Bacillus sp. ISL-37. Taxonomy (GTDB): domain Bacteria; phylum Bacillota; class Bacilli; order Bacillales; family Cytobacillaceae; genus Mesobacillus. Next base: position 6,647 of record NZ_JAGGQL010000040.1, on the reverse strand, counting down.
TTCAAGTGTTACACGTTTTAATCCTGCATGTTCGCGGATCTGCTTCCCGACTTCAGGGCTGCCGGTAAAGGTGACCATTTTTACCCGCTCATCGTCAATCAGCACATCACCAACATTTTTTCCGCTGCCAGTCACTACATTTAGAGCACCCGCAGGGAGTCCTGCCTGATGGAAATAGGAAGCAATTTTATAGGCGGATAACGGCGTCTGGCTGGCTGGCTTAAGGACAACCGTATTTCCGGCAGCGATTGCCGGACCGACCTTATGGGCCACAAGGTTCATCGGAAAGTTGAAAGGTGTGATTGCAGCAATTACTCCTAGCGGCTCCCTTACAGTATAGGCGACTCTTCCCTCGCCTCCAGGAGCAGCATCCATCGGGATTGTTTCACCATGGAGCCTCCTAGCCTCTTCTGAAGCAAATGTATAGGTCATGATGGTACGGTCTACTTCACCACGGGCAGCTTTTAAAGGTTTAGAGGATTCCTCCGCGATCAGACGGGCACACTCTTCCCTGTCCTCCTGGATTAATTCAGCCACTCTCCGAAGAATATCTGAACGCTTATGTGCATCCATCTCTGCCATCTTCCTTGCTGCTCCAGCAGCTGAATCGATCGCTCTTATCACATCTTCCTTGCTTGCCTCTGCTACTTCGGCAATATTCTGTCCATTAAAAGGATTTGAAAGCGGACGATATTTATCTGTTTCCACATTCTCTCCGTTAATCCATAAACTCTGTTTCATTTTCTTTCCCCCCTACCTCTGGCAGCATTCAGTAATTACTGACTCAAGTACATTGAAGCCTTCCTCAATTTGTTCATCTGTAATAACAAGAGGTGCTAAAAGCCTGATTACATTCCCAAAAAGGCCGGCGCTCATTAAAATTAATCCTCGCTGATGTGCTTTTGCAAGTATTTCCCGAACAATTTGTCCATTAGGTTGATCATTATCATCAAAAAATTCAATCGCACACATAGCCCCTAAGGAACGGACATCACCAATTTCTGTAAAACGGTCTGTCAGTTCGCCAAATCTTTCCTGAAACTTCTCGCCGAACGAGTTCGCCTTATCAAGAAGTTTTTGCTCTTCTATCATTTTAACGACTTTTATTGCCGCTACACAACCGAGAGGACTTCCGCCAAAGGTTCCGCCAATTTCACCTATACCTGCAGAATCCATAATTTCAGCCCTTCCAGTTACCGCACTGATTGGCAGCCCGGCGGCAATCGATTTGGACATTGTCATCAAATCAGGAACGACATCGTAATGCTCCATCGCAAACATCTTCCCTGTTCTGCCAAAACCGGTTTGGATTTCATCTGCAATAAAGAGAATGCCATACTGTTCACAGATCCTTTTCACACCTTGAACAAAGCTTTTGGATGGAATATTAAAACCGCCTTCACCCTGAATCGGTTCCATAATGACCGCGGCAATTTCAGTGCCTGGCACCTCGCTAAGGAAAAAAGTCTCAAACTTTTTCAGCATAAATGCATCCAGTTCATCAGGTGCCATGCCTTTTTCTTGAGAATACACCGGGTATGGCCATTTATATGTTTCTGGTGCGAATGGCCCGAACTGGTACTTGTAGGGTTTCACTTTGCTGGTCAGGGACATTGCCATATAGGTCCTTCCATGAAAGCCTCGTTCAAACGAGATGATTCCTTTCCGTCCTGAATACTTCCTGGCTATTTTAATCGCATTTTCTACCGCTTCAGCTCCGCTGCTAAGGAAAAAAGTTTTTTTATCATGAGTCCCTGGAGTAATGTTGTTTAGGATTTCCGCAAGTTCGATATATGGTTCATACATCATCACATGGAAACACGGGTGAAGATAGCGGTCGATCTGCTCATGAAGTGCGTTCACAACCTCAGGTGGACAGTGACCTACATTCAGTGTGCCAATTGCACCCGCAAAATCGATGAATGTGTTTCCATCGACATCCTTCAATAACGCACCTTCGCCTCTTTCCGCAAACGACTTGATTGTGTTGAAAGGTCCAACAGGAACATTCTTTTCTTTTCTTTCCAGCAATTTCATTGCCTTTGGACCAGGAATTCCTGTCCTTATCTTGATATCTCCCACTTTTTAACTCCCCCTCATCCTGATTCGCATGTTCAGGTCCACATTTGGGTATTTTGTGCTTATGGAGAATGGACTTTTTATCTCTTAAAAAACCCGGAATCTGTTTTTATATCTGCAAAAATAGCTTATTCGCTGATTTCACACCACTTAAGCAGTGCCAATGAAATGATTTCCGCCGCTTCAAAGATATCTTCAAGCTTGATATATTCATTCGCCTGATGCGCCGTTTCCGTTACTCCTGGACCAAAAACCACTACCGGCACTCCGCCGACCTTGGAAAGGATACCACCGTCTGTAGCCCATGGAGATGCTTCGATTAATGGAGACTGTTCCTTAACCTCCTTATAGCTTTCAGTAAGGACATGAATCAGTTCGTGTTCAGGATCCAGGTCGCCTGGCAGCCAGCTTGCACCAAACCATTCAAGTTCAGGATTATTTTCTTTTAACCATGGGTCATCGTTACAGACACCGACAATGGCTTCATGCATTTCACGTTTTGCCTCTTCCTGTGTTTCATTCGGGGCGACCCCCATCCTGCCCTCTATCACCGCTAAGTCAGGTACAGATGATGGCCAATCTCCGGCATGGATTTTTCCGATATTGATAGGAATAGGAATGGGTATACTTTCAAAAAAAGGATCTGTGATTCTTTCATTTCTCTGAGACTCCAAGCTACTCAGTCTATCAATTACCAGCATCGCCTTTTCAATCGCATTGACACCTTCATACCTCGTTCCGCCATGCGCCCCTTTTCCTTTTACAGAAATCCTGAACCACATCGACCCTTGCTGCTTTGGAAAAAGCTTCATATTAGTAGGTTCAGGGATGATTGCAGCATCCGCCTTGTAACCTCGCAGGACTGTGGCAAGTGTGCCCGCTCCACCGCTTTCTTCTTCAATCACACTTTGAAAAATGACATCGCCCTTTAACTTTATTCCTGAATTTTTTATTGCCTCCATTGCCATTAGCAGTGAAGTTGTGCCACCCTTCATATCTGTCGAACCTCTGCCAAACAACTTGCCGCATTCAATATGTCCGCTAAACGCATCCTTATCCCAATCACTTGGGTCGCCTGCGGGAACAACATCGATATGTCCATTAAGGATCATCGACCTGCCTCCACCTGTTCCCCTCATGATTCCTACAGCATTTGGGTTCCCATTGAAGTCTTTCCGATCAGAACAAAACGCCGGGTGAACAGTCAGTCCGCTATTCCCGATTTCCCAAATATCCATTTCCAGTCCCAGCTCACGGCATTTTTCAATAATGACCGCCTGTGCACCACTTTCATTACCTCTTGTACTTGGTTCCTGGACTAATTTTTGCAAAAGCCGTGTCCCTCTTATTCTGCTTTCCTTAATGTAATTCCTCACCTTTTGCTCAGCAGATTGCACGATATCAGCCCCTTTAATATTCAATAATCCGGATATCCTCGACGATTGAAAAGTCACACGCGGTCTTAGCCATAACTTCAGTGACAGTATGTGGCGCAAAAAGTTCAGACAAAATCAACGAACCTTCATGTATATTAAAAACTGCAAGATCAGTGATAATAATATCGACACAGTTTTCGGCGGTCAGAGGCAATGTGCAGGATTCCACAATTTTAGGTACACCATTTTTGTCTGTATGGTTCATCAATACTGCTACTTTCCCTGCTTTTTGTGCCAGTTCCATCGCTCCGCCCATGCCCGGAACCTTTTTGCCGGGAACAATCCAGTTCGCCAGGTCTCCTTTTTGGCTAACCTGCAAGGAACCGAGAATGGTAAGGTCTACCCTGCCTCTCCGAATCATTCCGAACGCAACTGCACTATCACAATAAGAGGAACCATCCATGATCGTAACCGGAAAACCACCAGCATTACACAGGTTCTCATCCTCCAGCCCCTTTTCAGGCGACTTCCCCATTCCAACAATTCCATTTTCGGCATGGAACATCACTCGTGTTTCTTTCGGAAGGTGGTTTGGTACTAGAGATGGAATCCCAATGCCAAGGTTCACAACCATGCCCGGAGCGATTTCTTCGGCTGCTCGTCGGGCCATCCTATTTCTGACATCTATTCCCATGCCCATTGCCAATTCACCCCTCCGGAAGGTATTACCATATCCACGAATACACCAGGTGTCACGATTTCTTCTGGATCCAGGCTGCCAAGAGGAACGATTTCCTCCGCCTCCGCTATCGTGAAATTTCCGGCCATCGCTACGAGCGGGTTTGTATTCCGCGCACTTTTATCGAAGACAAGGTTTCCATAGGGGTCTGCCTTTTTGGCATAAACAATTGATACCTCTGCAGTCAAAGCTGTCTCAACCAAATAATCTTTGCCGTTCAAGTTCATTCTTTTTTTGCCTTTTGCAACGAATTCGTGATCCACGCCTACATCTGTCAAAATTGCTCCAAGTCCCATTCCTCCAGCCCTGATGCGTTCCGTCAGAGTTCCTTGCGGAGAGAACTCGACCTCCATTTCGCCCCTGGTCATCAGTTCTCCGGCTACCGGATTCGACCCAATATGGGAGGCGATGACTTTTCTTGCCTTTCCCCGGCTGACAATTTTCCCGATGCCGATTTCAGGGAAACCTGTATCATTTCCAATCAGTACTAGATTTTTAATTTCTTTTTCAAGAATGCCATCAATCAGGTCAGGAGGAGATCCCACTCCACCAAAACCACCAAACATCAAGGTCATACCGTCATAAAAATGCTCCATTGCCTGCTCAAGCGTCGCTATTTTTCCGAATGGATTTTCCATTTATTTTTCAACTCCATTTTCATAAGGAAATCCCAGTATTCTATACACTTCAATGAATGTTGCCTTCAGCAAGTTTATTAACTCGTCAATCTCACGCTTGGTGATGGTCAGCGGCGGGGAAATAATCACTGCATCCCCTGACATTCCATCCAGGCCGGCACCTGCAGGATACAGCAAGATTCCTTGATCCCTGCATGCTTTTACAACTAACTCAGTTAACTTCATACTTCGTTCAAACGGGATCTTCGCACCTTTCAATCTGACAAATTCAAGACCAAGCAGCAAACCTTTTCCCCGTACATCTCCTATAAAATCAAACTGTTTTTTTAGCTGCTCAAGTTTATTTCTAAGGTAAACCGACTTTGATTCCACATCACTTAAAATGTCATTGTTCTCGAGGTATTCCAATACCGCCAGTGCAGCCGCACATGATTGCGGATTCGCGCTAAGTGTATGACCGCTCATAATCGATTTAGAGCCGTGCAGGATTGGCTCCATGACGTGATCACTGACGACCGTCGCTGCAATCGGGGCATACCCTGCCCCCATTCCTTTACCGAGCGCGACAATGTCAGGAATTACATTCCAGTGTTCAGATGCCAGCATCGGCCCTGTTCGGCCAAAGCCTGTCATCACCTCATCCGCAATGAATAATATATTGTTTTCGTCACATATCTTTTTAATTGTTTCATAGTAACCTTTTGGGGGTGTGATTGCCCCTCCAGCCGCGCCAATCACCGGTTCTGCTATAAATCCCGCAATATGGTCGGAACCGATTCGCTTGATTACTCCCTCTAGTTCCATCGCACATAAATATCCGCACTCAGGTGCCGTGCTTTGATATGGACAACGATAGCAATATGGAGGTGAAATGGATGGGAATTCCTCAAGCAATGGAACAAACCTTGCTCTTCTCCCTGGATGTCCTGACATTGAAAGAGCACCAAGAGTAATCCCATGGTAGCTAATCCATCTTGATAGAATTTTTGTTTTTGACTTGATCCCTTTCTCTTGCCAGTACTGAATCGCAATTTTCAGCGCCGTTTCGGTTGCCTCGGAACCACTATTTACAAAGAAACTCCAATTCAAATCCCCCGGCAAAGCGTCAGCAAGTTTTTCTGCCAGCTTTTCTGCTGCCTCACTGGTGAATTGGGAGCGGTAGACAAAAGACACCCGTTTGGACTGTTCATGCATTGCCAATATAATTTCTGGAACTCCGTGTCCAATATTTGCCGTGACAGCCCCGGATGCAGCATCAAGGTATTTCTTGCCATCTTTGTCAAAAAGAAAGACACCTTTCCCATAGTCAATCTCTGGATAGTCCTCATCCAGGGCAGGTTTAATCAAGTAGGACGGCTTCATAAATTCACTCCATTCACCGCAATTAAAATCAAATGGACATTCTGTAAATTGTATGAATTGAAAAGGCGAATCTTTCGTGAAGTTGTAAAAAATAAGTGGTACTGGCTGGTTTTTTCAGGCAGGGAGAAGTTCGGAAAAATTTCTATTATTGAGGCCTGCCTACTTCGGACAAATTCTGCTCTTCCATCGGCTGTTTTGGCTGAACCTGAGGTGACTTCAGACAAAACCTGCTCTTCCTGGGGCCGTTTTGGCTGAACCTGGGGGGACTTCGGACAAA
>NZ_JAGGQL010000040.1:0-122 GCF_018613315.1 Bacillus sp. ISL-37 | reverse complement strand
CTTCGGACAAATTCTGCTCTTTCATCGGCTGTTTTGTCTGAACCCGGGGTGACTTCAGACAAAACCTGCTCTTCCGCCGGCCGTTTTGGCCGAACCTGGGGGGGACTTCGGACAAATTCTGC
>NZ_JAGGQL010000039.1 GCF_018613315.1 Bacillus sp. ISL-37 | reverse complement strand
CGTCGCTAGAAGCAAAAAGCGCTTCTGTGTCGGTGTCGCCAGTTTTTGCGTTTCTGGAAAGTCGGCTATACTTTTCGAGTTCGGACCGCCCAATGAAGTCAAAGAGCGACTTCACTGGTCGGCACTCTGAGGCACACGATGTGCCAGACCCGCCAGCCACACGATGTGGCGTAATAGTCGGGCAACGCTTGTCGGGGCTGAACGAGGCGCTTATGCTTTTCACTTTATAAGAGTATAAAATTTTTGAAATTAGATTAGTGTCTAGCTCCAGCGCCTAGCCCCTCGAGTCGCTTCGGTCCTGCCAATGAAGTCAAAGAACGACTTCACTGTCAGGCCCTCCAGCGCTTGTCGGGGCTGTGCGAGGCGCTTATGCTTTTCAAATAGGAGGGTTGTAAATGGATAAGCTGCAGGTCCAATTAACTGCCATTTTGAACTTGTTGAATATAAAAATCTTTCGGATTTTATTATTTTTGCTGATTGGTGTCGTGATGTATTCTGCGATGTACAGTAATGTAAAGCCTGAAAAGCTTAATTTGGAGCTATTCTCTGTGGCAGAGCGAACCATCCGGTCGCCTATTACGATTGAGGATAAAGAAAGCACAGAAGCAAACCGCAGGAAAGCGGTCGAGCAAGTCAGCGATGTTTACAGAGTCAAGAGTGAATATGCACAGAACAGGGTTGATTTAGTCACTTCTATATTCGGTTCAGTTTCAGAAGTCAATGCGGAAGTGCAGGAAGAGATCGACCAGAAGAAAAAAACAGCAGAAGAGGCAGAAGTGGAAGGTGCACCCGCCCCTGAAGAGCCCACAATTGAGGAAAAGCTGTCACAGTTAAAAACGAAATTGACTGAGAATGAAACGAAAAGTCTTTCTGACGAAGTATTCATTACTTTACTTCAAGCTCCGAAGGAAGAGCTGCTGGTTGCTAAAGACCTCACTGTTACAGCTATCAACAATACCATGAAGCGAAGTGTTCCTGCAGATGAAGTAGAGAATGCAAAACTGAATGTAGAGGAAGAATTAAAGTATACAAGTTTAAGCAGCAGTTTAAAGAAAGCAGTCATTGAAATCGGCCGTTATGCAGTCGTCCAGAATGAATTCTATGACCCAGAAGCTACCGAAGACCTACGCCAAAAGGCTATGGACAGTGTTGAACCTGTAAGGATTCTTGAGGGACAAATTCTGGTCGATGAGGGTCAGTTGATCAGCAGGGACGTCTATAAAAAACTCCAGCTGGTCGGACTGTTAGAAAGTGAAAATTCCTATAAACCTTTTATCGGGCTGGCTATGCTTGTGGCGCTAATACTATTTGCGCTGTTTGTCATATTCAATGAAATGGAAAACGCCGATAAAAAACAGAAGAACCTTTTGATATTCAGCATCATTTTTATTACCTCCATATTGTTGATGAAGATGGTCAGTCTTTTTGACGAATTCGAATACTCGGAAATCGGCTATATCTTCCCTGCAGCAATGGGAGCGATGTTGATCAAGATTTTAATAAATGAAAGACTGGCTTTGTTTCAGATGGCAATCCTTGCGGTCAGCGGGACGATCATCTTTAATGAAGGCATTACTGGGACCTTGAATGTCACCATAGGGATTTATATTTTAATCAGCGGTCTGGCGGCAATTTTATTTTTACAGAAACAAAATCGACGTTCTAAGATTTTACAGGCTGGCCTGAGTGTGTCGGTCGTAAATCTGATTGTTATCATTTCGATTCTGTTTTTAAGGAACAGCCAATATTCCGGACTTGAATACGGTTTTTATTTTATCGCTGCGTTCGTGTCAGGGATTGTTTCAGCAGTCTTGACGATCGGTTTGCTGCCATTTTTTGAAGCAGGGTTTGGCATTCTTTCAACTTTAAGGCTAATCGAGCTATCCAATCCAAACCACCCGCTTTTAAGGAAGATCCTTACGGAAGCTCCTGGAACTTACCATCATAGTGTCATGGTGGCTAATTTATCAGAAGCGGCATGTGAGGCGATAGGGGCTAACGGGCTTCTTGCCAGGGTTGGGTGCTATTACCATGACATCGGAAAGACAAAACGTCCGCAATTCTTTATTGAAAATCAGATTAACATGGATAATCCGCACGATAAATTGCCGGCGTTGACAAGTAAAAATATCATTATCGCCCATGCGACTGACGGAGCGGAGATGCTCCGCAAGCATCGGATGCCAAAAGAAATCATTGATATTGCAGAACAGCACCATGGAACTACGTTGCTAAAATTCTTTTATCATAAAGCTAAGCAAAACGGGCATGAGGTTAAAGAGGAGGATTTCCGCTATCCTGGACCGAAGCCGCAAACGAAAGAGTCTGCGGTCATTGGGATTGCGGATAGTGTTGAAGCTGCTGTGCGTTCGATGGCACATCCAACCCATGAACAAATTGAAAATTTGGTACACAATATAATTGGGGATCGACTTCAGGATGGCCAGCTAAGTGAGTGTGATATTACGCTGAAGGAGTTGGATACCGTCGCTGATACACTTTGTGAAACATTAAAGGGAATCTTCCATTCAAGAATAGAATATCCAGAAATGAATAAGCAGAAGGTGAAGCAGGCATGAGTATAGAGATCGATTTTTTGGATGAAATAAATGAACTAAAACAGGAAGAAATAAATGAAATAGAAAAACTGTTGAACTATACGGCAGAGAAAGAAAATGTCCAGGAGGGGAGCGAACTATCCGTTACCTTCGTGTCGAATGAAAGGATCCAGGAGATAAACCGTGAATATCGTGACAAGGATCGTCCAACAGACGTCATTTCTTTCGCACTGGAGGAGATGGGCGAAGGGGAGCTTGAAATAGTCGGGGATGGCATACCGAGGGTTCTTGGCGATATCATCATTTCCATTCCTAAAGCAAGGGAGCAGGCTGAAGAATATAACCATTCCTTCATGCGGGAACTTGGTTTCCTTGCTGTACACGGTCTCCTGCATTTATTAGGTTATGACCATATGAATGAACAGGATGAAAAACAGATGTTTGACAGACAAAAAGAAATTCTGGATGGGTATGGGCTTGGACGCTGATAAACAGAGGAAGCATCCATTGGCTTCCTCATTCAAATTTGGTTTCGAGGGAATTGCGGCAGCGGCAGCAAAGGAACGAAATGTGCAAATCCATCTGGCTATCTCTGTTATCGTCATTTTATCAGGGTTTATTTTTTCGATTAATAAGTACGAATGGATTGCAATTATCTTATCCATTGGCGGAATGGTCTCAATGGAAATGATAAATACGGCAATCGAAAGAACGGTTGATCTGTACACGAAAGAATACCACCCGCTTGCAAAACAGGCAAAAGATATCGCGGCCGGTGCCGTCCTGGTGTTTGCGATAGCCAGTGTCATAATTGGACTAATCATTTTTCTGCCAAGAATATTTGCATGGTTTAATTAGTTGTCCATACAGGGCAACTTTTTTTGGAATCGAACCATCAGGTTTGTCTGTTTTTTCATCCATGATAAGTGAGGTAAGGGAGCGTTTTATCAGCAAGAAGGGCTTACAAAAATGGCGATTATGTTTGAACCAATTTGAAAACAGGGGAAAACTTAAGTAAAATATCATCACAGTGTAAAAACAGTGCTTGTATGTTTTTAGAAAATTTAAAATTTTATATTTCATTTTTGCTACAAACGGTGAAATCACACTGAAAATAAGTTAAAATAAAGTGAAGAAGGGAAATACAGTATGAACTTTAATAATCAAGGCAATAACAACGAATCTCACAAATCTGGCTTCATCTCAATCATTGGAAGGCCTAATGTAGGAAAGTCAACCTTTCTCAACAGGGTAATCGGGCAAAAGATTGCGATTATGAGTGATAAGCCGCAAACGACCCGGAATAAGGTTCAGGGTGTCCTGACACTTGATGATTCACAGCTAATTTTCATAGACACTCCAGGGATCCATAAACCAAAGCACCGTCTTGGCGATTTTATGATGAAGGTTGCACAGAATACTTTAAAAGAAGTTGATCTGGTATTGTTTATGGTCAATGCTCAGGAAGGATATGGACGCGGGGAAGAATTTATCATTGAGAAACTTCAAAATGTAAAAACACCGGTTTTCCTTGTCATCAATAAAATTGACCTGATCCACCCAGATGCGTTGCTAAAACTAATTGAGTCCTACAATGAAAAGTTCAATTTCGCTGAAATTGTGCCGATATCTGCTCTTGAAGGAAATAATATCGAAAAGCTTTTGGAGCAAATCAAGGAGAAAATGCCGGAAGGGCCACAGTTTTATCCCGCTGACCAGGTAACGGACCATCCAGAACGTTTTATTGTTTCCGAACTGATCAGAGAAAAAGCGCTGCATCTGACGAGGGAAGAAATTCCACATTCACTTGCTGTTGTAATTGAAAAAATGGAACGCCAGCCTGAAAAAGAAATGGTGCATGTCATGGCTACAATCATTGTCGAGAGGGATTCGCAAAAGGGAATCATCATTGGCAAGCAGGGCGGTATGTTGAAGGAAATAGGCAAAAGGGCACGTCATGATATCGAGAACCTGCTCGGTACAAAAGTGTTTCTGGAATTATGGGTAAAGGTTCAGAAGGATTGGAGAAACAAAGCCACACAGCTTCGTGATTTTGGTTTCAGGGAAGATGAGTATTAAGCCTGTTTGGCAAATGCTCCCTCATTAACATATTAATGGGTTGCAAATATTATTCATAAATAGGATTAACAATTTTTATGTAACATGAAAATCTGATTGACAGGCTATGATATTCATAAGGATTTGGGATAAATAAATTGCTAGTGAAAAATTGAAAGGTGGGGTTTTCGATGTTGGATTTTACCTGGAAGGTGTTCTCTCAAACAGGTAACATTGACACATATCTTCTCTTTAAGGAATTAGAGAAAGACGATCCAGAAATACCCGGTTATCAGGAGGAAGAACTAGCAGAAATTGATTTTCCAATCTCATAGGTTTGTCTGTAGTAATGGATGGTGACAGAAGATGCTGCAGAAATGTGAAGGCATTGTCATTAGAACGACGAATTATGGCGAAAATAACAAAATTGTTACCCTATATACCAGGGAATTCGGAAAAGTTGGTGTGATGGCAAGAGGTGCTAAAAAGCCTAATAGCAGGCTTGCTGCTGTCACCCAGCTTTTTACTTATGGACAGTTCCTTTTCCAGGCAAGTTCTGGGCTCGGCGGTCTTCAGCAGGGGGATATGATTTCTTCGATGAGGTCGATTCGGGAGGATATCTTCCTTACAGCCCATGCCAGTTATATTGTTGATTTGACTGATAAAGTGACAGAGGACAAGAAGTCCAACCCTTTTTTGTTCGAATTGCTTCTCCAGACGCTACAATTTATGAATGAAGGCTATGATATGGAGATCCTCACTTTTATTTATGAAATGAAAATGCTGAATGTACAAGGGCTGTACCCAGTTTTGGACAAGTGTGCAAACTGTGGCAGTACAGAGGGGGATTTCAACTTTTCGATCAGAGAGGGCGGGTTGCTCTGCCATAGATGCTTCGGAATGGATCCGTACAGGATTAAAACCTCGCCAGGCACGGTCAGGCTGCTTCGATTATTTTATTTACTCGACCTAAGCCGTCTTGGCAATATTTCAGTGAAGCCAGAGACAAAGCTTGAGCTGAAAAAAGTGATTTCCGCTTATTATGATGAGTACTCAGGATTGTATTTAAAAACAAGGAAATTTCTTGATCAAATGGATTCATTCAGGGACCAACTGTAACTATTGACATTGCTTCTTCTTTTCGCTATTATCAAAATCAAAAGCTTGTAGCTTTCAACCCATATGCGGAAAGCATTCGCATCGCTGAAAAGGTTGATGAAAATTACATATGTTGCGGTGAAGGAGAAGAGTACTTAAATCCCCTCTGTATAAGCGAGTCCGGGAATGGTGTGAGCCGGATTGCAGAAATTAAGGAAGGCGTTCCGGAGCGACATCACTTTTAAAGAGGCTGCTATTTGCAGCAAATAGGGTGGAACCGCGGGTAAACTCTCGTCCCTATGCATGAAAAGATGCATAGGGGGCGGGAGTTTTTTTGATTTTAAATTAGCACCAGGAAAGCCAAAACTTAGGAAATATCGATTTAAAATTTTCGGAGGTGTAAAAATGAATATCCAAAACATGATTTTAACATTGCAAAAACACTGGTCTGAACAAGGATGCGTTCTCATGCAGGCTTATGACACCGAAAAAGGTGCAGGAACAATGAGTCCATATACTTTTTTACGGGCGATTGGCCCTGAACCGTGGAATGTCGCTTATGTTGAGCCATCACGCCGCCCAGCTGACGGACGCTATGGAGAAAATCCAAACAGGCTTTATCAGCACCATCAATTCCAGGTAATCATGAAGCCTTCACCAGACAATATTCAGGAACTTTATTTGGATTCATTGAAAGCTTTAGGAATTGATCCACTTGAGCACGACATTCGCTTCGTAGAGGACAACTGGGAAAACCCTTCCCTGGGCTGCGCAGGGCTAGGCTGGGAAGTATGGCTGGATGGCATGGAAATCACGCAATTCACTTACTTCCAGCAGGTAGGGGGACTTGACTGCAAGCCAGTTTCCGTTGAAATTACATACGGAATCGAACGTCTGGCGTCCTATATCCAGGATAAGGAAAATGTCTTTGATCTAGAATGGACAAACGGTTTTACCGTAAGGGACATCTTTGGACAGCCTGAGTACGAACATTCAAAATATACTTTTGAGACTTCCGACAAGGACATGCTTTTCAACCTTTTCAATATCTATGAAAAAGAGGCAAATCGCCAGATGGATGAAGGGCTTGTCCACCCTGCATATGACTTTGTCCTGAAGTGTTCTCACACTTTTAATATTCTCGATGCACGAGGAGCTATTTCCGTAACCGAACGGACAGGATATATTGCTCGTATCCGTAATCTTGCCAAGAAAGTAGCGAAAACGTTTTACGAAGAAAGAGAAAAGTTAGGCTTCCCAATCATTAAACGGAAGGAGCAGGTGGAAAATGACTAAACGAAATTTATTGCTTGAAATCGGTTTGGAAGAAATGCCTGCAAGATTTATTACTGACTCCATGAACCAGTTGGCTTCCAAGGTGGAGAATTGGCTGAAATCGAATAATATAGGTTTCGAAGCAATCCAGCTTTATTCCACCCCGCGCAGACTTGCGTTACTAATCCTGAATGTTGATGAGCGCCAGGAAGACAGTGAGGAAGAAGCAAAAGGTCCTGCTAAAAAAATAGCTCTCTCTGCGGACGGAGAGTGGTCCAAAGCAGCGATCGGCTTTACACGAGGCCAGGGGTTAACGGTAGAGGATATTTATTTTAAAGAAATCAACGGTGTTGAATATGCCCATGTAAAAAAATTCATTAAAGGACAAGATACCTTTGATTTGCTTGTTGAGTTAAAAGCAATCATCTCTGGGTTGACATTCCCGAAAAACATGCGCTGGGCCGACCTTGAGCTTCGTTATGTCCGCCCAATCAAATGGCTTGTTGCGATGTTCGGAAATGATATCATTCCTTTTGATATTGCAGGTGTCAAAACTGGTAACGTAACTAGAGGACATCGATTCCTGGGAGAAGGAGAAATCCAATTATCCCATCCTCAGGAATATGAAGAAGCGTTGTTAGGGCAATATGTTGTGGCTGATGCGCAAAAGCGCAAGGACGCAATTACTTCTCAGCTCGAAAAAATCGAGGATGAGAATAGCTGGGTAATTCCGGTTGATGAAGATTTGCTGGAAGAAGTCAATAACCTGGTCGAATATCCAACAGCATTATATGGACGCTTCGAGGAGGAATTCCTGGAAATCCCGAGCGAAGTTCTGATCACGTCGATGAAGGAGCACCAAAGGTATTTTCCTGTGAAATCCAGGAGCGGAGAATTGCTGCCTCATTTCGTCACTGTCAGGAACGGTGATCACCTGCATATTGAAAAAGTTGCCCGCGGGAATGAAAAAGTTTTAAGAGCGCGACTGGCGGATGCAGCCTTTTTCTATAAGGAAGACCAAAGAATGCAGATTGATGCAGCATTGGAAAAATTGAAGAATGTTGTATACCACGAAGATATCGGGACAATCGCTGAAAAGTCAGAACGAGTACGCAAGCTTGTGGGCTTGGTTGCTGAAGGGCTAGAATTCACGCCTGAAGTTATAAAATTTGCCGATCGTGCGGCCGAAATCAGCAAATTTGACCTAGTTTCACAGATGGTATACGAGTTCCCGGAATTACAAGGAATAATGGGAGAAAAGTACGCCTTGCAAAAAGGGGAAAGCCCAGAGGTGGCAGCGGCAATCAATGAACACTATATGCCTCGTAATGCAGATGATTCAATACCAGGATCACCAGCGGGAGCGTTGGTTGCAATTGCCGATAAACTAGATACAATTGTTGCGTTCTTCTCACTTGGCATCATCCCTAGCGGTTCCCAGGATCCATATGCATTGAGAAGACAGGCGGCTGGAATCGTGCAGACCCTGATTGAAAAGAAATGGAACATTTCACTGGAAAAACTAGTCGGCCTTTCTCTTAACCTTGTTTCAGAAGCAGGAATTACAAAGCGCGCTGACGAAGAAGTTTACCATGACCTTATCCAATTCTTTAAATTGAGAGTCAAGCATTTGTTACAGGAGCGAGGAATCCGTTACGATTTAATTGATGCAGTACTTGGAGGAGAAATCGGCATTGTTTCCGGGCTGGTTGAAAAAGCAGAAGCGCTCCAGACTGCCAGCAGTCATGAGGGCTTTAAAGAAAGCATGGAAGCATTAAGCAGGGTTCTTAATATCGCAAGCAAGAAAGACGTGCTTGGTGACATCGATCCAGAACGATTCGAAAACGAGTATGAACAGAGGTTGTATGAAAAGTATCTTGAACTCGGAAAGAAGGCCGAGGACGGCTTGGATGCTGCATCATATTATCAGCATTTGGTTGATATTAAACCTGAGATCAATAATTATTTTGAGCATACAATGGTCATGTCCGATAACCAGGATGTGCGCGAGAACCGCTTAAATCAGATGGCTGCATTGGCAGCTCTGATCATGAAGCTTGCTAAAGTAAATGATATCGTCGTAAAGTAAGCACCATTAGCATGAAATGTTTGATTTGAGTGCCTTCCTCCACAGGAAGGCACTTCAGCAAGTAACGTAAGTCAGTGCAAATGCTGCTCGCATAAATCTTCATGAAATGTTAATAAATATAGAATATTTATTCCTATTTATTACCTCGTGTAGTATATAATAAATTTATTGGTTTTTTTACATAAAGGCTGTTTATACAATCAGTCTAATGGGCTTCCATGGATCAGTACAAACAAACCATGAGCAATAAGTTTCCAATACTAAAACGGATAAATAGCTTATACTTAATATCCAATGCGAGAACAGTTTTTTAAAAAATCTCCCGATGGGTGGTGAGGACAATCGAACTGAATAAACGCCAGGAGCATATTCTGCAAATCGTAAAAGATAACGGACCGATCACTGGAGAGCATATTGCTGAAAAATTAAATCTGACAAGGGCTACTCTCAGACCTGACCTTGCCATCCTGACGATGTCGGGGTATTTGGATGCCAGACCTCGTGTAGGTTATTTCTACACAGGTAAATCTGGGAATCAGCTGCTTTCTGAGAATCTTAAAAAAATCCTCGTCAGGGATTATCAATCCATTCCTGTAGTTGTTCCTGAAAATGTATCTGTCTACGATGCCATCGTTACGATGTTCCTTGAAGATGTAGGCACTTTATTTGTGGTCGATAAAGCATCAAGGCTAGTAGGTGTCCTTTCTCGCAAAGATTTATTGAGAGCAAGCATTGGAAAGCAGGAGCTGACTACTTTGCCAGTTAATATCATCATGACAAGGATGCCAAATATAACCGTGTGCCGCCGGGATGACCTGCTCATTGATGCTGCCAAGGAATTAATTGAAAAGCAGATTGATGCCCTTCCAATCATCAAAGATGCAGATGATGGGTACGAGTTAGTAGGAAGATTGACCAAGACAAACATTACAAAGGCTTTTGTAGCCTTGGCAGAGGAATAAGAAGCAAATAGAGAAGGGGTTGGTTAAAAGATGAATAAAACACCTATTATTTATGTGGTTTCTGACTCTGTCGGCGAGACAGCAGAGCTCGTTACGAAGGCTGCCATCAGCCAATTCGAACATTTGGATGTTTCACTTAAAAGGTTTCCTTACGTAGAGGATAAAGTACATATTGATGAAGTCATTTCACTTGCTAAGCATGATGGCGGGATGATCGCCTACACATTGGTCAAGCCAGATATAAGCAACTATCTTCAAGAGTGTGCCACCAAAGAGGGGATCTATGCCTGTGACATCATCGGGCCGCTCATGCAGCAGGTTCAACAACTAAGTGGTGAAACACCTTTATACGAACCTGGCCTTGTCCGTAAACTGGACGAAGATTACTTCAAAAAAGTTGAAGCAATCGAATTCGCAGTAAAATATGATGATGGCCGAGATCCAAGAGGCATACTGAAAGCGGACATCGTCCTGGTGGGTGTCTCGAGAACATCCAAGACACCATTATCACAATACCTCGCCCACAAGCGATATAAAGTTGCGAATGTACC
Source organism: Bacillus sp. ISL-37 (assembly GCF_018613315.1). GTDB lineage: Bacteria > Bacillota > Bacilli > Bacillales > Cytobacillaceae > Mesobacillus. The sequence goes on along the minus strand of NZ_JAGGQL010000039.1, from coordinate 67,762 downwards.
GCTAGTGCCTGAAGTCGACCCACCAGAAGAATTATTCCTTGTTCCCAAGGAAAAATGCTTCGGCCTCAGGATTACTCCGGATAAATTGAACCAAATACGCCGTGAGAGGTTAATCTCACTTGGATTGAACGATCAGGCGATCTATGCCAATATCGAAAGAATCAAGGAAGAGATAGAATATTTTGATGGGATTGTTGAAAAAATAGGATGTCCAGTCATCGATGTAACCAACAAAGCGGTGGAAGAAACCGCAAATGTCATTCTGAATATGGTCCGAAACAAGAAAATGGACAATTAGCACATATTTTATATGTGCTTTTCTTTTTGACAGTTCTCTTTTGCTAATTAATGCATTAGCCGAGAAAAAATAATGGAAAAATAGGCTTTCTTATACTATAATAAAAAATTGTGATAAAAATGTATCTGTTTAGGTTTAGACTGGACAAATTACGAATAAACTATTTACTATCAGTTGTCAAGATGTTGACCACGAAAAAATTCGACAAAATTCCCTTGAAAAAATACAATCCTTAAGAAGGAATATGCGGAGTGATGTAGAATTAATACTAGTAAAATCAACAGTCAGACCCTTTTTGTTGATGCAGACTCTTGCCCGGTCATTAAGGAAATTGTCGAAATTGCTTCGGAGTTTTCCATCGAAGCTGTTTTTGTGGCTTCTTATGCCCATATGAAGAATGATCTTCAAGGGCAGAACTGGGTTTTTGTCGATTCTCATAAGGAGGCTGTAGACCTTTATTTAATGAATCACGTTAAGAAAGGTGATTTTGCGGTGACGCAGGACATCGGTCTTGCATCTACCCTCATTGCGAAAGGGGTTTATGCCATCTCTCCAAGGGGAAATTTATTTGAAGAAAAGGACATTCAGACTGCCCTTGACTTAAGGTATCTTTCTGCCAGGGCTAGAAGGCAGGGATCCTATGGAAAGGGACCAAAACCCTTTACAGAAAAAGACAGGGAAAAGTTTATAAAGGAATTGAACATGCTTTTGTCGAATTTTAAGATATGTTCAAGTAATCACAACTAATTAGAGGTCATGCTTATGGCAGAGAGGATTGCCGAGGAAAAAGTAAATGAAATCCGGCAGGCGGTTGAAATAGTCGATGTCATTGGTGATTACGTCCAATTGAAAAAACAAGGCCGGAATTATTTTGGGCTTTGTCCATTTCATGGGGAAAACTCTCCATCATTTTCAGTTTCACCAGATAAGCAGATTTATCACTGCTTTGGTTGTGGTGCCGGCGGGAATGTATTTTCATTCCTGATGGATATTGATGGCCTGTCGTTTCAAGAAGCTGCAGTGAAGCTCGCGGAAAGTGCGAACATCGAACTGAAGCTGGAAGGACCGGCTTCGGGCAAAAACCCACAACTGCCTGAAGGCTCCAAGCAAATGATCGAAGCGCATGAACTATTGCGTAAATTTTATCATCATTTGCTTGTAAACACAAAAGAAGGTCAAGAGGCCCTGGAATATCTTCTTAACAGGGGATTTACACAGGAGTCCATTGACACATTCCAAATTGGCTATTCACTGCCTTCATGGGACTTTGCAGTGAAACTGCTTGAAAAGCGGGGCTTTTCGCTGGATCTCATTTCGAAAGCGGGACTTGTCATTCAGCGGGAAAACGATGGGACATACTTTGACAGGTTCAGGAACAGGATTATGTTTCCGATCCTTGACCATCAGGGAAATACGATTGCGTTTTCTGGGCGGGCACTAGGGGGCGAAGAACCCAAATATCTAAATAGTCCCGAAACGCAAATCTTCAACAAAAGTAAAATTCTATATAATTTCCACCTTGCTCGTGGCGTGATCCGTAAGCAACAGCAAGCTGTACTTTTCGAAGGATTCGCCGATGTCATTTCGGCTAACCGGGCAGGCGTAGAAAACGGTGTCGCCACGATGGGGACATCGTTGACTGAAGAACATATCTCCTTGCTGAAAAGAAATGTGCAAGCTGTAACGATTTGCTACGACTCGGACAAAGCGGGTATTGAAGCGGCTTTCAGGGCATCTAACATGCTGTCAAAAGCGGGATTCGCTGTCAGGGTTGCAACAATGCCAGATGGCATGGATCCTGATGATTTCATAAAGGTGCATGGCGAGGAGAAATTCAGGAACGATATTATTGGCTCCAGCGCCACCTTGATGGCTTTTAAATTAATATATTATCGTCGAGGGAAAAACCTTCAGAATGAAGGAGATCGCCTTCAATATATCGAAGAAGTACTTAAAGAAATCAGCATGCTCGATAAAGCAGTAGAAAAAGACCTTTACTTGAGGCAGCTTGCGAATGAGTTTTCGCTATCACTAGATGCATTAGCCCAACAGCTCAATCAGCTTGTTCATGCGTCGGGGCACAAGAGGCAAAATCAACCGCGAGCGGAATCAAAACCTGTAAGCTACGCCAGGAAATCAGAACTGAAACCTGCATACCACACTGCGGAAAGGCGAATGATCTTTCATATGATGAGAGACGCCGATGTCGCATATAAGGTACAGGAAATGCTTGCAGGAAGTACACTGAACATTGATGAACATCAGGCTATTATCACTTATTTATTTGCATACTATGAAAAAGGACATGAACCTGACCCAAGCGCGTTCTTAAATTATCTCCAGGATAATAAGCTAAAAAGGGTTGTTGCTGATATAGAGATGATGCCTCTTAACGAGGAGATCAGTGACCAGGAATTATCTGATTATATCAAGCAGGTCTTGAATTATCAAAAAATGTTAAAAATAAAGGAAAAAATGGCAGAACAAAAACAGGCAGAACGACAAAACGACTTCTTGCGCGCAGCGGCTATTGCAACGGAAATTATCCAATTGCGCAAGACCTTATAAAGCTTATGCTGATTGTTTTTGATTTTTGGAAGGAGGGGGACATATGGCTGAAAAGTCAGCCCGTTCTAAAGAAGTCACTGAAAATGAAGTGACAGTTGAACAAGTGAAAGACCAGTTAACGGCAATAGGAAAGAAAACAGGTGTCCTTGCCTATGATGATATCGCGGAAAGGCTATCAAGCTTCGAACTTGATTCCGATCAGATGGATGAATACTATGAGTTCCTCGGTGAACAAGGGATTGAACTCGTAGGTGAAAGCGATGAAGTTGAAGACCCTGACATCAAACAGCTTGCAAAAGACGATGAAGAATTCGACTTGAATGACTTAAGTGTCCCGCCGGGAGTAAAAATCAATGACCCGGTAAGGATGTACTTAAAAGAAATTGGCCGAGTTGACCTGCTTTCTGCAGAAGAAGAGATCAATCTGGCAGAAAGAATCGAACAAGGCGATGAAGAAGCCAAAAGACGTCTTGCCGAAGCAAACCTTCGACTCGTAGTAAGTATTGCGAAACGCTATGTAGGCCGTGGTATGTTATTCCTTGACCTGATTCAGGAAGGGAATATGGGTTTGATCAAGGCGGTTGAAAAGTTCGATTACCGCAAAGGTTTTAAATTCAGTACCTATGCTACCTGGTGGATCCGTCAGGCCATCACTCGTGCGATCGCTGACCAGGCAAGGACGATCAGGATCCCTGTCCATATGGTTGAAACCATAAATAAATTGATCCGTGTACAAAGACAGCTCCTTCAGGACTTAGGCCGCGAACCAACGCCTGAAGAGATTGGTGAAGACATGGACCTGTCACCTGAGAAAGTGCGCGAAATCCTTAAGATTGCGCAAGAGCCAGTATCCCTCGAAACTCCGATAGGGGAAGAAGATGATTCCCACCTTGGTGATTTCATTGAGGATCAGGATGCTACCTCTCCTTCTGAACATGCTGCATATGAGCTTTTGAAGGAACAACTGGAGGATGTCCTTGATACGCTTACTGACCGTGAAGAGAACGTCCTTCGACTTCGTTTCGGTCTTGATGATGGCCGCACTCGCACATTGGAAGAAGTGGGCAAAGTATTTGGCGTTACGCGCGAACGTATTCGCCAAATTGAAGCTAAGGCACTTCGCAAGCTGAGACATCCAAGTCGCAGCAAACGATTGAAAGACTTTTTAGAATAGGATTGCCAAGGAATAGTTTACTTTTTAAAATAAAAGTAAATTATTCCTTTTTTACTTCCTTTTCGCCGATTATTAGCTCCGATAACCATTAAGACAGGATGTGCCTACATATGGATGACCATCGCAGGAAAATCATAACCAATGAGATTAAGCACTGGAAACAAAACAGGCTGTTGCCTGAGCACTATTGTGATTTCCTCTTGAACCTGTATACAGAGGGTAGCTCTGAAGATGACTCGACTAGAAGAAATAGGCCGAGCCGCACTAAGGGAATATTAGGTTTAATTCTAATTGGATTGTTATCGCTTTCAGTTTTTTTATTTTATTTTACTGAATTGTCGCTCTTTTTGCAAACTGCCCTTATCATTTTTTTTGGAGTTACAACCCTTTCAGTAGCCTTTTATATGTTAAAAAAATCTTTTTTTGATTTGATCCCATTACTCGCTTCTGCACTTCTTTTATTAATTACATCTGTTCAGGCAGCTGAAATAATATTTCCAGACCATCCCGTCATGCTTTACATCGTAGCCGGGCTGAACTGCTTACTGTGGATTACAGCAGGGACGAGGTGGAAGATAGTGAGCTTCAAAATATCAGGAATCATAGGGTTAATCGTCCTGTTAATTACTATATTTATATAATTTTTAACAATTTAAAAGTTTTTAAATGTTGAGAAAATTGTTTATCCCCCTTTATAATGAAGAATGTAAACGTATTCAATGTTTTAAGGGGGATGGAAATGAATTTTGATTTAACATCAGAACAAGCAATGATTAAAAGGACAATTAGAGAGTTTGCGGAGGAAGAAGTTGCTCCAGGAGCGATTGAAAGAGATAAAACAAAACAATTCCCGACAGAAATCTTCAAAAAACTGGGAGAACTAGGAATGCTGGGCTTGCCGTTCCCCGAGGAATATGGCGGAGCTGGAGCTGATACGGTTAGTTTTGCGATTGTAACCGAAGAATTGAGCAAGGCATGCGCCTCAACTGGGATTACATATTCTGCCCATATATCTCTTGGAGGAGCGCCTATCAATCTATTCGGCACAGAGGAGCAGAAGCGAAAATACCTCGCACCAATCTGCACAGGCGAATCACTGGGAGCTTTCGGACTGACCGAACCTAATGCAGGCTCGGATGCAGGAGGTACCCAGACGACGGCAAAAGAGGTTGATGGGGAATACATCATCAACGGCAGCAAGAACTTTATCACGAATGCAAGCTATGCCAAACATCTTGCAATGACGGCGATCACTGGTAATGTGGATGGAAAAAAGGAAATCAGTGCGATTATCGTGCCAACCGATGCACCAGGGTTTTCTGTCATTGATAATTATGAAAAGATGGGATTAAATGCATCGAATACTACTCAGCTGGTGATGGAAGATGTCCATGTTCCTCTTGAAAACCTGCTTGGCAAAAAAGGGGAAGGGTTCAAGCAATTCCTTGTGACGCTGGACGGCGGCAGGATCGGCATAGGCGCAATGGCTGTAGGAGTGGCTCAGGCCGCTTATGAAAAAGCGTTACAGTATGCCAAAGAAAGACAGCAGTTCGGCAGACCAATATCACAGTTTCAGGCTATCCAGTTCAAGCTTGCTGACATGGCCATGAAGATTGAACTTGCACGCAATATGGTCTATAAGGCCGCCTGGCTGAAGGATCAAGGACGTCCATTCTCAAAGGAAGCATCAATGTGCAAGCTCTATGCCTCTGAAATTGCGATGGAAGTAGCTGATCAGGCAGTCCAGATACACGGCGGATATGGCTATATGAGGGAATATGAAGTGGAACGTTACATGAGGGATGCAAAGCTTCTGGAAATTGGTGAAGGCACATCAGAAGTCCAAAGAATGGTTATTGCAAGATTAATTGGCTGCTAACGGGGCATCCTAAATATGCTTTACAAAAAACTTCATCAAACGATGGAGTTTTTTTGTCTAAATTGTGAACAAGTGTGACAAAGTTTGCTTTTTTACTTTCCCTGTAAACGTTTTTCAAGTAAAATAATATCTGTGTGAAATCATTATTTAAGATTTGATGTTGTACATAAAGGAGGGTATATGATGAATCGTAATCCAATTATCCCGTTCGTGTTGATCATGGTAATGGGGATCGGCTTGATGTTCCTGCTTTCTTTCAAGGGTGTTGGGGATTCCAAGGATCTTGCTAAAGAAAAAGAGGGCGGCGAAAAGACCGAAGAAACTGCTGAAGTGAACCCAGAGGATTTTTACCAGCAATCTTGCGCAGCTTGCCACGGAAACCAGTATGAAGGTGTATCGGGTCCTTCATTGAAAGGTGTAGGCAGCAAGTACTCACAGGATGAGATCAAAGACATTTTGGTAAATGGTAAAGGAGCTATGCCTCCTGGTCTGGCTGCTGGCAAGGAAGCAGAAATGGCCGAATGGATCGTCAATGAATTGAAGTAATATTGAAAGGCTCTTTGCTTTTGCAAAGAGCCTTTTTACATAATTGGACAAGGGGCATGGTGTTTTCATATACTTATAAAAGCAAAATAAGATTTAGTAGGTGACTTGTATGAATGCTGAAAAACTATCAGACCGGCTTGAAGCCGTTGCAAATAATATTCCTGAAGGTGCAAGGCTGGCCGATATTGGTTCCGACCATGCCTACCTTCCTTGTAATGTTGTAAAGAAGGGTACTGTTCCAATGGCGATTGCAGGCGAGGTCGCTGAAGGACCATTCCAGTCTGCCCTTGAGCAGGTTCGGGAGGAAAGTCTCATAGATAAAATATCAGTCAGAAAAGGTGATGGCCTTGAAGTAATTCAACCTGGAGAGGTTGATTGTATTACCATCGCTGGTATGGGCGGTACATTGATTTCAACGATTCTGGAACAAGGGAAATCGAAACTAGAAGGAGTCAGCAGGCTTGTCCTTCAGCCTAATGTTGGAAGCTTTGCGGTGCGCAAGTGGTTGATTGGCAATGGCTGGGAACTGATCAAAGAAGAGATCCTTGAAGAAGATCGGAAAATTTACGAAATCCTTGTTGCTGAGAAGGGCGACCCATTAAAACCATATCAGCATATCAATTTTGAAAATGGAATTTTGTTTGGGCCATTTTTGCTGAAGGAAAAGGCAGAGGTATTCATAGAAAAGTGGAATGCTGAAAAGCGAAATTGGGAGCGTATCCTAAAGCAGCTTGATGAGGCTGTGCAAAATGATGATACAGAAAGCAAGCGACAGGAACTGAAAACGAAACTAAAGATGGCAGAGGAGGCGTTACGGTGAAAAAAGTGAATGGACATGAAGTGATTCAGCTTTTTGAACAATTTTCGCCTAAGGCATTTGCGATGGAAGGCGATAAGGTTGGCCTGCAAATAGGTGCATTGAACCAATCGGTCGAGAACGTCCTGGTTGCTCTTGATTTAACAGAAGAAGTGGTGGAGGAGGCAATTGCCAAGAATGTTCAATTAATCATTGCGCATCATCCGCCGATATTTCGACCATTGAAAAAGATCGCAACTGACACTCCTGCCGGACGAATGATTGCCAGGCTGATCAAGCATGATATCGCAGTTTATGCAGCGCACACAAACCTCGATGTGGCAAAAGGAGGCGTAAATGACCTGCTGGCTGCTGCACTCGGTTTAAAGAACTCTCAAGTGCTGGTGCCAACTTTTGAGGACGAGTTGAGAAAGCTTGTCGTTTTCGTACCTGAGGAAGATGCAGAGCGACTACGAGATGCCTTAGGCAATGCAGGGGCCGGGGCGATCGGCAATTATAGCCATTGTTCGTTCTCCGGGGCGGGGAAGGGACGTTTCCTGCCGGGGGAAAATACGGATCCTCACATCGGCGAACAAGGAAAGCTTGAAGCAGTCAGTGAAGTGCGTGTAGAAACTGTTTTCCCGCAGAGTATCGAAAAAAAGGTCATCCAGGCTATGATCAAGTCCCATCCTTATGAGGAGGTCGCCTATGATATATATCGACTTGAAAATACCGGAGAACAACTTGGACTTGGAAGAATCGGGCAAGTCGAAGAGACGACCCTGTCTGAATATGCCAAAGTAGTAAAGGAAGCTTTGGGAGTGGATAAAATCCGTGTTGTCGGAGACTTAAACGCTAAGGTGAAAAAGGTAGCTGTCCTTGGCGGTGACGGAAATAAGTATTACTCGCAGGCGAAATTCCGTGGAGCAGATGTTTACGTTACCGGGGATATCTACTATCACACAGCACACGACGCGCTGATGGCAGGATTGAATATGATTGATCCAGGACATAACGTCGAGAAGGTCATGAAAAAAGGAGTCGCCACGGTGATGGAAGGACTATGTAAAGAAAAAGGGTATGATGTAAAGTTCATTCCATCTGAAATAGGGACAGATCCGTTCACCTTTATTTAGAAAGAAACCGAGTGTGATATAAGTTTATTAGAAGAAAACAAGAAAGCAGCCTGAATTGAATTTCAGGCTGCTTTCTTGTTATTGTATGGGAAATTATAAAAGTATTTTTATGTGGAGAACTCCATTTGGGTATCTTAATCCAGCTCCAGCGCCTAGCCCCTCGAGACGCTTCGGTCCTGCCAATGAAGTCAAAGAACGACTTCACTGTCAGGCCCTCCAGCGCTTGTCGGGGCTGAACAAGGCGCTTGCGCTTTTTGTTCTTATACGTTTGCCTCGGTCTTTTTAACCTTTGGCAGGATTTTATGAAGAGGTACTTTTTTCTCTTTTGCCCATGTTTCTTCGTTTTCCTTTTCAAACTGTTCGAGGAAGTTGATGACCTCTTTTGTGATTGGTGTCGGAGTCGATGCTCCAGATGTGACTGCGACTGTGTCAGTATCTTTTATCCATTCGATATCAAGCTCGGTAATATCGGCAATTCGATATGCTTTTGTTCCGGCTATTTCTTCGGAAACCTGTGCTAGACGATTTGAGTTATTGCTTTTAGGGTCGCCAACCACAATGAGCACATCTGCTTCCTTAGCCTGCTCGGCGACAGCCTCTTGGCGGACTTGTGTAGCCATGCAAATTTCTCTATGAACTTCCGCGTGAGGGTACTTTTCTTTTACGTTCTTCATGATGTCGGCAACGTCCCACTGGCTCATCGTTGTCTGGTTGGTTACGATTAATTTTTCAGCTTGCAGATTCAAAGCCTCTACATCCGCTGCCGTTTCAACTAGATGAACAATCCCTGGTGCGACACCTACTGCTCCCTCAGGTTCGGGATGCCCTTTTTTGCCGATGTAAATAACCTCAAAACCTTCCTTTTCTTTTTCCCTGATCAGGTTATGAGTGTTTGTCACATCCGGACATGTCGCGTCAATCGAGACAAGTCCCTTTTCCTTGGCAAGCTCCCTGACTTCTGGTGAAATTCCGTGTGCAGTGAAAATAACTGTTCCGCCTTCAACTTTTTCAAGGATTTCCTTGCGGTTGTTTCCATCCAATGTAATGATGCCTTCTTCTTCAAATGCATCAGTGACATGCTTATTATGGACAATCATCCCAAGTATATATATTGGACGCGGCAGGCTTTTATCCAAAGCAGCATTGCGTGCAATGACCATGGCATCGACAACACCATAGCAATAACCGCGTGGTGATATTTTAATTACATTCATTGAGTCATCCTCCTCAGAGTACCTCTGATTCTTTCTTTTATTATATAAGACTTGCAGAAAGAATACAAAAGCGACTTTCCAGAAGGAATGAATTAACTGTTATCGAATTTATCGAAATTATATGAATAATTTTGGAGAAGTAGCTGCGTTATTGCGTTGCTTTTTGACTGGCTTTTTTTGTGTTGGGGAACCGGAACCAGATTTTCTGTTTTTATTTGGTTTCTTCTTTTTCTCGATTATTTCGTTCGTATCGTTCTTTTCTTGTTCTACTGTGGGTTCATCAGCATCCGGAAGGTCCTTCAATCCTCTGTACAGTTTCCACATTGAAGGGAGATTACGGACTAGAGGACCGTATTGCTGGATCATCGGTCCGAATTGCTGTGCGGTGTTAAGAACTTTTTGCGTGTTGGAGAGAAATCCATTTAACGCAGATGGATCAGCGAGCGTTTTCAGGATTCCTCCGCCTGAGGCTCCACGCGCCGGCCCACTCCCTCCTGCTAATAAACCTGAGATACCATTTCCCTGTCCTCTACTGCCTTTTCCAAGAATTTTTGATAGCAATCCTCCACCCTGTCTTGATTGCGGATTTCTCCCCATCATCCTTGGCATTTGGCCATGTGGCATTCTGGGGCCAGGACCGAATGGGTTTGAATACATTTGGCGATGTCCCATGCCGGGACCTCCCATCATGCCAGGACCATAAAACCGGTTCTGCATCCCGCGTGAGTTCATACGGGGTCCTTGTAGCATCGTGACCCCTCCTTTCCCAATATTTCATCTCCTACTAGAGTATGCATATAATCAGGATTGGTTTAAGAAAAAAGTATGTTTGCGAAACAGGTTTGTTTTTTTATAAGGAAAGGTTAAGATAGTACTGATTGGAGATTTTCTGCAATCTTTATTATAATTACAGGATGAACCTGAAGAGATCAGCTTACGGAACGAGCTGTAATCCCCGATTATCCAGGGAAACAGGGCGAAAGAAGGAGATTTTCAATGAGTGAAACAAAATTTAATCGTTATGAATTGAAACCGTTCATTATAGATGCGATCAATAAACTAGGGTTTTATGAGCCGACTGAAATCCAGGAGCGTCTTATTCCTACAATCCTGAAGGGTGAGAGTGCCATCGGGCAATCACAGACCGGTACAGGAAAGACGCATGCCTATGTACTGCCAATTATGAATAAGCTTGATTCATCACGCAATGAGGTGCAGGCAGTAATTGCTGCACCGACACGTGAGCTCGCCAATCAAATTTACCATGAAGTTCTTAAAATTGCTGAGCACGCACCGCAGGGAGAGCAGATCACAGCTCGTTGCTATATTGGCGGGACGGACAAGCAAAGAACGATTGAGAAGCTGAAGACACAGCCGCAAATCGTTATTGGCACTCCAGGGAGGATTAATGACCTGGTCAAGGAAAACGCGCTATTTGTGCATACAGCGAACATGCTCGTGATCGATGAGGCAGACTTAATGCTGGATATGGGATTCATCGAGGACATTGACCAGTTTGCTTCCCGTATGCCAGAAAAGCTTCAAATGCTTGTATTTTCAGCGACAATTCCTGAAAAATTAAAACCATTCTTGAAAAAGTACATGGAAAACCCAAAATATGTACAAATCGATCCTAAACAGGCTACGGCAGAAAAAATAGAACATATCCTTTTACCGGCAAGGCACCGCGATAAAATCGGGCTTGTTCATTCGGCTCTTGTTGCATTCAACCCATATTTGGGAATTGTATTTGCTAACACAAAGAAGAAAGTTGACGAAATAGCCGATGGTTTAATCCAAAAAGGACTGAAGGTTGGCCGTATCCATGGAGACCTGAGCCCACGCGAACGCAAGCGTGTCATGAAGCAAATCAAAGATCTTGAGTTCCAGTATCTTGTAGCTACTGACCTGGCTGCAAGAGGAATTGATATTCAGGGAATCAGCCATGTCATCAACTATGAGCTGCCTACCGATCTTGATTTTTATATTCACAGGGTAGGAAGGACGGCACGGGCTGGTTCTTCAGGTATTGCCTTGACGGTTTATGAGCAGCGTGATGAAGATGCACTGGTCCGTCTTGAAAAGATGGGCATCACTTTTAAAAACATTGATCTGAAAAAAGGTGAATTCACCGAAATCGAAGAGCGGAACAGACGCCAGAACAGAAAGAAAAAAGAAACTACTGGCGAGGCGAAGGCAAAGACGCTCGTTTCCAAGCCTAAGAAGGTAAAACCAGGATACAAGAAAAAGATGCAGTGGGAAATGGACAAAATAAAAAAACGTGAAAATCGTTTGAATAGGAAAAAATAATCAAATTGTAAATGTTTAGGGAGAGATCAAGATGTTAATTGGATCACATGTTTCCATGAGCGGAAAAAAAATGCTGCTTTCTGCTAGTGAGGAAGCTGTCTCATATGGTGCAAATACTTTTATGATCTATACGGGGGCACCTCAGAATACAAGAAGGAAAAAAATCGATGACCTGAATATTGAAGCAGGACGACTGCATATGGAGCAGAACGGTATCAATGAAATCGTCGTCCATGCTCCTTATATCATCAATATCGGGAACACGCAAAATCCTGATACCTTTGACTTAGGAGTAAGGTTTTTACGGAGTGAAATTGACAGGACTGAAGCAATTGGTTCCAGACAAATCGTGCTGCATCCGGGTGCACATGTAGGAGCAGGGACAGAAAAAGGGATTGAAAAAATCATTGAGGGCCTGAACGAGGTTCTAAGCAGCGAAGATAAAGTCCAAATCGCTCTTGAAACGATGGCTGGAAAAGGGTCGGAGTGCGGAAAATCCTTCGAAGAACTCGCAATGATCATCGATGGGGTAACCAATAACGACAAGCTTTCCATCTGCTTCGATACTTGTCATACTCATGATGCAGGATACCCAATCGTTGAAGATTTTGATGGTGTGCTGAATGAATTCGATAAGATCATCGGTCTTGATAGACTGAAGGTACTTCACATCAATGACAGCAAAAATGAGGTCGGGATGAGGAAAGACCGTCATGAAAATATAGGATTCGGACATATCGGCTTTGACGCATTAAGCTACATTGTCCACCACCCGCAATTGACACATGTTCCTAAAATTCTTGAAACACCATTTGTCGGTGAGGACAAGAACAATAAAAAGGCGCCTTACAAACATGAAATTGAAATGCTGAAAAGCAAACAATTCGAAGAGAATTTGCTTGATATCATTAGGAATAGCTAAATTAAATCACAAAGCAGAAGCTGTGGAACATTCCACAGCTTTTTTTGCGATAAAAATAGGTGACCGGTTATGAGACCCCTAGGGAATGATAGTTACAGGCATGACGGACAGAAATGGCCGGAAACGAGGAAAAAGTGTCCGTCATAAGGGTCATGACGGACAGAAACGGTGGGGAACAAAGGAAAAGTGTCCGTCATAATGGTCATGACGGACAGAAATGGTGGGGAACAAAGGAAAAGTGTCCGTCATAAGGGTCATGACGGACAGAAACGGCTGGGAAAAAGAAAAAAGTGTCCGTCATAAGGTTCATGACGGACAGAAATGGCTGGGGAAAAGAAAAAAGTGTCCGTCATAAATCATGACGAACACACACCTCTTATTTAGTGAATTTAACAAATAACTTATTAACTTCTTTTGCTGTTTCAGGGCTGGTGATTCTGGCGATTTGCTTGACCAGTGCCGTTCTCTCTGAATCAATAAAGATGTTTACTTTTTTACCGCGTAAGTATCCGGCGATTTTCTCTGCCTGCCCCTTTGTAATGGAAATGTTAAATTGAGAGGCGTATTTCAGCAGTTCATCAGCCGTGATGTTGCCTACCTTATGGTTAATGATGTTTTCGAAAATAGCCAAAAGATCATCACTCCTTCATAGTAGGGTATGTGCCCAGTTCTGGATTCGTGACAATTTTCTTGGATTGTGAGTTCTTTTATTTACATTATCGTCAGTAAGAGATATACTACTAAAAGTAAATCGGAATGATTCTTATTTTTGCGGGTGATAAAAATGGACACGAATGACTACATCGTCCAGGTACAGGATCTTTATTATCGATATGATAAAGAAAATGTTCTTGAGAATATAAATCTGTCTATCCAGAAGGGTAGCTTTTTAGCAATTGTTGGCCCGAACGGTTCCGGCAAGTCAACATTGCTTAAGCTTATGCTTGGGCTGATCAAGCCGCAACAAGGCTTAATCCGTATGTTTGGACAAGATATTAACAAGTTTAAGGAACAGCATAAAATTGGCTTTGTATCCCAAAAGGCAAACTCTTTCAACACAGGCTTCCCTGCTACCGTTTTTGAAGTAGTGGCAAGTGGACTGACGAAGAAGCTCGGACTCTTCAATTTTATGAAGAAGACTGACCATGTAAAAATAAAGCAAGCGATCGAGTCCGTCGGGATGGGGAAGTTCCTCGACCGGAATATAGGTGAACTATCCGGCGGACAGCAGCAGAGGGTATTCATCGCGAGGGCGCTGGTCAGTGAGCCTGAATTGCTGATTTTGGATGAACCAACGGTAGGTGTAGACGTTCAAAACGTCAATTCCTTTTATGGGATGCTCGAAACACTCAATAAGGAGAAAGGGATCACTCTTCTATTGGTTACTCATGATATAGGTACTATTTCAGAAAAAGTCACAAATGTGGCCTGCTTGAACAAAAACATGCATTTCCATGGAAGTGCCGAGGAATTCGAACAACTGAAGATAAACGATGTGTCGGAGATTTATGGTCATGATGTCCATGTATTGACACACGATCATCACCATCACGGAGGAGGACACCTTCATGATTAGCGGACTGTTGCAATATGAATTTTTGCAGAATGCTTTTTTGACCGGTATGATCATTGGCGTAATCGCTCCGCTTCTCGGTGTTTTTATCGTAGTCAGAAGACTTTCGCTTATAGCAGATGCGCTCAGCCATGTTACATTGGCGGGAATTGCCGCTAGCCTTCTGCTTGAGAAAAAGTTTATGATTTTCAGCGGCCTGAATCCACTTTACATGGGAATGGCTTTCTCAGTTGGCGGCTCATTGTTCATCGAAAAGCTGCGTACTGTTTATAAACATTACCAGGAATTGGCGATCCCGATTATCCTCTCTGGCGGAATCGGTCTAGGGGTCATTTTCATTTCACTCGCTGATGGATTCAATACAGATTTGTTCAGTTATTTATTTGGCAGCGTGAGTGCGGTGAGCAGGGCTGACCTATGGACGATCCTGATTATCAGCATACTGGTTATAGCACTTGTTGTATTGTTGTATAAAGAACTTTTCCTTTTATCATTTGATGAAGAATATGCAAGAGCAACTGGTATTGCCGCAAAGACACTTCACTTCATTTTCATCATTATGGTGGCACTAGTGATTGCAGCATCGATGAGAATTGTCGGTATCCTGCTGGTCTCATCTTTGATGACCCTGCCAGTTGCAGCAAGCATCCGGTTCGCAAAAGGTTTCAAGCAAACCATCTTCTTTTCAATTCTGTTCGGTGAGGTATCAGTATTGGGCGGTTTGTTCCTGTCCTACTACCTGGACCTTGCTCCAGGCGGAACGATTGTGATGATTGCAGTGCTCATTCTTGTGCTGGCCATTTGGCTAAAAAAACGCTCAGCAACAAGATCCATCTAACGGGGTGAAATAATGAATGTGAATGAAGCAATGAACCTGTTGAAAGAACAGGGCTATAAGCATACTGGAAAAAGGGAAGATATGCTCCAGCTGTTTTCCGATAATGACAAGTATTTGACTGCTCGCGATGTACTTGAACAGATGAAGGGTAATTATCCTGGCTTGAGCTTCGATACCATCTATCGGAACTTAAGTGTTTTTGCCGATCTAGGTATTCTCGAGATGACAGAGTTATCAGGTGAAAAACATTTCCGATTCACCTGCTCACATAAAGAGCACCATCATCACTTCATTTGCCTTGACTGTGGCAAAACGAAGGAAATTGAGACCTGTCCAATGAGGAATATTGAAGCAAGCTTCAAAGGCTATGATATTTCTGGGCATAAGTTCGAAATATACGGTCGCTGCCCTGACTGTGTTCAATAAATCCAAGATATAAAAAATACCGCTAAACAGAAAAAACGGCCATGCAAGTGGCCGTTTTTAACTATTTTTAAACCAGTTTTCTACCCATTCATTTGCTTCCTGCCAGTTATTCACGCGGATTACTCCATTAGGAATCGGTTCCTGATTGTAAGGAGTATTGAAAAGGATGACCGGAATACTTAGCTCTTCGTGCAGGTCGACTGCATTATCGTGTTTATCCTCGAAAAATATATCCACTTCGTATTTACGAGCAGCATCGATTTTATCATGTGAGCCAATCAGATGGATGTCATGATATTTAAGTTCATTGACAGAAAACCATTCTTTAGTCAGATCTAGTAAATGTGTTCCCCTGGCACTGATAAAATATAATTCGTGCTCATTCTCCCAGCTCTTTAAAATATCCTTGGCACCTTTTGCTAAAGGTGACTTAGAATAAATTTCCGGTTCCATTTTTTTGAACCAGGCAGCGAATTCTCTTTCAGATACAGATACAAGCGGCATAAAATCATATTGCTTAATATCATCAAGAGTAATGTCTAAATCGAATCCTTCATTTAAATAAGGTACAAATGTAGTCGGACAAGTGACTGTGCCATCGATGTCTATGCCAAAACGTTTTTTCATCAATCTGCTCCTTAAACATTGATCTTTCTTTAATCTTACCAAATATGAAAGGCCCGCAAAAGATTTACTTTCTCAAGTTAGTTAAACATTGCCATGATGAAATCCTCACTACTCGTAAACAATAATAAATGCTCCACTTAAGAAAGCGAGGGATTAAAGTGGCAGACCAAGAGCGAAAACAGAGAGGTACCGAATATATCACTGAACCTAAGCAGGATGTCATCACAATCAGGGATGCGCGTGATGAAATATACCAGGAAGAAACAGCAACTGAACTGTACTCTCCTGCACGTGACGAACATTACCAGGAAATGACTGCAATCGCCGGACCTGAACGTGAGGAACACTATCAGGAAATGACTGCAATCGCTGGATCTGGGCGTGATGAGCACTACCAGGAGATGACTGCAATCGCTCGACCTGTACGTAAGGAACAGTACCAGGAAGAAACTGCGGCGGAGATTGCTGCTCCTGCACCACCTGCAATTACAAGAAGGTCAGAAGAAGAAAGTACAACTGGAGGACGAGGGCTTGCTCTATCAGCTCTTGCCCTATCGATCTTGTCGCTGTTTATTTTACCTGTTCTTTTCGGAGCTGCGGGGATTGTCCTTGGCTTCATGGCTCGCAGAAGAGGATCCGCTATCGGAAGCTGGGCAATTGGGATAGGGACAATCTCAATTCTAGTCGGCATCTTTATATTGCCGTTCTTCTAACGGTACTAAAAATGAATGCCAATAAAAAATGCCCGGGAATTGTTTCCCGGGCATTTTGGCTGTCATTAATGAGATGATAAAATGATTAGCTGTGGATTTTCACATAAATAATTCTTAATCCAGCTCCAGCGCCTAGCCCCTCGAGACGCTTCGGTCCGCCCAATGAAGTCAAAAAACGACTTCACTGTTCGGCCCTCCAGCGCTTGTCGGGGCTGGACAAGGCGCTTGCGCTTTTTGTTCTTTATTTCTGAAGGGCAGCTTCGCGAATCTTTTCTTCAGCGATTTTATCGATTTCTTTCTTAAGTTCTTCTACCATTGTTTCCTCTGGCACTTTGCGGACGATCTCTCCTTTTCTGAAAAGAAGACCTTCTCCTCTCGCACCTGCAATGCCGATATCAGCTTCACGTGCTTCGCCAGGACCGTTAACAGCGCATCCAAGCACAGCTACCTTGATCGGTGCCTTTATCTTTGAGATGTACTCTTCCACCTCATTGGCAATGCTGATCAAATCGATTTCGATTCGTCCGCATGTTGGACAAGAGATTAATGTTGCTGCATTAGCTGCTAGGCCAAATGACTTTAACAGTTCTCTTGCAACCTTAACTTCCTCTACTGGGTCTGCACTCAATGATATCCTGACCGTGTTGCCGATTCCCTTGCTGAGGATCGCTCCAAGGCCAGCGGCACTTTTGACGGTACCAGCAAATAAAGTCCCTGATTCTGTAATTCCAAGATGAAGCGGATAATCAAAAGCTTTAGCTGCTTTTTCGTAAGCCTCAATCGCAAGGTTTACATCAGAAGCCTTCATCGAAACGATGATATCATGGAAATCAAGGTCCTCGAGGATTTTGATGTGGTGCAAGGCACTCTCTACCATCCCATCCGCTGTAGGATAGCCGTACTTTTCAAGAATTCGTCTCTCAAGAGAACCAGCATTCACACCGATTCTGATCGGGATACCGCGCTCTTTAGCAGCTTTTACAACAGCCTCTACCTTTTCACGTTTGCCAATATTACCTGGATTGATCCTGATTTTGTCAGCTCCGCCTTCAATCGCTTTAAGCGCTAAGCGGTAATCAAAATGGATATCTACAACAAGTGGTATGTTTATTCTTTTTT
Source organism: Bacillus sp. ISL-37 (assembly GCF_018613315.1). Taxonomy (GTDB): domain Bacteria; phylum Bacillota; class Bacilli; order Bacillales; family Cytobacillaceae; genus Mesobacillus. The sequence continues at coordinate 49,623 of NZ_JAGGQL010000039.1, read as the reverse complement.
TGATTTCTGAAATGGCATTCGCCGCTCTTTCATCCGGACAAGCAACACGGACAACCTGGCAGCCAGCTTCTTCAAGGCGCATGATTTCAGCAACAGTCGCTTCGACATCATGCGTCTTGGTTGTTGTCATACTCTGGATGACAACTTCATTGTTGCCTCCAATGGTTAAATTCCCAACCTTTATTGGACGGGTTTTGGTACGATGTATAATTTCACTCAACAGTGATTCGCTCCTTTGAAAAATGGAATTCAAGAATATGTTCCTAAAGTTGCATAACCCCATTTTATCAATCTTTTGCTCAAATTGACAAGGAAAGACTTCAATTGTTAGCCTTTGCTAATTTTGGCTGCTGTAGTCCGGGAATTTATAAACGTTTCCGAATTTGATTTTTTGGGGATCTGTCCCGTCGTTCAACTTTTTAAAGTCTTCCACTGCTTGTGAGACAGGCACGCTCAATGGTTTGTCCATATAACTGTCAATTACTGATAGTACAGTATCACCAGGCAGTACTTCGTGTTCAAAAAAAGGAATTTCTTGTGTGGTTTGTGTTTCTGTCTTTTTCGTCTCTACCATTTCCACTTTTGATGTTTCAGGTTCCTGCATTTTCGCTGCTGGAAGTGTTCCTATGCTCAAATCATTGTAGACTGCGTAAGCTACTATCAAGAAAACCAATAATCCTGCCAGTTTTTTCATAGGACCCTCCTCCTTAAATGCTTATATCATTATTTATGCAGGAGAAATAGAGTTAAGAACCAATTTAATAGATAAAAAATGAAAGTGTATGTAAAGAAAATAAAATAATCTATCTGTCAGGATTGAGGAAATGGAATTGTTTAAGAGGATACATAATGGGGCAGAAAGAAAGAAAACCTGAAGTAATAATATGAAAGTTAAGAAATACGCCAGAGGGCGTATTTCTTAACTTTCCACAGCTTTCTTGGCAGGCAGTTCTTTAATAGCTAATAAAAGCATCATCGAAGCAACAAACCAGTTTATCGAAAAACTGTAAGGCACAGTTGTTTTTAATAATGCCATGATCGTGAAAAATATAGTAGGGAGTGTTGTGCTATATGCTGCCATTCTCCATAAATGTCTGTATTGGAGGTTTCTTCCAGCCAGGTTTTTCAATAGAAGACCAAATAGTGCTAATAGAGAAACCTCGATGAATTTCATACCGCTGGAAAAAACATAGATAACAATAAACAGTATTCCCAGCAATACAGGGAGCGAGGATTCAGCCGTATTGATGAGAGAAATAATGTCATCCTTCGTCATAGATTCACTTGTAAAAAGGGTATAGGGCACAGCATTGGTTTCGCCGCCGGCAGCAAGCACAATTTCTTTTTGAAGCATTGCAACGTTGGCATCCATGCCAGTCAGTTCACTTTCATCGATCGCACCGGTAGGGTCAAAAATTAACGTGAAGCTTCCATTTTTGATTGTTAACGGTGCTTTAATTTCTGACTGCAGCACTCCTTCTCGAATCGTAAAAGAAGGTAAATCAGTTTTGATGGATTGCTTGACCGAGCCAACAGCTTCTGAGATCCCAACAAACATATAATAGACTACAGGCAAAATGGATATTAGGGTCAGCATGAAGACAAATAAGATAGTTTTGCCTATACCTTGGAATCGTGTGTCAGCAATAACCTTTGGAGAATACATGCTTTTTGCTAATTGTGTGAAAATACTCATGAATACACGTCCTTTAAAAGAATTACACTCACTATTTTAGCTTTTCACATAGTAGAATAACAACCTTTTTACCTCCGATTTGTAACATATTTGTAACATAACGAAGAAATGTTAAGGTATTGTAAATTCGAAGTATAAACAGTTTACTTTTCATTAATATTTCCTTCATAATAAGCTGTGTTTGTAGATGTTTGTCGAAATAAATCTAGGGGTTGAAAAAATGGAATTGAATTTACAAGAAATGCTGTTTGAGTTCTTTGGAGGACTTGGTATCTTTTTATACGGCATTAAATTCATGGGTGATGGTTTGCAGAAGTCAGCAGGTGATCGACTTCGGGATATTCTCGACCGCTTTACCACTAATCCACTGATGGGTGTACTGGCAGGTATTTTTGTAACGGTGCTATTACAAACGAGCACGGGAACTACTGTTATTACAATTGGTTTGGTTAGTGCAGGTTTTATGACACTTAGACAAGCAATCGGGGTTATTATGGGTGCCAATATTGGTACAACCGTGACTGCGTTTATCATTGGTATTGATATTGGTGAGTATGCATTGCCGATTATTGCCATAGGATCTTTGATGTTATTCTTCTTTAAAAGTAAAAAAATTCATAACTACGGTCAAATTATCTTTGGTTTTGGAGCATTATTCTTTGGACTTGAGTTAATGAGTGCAGGTATGAAACCATTACGAGGTTTCGATGCGTTCCATGAACTGACAGTCGAGATGAGCGCTAATCCAATCCTTGGAGTATTGATTGGCACGATCTTTACAGTTATTGTACAAAGTTCGAGTGCGACGATCGGTATTTTGCAAAGTCTTCACGCTGAAGCCATGGTATCACTTGATGGAGCATTACCGATTCTTTTTGGGGATAATATCGGAACAACAATTACTGCAGTATTAGCATCAATTGGTGCTTCTGTTGCCGCAAAGAGAGCAGCTGCTACCCATGTTTTATTCAATTTGATAGGAACAACTATATTTGTAATCCTCTTGGGACCATTCACCAAGTTGATCGAGTTGTTAAGAGATAATCTAGATTTGAATCCTGAAATGACCATTGCATTTGCTCATGGTATATTTAACACTACTAATACAATCATTCAGCTTCCTTTCATAGCAATATTAGCGCTGATCGTTGTTAAACTGATTCCGGGTGAGGATTCTATAGTAGAATATAAAGCTCAGCACCTAGATCCAGTCTTTATTGAACAATCACCGTCCATTGCGCTTGGTCAGGCGAAGGAAGAAGTACTTCGTATGGGTAAGTTTGCCTTAAAGGGAATGGAAGAAACACATGAGTTTTTAAAGACAAAGAATACAAAGCATTCCTTGAATGCATATCAGCTAGAGGATGCAATCAATAATCTTGACCGTAAGATTACAGACTATCTGGTAGACCTGGCAACAAGCTCTCTATCAGGACATGAATCAGAAGAGCACAGCATGCTGATCGATACAGTCCGAGACATTGAAAGAATCGGGGACCACTTCGAAAACATTGTAGAACTAATCGAGTACCAGCAGGCAAATAAAGTGAAGATGACTAATACGGCTATGGAAGATCTGGAAGTAATGTTTAACCTAACAGTAAGTACAGTAGAAGAGGCGCTTCAGGCATTGGACCAGAAGAATCTTGATGCTGCCAGAGCAGTAGTCACAAAAGAAGATGAGATTGACAGAATGGAACGTACGCTTAGAAAGCAGCATATCCTTCGCATGAATGAAGGACAGTGTACTGGACAGGCGGGTATCGTGTTCGTTGACATCATCAGCAACTTGGAGCGAATCGGCGACCATGCAGTAAACATCGCTGAGTACGTTTTGGGAGAGCAAAAATAGTGGTAAAATAAGCAAAGGGAAACCTTTGCTTATTTTTATTTCACAATCAAAAGGATGGATTGAATGGAAGTAGTTTATTGGATCATCATTGGTGTGTTATTCGTTGAAGCTTATGCAAGTTTGGTGGTGCCAATCTTGCCTGGGGTACTTTTAATGTTGGGCGGTTTTATCCTTTACGGCTTGTTTTTTTCATTTGAGCCTTTCAACTGGTTATTTTGGTCTGTCCAGGGGCTGTTCGTTGCACTGCTGTTTGGGGCTGATTATATTGCCAACATCATTGGTGTCAAAAAATATGGCGGGAGCAAGGCGGGGATGTGGGGAAGCACAATCGGTTTGTTGATCGGGCCTTTTGTCATTCCAATCGTCGGTATCTTGATCGGGCCATTTTTAGGAGCGGCACTGGCTGAATCGCTGGTTAATAAAAAGAACTTGAATGATGCGATTAAGGTGGGCTTCGGTTCTGTGGTTGGTTTTGTCAGCAGTGTGGTGACAAAAGGAATCATCATGAGCATCATGCTCGTTTATTTCTTCATTTTAGTATAAAAAAATCGTGCTGCTTCAGCACGATTTTTTTATATGACCGGCATTATCGATCCTTAATTGATTTTACTGTTATTAGATGATTATAGAAATTTCATAAAAGTACCCTTATGCAGCGTTTTCGGCACGCATAAGGTAACAATTAAGAGCTAATCACACCCTTATGCAGCGTTTTGGCACGCATAAGGTAACAATTAAGAGCTAATCGTACCCTTATGCAGTGTTTTCGGCACGCATAAGGTAACAATTAAGAGCTAATCGTACCCTTATGCAGCGTTTTCCGCACGCATAAGGTAACAATTAAGAGCTAATCGTACCCTTATGCAGCGTTTTCGGCACGCATAAGGTAACAATTAAGAGCTAATCACACCCTTATGCCGAGTTACGGCCTGTGATAAGGGTAACTTTATTATCTAAAGCACGATTTTTTAATTCAATCCACATATTTCAAATGAACAATTCTGGCAGTCGACTTCTTTCTTTAAATATGCCAGGTTCTTTACCGTGAACTTAAGTTGATCATAAGCGATGACGTCTTTCTCGCGTAATTCCTTCAGCATTCTCTGGATAACTTCCCGTGTTCCATACGTTAGATTGGCCAATTCCTGGTGGGTGAGGGGCAGATCGATCAGGATACCTTCATCTGTCATGACGCCATAACTATTGCACAGCCTGATCAAAATGGAGTACAAACCGCCTTTCTTCCCGTTCATGATCAGGTCCTGACATTTCATCTGTGCTTTGAGGTATCTGGTACTTAGCCAGTTTACCATTGCGTTCATAGCAGTTTTATCATTCATAATGAATTCCTCGAACTGCTCTCTTTTGATCATGAGAATTTCACATTCTGTAAGAGTCTTAGCTGAAAAGTGATAACGCGGATTATGCTTGAACAGTTCATAATCAATAATCATTTCTTCGCCATTCAAGATTTTCAGGATGAATTCCTTTCCTTTCATATGAACACGGCCAACAGATACACTTCCACTCAGGATGACATAGACATTCTGAACATTTTCATCTTCCTGGAACAACATCGTATCCGGCTTGATTTTTTGAATTATTTCCCGATCAATGAAGTTTTGCAAAATTAAGCTATATAATGATATATTTTTGTCCATCAAGGTCGTCTCCTTATTAAGCCTTTCTATACTTTTGATTTAAAAGAATTGTTGTTACTGTGTCAACGGTGTATTGGGAATAAATGTAATCATTATGTTGTAGATGCGACATTTATCGTTGACAGGACTGCATTTGAGCAATATTGACGATTTTCTGAAACTTTATCAATAGACTCCATTTCTGTTTTTTATAAACTGACTTGATAGACTGGCACACCAGAAATTTCTTTCAATTTTCACTAATAATAGTGCCAATGAAAATAAAATGTATATAACGTCGAAGAATAGGGGATTTTAAACTCGTTATATGAAAGCATTTTATTTGAAACGATTACCGTTCTTTGGTAATCTAAACAAGAAGCACTTTTAGAACAATTCTAATAACAGAATTATGTAAAAGGTCTTGTTCTGGGAGTGAAACACGATACATAGGAGGATGTTAAAAATGGCATTTGAATTACCACAATTACCTTATGCATATGATGCACTTGAGCCACACATCGACAAAGAAACAATGAATATTCACCACACTAAGCACCACAATACTTATGTAACTAACCTTAACAACGCTTTGGAAGGAAACGAAGAGCTTCTTTCTAAAACTGTTGAAGAAGTTGTTGCTAACCTTGATGCAGTGCCAGAAGCAGCACGCACTGCAGTTCGCAACAATGGCGGCGGACATGCAAACCACTCTTTATTCTGGCAAGTCATTTCTCCAAATGGCGGTGGTGAACCTACTGGCGAACTAGCAGAAGCAATTAACTCTAAGTTTGGCGGCTTCGAAGGCTTCAAGGAAGAGTTCTCTAAGGCAGCAACTACTCGTTTCGGCTCAGGCTGGGCTTGGCTTGTTGTTAACAATGGTGAGCTTGAAGTTACTAGCACTCCAAACCAGGACTCTCCACTAATGGAAGGCAAGACTCCAATTCTTGGACTTGATGTTTGGGAGCATGCATACTACCTGAACTATCAAAACAGAAGACCGGAATACATTGGTGCATTCTGGAACGTTGTTAACTGGGAAGAAGTTAGCAAGCGTTACACTTCTGCAAAATAATTGAAGATAACATGAGAGGCTGCAATTGATTGCAGTCTCTCTTTTTTTGTTGTACTTCTTTATCCTTAAAAGACCCTGGGGAAAAACTGAATAACCCCCTTTACTTTGTTAGAAACTACCCTAGAGAAAAGGGGAGTCGATCATGAGCAAAGTAAACAAATTATTAGGAGACATTGAATTGACAAAGGATTTAGCGCTCCTATTGATTATTGGGGGATTGTACTCATTGAGCATTGCCCTTTCGAATACCTTTGTTAACATTTATTTATGGAAGCAATCTGGTGAACTTGCCGATCTGGCAATGTATAATTTATCGATTGTCGTTGCGCAGCCACTTACATTCATTCTTGCGGGGAGATGGGCAAAAAAAGTCGACAGGGTCATTGTCCTTCGTATCGGTGTAATCTTTCTGGCCTTGTTTTATGTAACAGTTTTGTTTGTAGGAACAAAAGCTTCCAATTTTTTACTGTTACTAGGTGTGCTTTTAGGAATAGGCTACGGTTTTTATTGGCTTGCCTACAATGTTCTCACTTTTGAAATCACTGAACCGGAAACACGTGATTTCTTTAATGGTTTTCTGGGCATCCTTGGTTCTGTAGGTGGAATGATTGGTCCTGTCGCTGCAGGATTCATTATATCCCGGCTTGAGAAATTGACTGGCTATACGGTAGTATTTGGACTTTCATTGGGTCTTTTTTCAATCGCAGTGTTGCTAAGTTTCTTCCTGAAACGGAGGCCTGCCCATGGGAAGTACTGGTTTCAGCGCATCATCACTGAAAGGAAGCATGATAAAAATTGGCGAATGGTTACAAATGCTCATTTTTTTCAAGGCTTGAGGGAGGGAGTATTTGTTTTCATTGTTTCGGTTTTTGTATTTATTGCTACAGATAGCGAAATGGCGTTGGGTACCTATGGACTGATCAATTCAGGGATTTCATTTCTTGCCTATTATTTTGTCTCAAGAATGCTGAAAAAAGAATACAGGAAAAAAGCGATTCTCGTGGGCGGGGTGATTCTTTTCCTAGCCATTTTCCTGATCGTTTTCCAGGTCACCTATTTCCGTTTGTTGTTATATGCGGCTCTGATTGCAGTCGCTTATCCATTGCTTCTCGTTCCGTATGCATCCATGACCTATGATGTAATTGGACGTGGCTGGAAAGCTGCTGAAATGAGAATCGAATATATAGTAGTCCGCGAATTATTTTTGAATCTTGGCCGTATAGCCTCGATTGTATTATTTCTAGCATCAATCCATATCTTCAATGAAGAAAGGGCAATCCCCATCCTACTTGTCATCCTTGGGAGCGGACATACATTGATTTACTTTTTTATCAGGAAAATTCATCTGAAAGCCCCTGCATGACCGGGAAGATCCCCGGTCTTTTTTCTAGCCTCTTTTCTCAAGGCTCTTTTCTCAGACTTTGTTGCTATTGACTACAAAATAGGATTGAATGATTTATGTTTTTTCATAAAATTAAAGCTTATTATGAGAAAAGAGCTTGCACACTTAATACCCACCTGCAAAATGGGTAATTATTACGTTAAAATCGGCTTTAGGATTTTAACAACAATCTTTACGTAAACAGCCTTTTTCTATAATCTCATATAATTGGAAAATCTTTCTGCATTAGTTTATTGATAGAAAAAAACGGCCACTTTCGATAAAATAAAAGATAGTGCATAATCATGGACATACAGACTGAAGAGGTGGGAGAGGCTTGAACAAGAAGAAAAAGAAGACGCATGTGCCATTCAGGCTGAATATGTTGTTTTTTGCGGTTTTTGTTTTGTTTTCAATGCTAATTTTAAGACTTGGCATTGTTCAAATTGTTTATGGTGAGGATTTTAAAAGGGAAATAGAACGAACTGAAGACGTAACCGTGAACAATCCTGTTCCGAGAGGGAAAATGTACGACCGGAACATGAAAACGATTGTCGATAATACACCCAGTAAGGCTATAACATATACAAAGAGCCAGGGCACTAAGACGAAAGAAATGCTCATGGTCGCAGAACGACTCGCAAAACTGATATCAAAGGATTCTGAAGAGGATTTAAAGAAAGTCAGAGAACGGGACAAAAAGGATTATTGGATCTTAACAAATGAAGAGCGTGCCAGAGAAAAAATCCTGGAAAAAGAATGGGCACAGTATGATGAAAAAAAGCTGGATGATAAAGCCCTTTATAATCTCCAGCTGGATCGCATTACTGAAAACGAGCTCAATGAATTAACAAACGAGGATCTTGAAATACTCGCTATTTTACGTGAGATGATTAGCGGATACGCATTATCGCCTCAAATCGTCAAAAAAGAGGTAACACCGGAGGAGTTCGCTATTGTCAGTGAGAATCTCGAAATGCTGCCAGGTGTCGACACAACGACTGACTGGGAGCGAAAATATTCTTATGACAAAACGCTTAGGTCGATTCTAGGAAAAGTAAGTGATTCCGAAAAGGGACTTCCGAAAGAAAAGCTAGAGTATTATCTTGCTCGCGGTTACAGCCGGAACGACAGAGTCGGCTTAAGTTACATCGAACAGCAATATGAAGATGTACTTCACGGCCAGAAGGCAAAAGTGAAAAACATTACCGATAAGGGCGGAAACGTTCTGGACACAAAGGTGATTACTGATGGACAGCGTGGCAAGGACCTTGTGCTGACGATCGACATGGATCTTCAGCTTGCTGTTGAGAAAATTATCGAAGAGGAATTGGCGAAGGCGAAGCAACAGCCAAGGACAGGACTACTCGACAGAGCATTTGTTGTGTTGATGGACCCTAACACAGGAGAAGTGTTGTCGCTAGCCGGGAAGCAGATCGTTAAGGATGAAGAAACAGGAAAAACGGTCATGCAGGATTTTGCGAGTGGGAACTTTACAACTTCCTATAATGTCGGGTCTGCTGTTAAAGGAGCAACAATTTTAACAGGATTCAACACCGGAGCAATCAGTCCTGGTACTCAGTTTTACGATACACCGATTAAGATAAAAGGCACGAATCCGAAAAAATCCTGGAAAGCAGGATTAGGTACTCTTGATGACCGCAATGCCCTGAAGGTGTCATCTAACGTCTACATGTTTAGGACTGCAATAAATATAGGAAAAGGTAATTATAAGTATGATCAGCCATTGTATCTTGAGCCACAAGCATTTGATACGATGAGAAACTATTTCAGTCAATTTGGCCTTGGCACAAGGACAGGCATCGACTTGCCAAACGAGATGGTCGGATTCAAGGGAACAGAAAAAAGGCCTGGTCTTTTGCTTGACTTTGCGATTGGCCAGTATGATACGTACACGACACTTCAATTGGCACAATATGTTTCAACAATCGCAAATGGCGGCAACAGGCTTCAGCCAAGGATTGTCAAAGAGGTCAGAGAACCGGTCATGAAAAATAATGAGGTTGGTCCGGTGCTTAATGAATTGGAACCTGTCATCCTGAATAAGGTTGACGGCAAACCGGAATGGTTTGACAGAGTTCAGGAAGGTTTTAGAAGGGTTATGCAGGAGAGAGGCGGTACGGCCTATGGAGCCTTTTATACCGCTGATTATAAACCTGCTGGCAAAACGGGTACAGCGCAAGCTTTTTATGATGGCCCGAAAAGAAAGAATTATGATAAGCCTCCTGAAGTGATGAACTTGAGCCTGGTTGCTTATGCTCCCTATGAAAATCCAGAAATTGCGATGGCTGTCATGGTTCCTTGGGCATATGAAGGCAATCAGGGACACCATGCAAATAATGACATCGGGCGGAGAGTCTTGGATACGTATTTCGAACTGAAAAAGAAACGCCTTGAGGGAAATATGAATCCCGAACAGCCAATCCAGGAAATTGAAAAGAAAGAAGAAGGAACTGAACTTCTTGAAGAAATTGCTGAAGATATTGAACAATAAACCTGATGAAACTGTCTCTATGAGGCAGTTTTTTTCTATTTATATGGGTATACTAACGCCAACCGGACAAACTTAATGTATTACCTTTTTTTCGACAAGAATACACAAGAATCAACGAATTTACAAAACCTTTACATTCAGTTAAAACAGTCTTAAAAGAAGAACAGTATTCTTGTACTTGTAAGACATGACAATAACTACATCTCGTAGGGGGAATTAAGGAATGAAGAGTCTTAAAAAGATGAGCCTGTTTTTAATGCTGGCAGCTGTTATGGTATTCACTGCAGCTTGCGGTGGTGGAGATAACGAAGGTGGAAACGGCGAAGAGCTAGAAGGCAGTGTGGTCATCGACGGTTCTGGTACAGTGTATCCTTTCATGGCACGTATGGCTGAAAACTATATGGGTGAACAGGAAAACGTTTCTGTCGAAGTAAGCCGCTCCGGAACTTCAGCGGGCTTCAAGAAATTCCTTGCTGAAGATGGTACAGACTATAACAATGCTTCCCGCCAGATTAAGGATGAAGAAAAAGCAAAAGCTGAAGAACTTGGAATAGAAGTACAAGAAATGAAGGTTGCACTTGACGGAATTACAATCGTCATTAATAAAGATAATGACTGGGCTACTGAGCTTACTGAACAAGAAGTAAAAGATATCTTCCTTGCTAGCGCAGGAAAGAAAAAATGGTCTGATGTCCGCGCTGATTTCCCGAACGAAGAAATCAAAACTTACGGACCTAATGAAAACCACGGAACCTATGAGTTCATGTTTGAAACCATCCTAGAAGAACAAGATCTTCCAGAGGATATAAATCTGCAGCAAGACTACTCTACTCTTGTTGACCTTGTTTCCAAAGACAAGAATGCAATTGGCTTCTTCGGTTATGGATACTATGAAAGCAATAAAGACAAGCTTTCTGCTGTAAAAGTGGACTTTGGCAATGGTCCGGTTGAGCCTAGTTTGGATACGATCAAAGAAGATGGAGACTATGCTCCCTTCACTCGTCCAGTATTCACTTATTTGAATGTGAATAACGCGAAAGAAAAGCCGCAAGTATTGGATTATGCTATTTACACAATGAACAATGCTCAGGACGTTGCAAAGGAAACTGGTTTCGCTCCGTTATCTGATGAAGACGTACAAGCATCACTCGATACACTAAATGGCTTGAAGAAGTAAAAACTTACGGCGGAAGATGAGAAGTCTGACCTTCTCATCTTCTTGCTTATGATAATGGTATAGTTTTTTCCTTTATAAGGGGAAGTTCTTCCTTGGATGAGAAGGATGAAAGGGGTTTTTTTTGTGGCAAAAGGTGTTGTACATGACCAAGACCAAAATTTGAATGTACGCGAAATAATTCAAGAAAAGAAAAGGACGAAGAGTTTCAATAATTATACTGAAAAATTCATACCAAAAATTTTATTTGGAATTGCAGCTATTTCAGTTTTTACGACAATTGGAATTGTACTTACATTACTTACTGAAACAATCGCTTTTTTTCAGACTGTTCCTTTTATAGACTTCTTCACAGGCACAAAATTAAAGCCTTTGGGTGAAAATGCTGTATTTGGAGTATTACCCCTGCTTACTGGCACACTCATTTCCACTGCAATTGCCATGCTCGTCGCCATTCCGGTAGGGCTAATGACAGCGGTATTCCTGAGTGAGTATGCTTCTGAAAAAACACGAAGGCTATTAAAGCCAATACTTGAAATTCTTGCAGGCATCCCAACGATCGTGTATGGTTTCTTTGCATTCACCTTTGTAACACCTTTATTAAGATCATTCATTCCTGGTCTAGAACCAACAAATATATTGAGTCCAGGGATTGTTATGGGTATCATGATTATCCCAATGGTTGCATCGCTATCGGAAGACGCGATGAGTTCAGTGCCGAATTCGATGAGAGAAGGGGCATTGGCTTTGGGTGCAACCAAGCTTGAAGTAACCTGGAAAGTTGTCATTCCAGCTGCAATCTCTGGCATTATCGCATCTTTTGTTCTGGGGATTTCCAGAGCAATAGGCGAAACCATGATTGTAACGATTGCCAGCGGAAGTTCCAAAAACTTCACTTTTGATGTCACTCAATCTATGCAGACAATGACAGCTTATATTGTAGAAGTTACCGGAGGGGAAGCTGCTGCGGGAACTACATTGTATTACAGCCTTTATGCAGTTGCGATGACTTTGTTTGTTTTTACACTGATTATGAATATGGTCGCACAATATATCTCTCGCAAGTTCAGGGAGGAATATTAAGATGAAATATGTAGATTCCACTCAAGTACAAAAAAAGATGGGTTCTCGTTTATTGGCGAACAACCTTGCCAAAGCACTTTTCTTCCTGTCAACACTCTTTGGGCTGCTAGTCCTTGTTGTTCTGATTTATCGTGTATTAAAAGATGGATTACCGTGGATCAACATGGATTTCCTGATGAACAGACTATCCACTGACCCCGAAAGAGCAGGTATATGGGGCGCTATAACCGGGACTTTTTGGCTGATGGTCGTAGTGGCACCAGTAACAATGCTCCTCGGAATCGGTACAGCAATTTATCTTGAAGAATATGCAACAAAAGGACGCATTTCTTCCTTTATTAAAACGAATATTTCAAATCTGGCTGGGGTTCCATCTGTTGTATTCGGAATCCTCGGTTTGACTGTATTTGCAAGGACACTTGATTTAGGATCTGTTGTCTTGGCTGGCGGTTTGACGATGGCATTGCTCGTACTTCCTGTTGTCGTCGTGGCAAGTCAGGAAGCGATTCGTGCAGTACCTCAATTTTTGCGTGAGGCTTCTTATGGGATGGGTGCTACAAAATGGCAGACAATCAAGAATGTTGTTTTGCCTGCTGCATTGCCAGGGATCCTGACTGGTGTCATCCTTGCTCTATCACGTGCGATTGGGGAAACAGCACCCCTTGTTGTAATTGGTATTCCGGCATTGTTAATACCTATTCCAGATGGAATTTTTGATAAGTTCACGATTTTGCCAGTGCAAATTTATTACTGGACAATTGACTCTGCTCTTGTAGCCGAATATGCCAATCTGGCAGCTGCAACAATCGTTATTTTGCTACTCGTTTTGTTTGTGATGAACTCAATTGCCATCTTGATTCGTAATAAATTCCAAAAAAGATATTAGTCTGGGAGGGGTAACTTATGTCAGTAGTAACAGATAAGTCGAATGCTTCTGTAAAATTTACACAGAATTCAGCAAAAGAAGATACCAAAAAGGTAGTATATGAAACAAAGGACTTGAACCTCTGGTATGGTGAAGGCCATGCTTTAAAAAATATCAACCTTGCGATCAATGAGAATGAGGTTACAGCTATCATCGGGCCATCCGGCTGTGGTAAGTCCACTTATATCAAAACGTTGAACCGAATGGTAGAACTTGTCCCGACTGTGAAGATTTCTGGTGAAATTTTATACAGAGGACGAAACATCCTTGAAAAATCGTACCAGGTTGAAGATTTAAGGACAAGTGTCGGGATGGTGTTCCAAAAGCCGAATCCATTCCCTAAATCCATATACGATAATATCGCTTACGGCCCTAAGATTCATGGTATCCGCGATAAAAAGGTCCTTGATGAAATTGTCGAAAAGAGCTTGAGAGGGGCTGCCATCTGGGATGATGTAAAAGACCGATTGAACCAGAATGCATACGGGCTGTCAGGTGGTCAGCAGCAGCGTATCTGTATCGCCCGTGCCCTCGCCATTGAACCCGATGTCATCTTGATGGACGAACCTACATCAGCACTTGACCCGATTTCGACCTTGAAGGTAGAGGAACTGGTCCAGGAATTAAAAAAAGATTACAGTATCATCATTGTTACCCACAACATGCAGCAGGCTGCCCGTATATCTGACAAGACTGCTTTCTTCCTGAATGGAGAAGTCATTGAGTTTGCTGAAACTGATAAAATTTTCTCAAATCCATCTGATAAGAGAACAGAGGATTATATTACTGGACGTTTCGGTTAATTGAATTATTTCATTGGAAGGATGATGATGTATGGTAGTTAGAGGGAAGTTTGATGAAGATCTGAAGACATTGCACGAAAAGTTGCTAGAACTCGGGAACTTTGCAGTCAATGCGCTTAACCAATCTCTAGAAGCCCTTGAAAAAAAGGATATTGAACTTGCTTTGAAAATTCTTGAAGATGACGCGACCGCTAACCTTCTCGAAGAAGAAATCAATGATTTTGCGATTTTATTGATTGCGAAGCAGCAGCCTGTAGCTGTGGATTTAAGAAGGCTGATTGTAGCGATCAAGATTGCGACTGACATTGAGAGAATGGCGGATTTTGCAGTTAACATCGCGAAATCGACGATCAGGATCGGGAAAGAGCCTCTTGTAAAGCCGATTGAACATATCAAGCAGATGCACCAAATCTCACTTGAAATGCTTAAATTATCATTAGAAGCCTATAACGAAGAGGATTTGGGTAAAGCAAGACAGGTTGCACAGATGGACGATCAGGTTGATGACCTGTATGGACAGACAATCAAGGAACTCTTAAGCCTTGCTCAAACGAAGCCCGAGCAACTGGCGCAAATCACCCAGCTCTCATTTATCAGCCGTTACCTCGAACGCTCAGCAGACCACGTAACAAATATCGCTGAAAACGTCTTCTACCTCGTAAAAGGGAAGAGATACGATTTAAATCAATAAGCAATTAAGGAGCAGGGGGATTCCTGCTCCTTTTCTGAATCGTATAAATGACAAAAAGAGAAAGAGCCTGACTCAAAAGGTTGATTATATAGTTTAGAAACCAGAGTTGATTGGAGTGGAAGGCGCGAAGACTCCTGCGGGATCAGCTGGACAGATGAGACCCCGCAGACGCCGAAGGTGGTGAGGAGGCTCAGCGCCAGCCCCGAGGAAGAATTGCTTATGAAAAAGACGGCAAGTGGTCTTTTTCATTCTCATATTCTTCCCGCGGAAAGCGAAGCGCCTGGAACGGAAATCAACGGACTATTTTTACAAACCGTACTAAATATAAAGAGGTTGCCCAAACCTTTTAGGACACCCTCTTTCTTTTCAATTATCTATTTTTCGTAATGATTTTCGCGATTTGGTGATAATCCAGGCCGCTTTTCAGTTCGTACTTGCCGATTTGTACCTTTGTATGGTACCCCTTATCAATCAGGAATCGTTCAAATTTGGTTTCGTCGTCGATGATCCCCTGACTTTCCAGCATTGTTGCGACATCACCGGGTGACATACCGCTGGCGATAATGAGTGTGAACTTCTTTTCTTCTTTTACCTCTTCTACTTCTTCTGCTTTTTCAGCAGGAGCTTCTTCTTTTGGTTTTTCTTTTTTCACAACTTCAGCTTTTTTCTCGTTAAGTTTGGCAAACTCGCCGCTGCTCAACACCTTATAGCCTTTTTCTTCGAGAACCTTCTTGGCATCTGAAACGGCAACTTCCTTCTTAGGTTCTTTTTCAGCGATTACGCTGCTGCCTGCCCAGAGGAAAATCGCTGCAAAAATAAGTCCTAATGCGAATGCTTGCGCTGTTCGTTTATTCATACGATCTGTCCTTTATCAACAAATTCATTAATGATTTCCTGGACTTCCTGGTTTGTAAGTGATGATTGCTTTGCAATTTGGTTTATATCCATCCCTTGCTGGGCAAGCGACCACACCTGATTTTTTATGATATCGTGAATTTGGTTTTTGCCAGTATTGAATGAAGATTGCTTTTCCAGGGTTGTATCATTTACGAGCAATTCTTCCTCCAGTACCTTAAGCTTTTTCTTGATCTGGTATAGATCCTGGATTTGCTGGATTGTCAGCTGGTCGATTTCTTCGCGCAATTCTTTATATGGATCTTTCAAAAAGAAAGAAATTGCGAAAAGAAGCGCGGCCAGGACAAAAAGACTGATGATTATGTAGCCCATCTGTTATTCCTCCCGAGCTGTTATTAGAACACATAGAATTAGTTTACCATTCAAGGTAGGAAAATTCGATTTATATTTTTTTCCTGAAAAAAAATGATAGTTTTGTCTTATTATGATTTCCAGTCGCTGTAAAGGCTGTCGAATCCCCGCCATATTTGTAATCCTAAAAGACTATAGAAAAATAAATAAACGTTTTTTCGTAGAGTATCCAGCAAGCTGCAAATTACGACAATTTGCGTTCATTGTGGCTGGCAGACGAACATGCTAACATAAATTTAACGAATATATTTTCAATTCCATTAATATAATGATTAATTTGGGGGTGCATCGTGGCGGAGAAGTCTCATTATATTAACAAGCTCCAGGATCATTTAGTTGCGAGAATCATTACACCTGGCAAGCTATTTGTTTACTGGCAGCTCCAGGATGAAAAGGTGCGGTTCATTTGCGAATATTTTTACATACCGGAAGAACAGCTCACTAAAACCCTGCGCTTATATGATCATGACTCCAGGAAAGTCATCCATGAAGTCGTTCTTCGTCATGATGTGTCAAGCTGGCTGTTCAAGGGGATTAAACCAACCGGTAATTACTATGTTGAACTGGGGATTAAACGAAGCACAGAGACATTTTTTCCATTGTTAAAGTCAAATTCGGCTATCCAGCATAACGATAACCAGCTAAAAGCGGACAAACCACTTTCACCTGGGTGGGCCGGAAAGGTGAGCACCTACACATATTATGAGAATCTTGAAGGGAGCATCCTCAAGTGAAAGGCAGCCAGAGTCAAAAAGAGAAAACAATCCTGATGCTCTCATGGGAATACCCACCTCATATAATAGGCGGGCTTGCGAGACATGTACATGCACTGTCAACTGAACTTGCTAAAAGTAATCAGCAAATTCATGTTTTGACGAGTAAACCCTATGATAGTCAAGAATATGAAAAACAAGGTACTGTCCATATCCACCGGGTAAATCCCATTAATGATCAGGATCCCAATTTCCTTTCCTGGATGGCGGGATTGAATCTTGCTGTCATTGAAGAAGCATTGAATATTGCAAAACATATTGAATTGGATGCTGTTCATACCCATGACTGGATGACAGGACCAGCGGCAGTTTTTATCAGTAGAACATTGGGTATCCCATTGGTTGCAACGATTCATGGCACGGAATTCGGCCGTAATAAAGGCATTTTTACCGAGCTTCAGCAATTTATTTCCAGAAAAGAGAATGAACTGTGCCATTCTGCAGATGAAATCATCGTATGCAGCGATTTTATGAAAGCTGAGGTCATCTCTTTATTTCAAGTTCCCGACAACAAGATTACAGTGATCCCTAATGGGGCTCTATCGGAAAAAGTGGATGAACAAGATTTCGATATCGAAGAGTTATATCCGTTCATTTCCGGCAAGAAACTGGTTTTCTCAATAGGAAGAATCGTTAAGGAAAAAGGATTTCAAACCTTGATTGAAGCTGCAGTCCTGCTGAAACATA
This sequence comes from Bacillus sp. ISL-37, assembly GCF_018613315.1. Classification (GTDB taxonomy): domain Bacteria; phylum Bacillota; class Bacilli; order Bacillales; family Cytobacillaceae; genus Mesobacillus. The sequence continues at coordinate 32,062 of NZ_JAGGQL010000039.1, read as the reverse complement.
AAGCTGCGAATCTATGTTTTGTAGTAGCTGGAAATGGGCCGTTATTAGAACGGTATAGGGAAAAGATTGTGGAGATGGGACTGGGTGGGTTCGTCAATTTTATAGGATTCGTTAATGAAGAAATCCGTTCCAATTTAATGAAAAGAGCAGATGTGGCTGTTTTTTCCAGTAGCTATGAACCTTTTGGACTTGCCGCTGCTGAGGCGCTTTCCGCTGGCGTCCCGACAGTCGTCGCGAAAACCGGAGGATTGCAAACATTAATTGAAGATTTTAAAACCGGGTTCTATATGCAGCCAGGAAATGAAGAAAGCCTTGTCCATATCATTAAATGGATTCTTGAAAATGAAGCCCGCGCTGAGGAAATCGGCCGAAACGGTAGGATTTCAGTTATTGAGAGATTCAGCTGGGAACGAAATGCAAAGTCAACAGATACACTATATATAAGAGCGATATCAAACTATTGCCATAAGGAGGGTATTAATGAAGACGAATGCTTATCTCAGAATCGACAATGAAGAGAACTTTGAATACAGCAGAAAACCATTGATTTTTAGTCCTGGCATATGGGTCAATGGAAAAGTGTATTGGCTTGGGAATGTGACTGAGAAACTTTTGCCGGAGGAAGATTTATCGATAAAAATCAAACAGGCAAATGTTCATTCCAGGGTAGAACTTTTCAATCTTTATGTGACGAACCATTCCAAAGTTGGCAAAGAAGCGAAATTAATCCTGATGCAGCGTCATGCTGATTGTGTTAATGAACAATTCAGTTTTGTATCACCGAATGAAGATGTCATCTTTCACTTTGCAGATAAAAGAATCTACCTTGTAAACGGTTTAAACAGCAATGGCAGGATGAAACAGTGCACAGTTCAGCCGTTATGGAATGTGAGCACTGAACGACTCTGGAATTGCCAGGAATCAGGGAAGCTTAATTATCAGCCAATGGCAAAGGGATCTGCGGCCAGCCTTTTCTCGCTCGATTTGCAAATGGGTCCCCGTGAAACACAAAAAAGCAGCTGCTGGATGATCGAAGGAAATGAAAAAAATATGGTTGTTCATCTGAATGAAATGCTTTTAAAAAACACACTAGCAATTCCCGACAAAAAGTGATATTATAGAAAAGTCGTATGCACGAACCTAGCTAGAATAGTTTGGAGGGAAATTACATGCGTGTAAATATTACATTAGCTTGCACAGAATGCGGAGAGCGCAACTATATTTCTAAAAAAAATAAGCGTAACAACCCAGATCGTCTTGAGCTTAAGAAATACTGCTCAAGAGAAAAGCGCGCAACTTTACATCGTGAAACAAAATAAGCAGCGGGATTTTTCCCAGCTGCTTTTTTGTTTGTCTAAAAACCATATAATTCATTTCTCGCTTGCTTGAAGTAATGGTATTGTTTATACATAGAGAGTTACTTCATGGCGTTAGTAAAACAATACATATAATACTCAGGATGTTTGGGGGAAAGACGGATGGATGCCAAAAAAAAACTTAGAAAGTCCATTAAAGCAAAACTATCAGAGCTTAGCCTGCCACAATACGAAGACCAATCATATAAGGTAGCACAGCAGCTATTCCAAACTGACGAATGGATGGAAGCTTCAACAGTCGCGGTCACTGTATCAAAAGCTCCAGAGGTCGATACTTTCCAAATTATCAGGAAGGGATGGGAGCAGGGAAAAAGAGTAGTCGTTCCAAAATGCGAGCCGAAGACACGGAGGCTGGACTTCAGGGAACTGAAGCGATTTTCTGAACTTGAATCCGTCTTTTATGGTTTGCTAGAGCCAATTGTTTCCGAAACGAATACTGTGAGCGCTGGAGAGATAGATTTAGTCGTCGTTCCTGGACTCGCTTTTGATGAAAACGGATACAGGCTCGGGGTTGGAGGAGGATACTATGATCGTTTTCTGGCAAACTATCATGGAAAAACGATTTCTTTGGCATTTAAAGACCAGATCGTTTCTGATATTCCTATTGAAAGTCATGATATCCCGGTTGGAAAAATAATCACTAGCGAAGGAGTTATCGTCATTGGAGACTGACCAGCTTTTGGTAATTGGATTTATTGCCTTGTTTGCGGCTGCTTCAGGATATTTTCAGCTTTTGAAACCATCGGGAGCTATAGCTGCTTTTTTGACCGGGATGTCCATATGGGCAGGTTTTGGTTTAAAGGGACTTTTTTTAATGGGAGTTTTCTTTCTCACTTCCAGTCTCCTGTCCAGGTATAAAAGCAAGGTGAAGGAACACCTGGGAGAATTACATGAAAAAGGATCAGCAAGGGATTGGGCCCAGGTAGCAGCAAATGGGGGAACTGCAGCAATTGCGGGTCTGGCACACTTTATTTCTCCTGATCCAGTTTGGATCATTGTACTTGCGATTTCCATTGCCAGTGCCAATGCAGATACCTGGGCATCAGAACTTGGCGTACTAAGCAGACAGCAGCCGGTATCGATCAAATCCTTCAAAAGGGTGCCACGTGGAACCTCGGGAGCAATATCTGGATTTGGAACAGCCGCTTCAGCAGCAGGCTCCTTGTTAATTGCTTTAACCGGTGGTTATCTATTCGATGAAGGAACTGGCTGGATATTGTCTGTGTTTCTCTTCGGTGTGACCGGGTCGTTGCTGGATACGTTATTTGGAGCCTATATTCAGGCAGGATTTAAATGCGTTCGCTGTAATCTTTTTACCGAAAAATTAACCCATTGCACCCTGCCAACCAAACAGGTTTCAGGATTTACCCGGATTAACAACGACGTCGTAAACTTTATCTCATGTTTGACAGCGGCTATTATGGGAATGGCTTCATATAAGATCCTTTAAATTCAAATTAGATGTACCCAGTGGTAAACAGGATGGCAGCAATCAAAGAATACAACAAGAATCGAAATGTAACAAAATGTTTATAATGATAACGTTTCCTTAAATTAAAAGCAATACATTAATTTCGATAAAAAAAGTACAATCTAATTGAGAAGAAATAATTCAAGGGGGTATACGCATGAAAAATCATGTAAACCGTGTTGTTTTGGTTGGAACAGGCTTCGTTGGTTCAAGTTATGCATTTGCGATGGTCAATCAGGGAGTAACTGAAGAATTAGTACTTGTTGATCTTAATAAGGAAAAGTCAGAAGGGGACGCTATGGATTTGAATCACGGTATGGCGTTTGCTCCTTCCCAGACTAAAATCTGGTTTGGTACATATGCAGACTGCAAGGATGCGGATTTGGTGGTGCTTTGTGCTGGTGCCAATCAAAAACCAGGAGAAACAAGGCTGGATCTTGTAGAGAAAAACACGAAAATCTTCAAAAGCATTGTAGATGAAATTATGGCCAACGGTTTTGACGGAATTTTCCTTGTCGCAACAAACCCTGTTGATATCCTCACATATGCTGTATGGAAATTCTCTGGATTGCCAAAGGAACGTGTCATTGGTTCAGGGACAATCCTTGATACTGCAAGATTCCGATTCTTGCTTGGAGATTATTTCAATGTAGATACTCGAAACGTTCATGCCTATATTATAGGTGAGCATGGTGATACCGAATTGCCTGTATGGAGCCATGCGGACATAGGCGGAAAGCCGATTGCCAAAATGATGAAAGATCAGGAGCATTATAAACACGATGACTTGGAAGAGATTTTCACGAATGTCCGGGATGCTGCCTATCATATCATCCAGCGTAAAGGAGCCACTTATTATGGAATCGCCATGGGTCTTGTCCGATTGACTAAAGCGATTCTCCAAAATGAGAATTCTATCCTTACGGTTTCAGCCCAACTAAACGGCGAATATGGTCACAACGACATCTATATCGGCGTTCCAGCTATAGTCAACCGCAACGGGATAAGAGAAATAGTCGAACTCTCCCTGGATGAAGAAGAACAACAGAAATTTGACCATTCTGTAGAAGTATTGAGAAAAGTAATGGACCCTGTCTTGAAGGGATAAGGAAAATGGGCTGTTGATTAATGGACTATTGAAAAAGTCCTTAAAGTATAGCCATTGTTAAATTGCCCGGTTGATTTCCACTCCAGGATGCTTCGCTTTCCGCGGGAAGAATTATGAAAAAGCCCTACTACCGGCTTTTTCAAAGAGCGAATTCTTCCTCGGGGCGTGCGGTGAGCCTCCTCAGCGCTAAAGCGCCTGCGGGGTCTCACCTGTCCCGCTGATCCCGCAGGAGTCTCGCACCTTCCGCTCCAATCAACCTCTTGCTATTAAATCGAGAACTGTAACCAACTTTTTCAAGCTTCTGATTGTTGCAGCCGTTTTTTCTTTTTCTTATTCGCTGTTTTTGTAACCGTTTTCTTCTATTATATATATACATCTTTTGGATTGGATATTTAAAGATGAGTGGATAAAAAATTGGTTTTATTCCCAAAATAAAAAGGGAGGGATTTATATGGCAAGGAAAATAATTTCGATTTTCATGCTTGGTCTGGCAGGCTATTTTGTTTTTGAGAACAGGTACAGGGTCATGAATATGCTTCTTGGCAACAGTTTTTTGCGCCGGGTGGCTGTGGGTTCAATCATGGGTCTGCCTGGTATTAGAAGCAAAATGATGGATTCATTATTCTCAGGACCTTCGGAGTTTCAGTAAAGGCTGTTTTCGTATTGATTATTGCTTTTCGAACCTATACTGGTAGCCACATTAATTAAGGTATCGGGGCTCTTTTCGAGGAGAATTCTAAAGAGGATTTACGATCATACTCGTAAAAACCCAGGTCCGGTTTTTACTCTTGTTGAGAAAGCTACAAAGCTTACGAAAAGAGCCTCAGTAAAAAGACCTTGTCGGGTCTTTTTCTGTTTTAAGGGGCTCTTCGTTATCTTGCTAATGAAACTTTAGTTTATAATAATTTTATAGAGGAAAAAATAAATACATATTAACGGCTGGGACCGGAGCAGGAAAGTAGGGGAGATGTTGGCTTTTTTGGAAGAGTATTTGTTTTGGAAGGTCACGGAATTCCTGATTGTGAAGAAGGAGTGTCGTATCCTACAGCTATCGCAGGATCATGGAGAGCTATGGCTGGAAAAGACAGAAAACAAGAATACACAGGTTGTTCGCCTGCTGCATTATAATCTTGATTGGACCAACTGGTTGCAAAGGGATATCGGGATGACTGCGGAGAATGGAGACAGAATCCGCAGGAAACTTGCTAAAGGAGAGTTGAAGATTCTTAATCTCTACTTTAGTGCGTATCCCCCAGTAGACGATTATGAGTTTAGAATCGCCGAACCGACCCTTTCTGAAAATAGCAAGGTAACTGTTGAGTCCATTATAGTGGATCGGGCAAATGCGTCAGAAGCATTAAGGAAAATAGAAAGTAGGATTGATGGCAACATCGAGATTGATTTAGCAGAGGAATTCTCTGTCGATGACATAGAGTCTATTAAGAAAAATGCTCTTTCCAGCGCGGTTAGTCGCGCTAAGGAAGAACAATCGATATTTAATTATGGGAAGCCTTTTTTCACCTATCTATTCATTGCGGTACAGGTGCTGATGTTTCTGGTTCTTGAGGCAGCGGGAGGTAGCACGGATACTTCAACGCTGATAAAATTTGGTGCGAAATTCAACCCGCTTATACTTGAGGGTGAATGGTGGCGTTTTTTCACACCAATGATCATTCATATTGGGCTGCTTCACCTATTCATGAATACTCTCGCTTTATACTACTTAGGGACGATGGTTGAACGCCTTTACGGCAATTTGCGTTTTTTGTTTATTTATATTTTCTCAGGTTTCATCGGAGTACTGGCCAGCTTCATTTTTAGTCCAAATCTTTCAGCAGGAGCGAGCGGAGCGATATTTGGCTGCTTTGGAGCTCTACTTTATTTTGGTGTAGCCAAACCAAGACTGTTTTGGCGGACATTAGGACTGAATATTCTTGTGGTGCTTGGAATCAACCTTGCTTTTGGCTTTACCATTCCTGGAATTGATAATGCTGGACATATAGGAGGCCTTGTCGGAGGATTTGCATCAGCCGGTATTTTCCACCTTCCTAAAAAGAAACGTCCACTGCTTCAAGGAGCATTCCTGGCTGTTTCAGTTGCTGCAGTTTTTTTAACCTTGCAGTATGGTTTTAGCGGCAAAGCAAATGTAGTAGATGAAAGCTCAATATTGGTGCTTGCGCAACAGCATATAAAAGCGGAAGAGTATGAACAGGCAAATGAGCTGCTTACGGATTATCGCCAGTTGGAGACACTTTCAGCGGAATCATTATTCATGCTTTCATTTACCGAAATCAAGCTGGGTCAGCTTGAGGAAGCCAAAGGTAATCTTCTTAAGGTTATTGATATGGCTCCTGATTTCCATGAAGCATATTACAATCTCGCATTGATTTATTTCGATGAAAAGGAACTCAAGAAAGCTCAAACTTATGCTGAAAAGGCGGTAGAGTTAAATCCCGAGCAGGATAGTTACCGAAAAACACTTGAGCAGATTAATTACTACCTTGAAGAAGCTGCTTGAGTACAATGCTCTCACCAGAGTCAGTTTGTGTTACAACCAGCAGGTGGCTCTTATCATTAGAAACCAAAATCAAAGGCATGGTACTGTCAATCGGATCAACGACAGTGCCATCGCTTTTTTTTATGCCAAGGTAATAATTTTTATATAACCCCTCCCATAGCTTCCCAACAATATTGGCAGTCTCCTTTTGGGTAAAACCTTTTATAGGCTGGTCTTCGTATTGTCTAATTGTATCGAGAGGTACAGCAATATAATTCGAAGCTTTAAACCCATAAGTCTTTTCAGCCTTTTTCAAGCTTTTATTCAGTGTGTTACTTACACTCTGATCCAGGACATTCTTCCATTCCTTCTCCTGTTTACTTTTGGCGATAGAGAAGGATTGAAGTGGGCTGAAAGGAGAATCAATCACATATAACATGTCATCAGACATCCTTTGAGCGCTTGTGATTCTATCGCCGTCACCATGCAGTTCGGAATAATGAAAAGTGATGGCGTCATACCTTGCGCTTTCCCCGTTTGAAATGAAGTCTTCCTGGTATACATCTGCTGTATCCTGCTCCCATTTGGCAGCTTTTCCTTTTAAAAGGCCGTTGACGAATAATAGCCCCATATCCTGTCTTAAGTATGCCTCCTGGTCCAACCTGGATTGCATCTTCCAATCAATCGTGTGCTTATCATTCTTTTTATCTTTTTGCAGCGTCAATGAAGTACTCGCGCTCTTGTACTGCACAGAATCATTCAAAGGAAAAAAAGTGATCGTCTCCTCCGAACTGTTAATGTTCTGAAGTTGAATCATCAACGCAGAGACTGCAATGGCTAAAGCGCTAATTCCCAAAAATACATACTTTTTCATTAAGCTCACCCTTTTCAGATTGTCTGGTAGGTCGGTATAACCACTATATGATACTTGTCCGGAACACATGCAATTAAGTATGTATTTGCGTTTTTTTGTCTAAGATGGTGAAAGAAGCGGACAGGAAAATATTGGTCAGTTTATTGCTTAATAGCTTTTCCTGTAATACATGGTAAGTGCTCTTTCAATTTTAACCTGGTCTAAGACCACGGTAAGATTCATTGCCGCATGAACAAAGTCTATAAAAGAGCCTTAATGAAAGGTGTTAGGATAGAATATGGCAGAAAAAACGAAGCATCCCGTACAGGAAAATCTGAAAAAAAATATTAAGTATTTAAGAGAAGAACTTGGAATTGGCAAAAGTTTTGATGTCATCCAGCTGGATGTCGAGTACGCCGGCAGGGAAATGGCTTTGTTTCTTGTAGATGGATTCGTAAAGGACGATATTCTTCTCTATATCATGCAGTTGCTTGCGAAACTTGAGCCTGGCGCCCTGGACATTGATACACTCAAGAAACTGGTCAAGACATACATCCCTTATGTTGAGGTAGAAACGACTGACGACCTTGATAAGGTAGCAGATATGGTTCTGGCCGGCCCTACGGCGCTTGCGGTAGATGGAGTGGCCGAAATCATCCTGATAGATGCAAGAACCTATCCAGTTCGCGGTCCGCAGGAACCAGATACCGAAAGGGTGGTAAGAGGTTCGAGAGATGGTTTCGTGGAAACATTGGTCTTCAATACTGCGCTTACAAGAAGGAGAATCCGTGACCGCACATTGAGAATGGAGTACATGCAGGTCGGCAGAAGGTCGCAAACGGATGTGGTCGTAAGCTATATTGAAGATATTGCCGATCCTGAGATGGTCAAGAAAGTAAAGGATTCAATCAGTAAAATTGATACGGACGGACTGCCGATGGGAGAGAAAACGATCGAGGAATTTATCTCGGGCCAGCATTGGAACCCATTTCCCACTGTAAGATACACAGAGCGCCCGGATACCGCTGCAACACATTTATATGAAGGGCATGTCTGCATCATCGTTGACGGATCCCCAAGTGTCCTTATAACGCCGACAACCTTCTGGCATCATTTGCAGCATGCCGAGGAGTACCGAAATAAACCGCTTGTAGGGGCTTATCTGAGAATGGTGCGTTTCATGGCTGTATGGTCATCCTTGTTCATGCTTCCTTTATGGTATTTATTCGCGGTCAAACCAGAACTGCTCCCGGAGAAGCTGGCATTTATCGGTCCAAATGATCCAGGTCAAATTCCGTTATTTCTTCAGTTCTTCCTGATTGAAATAGGAATCGATGTGCTCAGGATGGCTGCAATCCATACGCCGACCTCCCTGGCAACCGCGCTTGGACTTGTCGCCGCCTTGATGATTGGGCAAGTGGCAGTCGAAGTGGGACTGCTGACAAATGAAGTCATCCTTTACCTTGCGATTGCGGCAATTGGAACTTTCGCAACACCAAGTTATGAAATGAGCCTGGCAAACCGGCTTATAAGGATCTTCCTGTTAGTACTGACTGCAGCATTCCAGCTATACGGATTCCTGATTGGGGTCGTCCTGTTCATCATCTTGCTTGCAAGAATGAATTCCTTTGGAGTACCTTACCTGTGGCCATTCATACCGTTCAACCCGCGGGCATTCCGTGACGTGCTCGTTCGGTCTCCAATCCCATTAAAGAACAGAAGGCCGCGGATTTTGAAACCGCAGGATCCCGATAGGTAGGATTTAAGTAGCAGCCTATGCTGCTTTTAGTATTGGAAAAAAGGGTCTAGGAATGTTCTCGTTCCGAAACCCTTTTTACGTAATAAAAGGTACTAGGAAGCAAGTTGTTTGAAAGGGTACCATCTTGAATAATTTAATTGTTCCTATGCAGTTGAGTATTTTTCGATACATATCCATCTTCTCATGCACTATTTAAGTCTTTTTAGAGAAGAGATTAGGTGCGCTCTATCAAAGATTGGAAGTCCTGTTGATTGGAGTGGAAGGCGCGTAGACTCCTCCGAAAATGCTAACGCATTTCCATCGTGCGTGGGAAGGTTCGAGGTAGCTCTTCAAAGTCCTGCGGGATTAGCTGGACGGGTGAGACCCCGCAGACGCCAACGGCGGCGAGGAGGCTCAGCGCCAGCCCCGAGGAAGAATTGCTTATGAAAAAGACGGTAGTTGGTATTTTTCATATTCTTCCCGCGGAAAGCGAAGCGCCTGGAACGTAAATCAACAGCCCCATAACACTCCACACAAAAAAAGCAGCGCTTGCTGCTTTTTTTATTGGTAAGAAGTCTTAAGGTAGTCATGATGAGCAAGCCAATTGAGTGATGAAAGACTTTGGTATTTGTCATAAAATCTTCTCCTGCATACTTGAGGAGGCATTAAGTATCCTTTATACTTAGGTAATGGAAACATGCTCTTATTTTCACAAACATTGAGGGGATTACGTTGAAGACGATTTACGATATCCAGCAGTTCTTGAAAAAATTCGGGACATTTATTTACATAGGTGACAGAGTGGCGGATCTAGAGCTCATGGGAGCCGAACTGAAGGAACTGTATAATTCCCAATTGATTGAGACAAAAGATTACCAGTCTGCGATTTTGCTTTTAAGACAAGAAATCCGGATGGAAAAAGAAAAAAAACGCACATGAGAAAAGGTGACTGAATATGGCTGAAAAGTGGCTTGTAGGTGTAGATTTAGGAGGAACAACAACTAAACTTGCTTTCATAAGTTTATATGGAGAAATCCTTCATAAATGGGAGATCCCAACAGATGTTTCAGACGAAGGGAAAAATATAACGGTCAATATCGCAAAGGCGATTGATGCGAAGCTTGAAGAGTTAGGGCATTCAAAAAGTGAAATCATCGGGATTGGCATGGGGGCACCTGGTCCAGTTGACCTTGCCACTGGCGTAATTTATGAAGCAGTGAACCTTGGATGGAGAGAGCCTTACCCATTAAAAGACTTGCTTGAAGTCGAAACCTCGCTTCCGGCTGTAATCGATAATGACGCTAACTGCGCAGCACTTGGTGAGATGTGGAAAGGTGCTGGAAATGGTGCAAAAGATCTTGTATGTGTCACTCTGGGAACAGGTGTAGGCGGCGGCGTTATCACGAATGGCGACATTGTACACGGTGTCAGCGGTGCTGCTGGTGAAATAGGCCATATTACTTCTATGGCTGAAGGTGGGGCTCCGTGTAACTGTGGCAAGACTGGCTGCCTGGAAACGATTGCATCAGCAACTGGAATTGTCCGAATTGCCACTGAAGCATTAAACGAAGGAACCCCAGCCGGAGAACTGGCGGTGGTGTATAAGGAAACTGGCCATGTTACCGCAAAAGATGTTTTTGATTCTGCAAAAAGAAATGACCAATTAGCGTTGAAAGTCATTGATTCAGTTGCTTTGCATCTGGGAATTGCTCTTGCGAATATCGCTAATACGCTTAATCCTGAAAAAATCGTCCTTGGAGGCGGAGTTTCAAAAGCAGGAAATGTTTTGCTCGATCCAATAAAAGAACAATTTTTACGTAATTCTTTTCCTCGAGTAGCGCAATCGACTGAAATCAGTATCGCAACATTGGGAAATGATGCAGGTGTGATTGGTGCTGCGTGGCTGGTCAAAAACAAGATAGCACATGCCTAATAAGCCTCAGGGAGTTTTATGACAAAACTCCCTGTTTTTTATGTGCTAAAAGTTTCAATTTTCGGAATTTGGACATTCCTGAAACTTTTTTAGGTTTGATTCGTCTAAAATAGAGGAAAATGACAGTAATTGGTCTATGCTTTTTTAGGTTTGATTTTGTTTGCTTTTTAGAAAAAAAAGTATTAAGATTATCTTTGATTCTTAAGCAGGTGGAAAAAATCACCTTAAATTTCCCATATCTGTTATTTTTAACAGGGAGGTACAAACAAATGAAGAATAATAAATGGACTAAAGCATCCATCGTTGTGATTGCGACAATCCTGCTTTGGCTAAAGACTTATATTGCCTATAAAACTAGCTTTGATATAAAGATTGAGAACTGGAGACAGGAGATCATCCTGTTCATGAATCCATTAAGTTTCCTGATGGTCATTTTTGGAATCAGCATGTTCATGAAGGAAAAGGCTCAGAAACGCTACATTTTGATTACAAGTTTCATAGTTTCAGCGATTCTTTTCGCGAATGTAGTGTTCTACCGTTTCTTCAATGACTTCCTGACGATACCTGTGCTTTTCCAAACGAGCAATATGAGCGACTTGGGAAGCAGTGTTACTGAATTGATCAACTTCAGTGACTTGTTATATTTCGCTGATTTCTTCCTACTGCCACTCGTATTAAAAATTAAACCAAATCTAATAGGATATCGGGAATATACCAAGGTGGACCGCAGAGCATATTTTCTTGTGGCGATCGCGATTTCATTTTTCAACCTGGGAATGGCTGAAACTGAGCGTCCGCAGCTGTTGACAAGAACATTCGATAGAGAAATGCTGGTCAAGAATATTGGGACATACAATTATCACCTTTATGATGCTTTCTTACAGTCAAAGTCTTCGGCACAGAGAGCTATGGCTGATGGCAGTGAACTGGCTGATATCGACAACTATGTGCGCGCTAACTATCTGCCGCCGAACGAGGACATGTTTGGTGTTGCCAAGGGCAAGAACGTGATTCTGGTTTCAATGGAATCCACGCAGAACTTTGTCATAAATCAAACTGTGAATGGCCAGGAAATTACACCTTTCCTGAACGATTTCATTAAAGAAAGCTATTACTTTAATAATTTTTATCACCAGACCGGCCAGGGTAAAACTTCAGACTCTGAATTCCTTGTTGATAACTCATTGTATCCATTAAGCCGAGGTGCAGTTTTCTTTACGCACTCAGGTAATGAATATTCAGCGACACCTGAAATCTTGAATGAGAACGGCTATTTCACTGCTTCTCTGCATGCGAATAACAAGAGCTTCTGGAACCGAGATATCATGTATCAATCACTGGGATACGAGCGCTTCTACTCGTTGCCGGATTATGATGTGAAAGAAGAAAATTCAGTAGGCTGGGGAATGAAAGATATTGAGTTCTTCCAACAGTCTGTTGATCATTTGAAGGCTATGCCAAAGCCATTCTATTCAAAGTTCATTACATTGACGAATCACTTCCCATTCGAATTGAACGAGGAAGACCGCTTTGTCGAGCCATATACTTCAAATGATAAGACAGTCAACAATTATTTCCCGACTGTCCGTTATCAGGATGAAGCTTTGAAGCTGTTTATACAAGAATTAAAAGAAGAGGGCCTCTATGAGGACTCAATCATCATTTTATACGGTGATCATTATGGAATCTCCGAGAACCATAATAAGGCGATGGGTGAGTATCTCGGCAAGGAGATTACACCTTTTGAAAGCACGCAGCTACAGCAGGTGCCATTGATTGTTCATATCCCTGGTCAGGAAGGCAAGACGATTCCAACTGTAGGCGGACAGATTGACCTCAAGCCGACTATTCTCCACCTGTTGGGAATCGATACTAAGAATAACATTGACTTCGGATCAGACCTATTCTCAAAGGACCGGCTTGACTTTGCGGTTCTGCGCGATGGCAGCTTCATCACGAAGGATCATGTATTCACAAGAGAAACTTGCTATGATAAATCAACTGGTGAGCCGACTGACAAAGCAGCTTGTGAGCCTTTCTTTGATCAAGCAAAGAACGAGCTTGAGTTTTCCGATAAAATTATTTACGGGGACTTGCTGAGATTTTATGACGAGAAAAATGCCAGTAAAGAAAAGAGTTACCCGACATCAAATGAGTAAATCTTAGAGAAACCTGTGCCTTAATGGTGCAGGTTTTTATTATGAAAATTGTTTCTTTTAGAAAAATAAGGATGGTAATTTGCCTGGATACATGGGATATTACTTAGTGGGATTTTTACTTTTGTTTGATGGAAGTCAGTAATATTCTGTATTAAAAATATATATGAATTTTTCGGAATTCATTGAAACATTTACGAGTTTCTAACGTACAGATATATACATTGTTTAAAATGGGGGGGTAGAGGTGAGGCAAATTAAGGAGAGTACATATCGTATACCTTATGTTAGCTGGTTGTTGCTGATCATCATCACTTCTGCACTCGGCCTATCCGGCTGCTCCCAGAAGCTTGATGCTTCATTGCATGAGGGAGCTGGTCACAGCTTAAAAAGATTTAAGGAATCTCCAGGGCCTTCGTTTTTAGGAGCGGAAATTGTTCCAATCGAGATGGGGGAACAGGAAGAATTCTATAAGTCTGCAGGCTGGCTAAGTGAATCAGAAATTCTCTACATTTCGAATAAAGGGGAAGGCACTTCTTTATTATATTCATACAATCTTGGAACAGGAAAGGCATCATTGCTGTATAGAAGCGAGCAGCCAATCATAACCGCGGTACCAAGTCCGGAGAAGAAAAAGGTGATGATACATAGCGCTGCATCAGAGGAGGGCCTCCTCACTGTTATCGATTTGACAGGGAAAGAATCGTATACTACAAGCATTCAATCATATGAACTAACTTTTGAGTGGAATCCATTCGATGAGAATTTCCTAGTTGTTTCTGCATTTACAGAAGATTGGGATTTCAGTAGTTATTTATTGGATTTAAGGGATAATAATCTGAAAGAGATCAAACTGCCAGAGCCTTTTGTAAGATGGATTTCTGAGGATGTCCTCGTTTATCAGAAGTGGGATGAAGACGGGATTTCACTAGATGCCCCGCTACGAACCTTTTCTTTGAAGGAAAACAAAACGGAAACCTTACTCGAAGGTGTATATCAATTTGATTCGCAAGGACCATACTTAATGACAGTAAAAGTGGATGAAGAAGAAAATGAAGAATCGGGCCAGTATGCCTTCTTCAGGAATGGTGACAAATCGGTCGGAAGTATCGAGGCTCCGTTATTAACTTCTTTTTCTGGCTGGGTCGTTCCTTTTTATGATTTAATGGATAATGGAAAGAATTTTATTTATCTGCGGGCAACAGAGCAGGGTGAAGCGGACCTTTACGATGGTGGATTTGATTTGCTCCGTTATCATTTAGATTCAGGTAACGAGGAGGTTATTTTCACCGAAATGGCCAACGAGCCCCTTTCCTGCTCTCCCTCCGGAGAAATGTGCCTGTACGGTTTCCAGTTTGATAAAGTCTTGAATATCGAGACAAACGAGATAATTGATCTCGTTCACTAATAATTTTCAAGGAGAGATTTTGATGGCAATTGTAGATGTAACAGTGATTCCAATTGGAACACAAACACCAAGTGTCAGTTCCTATGTAGCAGATATCCAAAGAATCCTTAAGCAGTATGAAGAACAAGGCAAAATCCAGTATCAACTTACACCGATGAATACCTTGATTGAAGGTGAACTTCCCGTTCTGTTTGAGGTAATCCAGGCGATTCACGAAGCACCGTTCAATGCTGGCATCCAGCGGGTAGCCACAAATATCCGGATTGATGACAGGCGTGATGTGAAAAGAAAGATGCAGGATAAGGTAAACAGAGTAAACGAATTGCTGCAGCAATAAGAAAAGCGCAAGCGCCTCGGTCAGCCCCGACAAGCGCTGCCCGCCTAAAAACGCCACGTCCTGTGGCTGGCGGGTCTAGCACATCGTGTGCCTCGGAGGGCCGACCGGTGAAGTCGTTCTTTGACTTCAGTGGGCGGACCGAAATCGAAAAGTATAGCCGACTGCCCAGAAACGCAGAAACTGGAGACTCCGACAAAGAAGCGCTTTTTGCTTCTGCCGTTGGAGTTGAAGTTTCGGAGTTTCTAGGAGGCGAAACTAGACAAGCGACTCGAGGGGCTAGGCGCTGTAGCTGGACAAAGAAAAGCGCAAGCGCCTCGGTCAGCCCCGACAAGCGCTGGAGTTGGACACTAATCTTAGTACAAAAAGTTTCTAAAATATAAACGAAAAAGACCACCTGCAAAGGGTGGTCTTTTTTGTGTTTCGTATTAATGGGGTGTTGGGAATCCGGAGGTAAGGATTGTCATGACTGTGAACCAGCCAAGAACCAAGAATGTTCCTCCACCAAACACGATTCCAAGAATGTTTTTGTTTTTAAGTGCCGAAAATGTTGCATAGCCGGCAAGCAGTGTAATTAAAGCGCAAATAATCGCAAAACCCATGAAAAAGCCCCCTTCATAAATTAGGCAGACATAAAGCCTGTTTGTTAAAAAAGTTTGAATGAAATATAGGCGGCAGCCTGTTATGTAATGACAAGCATACACTCGTTTTATATTTTATATTTTTTTACATCATTTGTCGAGGTCTAAAAACTCAACTTTCACCTCATATGCCTTTACTATACCCAATACCAGTTCAGTATAATGGTCTATGGTAAAATAAATACCTTCAACAGTCGTAAACACAAGATGTTCTTCCAGCTGTAAGAGAGCCATTTCAGTCTGAACTTTGATGCCACCTGTAAATCTGAAGGCTGACAAATCGTTCGCAAATAGAAAAACATCGGCACCGGTTTGAAAGCCATAATCGTAAAAATCTTCTCCCGCTTTTCCTTCTGTTTTTATCAATTGATGCATTTCTTCAAGGAGATCTGCTTCCGACAGCAAATCTGAAGCTACATCTGCTATTTGTGGATCGTGATAAATATAAATATTTTCATGAATTAGAAGCGGAGGTGCAGTTGATTGTAGAAACTGGTCAAAGTCAGGCAGTTCCGAAAGTAAAGGGTTGGCTTCGATTCCAATGAAAATTTGCACTTAGCAGCCTCCTCTGTGCCGGGATGTACAAAACTAATTAATTGTGACTTTAAAATCTTATCCTTTGGGTCTGCTCAACAAGGTACATGAGCTTTTCTATCGCAATCCTTAAAACTTGCCTGACAATAGTGTAAAATAAATGTATTAATAATACCACTAGAAGCTGGAGGCTATTTTGATGAAATGGAAACAGATTCCCCTAGGTCCGTTACAAACAAATTGTTATATTGTCTATGATGAAAACCAATCATGCCTAATTGTGGATCCTGGCGATAATCCGAGAAAGCTGGCAACAGTGCTTGAACAGCTAGAATTGAAGCCAGAAGCAATTGTGCTCACTCATGCTCATTTCGATCATATCGGGGCAGTGGATAGAATAAGAGATAAGTACGGAATCAAGGTATATATTCATGAAAAAGAAAAGGATTGGCTAACAGACCCTTCTTTGAATGGTTCAAAGCATTTTATGCTTAACGAGCCAATCAAAGCGCGTCCTGCTGACCATTTGATCAAGGATGAAGGTGCAATGTCAATTGGCAGTTTTGAGTTCGAAGTATTTGAAACACCGGGGCATTCTCCAGGGAGTATATCGATCTACTTTCCTGAAGCAGAGTTTGTCCTGGCAGGAGACGCACTATTTAATGGAAGCATCGGAAGGACGGATTTGCCGGGTGGAAACCATAATCAACTAATCAGAAGCATCCATGAAAAGCTCCTGTCATTGCCAGAACAAACAGAGGTTCTTCCTGGACACGGACCTACAACCTCCATTGGTTTAGAGATGGATTCGAATCCTTTTTTAAACGGATTTTAAAAAAGGTAGCAGAACAAGGAAAGCCCTTCTCAAAGAGAAGGGCTTTCCTGGGGGATGTTCTATTCATATCATGGGAGGGGATATAGTTAAGCTACTACTAAAACAATATAATAACAAAAACACTATGTCAATAGTGAAAACTTTTTTTTCAAGGAGTTATTATGAAAGAAATTATTAGACAGATTATTGACGCTTCCCCGGAAAAAATGATCTCATATGCTGAGTATATGGAACTTACACTTTATCACCCGGAGGAAGGTTATTACATAAAGGAACGCCAAAAAATAGGGAAAGAAGGGGACTTTTATACAACCAGCAATGTATCAGATGTATTTGGCAAATTGATAGGCAAATGGTTTGCGAAACATTCTAGAAACCTTGGCCTGCCGCCATCTGTTTGTGAAATAGGAGCTGGGAATGGTCGGTTTGCACGCGCATTTATTCAGGGTTGGAAAGACTTGAATGATGAGAGGCTAACATACTGTATCGTTGAAGCCAGCCCTTATCATCGAAAGCTGCAGAAAGCTGAGTTGAACGGTCTAGAAGATGTTAAGATACTTTACGGTAGTACATTTGCAGATACAGGCATGAAAGAAGGGTTGATTTTTTCGAATGAATTATTTGATGCTTTCCCTGTCCATGTCGTCGAAAAAAGCGAGGGTATTGTGAGAGAAGTGTTCGTAGGCCATGAAAATGGACAACTAAAAGAAATCATGGTTCCGGTCACGGATGATCGGATTACCGCTTTTTTAAATGACCAAGAACTTGAACTGGCAGAAGGGCAAAGGATTGAGATTCCGCTTGCCTTTGAACCGTTCATTGAATCTATCTCTGATACCTTAACGAAAGGCCTCATGGTGACTGTAGATTACGGATACACGAAAGAAGAATGGATGCACCCATCGCGCAGGCGAGGAAGCTTAAGGGGATATTACCAGCACCAGATGCATCATGACGTTTTGCAGCATCCGGGAAAGATGGATATTACCAGTCATGTGCATTTTGATGCCCTTAAAATAATCGGTGAAAAATACAGTCTGAACTTCGTACAAAAAATGAGGCAGGATGAGTTCCTTATGGCTGCTGGCATATTAGAAGAGCTTGCAGAACACAATGACCCCAATCCGTTTTCTGAAGCAAGTAAGCGGAATCGCGCGATCCGGAGTCTGATTTTGCCAGGGGGGATCAGCCAGTCCTTTGATGTCGTTGTTCAGGGAAAGGGTCTTGATCACACTGCTGGTAAATTATTTTAATATACGCGTGGAAAATAAAAAAAGCGATGTATAAACATCGCTTTTTTTATTTGAGCGTAACAATTGATCAATGTCCAGTTCCACCTAATGGCATCATAAATGTTGACCAGTAAGTAAACCCAGCAAAGAAAATCGTTAAGTATGCGCCGAAGACGTAAATGTACATACGCTCAGACAGTTTCAAGTAACTTAAAAGCAAGAAAAATCCAGTTTGACCAAAGAAAATCAAGGACGTCGTATACATGTCACCTAAGAAAAACATGACAGCAAAGATTCCCGTCCAGAATCCTAAAACTCTGTACATACGATCCAAAGATATCCCTCCTTTACCCTACAAGTCCATCACTATCATATTATAAAGTAAAGTGGAGTAAAAAGTAAACAAGGATTGATTATTGTGCAATAACAGCTTGATATGAACAAGAGTCACAGCCTGTGAACATGTTTTCTTTTTCGATCAGTTCGATCTCACCAAACAGTGATTCGAACATACCGCGCAAGAATTCATAATGCATATTGCACACTGTTTCTGTATGCTCCATTGCCACTTCCTTGAAAGGGCAGTTGAAGATCTGGAAGTAAATCTTAGTCTTTTCGCTGTTAGGTTCGAATTCAGGATAAAAACCAGCAAGAGTCGCAGCATTCTTGATTGAGTTCAGTTTATGCTCAAACGTCATTTCAGCTGACATATGTGAGTGTCGGGATACTTCTTGTTCAATCAGTTCTTCCCCGAAACGTTTTCCTGTCAAGTACAATGCTTTCTTTCCTGCTTCTCCAAGAGACATCATTGTTGTCATCGCGATTTTAGACAATAGCTGATAATCGCGGAATGGGAAGTGAAGCTGGATCACTTCATCGGACAGTCTGTACAGTCTGCTTGGACGTCCCCCTTTGCCAGTCTTTTTTGTTTCTGAAATCAGCATGTTCACATCTTCAAGTTTCGATAAATGCAGCCTTGCCACATTTGGATGGATATCAAAATTGTCGGCGATTTCCTGTACGGTAACATCCTTATGTCTTTTTGTGATGTATTGATAAATATAATAACGCGTTGGGTCAGACAAAACACTTGTAATTTTTAATGTTTGCTCCACCTTAGTTCACCTCAGACCACTAATTTGCTTTCATTATAATACAGGGGAAAATAAGGTTTACACTGTTTACACTATATGTTTAGAAAATGTTCACAACTAAATGGCGAAATGATGACAAAATAGTATACAAATGTTATACAAGAGTTATACAATACGTATATAAGCTAATTTTGATCGCCAGGAGGTTAACTTAATGGAAGAGCTGACGTTTTATTCATATCCAAGCTGTACTTCATGCCGTAAAACAAAAAAGTGGCTGATTTCAAACAGCGTGAAATTCAATGAACGTCACATGTTCAAAGATACTCCATCAAAAAATGAATTGCTGCAGATTTTATCGCTGACGACTGAAGGCTTTGATGAACTGCTTGCAACAAGGGGAAAAACTTATAAAAATTTGGGAGTAGATATGGAAGATCTCCCACTTTCAGAAGTAATCAAACTTGTCATTGAGGAACCGAAACTGCTTAGACGGCCAATCTTGACAGATGGCAAAAAGCTGATTGTTGGATTTAACCCAGATGCCTTGAAAAAGATCTCGAGATAGCGAAAAAACGGAAGCAGAGGCTTCCGTTTTTTCAGTAGCTGGGCTAGCTGGATTCGAACCAACGCATGACGGAGTCAAAGTCCGTTGCCTTACCGCTTGGCTATAGCCCAATAATATGACTTGCTGACGTTACGGTAGTTATTATGAATAGAATTGTCACTTTTTATACACATTTAAGCCGGATTTTTCGCAGGAAACAAAAGGATTGTGGCGAAATCTCTTTTTATAACCGAAAAAGGTGGTGCATCCTTATTGTTAAATCAATTGAACAGCTAGCGGATAATGTCTTGAAAGATGCTTTAAGAAGTGGAGCGTCGGACATTCATATTATCCCTCGCGAGAAAGACACACTGATTAAATTCAGGCTTGGCAATCAGCTGCTTCCCCGGTACACGCTTGAACAAGCTGATTGTGAGCGGCTCATTTCCCACTTCAAATTCACAGCTTCAATGGATATTGGTGAAAAAAGACGGCCTCAAAGTGGTGCTTTTACCTATCAGTATCAAGAAATGAAGATAGGCTTAAGAATCTCCACGCTTCCAGCCTACCAGAGCGAAAGTATGGTCATTCGTCTCCTTCCCGAACAAAACCAAACTCCTTCATACCAAATTTCATTATTCCCATCCACATCAAAAAAACTGATTTCCCTATTAAAACACGCACATGGCTTGATCATTTTTACTGGTCCAACAGGGAGCGGTAAAACGACAACATTATATTCCATGCTTTCTGAAACCTCGGATTTGGTGAATCGCAATGTCATTACGCTAGAAGATCCAATTGAAAAACCGAGTGACACAGTGCTGCAGGTCCAGGTCAATGAACGGGCCGGAATTTCATATTCTGCTGGACTGAAAGCAATCCTGCGGCATGATCCAGATATTATTATGGTTGGGGAAATACGGGATAAAGAGACGGCTGAAACGGCTATAAGAGCCTCGCTGACAGGACACTTGGTCCTGACGACAATGCATACGAGGGATGCCAGAGGAGCGATTTACAGGCTGATTGAATTCGGGATTAATTGGCTTGAGATTGAACAGACACTGATTGCAGTAACGGCACAGAGACTCGTTGAATTGACTTGCCCTTACTGCGAGGGGACTTGCTCGCCATTTTGCTTTTCATCAGGCAGCGGTAAAAGGGGAAATGTTTTCGAAATCCTTACGGGAAAGGATTTATCTGCGGTACTGAAGGAAGCAAGAGGGGAGCTCCAGAGCTATCATTATAAAACTCTCAAAGATGCAATTCGTAAAGGCATCGCCCTGGGGTTCATCAAGGAATCAGAATACCAGAGGTGGGTTCTCAATGATGGAGAGTAAGTGGCCTGTCGCTGAACAGGCCCGGTTCCTCAAAAGGAGTGGGGAACTGCTGTCGCGAGGTTATTCTTTGGCGGAAGCGATTGAATCCATGACTTTTTATTTGGAAAAGAAAAGGAAAGAGGAGGTTAAAAGAAGCCTTGAAAAGCTGCGTGAGGGATTTCCCTTATATTTGATTCTTGCAGAATTGAAATTTAAAAAGGACCTGGTCAGCTATGTTTACTTTGCCGAGCAGCATGGTGGACTGGCTCGTACCTTAACAGAGGGCAGCGACATGGTCCTTAAGCGGGAAGCCGACTACCAGAGATTAAAAAGGCTTGCCGCATATCCAATATTTCTAGTATTGCTTACGTTCATTTTATTTTTTTTCGTGAATAGAATTTTACTGCCGAAATTCAATTCACTTTTTACAGACATGGATCTTGCCCCCAATATCTTTATGGAAACCATCGCGGCGGCAGCCAATATCCTTCCTTTCACACTCTATTTTCTTCTTAGTCTCACTACATTTCTTGTCTTATACTACATCATTAGCTTTAAGAACCTTCACCCACTCAAACAAAAAATGAATCTTGTAAAGCTGCCGTTTGCAGGCAAATTTTTCAGGCTTTTTTACTCACACTATTTCTCGGTTCAGTTAAGCTATTTGTTTTCTGGTGGCCTTTCAGTGCTTGCTGCATTGAAGGTGTTCGAGCAAAATCTCCATGAACCTTTTTCAAGTGAAATAGGAAAGGACTTGATTTCGAAGCTGGCTGCTGGGCAGGATTTTGACAGAGCAGTGGGAGAGTACCCGTTTTTTGAAGAAGAGCTGTCGAGGATCATCAGGCATGGACAAAAGAATGGCAAGTTGGACCAGGAGCTTTATTTTTATAGCAGGCACTGTCTGAAAGAACTCGAAGAAAAAACGGAAAAAGCGCTGAAAACAGTGCAGCCCATTTTGTACAGCTTCATTGGCCTGCTTGTGGTTTCACTGTATCTAGCCATCTTGTTGCCGATGTTCCAAATGATGAAAGGGATTTAATCATTTTCTTAATGCGGAAAAATAAAGGAGAATACATGATGAAAAATCAAAAGGGTTTTACTTTAATAGAAATGATGATTGTTTTGCTCGTTATCTCCGTTCTTCTTATCATTACAGTCCCCAATATATCTTCACATAGTTCTAATATTAATAAGAAGGGCTGCGAGGCTTATATGAAAATGGTCGAGGCGCAGGTACAGGCGTATAAAATTGATAAAAAAGTTACTCCTACCTTCGCCGAGCTTCATAGTGGTGGATACTTAAAAAGTGCAGATGCCGCTTGTCCAGATGGAACCCTAATAGAAATTGTAGATGGTGTGGTGGTGCAGAAGAAGTCGGCTAGCACCGACTCTGGCTCATGAACCACTCTGGCGGTTTTACAATGGTCGAAATGCTGATTGTGCTTTCAGCCTTCCTAATGCTTTCCCTCACATCAGCCTTCCTGTTTTCACCGCATAAGGACATGCTTGAGAAGGATCTTTTCTTTTCACAATTAAAATCCGACCTTCTATACAGCCAGCAATATGCGATTTCCCATCAAGAAACAATTACTGTCCATATCATGCCGGAAAATAATTATTACTATATCCGCGGAACGGATTATGCTGCTCCGTATTTGGCCCAGAGACATTATTCATCCGAAATCAAGTTGAAAAAAGGGACGATGAATCTATTATTTCACTACATGCCGGATGGGAACATTGATAGCTTCGGGTCTATATATGTCACTGCAGGTTCGAAAAAATACAAGTTGATGATCCAGATTGGAAAGGGCAGGTTCTATGTTTTGGAGGAATGATGGATTTTTTCTCAGTGAAATGCTGCTATCTCTGGCTGCGTTTTTAATGGGTAGTGCAATATTGCTTCCGATTGCCATTCATGTCATCAACCAGACAGTGGAGTCTGAAAAAAAGGCAACAGCCATCAATTTGTTATATGACGAACTGATGTATGTAAAAATTACAGGAACTGATTCCGGCAGAAGATTCATTGAACAAAATGGAGACAAGTATGAAGTCGTTGTCACCAAGATTGAGGTAGATTCTTCATGGGAGGTTTGTATTCATTATGATATCGCTCGGGAAAAATATGAAAAATGTGCTGCCTCAGAGTGAACGAGGCTTCACCATGGTGGAGATGCTTTTATCTGTTCTGCTCTTTTTGCTGATCGCCTCGATGCTGCCGTTAGGTATGAAAATTATCCTTAATCACCGTGTTGCTGATACTGTAGTGAGGAAGATGGAGTGGGAGGTCTTCAACAGTCAGGTAAAAAAGGAAATCCGATCAGCACAACAGTTGACTGTCCAAACTGACAAGCTTTTGATGAAGGTCGATGGACAATTCATTCTTTATGAAAAATATGCTTCAAGCATGCGGAGAAGGGTGAATTACCAGGGGCATGAAATCTTGGTGCAAAATCTATCAAGCTTCAGCTTTGGCAAGATAGCTGATGGTGTAGAGATAAAAGCTAAGGATGTACAAGGAAAGGATTATTCGGTTAGGATCCACCAATTTTATCAAACCGGGGGTGTGGAGCCATAAATCAAAAAGGTTTTATTTATCCGCTCTCAATGATCTTTTTGCTCCTGATTTCATTTTATTTGCTGATACTGACAGAGAATTATCTAGCAGGGAAAAGATTTGCGAAAGAAACAGAGACGATACGTCTGCAAGAATACTATATGCTTTGTTCGGTCAAACAGGCTGAGGCCTTGCTGCGGGATGGATTTTTTCCAGATTCAGGAATTATGAACTATGAGTTGGGAAATGTTGCATTTCAAAAGCAAGCTCTATCAGGAAGTGTGGAGGAAGTGACCTTTAATCTAAAGCTTGACAGTGGGGAGAAAGCTCTTGGCATTGGCCAATATGACAAGGTTACTGGTGCGATGGTAAGATGGAGAGAAAAGAACTGACGGGTGATTAAGAGATATGGAAGCTATATATTTAATTGGATTCATGGGGTCTGGCAAGACTACCGTATCACAGGAATTGGCCGAAAAGCTGGAAATAGCTGTATACGACACAGACCGGGAGATTGTCAAGTTGGCCGGTAAGACTATAAATGAAATTTTTGCAATTGATGGTGAAGAGAAATTCCGTGATCTGGAGTCTGAAGTTTTACATTCTATGCCTTTAGGTGATGCCGTTGTCTCCACTGGAGGAGGAATTATTGGCTCGGAAAAGAACAGGTTGTTCTTAAAAGAAAAAATGAATGTAGTCTTCTTGAATGCGGATTTCAGCATCATTAGGGAGAGGCTGAAAGATGACGATACCAGGCCGTTATTAAGTCAAGACAATATGAATGCTGCTGAAAAACTGTACAACCTCAGGCTTCCATTATATCGAGAGGCGGCAAATATTGAGGTCGATGCATCTGGTAAATCAGTTTCAATAATCGCCGATGAAATCATCCAGCGTATGAAAAAGTAAGTCATGGTTATACTTTATAACGTATGAAGGATGGTGTAACCATGAAAACAAATGATTATGTTAAATACCTTACCCAGACTGTTGTGAAATATATTGACCAACCGAAGGAAGAACGCCGGAAGTTGAAGCAGGAGAAAAAAGAAGCAGAAGCTACCTTTTTGTTCAGGTGGTTTGGTATCTTGCCGTTCATGTTGATGTCGAGCATAAAAAAGAAAAAGAACAAATAATTGGAAAGCCCGGCTAAAGCGATAGCCGGGTTTGTCTTTTTTGCAGAGGAATTACTCATAAAGCATTTTCTGTTAAATAAAATAATCCGCCGTTGACGATTTCGATATTGACCTTCGGTTCATATTGCTCCTGTAAGGCAGCTTTTTCGGTTTTAAAGCTATCAGACTCTTCTTCCTCGTCTTCATAAAAGTGATGGAGCAATGCCAGGTCCTTCTGCCAGCGTTTTCTTGCCTCTTCTGCCCAGGTATGATCCTCTTGCTCTACCCTTGTTGTCAAAAAAGACTGAATCCTGTTTACACCGCTTTTTGGCTTTATTAATGGAGAAAGAGTATAAGCATAATCCGGAATTTTTGAATTCAGCGGCAGCTTCAATATTTTGTCATGAAAATCTTCTACCATCATTCCGTTGATCAGCTGCAGGCCGATCGAATGGAAAACATCCCGCTTCCTGTCACATTGATACGATATTTTCATATTCAACCCTACCCACGGTATAAGCGGTGTCTGTGTAGGATATTGGTTGTTTTGATATAACCGTATATATCCGGCAAGATTTTTTGTCGATGCAAAGATTTGATGAAGGCGAGGTGACCCAAAGTGGATGACCTCACCTTTGATATCGTCTGGTGCCTTCTGTTTATTGGTAATGAAGGTCAGCTTCATTGGATTGGGAACGCCGCCGGTTTTCTCTAGGTAATGCCAGTAAAACGGGCGGTTCATCAATTCCTTATCTAAATCAACAGTTAACTGGACGGTCATATACCCTTTGTCATTCTCCATTAATTCACAGTTATTCGCGGTAAAATATTTATCGAGAAAATTATGGATTTCCTGTTGCTGCACGCTGATTTCCCTCCTTCATTTCCTCTGCGAACTGGATCATCGATGTCAGGTTTTCCATCTTGATCCGAATCTCACCTTCAGAATTTGATTTTCCGAAAATATCGGTCAAATGATCTTCGATATTGCCAAATTCCAATTTTGTGAGAATATCATCAAGTTCACCGATGACTTTTTCAAACAGGTTGATTTTTTCGTATAGCAGTTTCAAGACATGCTCTTCAACCGTATCTTTTGTCGCGAAATTATATATTTTTACATCTTTCTCCTGCCCAAGGCGATGAATCCTCCCAATTCTTTGTTCAAGTCTCATCGGATTCCAGGGAAGGTCAAAGTTGATGATGTAGCTGCAGAATTGCAGGTTAATTCCTTCACCGCCAGCTTCTGTTGCGATCAGTACCTGGACATTCTTCTGGAATAACTCCCTCATCCAATCCTTTTTGCCGCGTTTGAATCCTCCTCGAAAGGGAACAGAAGTGATGCCATGCTGCTTCAAAAACCATTGAAGGTATAGCTGAGTGGCCCTGTATTCGGTAAAAATGATCACTTTGTCATCAATCTGCTTTATTAATTCAAGCGCTTTTTCTGCTTTAGAATTCTTCGTTACGGCCTCTACTCGTTTGATCAGCTGGGCGATGGTATTCTGGAAACCGACAGAGGGGTTTTCCTGCTTTTGTAGCATATTTCTGAGTGTATAGAAAACGGCTTCCCGGCTGCTGCAAGCTTCCCGCTGAAGTGTCATCAACGAGAATTGGCTGGAGCTGAGACCGGCTTCTGAACCTCTTAAGGATTGAACCGAATCGTACAGTGCACGTTCTTCTTCTGAGAAGTGGATAGGAATGGTCTCTACATGGCGTTTAGTCCATTCGATTCCCGTATCAGAGCGCCTGTTGCGGATCATCACTTTATTGACCAGTTCCCTAAGGTGTTCATCATCATTAACAGATCTCGCATCCTTCTTATACTTATCATAGAACACCGATTCACTGCCCAGATGTCCTGGTTTTAAGAGTGAAACGAGATTGAAAATTTCTTCAATCCGGTTTTGTATCGGTGTCGCTGTCAGCAGAAGACAAAACCTCTTCTTAAGATTTTGGACAAATTCATAGTTTTTTGTTTTGTTATTTTTTAGCTTGTGAGCTTCATCGATAATGATAAGGTCATAATTTAAGTTGTTGATGATATCCTTGTGTGGCGCCCGTTTCGCCGTGTCGATTGAAGATACGACAACATCACACTGCTCCCATACATAACTTTTCTTCTGGGCAATGGCGGGGATATGGAATTTTGTATTCAGCTCCATGGCCCACTGTGAGACAAGGGATGCAGGAACAAGGATCAATACTTTTTTGACCAGACCCCGGATCATGTATTCTTTTAAAATCAATCCAGCCTCGATTGTTTTTCCCAGACCAACTTCATCAGCCAGTATTGCTTTTCCGTTCATGTTCTCAACGACCTGCTTCGCTACCTCCAGCTGATGTGGCAAAGGCGTGAGTTCTGGCAGATGCGCCGGTGCCTGAAGTCCCTCGAATTCCGGGATAATGGTATGCTTTTCTATCTCAACGGCAAGCTTATAGAGCTCCCAATTTCCCCATGGGCCGTCATTCTCAATTCTTTCAGCCATCTCGTCCTGCCAGGAAGAATCAAAGTTAATTTGAACGGTCATTTTATCCACCTCTTTTAAAGTATAAATATATTGCCGAAATTGGCTCTCTAATGGTAGGATGAAGTTAGCTTTTGAATGTTTTGAAATTTGTCATTTTATAGTCTTAAATAGTCAGTTTACAGACATGTGTAATAACGTCTAGCATGCCCAATTGTGAAAATAATATAAATGCGGATGACAACAAGGGGAGAGACTACTTACGTAGCGCCGAAGGAGCAAGCAAACTTTGTGAATCTCTCAGGCAAAAGAACTCTTGTTTGACGCATCTCTGGAGAGCGCTTTATTAGTGGGAGCCACCAAAGGGGAAAGCCTTAACAGGTAAACTTTCAGGTGAAAGGACAGAGACCTTCTCAGATTCAGAGGGGGTACTCTGTCCTTTTTTATGGCTTCATTGGCGTTGGGGAACCAGAACCAATTCTGGCTGAATCTAAAACGCGTTTTGTAAACTGATTTTTTTAGCTATAGGACGAAGGGGGATACATAATGACTGAATTAAAACGAACACCGCTATTTGAAGTGTACAAGGAATACGGTGGGAAAACGGTTGATTTTGGAGGCTGGGAGCTTCCGGTCCAATTTTCAAGCATCAAGGAAGAGCATGAAGCAGTTAGGACAAAAGCTGGTCTATTCGATGTTTCTCATATGGGAGAAATCGAGGTGAAAGGCCCCGATAGTCTGGACTATCTACAAAAGATGATGACGAATGATGTTTCAAAACTTAAAAACGGCGGAGCCCAATATACAGCAATGTGTTACGAGACCGGCGGCACTGTCGATGATTTATTAATTTATAAACTCGAAGATGAGCATTATCTTCTTGTTGTGAATGCTTCCAATATCGAAAAAGACTTCGATTGGCTGCAGGACCATCTTGAAGGCAATGTAAAAATCGAGAACCTGTCAGAAGGCATGGCACAGCTTGCGCTACAGGGACCACTTGCTGAGGGAGTCCTTCAAAAGCTTGCGAAAGGTCATGAACTAAGCTCAATCGGGTTCTTCAAGTTCAGTGAGGAAGTTGACCTGAACGGCAAGAAAGCGCTTATATCACGCACAGGATACACAGGCGAGGATGGATTCGAAGTTTATTGCGATTCAAAAGATGCTGTCAGCCTATGGAATGAAGTCCTTGAAGCAGGCAAAGAAGAGGGAGTCATCCCATGTGGTCTTGGTGCCAGGGATACACTCCGTTTTGAAGCAAATCTGGCATTGTACGGACAGGAGCTTTCATCTGAAATCAGCCCGCTTGAAGCTGGAATAGGCTTTGCTGTAAAGCTAAATAAGGAAGCTGATTTCATTGGAAAAGAAGCACTTAAACAGCAAAAAGAAAATGGTCTGCCTAGGAAGCTTGTGGGTATCGAAATGATCGACAGGGGAATCCCGCGCCATGGTTATCCCGTTTACAAAGGTGATACTCAGATTGGCGAAGTCACGACTGGCACGCAATCCCCGACGCTCAAGAAAAATATCGGTCTTGCACTAATTGATGCAAAAGAAACTGAGTTAGGTAATGAAGTGGAAGTTGAAATCCGCGGAAAACGCTTAAAAGCTGCAGTTTCAGCTACACCTTTTTATAAGAGAGATAAAAAGTAAAAGCCGGAGAGGGGAAAAAGATATGAAGCATCGCTATTTACCGCTGACTGAAAGTGATAAAAACGCAATGTTGGAAAGCATCGGCGTCTCATCGATTGATGAATTGTTCAGCGATATTCCTGAAAAAGTCCGTTTTGCCGGAGAATACAACATCAAACCAGCCAAGTCTGAAACAGCACTAATGAAAGAGCTGGCACAGATGGCTGCGAAAAATGCTGATTTGAAAATGAATTCTTCATTTATCGGCGCTGGTGTCTATGACCATTACATTCCAGTCATTGTTGACCATGTTCTTTCACGCTCAGAGTTTTACACTGCTTATACACCATATCAGCCTGAGATCTCACAGGGTGAACTTCAGGCAATCTTTGAATTCCAGACGATGATTTGTGAATTGACTGGCATGGAAGTAGCGAATTCCTCCATGTATGATGGCGGCACAGCATTGGCTGAAGCTGCGATGCTCAGTGCAGGGCATACAAGAAGAAAGAAAGTATTGATTTCCAGTGCTGTTCATCCAGAATACAAAGACGTCGTCAAATCCTATGCGAAGGGCCAGTACATTGATGTTGTGGAAGTACCGCATAAGGATGGCGTAACTGACCTTGAAGCACTTAAGGATATGGCAAGTGAAGAAATCGCTGCTGTCATCGTTCAGTATCCAAACTTCTTCGGCGGCATTGAATCGATGAAAGAAATCGAAGCAATAGCACATGAAAATAAATCATTGTTCGTCGTTTCAAGCAACCCGCTTGCACTTGGGGCATTGACGCCTCCAGGTAAGTTCGGTGCTGATATCGTAACTGGAGACGCCCAGCCTTTCGGTATCCCGACAGCATTCGGCGGACCACACTGCGGATATTTCGCTGTTTCTGGAAAGCTTATGAGAAAGGTTCCGGGCAGACTAGTCGGCCAGACGAAGGATGACCAGGGACGCCGCGGATTCGTATTGACACTTCAGGCGAGGGAACAGCATATCCGCCGTGACAAAGCGACTTCCAACATCTGTTCGAACCAGGCATTGAATGCACTTGCTGCCTCAGTAGCAATGACCGCTCTTGGAAAAAAAGGCGTTCGTGAAATGGCTGTGGCCAATATCCAAAAAGCTCATTATGCGAAAAAGACTTTTAAAGAGAATGGCTTCGAAATCGCATTTGAAGGACCTACTTTCAATGAGTTCGTCGTCAAGCTGAATAAGCCGGTTAAAGAAGTGAACCAAAAGCTTCTTGAAAAAGGCATTATCGGCGGCTATGATCTTGGACGTGATGATTCCAACCTCGAAAAACATATGCTTGTTGCGATAACTGAATTAAGAACAAAAGAAGAAATCGATACGTTTGTAAAGGAAATGGGGGATATCAATGCATAAGGAAGATCAGCCACTCATTTTTGAATTAAGCACACCGGGCCGTGTCGGCTACAGCCTGCCGGAAATGGATGTTCCAGAAGCCGACTTAACCGAGCTTTTGCCAGAAGGATTCCTTCGTGAAGGAGAACCAGAACTTCCTGAGGCTTCCGAGCTTGATATCATGCGCCATTACACTGCACTATCCAAGCGCAACCACGGTGTTGATTCCGGGTTCTATCCGCTGGGATCATGTACGATGAAATACAATCCGAAGATGAATGAAAATGTTGCCCGCTTCAATGGTTTTGCACATTTGCATCCATTGCAGGATGAAAGTTCTGTCCAAGGTGCTCTTGAATTGATGTACGACCTGCAGGAACACCTGATTGAAATCACTGGCATGGACGAGGTGACTCTCCAGCCGGCAGCCGGTGCACACGGCGAGTGGACGGGCTTGATGATGATCCGTGCTTATCACGAAGCAAATGGTGACGACAAGCGTACGAAGGTAATCGTTCCTGACTCCGCTCACGGAACAAACCCTGCATCCGCAACAGTAGCTGGTTTTGAAACGATCACTGTAAAATCAGATGAAAACGGTCTGGTTGATTTGGAAGACTTGAAGAAGGTTGTCGGTGAAGATACAGCAGCATTAATGCTGACTAACCCGAACACTCTTGGTCTATTCGAAGAAAATATCCTTGAAATGGCTGAAATCGTCCACAGCGCAGGCGGAAAGCTTTACTATGATGGAGCAAACCTGAACGCTGTTATGTCCAAGGCACGCCCTGGCGACATGGGCTTCGATGTTGTTCACTTGAACCTTCATAAGACATTCACAGGACCACACGGAGGCGGCGGACCAGGTTCTGGTCCAGTCGGTGTAAAAGCAGACTTGATTCCATTCTTGCCAAAGCCAATCGTGACAAAGCAGGATGGCGTTTATAAGTTTGATTACGACCGTCCGCAGTCAATCGGAAGGGTTAAGCCTTTCTACGGCAACTTCGGTATCAACGTACGTGCCTACACGTACATTCGCACTATGGGTCCAGATGGCCTGAAGGCTGTTACTGAGTATGCTGTGCTGAATGCGAACTATATGATGAGAAGGCTTGCAGAGTATTATGACCTGCCATTCAACAGGCACTGCAAGCACGAATTCGTCCTTAGCGGCAAGCGCCAGAAGAAGCTTGGCGTCCGCACATTGGATATCGCCAAACGCCTGCTAGATTTTGGATATCATCCGCCAACCATCTACTTCCCATTGAATGTGGAAGAGGCAATCATGATCGAGCCAACAGAAACAGAATCAAAAGAAACTCTCGATGCCTTCATCGACGCGATGATCCAAATTGCGAGAGAAGCAGAAGAGAATCCAGAAATCGTCCAGGAAGCACCACACTCTACAGTAGTCGGCCGAATGGATGAAACAACAGCTGCAAGGAAGCCGATCTTGCGCTATCAGAAAGCAGAATAGATTGATAAGAGTCCTGCCAGTTTATTATTGGCAGGACTTTGTTTTGTATTGATGCTGTTAGTGTGCGTATCCTAGAAGACTTCGGACAAAACTAAGAGGAAGAGCTGAGATTTTGTCCGAACATGTTGTGACTTCGGACAAAACTAAGAGGAAGAGCTGAGATTTTGTCCGAACATGTTGTGACTTCGGACAAAACTAAGAGGAAGAGCTGAGATTTTGTCTGAACCTGGTGTGACTTCGGACAAAACTAAGGGGAAGAGCTGTGATTTTGTCCGAACATGTTGTGACTTCGGACAAAACTAGAGGAAGAGCTGTGATTTTGTCCGAACATGTTGTGACTTCGGACAAAACTAAGAGGAAGA
>NZ_JAGGQL010000003.1 GCF_018613315.1 Bacillus sp. ISL-37 | reverse complement strand
TGGCGTTTTAGGCGGGCAGCGCTTGTTGGGGCTGAACGAGGCGCTTGCGCTTTTTGTTCTGGGCCTCTTGGACACCGTTTAATTACTGCATGAATAAGTTAGCAGTAAAGAACTATACGGTGGTGAACTGATGAATGAGATTACCAACTATTTTGTCCGGACCGGTCATTAGAAGGGTCGACCCTTCTTCTATATATATTTGGATTGCTTTAAGCCGTCAGGTTGAAATCGAAGCTCGATTGTTCCAGATCGATATTACAGGAACAGACGAAGAGAACAAGTATCTTCCTTTAGAAATCTATACTGAATCCAAAGTGTTTAGAGCAGGAGAGCAGTTATTTATATATTTGGTTAAAATCTCTCCCGCCGATTATCATTTCCCTCCCTGCACCCTCCTTGGTTATGATTTAATTTTTAAAAGAGGACGATTTGTCAAAAATTTAGGCAGTTATAATCTGCTCAATCCTGATAGTCCCCGTTCAATCGTATACGGAGATCTTAAATATCCTGCGTTTTATTTAAACCATGAAAGCGAGCCTACAAACTTGCTGTATGGCTCCTGCCGAAAGCCGCATGGACAGGGTGATGATGCCCTGTTTGCAGCAGACGTCCTCCTAGAAAATAAACACCTTGATCTTTCAGAGAGACCTAATGCCTTATTTTTAATGGGAGACCAGATTTATGCTGATGATGTTGCAGATCCACTTTTCCCGATCCTGACTGAACTTGGCAAGGAATTGATAGGTGACAGCGAAAGCGGCAAATTACATGAGCTCCTGCCAGAGAACTTAAATACCCGGCTACACCAGGTGAATGGACGTCAATTCCTGATCGAGCATCTTGCCAACTTTTCTACCAGGAAGGGCGATAATCATCTGATCACTTTGGGTGAATATGCAGCCATGTATTTAGTCAGCTGGAGTCCGGAAATTTGGGATTACATCCATGATAATGAACTGCTTCTTTCCTTTCGACAATTGCAGGAAAAAAGTAAACTTCACCTTAAGTTGGGTAAAGATGAAAAGAGGAGAACGAAGGAACTGTCGATGTTGGAAGCAAGATATGAAGAGCAAATCGAGAATCTAAGGGGCTTTGTCGTCTCCCTGTCTGGGGCAAGGCGTTTGATGGCTAACACGCCTACCTACATGATCTTTGATGACCATGACATGACAGATGATTGGAATATATCCGAAAAGTGGACTTCTTCAGTCCGAGAATCTTCTTTGGGAAAGCATATCATAGGCAACGGTCTTACCGCCTACTGGCTATTCCAGGGGTGGGGCAATGAACCGGAAGGATTTGACCAGACATTTTTCCAAAAAGTAAATAGCTATATTGCCTCAACCAGCATTGATTCAGCCAGTTATAATGACGGGTTGAATTATCTATGGAATTATCACTCCTGGCATTTCATCGCTCCTACCGTCCCGAAAACAGTCTTCCTTGATACAAGGACCCAGCGAGAGTTCGATCCAAGACCAAAGGCAATTAAGCTGGGCAGAATGATAGAAGAAACGACGCGCACTCCCCTGTTGATCAGCAAAGAAGGCTGGGAGGCTATTTCTCAAAAACTGATTCAAAGCGGCTGGAAAAGCAAGACTCCCCTGAATATAGTTTCACCAACTCCTTTTTACGGAATGGGATTAATCGAATCCTTTCTCCATAAATATGTATATCCATTCAAAGTATTAGGGTTCCCCGTCCAGACTTCATTTGATTTTGATGGGTGGAAATACAATGGCAAAGGCTTTCATGCGTTTATAAACCAAATTGCCTCATGGAATCCTGCCTACTGTGTATTGCTTTCCGGCGATGTGCACTTCTCTTCATTCGTGAAATCAGAGGTTCAGTTTCGATCCGGTAAAAAACATTCATTCTATCAATTTACAAGCAGTCCCATTCATAATGAAAGCTTTACTGGATTATGGGGAGCGTTGATGAAGTCAGTGCTTTGGCTTAACTCCCGCAAGAGACGAGAACAGAATATTTACCGCAGCTGTGGTGAATCATATCAACTTACTCTTGGAAAAAGTGATGTAAATCCAGGTGAAACCCTTTTGTGGGAAGAAAAAATAAACTATTATACTTTTGAAGATGGCAGCGTGACCGAAACGAAAAACTCAATCGGTTATCTGGAGGTCGAAAAAGGCAAACTGGAGAATACTTTGCTTATGACAGTGGATTACGGCGAAAATGTAGAATGAAACAGGCGATCTCTTTATAAAAAAATGAATGACAGTACATTCTGACGAAAACTCAAAAGTATCAAAATCGTAATCCGCACGAAATAACCCAGGGGGTTTCTACCTCTGGGTTTTCTTTTGATATGTTTTTACGGTTCACAAAAAAAGTAATGTAAAATTGTAAACGATCTTTACACAGTATTGTAAGACAAGATGTACAGGAGTTCTATGAGCTGATCTCTTCAAATTCTTTAATTTTCTCGAGCCTTTCTACAAGCACCATACACTTTCTGTCGCCGATTTCATAGATATACATTTTATGGCCGTTTTCCTTCAGGAGCTTCTTAAATTGGATTTCGCCTGATAAGTCATATCCGTTTGCTAAATCCGAAATTTTCTTGAGTATTTGCTCCCTGCTTGGTTCGTTAGTAGATGCTATTTTAATAGGTATCGGAATCCCCTTTATTTTAAAGGTGACAAGGACGACGCTTTCCAATTGAATCAACTCCTTTCAAAAACAATTCGACAAACTCATTTAATTTCCTTCTATTTACAAGTTTTTTTACCATAATGCCTTTACAATATAATACGAACAAAAAGCGCAAGCGCCTCGTTCAGCCCCGACAAGCGCTGCCCGCCTAAAACGCCACGTCCTGTGGCTGGCGAGTCTAGCACATCGTGTGCCTCGGAGGGCCGACCAGTGAAGTCGTTCTTTGACTTCATTGGCAGGACCGAAGCGTCTTGAGGGTCTAGGCGCTGGAGCTGGATTAAGACACCCACATGTAGTTATCCACACAAAAATGCTTTTATAATTTCCTGGTAAGCAAACAAAAAAGGAGCGAGGCTTAACCTCCCTCCTCCTCATTATTCTTCTTCATTCATCATTTCATCAAATGCTGAAGACACTTTTTCAAATTCGTCATCAGATTCAATTGCTGCAAAATCTCCATCTTCGTCTACTTTCAAGAAAAAGATATCAATATCTTCGTCCGTTTCGGTCTGAAGATCTTCGACAAAACTGACAGCTGCATAGTCAGACCCTTCAATTGTCAAAGTGCCAATCACCTCGACCTCTTGCTCCACATCATTCTCGTCACTAATTGTGAATACTTCGCCAACTTCAAGTTTATCCATCGATAGTACCTCCTGTCTTTATTTACACAGCATAGTATCTCAAAACTATGTAATCCACATTCTGTTTAAGACTAAGTTAAAAAGAAGTTTTTAGCCAGTATAAAGCCTAATTACCTGATAAAAAAGATGCTATTTTGTCTTTGTTATCTTGAAAAACCTGCCGTCCCAGATACTTTAGTTCTGCCATATTAGTAAAATCATCAAAAGGGACTTCTTCTGATAGCTCTGTATTCAGTCTGAGGTAATGATCGCCCAGCAAAAGCCGACAGTGATAAGAAACTGATTCAGAGGATAAATCCATCGCCAGGTCCAATAATTTTGGCGTAACCTTTAAAGTTGGAAAATGGAATGGCAGCCATTGCCGGATGCCCCAATACTTTTCCTCACCTATGGAAAAATCGATATTCTGTTGGCCAGTTCCAATCGATAGTATATGGATGTCGGCTAAGTCGGTTTTAAAGTGGTGCAGGGCTTCCGTCACACAAACCAACGATGGATTATTAGCCCATAGCCCCCCATCGATCGATAAATATTGATTGTTTACATTGTTGGGTGGAAAGTAGATTGGCGCTGAACAAGACGATAATACAGCATCCCACAACTTTATCGATAATTCATTTTCGGACGAATAACCAAAGTCAGTTCGATGAACATAAGGTTTTCCATGGGTTATATCAACAGCTGGTATCAACAAAGGCTTTTCGATATCGCCAAGAGTAATTTCCTTGAAGGCCTGTTTTAACAACCGACGTAAATATCTGTCACTATAAACACTCTTGAAAAGACCAATCTTGGCTTTTCGCACAAAAATCTTTTCACCATAAGTCTCGTACCTGCCCATCACCTCTTCCATCGATGTGTTCAAAGCAGCTGAAGCAGCAATGATTGATCCTGTACTTGTACCTGAGATCACATCAAAGAGTTCACCCACAGGCTTTCCAAACTCTTCCTCTATCGCTTGCAGGATAGCAATCGGGAAAATGCCTCTTATACCGCCGCCATCGATGCATAACATTTTCATGGAATTCCCTCGATTCGTCCTTAATGCTCTCATTCTTCCCATTCCACCGGGACAATATAATCAAACTGAATAAGCAAAAAAAGAAGAGCTGCCCATTGAGATGGCAGCTCTTCAGTAAAAACGACTTATGATACTTTATCCTTTTCATGCTTGAAGGAATATTCTTCTTCCCAGTATTCAGCATTTTTGATGCCGAGTTTTTTGGAATTGAAGACTGGATCAAGTCCTTGCTTTTTCTGTTCCTCATAATCCTTCAAGGCAATTAATGCTGGTTTTGCGAGCAGGACAATGGCAATCAGGTTGAGCCATACCATCAATCCCAGGCCAGCATCACCAAGCGCCCATGCTAGTGACGCTTCTTTTACCGCTCCATAGAAGACCGCGCCAAGGATGACAATTTTGAGGATGAACATTGGCACCTTGCCGTTTCTTCCTCTAAGAAGATAAGCAATATTCGTCTCAGCCATATAATAGTAAGCCATGATTGTTGTGAAAGCGAAGAAGAATAGTGCTACAGCAACGAATTCTGCACCGAACCCCGGAAGAACCGCATCTACTGCAGCCTGTGTATATCCTGGACCTGCTTCCACTCCCTTAAGGTTTTCGACAATGAATGCCCCGTCAGCACCAACTGTATTGAACATTCCTGTGAACAGGATCATGAATGCAGTGGCGGAACAAACGAATAGTGTGTCGATGTATACAGAGAAAGCCTGGACCAAACCTTGTTTAGCCGGGTGTGAAACCTCTGCTGCAGCTGCTGCGTGTGGGCCAGTACCCTGTCCTGCTTCATTGGAGTAAATACCGCGTTTTACACCCCATGCAATTGCGCTGCCAAGAATACCGCCGAACATTGAATCAGCACCGAAAGCGCTTTTGAAAATCAAGGAGAAAACGGCAGGAACTTCTGAGATATTCATTCCGATAATAACTAGGGCGACAAGGATGTATCCAACAGCCATAAATGGTACTGTATACTGTGCAACAGTTGCGATCCTTTTAACTCCTCCGAAAATGATTAAAGCCAAAA
The DNA here is from genome assembly GCF_018613315.1 of Bacillus sp. ISL-37. Classification (GTDB taxonomy): domain Bacteria; phylum Bacillota; class Bacilli; order Bacillales; family Cytobacillaceae; genus Mesobacillus. The sequence goes on along the minus strand of NZ_JAGGQL010000003.1, from coordinate 384,724 downwards.
GTGCGATTACGACAAAACCTGTCACTGACTTGCTAACGCCAAAAGCATTCTCAAGCCCAAGTGCAATCGAGTTGGACTGAATTCCTGGCATTAACAGGGACATTGCGACCAAAGCTGCAATGGCAAACGCAATGGCAAACCACTTAATACCGAGTCCTTTTTCGATGTAGTATGCCGGACCGCCTCGGTAAAGACCGTCTTGTTTCACTTTGTAAATCTGCGCTAGTGTTGACTCTACGAATGCACTTCCTGCTCCGATGAATGCAATCGTCCACATCCAGAAAACCGCACCAGGTCCCCCCATTGCGATTGCAGTGGCAGTACCTGCGATGTTACCAGTTCCTACACGGCCGGATAAAGCGATAGATAAGGCCTGAAAAGATGAAACGCCCGCATCGGAACTTCTTCCTGTGAACATAAGTTTAACCATGTCTTTCAAGAGTCTAACTTGTAGAAAACGTGTCAAGATTGAGAAAAGCAAGCCGATTCCCAGAATGATGTAAATGACCGGGTTGCTCCACAAAATCCCATTGAGCCAAGAAACAAAAGCTTCCAAATGAATCCCCCTTTACAAAATTAATTTCTTGCTATTTTGAATTATAAGATAATTTAACCCAAAGGACAATCAAAATATGATATTTAACAGCAAACAATTTTTATATCTGTATATAAACAGAGGTTCGAGTACAGAATTTGATGGGTTCGTACCACAGGTTTATATGGGTTCTGTTCGGGCGGATTCCCTTGCTTTCATCCAAAGCTGTCCAAAGCTGGCCATAAACGAAACAAGCGAGAGACGACTGTCTCCCGCTTGTTTCTTAATGGGCACTCTTTTCTCGTAAAATCGGAAGTGTACAGCAACGGAATGAACCTCCGGACTTTATGATCTCTGTTATATCCACTTCAATTACTTCGAATCCCTTACTTCTAAGTTGTTCATTAACTCCTTTATTTACAGGCAAGCTGAGGATTTTTTTGTTGCCGATACAGAGCACATTTGTTCCAAGTGTGAATTGTTCCTCTTCACTAACATCTATTAGGTCATACATTGAACTGAACAGTTTAATATCTTCCTCTGTCAATGCAGGTCGATAGATTAATGCGACTTCCGGGGAAACGACATTGAAGACGCAGTCAAGGTGCAAATACTCGGCCTTAAACGGAATGGCGCGAACTTTAAGCTGGGGAAGCAATCCTTGTAAATGATCTGCTGCTTGTTGGTTGGTCCGGTTACTCAAGCCAACATATATAGTGTCTTGATCGATGACTACATCCCCTCCCTCGATCTGATCACCTATTAAATTATAATAGGATATTCCCTCATCCTCGAGCCACTGTTTCAGGACGTTCTCCTCGCCTTTTCGAACATCGCTAGCCATATCCGCAACAAATATGGTTTGGCCGAGTGTAAACCCGATATCTCTGGTAAAAACTTGCTCAGGGTATTTTTTATGGTATGGAAGAAGGATAACCTCCACCCCGTAATGTTTCAAAGTATTCACGAATTCATTGTGCTGTTCCAAGGCAACTTCTATATGTATGCCTTCATCCTTGAAATGTTTCTGAGTTTCATTAATTACATCACGTATTGTCATATACTGCGGGCTACAAAGAATGACTTTCTTAAGTACGTCATATTCATTTATGACATACCCTCTATTTTCGGGCTGCATATTCTGTTCCATCCTCATTCCTCCTTATATACAAATCACTTTAGGTTTTCCGGATTTTACTTTAATCATAACTTCACCTTAAAAAAATCCTGTCAGAAATCCTGACGAACCTGCTGACTTTTTAGCAAGATTTCTTTACGCTTATGAAAAATTCACAACCGTTTCAGGAAATGAGGAGATGAATGTGGAAAGACAGAATACTTCTGATTTGGCACAATTGATTATCATGCTTGATCTTTTTCGGGATGAATTGTATGAAGAACTTTTGAAAAGACATGGAAAGCACGCTGTAGAAATATTACGTGCTGCTCAAAATGAAACTTTTTAAGGAGGGATTCTCTGTGTCCTTGCATTTGCGTACTGCCGTAGAAAAACTAAAGGACCATTATATCCAGCATCTGATCAAATCGAAAATTACAAATGAAAGCGAAGAAGAATTAAGGAAATTGACATTAACTGAACTTAAAAATTTAATTAATGGGGATTAACGATTTTATTATACAAATTAATAGCCATGTAAGGAAATATGACATATAATATTTAAAACTGTTAAAAGCGTGGTGTATGAATTGGCTGCAGACCCATCCTCCTTTAAAGAAAAGAAAGTCATAACTATAGGTATTGTCAGTGAGCTGACCGGACTTTCTGAACGACAAATACGATATTATGAAGAAAGGAAATTAGTCTTTCCGGACCGAACCCCTGGTGGAAGCAGAAGATACTCATTCGTTGATGTCGAACAATTAGTTGAGATTGCCAACAAAATTGAAGATGGCGTCCAGACTTTTGAGATCCGGCAGGAAATGATTAAGGAAAAGAAACGACACAAAGACGAGGCACATAAGAAAATGATACAAGGACAATTGAACGCTCAATTCGGCGTTCGAAAATACTAAACTGTAAAACCTTCAATAATGGAGGTTTTTTTCTTTATTTCAGAAACTGTGTAAGGTTTTCTGACACAAGAGTAGATTCATTAAAAAATACATGCGAGAATACAAACTACATTCACAATTTGAAAGGGGTCGAAAAAATGGATACGGTATTTTTAATGAATAGTCTATGGGTTATGATTTCCGCGGTTTTGGTAATTTTGATGATTGGAGGCTTCATCCTTCTTGAAACAGGATCAACACGAATGAAGAACGCCGGCCACATTGCCGGTAAAACGATTCTGACATTTGGAATCTCATCAATCGTTTTCTGGGCTGTAGGTTATGGACTTATTTTTGGAGAAGGTAACTCGATTCTGGGCTTCTCGGATTTTTTCTATTCAGGCTATGACGTAGAGGGCTTGGGACTTTCAGGTGCTGTATTCTTTCTATTCCAGCTGGCATTCGCGGGGATTTCCTTAACGATTGCCTTTGGCGGATTTGCTGAGAGAGCAAAATTATCTGTATATCTTGTCTTTGCACTTCTATTCTCAGTTTTAGTTTATCCGTTCATCGCCCATTGGATTTGGGGCGGCGGCTGGCTTGCAGAACATGGAAAACAGGATTTCGCTGGTTCAACTGTAGTCCACCTGACTGGAGCAATGGCGGCACTGGCAGCGACCATCCTTCTGAAGCCGCGTATTGGCAAATTTAATAAAGACGGTTCAGCTAATAATATCGAAGGCCATAATCAGGTCTTCACAGCATTGAGCGTATTGTTTTTATGGGTTGGCTGGTTCGGATTTAATGCAGGAAGCACCGTTTCTGTTGATGGAGCATTCTTTGGGTTTGTTGCTCTCAACACGAATCTTGCGGCAGCTGCAGGTACTGTTGCAGCCATGCTCATCTCCTGGATTGTTTTAGGCAAAGCGGATGTTCCAATGATGCTGAACGGAGCGCTCGCAGGCCTTGTGGCCATTACGGCATCCTGTGCTTTTGTTGATACTTGGGCAGCGGTTATCATCGGGCTGATTGCCGGCATCCTTGTTTTCTATAGTATTCGCTTCTTCGAAAGCAGAAAGATAGATGATCCTATCTTTGCGCTATCAGTACACGGTACGGCTGGTGTTTGGGGTACTCTATCAACAGGATTCTTTGCGACCCCTGAGCTAGCCACAGTTGGGAATCCAGGATTGTTTTATGGTGGAGGTCTTGAACAACTGGGAGTACAGGCGCTGGGAGTTGTTGCCTCAGGTGCTTTCGCTTTCATCGTATCTTTTATCATCTTATCGATTATGAAGGTAACAATGAAGGGCTTGCGGGTAACAGAAGAGGAAGAAATCATCGGCCTGGATATTAGTGAACACGGAAGCTATGGGTATCCGGAATTGGTCAATAAAGAAGCAGCTGCAAAGGGATCAATTGAAATCCCCTCAACAGGCAATGTTCCTTTAAATTCACAGCAACCTTCTGTCAATTAATCTTTGAGGTAATTAAGCGGCGGGCCCCTATTGTGGGCCAGCCGTGTTTTGATGAATGGAGAAAGGAGGCCGTCCGACTTATGAACTTGAATGACGATTCAAATATTAATGGAATAAGAGTCAAAAGGCAGTCTGACGCATCTTTAAGCAATGAACAATTAAACCATTTTCATGATTTGGTCTATGATCAAGTCTTAACTGCTGCATTATGCAAAGTCTCAAAAGAATACGGGAATCCCCCTTCCCCATTCTCTTTCTTCGTCATGGGCAGTGCTGGACGAATGGAGCAATCTATTTGGAGTGACCAGGACCACGGATTGGTTTTTACACTAAAAACAGATGAAGCACAGGAGTACTTTTTAAAGTTAGGAAAAGAGATTTCCGAAGGATTAGAGATTGCTGGCTATAAAAAATGTTCCGGCTCTGTTATGGCAAGCAATCTATTGTGGTGTAAATCAATGAGAGATTGGGAGACTCAACTTGGACTTTGGGTTGATGAATCTACATGGGAGTCAATCCGCTATTTGCTCATATTCGCAGATGCCAGATCGATCCACGGCGATCCTGGACTGGTAAGCAGATTGAAAGAAAAAGCCTTTGATGAAGTTAAAAGAGAGCAATTGCTGTTAAGGATGCTTCATAACACAATGTATATGAAAAAAGGCGTCGGACTACTTGGTCAGCTGCTTGTTGAAACTCATGGTGCCTATGCTGGATCTATTAATCTTAAGGAAACAGCGTTTCTCCCCTTCGTGAATGCAGCAAGGCTGTTATCATTTTACGGAGGGATAAAAGAAACTCCCACACTCTCTCGTATCAGCCTTGTATCTGACGTCTTGATGCCAGATCAAGATAAATCTTTGTACAGCAAGAATTTCTCTGCACTGCTTGACTATCGCCTCAAACATGGATGCAACAGGGATTATGACTCCGGCCACTACGTAAATACGAGTAAGCTCACTAAAGATGAAAAGAAATCATTGAAGGAAATCCTTAAAGTTGGTGAACAATTTTATGAACATGTCCGGAAGATGCTTGAGAGGATGTAAGTTTTATGGGAATGAATGATATGGTTCGTTTCTTCAGGCAAATGACCGGGAAGCTTGGGTCGCACATCTATGCAGGAATGCCCCCTCACTCAAATCCGCAGCAAATGTCTTTTTTAAGGCAGCTGCAAAAAGAAATGAAGGAAGGAAATAGCCTCGACTGTCCGTTGGAAGAATTGCCAGTCGTCGTTTTTGACCTCGAGACAACAGGGTTTTATCCAGAAAAAGGCGATGGTATTATCTCAATAGGAGCTGTCAAAGTAATTGGTTCCAGGATACTAGATGATGAGGTTTTCTACTCTTTAATCAACCCTGAAATTCCAGTGCCGACTAATGTCCTTACACTGACTTCTATTACTGAGAAAGAGCTCATGGCTGCCCCGAAAACTTCAGAAGTACTGATGGAATTTTTAAATTTTATTGGCAGCTCAGTACTTGTAGCTCACCATGCAAAACATGAGCAAGCCTTTATGAAGAAATTTACAAGCAGTCATTTACGTTTTAATTTCGAACACAGAGTGATAGATACTTTATTTCTAATAAAATTATTCCAGCCTGTTGTCAGTTCCCTGCCTTTGGAACAAATATGCATTGAGTGCGGGATTGAAGTAAACGATAGGCATCATGCATTGGCAGATGCTAAAATGGCTGCAAATCTTTGGACTTTCTATATAAAAAAAGCCCGTGAGCAGGACTACCGGAATTTGCGGGAGGTATATGAATACTTATCCTTAATAAGATAACCTTGTTCCCTGCTGCCCTCCCCAAACTCCCTTTCTTAAATGTATTCCATTTATCTCAAATCATTTTATTTTGATTACCGAAAGATAATTGTTACTATTGAATTGTATAACCGCTGAGAATAGTAAAATGCTAATCCTGGCAGTTAATATTATTCAATGAAGGAAGATGAAAAATGACCGAAAACAAACGTTTAAACGATATAAAATATTCCGTGCTCGACTTGGCTCCGATTCTTGAAGGTGGCACAGCAGCAGATGCGTTCAAAAACACACTGGATCTTGCCCAACATGCTGAAAAATGGGGCTATAACCGCTATTGGTTAGCAGAGCATCATAACATGCCTGGCATAGCAAGTTCCGCTACATCGGTTGTCATCGGCCACGTTGCTGCTGGTACATCCTCTATTAGGGTTGGTTCAGGCGGTATCATGCTCCCAAACCATGCTCCGCTAGTGATAGCTGAACAATTCGGAACACTTGAATCTCTCTTCCCGGGGCGAATTGACCTTGGTCTTGGACGCGCTCCAGGAACTGACCAGGTGACGGCCTATGCTTTACGTCGTGAACGTCGCAGTGATGGTCAGGATTTCCCAGAGCAATTGGATGAACTCCGCGCCTATTTCAATCCGGAGCTCGATTCTCAATATCGAAGTGTCAAGGCGATCCCCGGCGAAGGATTGAATATTCCCATCTGGTTATTAGGCTCAAGTGGCTATAGTGCTCAGCTTGCAGGACAACTAGGTTTGCCGTTTTCATTTGCCAGCCACTTCTCACCTGAAAATACTTTAGGTGCACTAAAGCTTTACCGAAGGAGTTTCCAGCCTTCAGAAGTTTTGCAAGAGCCTTACGCAATGGTCGGTGTTAACGTGATTGCTGCCGAAACCGATGAAGAAGCAGAATTCCTGGCAACATCGATGCAGCAGCAGTTCTTTAACTTGTTCAGGAATAATCCAAGTCCATTGCTGCCTCCGGTCAATAACCTGGAAAACCAGCTAAGTGAGTATGAAAAAATGCTGCTGGGCAGCCGTATCGGATCATCTATCGTAGGCAGCCCTGAAACCATCAAAATAAAGCTACAGCAATTCCTGGATGACACACAGGCAGACGAAATGATTGTCAACGCGCAAATTTTTGACCATAAAGCAAGATTGAAATCATTCGAAATCGTTTCTGATATTTTTAAAGGATAGAAAAAATAGTTCATGATAGAAAGAGGGGAACTCAATAGATTCTCCTCTTTTAATTTGGCTTATAAGCATGTAAGTTCACATCACTTGAGTATTGCCCCGATTGCTCCGCTGAATTCGCCGGTCTGCAGAAATGTTGGTTCCAGCCCCGACATTTTACAATAAAAATCAAGGCTTTCTTGCAATGGCTTATTTCCTGCCAGCGTACTTCCGATAAAAATAACTCTTTTTGTACTGTGTAGAGCAGCTGTTTGTACGGTTAGAAGCGTAATGATCTCTGCAATCATATTCAAAACTGAAGCCATTTTGTCGGCCGCAGAACTTGATGAAATAGCTTCCGTCTTTGCGAAGTTGCTCGCAGTTAAATCACCAGGAATTGGTGGTTCTTCTGGATGATAAATATCCTTCACCAGGAGGTCCACGTTTCCTTTTTCACCTGAGTCAGACAAGCTTACCAGACTTGCAAAATCACTCGGATCAGCCAGAAGTTTTCCCATTCCCATAAAAGTACCGCCGCCAATTCCGCTGCCAAGAACCCTTTCATAGTTTTCGCCTTCAATTTTAAACCAGGAAGTGCCGGTACCAATATTGATGAGTATGGATTTTTCACCATTAGGTAATCCTTCCTCCATCATTAAGTAATTAGCACCTTCACATGCTGCGGTAAATTCATCGATAATCTCTGCGTCCGGAAAGAATTTGGCTTTGATTTTTCCTGCTCTCCCGCCTGTAAGGGAGACCCTTTTGTTAGAGGAAACAAGTTTCAGCCACCCTAATGCTTCATCCATTTCTCCAAAGGGTAGTTTCCGAAAATGAAATCTGCCATTTTCTTCATAAGCGATTTTAATTAGTGAGCCGCCTGCGTCTATGCCGATCCTATTTTTCATGAGGTCTCTCCTCTCATGGAACCCAAGTTAACCTTTTTCCTATTGTAAGTCTTAGTAAAACTAGAAAGCAATAACAAAAAGCGGAAGCGCCTCGTTCAGCCCCGACAAGCGGTGGAGGGCCGACCGGTGAAGTCGTTCTTTGACTTCATTGGGCGGTCTGAAGCGACTCGAGGGGCTAGGCGCTGGAGCTAGATTAAGAAAATTTTATAATGTATCTACAACTAAATTATATAAAAAATTTCATAGACAAAGAAAAAAGCAGCAGTCATTTAACCTGCCGCCTTCAGAATTTGAATTTCCTGTACCTTATACTTGCACAAGGAACTTAATAGCTAGCGTTAAATAAACAAAGGGCTGCGGGCTTAGAGTGGTTAGCCGTTATCTATACTGACTACACAATGCCCCCTATTAGTCTGCCTTGATAGGCACGACTTTTCCATCCTCAATTGCTGCGACGATCAGCTCGGCTTCAAATCCACCATCAGGGTCGATCTTTGGAATGACATATACTTTTTTGTCTTCTGGAAGATTATCCAAACCATCCTGCATATGCGCCATGATTTTTTCTGGATCATCTAATGATCCTGCTGCTTTTATCGCTTCAGCGAAAACATACATAGCAATATAATTCAAGCCAGCTTCTGAACCTGGGTCTTCTTTATATTTTGCCTGATAATTCTTCACGAATTCTGGAATCCCTGGACTGTCAGAATTAACAAGCGGCATTACTCCAATCGCTCCATTAAGGACATCATAGCTGCCTGTAACCTTCTTCATTTCATCGAACTTTGCCTGGTCCATGACAATGAATCCGCCTTTGAAGCCTAGTTCTCTCGCTTGTTTGGCAACTTTTGCGGTTGGCTCGGACGGTCCGCCGATAAACAATACATCAGGCTTCTCCTTCAGGGCATTGGTTATGATCGTAAAGAAATCAGTATCTTTCGCGAAGTCAATAGAAGAGTTATACACTACTTCTCCGCCAGCTTTTTCCCAATGAGGCTGCAGCTTTTCTGCCCAGTCCTTACCGTATTGTGAGGCAGTCGGCAGGAAGGCGATTTTCTTGCCGAATTTCTCCATTGAATAATTTGTGAATGGCTCAAGATAGCCATCATAACGAGGAGGGATTCTCACTGTTAATTTATTGCCGCCTTCTGTTACCTTAGGTTCACTGGTGTATGCGCCAATAATGAATTTTTCTTGCTGGTTAAACACTTGCATAGCAGCCACTCCGCCACTGTGCGGTGTGAATATAATCGGTGTCTTGTTTTCCTGCATCAGTCTCTTGGCGTTCGCTCCAGCTTCATTTGGCAAATATTTGTCATCCAGCGAGACGACATTGAATTTATACTTTTTGCCATTCACCTCAACTCCGCCGGCATTGTTAATTTCTTCGGCTGCCATTTGTACACCGTTCAATGTCCGTTCTCCGTAGAAGGCTGCAGGTCCACTTAACGGCCCTGTATATCCTATGTTAATAGTACCTTCTCCTGATGCTTCGCCATCCGATCCTCCCGTATCCGTTTTTTCAGAGCTGTTGCAAGCGGCAAGGCTAAAAATTAAAGCAAACATCATACTTAAGACCAATAAAAGTTTAGATTTCTTCATTTGCTTTCCCCCTTAAATTTATTTTCCTAATATTCAGAAATATTATTTTGTACCGCTTCGCAACCACCTCCCTAAAGACAGAAGTTGTTCTAAGCACCGATATAAGCTTTCTTAATCTCATCATTCGCGAACAGTTCCTCTGAAGTACCTTCAAGCACAACAGCACCATTTTCAAACACATAGCCTTTATCGGCAATTTTCAAGGCAGCATTCGCATTTTGTTCTGCCAGGAGAATCGTGGTACCCTCGCGATTGATGGTTTTGATCACTTCAAACATCTGCTCTACAATCAACGGAGCAAGCCCGATTGATGGTTCATCGAGAAGCATCAGCTTCGGTTTAGCCATGAGTGCTCTCCCGATGGCAAGCATTTGCTGCTGGCCTCCACTCAGTGAACCAGCCATATCATCCTGCTTCTCTTCTAAAATAGGAAAAAGTTCGAATACGTGCTTCATCGATTCCTTTATCCCTTTTTTATTCTTTCTGTGGACATAGGCGCCCATCTTCAAATTCTCTTCTACTGTCATTGATGGGAAGAGTTTACGCCCTTCTGCACACTGGACAATGCCTGACTGGACAATTTTATCTGGAGAGCGTTTGTTAAGGGATTCACCTTCAAATTCGATTCTTCCAGAAGACGCCTTGTTCAGTCCGCTTATCGTCTTGAATATTGTGCTCTTTCCTGCCCCGTTCGCCCCTAGCAAAACAACAATTTGACCAGGAGAAACCTCTAGATTTACATTATGGACAGCTGTGAAGCTTCCGTATTTTACTGAAACGTCCTGCAGTTTAAGCACTTGCACTCCCTCCCAGGTAAGCCTTGATGACAGCGGGATCATTCTGGATCTCATCAGCAGTACCCTCCGCGATTTTCTCGCCGTAGTTGAGAACCATAATTTTGTCTGCCAGCTTCATAATCATTTGCATTTTGTGTTCAATCAGGCAGACAGTAATCCCTTTATCGACCATTTTTTTCATTAAGTGGGCCAAACCCTCTGTTTCATCAGGATTGACTCCGGCTGCAGGCTCATCAAGAAAAACAATTTCTGGTTCTGTCGCCAGAGCCAGCGCAAAGGCCGTTCGCTTTTTTTCTTCCTGAGTCAGGCTGCCAACCAATTTCCCTGCAACTTTTTCTAACCCGGTAAAGTTTATCACTTCGAGGGCTTTTTCACGGCACTGCTCTTCCTCTCTTTTCAACCTCTTTGTTCTTAAAACAGCGTCCAGCAAATTGGACTTTGTCCTCAATCTGTGTCCGACGACCACGTTGTCAAGTACAGTTGACTGTTCAAACAGATTGGTAGTTTGAAAGGTGCGAGCAATTCCCATTTCTGCTATTTTATTAGGAGGCATCCTGGTGATATCCTGACCTTTCAGAATAATGCTGCCTGAACTCGGAGGGTGGAAGCCGCTTATCAAATTGAAAAACGTTGACTTGCCGGCGCCATTAGGACCGATGATGGCATTGATTTTACCCTTTTCTATTGAAAAATCAACGTTGTTCACTGCTGTCAAACCGCCAAATTTCTTCGATAAATTTTTTGTTTCAAGGAACATCCTTATCCCTCCTTCACTTGATTTTCTGGCGAGATTGAGCTTCGTGAAAATCGTTCGTCCTGTTGGGCTTTTGCATGCTTCTTCTCAGCTCGCTTTACATTCCACCCTGCAATCGAACCGGCGATTCCTCGTGGGTAAAAGATCACTAGCAGTGTAAGGATCGGGCCAAAAATAAGCATGCGGTAATCCTGGAGAAATTGCAGCTGCTGTGAAATCCATACGACCAATACAGTACCCACGATTGGTCCTGACAGCGTGCCGATTCCGCCAATCAACAGGTATGTCAGCAAATCAAACGTGATGACGATGTTGCCAATATCAGGACCAATGAAGCGGATGAAAGAGGCGTATAGTGCTCCTGATAAACCAGCAAAAAAAGTCGAGAGAACAAATACTTCCAGTTTATTTTTCATTGTCGATATACCGATTGTTTGGGCGAGGTCCTCACTATTGCGAATAGCAATGTAAGTCCTTCCAGTCAGGGAATGCACGATACGGTAGACAATCAGGATCACAACTAGCAGGATCGCAAGGACAAGATAATATTGTGATAATGGTGTTTCAAAGGAAATCGGCCCGATATTTCCTGGTGCTGGAATTCCGATCAGACCTCGGACTCCTTCTGTTAAGCTATCCCACTTATCAATGATAAGGTAAAGGATATACCCTACACATAGCGTATAGATGGCAAAGAAATGCTCCTTTGTCCTGAGTGCAATCAGGCCAATCAAAAACCCAAGAACACTGGTAATAATCAGGGCGAGCACAAAAGCCAGCCAGAAATTCAACTGCGCTTTAACTGTTAAAAGCCCTAAGGAATATGCCCCAACCGCAAAGAATCCAGCATGCGCCAATGATAGATATCCTGTGTAACCGGCCAGAAGATTAAGCCCATACACACCAATCATCCAGATAAAAGAGAGAGTCATGACATGGATAAAATAGTCATTTTGGGTCACAAATGGAAAGACGATGGCAAACAGTACGAGTACAGGAATGATAATCCGTTTATTGATGATTTTCGCCACTAGTGTCCCCCCTTTGCAAAAAGGCCTGTTGGTTTTACGGATAGAATGATCACCAGCAGGATGAACGCGATGATATCTTTATAATCGTTTGATATATACGTCGCCCCCAGGCTTTCGCTGAATCCTAAAATGTAGCCGCCGATGATAGCTCCTGGAATGCTGCCCATACCGCCGAGAATGATAATGACAAATGCTTTTAGAATAACCAGCTGTCCCATACCCGGAAAAACCAGATTGATAGGCGCAGCCAGAGAGCTGGCGATCGCCGCAAGCCCTCCAGAGATCAGGAACGTCAGCATCGCGACCCGGTTCGTATTGATTCCCACAAGGTTAGCTCCGTCACGGTCCTGTGACATGGCGATGATGGATGCCCCTGTATACGTCTTTTTCAGGAAAAGGAATAGCAGTACCATGACGGTAATCGCCGCAATGATGATCAGTAATCTTTGCATGGTAAAGGTCAATCCGAATAACTGTACCACCTGGCCGTATGGAGTTGGCATTGTTTGATAGTCAGCTCCCCAGACATACTGAGCAAAAGCTTCCAGAAACAACAGAATGCCGATCGCAGCAATTTTGTCGTGAATAGGCGGTGCATGCCTTAATGGGTAAAAAACCAATCGTTCCATCAGCACACCAATAAGTCCGACAACAATGACAGAAACCAGGATCGCCAGCCAATAATGAAGCCCGTACTGCACCATCATCATCAAGGTGATATAGCCACCCATCATATATAGGGCACCGTGGGCGAAATTCGGGATATGAAGGATACCGTAAACTAGAGTTAGTCCGAGGGCTACTAATGCATAAACACTTCCAATCGTAAGCCCATTGAACAGCTGCTGAACCAAAATCTCCATCAAAATCCTCCTTATAATTTGATAGCTACCTTCGACGGAGTGCTTTTACCTCACCTGTTTTTCAGCTTTTTCCCGTTCTTCCTCCTGTAATTTACGCCATAGGATCTTGCCGCTGCTAGTCATTGGGAACTGTGACCTGAACTCGACTTCACGGGGATATTTATAGGCTGCCATATGCTGTTTGGACCATTCGATGATTTCATCTTCACTTATTTCTCCATCGTACCCCTCATTTAGAATCACGAACGCCTTTACGGATTCTCCTCTTCTTGGATCCGGGATACCAACCACAACAGCCTGCTGTATCGCCGGATGTTTGTAAAGATAGGATTCAACTTCAGTAGGCCATACCTTATAACCTGATGCATTGATCATTCTTTTGACACGATCGACCATGAAGTAGTATCCTTCTTCATCAAAACGGCCAATGTCACCTGTCCTGAAAAACCTTTTTCCGTCTATTTCAATGAATGAATTTCTGTTTTCATCATCCCTGTTGTAGTAGCCGACCATAACCTGCGGACCATGGACTACGATCTCACCAATCTCACCTGCTCCAAGTTCTTTTCCGGTTGACGGTTCAATAACTCTTGCATCGACATCAAAGGACGGGATGCCAAGGCATTGCATTTTAGGCCTGTCAGGCGGGTTGAAGTGCGTCTGGGCAATGGTTTCAGAAAGTCCGTATCCTTCCACAAACCTTAGGCCTGTAAGTTTGTACAGTTTTTCTCCAACAGCCTCAGGGAGCGCTGCACCGCCGCCTGATATAGAGGTTAATGTTGCAATATCCTCTGATTTTAGTTTGGGATTTGCAAGGAAGTCGACGATCATTGTTGCAATGGCCACCCAGTGTGTGCATCCTTGTGATTGAATCAATTCAACTGCTGCCTCGCGGTTCCATCTTGTCATCAGCACCATTGTGCTTCCTGAAAAGATCGGCATATGCATGCTGTGTACCATTCCGGTAACATGGAACAATGGAAGTGTGGTTAAATGAACTGCACTAGTTGTGGAGCTTGACCAGTGATACGCACCGATTGTATTTGCCTGAACGGTACGGTTTGTATGCATACAGCCTTTTGGCAGCCCTGTCGTTCCAGAGGTATAAGGAAGCACAACAAGGTCATCTGCCAGGGTAGTATGAGCGCCTGGTTCATACTGTGCACCAATGGCTTCCTTCCATTGGAAGTGTCCTGGCTGATCATAAACCGTTCTCGCTGCTTCTACCTCCGGAGGCACTGTGCCGCTATATTCATCCCCTTTATAATCAGAATAAGCGGCAACAACCACATTATTTAATGGAGTTGATCCTATGAGAGGATCGACCTTGTCATAAAGTTCCTGGCCTACCAATGCTGAATTGATTTCGCAATCCTTGATGTAAAAGCTCAGCTCTTCTGCGGTTAGCATAGGATTGATGGGTACCACGACTGCATCTGCTTTTGAAATGGCATAGAATCCAATCACGAATTGTGGTGAATTTTGCATGAATAACAATACTTTTTCCCCTCTAGTAACCCCCAGCTTTTGCTGTAGGAAACCTGCAAGAGCGTTGACTTCCTCATCAAGCTCCTTGTAGGAAATTGTATGACCATAGTAGTAGATCGCACTCTGGTCAGGGTATCTCTCCGCACTGACTTTTAAATTTTCATAAAGTGATGTTTCTGGCAGTTTGAGAGATTTAGAGATTTTCGGCCAATGTTCAAAGTGTAGATTAGGCATCATGTATTCCTCCTTATTTCTTAATCAACCGGTTTAAGAGAACTTCTGTTTTTGAAAGCTTTTGCGGCAGCTCTAATTGATTTCTTGCCGTCTGGCAGGTATTCAGTCATTCCAAGGAATCCATGAAGCATTCCCGGAACGCACACATATTCTGTTTCTACTCCGGCATTTTTCAGTTTCATAGCAAAGTGCTCGCCGCCATCGCATAGAGGATCAAGCTCTGCTGTCAAAATAAAAGCTGGCGGAAGCTGTGCAGTGACATCATCGGGAATGAGCATCGGTGCGGCCAGAGGATTTTGTGTATCAGCTGGTGTGTTCAGGTATTGTTCACGGAACCAGTTCATTGTGGACTTCGTTAAGTAGTAGCCTTCTCCGTATTTTTCGTAAGATGGAGTATATTCAAAGCCTGTAGACGGGTAAAACAGCATTTGGTAAGCAATCGACGGTGTCTGCCTTTCGACTGCAAGAAAGCTGACAACAGCTGCAAGATTTCCTCCTGCACTATCACCCGCGACTGCGATAAAGTTTTCATCGATATTCAGCTCATGAGCGTTTTCAAACACCCATTGAGCAGCTAGATATGAATCTTCTACTGCAACCGGGAATTTGCTTTCTGGTGCAAGACTGTAATCAACAGAAACTACTATACATTCAGCTTCATTAGAAAATGTGTGGCAGAGAGCATCATGAGTTTCGATGTTGCCGATCACCCAGCCGCCTCCATGATAATAAACTACGGCTGGAAGCTTTGACTCTCCATCTCCTTGAGGTGTATAGATCCTGATATCAATTTCTCCGTTAAATCCATTGATTTTCCGATCTTCCGTTTTTGCTAGTTTTTCAGCCCTGCTCATTTGTTTAGCAGATTGTTCAAATCCCTTTCTAGCTTCCTCCAATGGCAGCTGTTCCATTGGCGGAACTGGGTTATTGGCAAATGCTTCAAGTAACGCCTTTACTTCCGGTTTTAATGACATAATCTGTCCTCCTTTTTTATGTAAGCGTTATCATTTTTATATTGCAATAATTCTTTTTTTATCTATAAGCATAGGAACCTTATTAAATATATTTTGCTGTGAAACGAATTCAATCTCTTTGTCAAATCCATGTTTGCTCAGCATTCGACCTACTCGGGAAGCTTTTAGGATATCATCACTATTTTGATTGTGCCCATGGTAGAAACTATACGCAGCATAAGCTGAATCAGTTAGAAAAAACTCATCGCGGAATTGCTTGATGAGAGAGTCAATAAAGCACCCCGCTCCCTGGAAATCTTCGACATTAAATTCATTGGAAGAACCTGAGCAGACGACCACGATCGTCTCTCCCTGATATTCTTTTAAAATATGATTGGCGACTGCCTCGCAGTTCAGTAGCGAAGCAGCGTAAACTGCATTCGCATGAGCAGAATTTTTGAGTGCGACCGTTCCATTAGTTGTAGATAGAATGACAGATTTCCCCTCAATTTTTTCTTTCAGTTCCAGAGGATTTGGTGACAGAAATCCGTCGATTGTTTTCCCTTGATATTCACCAACGAGAACGAAACTGTCTTTTTCCCTGCCGGCAGCTTCCTGTTCGGCTGCCTTTCCATCCAGGACTGGGATCACTTCTTTCGCACCGAACTCAAGTGCTGACGCGATAGTGGAAGTAGCCAGCAGAACATCGAAAACAACAGCGATTTTGTTGTCAGCCATTTTCTGTTTATCGATATCCTCCTTTTTTAGCAAAAGATGAACTTTCATCAGCATTCAGCCCTTTCTGTCATTTTTTTTCTGCGGTGTAAAGAGCATATTGGATCAGGCTGCTGACAAACTTGTCAAGGTGTGCAAACCGGGGATCCTTCGTCTGTCCCTTTTTCCACCTGTAATAGATTTGCTGGCAAATGACAGCAAGCTTGAAATAAGCAAATGTTTGATAAAAATTCATGTTAGCCAAATCCTTGCCGCTTTTTCTTGCGTAATGCTCCATAAATTCATCACGGGTCATGAAACCAGGTGCTACCGTGACCGGCGGTTTTCCCATCCCTTTTTTCAAAAGGTCGGAGTCGTCGGGTTGTATCCAATAGCTCATCGCAACACCCAAATCAGCTAGCGGATCACCTACGGTTGTCATCTCCCAATCGAACAATCCAACCATTTCTGTCAATTCTTTATTGAACATGGCATTGTTCAATTTGTAATCATAATGGATAATTGCCGGCGTTTCAGATTCAGATACATTCTTTAGCATCCATTGCTTCAATTGCTCCACGCCTTCAACGATATCCGTTTCCGCCCGCTCATACCGGCGGATCCAGCCTATGACCTGTCTTTCCATGAAGCCTTCGGGTTTGGTCATTTCCATAAGCTTTGTCTTCGTATAATCAATGCTGTGGAGCTCTACAAGGTGGTTGACCATCGTTTCTGACAAAGATCTGCATATCTCTCTGCTAGGCGTAATACCTTCCGGGAAATCAGTATCAAGGACAATGCCGCGCTTTCTTTCCATCACAAAAAATGGACTGCCGATGACACTTTCATCTGCAAACAAATATGGTTTCGGAGCAGCCGAGAAATGAGGGCTGATCTCTTTCAGGATTTTATATTCCCGTTCCATATCATGAGCTTTCGGTGCCACAGGACCAAGCGGGGGGCGCCGTAGGACCGCTTCCCACTCTCCCATCTTCAGCTGATAGGTTAAATTCGATTTTCCAAAGCTGAATTGCTGGATCGTCAGATTTTCTTCAGGAAGATCTGTTAATTGCTCCCTTAAGTAGTTTTCGATCGCACTGGTATCAAGTTCTTCCCCTTGCCTGATGGGAATCGTATCAGAAGCCATAAGTAGCATTCCTCCTTTTAGGTGAAATTGTTATTCTCGTTCAATGATTGTGGCGATTCCCTGGCCGCCGCCGATGCAAGCAGTGATCAGCGCGTACCGTCCGCCTCTTCTCTCAAGCTCGTAAACTGCTTTCGTGATCAGGATTGCTCCTGTTGCTCCCAATGGATGTCCATGGGCAATCGCCCCACCATTGACATTGACTTTGGTCCTATCCATGTTTAGCTCCCTGTCACAAGCAATCACCTGTGCAGCAAATGCTTCGTTAATTTCGATGATGTCCATGTCATCGAGAGTCAGCCCAGACTTTTCAAGAACCTTTCTGACTGCAGGTACCGGACCGATGCCCATGATATTTGGATCCACCCCGGCTACTGCCTGCTCCCTTACGACCGCCATTGGTTTCACACCTAATTCTTGTGCTTTCTCTCTTGACATAACAATTAAGGCTGCCGCTGCGTCATTCAGGCCAGAACTGCTTCCGGCTGTGACCGTTCCATTTGGTAAAAAGGCTGGCTTAAGTTGAGCCAGGGCCTCCATAGTCGTTTGCGGCCTCGGATGCTCATCCTTGTTAAAAATAACTGGTGTACCTTTTCGGACAGGTATCATAATCGGCACAATTTGTTCTTCTAATCGTCCTTCAGACATCGCTGCAGCCATTTTTTGCTGACTTGCCAGTGCGAATTCATCCTGCTCTTCCCTGCTGATTGAATACTTTGTTACTAGATTTTCCGCGGTGATTCCCATTGGCGGATCGCCGATTTCTTTCGGTGACAGCTGGGACTTTCTGAAACTTGGAGGCACAGGACTGTAAGGTCTTTCTGGTTTATCCATTAAATAAGGTGCCCTGCTCATGCTTTCGATGCCGCCAGCAACATAGACATCACCAGTCCCCGCCTTTATTGCCTGGGCCGCAAGGTTGACTGCATTAATTCCCGACCCGCACTGGCGGTCGATCGTCAGGCCGGGCAATTCAAGTGAAAGTCCTGTTTGCAGCGCTGTGAGTCGGGCAATATTCCCTCCTCCGCTGATGACATTTCCCATGATGACATCCTCGACCATTTCAGGCTGTACGTTTGCCCTGCGAATGGCTTCTTTAATGACTTCTGCCCCAAAGACATGGGCAGGTACCGAAGCAAGCGCTCCTCCCTGCCTGCCGATTGCTGTCCTAACTGCAGATACAATCACTGCATCTCTGTTCATGGATGCTGCCTCCTTTTACAGTACATGCGTTCCGCCATCGACGACTACTATATCCCCGGTAATATAATCCGATGCTGATGCTGCCAGGAATACCGCTACACCCTTAAGATCCGTATCAGAACCAAATTTCCTTAATGGAGTTCCTTCAAGAATGGCCTGGCCGCCTTTTTCAAGCAGACCCTTCGACATCTTTGTCGGGAAGAATCCAGGTGCAATTGCATTGACGTAAATTCCGCGCGGCCCCCATTTTGCGGCCAGGTCCTTTGTGAAAGTAATGACAGCCCCTTTGCTGGCGTTATATCCAATGGCATCCATCACCTTTGGGTTGGAGCCTTTAAGCCCTGCAACCGAGGCGATATTGATGATCTTGCCTGACCCTTGCTCTAGCATCACTTTTCCAGCTGCCTGTGACATTAAGAATGTTCCTGTCACATTGACATTCAAGACTTTTTGCCATGCTTCAAGCGGCATTTCTTCCGCCGGTGCGCCCCAGGAGGCTCCGCTGTTATTGACAAGGATATCGATCCTGCCGAATCTCTCACGGGTCTGCTCTACTACGTTCTTCACATCTTCCGGGTTGGTGATGTCACATTTAAGAGCCATGGATTCAACACCGATTTCCTTCAGCTTCCCGCTGACTACCTCACAGGCTTCGACTCGCCGTGAGCAAACCACGACATTGGCACCGGCTTCTGCGAAACCAATCGCGATTTGTTCTCCAAGGCCTCGCCCTCCGCCTGTGACAATCGCTACTTTTCCTTTAAGTGAAAATAGTTCCGATACATGCATTGATGAGTCCTCCTTACAAATATTTTTTTAGCTCGTATCTTGCTATCGCTCGTTTGTGCACTTCATCTGGCCCATCCGCTAATCTAAGTGTCCTGATATTCGCCCATGCAGCTGCAAGCGTGAAGTCATCACTTACACCTGCCGCACCGAAAGCCTGGATGGCCCTGTCGATGATTTTGAGTGCCATATTAGGAGCGACCACCTTGATCATAGCAATCTCGGCCTTGGCCTCTTTGTTTCCGACTGTATCCATCATGAAGGCTGCCTTTAAAGTAAGGAGTCTCGCCTGCTCGATATCAATCCTTGCTTCCGCGATCCACTCCTGGATGACGCCCTGGTCGGCGAGCTTTTTACCGAATGCAGTTCTTTGGAGAACGCGTTTAGACATCTCTTCAAGAGCTCTTTCAGCGGCACCGATCGTTCTCATACAATGATGGATCCTCCCCGGTCCGAGGCGGCCCTGGGCAATCGCAAAGCCTTTTCCTTTACCCCATAGCATATTGGAGGCAGGCACTCTCACATTCTTGTATTCTATTTCCGCGTGTCCATGAGGCGCATGGTCGTACCCGAAGACAGGCAGAATTCTTTTAATCGTTACTCCTGGTGTATCAAGAGGAACCAGAATCATAGATTGCTGCTCATGCTTCGGGGCATTGGGGTCATTTTTACCCATCACAATCGCAATCTTGCAGCGCGGATCCCCAGCACCTGAAGACCACCATTTCGTTCCGTTAATGACATACTCATCTCCATCACGGATAATGCTTGCCTGGATGTTCGTTGCGTCGGAGGAAGCGACGTCGGGCTCTGTCATCGAGAAGCAGGACCGGATCTCGCCATCGAGGAGCGGTTTCAGCCATTGTTCCTTATGCTCTTCCTTTCCATAGCGGACAAGCACCTCCATATTGCCCGTATCAGGCGCAGCACAATTGAACACCTCTGGGGCGATGCTTGATCTTCCCATGATTTCGCAAAGCGGTGCGTATTCAAGGTTGCTGAGACCTTCGCCGTATTCGCTTTCTGGTAAAAACAGGTTCCAGAGCCCTTTTTCTTTCGCCTTCACCTTCAGTTCTTCCATAATTGGGGGAACTTTGGAGAATGGGTCATGTTTGTCAATTTGTTCTTTATAAAGCTTTTCATTCGGATAGACATATTCATCCATAAACTCAGTCAGTCTGGCCTGATATTCCTTGATCTTCTCCGTATGGTTAAAATTCATCCATTCCACCTCTTTCTTTTTCATACTAACTAGTAGGTATGTTTAAGTCCTAATATTCTTTTTCCAGCTGTGCCGCAATGATGTTTTTCTGGATTTCCGAGGTGCCCTCATAAATCCTTGTGATTCGTGCATCACGGAAAAATCTTTCGACCGGGTAATCAGATATATAACCGAGACCACCGTGAATCTGCACTGCTTTATCGGCGATCCTGTTGTAAACCTCCGATCCATAGAGCTTCAGCATGGCAGCTTCCTTTATAACCTTCTGGCCAGAATCAACCATCCAGGCAACTCGGTATGTAAAAGACCTGAGCGCTTCGATTTCAACCGCCATTTCCGCCAGCATATGGCTTACTGCCTGATGCTTGATAATCGGTTTCCCGAACTGGATCCTCTCTTTCGCGTAGGCTACAGACATGTCAAGAAGCTTTTGTGATGACCCCAAATTTCTCGCCGCGAGGCCCGCCCTGCCGTTGGCCAGTATTTTCAAGGCATTTACATAGCCCTGGCCTTCAGTTCCCAGAACATTTTCAACTGGAACCTCGCAATCCTCGAACACCAATTCAGCAGAATGCGATCCCTTCAGGCCCATCTTCTTTTCCACTTTGCCGAGCTTGAAGCCAGGAAAGTCCTTCTCAACGATGAATGAAGTAATTCCTTTTGCTCCTTTTTCAGGGTCTGTCACTGCCATCACTGTAAAAACACTCGCCTCTAATGCATTCGTAATATAGTGCTTCAAACCGTTCAGCACATATTTATCGCCATTCCTTACGGCTGTCGTTTTTAAGTTGGCCGCGTTCGAACCGGCTTCAGGTTCTGTGAGGGCAAAGGCGCCGATTTTCTCTCCGCTCGCCATAGCCGGCAAGTATTTTTGCTTTTGCTGTTCATTGCCCAACTCGACAATCCCGACCGTGCCAATCCCGGTATGGGCTCCAACCAAAGTCGTATAGCCATTGTGCGTCTGGCCGATTTCCTCATACAGTGCACATTTCTCCACCATGCCGATTCCAAGTCCGCCGTATTCCTCCGGTATGCTTAGTCCGAAGAGGCCCATTTCCCTGGAAAGCTGGATGATGTTTTCCGGAATTTTGTCTTCTTCTTCGATTTGCATCGCCACAGGCTCGACTTCGGTTTGGATAAAATCACGGACATTTCTTTTTAAAGCCAGTAAATCCTGGTCAAAATCGAAGTTCACTATCGTTTAACACCTCGTTTCTGCTATTTTTTAATATGCGAAATCGAAAGTAAGTCCATAATTGAACCGATATTCCTTAGATTTTGTGTTTATTCCTGAAACCTGCAGCTTTATTCCTGAATTTTTCGAGATATTCCTGAAAACTCTCTTTTTATTCCTAATAATCTCGTTATATTCCTAAATGGTATATATCGCTCAAGCTATAGCAATAAACCCAGCAACTCTCTGCAGGGTTTTAGATATTGCCTCTGTTAAACTAGGCTGTTGATTTTCGTTCCAGGCGCTTCGCTTTCAGCGGGGCTGGCGATGAGCCTCCTCGTCGCTTCGCTCCTGCGGGGTCTCATCTGACCAGCTAAGCCCGCAGGAGTCTACGCCTTACACTACAATCAACAGGGCTATAAAACAACAATGGGCTTTAACAGAGCCGAGTTATTAAGAAGCATACCGATGATACAGGACATCTCCCTTAATGACTTTATTGCCATTTTGATTGACTGCCTGAACGTGGAATGTGAGGAGGTTCTCATTTTCCTCTGCCAGTTCTGCCTGGAGAGTGACGACGTCATTCAGGAACACCATTCCTTTAAAACGAATCGTATAATCCTGAATGAATCCTTCCTCATAAAAATCGGTGAAAAGCTTTGCGAGATTACCCATTGTCCACATGCCATGAGCGATGATTCCCGGCAGCCCTGCTTTTTTCGCTTCTTCATCAATTGTATGGATCGGGTTGTAATCTCCTGAAGCACCGGCGTATTTAATCAGGGTAATCCGGTCGACCGGGTCCAGTTGAACTTCCTTCAGGGATTCGCCTACCTTCAATTCTGCCAAGCTACTCATCCAATCAGCACCTTCCTTACCGCTTCCGTGATAATGACAGTTTGCGTGGAGGAAAAGACTAGTTTTCCCATTTCGTCTTCACCAAAGCTTTCTAATACCAGGAAGCCCATTTCACCCTGGGTTCCTTTCTTTTCGAAATAATTTTTGATTACCGAATAACAAGTTATTTCTTCACCTACAAACAAAGGGCGTTCGTAATGATAAGTCTGTTCCCCATGGATCAGGCCTTTATTAGGAAGGTTCAGTCCCTGTATTGTTCCGTAATCAAATACCCTTGGAAAAGTAGGTGGTGCAATGTTCTTGTTATAGCGAGAGTTTTTGCCGGTTTCCTCATCAATGAAAATGGGGTGTTGATCTCCGATGGACTCAGCAAATTTTTTGACAGCGCCACGTTCCACAATGTTTTTTACTTTATTCGACTGCTTGCCAATATGTTCTTTGAACACTTACTCTTCACCTCACTTTAGTTTTTTGGACCGCCAGCCACATAAATGACCTGGCCGTTGACAAAGGACGATTTTTCATCCGCAAAGAAAGCAACTGCATTGGCGATATCGGCTGGTTTACCGCTCCTGCCGACCGGAATGCTCGCGACACTGTGTTTAATCAGGTCATCGAACGAGATTCCAATTCGAGCTGCTGTTTCTTTCGTCATTTCTGTCTCGATGAAGCCTGGAGCCACCGAGTTGGATGTAATACCATAACGACCAAGTTCGATTGCAAGTGTTTTAGTGAAACCCTGGAGACCTGCCTTGGCAGCTGCATAGTTTGCCTGCCCTCTGTTTCCAAGTGCGGACGTTGATGAAATATTGATAATCCGGCCATATTTCTGTTCAACCATGTACTTCTGAGCTGCTTTTGCTGCATTGAATGAACCTTTCAGGTGAACATCCATGACCGTTTGCCAGTCGGAATCAGTCATTTTAAAAAGCAGGTTATCGCGTATGACACCGGCATTGTTCACAAGGATGTCGACAGATCCCAAAGTGTCATGGACTTCTTTCATTGCCTGTTCAACCTGCCCGGAGTCTGTCACGTTCGCTACTTTGGAATAAACTTCATATCCTTTCTCACGTAACTCGTTCGTCGTTTCCGCTAATGCTTCTTCATTCAAGTCAATAAAAGCAACCTTTGCTCCTTCCTCGGCGAAAAGCTGAACAATTCCTTTTCCGATCCCCCTGCTGCCTCCCGTCACAAAAGCAACTCTTCCCTCAAATCTTCCTGTCATTCTAGTTCCTCCTCTGTCTATCAAACTGTTGACGCTTTCATTTGTTGGTTATACAAACTGGCCGATTTTCACATGCCCTTTCAATAGGTCCCTGGCGATGATCATCCGCTGGATTTCATCAGTGCCATCGTAAATTCTCCAAAGTCTTGCTTCCCGATACCAGCGCTCTATTGGCAATTCCCTTGTGTAACCCATACCGCCATGGATTTGCATGACGCGGTCGACAACCCTGTTCCCCATGTTGGAGCCATACAATTTTGCCATCGATGCCATATGCCTGTTATCCTCACCGGCATCAAGTGTATAAGCGGCATTAAGCACGAGCCATCTTGCGGCTTCGATTTCCACAGCTGAATCGGCAATCATCCACTGGATAGCTTGTCTTTCAGCAATCGGTTTGCCAAAGGTAATCCGTTCTTTTGAATAGTCGATCGCCATTTGCAGCAAGCGTTCAGCGGATCCTATCGCCCTTGCGCCAACAACCCATCTTGCAAACCCGATCCATTCCAGTCCCAGTTTATAGCCGCCATCAATTTCGCCCAGGATATTTTCTTCTGGTACCCGGACGTTATCGAACACCAGCCCAGCCGGTCCCCATTCGCCCATCGTATGTATGAATTCTGATTTCCAGCCCATTTCACGGTCAACAATAAAACAGGTCACCCCGTCACGGCCTGTGGCACGGTGTTTTTCTTTATCAGTGATCGCGATGACCATAACAAAATCAGCTTCATTTCCGCCTGTAATGAATGTCTTTTCACCATTCAGGACCCATTCATTCCCGTCCTTTACAGCCGTCATTTTAATGTTTCGGGTATCCGAACCCGCACATGGCTCTGTCATCGCGAAGCACGATTTTTTCTCCCCATTGATGGTAGGAATCAGATACTTCTGTTTTTGCTCTTCGTTGCCATAATAAAGGATATTGTCTGCTGAACCGCCAAACTGGAATGGCACGAATGTTTTAGATACTTCCATCAGGACGATCGCCATCATCATCTGGCCCAGATCTGCACCGCCATATTCTTCAGGTGTATTGATTCCCCAGAAGCCTGCTTCTTTAGCTTTCATCTGTAGTTCATGCATTTTTCCAGGAGGAAGGCTTGGACGTCCTTCTCTTTCATTTCTTAACACTTCATTTTCGAGCGGAATTAATTCTTTCTCTACAAATCGGCGAATTGTCTTTTGCACCATTTTTTGTTCTTCTGTAAGGCGTAAATGCATTCAAGTCACTCCCATCGTATTCTTAAAATCTGATAGTCTATTAAAGTGTATGTCTTAACTCCATCATACATACCTACCGGTTGGTATGTTAACATTAATTTTAGATTGAAATTTCAGAAAAATCAAGTTATTTCTTGCTCTGTAAAAAAATGAAAAAAAAAATGCAGGGATTCCTCCCTGCTAAAAATGTGGTAAATTATCGAGGTTGTTTTCTTTAATTCCATCAGGCTCACTCCTGAGGATATCACGGCCATATTTATGGAATACATCCACATGGGCAAGTTTTCCCGCTTTAGCTTCGGTAAGAGCAGAAATATAATCAAGCTCTCTCCCACTTTCTGTTTTAAAAGCAATCAGATCGCCATCATCATTTTTACGGACGGCAACGATTTGTTCTTTTCCTGATTGTGGTGAGTTAGCTTCCAGTTCCGCTTGTCCCTGGCTTTGCTCCTTGTATTCATTGTAAATCTGGTTATAATCTTTGTTTTCCATAAAAAACACCTCCCGAACATATGTTTAGTGTTCGCTATAAGGAGACTTTTATACAAAAGGCTCTGTTAAAATCGACTGTTGATTTTCTACGCGCCTTACACTACAAACAACACGGCTTTATAATAACAGGCTATAACAGAAGAGCCTATACAAAAAAAGGGTGACAAGAAGTCACTCCTCAAATAGGCTGCCATGCCAGTGTCCTGGCTTTATTGAACCGCTGCTCGACTTCTTTCCAATTGACTACCTTCCACCAGTTTTCAACATATTTAGCACGCTCGTTCTTATACTGCAGATAATAAGCATGCTCCCAAACATCCAAGACAAGTAAAGGGACAACATCCCATTGGGATAAATTCTGGTGTTTTTCTGCCTGAAGGATTTCCAGTCTGTGGGAACGCGGTGACCAAACAAGGATTGCCCAGCCAACAGCCTCAACGTTTTTCGCTGCTTCTGAAAAATGCTTTTTGAATGCATCAAAGCTGCCGAATGAATCGTTGATCGCTTTTCCTAGCTGTCCTTTTGGGGTGCCGCCGCCATTAGGGCTCATAATGCTCCAAAAAATTGTGTGAAGATAATGGCCCGCGCCATTGAAGGCTGCTTCTCTTTCCCAGTGTTTAATTAAACCAAAATCCCCAGTTTGTCTTGCTTTCTGCATTTCTTTTTCAGCCTTGTTCAAACCATTCACATAGCTTTGATGATGCTTTAAATGGTGAAGTCTCATGATTTCTTCAGCGATGACAGGCTCAAGTGCATTATACGCATATGGCAAAGGTGGCAGTCTATGTCCTCCTATTGGGACTGGCTGCAGTCTTTGTCCTTGCTGTCGATCATTTTCTGTTTCAGAATCACTTAAATAATCCGCAAGCTCGTCATATAAGTTTCTTGCTTGAGCATATAGCTCTTCCTCATCCATGGAAGTCTCAGCTTGAGCTTTCAGTGTTAAAAGTTTTTCTTCCCACTGCTTTAATGCGGCTTCTTCTGTTGAGTTTCTATTTTGCCCTTTTACAGAAGCCCATTTTGCTTCCATCTCCCTGCACCATTCCACCAATGAATATCTAAACCAATACCCATTCATTATAATCCCTCCCCAAAACTGCATCCATAATCAAAATATGAATAGACTGGATTGGTGATTACAGTATTTTGGATTAAGGCTTACTTTGCTGCAGGAAAAAAGTTTATAATATGAATAATGTGAAGATTTTATATGAGAGGAGTTTTATAATGGCATACCCGAACACAGATGAAACAGTAAGCTTATTGAAGGAATTGGTTAGCATCCCGAGTCCTTCAGGAAATACGAATGAAGTAATTACATATGTGGAAAATTATTTAAAAGAGTTACAGGTTGAAACGAAACGGAACCGCAAAGGCGGATTGATTGCGACTCTTCCTGGCAAGGATCAGCAAAACCACAGGATGCTGACTGCCCACGTTGATACTCTCGGAGCGATTGTAAAAGAAATCAAGCCAAGCGGCCGCCTTAAGCTTGATTTGATTGGTGGTTTCAAATACAACTCAATTGAAGGTGAATATTGCGAAATTGAAACTTCAAGCGGCAAGAAGTTCACCGGAACGATTTTGATGCACCAAACTTCTGTGCATGTATACAAGGATGCTGGGAAGGCAGAGCGCAACCAGGACAACATGGAAGTGCGTCTTGATGAAAAAGTACATAGCGTGGAAGATGTGAGGGCACATGGAATTGAAGTAGGAGATTTTGTTTCATTCGACCCACGTGTTCAAACCACACCTTCAGGATACATTAAATCCCGCCATCTTGATGACAAAGCAAGCGTGGCCATCTTGCTTCAGTTAATCAAACAAATTAAGGCAGAGAACATCGAACTGCCATACACAACCCATTTTTTGATATCCAATAATGAAGAAATTGGCTATGGCGGAAACTCAAATATCACACCGGAAACCGTTGAGTATCTGGCGGTCGATATGGGCGCAATGGGTGATGGCCAGTCAACGGATGAGTACACAGTTTCCATCTGTGTAAAGGACGCGAGCGGCCCGTATCATTACGAGCTAAGGAAAAGGCTTACCCAGATTGCGGTCGACAATGAAATCGGCTACAAGCTCGATATTTATCCATTCTACGGATCAGACGCATCTGCTGCTATCCGTTCAGGACATGATATCATCCATGGACTGATCGGACCGGGAATCGATTCATCCCATGCCTTCGAAAGAACGCACAAGGATTCAATTGAGAATACAGCGAAACTGTTATATCACTACGTTCAATCTGAAATGATCTTATAAGAGTAAAAAGGTGACTGGCTTCGAAATGAAGTCGTCACCCTTTTTACGTGTGTACACCATAATTCAAGAAGTTCTAGTTAAGATAAATCAAATGAATAATACGTTTTATTTGCTGCTTTTACCCAAAATGACATCGCCAGCGAATTACGGTCAATGCAGAGGTGTTGCATTTCCCCAAAATGACTTCGCCAAGGATTTTCGGGCAATTTAGAAGCGTTGCTTTTACCCAAAATGACTTTGCCGCCGAATTACGAGTAAAGCAGAGCCGTTGCATTTCCCCAAAATGACATCTCCAGCGAATTACGGGCAATGCAGAGCCGTTGCTTTTCCCAAATGGACTCCATCCACAGAATTACGGGTAAAGCAAAGCCGTTGCATTACCTCAAATGGACTCCGTCAGCGGTTTACGGGTAAAGCAGAGCCATTGCATTACCCCAAATGGACTTCGCCACCGAATTACGGGTAAAGCAGAGCCGTTGCATTACCCCAAATGGACTCCGTCAGCGATTTATGGGTAAAGCAGAGCCGTTGCATTACCCTAAATGGACTCCACCACCGAATTTCGGGTAAAGCAAAAGTATCTACTCAATCTCTACACTTAACTTATTTCACGGCCTCTTCAGTAACAGACTCAAACGGCCAGGCTGGAAGCATATTGGACAATGGCTTATCGACCCGATATCCTAAAACATACTCTCCCTGCATGACTGTATGAATTTCTCGAGTTCCTTCATAAATGACAGGTGCTTTAGCGTTCCTTAAATATCGTTCAACCGGATATTCGTTAGAGAATCCGTAGGCACCGTGGATTTGGACGGCATCATTTGCCGCTTCATACGCATAGTCGCATGCCTGCCACTTGGCCAGGGAGGTTTCCCGGGTATTCCTCTTACCCTGGTTTTTAAGACAGCCGGCACGGTAAACGAGCAATCGTGATTGTACCAATCCTGCTTCCATCTTGGCGATCATCTGCTGGATGAGCTGGTGTCTGCCTATCTCTTTGCCAAAGGTGCTTCGTTCATGGCAGTATTTTACACTAGACTCAAGGCTTGCCAGGATTGTTCCGCATGCCCCAGCAGCTACCGTGAAGCGGCCATTATCCAGTGCAGACATCGCAATTTTAAACCCATCTCCCTCTTCACCCAGCAAATTTTCTTTAGGAACCTTTACATTATCAAAGAAAATTTCACCGGTATTTCCGGCCCTAATACCCAATTTTCCTTTTATCGCTTTAGAGGAGAAGCCTTCCCAGGTTCTTTCCACAATAAAGGCAGAGATGCCATGGTGTTTTTTGCTTTTGTCCGTATAAGCAAATACAAGGAAGTGGTCCGCTACATCACATAATGATATCCATGTTTTTGATCCATTGAGGACATAGTGGTCTCCTGCATCACTTGCCGTTGTCTCCATCGCGGCCACATCGGACCCTGCATTAGGTTCGGTAAGGCCGAACGCTCCTATCTTCTGCCCTTTTGACTGTGGCACCAGGTACTTTTGCTTTTGTTCCTCATTTCCCCACTGAAGCAATGTCATGCTGTTCAGTCCGGTGTGCACGGATACTGCTGTCCTGAATGCTGTATCGCCGCGTTCTAGTTCCTCGCATACAATCGCCAGGGAATTATAGTCCATCCCGCTGCCGCCATATTGTTCTGGTATACAGACACCCATGAGTCCAAGGTCAGCAAGTCTTGTTAAAATACTGGTTTCAAAATGCTGGTTTTCATCCCAATCTTTTATATATGGCATGATTTCCTTGTCTACAAAGCTCCTGACCGTTTTTCTCAATAGCTCTTGTTCTTCAGTAAAATCAAAATTCATCATCGGTGACCACTCCTTTATGAGAATGTGCAAGCAAATTAGATTGAATATCCCTTTTTACTGTAAAAAGAGGGTGAACCGCGTTCGGATTCCCCTCTTATTTCATATTATTTTACGCCAAGTGGCACGACTTGCTGTCCGACAGCCTGAATCAGTTCTTTTGGCATCGGGAAGGATACGGCGGCAGGGTCCTTGGCAACGGCACCTGCAACCCGCTCCAGGTCTCCCTCAGTTAAATTGTATTCTGTAAAGTCCGATGGCAATCCGGTCTTATGCTGAAGCACCCTGATTTTTTCAACAACTTTTGCCAGGACAGACTCATGATCCTCATCAGTATCAAAGTCAACCCTCAATGCCGCGGCTAACTCTTTTACCTTCGGAAGATACAAACTTGGTACATATTCCATCACCACAGGGAGGAAAACGGCATTTGCCAGTCCATGAGGAATTCGGAACAATGCTCCATATGCATGGGCGAAGTTATGGACTGGAATGGCGTTCAAAGCAAAACTGAATGCCGTGATCCCCATAAGGCTAGCCTGCAGCATTTCCATTCTTGCGTCAAGATTGGAACCTTCTGCTACAGCAAGCGGAAGATTTTTTTCAATCAGCCTGATTGCATGCAAAGCATGGGCATCAGTCAGTGCAGTGGCACTAGGTGATGCAAATGCCTCGATCGCATGGGTCAGTGCATCAAAGCCGGTAAAAGCAGTGATTGCAGGCGGCAGACCTACTGTCAAGTCAGGATCCAGTACCGCAATGTCCGCACTGAGGAAAGGATTGATGATATTGCCCTTCATTTGGATATCTTCATTGTAGATGACCGCGATCGGCGAGACCTCAGATCCTGTTCCCGCAGTTGTCGGAATGGCGATGTGCGGAATCGGGATATGGGTTGCCTTTGGAAATTGCTCGAATAAAAAGCCGCCAGGAATCGCTTCCTTGATATCGGTTAACCCTTTATGCAGGGCATACTTTACTCCTTTAACTGTGTCAAGCACGCTGCCGCCTCCGACAGCAAGCAATCCGTCAGCCCCCACTTCCCTTGCATAACGAAGTGCTTCATTCACCGAAGTGCTTTCGGCATCCTGGGCAATGTCGACATAAATCCCTGCAAGTTCAGGGCCGGTTCCTTTACTGGTCAGCTCGAAAATTTGGGCGACCTTGTCTACTACGCCGGCTTTTTCCAGACCTCTGTCGCTAAAAAGAACCACCCTTTTAGACCCTAAGCCCTTGAACAAATCAGGTACCATTGCACGGGAATTTGATCCACTGTAAATTGCCGAACGTAGGGAGAACTGTGATAATGTTGTCGTTTGCATCCTATTCACCTCATAAAATTTTTATTTTCTTACTCAGCACTGTCGGAAAGCAGCAAGCCATACCATGTTCGCTTATGAGCTTCTGGTACCATAGAAGTGTGCACATGCTTGACTTGTGTGTAGGCATCGAGTGAATGCTTGCCCATCTCGCGGCCGATTCCGCTCTGCTTATAACCGCCAAATGGGGCATCATTGCGCAGCATATGCCAGTCATTGATCCAAACCACGCCAGCCTGCAGCTTGCGGGCAACCTCATATGCTTTATTCACGTCCCTGGTCCAAACGCCTGCAGCAAGACCGTAGATCGAGTCATTCGCCATTTTGATGGCTTCGTTAACATCTGTATATCGGATCACCGACAATACTGGACCAAAAATTTCTTCACGGGCAATTTTCATGTCATTCGTTACATTTGTGAAAATGGTTGGTTCAATGAAATGGCCATTTTCGCAGCCATCAACCTTAGCTTCTTTTCCACCGCAAACAAGGGTGGCTCCTTCTGCTTTTCCTGCTTCGATATAGGATAAAATCGTCTCTTTTTGCTTATTTGAGATGATAGGGCCCACATCACTTGCTGGGTCAAGTGGGTTGCCGAGTTTAATTTTCCCAGCCAGCTTTACAAGGTTCTCAACAATGACATCATGCAAATGATCCGGTACAAACAATCTCGTCCCTGATTCACAAAGCTGTCCTGAGTGCAGGAACACCCCGAATAAGCTTCCTGGCAGGGCGATACTTAAGTCTGCATCCTCAAGAATGATGTTAGGTGACTTACCTCCAAGCTCTAGTGTCGTGTTCTTTACTGTCCCGGCAGCCAGCTGCATCACCTTTCGGCCCACTTCAGTTGATCCTGTAAAAGCAACCTTATCAACTTTTGGATGACTGGCCAGCTTTTCCCCGACTTCAGCACCCGGGCCAGTCACGACATTAATGACTCCAGGAGGTACGACCTGTGAAATGATTTCAGCCAACTTCAAAGTCGATAAAGGAGTGTAGCTTGCCGGCTTGACGACAACCGTATTTCCCATCGCCAGTGCAGGCGCGATTTTCCATGTCGCGATCACCATTGGCAGGTTCCAAGGAGTAATTGCTGCGCAAACTCCGATAGGTTCACGCCAGATAAAATTATGTGCCGGTCCCGGAAATGGCGGGCTTGGCAGCGTTTCAGAAAACTCATATTCTTCAACGAACTTAGCCAATGTCTGGAATAAATCGACCATTTGAAGAATATCGTTTGCGCCAATTCTTCTCACCGTACCGCCGGAACTGACCGCTTCAAGATAAGCCAATTCTTCTGCATGGGCAGCTATTTGATAGGAGATAGCATAAAGCACCTTCGACCTGTCCTTTGGCTTCATATCCTTCCAGTCAGTTTCATCAAATGCCTTACGTGCTGCATCAATGGCCCTGTCAACATCAGCTGCATTTCCTTTTGCCACGCGTGCCACTAGTTCACCAGTTGCCGGATTAAATACATCAAAGGTTTCCTGGCTGCTCGCTGCCTCCCATTTTCCATTAATGAACAACGGGAACGTTTTTACATCGATATTCACTGTGATTTTGCTTCCTCCTTATCGCTTTTTAAATTTTGATTCCGAAATATCAACGAATACAGTAACCAGGTAAAAATAAATTCTTTTTTACTATCATTCTTTAGCGATTATCAGCAAAAATTAAGATTTCGGGTTCACGTAACAACGCTGATCAGCCAGATTTGAATTTTATTGAACAGTTTTACAGATTTATCGACCACATTTCGGGATTTATCGACCACATTAGCGAATATATCGACCACATTTCAGGATTTATCGACCACATTAGCGAATATATCGACCACTTCTGGATTTATTTCGATCAACTCGATAGTTACCTCCTTGGGTTATCCTTATAGAACTCCCATCTCTGTTTCTGTGACTCAATAAATCTCTTCAATCCGCTTGCCCCTTGCACGGGACAGGATGTCCATCCGGACAGCAAGCTGTTTCATGGTAAAATTCATCGTATCTTCAATCTGGTTGCCGAAGGTACTTACATCCTTACCCTTGAAGCCCTCCTGGTTCAGGCGGATGGCAAGCGGAGTTAGTTCCTGCATTTTCCCTTCAACAAACTCGTACAAATGAGGGTGCTCACAGATCAGTCTTTGCAGCAGGAAGGTTCCATAGCCGATATGCCTGGATTCGTCTCTTTTCAAATTGCCGATTCCCTTGAGGAGTCCTGGCATTAAACCGAGTGTTTCGAGATTTTGATAGAATGAGTAATAGCCCGTTTCAGCAAGGACACCCTCGACGAACATATTGTAGACAGTTGCTGCTTCGGCGATCGCTTCAGGTGATTGGTCTGTCATCAGACGGTCCATCGTAGTTGGCAGGATTTCATAAAAAATCGTTTTATAGGTAGTTGTATGGTGTCCTGATAGATCACCTGTTTCACCAAGTGCATTCAAGGCAAGACGGAAGAACTCTGTATGCTTGGCCTCTTCGAACAAGAAGGTGGTTAAAAACATCTCCTCCTCGAGCCTGCCTTCTTTTGCGATGGCCATGATCAGTGGCAGCAAATCAAGGGTAACGGCCTCCTCCCCGGCCTGGAACTGCGAAACTAAACGCAAAATATCATTCTGTTGTTCAGCATTCAGTTGCTTCCAGTCTTTTTGGTCCTGGGTAAAATCAATATCAGCTGGGTTCCAGATGCCGAACTTCTTCGCTTTTTGATAGAGACGGAACGGGAATGAATCTATCTGCAGTCCTCGCTTGCTGGTTGTTAAAATTGTTCTTTGTTCCACTTGCGCTCCTCCTTGGTAAATGGCTTATTTTGTAATGATATTTGCAGCTGTTTCTCTTAAACGAGTTTTCAGGATCTTGCCAACTCCGTTCCGGGGCAAAGATTCCATAAAAACAATGCGCTTCGGTGTTTTGTTTTTGGCAAGATTGTCCTGGCAGTAATGAATTAGATCCTCTGCAGTCGCAGTGGCTCCCGTTTTTTTCACGACGCATGCAACGATTTCTTCACCCATAGCCTCATCAGGTACTCCAACAACAGCCGCTTCTGAGACAGCCTCATGAGAGTTCAGCAGCTCTTCAATGTCACGGGGATACACATTAAAACCACCTCTGATGACCAAATCCTTTTTCCTGTCGACAATATAGAGATAACCTTCGTTGTCAACTCTGGCCATATCACCGGTAAACAGCCAGCCTTCCTTGATTACCTTGTTTGTTTCTTCTCTGTTCTGGTAGTATCCCGGGGTAACATTGTCACCTGAGACAATCAATTCGCCAACCTCTCCAGCTGGGACTTCACATCCCCGGTCATCAACAATTTTTATGTTGACCCCTGGAAGCGGGATTCCGACTGAACCTGGTTTTATTTCGATTTTCTTATTGTGAGCGGTAACGATAGGGGCTGCCTCTGATAAACCATAACCCTCAAAAACTTTCGCACCGAACTTATGCCGGAAACCATTGAGTAACGCAATGGGCAATGGTGCCGATCCTGAGCCAATCCACTCTAGCGAGGACGTATCATAACGGTCAGCATGTGGGCTGCCAACCATTGCGTGGATCATCGCAGGCACTGCTGAGAAAGCTTTGACCTGGTATGTCTCGATGGCTTTGAAAATTTCTTCTGGATCAAACCGGGCGAAAACAACAACTGAACTACCCGTTATATAGCATGTATTAGATATCGTAAGCCCGTATACATGCGCTAGCGGAAGGACGCCAATTGTTACGCCTCTTTCGGTTTCATTATGGGCCGCGGAGTTAGCAGCAT
This sequence comes from Bacillus sp. ISL-37, assembly GCF_018613315.1. GTDB lineage: Bacteria > Bacillota > Bacilli > Bacillales > Cytobacillaceae > Mesobacillus. The sequence continues at coordinate 349,877 of NZ_JAGGQL010000003.1, read as the reverse complement.
TGGTGTAGAGGTTTTTGTGGGTCAATAGAACGCCTTTCGGATTTCCAGTCGTTCCTGAGGTGTATAAAATCACGGCGGTTTCGTTTTCATCAGAACCATCCTCGGTGACAGCTGACTCCGTAGACATAAGATCATAAAGGTTGAATACGTCTTCACTGCCAGGAAGATCTGTAACGACCAGCACTGGTTTGACTTCCAGGCCTTCAATCGCTTTTTTCATATTTTCTGCTGTATAGGAAGAGGAAATGACAACTTTGGCTTCGCAATTTCTGATGATGTACTGAATTTCTTTCGGATGCAGGGTGAACATGATGGGTACAATGACTGCACCGCTCCTGGTAATCCCTTGATAGGAGAAAATCACTTCAGGATTATTTGGCATACAAACGACAACCCTGTCGCCTTTTCCGACTCCAAGCTTATGGAGACCATTCGCTATCTGGTCAGCATAATTCCTGGTTTCTATATTTGTATACTGCTGACCGTTATAATAGATAAATGGGTATTCACCGTATTTACTGATATTATTTTCAAGCAGCTCTTTCAGCTTCATGTAATCCTCTCCTGTTAAAAGTTTAAGAAGCTTGGGCAACTATCAGATCAGCTTGTAATATGTGATTGAGTTCCGTTCCTCTTTCATCACCTCATTTCGGGTCTCCATCAAATCAAGATGGCCCTGTATTTGTGAGAGCCCAAGGAAAACGATTCCGCCCTTCAAGTGCGGGTAGACCTCCTGACAAATCTCGTAAACATTTTTATCACGTTCTTTTAAAACCTGCCGTATTTGCTGGCAGCGTGCATCCTGCTGAGCTAATCTTTTATCAATGAGTTCAATGTGCTGTGTGAAGGGTTTTCCATGTCCAGAAAAACATTTTCCAAGCTGTCTGCCTCTTGAGCGGATCAGGGATTCTCTGTATTGGATCAAGGGAGCCGGGCGATGGTTCGTTCCTTGTATAGGAGGCTCTATAAAAGCGTTGACGGCCAGCTCGGGAATAATATGGTCCCCGACAAATGTAATGCCTTGTATTTCATCGATCAGAAGGATATCTGTCTGGCTGTGGCCCGGAACATGCAACACACTATAGGGCCTTCCACCTATGTATACTTCATCACCTTCGCTGACATAATGGACGTCACGCCAGATTTCTTCTTTGTATTTGCGTGCATGCTGATGAACGGAAGCGTCAGCACCACATTGCCTGATAAAATCATTAAAAAATTGATTGATTCTATTAAACTCTGCTTCTCCTCCTGTAATCGCTGGCCTGGCAAGCTCATGTACATATACTGGAAGGGGTGCTTCTTGTTGGATCAGGCGGACTCCTCCACAATGGTCCGTATGCATATGGGTCACAATGATATGGTCAAAATCCTTAAAGCTGAGTTTATGATCTTTTAACAATGACTTAAGCTGGTAAAAGGATTTCTCGCCTGGATTGCCTGTATCTATAAGTGTTGCTGTTTCACCAAGAACGGCATAAACGACAACGATTCCTTCAGAAAAAGGCGAATCCAGAGTCAGCGGTATAATCTTTTGGATACGTCATCGCCCCTTTCTATTAGAATCTTGAATCAGCTCTGAGAACTGTTTCTAGGAAACTACCTTTGCCGGAGCCCCTGTGAAGAGACCCACTGCATTTCCGCCAAGCATCTTATCAATTTGCGATTCAGTTACTCCACTTTCTCTGAGCTGTGGAAGGATATTGTTGAATATATGCCCTGGCTGCCAGTTCTCCATGATCTTCGCAGCCTGTTCCGGCATGACAGGTGGGCGTCCCAGCCAGATATTTACGGTATCATGTGCCAGTAAAATTTGATCTTCGTACCCTTCATTAAGTAAAGCCAATAAAGTCTGTACCCGTTCCTGGTCGAAAGGAGCTCCAACCATTCCCTGGATGCCGAAACGGTCCAAGCCGATCCTGACTCCCTGGTCCATTACCTGTTTATGATATTCAGGATCGGTATTCCCGCACATATGGCCGATAATGATTTTTCCAGGATCTGCTCCATTCTCAATCAGTAACCGTACCTGCTCTGGGCCCATTGTTCCTTCCTGAGTGTGCGTGAGGATGACTGCGCCTGTTTCCTGCTGCACGCGTGCGCCTGCACGGAAGAACATTTTTTCATACTCTGTGATTTCATCCTTGCTTGAAGCGAGCTTAATCACTCCTGGCTTTATTCCGGAACCTGCGATCCCTTCGGTCAGCTCTTTCTTGAACATTATATAGATTTCGTCTTCCGCTGTGCCCAGTGCCTGCCTGAACTTAAAGTAAGGAGTTGCTCCTTCACCTTCGTAATAATAGCCCGTAGCACAAATAATCTGGAGGCTAGTAGCTTCCGAGATTTTCTTTAAAAACTCAGGGTTCCTTCCACATTCATTAGGTGTCGGATCCACGACTGTCTTCACACCAAAGCTCTGCATGTACCTGGCAATGTTGATGGCCTCTTCCAGAGCTGCTTCTTCATTAAAAGCACCCAAAGTAACATCCCCCTGGAAACCAGGATAGCCAAAGATAAAGTGCTCATGAATCAGCGTCTTTCCCAATTGCTCCGCTTTAATTGGACCAGTTACCGTATTGATTGTTGTCATACAGCACACCCCTTTTATGGTTTAAGAATCAGCTTTCCCTTTGTCTGCCGTGATTGTAAAAGTCGATGGACTTCTGCTGCCTGGTCGAGCGGGTAAACGCCGCCGATTGTCAGTTTCAATTGACCCTTTGATAAATAACCAAGCATTTCAGCCATACTTGATTGAATCAGCTCTGGCTTCCTCATGATCTGCGGCAGGAAAAACCCGATGACAGACTGGTTCCTGGCCATCAAGGATGATGGATAAAAGCGGCTCTGCTCCCCGCTTGCAACCCCATAGATAACCAGCCGTCCAAAAGTGGCAAGGCATTTCAATGTTCTATTGAAAACCTCGCCTCCTGCCATTTCCAGCGCGACATCGACCCCTTTACCGCCGGTCGCTTCAAGAACCTTTTCCTCCCATCCTTGTTCAGTATAATTGACAAGTACATCCGCTCCCATATCAGAGGCCAATGTGAGTTTATCCTCTGTGCTAGCAGTCGCTATTACTTTGCCAGCACCTGATAGCTTGGCTAGTTGGACAGCCAGAGTGCCTACACCTCCAGCTGCTGCATGGACTAGCACTGTTTCACCTTTTTCAAGGCGCCCCATCGTTTTCAGGATGTGGTAAGCGCTCAAACCTTGAAGCGGGAGTGCAACTGCCTGCTCAAATTCCATCTGGTCCTGCAACGGAATCAGACCGCGGCTGTCAGCCAGGGCAAACTCAGCGTAACCTCCTGATTCGATCAAGGTAACAATGCGGTCACCTTTCTTGACATTTGTTACGGATTCTCCTGTTTCTACAACTACTCCCGCAATCTCCGCTCCAGGAATAAAAGGCAGTTTAGTTGGAACCACATACTGTCCTTCTCTTCTTGCTGTGTCAGCATAATTGACACCGATCGCCTGGATTTCAATTAAAACTTGATGACCTTTAGGTACTGGGCGTTCCAGCTCTACTAATAGGAGAACCTCCGGCCCGCCATATTCTTTCAGTTGAATTGCTTTCATGTTTTTGCCTCCTTAGTTGCCTGTAAAGTTTGGTTTTCTTTTTTCTTTGAAGGCTGCAATACCTTCTTGATGATCTTCAGTGGATACCATCATCGTCTGTGTGATTCGTTCCTGCTCAAGAATCTCTTCCAGTGTTGCTGTCATTGAATGGTCGACTAGCTTCTTGATCATCCCATATGTTCTGGTCGGCCCATTTGCCAGCTGACCGGCAAGCTTCAGAGTTTCTTCCTGTAACTTTTCCACAGGTACAAGATAATTGATGACCCCCAGCTGGTATAAACGCTCCGCTGGTATGGGTTCTGCAGTGAACAAAAATTGTTTTGCCAGATGTGGACCTACAAGTCTTGGGACAAAATAAGAGCCCCCGCCATCAGATACAAGGCCTACCTGCGAAAAGCTTAGTGCAAAATTACTGTCATCAGCTGCGATAATTAAGTCACAAGCAAGGGCTAGGTTAAAACCTGCACCAGCAGCAAAACCATGAACTGCTGCAATGATTGGCTTCTCTGTAGCTTTCAGGGCAAGAATACACTCATTCAGCTTGCCGATATGGTCATAGACGCCTGCTGCGTTTGCCTGGCCCATCGTTTTTACATCGCCGCCAGCACTGAACGATCGGCCGGCACCTGATAAAACGATTACCTTTACCTCGGGGTCGTTCTGTGCCTCTTTCAATGCCTCCGTCAGTGTAAGAATCATTTCTGGACTGAAGGCATTTAAGCTTTCAGGTCTGTTTAAGGTTAAGGAAAGCACTGCCCCATTTTTATTGATGATCATATGGTCACTCGTCTTAACATTCGTCAAAGGTTTCACCCTTTCTCAGATTTTTATAGAATCCTAAACTATTTAATCAACCAGCCGCCATCAACGAGAATGTCAGAACCCGTCATGTAGGAAGCCTCATGTGAAGCGACAAAAGCAATTACATTTGCGATTTCATCAGGATTGCCAGCTCGCCTTAGAGCTGTATTTCTTCTGATTGCTTTAACAAATTGTTCATTCTTCATCCCCTCCTCAGTCAGGGGAGTTTCCACAAAACCAGGTGATACTGAATTGACCCTGATTCCGTAAGGAGACAATTCTAATGCCATTGCTTTTGTGAAATTGATGACACCAGCTTTAGCAGCACTATAATGGGGGATATGCGCACCTGCCTGGTGTCCGGATAAGCTGGCTACATTCACAATCGAACGGTTTTGAGACAGATCTCCTTCCTTCTCTGCACTATTTGCCATGAGCTTTCCAAGCGTTTTCGAGACAAGGAAAACACTTTTTAAGTTCGTATTTTGTACAAAGTCCCAATCGCTTGCTGAGGTGTCCATGATCTTTGAGTGGACCGAACCGCCTGCATTATTGACAAGAACATGTAATTCGCCAAATTGCTCCTCCATGTATTGTGCTAACTCCCTGACATCTTCTTCATCTGTTACGTCAGCTGGAAAGATTTCTACTCTAGGAACCTTATGGTATTCATTAATTTCCTTAGCCGCGCTCTCAAGCTTGGATTTCGTCCGTCCGACCAGTATCACTTTTGCTCCTTCACTGGCAAACCGGGCCGCCGTCGCTTTCCCGATTCCGCTCCCCGCTCCTGTAATAAGAACCACTGATTCTTCAAATCTCAATTTTGGCACCTCCTAATTAAACGGAATCTTCAGTAATTTATGCGGGCAATGAATAGCTTTTCAGGCCTTCTTTAAGCAATTCTGGCAAAGACTCACTCTTTTGATTTGTAAAATCATAATACACAATGATTGCATTTCCCTTTGCAATCAGCTGCTGCGTTTGCGAGCAAACAATATCATGCTCAAGCTGAAAGCTTTTTGAGCCAATTCTTGATACATAAGTTTTTACCGTTAATAACTGATCAAAATAACCCTGGCTAACGAAATCACATTTAGTGGAAGCTAAAATGAATTTCCAGTCATTCAATTCCATGCTGTAGCCTATAGACTCGAAAAAACGAATCCTTGCCTCCTCCAGATAAACAAAATAACTAGTATTGTTAATATGTCCAAGTGCGTCTGTCTCGCCGAATCGAGCCTGAACCTGGATTTCCTGCATAGTATCGCTCCTTTACTCTTTGCAGTATAGAATTTAGTAACCACCCTTCGTACTAACCGGTTGGTATGTAAATGGTATAGAAAGAGGCTTGGCTCTCACAAGCCCCTCCCTACATTCATTCTTCAATTGACTTCGATTCCCTTTAGGATCATTTCGACAAAAATCTCGGCCACTTCCCGATCTGATATCTTCCCCTGAGGATTGAACCACTGGTAGCTCCAGTTGGCAGCACCCAGTATACCAAAGGTAACAATAACAGGATTCAAATCCTTCCGGAATTCGCCGCTATCGATTCCTTCACGAATCAGTCTTTCAACGTTCATCCTGAATTGATCTCGCTTTGCGACAATCTGGGAAAGCCTGTCATCACTTAAGTGACGCATTTCCCTGAAAAAGATTTTTGCCGAGGCACCCTTTGATTTAATGCTTCTAATCAGCATATATACGATATCGAACAATTTTTGCTTGCTTGTTGACTGTTCTGAGAGAATTTCTTCTTGACGTCCTAATAACTCGTCAATATATCTCAGGTGTATATCCATCAGTAATTCTTCTTTGCTGGAAAAGTAATAATAAAACGAACCTTTGGTCACCCCGAGTGAGTCAACAATATCCTGGATGGATGTCTCACTGAAGCCTTTCTTCTCAAATAATTTTATGCTGTGTGCTGTAATTTTTTCTTTCACTTTGCTGTCCTCGCAATCCTACTAGTCTGCACAGAAATTATACCATATTTTACCCCCTGTCCCATTGAGTAATAAAGTATTTATATACTTTTTACCTCTTCTCTTAATGCTCTGCGCAAAATCTTGCCCACACTCGTCTTCGGCAGCTGTTCACGGTACTCCACGACGTTCGGAACCTTGTATGCCGCCATATTTTGCCGGCAAAATTCCTTGATTTGAGCTTCATCCGCTTCCTTACCTGCTTTAAGCACGATCACTGCTTTAACTGCCTCACCTCGGTATTCATCCGGTATGCCAATGACAACGGCCTCCTGGACAGCTGGGTGTTCATATAATACTTCCTCGATATCTCGCGGATAAATATTGTAGCCGCTCGCAATGATTAAGTCTTTTTTCCTGTCGACTATATAGAGATATCCGTCTTCATCTACCTTAGCAATATCACCTGTATAAAGCCATCCATCCCTCAATGTGTTCGCTGTCTCCTCTGGCATATTCCAATAGCCCTTCATAACCTGCGGCCCTTTGATGATTACTTCACCCAGTTCTCCAGCTGGTACTTCTTCTGTTCCTGTTGCCAGGTCAACAACTTTGTATTCTGTTGATGGCATGCCGATACCGACACTGCCAGGCTTTCTCTCCGCAAAACTTGGATTGCAATGTGTAGTTGGCGATGCCTCCGAAAGGCCATAGCCTTCAAGGATCTTTGAACCAGTTTTTCTCTCAAATTCTTTTAGCAGCTCGACTGGCATAGGAGCACTGCCGCTGTTGCAAATTTCTATGCTGCCGATTCCATATTCCTCTGCTTTCGGGTGGTTCGTGATCGCGACGTACATCGTTGGCACACCTGGGAACATGGTCGGCTGCTCATTTTTTATCGTATTCAGGACCTCTTCCAGATCAAAGCGCGGCAACAAAATAATCTCTGCCCCTGTATAGATTGATAGATTCATACAAGCTGTCATTCCAAACACATGGAACAGGGGAATGACAGTCAACGAGCGCTCTAGACCAGGTTTGATGTCATTCTTGAAAAATTCATATGATTGCAGGACATTAGCAAGCAGATTCTGATGGGTTAGCATCGCTCCCTTGGATCTTCCTGTCGTTCCGCCGGTATACTGCAGGACAGCGACATCCTCTGCTGGATCAACATCCGCTACAGATGTCCGGCCGCTGCTTTCTGATAAGAACACTTCAAATTTTGTATCTGGTGCAAAATCATGATTAGAAGGTTGGAGACTGACAACAATGATATTTCTTAGTTTCGTAGAGGCCTGAACACTTTTAACTTTGGCATAGAGCGCATCAAACACGACAATCGTTTCCGCTCCTGAGTCATTGAGAATATATTCAAGCTCACGTTCAACGGACATTGGATTAATCTGTGTGACAATACCCCCTGCTGTCAATACCCCAAAATATGAAATGACATATTGAGGACAGTTCGGAAGCATGATGGCAACTCTGTCTCCAGCCTCGACTCTTCTGTTTTGCAGTGCTGAGGCAAAATGTGTCACAGTCTGGGACAATTGTTCGTAGGTAACTTTCCTGCCATAGAAGGATAAAGCATTATTTTGAGGATACTTCTCTGCTGATTCTCGCAGCATTTGCGGCAAAGATTTTTCAGGAATAGTGATAGTGGATGCAATGGAGTCAGGATACTTGGAAAGCCAGACGTTCTTCTCGCTCATTTAATTTCCCCCATTCAAAATATAACTTAATTGTATATGGCTAAAATGTCAGTCCACCGCCGTCGACTGACAAAGTGGCACCAGTAATAAAGGAAGCTTCATCGGAGGCTAAGAACAGGACCGCATTTGCGACCTCCTCAGGTGTTCCGATTCTGCCTAAGGCATTGGCCCTCGAAATAATTGGCCATTTTCGCTCATCATTTTTCCACCCGTCGATAATTTGGGTGTCGATAACACCCGGGGCAATAGCATTTACACGGATATGGTCTCTGCCGTATTCTAACGCTGCATTTTTGGTCAGCAAGATGACGCCGGCCTTGGATGCATTGTACGCAGCCAGATATTTTTGTCCCTTGATCCCAAGCAAACTAGAGGTGTTGATAATCGCTCCGCCTCCAGCCTTTTTCATCTCAGGAACCGCATATTTAATGCCGAGGAATACCCCTTTCAGGTTAATATCAATGATCCTGTCCCAATCCTCTTCCTCAAGATCAACACTTTTAACATCCGGATTGCCTATGCCTGCGTTATTAAAGAGAATATCAAGCTTACCGTATGCTTCAACAGTTGTTGAAACGAGTTCTTTGACCTTTTTGGAATCGCTTACATTTATCTCAAAAAATAGAGCGCTGCCTCCCTGTTGTTCAATAAGCTGAACTGTCTCTCGCCCGCCATCACCATTCACATCGGCAATCACCAGCTGAGCTCCTTCCGCAGCAAATCGAAGGGCGGCTGCACGGCCTATACCGCTGGCACCGCCAGTAATGATTGCTGTCTTGTTTTCTAATCTCATTTTATTCCCCCTTAGGCTATCTACTAACCGGTCGGTATGTATTATTAACTTTATTATAACGTTTATATTGAAATATTCAACTATTAGTCTAAATATTCTAAATATATAAGAAAAAGCCCTAAGGATGCTTAGGGCTTTAGCACTTTAGAGCTTAATCTTAACTGCTCTTGTTGCGACAAAGCATTTAATATACTCATCAAGTGGCCTTCTGCCGCCAAAATCGTCTTCATACAATCCAGCAATGACCAGGCCGGCATCAATTTGACCCTGGATCTGATTCTCTAATGTATGGCCGAATTCAATCGTTTGATCAGAGTTCATATACTCTTCCTTTTCTTCACCTGTCAGATTATCAAGTGACGACGTAGGAATCTTATGTTTCACCACCAGGTTTCCTTTCTTGTCCTCTTCATCATCGAAAATAAATAAGAGCGGATTTGTAAAGCCGGATATTAGCGTCCCTTTGTCTTTCAATACTCTTGATGCTTCCTTCCAAACTAGTGAGATGTCTTCGACGAATAAATTGGCCACTGGATGGATGATCATGTCAAATTGCTCATCACTAAATGCCGAAAGATCTGTCATGCTGCATTGTAATGTACTTAAATTGAGTCCATCTCTTTTCGCAACAAATTCATCCTGTTCCAACTGTTTTTTGGAGATATCAACAACTGTTACATCAGCTCCCGCTGCAGCCAGAACGGGCCCCTGCTGTCCGCCGCCAGAAGCAAGACAAAGAACTTTCAATCCTGCCAGTGATTGTGGAAACCAGCTTCTTGGGACCGGTTTTCCAGTCGTAACTGTTATTTCCCATTCTCCCGCTTTGCTTTTTTCAATTACTTCCCTTGAAACAGCCTTAGTATAAACTGCTTCACTTTCAACCTTCTTGTCCCATGCAAGACTATTTTGTTTAACTGCATCCATTTGAATCACCCTAACTATCTTAATCTATTATTTTTTTATTAGCAGCATAATTTAAAATGTGTTCATACAGCGTATGCCAATCATGATAATACTCGCGGACCTGATTTTGATCGACAAATATTCTTTCAGAGGATTCATATCCTGCATCGAAATCGTGTATTTCTTTAATGTCCATCCGGTAAAACACTTGGAAACCGACTTTGGGGTAGAGACTATTCTCATTCCATAGCGAGTTTTCACTATGATCGACAATAATTGAACCTAAAAGCCTGCAATCACCAGAAACATAGGCCTCTTCCATAGTTTCTCTCTTAAAGCATTCCTCAACGGATTCACTTGCTTCAATATGACCTCCAGTCATATCCCATCCGCGATGATTTAAGTTTACCAGGAGCACCTTATCATTGTGGAAACAGAAACCATGGACACTACTGATTAACTCCCTGGGTGGAAGCTGGTCATCTTCCTGCCAGGATAATTTAACTCTTGCGTTGTTCCAGTTTACATATGTAGTAACCATTCCTAATCCCCCTTACTGCTATACAACCACTCCTCCTTTCCAATTGTAACCAAAAAATGAAGTTGATGACAAGAAGTAAAAAAGCACTGGCAATTATGCCAATGCTTTTCTGTGTATGAGTAATACAAAATGCCCTGCTGTGTATGAGAAAGGTCAGCTCTTTTGCCTGATTCTTTCAACTACAGTGCCGATTTCATCCGGTTTTGCAAATTCGACTGGGGAAAAGCCTTTTTCAAAGGTAATGGTGTCGGCTTCGATCATGATCACATACTTTCCATTAACCTTTGCCAGATGGATGCTGTCACCGTAATCAGCCAGCAATCCTTTTACCGAAATGTGGTCGAGCTTCATTTTCAGTTCGAGTTCAGGGGTATGCTCGATAAGCTGTGCAGCCGCTTCAATGACCTGTTCGGGCTCGAAGCGTTCCTGGAGCTCACGTTTTTCGCTGGCCGCCCAAATTTCCATTGCGTTCTCAAGCTGCTCCCGTTCTTCACTTTCTGGCTCGAAGGTTTCTTCCATATGCCCGCGGACCATCTCTATGACCTGAGTCTTTACGATTTCAGGCATTGACTGGCCATACTCTACATATTTTAGGAAGTCTTCAAAATAACGTGCATGTGAGGACTGGTTGATTTTTAGTTCATTATCCTGGATCATTCCCTCTTCTGGCATATAGGGATACTGTATTGATTTCATGTTTTTCGTCGTTATCGCCATTTCCACCTGCCGGATCAATGTCGATTCATCGGAAATAGAGGCAACCTTTGGTTCAAAATCGCATTTCAGGATGAACACGAATGCATCATCAAAAAACTTGCGTAGCTTGGCTCTTGCTACGATGAAAGCTCCGCCTCTTACAGCGCTTGTATCTACGTAAGCAATAGCGAATTTTTCACTCTCTTGCTGGAAGTCTTCCTTTGACTCCGCGAAACGGACACGATGGAAAAGGTTGTAGTTTGGGTTGGAGGTTAAATCGTGGCCCTCCTCAACGATGAAGTAGCCGAGCTTGGTGGAAACTTCATCTGTTTTTGGATGGCGATCTACCTTGCGCTTGACGATTTTTGCGAACTCGCCATCAAGAAAGTCCTTTAAATGACTAGATTCATATTCTTGCTCATTCAATGTCTGGAAATGCTTATATCTTTTATCAGCCTGCTCTCCTTTGCCTTCTACCTGTACAACATAAAATGATAAATATTGAACTTCAAATTCCATGATAAAACTCCCTGCTGACGTATGTCTTTGTTCTTCCTTGTTTAGAACCAGGACTCCCAACCAATTCGATCGATACTTCTGGATGTGAGCTGCTGAATATTCGCGAAAATACAGCACCAATTTCAAGATGCTGTATTTCTCAGTTTAATTCATTAAATGAAATTCTGTTTTGCTTCCTGTTTGGGTGGATATGACCTCGAGCCTTACGTCGATCCGTTCCTTTAGCTCTGGTACATGGGAGATGATTCCGACAAGTCGGCCGCTGCTCTGGATATCGATTAATGCTTCAATGGCCTGGTCCAGGGACTCTGGATCAAGGGTTCCGAAGCCTTCATCTATGAACATTGTCTCTAATGAAACTCCACCTGCGTAATTCTGGACAACATCGGCCAATCCCAGGGCAAGTGATAACGCCGCCTTGAAGCTTTCTCCGCCAGACAATGTCTTTACATGGCGCTCCTGTCCGGTATATGCATCCAGAACCAATAGCTCCAATCCACTCTGTACATTGCCTTTTGAACGATCAGTCTTTCGTAATAATCGGTATCGTCCGCTCGTCATCTTGTTGAGTCTTACATTAGCCTCTGCAAGAATATCATCTAGGAAAGCTGCCAGGACAAAGCGCTCGAATGTAATCCTGTATGTGTTCTGGCCTTTTGAAATCTCGAATAAATGGCCGACTAGCTTATATTTTTCCTCAAGCACCTTCATCTGCTCATTCAAAGAGTCTACCTGTTCCATAATAGATTGATTATCGCGTTTTTTAAGATTTAAATCCTGGTATGCTTCGTCTGTTTCTTTGATTATTTTATTTAATTGTGCGAATTCTGATTGAAGTGCTTCCAAATCTGGCTTCTTGACATCTTTTAGCATCTCAGACTGCTCTGCGAAACGATCCGTTACTGACCTGACTTCTTCTCGATAATTCAAGATGTCTGCATCAAGCTGTTGAATAGCCTGTTCTGGTATTTTCGCCTGGTGATAGGCCTGATAGTTTTCAAAGCCCTGGGATGTCATATTGTTTTTGAATGTTTCGCGCTCGGCTGTCAATTGCGTATCTATTTCCTTCAATCTCTTTTCAGCCTCTTCACTTCGTGCTTTTTCGGTTCCCAGAAGTTCTTTCGCTTCCTGATAATTTTTGCGGGCCTGCTCCAGTTCCTCATCAAGCTGCTTCTGTAAGAGTCGTGCTGATTTCATTTTCAATTCGAATACTTGCAGTGAGCGCAGTTGTTCAGGTATTTTCCCTGTTATTCTCTCTAGGGTGGTTTTCTTTTCTGTATACTGGATCATCAGGCTTTGATAGCTTTCGTCGATAGCTTTCAGCTGCTTATTCAGCCTTTCTCTGTCGTCTTCAAACCTTTTGATTTCAGTTTTGATTTTTTCCAGGGCTTTTATTTTTACCGAATACTGTTTCTGCTCATTTTGGAGCTTTTCAATATCACTTTCAGTCAGAAGTACGGCATCAGCTAACTGGCCAACATCTAAGTCAGGGCGGAATTTGACGACCTCAGCCATCATTTCTTCTCCTGTTTCAATCATCGACCTTAATGTCGTATCTGTTTCAATATAAGACTTTTCAGCAGCGCTCTTCTCTTTTTCAACACCAGTGATCTGCTCCCGGGCAGCTTTTAGATCTTCTTGGGTCGGGATAAAACCTTCTGTTGCTTTCGCGGGTTCAGGATGATCCTCTGATCCGCAAACAGGGCAAGCGCCACCTTCATGCAGAGATGCAGCCAAAACAGCAGCCTGTGAATGCAGCCATTTTTGCTCAAGAGCTTCTACTGCGGCTTTGGCATCATTCAGTCTGGAAACAGCTTGGTTAAACTGACCTTTGCGGGTTTCAAAACTCGAACGAACCTGTTTGACTTTCTGATTGTGGTTGCCAAGCTTTTTCAGCTTGTCCAATTCAAGCAGCAGCTTTTCCAATTTCCGGTCATTCTCCAGATAAGTAATCTGCGCCTTTTCGGCATCTTCCTTTTCTGTAAGCAAGACTTTAAGTCGCTCCTCTGTTGACTTAAGCTTGGCTTCATTGTTCTCCCGGTTCTGTACCGATGATTCCAGTGCTTGCTTTAGCTCTGCAAACTGTGCAGCTATGCTGGCGAATGCATGTACATCTTCCTTCATATTTTCAAGGCTGTTAACCTGTTCAGCAGCTGCTTTTCGCTCAGGTTCCCGATCAATTTGTTTCTGGTGTTCTTTTTCGGCTGCTGTGAGTCTCGCTGTTAATTGTTCAATTCGCTTCGTGATCACACTTACCTGATTTGTTATACTGTCCAGGTCGGCCTTAAGTCGGTGGCAAAGCTGTTCCTGTGCATTCAGAAGGGCTGCTTTTTTTGCAAGCACTGTTTGTTTTTCTTTTTCTTCAAAAAGGTCCTTTTGAGCTTCAAGCTTTTCCTTTGTCATCTTCAAGGTTTCTAGTGATTGGATTTGTTTTAAGGTTGCTTCCGCTTCGAACAAACGCTGCTGCATTTTATCGCGGTCCAGCTGAAGCTTTTCACGGTCTTTATTCAACTTTTCAAGTTTTGTTTCCATTGCGCCAATTTCTTCTTTCAAAAGCGGGAGGATCAGGACATCGTTTGTACTGCCAGCTTCTACATATTCCATCAATTCTTCATTTTCGACAGCTTTAATGCTGCGAAGGGCTGAATTTCTTTTCTCAACCTGGTCCTCAACCGATTTTTTCAGGACAGTTGCTTCTTCTCTAAGTTTTTCTTCTACTCTTTTATAGATTTCCGTATGGAAAAGTCTTTGCAGTATGACTTCTTTTTCTTTACTGTCCGACGTTAGAAGCTTACGGAATTCCCCCTGGGGGATCATCAGAATCTGCCGGAATTGATTGCTGTCGATGATCATGATCTCCTTGACCTTTTCATCCACTTCGCGAACATTTGAAGCAAGCAGCTGCAGTTCTCCGTTTTCGTCAATTAAATATAATTCTGCTTTTGCACCGACAGTAGTCGTTCCTTCACCAGACTTCTTTTTCTTTTCCTGCTGCGGAGATCTGGTAATCTGGTATGTCTTTTGACGCAAAGAAAATTCAAGCGTAACTTCAGTCAATAACTCATCATCCGCAAACTGGCTTCGCAAGTCGGAACCATTCCGGTCCTCACCGCTTGCCTTGCCGTAAATCGCATAACTGATGCCATCAAAAATGGTTGTCTTTCCGGAACCAGTTTTGCCAGAAATGACAAACATCGTCCGGTTTTCAAGCTGCCTAAAGTCAATTGTTTCCGCACCGGCATATGGCCCAAAGGCCTGCATCGTCAGTTTCAGAGGTTTCATTTTTGTCCCTCCTCCTTGAATACTTTGCCAATCACATCTGTCATGACACCGCGTTTATCTTCAGTAAATTCGCTTGTCGTCATTTCCTTGTAAAACTGTTCGAAAAGATCTAGCTCGGACTTTTTTTCTTCCCTGATCGAGTTGAAGTGCTGCTTATGCTTTTGATCAATGGATTCAATTTTACGATCAAGATGAAGAACATTCGGGAAGACCTGGCGCAGCTTGCCCATTGGGTCGATTATGGCTCCATCGTCAAGCAAAGTTACTTTTAAATAATCATTAATATTTTCTTTTTCATAAAAGGAAGGATCGAGAAGTTGTTCCAGATGGCCTTCCAATTCACGCATATCCTGCTTCGGTTTCAGGGTCCTGTAACGCATATCAAAACTGCCGTTTTCGTTCATTTCTACGATTGTAATCGATTTGCGCTGTTTAGCCTCTGAAAAAGAGTATTTTAATAGGGAGCCTGAGTATTTTATTTTGTCATGTTTGATTGCGTCTGGGCTATGGAGATGGCCGAGTGCAGTGAATGCAAATGGGTCAAACAGGTCCTGGGTGACACAGCCAGATCCACCGACCGATAATGAACGCTCTGAATCGCTTGAGTCACCACCGAGAACGAAAGCATGTCCAACAAAAACATTTGCTTCGTCAGGATTCAGATTCTCTTCAATTTTGCCGATCACAGCCTTCATCGCGTCCTGATGGGAGTGGATTGAAGAATCGTCAAGCATATGGCGGACGACACCAGGTTCTGCATAAGGAATAAGGTAAAAATTGACCCCGCTTATATTCACTGGCCTAAAGTCGTTCGTCATTTTTCCGGTAAGGTAAAAATGATTATGGCGGTACCATGAGCTTCCAAATGATAGACGTTCTGCACTGTCGTGGTTGCCTGCAATCGCTACAACAGGCGTGTTCAGTTCCACGTTGATTTTGAATAGTATTTCGTCAAGAAGCTCTACTGCATCAGTTGGCGGTACGGACCTGTCGTATAGATCCCCTGCAATTACAACAGCATCAGGTTGTTCTTCCGCGACAAGCTCAATAAATTGATTCAATACCTCTCTCTGGTCTTCGGTCATGTACATTCCGTGGACAAGCTTTCCGAGATGCCAGTCACCTGTATGAATAAATTTCATGCAAATCCCCCCCCTGTTTCCTAAGAAGTTATCTATTTAAATAATTTTTAAAAGCCAATTTGACAATGCTACTATTATATCAAACTCAAAAATTTAATGGTCACTCAAAAAAAGGAAAGATTTATAGAACGTTTGTTCTTATTCTATCAAACATTCTCTTTAAAATCTACCTGGATTTTCCACAATTTTAGTCTGTTGAGATAACTATTAGTGATTATATTTGAAATTTGACTTTTCTGTTCATGTTTTTCACAATAGAGATAACGACTAATCAAAAAAGCAGGGATTAAAATGGATACAAAAACAGAGGCGTTATACAAGTTTCTTGTCGACAATGCCACTAATTTTACCGATGAGTGGCTAAAACGCCAGCGCGTTATTAAGGGATCAGATTACTCTGCTGACGCTCCGTCAGAAGTAATGGACAGGGTAAAGGAACAGAATTCAAATTATGTTCGTCTTGTGGCTAAATCGCTTTTCCAGACTGAAGAAGAGATGAAGGAAACGATTTCGTCCTGGACGAGGCAGACTGCAGCAGACCGGATAAAATCTAAAACTGACCTGACAGAAGTTGCTTGGAATTCAGGCGTTTTCCGCCGGGTATATTGGGAATACGTTCAAAAATTCGTAAAACAGGCGGAAATGGAGATTACACTGGACGACGTTTTTACATGGGAAGCAGAAATCAATTATACTCTTGATTATGTCTTTGAAAGTTTTATAGTAGTATTTATGGAAATCCTTATGAATCGATTAGCCTCTCAAGCAACTCTAATTAAAGAATTGAGCGCACCAGTCATTAGCTTGACAAAGGAAGTCGGTCTTTTGCCATTGATTGGTGAAATCGATACAACGAGAGCAAAAGGCTTAATGGAATCAACTCTCACACAAAGCATCGATGCCAGAATCAATACTTTGATAGTGGATCTTTCTGGAGTGGTGATGGTTGATACGATGGTTGCACATCAAATCTTCAAGCTTATGGATGCTTTAAAGCTGCTTGGCGTTCAATCCATCGTAACAGGAATCCGGCCAGAGGTTGCACAGACAGCAGTCCAGCTGGGGATTGATTTTTCAGACATTATGACAGAAGGCAATTTGCAAAATGTAATCAAAAAATTCATCCAAAGTTAAAAACCTGCTAGCTACTTGTTAGCAGGTTTTCATTATTATGATGAGCAACCTCCGCCACAGCTAGAGCAACTGCTGCTGGAACAGCTGTGGCCGCCTCCATCATTATGTGAATCATTTATGTCGCCTGAGCCGCAAAAAACGGCACTGCAGCCCGATGTTCCATGATTCTGGTGTGAATAAGCATATGCTTGAGCATAATCCCAGTATTCATCAAAGTAATAGTAAGAGTAAAACACCATTACCAGGCTCAGTCCTGATAGGTCACCAAAAAGTCCTGGCCTTTCAAAAGCCCCTTTTCTATCGACATTGTACATTTCTTGCGCTTTTTTTAGTTGTGATCTCAGCTGTTTGATTAAATAATTCACAAGTTCCTGATTATCATCAGTAACCTTGAAAAATTGCTGTTTCAGCTCATCGTCACTAAGTGAACCGATTTTTTGGAGTAGCTGCTGATCAAGTGGATAATGGAAAAAGTCTCCCCATGTCTGCCATGTGTATTCTGTTATTTCAAAAAGCTGAGCAAACACCCAATCAAAGAACGCCCGTTGCTGTGGTGCTGGTTCCGGTTCCAAGTTTGGCGTATGATGAAGCATTTTGCCAAGATATTTATCAGTAAAAGCTTCATATTGCTTAGTGAACATCAGCATCTCATGCCAAATCTCATCGACCTTGCTGCTGAACATTGGCGTGCTTTTCATAAACGAATTAAGGAAAAAATATCGTTTTAATTCAAATAGACGCCATTCAAATTCATCATCGGAAATCTCGGGATGTTCGCTTAAAAAACGAAGTTTCACTTGATTTATAAACTCATAAGAAAGAGATTTTTCTAATTTATTCAAGATAGCAAAAGCCGGCACATCATCCAGTAAGCCAAGGTGGTCCGGGATGTTCTCCTTCAATAAAACTTTCTTTTTGCTTCCATTGCCGGAAAAATAAGCAATGGCAAAGAGTATCCCTGCTCCAGCCGCGATTGTTAAGAAGACACCCATTTTTATACACCTCACCTTGTGAAATAGTTGTTAACGATATTACGTTTTCCATACTGGAAAGGTTTCGAAATAATTTTTTTGGTACATAAAAAGCCCAGCCAGATGGCTGAGCTATAAGATCAAATTAAGAATTATAGTTTAGTAACGTTAGCAGCTTGTGGTCCACGAGCACCTTCAACAACCTCGAAAGATACTTCCTGGCCTTCTTCTAATGTTTTGAAACCTTCTGTTTGAATAGCAGAGTAATGTACGAAAATATCATTGCCGTCTTCAGCTTCGATGAATCCAAAACCCTTTTCCGCATTGAACCATTTAACTTTACCGTTTTTCATGTGAAAAATCCTCCTAGATCGGCCGAACAAGCCATGATTAAATTTAGCAAATCACAACGACTAGTTCCTCATACATGACCTATTCAAACGTCTTCAAACATTAGAATAAGCAAATTGCAAAGTGCCTAATACGTGTGCAATCAGCTAATTTCAATATAGCAATGATGGATTTTATTGTCAACAAAAGACAAACCTGACAATCTGTTAAAAGTGGTTTTTTTTCTGGCAGAGTTTCTACTGAGAAATGTTGAAAAAAACCAATACCACACCCAATCTTTGTAAGGATCTAGTTACTCTTCATCTATTAAATTGCTGAAACGGATATGGAAGGTTGTCCCTATGCCAACCTGGCTTTTAACTTCAACTTTACCTCTCATTGCACGGATGATGCTGAAAGTCACCATCATGCCAAGCCCAGTTCCCTGCTGCCCTTTTGTCGTATAGTATGGTTCTCCCAGGCGGGCAATCTGCTCTTCAGTCATCCCGAGACCTGTATCTCTCACGAGGATATGGATCACAGTCCCTGTGCTGAAGGTTTGAACGATTAGTTCCCCGCCGTTTGGCATAGCCTCCAAACCGTTCTTGATTAGGTTGATGAATGCTTGCTTGAATTTCGAACAATCCCCTGATATGACTAATTCAGGACTATATTTTTTCATTATTTTCACACCATTAAGGTTAGCCAATGGATTTAGTACATTAAGAACCTGATTCAATTCCTTATCGACTTCAATTTGCTCTTCCTTTTCAAATGCAGGTCTTGCAAAAGTTAGATAGTCATTAATGACCTCTTCAGCACGATTTAATTCCTGGACCGCAATATCGATGAATTCCTTTTTCTTTTCATCAGGATAATCATTCTCTCCGAGCAGTTGCAGGAATCCTTTTACAGTTGTAAGCGGATTACGGATCTCATGAGAAATAGCCGCACTTAAATGGCTGACGGCTTCAATTTTATCGGCTTTCGCTAGTCTTTGTCGGATAATGAACGTTTGACGAATTGTCTCAATTGAATAGCTGACCAGACCTGAAGTTAGTGCGGGAATCAAAATGAAACTGATCCAGGCTTCCGGGTGTCTGATTGGTTCGCTGACTACAGTGACCATTTGCATTAACAAAAAGGAAGTGATTACGGTCAATAAAACAGAGATACCGACCCTGCTGTTCAAGGTTAGCCTGTTGAACCAGGGATGAATCCATTTAAGAAGGATGGCAAGGGCTGCAAAGACCCCCACCGAGACCCAGAAGCCATCGTTTATGCCTAAAAAACCTCTCATAAGGATCGTGACACCTGCAAGCAGAAAACTATATCCAGTATAGAGACTTCCAAGAATCATCGGCACCTGTCGAAGGTCAAAGCGAATGCCATCCTGGACTTGTACCGAAAAAATATAACATGTAAATATCGATATAATGAAATAGAATAATTGATATCTTTCTCGGCTCTCTTCCTTTACTTGTCTTTCGATGATTAGCTGTGTAAAAAACAAAAGGACAAGAAGAAGTGAGAGATTCATTAATAAATGCTTTGTAATTTCCACTGCAACACCACCATTCGTACTCCCTAAGATAGTATAATAATCCAGTGCGCAGCGCAAATTTTATCCAATTTCACCTTTCTATTCCATGCCTTTTGTTTTATATTGAAAAAAAGTGAGGTGTTTTTTATGTTGACGTTGTTATCCATTGTTTTACTGTTGTTCATACTCATTGATGTAGTAAGACTGCATAAGAAAATCGATAAGTTGAGTGGTCATCTAAACCCAGTGTTACCACCGCCAACGGATGAGGAAATTGAAAAGATGCTAACTTCAAAGAATACTAACCATGACAAGTAAATGGCTTCCGTATGGAATCGTCCTATTAGCTATATTGCTGATCCTCACCATAGATGGATTCCGAACCCTTATGCCAGAACAGGAAAAAGAACCGTCATTTAGCATTCCAGTAGCAGTAATAACCGTTGGAGGCCAGGAAGTATTATATAAATCAGGTACATTTGCCTGGGTAGAAAAAGGCACCGGACCTGTCGTCGACCAGGATGAGCCACCAATCCTGTTCCATGATCTGCTGCCTGTCAGCGTGAAGCCATTCAGCGAAATGAAGATCACTTTTCCCGAAAAAGCCGGAATTGACAATATTTCCATCTACCGCTCAAAGGGACATGGAGATTTGGAGATGGGGAACCTTCCATTTGAAACATTTTTTGATAATACCTATACTTTTAACAATGTGGCTGGCCAAAGTACAGTAATCATTCAGGCCTCCAGCGGAGATCAAGTCTATCATTATGCTTTTCCATTAATCATTGAAGAAGTGGTTGCTTATCAGGCACAACTTGCCGAAGAACCAGGCTACTTGGCCGTACTAGAACTGTATAAACCAGAAGCGCTGCAGGAAAATTGGGCTCTTGAACAGGTAAATAACAAATATGTACATAAGGCACATTCTTTGAAGGTTAACAACCTTGAGGAAGCACGCCGGCAATTTCCTGATTTGAAAATCGATTCGCTGCCGTATTACGCCATTTTCAATCATGAAACATTACTTTACGAGGCATATAATCGGGATGATTTCTTCAAGATATTGAAGATCGCGGCACCATAAGAAAAGCTGGGTTCTTGCTAAAATAGAAAACGCCACCCATAAAGGATGACGGACAGTTTTCCCGGTTTTACATCAATTAGTGTCCGTCATGGCCTTGATGACGGACAATTTTTCCGATTTCCCATCGATTAGTGTCCGTCATGGCCTCAATGACGGACAGTTTTCTCGATTCTCCAGCGATTTATGTCCGTCTTAACCTGGATGACGGACATTTTTTCCGATTTTCCATCGATTTGTGTCCGTCATGGCCTTGATGACGGACAGTTTTCTCGATTCTCTAGCGATTTATGTCCGTCATGACCTGGATGACGGACAGTTTTTCAGATTACACATTGAATTATGTCCGTCATTTTCGCTTGCGCTTTTTATTTTTGAAAAGGTGGAGGACTTCCACCAACAATAGCAGCAAGGTGATGTAGCATAGGAAAGCATAAATTAAGCCAAGTAACAGGTTGAGCGGCCATTTTTTGCTCCACAACCTGTGAGCGATCAGCGTCCGCTTGCCCATCGCCTTCTTTATGGGAACGATGAGGTAAAATAACAAAGTGTATAATAGGCCGCTTAAAAAGCTGCAGTCAAACTCTTCTTCAGCTGTTTCAGCCTTTTCGGTTTCTTGTTTCGATTCACGCTGTTGGTCTGTTACTTCGGTATCTTCTTCATTGCTATCAGGTTGATTCTCCTGTTGGCTTTCTTCATTTTCATTTTTTGTCTGTTGCTCCTGCTTCTTAGGTTGCTCTTGTGATTGTTCATTTCTCTCTTCTGGAGTATCCGTACCTGCATATATGCCTTTTCCACTTTCTTTTGCATAATCCATCGCCGACCAGATGCGATTTTCATATTTATAGCTGTCATAGTCGTAAAAGTCTTCGACTAATCCTGCCTTAGTAATTTCCTCCTGATGCAGCTTGTCTCCTACCCAAACCCAGGCAAGAAGTCGATCATATTTATCAAAAAGGTTCCCGCCATCCGTCTCAAGTTTAATTTTCCCTTGCTTTAAAAAGGAACATGTATACTGTGCCGCTTCAGGTCCGAATGGTTCCTTCGTCCTTGTGCTTTCAGGAGTATCAATATAGAGAAAACGTGTTTTATAGTCCTTGCCGTTGATTGTAAACACAGCCGTATCACCGTCTGTGCAAGCTGACAATTCTGCTTCATACATTTTTCCAAGCTGCAATTTGCCGGTAGAAACTTCAGCTTTAGGCATTTCGCCTGCAGACTGATTAGATTCTGACGCAGCATTTCCTGCTTCTGAGAAAGTATACCCTTCCAAATCGACTTTTTCCTCAGTGAGTCCGGCTGCACAATCAGAATTACTGTTATACTGATTAATCAATCTGAGCAGCTCGCCAATATTGGCTGCGCTTTTCGCAATCGACGTCGGTTCATGAAGCAAATACATACAATCGGAATTGCGGAAATGGCCGCCCAATTCATCCCGTGAACCATTATGCGCCGAAACCAGGTTTGGTAAAATAAAAAATGCCATCAGGATGGCAAATATCACACTAAAGTTTTTTATGTAATTCACAGCTGATCCCCCTTTTACCCCTCCTACTATACCAAAAAAACAGCCTCCCTCGGAAGCTGCTTGAAGTCAAATCAATTTAACTTTTTTTCAATTTGTTCTCGGGTCATTTCTATTTTTCCAGGCAATACGAATAGGTATTGAATCAAATCCTCCAATAAATCCATTGTTAGTTCTGTCATTTCATCATCCATCTCAGATTCCAGCTCAAGCATCTTGTGAAGTCCGCCTTCAGAAGCCATCAATGGACCTAATGAGGTGACTGGTTTTACTAAATTAATATGGTCCGGAAGAATTTCGAATTGCTGGTCAAGAGTAAGGCCCTTAACTTTATCGCCTAAAAAGTTTTTAAGTACATTTTCTAGGACCCGCTTGGCCAGTACAGCAGTCGCTCCATTCTCTTTCGAAAGATGAACACTGACCGCAGATTTATAGGACCTGACCAATTCTTCAGGTATTCTGGGAATGTGTTGAATCTGGCTTGACGGATCTGTCGAGCTCTGGGGATCATATATGTACACATCAGGCTGTGTCTCTTTTTCTTTTGTAATGATTATAAACGGAACACTTTGTTTGCATGAAGGGCAAGCACCTTCCGTCATCAATCCATGTTTGCTGCTCTGATAAGTCGATTTTAGGACAAACTCAACTTTGTCTTTGCAATCTGGACAAATATTTCTAATACTCTTAGGGACCTTCAAATGTCCGAACTGACTGTACGCTGTAATCGAGCCGGGAAAGATTCGCCTCATTCTAGTGCCCCTTTCTATATTACAATTTCCAATTAAATTTAGTTTCCATACTGCTTTAAAATTTATCCGTGTTTTTATATAACCCTAATAAATAAAATGAAAACACCACTTTTAACGATGATTTAAATGATAATCGATTTGTTTTCCTAAAAGGCCTGATATAAGTTCCAGTGTGGCCAGCGAGGAAATATCGTGCTCAAGGAGCGGCAAGAAAATTTGTCTCTGATTCTTAAATTTGTCTTTAATTTCATCAAGATACACTCTCTCGTTCGTTCTTCTTTGCTCCATGAACCTTCCATCTGCTTCATCTGGAATGACCTTATTGACTACGATTGAGTTAACATGTATTCCATGCTCGTGCAAAGTATCAATTGCCTTGGCGGTTTCGAGGATTGGAAGCCTTTCAGCATTAAGAACGAACACATACTGTGTTTTGGTATCATCCAGCAGGATTTCCCTTACACGCTTGAAGCGGTTTTTTCGTTCATTCAACTTTTCATATAAAGGGTCTTCAACGATTTCACCATCATTCATCCACTGTGCGTAATTCTCGTTCACTTTTTTACGCCGTTCCAACAGCCCGTCCATCCAGACGCCCATCAATTCCGGAAGTGTCAGAAGCCGAATTGTATGTCCAGTAGGTGCTGTGTCAAAAACAATACCGTCATAGTTTGCGATTTCCTCAAGAATCAATGAGGTGATTTTGTCAAACAGCGCGGCTTCTTCTGCCCCAGGCGAGGATGCTGCCATATCGATCTGCCTGTTGACCTCCTCCAGCATCGTCGCTTTGACCAGGCCTTTCAGGTTTCCCTTTACTCCATTGATGTAATTCCTTGATTCCTGTTCCGAATCAATTTCCAGTACGTCAAGATTCTCCGTTGCTCTTTCGATTTTTCCCCCGCTGAGGTTACGATGAAATAAATCGCCTGTATTATGGGCGGGATCTGTTGAAACCAGCAGTATCTTCTTTCCTTTTTGCGCAAGTAAAAGCGCCATTGCCGCGGATGTTGTACTTTTGCCAACACCGCCTTTTCCACCAATAAAATAGATCTTCTTTTCCAGCATATCCATAACACTTCCTCCTAGCAGCAGCGTATTCCTTCAAGCGGGGATTTTTCCATCCCGGCCCTCAGATGCCAATCATGAAAACGCTCGATGATGACAGGGTATAGTTCAAGTGTGTAGTAAAATGCCGGGTTGGGCAGACCGAGCATTTCTGAAAAGCACAACAACATAAACAGATCCTCTTCATCTCTTAATTCACGAGCAATTTCTGTCCTGTGCGGCTGTCTGAGAATCTCATCATAGACAGCTATTGCACGCTTTAATTGTTCGTAGAAACCCATCGCGAATTCCTCTCTTTCTAAGGCTCTTTTCTCAAACTTTGTTGCTTTTGAATACAAAATAGGATTTCAAGACCTATTTTTTTCGTAAAGCTGACACTTTTTATGAGAAAAGAGCATGCAAACTTAGTACCGACCTGCAAAATGGCTTTTTATTACGTTAAAATCGGCTTTAGGATTTTAACAACAATCTATACGAAAACAGCGCTTTCTAAAAATGACAATAGAGACCGGTCGCCCGGCCTCCACTTCATTACATTTCCTTGCTTAATGGCGGTTGATTATTCCTGCTGAAGGCTGCGATTGCTTCGATGATGATCCAGAATACAAAGATCAGGATCAGTCCTCCGATACCAAAGAGCAGCATATTCAGCTCGCCGCTTCCATAACCAGACCACTGGAAAACGACCTGCTGAATCATTGCCCAAAGTGTCATGAAGAATACGAACACCATTGGGATGAAGGTTACCAGGTAATTCCTTCCCTGACGCTTCAGCCAGATGGAAACAAGCAGCAGGCTGACTCCGGCCAAAAGCTGGTTGCTCGTTCCGAACAATGGCCACAATAGATATCCGCCAGAACCGAATCCGTTAGGCCCTTTTGGCAATAATACTAGCGCCGCACTGGAAACAACCGCAACAGTTGTAGCCACATGAGTCTTTGTCAGTGCCTGGACATTGTACTCGCTTCCGATTTCAGCGATGATATAACGCATCAATCTTACTGACGTGTCCAAAGTGGTAGCGGCAAAGCTGACGACGATGATGGAAACAATCGTCCTTGCGATGTCTGCTGGAATCCAGATGCCGGTAGCAAGCTGGGCAGCACCATTGATGAAGTTGCCAAGCCCACCTGCGCTTGCAGCGGCAAAGCTTGAATACGCAGCAGTAAAATCAGCTTTTGTCGCAAATACAGTGATAACCGCGATAATGGCGATCAAGGCAAGGACACCTTCCCCAACTGCACCAAGATAACCAACAAAGCGGGCATCTGTTTCTTTTTCCAGCTGCTTAGAGGATGTTCCAGAAGAAACAAGTCCATGGAATCCAGAAATGGCACCACAGGCAATCGTGATGAACAATAATGGGAACCAGGAAACATCAGTAGCTGCAGCATTCATTGCTGGAGCTGTAACCTTTGGCTGAAGGAAAATGAGTCCTGCATATAAAATGAATAAACCTACAACCAACTGGTGCGAATTGATATAATCACGAGGCTGCAAGAGCTTCCAGACTGGCAGTGTTGATGCAATGTAAACATAAACCATCAGGACGACAATCCAGACTAAGAAAGCCATGGATACACCACTTAGACTAAACATGACGGTACTATCCGCCCCGCCAAAATATCTCACAAGATCAATTTGCAATGCCGGTACGCGGCTGGCCAGGATAGCGGCACCATACATGACAGCTAATGCAATCAGGGAAGGTACGAGCATCCCCTTCTTCTTTTTATAAACTGCATAACCAATCCAAATCGCAAGTGGTATTTGAAGGAATACCGATAGAACACTCGCGGGGAATTTTACAAACAAGTTCGCAATAACCCATGCAAAAACGGCGTTGACCATCAAAACAAGTATTAAAATAATGAATAAGAACATAATTTTTGCACGTTTGCCAATTAGCTTATTTGTGATTGTACCGACTGACTGTCCCTTATTCCTGACTGAAAGGACAAGAGTTCCGAAGTCATGAACACCTGCTGCGAAGACCGTGCCCAAGGTAACCCAGAGGAATGCAGGAAGCCATCCCCAATAGACAGCGATCGCCGGCCCAACAATTGGTGCTGCCCCGGCAACGGACGTAAAATGGTGACCCCAAAGGATCATTTTCTTCGTTGGAACAAAGTCTACTCCATCCGAATACTGGTGCGCCGGTGTGACATAGTTCGGGTCAAGACGGTAAATCTTTTCTGCTACCCATTTAGAATAGAAGCGGTATCCGATCGCAAACACAATCATTCCGATCACAGCTAACCATAAAGAATTCATTTTATTAACCTCCTTTTTTATGAGTTGGTACTACAACTTAATAATAAAAATATATTGACAAATTAGTCAATAAATTCTGATTACTTTTATTAAAAATTTGCCCCAGGAATTTTCCCAACATGCTGATTCGACAATTTTAGACTTAGTTATTGAAATGTTCAGACTATTAAAGTATAAATATGATAATCTACTAATTTTATTAGATAGAATTTGATTTTAGGAGGAGTATATTTGAAAAAGAAAGTCGTTTCCCTAAGCTTGACAGCAAGTCTGGCAATCAGCGGATTGGTTGCAGCAACAGGCTTTGCCGCACCATCTGCAGATTCACCATCCGAGAAGTTTACGAAAAACCACGGCGCACCTGAATTTGTGGCCGGCAAGCTGACTAATCCTTCAGAGAAAGCAGCAAAAGATGTTGTTCTTGGGTACCTGAAAGCTTCGAAAGGAAAATACAACCTTGGCACAAATGATAGTTTCATTGTTACATCACAGGAAGCAGACAAGCTGGGTGGAGATGTTGTCCGCTTGCAGCAGATCTATAATGGTGTTCCTGTATGGGGAGCTACTCAGGCTGCAAAAGTCGATGAAAATGGAGTACTTAAGGTGTTTAGCGGAACAGTCAGCAAAGGACTGGGCGACAAGCTTGTAAAAGCATCTAACAAGAAATCACAAAAAGATGCAATTGCCACAGCTGAAGCGGATTTGGGCTACAAGCCAAATTACGAAGTAACTCCTTCGGCTGAATTGGTCGTTTACCCTTCTGAGGATCAAGCTGTGTACGCATACCATGTAACACTGAACTTCCTGAGTCCAGAACCAGGGAATTACCAGTACTTTGTCAACGCTGTTACAGGAGAAATTATCAATAAATACAACGCTATTCATACTGCTGGCAAAAACAATCCTTCTTTAAACGGAAGTGACACTGTTGGTTCTGGTGTTGGAGTGCTGGGTGACACGAAGACATTGAACACTCTTCTTTCAAATGGCTCATATTATTTGCAGGACAATACTCGCGGAAATGGTGTGTTCACTTATGACGCTAAAAATAGGCAGAGAACTCCTGGTTCCCTATGGGTGGACGCTGATAATAATTTGAACGCTGCTTATGACGGTGCAGCTGTAGATGCTCACTATTATGCAGGACTCACTTATGATTACTATAAAAATACTTTTGGCCGCAATTCATATGACAACAATGGTGCAGCGTTGAAATCTACTGTTCATTACGGCAGAAGCTATAACAATGCGTTCTGGAATGGCCAGCAAATGGTGTATGGCGATGGAGACGGCACAACCTTCATTCCGCTTTCTGGTGGGCTTGATGTTGTGGCGCATGAACTGACTCATGCTGTTACTGACTTCAGTTCCGACCTTGTTTATCAGTATGAATCTGGTGCTTTGAACGAAGCAATATCCGATATCTTCGGCACACTTGCTGAATTCCATGATAATAATGATCCTGATTTTGAAATCGGCGAAGACATCTACACACCAAATAAAGCTGGTGATGCCCTACGTTCAATGAGCGACCCAACTAAATACGGTGATCCGGATCACTACTCTGTTCGTTACACTGGCACTTCCGATAATGGCGGAGTCCATATCAACAGCGGAATCATCAATAAAGCAGCATACCTTCTAAGTGAAGGCGGTTCACATTATGGAGTTTCGGTCCCGGGTGTTGGAACAGATAAAATGGGCGCGATCTTCTACCGTGCAAATATAGTGTATTTCACTTCTTCAACGAACTTCAGCCAGGCACGTGCAGGATTGGTACAAGCTGCAACAGACCTGTATGGTTCAGCTTCTGCAGAAGTCAATGCTGTCAATAAAGCATTTGATGCAGTAGGAGTATATTAATAGCTCTATATTTAGTCAGACTGGCTCATTTATTAATGTGAGCCAGTTTTTTATTATGAGGCAGCGGAATCTTGACAGCTTTGGCTTTGGATCATGAAAAGGTGTCACAATACTGGCGGAATCTTGACAGCTTTGGCTCCGGATTCAGAAAAGCTGTCATAATAACGGCGGAATCTTGACAGCTTTGGCTTTGGATCATGAAAAGCTGCCATAATACTGGCGGAATCTTGACAGCTTTGGCTCCGGATCCAGAAAAGCTGTCACAATAACAGCGGAATCTTGACAGCTTTAGCTTTGGATCATGAAAAGCTGTCACAATACTGGCGGAATCTTGACAGCTTTGGCTCCGGATTCAGAAAAGCTGTCATAATAACGGCGGAATCTTGACAGCTTTGGCTTTGGATCATGAAAAGCTGTCATAATACTGGCGGAATCTTGACAGCTTTGGTTCCGGATTCAGAAAAGCTGTCATAATAAAAGCAGAATCTTGACAACTTTGGCTTCTGATCAAGAAAAGCTGTCATAATAACGGTGGAATCTTGACAACTTTGGTTCCGGATTCAGAAAAGCTGTCATAATAAAAGCAGAATCTTGACAACTTTGGCTCCAGAACAAGAAAAGCTGTCACAATAAAAACGGAATCTTGAGCTTTGCCCCAATAATCTGGAAAGCTCTCTGAATAGAATCACTATGCCCTGCCAGATATTAAACCACAAGGATCTTTTACCTATTTGCTTTACCGCATTAACAAAATGATTGACATTCTTTCATAACAGCTGTAATATTTAGAGAAATTTAATAATTCAATAATATGAAATCTTATCCAGAGAAGCTGAGGGTCCTGGCCCTGTGAAGCTTCAGCAACCTTCAACTTTCCTTGTTGAAAAGGTGCTAATTCCAGCAAGTTTTTAAAACTTGGCAGATAAGAAGAATGGCTATCATCTGTAAAAGTCTTCTTCTTAAGAAGGCTTTTTTGTTTTATAAGGGACTCCCCGCACCGTCTTTCTGAAGCTTTGCGGGAATTGGTCTTTTTAAAAGTCGTAAATTTCGTCTTTACTCATAAAACAAAAATTGCCGTCTGACTACAACCATTAGGAGTGAGTAAATTGGCAGAAATCGATACGAAGTTAGCGCAGCTTGGCAACAGGAGTGAAACAACAACAGGGGCAGTCAATCCCCCCATCTATTTAACCACGGCATACCGCCACGAAGGGATTGGCCAATCCAGCGGCTATGATTATGTCCGCACGGGAAATCCTACTCGGGAAATTCTTGAGAAGGCAATCGCTGATCTCGAGGAAGGTGACCGCGGATTTGCCTGTAGCTCCGGTATGGCAGCAATCTGGACGGTTCTTTCACTATTCGAGCACGGAGATGAATGGATTGTTTCTAAGGATTTATACGGAGGAACTTACCGGCTTCTTGAGCAGGGTTTCAAAAAGTGGGGATTAAATAGTACATATGCTGACATGGCTGATTTAAATGAAATCAAATCGACCATCACGCAAAAGACGAAGGCTCTTTTTGTGGAAACCCCGACGAATCCGCTGATGGAGCAAGCTGATATTGAAGCAATCGCAAACATCGCAAAAGAAAACGGTATTCTGTTGATTGTTGATAATACCTTCTACACTCCCCTGCTGCAAAAACCATTGACTTTAGGTGCAGATATCGTGATTCACAGTGCAACAAAATATCTTGGCGGTCACAATGATGTCCTTGCAGGGCTGATCGTCGCCAGGGGACAGCAGTTATGTGATTCTCTATTCCTTCATCACAATGGCGGCGGTGCGGTATTAAGTCCTTTCGATTCCTGGCTCCTCATCCGTGGAATGAAGACTCTTGCATTAAGGATGGAACGCCACGAGCAAAATGCCAGAGAACTTGTGGGTTATTTACAAGAACATGATGCAGTGAGAGATGTCCTGTATCCTGGCAGGGGCGGAATGATTTCTTTCAGGGTACACTCCCCTGTCATGGTTAATCCATTTTTAAAAAGTCTTTCCACAATCACTTTTGCCGAAAGTCTTGGTGGTGTTGAGAGTTTCATTACTTACCCTGCAACACAGACACATGCTGATATACCAGTGGAAATACGCGAACAAACAGGTGTTTGTGACCGACTGCTGCGGTTCTCTGTGGGAATCGAGAATGTTGAGGATTTAAAAAAGGATTTAGAAGAAGCCTTCAAAAAGGCACGCCAGGAGGCAGGAGCAATATGAGTCACCAATATACATTCGAAACCCAACTTCTACATAACAAGCATAAATTCGATCCAGCAACCGGTGGGGTTAGCGTACCGATCCAGCACGCGTCAACCTTCCACCAGCCGTCGGCAGACAAATTCGGAAAATATGATTATAGCCGCAGTCTTAATCCTACCAGAGAGGCACTTGAGGAAATAATCGCCGAGCTCGAGGGCGGTACACGAGGTTTTGCTTTTTCTTCTGGAATGGCTGCCATCTCAACTGCATTTTTGCTTCTTTCACAGGGAGATCACGTGGTTGTCACCGATGATGTTTATGGCGGCACTTACCGGATGGTCACACAGGTTTTGAACCGCTTTGGAATTGAGCATACTTTTGTGGACATGACCGACCTTGACGCGGTAAAACAAGCGATTAGACCAAATACTACTTTACTATATGCAGAAACACCTTCTAATCCCCTGTTAAAGGTGACAGATATACAAGCTGTCAGTGAAATTGCGAAGAAACATGGTGCTTATACATTTGTCGACAACACTTTTATGACACCTTACTTGCAGCGTCCGCTTGAACTTGGAGCTGATATTGTCCTTCACAGCGCTACAAAGTTTCTTTCTGGCCACAGTGATACGGTCGCAGGTCTGGCGGTAGTTAAGGATGAAGAATTAGCAAACAGACTTTATTCCCTGCAGAACTCTTTCGGAGCAGTACTGGGAGTCCAAGATGCATGGCTTGTCATGAGAGGGATTAAGACCTTGTCTGTCAGAATGAAACAATCACAGGAAAGTGCAGTGAAAATCGCTGGATTTTTAAAAGAACAGCCTTTAATTAAGAAGGTCTATTACCCTGGTCTTTCGGGTCATCCGCAGTCAAAACTTCAGCTTCAGCAGGCCTATGGTCCAGGGGCTGTACTATCCTTTGAGCTTGAAAATGCCGAGGTTTTAGCTAGATTTATAGAAAAAGTAAGACTGCCTGTGTTTGCAGTCAGCCTTGGAGCTGTAGAATCCATCCTCTCTTACCCGGCAAAAATGTCACATGCAGCCATGCCGCAGGATGAACGTAAAAAACGAGGAATCAGTGATGGTCTCCTTCGATTATCAGTCGGGCTTGAGAGCGCTGATGATTTGATCGCGGACTTTGAGCAAGCTTTGGATTCCATAGGAACACTACAAGCACAAAAGGAGGAAGTCTAATGAGTTTCCTGAAACGCCTGGAAAATGAAATTTTAATCGCCGATGGAGCGATTGGTACTCTCCTCCACTCTTATGGAGCAGGCACCTGTTTTGAAGAGTTGAACATCTCACATCCTGATGACATCATCCGGATCCATAAAGCCTATATAAACGCGGGTGCTGACCTTATCCAGACGAACACCTATGCAGCGAATTATATAAAACTTGAAAGATATGGACTCGAGGATCAGGTGAAAGAGATTAATAGTGCAGCAGTAAGACTCGCCCGACAAGCTGCAGGCACCGATGCCTATGTCCTCGGGACGATTGGCGGCAACCGTGGAATCAGGCCTTCCGCCATCCCGATTGAAGAAATCAAAAGAAGCTTCAGGGAGCAGCTCTACTGTCTCCTCCTTGAGGGTGTGGACGGACTTTTGCTAGAGACATTTTATGATATGGAAGAAATCGAGACGGTGCTCGAGATTGCCCGAAAGGAGACCGACCTGCCTATCATCTCCCAAGTATCCCTTCAGGAAATAGGGATTATGCAGGATCAGACCCCGCTTCAGGAAGTTTTTAATAGACTCGAAGACCTCGGCGCCGATATTGTGGGCCTTAATTGCAGACTTGGTCCCCATCATATGATTTCGAGTCTTGAGCAGTTAGAGCTTCCTTCAAAGGCATTTCTGTCAGTCTATCCAAATGCCGGGTTGCCTGCCTATACAGATGGGAAATTCCACTATGAAGGCAATCCTGAGTATTTCGGCAAGTCAGCCCGCAGCTTCCGAGATCAGGGAATCAGGCTGATTGGAGGTTGTTGCGGCACGACTCCTGAACATATAAAAGCATTTGCTGATGAGCTAAAGGGATTGCCACCAGTGTTAGACAAGAAAATCCCTGCGAAGAAGCCAAAGATTATTGTCACTCCTTCTGACGTAAAAAGGCCTTTAGCTCCACTAGATCAGGTGGTAAAGGAACGGCCTTCTGTGATTGTCGAGCTTGACTCACCGCGAAAACTGGATACAACTCGTTTTTTTGAAGGAGCAAAAGCACTAAAGGATACAGGTATAGACGCCCTTACTCTAGCTGATAATTCACTTGCTTCACCAAGAATCTCAAATGGTGCAATCGGACATCTCGTAAAGGAAAAGATCGGTTTGCGCCCCCTTGTGCATCTTACTTGTCGTGACCGGAACATCATTGGGCTTCAGTCTCATTTGATGGGTTTGCATACGCTTGGGCTTCATGATGTGTTAGCCGTGACGGGAGACCCTGCCCGCGTAGGTGATTTTCCTGGTGCGTCGTCAGTTTTTGATGTCTCTTCCTTCGAATTAATCGAGATGATCAAGCAGTTTAATGAAGGTCTTTCCTATTCTGGAAAGGATTTAGGACAAAAAGGTGCTTTTTCGATCGGCGCTGCCTTCAATCCAAATGTCCGCTCCATCGAAAAAGCAGTGGCTAGGATGGAAAAGAAAATCCGTGCTGGTGCCGATTATTTCATCACCCAGCCCGTTTACTCTGAAAAAATGCTTGTTGAGGTCCATGAAGCAACAAAGCATATAGATGCCCCTATTTATATTGGATTGATGCCGCTCACGAGCAGCAGAAACGCAGAATTCCTTCATAACGAAGTTCCGGGCATCAAGATTTCACAGGAAATCCTCGACATCATGGCGAAATTCAATAATGAACCGCTGCAATCCAAAAAGGAAGGCATAGCGATCACAAAAGGTTTAATTGAGGCTGCAGCAGAACTGTTTAACGGAATCTATTTGATCACTCCTTTTATGAACTATGAAATGAGTGTCGAGTTGTCGAGCTACGCTAATGAATACAGCAGCCGTCTTATGAGGAGGAAACAAAATGTCAACCTTGTTAACTGAACAGATGAAGAAAAAAATCCTGATCATGGATGGCGCGATGGGAACAATGCTCCAGCAGGCAGACCTGACACCGGAGGATTTTGGCGGTGAAGAATATGAAGGCTGTAACGAAATGCTGAACCTGACCGTTCCGGATGTTATTGAAAATATCCATCGTGAATACTTTAAGGCTGGCGCAGATATTGTTGAGACAAATACCTTTGGTGCAACTAGCCTGGTCCTGGACGAATTCGAACTGGGCCACAGAGCGTACGAAATCAACAAGGAAGCAGCTATTATTGCCAGAAGAGCTGCCGACGAGGCATTCTCTCCCTCACAGCCCCGTTTTGTAGCTGGTTCTATGGGACCGACTACCAAAACACTAAGCGTGACCGGGGGTTCAACCTTTGAAGAGATGTCTGCTTCCTACGAAGAACAGGCTCTTGGCCTAATCGATGGCAACGTTGATTTGCTGTTGCTCGAAACAAGCCAGGACTTATTGAATGTAAAAGCAGCTTATACCGGAATCCAGCGTGCATTTCAGAAAAGTGGCAAAGAGCTTCCTCTGATGATCTCTGCCACGATTGAACCAATGGGCACGACACTCGCAGGGCAATCCATCGAAGCATTTTATATTTCTGTTCAGCATATGAATCCGATTGCAATCGGACTGAATTGTGCAACTGGACCGGAATTCATGCAGGAGCATCTGCGTTCACTATCCTCCCTCTCCACTTCTGCGGTCAGCTGTTATCCTAACGCTGGCCTGCCTGATGAGGAAGGTCAATATCATGAAACGCCTGACACGCTCGCTCAGAAGCTCTCTGATTTTGCCGGTGAAGGCTGGCTGAATATTGTCGGAGGCTGCTGTGGTACGACACCTGCACATATAAAGGCGATTTCGGAAAAAATGCAGGAGCGACCGCCGAGGCAAACAGAAGAAAACAAGCTGCATATGGTTTCTGGGATCGAGCCATTCATCTATGACGATCCAACACTAAGGCCAATCATGGTTGGTGAACGGACGAACGTAATCGGTTCCAGAAAATTCAAGCGGCTGATTTCAGAAGGCAAAATAGAAGAAGCAGCTGAGATTGCAAGGGCCCAGGTTAAAAATGGAGCCCATGTTATCGATATCTGTCTGGCCGACCCTGACAGAGATGAGCTTCATGACATGGAAGTATTTATTAAAGAAGTTGTTAAAAAAGTTAAAGCTCCTCTCGTAATCGATTCTACTGATGATGAAGTAATAGAAAAAGCATTGAGTTATTCCCAGGGTAAGGCAATTATCAATTCCATCAATCTGGAAGATGGCGAAGAACGGTTCGAGTCTGTGGCTCGCCTTATTCACAAATATGGTGCTGCTGTCGTTGTTGGAACGATTGAAGAAGAGGGTATGGGTGTTTCCGCTGAAAGGAAATTGGAAATTGCTAAACGATCATACGACTTGCTTGTCAATAAATATAAAGTACCGGCACAGGACTTGATTTTTGATCCGCTCGTCTTCCCTGTCGGCACCGGGGATGAGCAATATATTGGTTCAGCTAAAGCAACTGTGGATGGAATCAGGATGATCAAGGAAACTTTCCCGGAAACGCAAACAATCCTTGGAATTAGCAATGTTTCCTTCGGCCTGCCACCTGTAGGACGAGAAGTATTGAATTCGGTTTTTCTTTATCACTGCACCCAGGCAGGTCTCGACTACGCCATTGTGAATACGGAAAAGCTCGAACGATTTGCTTCTATCAGTCCTGAAGAGGTTAAAATGTCTGAAGAGCTGTTATTCAATACAACTGATGAGACACTTGCGGAATTCACTGATTTTTACCGTGATAAAAAGAAGGAAACAAAAAGCACCCTGCCTGATATGACACTAGAAGAAAGACTTTCCTACTATGTGGTTGAGGGTACGAAAGAAGGCCTTCAGCCAGACCTTGATATTGCCCTGGACCTCTACCCTGCCCCACTGGATATCATCAATGGTCCATTGATGGATGGGATGAAGGAAGTTGGCAGACTGTTCAATGATAACCAGTTGATTGTGGCTGAGGTCCTACAGAGTGCTGAAGTCATGAAGGCTGCTGTCTCTCATTTAGAGCCTCATATGGAGAAAAATGATACAACCGCTGCTAAGGGCAAGGTGCTTCTCGCCACTGTAAAAGGCGATGTTCACGATATTGGCAAAAACCTGGTTGATATTATCCTGAGCAATAATGGATATGATGTGGTCGATCTGGGAATCAAGGTGAATCCAACTGCCCTCATTGAAGCGATTAAAAAGGAAAAACCGGACATCATTGGCCTCTCTGGTCTGCTTGTTAAATCGGCACAGCAGATGGTGCTTACTGCCCATGATATGAAGCAAGCAGGGATTGACACTCCTATTCTTGTGGGCGGTGCCGCTTTATCAAGAAAGTTCACTGATACAAAGATCGCCAAGGAGTATGACGGACTAGTATTGTATGCGAAAGATGCGATGAACGGGCTGTCTATCGCAAATCAACTCCGCGAACCGGAAGGGTATGAACAGCTTTTAACAGAACAAAAAGCAAAACAAGAAGCCGCGATGAATAAGCCGGATTTCACGGTCTCAGGGCGAAAATCATCCACAACCGTTTTGGAGCGTCCCAAAGTGACGGCAAAGGCTTCGGTATTCATTCCGCAGGATACGAAAAGGCATCTCGTTAAATCCTACTCCCTGTCCCATATTGAGCCCTATATCAACCAGCAAATGCTTATAGGGCATCATCTTGGATTAAAGGGAAAGGTAGAAAATCTGCTTGCTGAGGGTAATGATAAGGCAGTCAAGCTATATGAAGTTGTCCAAAGCCTTTTAAAGGAAGCCAAAGCAAATGGTTGGATCAAACCGGCTGCCGTTTATCAGTTCTTCCCTGCTCAGTCGGATGGCAATAGGCTTTATATATTTAATCCAGAGCAACCTGATCAAATCCTGGAAACCTTTGATTTTCCGCGTCAGGAGGTTGCTCCCGGCCTTTGCCTGGCAGATTACGTTCGGTCCGTGGGTGATTCCAAAAAGGACTACGTCGGAATGTTCG
The DNA here is from genome assembly GCF_018613315.1 of Bacillus sp. ISL-37. Lineage (GTDB taxonomy): Bacteria > Bacillota > Bacilli > Bacillales > Cytobacillaceae > Mesobacillus. The sequence goes on along the minus strand of NZ_JAGGQL010000003.1, from coordinate 313,140 downwards.
CTGTCACAGCAGGTGCAGGAATTCGCCAGGCTGCAGAACAACTAAAAAATGAAGGAAGATTCCTGGAAAGCCACGCACTCCAGGCCCTTGCCCTTGAAAGTGCAGAAGGTTACGCCGAACTGATCCATCGCCAAATCCGCGATCGCTGGGGTTTTCCTGACACCCCGGATATGACAATGAAAGACCGTTTTGCAGCCAAGTATCAAGGCCAGCGCTTCTCATTCGGATATCCTGCATGCCCCGATCTGGAAGATCAGCGTAAGCTCTTCAACTTGATCAAACCAGAAGACATCGGAATCCATTTGACCGATGGATACATGATGGAACCCGAGGCATCAGTAACGGCTCTCGTTTTCTCCCATCCAGAAGCAAGGTATTTCAATGTGTTGAAGAATTAGGAGATTGAACACTTCAGGCTTCTGACAGGTTTGGCATCAACCAGAGAAAAGCTGTCAAAAGAAAGAGCAACTTGTGACAGGTTTGGCTTCAACCGGAGGAAAGATGTCAAAAGAAAGAGCAACTTGTGACAGATTTGGCTTCAGCAGGAGAAAAGCTGTCAAAAGAAAGAGCAAAAGCAAGAGGGATTTCCCCCTCTTGCTTTTTCTTATGGCGTTGCTAATTTCTCCTGTTTGGTTTTTAGGTAATTAGTTGGATAAATCATCACTTATTGGCAAATATTATTTCCATGAAGAAATCTTGGAGGTTTTTTTATGGACTATCAAAATAACATGGAGTTTGAAATCCGTAATGGCTTTTTGCCGAATATGTACAACTCTGACAGACTGAAGGTTTTAGAGGTTTCAGATAGCAGCGTCATCATAAAAATGAGTAACGCTGAGAATCGATGTGTATTTCCTGTTGATAATTTTGATTATTGGATCAAACGCGGATTGTTGGTCAATGTAAATGAAAAGAGACGGACTTCCTAATACAAAACAGCGGCAAATTTCAGCCGCTGTTTTGTTTTGTAATGCTATTCATGAAAACAATCCCTGAGGCAATCATCGCCAGTTTAAACGTTGAATGGGATCCTACCATTAAATCTGGTATCGGATAAGAGGTTGGAATGAACCAGAAGAATGAAAAATAGATCAGCGGCAAAGTAATGACAATAATCTTAACCCAGTTGAACTTCCAGCTTCCATTCTTTTGATATTCCTTCAGTAACCCTGGTATTCCTAGATAAACGCCGATAGGAAAATACAATATAACAGCAATGAAACTCCATGGATAGAGCCTAAAGGTCTCCTTTCCAATATTCTCAAAGCTTTGCTGAAGGTTACCAATAACAATCAACAAAATGATAAAACCTGCTGTATAAAATAAATACTTTATTACTTTGATCTATTCTCCCTCCTAAAAGCATTGTTCCAGCTAAACCTTTTAAATTCTTGATAAAGTTTATATGTTTCTCGAAAATCATCTTTCCGCTTCATTTCTTCTTTCTTTGTATTCCAGATATATTCTAAAGCTCATATCCATATGGTTCGCCTCCCTTGTTCTTAATTCAAGAATAAGGGAATTGAAGAATGGAAACATTCACCATCAGATTGATTCTTTCTACGCCTTTTGACGGAATTGATTTAAGACTGTTAAATGCCTTTTTTCATTTGGGTTTCATATTCCTTGGATGTCCTCACTTCTACGGTCAAAGTACCTTTTCCTACTATTGCTTTCAGTAAAAGTGGCACGCCTGTTGTGTTCTCGAACCTGAAATCCTTGCCTCCATAGGAAACCGTTGCGTCCCTTCCTTCAGGAACATAGCCTACAGATAGGGAATGATGATGTTTCTCCACATAACCAACACCAAGAACATCCACAGCATTATACAAAGTTGAAGAAGTCTGGCAGATGCCGCCTCCTATCCCCATAACCAGCTTTTTGTTGACAATTTCCTCAGCAGGCTGATAGCCATGAGCTTCGTCGCTCGGCCCGACAGTTGTATTAAAGGAAAACACATCCCCTGCGCCTAGGATGACATTGTTGATTGCTTCCGCTGACAGCTCAATATTCTTTGTTCTGCCCGCAACCCCAGCGTTAAAATAGGTTGTATACTTTCCTACAATAACCTCGCCGAGCAGGGCAGCATCATCGATTTCATATCCGCTTGCCGTTACATAAAGCGGAAGCTCGACGTTCCCCCCAATTTCTGAAGCCTGGATGATGCTTTCAACCAGCTCAGATTCTTCCAGAATAATCAATGGACTCCCTTTTATCACCTGGCCATCCGGACCAAGTTTATCTGGAATCATCCGTTGATAGTAACCTGGTGTCGCATCATTTCCGCGAGCCAATTCTCGAGCCCATTGTTCCAATTCAGCTCTAAACTTCTCATCATCGCTTCCGTAACCCATTTCAACCGGTGTAAGTGACCTGATCACTTCTTGAGTGGTAGGCTCAATTATATTCACTACTATTGGTCGAGCTTCTTCTTCTTCTTCTTCTTCTTGTTCAGCTGCCTCCTTTTCTTTTTTTCATCTTCACTTCCTGTCTTGCCCTCCTGTTCAATCCCCTTTTTTTCCGTTCCAGCTTTCTCTGCAATTGGTTGTGAACAGCCAGCTAATCCAATGAATGCCGCAAAAAATAAAAACCAAATGACCTTCAAATTTCTCCCCATGTTTCCCCCATCATTTCTATTTATATTTAAAACCAGCATTCTATTATATTCAGGAATACTTTTCCATATTTCCTAAAAAATTCACTTCTGAAAAATTAATTGCTTTAGTCTTCACATTTTAGGGAAATAAAGATAAAATACATATAAACCAATAAGAAAGGTCGGATTTAACATGACTACTGAGATTCGCTCAATTCCTCGGCCCTTGGTAAGAACCAATCAGTGGTTCATTGTCTTAAGTGTAGTAAGCACCTGGTTAACAGGTATTGAATGGATCTTGACTTTGCCACTGGTCGCAGGAATTTCAGGACTGCTGTTCGGATACAATCCGGTAATGCGAATCGCCAGACGTTTCCTGCGAAAACAAACGTCTGATTATATCCCAGAAGACTGGGAACAACAGCAGTTCAATCAAAAAATTGCTGTTGTCTGCTTAGCAGGCGGAATCATTTCCTATGCAAGCGGCTTAACGGCATTGGGACTTATATTTACCGTGATGGTAGCGTTGGCCGCTTTTATTGCAATTCTGGGATTTTGCATAGGCTGCTTCATCCGTTTTCAATTGTCTAAATATAAGCCAAAGAAACATGCAACTAATTCTTAAGAAGGACCCGTCTTTTTTACTAGCGGGTCTCTTCTTTTTTTGACATCCCCATCATTTTTTCGTTGAATTGCTGAGAGTGACCCTTAGGAATACTGACTGTATTCCATTCCTCATTTTTGATCATCTTTGCTAGATAGACAATCTGCCCAGCATGAGTTGCTTGATGGACAATTTGTCGCTGGATGGCTTTAATCGCAGTGTGCGGTTCGTTTCTGATTAAGACTGTTTGTTCCAAGTCCTTTTCCGTTAACTGTGAAAGCGTCTGAAAAAGCACAGTCCAGCCATCATTCCAATGAGTCAGCAAGTCTTCCCTCGCCGCAAATGTTCCCTTGAATTCTCCATCTCTATTACGATCTGGTTTTTCACCATCAGAGGTCAAAAAGTCACGGAATCTCGATTTAAGATTACCGCTCATATGCTTTGCAATTATGGCAATACTGTTGGATTCTTCATTTGGAGAAAAATTGAGCTGGTCCAGATTCAATTGTTCCATCGCTTTCTCCGCCTGACTTTTAATGTTTTTGAAATTTTCATTAGCTAACTTTAAATAACTCATTTTCCGCAACTCCCTAAAATAATATTCCTCCAAAAAGACTGGATTCCTTCTGCGATTTTCCATAATCAGGATAAAATTTTTAAGGATTGGTTCCTTTAAATTTGATCAGTACAATAGGATTAATCATATTAGTTTTTCAAAAAAAAGTGAGATTCCTAATAAGGAACCTCACACATTTTTATACCACCCCTGCCAAGTTACCGTTAAAACGTCGTTTTTGGATAAATATCAATCTTAGTGACAAGGATATTCCTGCTGCAAGCAATCCGATGGTCAGCCCTACCCAATATCCCGAAGCTCCAAGTCCGGTATTATGGGCTAGCAGATAGCCAACCGGCAAGCAGATGAGCCAGTAGGCAATCAAGGTGATAATAAAGGATATATTTACATCTCTATACCCGCGCAATGCTGCGAGTGCCGTGGCCTGAATTGCGTCGGATATCATGAAAAACAAGGCATATATCAAAAATTGTCCAGTTAAAGCGATCACTGCTGGTTCATTTGAATAAAATCCTGCTACCTCATAACGGAATAGCACGACTAGCAATCCGGCACCAACTGCAATAATGGCACCAAGATAAATCCCCATCCAGCTGTAGGCTTTGGCATCATTATAACGGCCGGCACCGACTTCAAATCCGACCAAAACAGTTTGCGCCATAGAGATGCTCATCGGAATCATATATAAAAAGGATACAATATTTAGAGCAGACTGGTACGCGGCAATCGTCGTGATATTGAATTTACTGATCAAAATCGTGACGACGGCAAACATACTTGTTTCGAAAAAGATTGATAAACCCATAGGGACCCCTATTTTGAGGATTTCCTTCACTTTTTCACCGGAAAATTCCTTGAAGTATTTCAAACCGACAAAATCCGAGAATGGTTTTTGCTTGATAATGACTGCTGCCGTCAATCCCGCAATCAGATAATAAGTAATTGAAGTAGCATAACCTGCTCCGGCTCCTCCTAATTCAGGAAAACCCCAATGACCGAAAATCAGGACATAGTTCAAGAAGAAGTTGATTGGTAACGACATCAGGAGGATATACATAACCACTCTAGTTTTTCCGAGTGCATAAATGAATGATCTTAATACGTTAAAAATAAACAATGGAATGATTCCAAATCCTAATCCAGCCAGGTAGCGGAACGCTGTTTCGTGTACACTTTCAGGCAGGTTCATCGCTGTTAATATAGGATCTAGCAGAAAAACACCTAAAATGATGACAATTACTGCAATGATCAATGCCAAATATATTCCATGAGTGAGGATCGATGAAACTTCTTTCCCCTTCTTTTCCCCAAAGCGCTGGGCTGCAATTGGCGAAACAGCAAGGAGTATCCCGCTGAGACCGGTGAAGACCGGGCTCCAAATCGATGACCCGATGGCCACACCAGCAAGGTCTGAAGAATTATATTTTCCTGACATGATGGTATTAAAAAAGACCATTGAAAACATCCCTAATTGTGTAATCAAGATCGGGATCAACATGACAAAAATCTGTTTTATTTTTTCCTTTGTCGAAAAAGTCTGGTACATCTGTGTACTCCTTGAATATATTAATTATATAATTATAACAAAATATCTTTCCGATAACGGAATTTTTTTCGTATCCCTAAATATTATCACTATTTTTAAAAATGGAAATACCCCCCTAATTATTTCCTTCTAAATCCTTGATACAATAGAAGTATATCGAGGAGTGAATCAACATGAAAATCATAAAAATTCTACTGCTTTCGTCCCTGCTTGCCGTCCTGTCGTTTTCCGCGTGGATTTACTATCCCCAATACCAAATCAATAAAATCAAGCAGGAAACTGCGCCTTCTGTTGAAAAGACAAATAAGCTCACTTATATAGATTACTATAGAACAATTCCAGACAGTACCATTAACCATCTCGCTCTCGGTGATTCAATCATACGTGGTTACCGTATTCCAGAGGAAGAGAATTTCATCAGTCAATTTTCCACCCAACTCGGTGCTGAAACTGGCAAACAAGTTCTTTCACAAAACGAAGGAGTGATCGGGATAACAAGTGAGAGGTTAAATCTGCTCATTCAGGATGGTGCGTATGACGAAGCGATCAAGGAAGCTGACCTCATTACCGTTAATGTTGGTGGCAATGACATTCTCAAAGCAGTAAAAAAAAGCGATATCTATAGTGCGCTAAAATCCTTTGAAAGTCTGCAAGAAGGTTTTTCACAAAACCTTGCGGAGATCACTTCAAAAATTGGTGAGTTGAATCCTTCGGCGACAATCGTCCTTCTTGAGCTTTATAACCCGATGCCAGCCGATCATCAATTTTATTCTCTTGCGGATAAACTTCTTCCAAAGTGGAATTTAATGATTTACGAAGCTGCAAAAGGTACATCGTCTTCCATTGTGGTACAAACTACGAATGTCATCAACAGCGATAATTTGGAATTCCTGGCTAGTGATGGAGTGCACCCGAACCCTTCAGGCAATACAGCTATATCAAGTCAGATGCTTGAGCAATTCCAACAACAGCATAAAGCGGATGCCGTCCTGGCAAACCGCCAAAATTAAGCTGGGCTATAAGCCTGGCTTTTATTTATTATTGCTGTTCCTCCTGGAAATGTTCATTTAACAAGCGGTTTTCAGTTGTGGCAAAATTGACGGATTGCAGGCTCGTTTCTTCATCCAGTCCGAATAACTTGGCTACTTCATTCTCATAAGCCCCTTCCATCTTATCTTTTCTCACGATATTCACCTCCCTCCATTGTCTTTCTAGCTGCGGTTTTAATCCGAGATCAAAAAAATTTGCTATGTTTTAGCCAAATCATTGCGATCTGCTGCGAGTGGTGGCTGTTCTAACCATCCCTCATCAATCATGATGTTTGCCCCGTCCTCAGCATATAATAAGATTTCTGCGTTTAAACGAGCGTAAATTGCTGCAATATCCTTTCTTTGACTGGCCGCTACCGACATTCCATAGTTGCCGCTGCCGGAAAAGTTCATTATTCCAAAATGGAACATCATTAATTTATCAGAGAAAGGGGCTTCCTGGGATTTTGATACCTCATGATCCCAAGTCATCGGTACCGGAAGATTTTCAACACGAAGATATTCCGAAAAAACCTTGATGTGTTTTTCCGCTATTTCCTTCCCTCTCAGAAAATACTTCGTAACCTTTTTGGATTGTGCAACCTGGCTAAAACCAGTTGCAAGTGCTTCCCCCAATTTATTCGTTTGTATATTCCCAAAGAGATGTGTGATTTCCATCCCAGTCAATGGCCGTTTATCACCCATAAAGCCTGATAAAAAGGATTGCTTATGAATGAACTCATTTTTGTCCGGATAAGGAATATACGCAGGCCTGACTGATAGCCCCTTCTTTTTTAATAAGTCAGTTGCTTCATTATTCAACTCAATTGTTGACTGCAAACATTTCGTGTAAAAAGATAAAATATCATCCCTGAACATATGGGGCTGAATGAAACCATAGATAGCCAATCCCCCTCTTGCCATGTGCTTGATGTAATACAGATAGAATGGATCTGAAAATAACCTTGGTGCTCGTTTGTTTACATCCTGATCTGTAAAACCAATGGGAATAGGAATATTTTCCTTAACAAAGGTTTCTTTAATACCTTCTACATGCTGTCTTGATATATCCAGTGCGTGTTCCACCACTGTCTTTATTTCCGAATCCTCTACCGTTTCAAGGAAATGCCCAAAAACAAACATAGACATTGTATCTCCAAGGTAATTCTGGTGGAGTGCTGCTAACTCGGCTGAAGTCAACTGAATGTTTTCATGATTTGCCACTTCTTTAAAACCCTTCTGTTTATTTAAGAATAGATTCCCCCTTGATAATGAAATTATAATGGTATTACTGCACCGGTTATGGGCAGCTTTTACAATTTTATTTGACTGATTTTTGATGCAAACTATATTACTCCAAAAGAAAAAGCCAGCACCTTGTACAGATACAGGTGCTGGCATTCTATTGCAGGGATTATAAGAACCAAACTTTCACGATCTTTTCGCCTTTAATTTCATATATGGCAACAGCTTTTTTCGGCTCGGAATTTTCCCTGCCTGTAACGAGTTCATGATCAATAACCTTGTTTCCATGAACCATCCTGCCCAAAAGTTCCGCATGGTTATTTGGATGATTTTTAAAAAGCTTGCCATATCTGGCCCGCATTTCCTCTATCCCTCTGGTGGTTACCTCGTTACTCGGAAATTCCATGATTACTACATTTTCACTATACACTGATAAAAACTCTTCTAAATTTTGTTTGTTATACGCATCGAGCTGTTTTTGTGCGAGCATTGCAGAGATTTCTTCCATAATTATTCTCCCTATCCTTTATAATTTATCCACTTTTTATTATACAAAAACCCCTGGAGTCCAGGGGCAAAATGATTAGTTATTAACCAATTTTTGTGAATGTTTCTTTGCAGGAGCTTTTTTGCCAATGGTGTCTTCCGCCTGTGTTGCGCGTTTGATAAAGAATGCAAGGACCAACGCAATCGCTGATAAAAATACAGTGACAAAAAATGCGTCATTGATTCCCTGAAGCATCGCTTGCATCGCAATCTGCTGCTCCATTTCTGCTTGAACAGCAGGAGTAACAGCTTTACCCGCAGCTGCAGCTTCTTTGAGTGCTGACGCAGCTAATTCTTTTCCATAAGATTCTGCACGCATTGACATCACCGTCACCAACAAGGCTGTTCCAATTGCACCGGAAACCTGCTGCAAGGTGTTGTTCATTGCTGTGCCGTGTGGATAATAACGTGCTGGCAATTGGTTTAGTCCATTTGTGTTAACAGGCATATTGACCATCGACATGCCGAACATCCGAACTGTGTAAAGGATAATTAGTTGAGTATAAGTCGTTTCCATTGAAAGATTGCTGAAATAGTAGCTCGTCACAAGCGTGATAATCAGACCAATGACAGCCATAGCGCGGCCGCCAAATTTATCAAATAATCTTCCGGTAATCGGTGACATAATTGCCATGGCAATCGCGCCTGGCAACAGCATTAAGCCCGCATCCAGTGGTGAAATCCCTCGTATTGTCTGCACGTAGATTGGAAGCAACAGCATTCCAGAGAACATCGCCATTGTCACGATCATCGAAATTACTGAAGATAAAGCAAACATTGGATACTTATAAATTCGGAAATTCAACATTGGATTATCCTGGCGTAATTGACGAAGGATAAAGACGATAAGTGAAACGGCACCTATCGCTAATGTTAGATAAACATGCGGACTGTCCCATCCCTTCGAACCGGCAGAGCTAAAGCCGTACAGAAGTCCGCCAAATCCAACGCTCGATAACGATAGTGAAATAACGTCCAGACGCATATGCACTTTCTCTTTTTTATCTTTTAACAGGAAGAATCCGAGTAACAAAACCATTGCTGCGATTGGTGTTACAAAATGGAAAAGCATCCTCCAGTCGTAATGCTCGATGAGCCACCCAGAAAGTGTCGGACCTATTGCTGGTGCAAACATAAGCACCAATCCGAATACACCCATTGCGGTACCACGTTTTTCGATCGGGAAACTTACTAGCATGACATTCATCAAAAGCGGCATCATGATCGCTGTACCCGATGCCTGAATCATCCGCCCTGCTAACAATACCGGGAATATATGAGAGGCTCCTGATAAGATCGTACCCAATGTGAATAAGCCCATTGCGGTCAAAAATAAATTCCTAACCGAATACTTTTGGATCAAATACGCACTAAGAGGAATCATGATTCCACTGACGAGCATGAACCCGGTTGTCAGCCATTGGACTGTCGTTGCCTCTACCTTAAGGTCAGTCATGATCGAAGGCAAAGCTATATTAAGCAATGTATTATTTAAAAATGCGATAAAAGCTCCAACAATTAATACCGCCAATATTCCATAGGGCGGTTTGTCAGGTGTTTTCATATTTTGTTCCATTCTATATCCCCCTAAAATTGTTCACAAATTTGTAAACAATGTAATTGCATAGAAATTAGCATATACCATCGGTACAATTTTTGCAACGTTTTTAAACCACCTTTACAAAGGGATTTGTAATGTCCGAAAATTTACTGTAGTATATTTTTTATACAATCGGTATAAAAGGTTAAGGTGATGAAATGAACGACAGAAAACGGCATGTTATTGAAAAAGCCCATCAGCTATTCATAGAAAAAGGATTCCAGGCCACCTCTATTCAGGATATCCTCGATTACAGTGGAATATCAAAAGGAACCTTCTATAATTATTTCTCATCCAAGAATCAATTGCTTATGGATATTTTTAAAACAGCCTTTAGAAAAATGGAGATTGATCGTAATGGATTGCTGCATGGCAAGGACCCTGGTGACCCGGAAATCTTTATTAGCCAAATAGAATTTCAGATGTACGCAAACCGTGAAAACAAAATCGTCCCGCTATTTGAGGAAGTTTTTTTCTCCGGAGATAAAGAGCTCAAGCAATACATCGAAGTGGGACAAATGAAAATATTACGCTGGTTTTCGGATCGGCTCGGAGACATAACGGATGAGATTTGCCAGCCATACCTTCTTGATGCGGCCATAATGCTTAATGGAATCCTGCTTCAGAATATCAGGTTTCATCGAAAAGCAAACGGTGAGGCAGCGAGTTTACGCACAGTAGTTCGCTATAGTGTAACTCGGATTTTGAATATGCTTGAAGAGCTAGCGCTATCTGGGGAACAATTAGTTCCACCTGAAATCTTGGATACATGGCTTCCCGTTTCCCAAGCAGAGGAGCTAGACTGGAGGATTAAAGTTCAATCAGTCATTTCCCGCATGAAAAAGCTTGAATACAATAATAATGATCATCATAAAAAGCTTGATTTCATCGAAGAAGAAATCCTTCGGTCCTCAAGCCCAAGAAAATTCCTGATTGACAGTGTTTTGGTATCTATGGCAGCGATCGATAAAAATGAACTTAGCGAGCTAAAAGCATTGATCGATGAGAATTTGCTCGAGAAGGCATAAAAAACGGGGAGAAAACAGTTTATTTGTTTCTCCCCGCTTTTTTGTAATCTAATGTGAACATTCTATTGGCTAAGCAAGTGGCGAGTATTCATTTTGCATTTGTTTTTCTCGCTTTTTCTTCCCGTTATCAATATAAATGTGGCATAAGTTGCTTTTTTTGTTTTTTACTCACATTAGCAGCAGTATTTTCGTTCAATTTTCTTTATTAATGATGGGCATTTTATTGCTTAGAGAATTTTATTGGCGGTTTTCACAATTTTATTGGCGAAAATAAATTTTTATTGGCGATAAGCACTTGTTTATTGGCGATAATTGAAATTTATTGGCGAACTGGAAATTTTGAATGTTTTTTTCCAGCTAACAAACTAGTGATAGGGTCAAAAACAGCTTTCTATTATAACTATGATTTGCTTTTTTATGTAATTCTCTCCTGCAACTTAAGGCTTAACGTGCACTTAAAGTCAATCTGCCGTTTTCAGTTCGCCTAAATAATATTCCACAAGATCAGGATAGTCTTCAAGTTCTTTCTTTCCTTGCTCTGTGATGGAATAAACACCTCTCTGTACTCTTTCAAACCAATTGTAATAGTTTTTTTGAAGGATTAATGGTGTCTTTTCCCCTGTACCAAGAGCAACCAGCGCTTTTGGAGACATTTGTCCAAGTTTTTCTAGATAACAGGCGATTTGGATGCAATTTTCTTTGTAGGCAGTCATGATCTTTGTTTTGCTGCTTCCGCCGATATTGTAGTCAGCGCTTCTTCCTTCTATTTCTTTGATTAACGCTGCTTTCTTCCTCGTATTCTTGCTTGTCATGCGTTTATATGGTTCCGGGTGAACCTTAAACTCAACACTTTTCCGATTACCAGAAAATGATACTATGATCAGTCCCAATTCCAGTCTTTTTACTAATTGGATGATATCATTCCAGCGTTTCCTTGAAATGCGTTTTGGTTTCGGAATCGCGATATATACGAGATCAGTCAGCCGCTGCCGTCTCGTTGCCTGAAGCAAAAGGTCGATATTCAGATTCAGTTTTAATTCGACGATTATTAGATCCTCATCCTTAACAGCTGTTAAATCGCAATCGTGTACTTCACCATTAACACGATAGCCTTGTTTAATAAAATGCTTTCGGATTGGCTCATATAAATCGGATTCGTAAATTTTCGTCATGTGTCAAACCCTTCTGTCATCCTGCCATTTTTCCTACCATTATAGCAAACTTTTTAAATGGATTAAGTCATTTAGACAAGCCAGCTACATATAATGGTTACGGATTATGCAGTGGAGGATGAACAAATGAGGGTATTGTTGCTGTTTTTATTGACCCTTCTTCTTGGGTTGATGGTTTTCCTGAAGTTTGAAATGGATGAAGCGCGAAAGGTTTCCAATGAGGTTGAAACTGATTATATTACAGAAGAATTTATCATCAACAAGAGCGACGATTCTGGTTTTTATGGAAAGAGCACGGATGGAAAAAGCATTTATTTTAAAAAAGAAAAAGTGCCAGCTTACCTGAAAATCCAAAGTGGCGATTCCGTTCTAGTTTATTTTGATAAGAGCGGCCGAATTGATGGTCCTGTTAAAATCGAGAAAATAGACTAGGGAGCCAGCTGATTGCGGGCTCCCTGCACTTTTTATCGAATAGCTTTTCTTTCCTCAAGTTTCTGGGCGATCGCTGTCGTAAGCTCTTGGCCACTTTTTGGGAGTGAACTCTTCATGACTGCATTCATAACTGGTGCAAGGGCACCATCTGCCGTCATTTCCAGATACCCAGTCATCTTTGTCCGGTTTGGCCCTAACGCTTCTGCGTTAAAATATCCGTTCCCTGTCAGATTTTCATTGATTCCCTTCAAGTCAAACATCACCCTGGTGGGTTCAATCCACTCCGTTATGGTCACCTGTAAGCTGATTTTTTTCTTTAATACACCCACCGTTTCCTTGAATGTCCAGTTGGACTGCTTTTCGCTTAATTTTTCATGGCTGATATATCCGGGCAATAATGGTGCCCAGTTGTCCATGTCTTTTACAAAATCCCAAACCTGGTCTATCGGAACATCAATTATGATATCGTGTTTTCCTTCTGGCATAATATCTCCTCCTTTGTAGAACATCCTTTAAGAGATATATGTTTTTCGTGCAGATTTATTCTTTGTCCTTCCCAACTGCCAACAAATTGGATAACGTAGAGAATACGAGTGATTTTGTAGTAAATATTTCAAATTTCGTAGAGAATATTTGCAGATTCGTAGATATTATCACCGAAAATATAGAGATTGACGGTCATTTCGAAGAGAATACGCCAACTGGCATTAATCACTCGGAGCATACAATCAGTACTTTCCCTTTTATATGAAAAAAACACACCAATTCGGTGTGCTTAACGATATTTACTTCATTTCAAATCCGTTGACGAAGTATTCTATCGTTTCAAGTTCTTCCTCTGTAAGGTCTCTGTTAACCTCTTTTCTGAATTCCTCTATCATCAATTTTGAATCTCCACCATGCTTTTGGGTCAAATCACCAATAGATCTTAGTAGATTCGCTTGGTCTTGGAACTCTTTTTTAGAAATTATGCCAGAATGAGAAAGTATGTAAGTGTCTGCATCAAACACTTCAATTTTCCTCAGTAAGTCTCTTGTTCCCTCGACAGTATAGTTGTCTTTTGCCGAAAAGATATCAGGATAAATGCTGTCAGCCAGGAACAATATTTTTTCTTCTTTGACATATACGACCACCGAATCTTCAGCATGGTCACCGCCCACATGCTTGATAATGCAGGTAATGCCGCCAAGATCTATTTCGATTTCATCTTCAAAGGTCATCTCAGGCAAAGTGATTGTAATGTCCCGATGATCCGGAAACTCTTGTTTTATCGCGTTCGCGCAAAATTCAATTTCAGTTCCTTCTGCTACCCTTTGATCGAGTGCCTCATTTGACCAGGAAAACGGGAGCAGCTTTTCAATATCATTCCTCGTTTTCTTTGAAGAGATTGAAACGGTATTTCCAAGCGCAGACAGGCCGAATATATGGTCCCAATGCCAGTGTGTCAAAACCACATAAGATGGCTCATCTACTCCCTGTTCTTTTAACATATCATTGAAAAGATTGACGTGCGCTTCAGAGTTCCCGGCGTCAATCATCAGCGATCTTTCATTGCCAACGACCATCCCGAGGATTGGCCTGTCTGTTTCGGAAACAGGCGTCATATACCAAAATCGCTTCCCTATTCTTTCGATTGATTGCATTTAATTCACCTATTTTCCAGTGGCTTTCGTCCAGAAAGCCTTTAGTTTTTCTTGATACTCTTGTTCAGCGATCGTGTATGCCTCCGTGTGCCCGGCGCCAGGAACAATCCATAGCTCCTTATCGCTTTTCGCTATTTCAAAAATGCGTTTTCCCATTTCAGTCGGTACTAATGCATCCTTGTCACCGTGAATGATGAGTAATGGTAGTCTATTTTTCTCAACACTGTCTAATGCCGAAGCTTCAGCGAATGTGTAGCCTGCCCTGATATTCGTAATCACAGAGGTAACCTGCATGACCGGAAATGCTGGAAGATTATACAAGTATTTCAATTGGTGGCTCAGTTCCTCAAGAACCGTCGTATACCCACTGTCAGCAATAATTCCCTTGACCTGTTCAGGAAGTTTTTCTCCGCTTACCATCAGTACAGTTGCTGCACCCATGGAAAAGCCATGCAGGAAAATATCATCAGCCCCAGCTTCTTTAGCTAAAAACTTTGACCATAGTACATAATCCTTGCGATCATGCCAACCATAACCTATATAATCACCTTCACTCAAGCCATGACCTCTCGCATCAGGCTTAAGAATATCATACCCTTGCTCATAGTAAAACTTCGTGATTCCTGGCATTTGCTCACTATTCCCTTTATATCCATGGGCTAGGATAACAGCTTTACCCGAGGGCTGATTATTTTTTAAAAACCGCGCTTTCAGCTTAAGGCCGTCTTCCGATTTTATTTCAACCATTTCGAAGGTTTGTTTTTCTGTCCAGGCTATAATTTCCTCCAGCTTCTTCTGCTCCTCTTCTGCACTTAGCAGTTTGGCTGCTGTGACACTTTCCCCGCCGCCATGAAGATCCACAGATTCTTGACTTCGATTTATGGCAACATTATAAAAGTAATTACCAGCAGCAATCAACCCGATGAAAATCGCGAGAAACGTACCGCTCGCTATCAATATTATCTTTTTCTTCACAGCCAGATTCCCCTTTTTCCCCTAGTTACTTTTCTATTTAAAAATAGTTTACCAGATAGGGCGAAAAAAAAGACCAATTTGCAGGATTTTGTAAAAGTTAGATTTGCCCGTTCAATGGGTATATATAAGTAAAACCGATAGGAGGCTGATTGAAATGGGAATTGAGAAAAAACATATCCTTAAATCATATAAAAACGAACAAGAAGCTATCGATTCAATTGAAAAGATAAAGGATGAAAAAGATCATCCTGTCAGCAGTTCCATTTCAGGCTATAATGTCGAAGAGAAAGCGACTAAAGAATATCCTACCAACGCGTTCAGCCCAGGCGAGCTTGATATGGGAGAACCTGCATTTAAAGATTACGAAGATGACCCTTCAGAAAACCCCGGGGTAGAAACGAATAAAAACAAAGATATCGACAGGCCGTTGCCTGAACGAGCTATGCATAATCGCATCAGGTAAGACCAGGTGCACGGGTTTTCCGTGCACCTTTTATTATAGAAATCCGTCTATCCTCTTCCTCTTTAATGTAGTCATGTGTAACATATGTATCTGGTGCATTGTCGCATGGATTAAAAAACACCTGTTTAATTTAGTTATCGATTTTATGTTAACCAAATAAATTTAATGTTGACATATAATATTCAAAAAGTTTAATCTATTAATGTACAGTAAATACATAAAGGGGATTTAGTAATGAAATTTAGAACACTAGATTTAACATTGGCAGCGATGTTTGTTGCCCTGATGGCTTTTGGCTCGAACATCACATCTATCGTACCTTTTATGGTTGTCGGCGGCGTGCCAATCACATTGCAAACCTTCTTTGCCATTCTTGCTGGAGCCGTTCTAGGCAGCCGGTTAGGCGCTATTTCAATGGTCGTTTACGCATTAGTAGGACTAGTAGGTGTCCCTGTTTTCGCTCAATTCGGCGCAGGTTTTGGAACATTGATCAGCCCGACTTTTGGATTTATTCTTTCATTTATTTTTACTGCTTACGCTGTTGGTAAAATTGTTGAGAAGAAACGTAGTGTTGCGACATTCATCATTGCCTCATTAATTGGACTTGCCATTAATTATATCATCGGAACAAACTGGATGTATTTTGCCTATAAATTCTGGGCAGCAGCTCCAGAAGGCTTTTCGTATGAAATGGCATGGCTTTGGATGGTCGTTCCGCTGCCAAAAGATATCATCCTTGCCGTTTTTGCGGGCCTGATGGCAGCAAGACTTGAAAGATCTGTGCTTTCGAGACCAAGCTTCAGCCATTTACGCAAAACAGCTTAATTAAGATTTACTATTGTTTTAAAAAGTTGCACAAAGAAGGACAGCTGTAATAGCTGTCCTTCTTTGTGCCCGGTGACGTCCTAAGCTCACTAGAATGAAGTGAGAAGTCTCTGGCTCCTCACACCAGACAACTTCCAATCATTTCCTTTTATTTTGCTTTTCAATTTTCCTGTGTTCCAGTTTTTTCGGATAATCAGCAGCACCTTCAGGCGGCGCAGTGAAATCTCCTCTTTGGTCGAGGAAATTGCTTTTATATTTCATTAAATCCACTCCTTTTCTATTACATACCTGGTTGATGTTCCTTCATTTGTTTCTCAATCGCCTTATCCCTCTCTCCTCCATCTGCAAGTTCTTCTGAAAACTCATGTTCGTGAACCTGAAGTCCTGGCTTTCCCACAAGCTTTGAGCTCGAAATTGTTTTGGCAGAAAGGTTGTTATTCGGAGCACCTTCTTCATTCCATTTTCCCATTAACCTAACCTCCTTTTCCTTACTATTTGTTTTAGGCTTATTTCACATTCATCGGTGGTTTTTGTAAATGTTCTTGACTGCCCAAGCATCTTAGCTCTAAAAATAGTGCTTTTCAGGATCCCAACCTTTCCGATAGTGGATTCATGATTAGGAACATTTATTTTAATTAAAAAATAGAGCCCTTCACCATCGGCGTAGGGCTCCAAAAAATTCCGTAAAATAGCTCGATTATTTCTTTTTCTTTACGTTGATGAACAACTTTCCATCAGCTGTCTTTCTTGTTTCATTACCATAAGAATCAACTGCTTTAACTTCAATACCTGCTCCGTCTGCTACCATATCCTTCGTAGCGGTATAATATCCTACATAATAACCTGGGGACACCTCGCGCATCGGAAGTTCAGTCGCATTCGCAGTTTGCGCGATGTTTGTTAACGGCATATGAAGGACGAATGTCGCATCTAGGTCCTCTTCACTCGTGAATTCAATTTTGACGCTTTCTCCTTTCTTGAGTGTTACGTCCTCTGCCGGTTTCAATTCTGAGATGACAGGAGCCGTGAATTTTACATCGACACTCACAATTTCTTCTGAAGTGTTGCCCGCTTTATCATTGGCAACAACCCTGATTTCATTAACACCCTCATCCAGCATCACTCTCGCTGAATACTTTCCGTCCTCTAGCTTGGCTGGAGTTCCATTGACTGTTACTGTGTCCAGATGATCATCAGCAATCGTTCCCGTTACTGTCACCGTTTCTTTATTAATCTTACTGCTGTCTGCTGGTGAAGTAATCGTCAACTCTGGTGCATGTGGATCATAAGTGACCTTAACTGCTTCAGATGGGTCTGTAACACCTTGCTCTGTCGAAGCTTTAGCTGTTAGAGTATTTTCACCTTCCTGAAGTTCAACCTCAACTTCGTAGGATCTATCATCATTGGCGGCAACGGTGGCGATTTCTTCACCATCATTGTAAATATGGACATTCGTCGTAGGGGCTGCTTCACCTTTAACCGTAACAGTTCTCTCGTTAGTATAAGAACCATCAACTGGCGATGAAATAGTTGGAGCAGTCACTTCATAATCCACGACAGCCCGGATCATATAGTTCCCTTCAGATTCCGGAGAAGCTGACCATGCACCGCCAACGAGCTGCCAGCTCCTTAGTGCGTTTTCGCCATTTTCATCCGTTGCAAGTCCCGGTGAAGTTGTATTGATGCCAGCCTGGATGTACACTAGGTAGAAATCTCCTTCTACAACGATTCCATGGCTGCTCAAATCTACATGCGTCCACTCGCCATTTCTTAATGCAGTTGCATCGATCGGTCCTGCGAGCTTCTTGCCTGGTGCACCATCAGTACCGGTAGCGTCATATACTGCTACCTTGAAAGCTGTACCGCCTGGAACCGGCCACTCTGTATCCCAGAAGCGGAACAAGCCTCCCGTAACTAATGCTTTGTCATTGCCATTCGCCAATGACATCTTCACTGCCCAGCCATTGCCTGCATCATAGAAGGCTCTCGCATTTTCGGCAGTGCCATCATCATAGCCAATCTCACCAGGATACCCGATGAATGGTTTGATTTCAAAATCCTGCTCGATGTTTCCTTCAATATTAATTGAAGCTTCCTGACTGTAATAGTGAGGCGCAATTACCTTTAATGTATACTCGCCTTCATATGCTGTTAGTGAGTATTGACCATTTTCATCAGTTGAAACTGGGGAGATGTTCGCATCCTCTAGCAAGTAAACAGTTGCCCCTGCAACAGGCTCACCTGTTGCTTTGTTTGTAATGGCTCCAGTTACCGTACCCTTAGGCAATTCTTCAAGGTTAAAGTTGGCGATCGCCTCTCCATCCTGTTCAATGTCTACCGTTTGGGTTTGCGGACGGAAACCATAAGCCTCTGCAATAACTGTAAAAGTACCTGCAGCATGGGTTAATTCATAACTGCCGTTTGCAGGGTTTGTTTTTGCCGAACGCCCCGATTCCACCACTGTCACTTGTGCCTGCATTGGCAAGGCCATAAGTGAAGATGTGTTTTCAGCTTTTTTAGCCTTAGGAAGTGCGATGGTAATCTTATTTGGATCCACTGGCTCTTTCAAGCTCGCTTTTGAATCATCTTTTTCAATTCCAAGTTTGGCAGTTGCCGGTTCAGGGAGAGCAGTATCCGCCAAGCGGACGTCATCCAGGTACCAGCCATCCCTTACCACGCTGCCATCAGTTGTTACATTGAATGCAATATAGATTCTTTGGCCGGCATATTCACTTAAATCCACTTCGCCATCGATCCAGCCATTAGATAAATTGTTAACCCGCAGTTTTTGAACCCAGTTGACTGCATCAGTCGATACAAAAACATGGCCGTAATCATAGTTTCTTTCAAGGTTATACCACTGCTTGAATTGAAGGTAGCTGCTGCCCTCCGGCAAATCGATCGGCGGCATTTGCAGGGACATGTTCGCACGGTTCTGGTACGTGCCTGCAAGTGTCGTTCCATATACTTTTTCACCTGAGAAAGCTGATCCAGGACCTGATGTCGGAGTTCCCCATTCCCAGCTGTTGGCATCTCCGTAGGTGGTCCATCCAGCAGTATCATTTTCAAAGTCTTGTTCATATCCAACAGCGATACCTGGCAATACAGTAACTCTATGCTCACTTACTGTTTCGTTGCCGCCGAAGTCAACCGCTTTCCATTTGTAGTTGAACTCGCTGCCAAAGATGGCTTCCCCTGGCACGTCTGCACGATAGGTTCCATTTTTATAGTCGCCGCTTGTGCGAACTGCTGCGACAGATGACCATGATCCATCCTCTAATTGATATTCAAGTTCTACATTTGTTACACTGATGTTGTCGACAGCTGAAGCCTCTAAGCTCATTGGCATTCCTGCGAAAACCGTGGCAGGTTGGGAATGCTCCAAGACCGGTGCTTCACTGTCGTCTCCATCTTTTGTTACCTGGCCTTTCAATTTCCCTAGGCCCGATACAACAGATGACACAGCATCGAATACATTCAATAATCCAGCTCCATAGCCGTTATTTGGAGATTCTGGGTATGCATTGTCGGTTAGTGGCAGTGCGGTAGTCATCAGGATTTCTTCCAATTCATCAACGCTCAGACTTGAATTTGCCTGCAGCAGTAATGCTACAGCCGCTGATACATGCGGCCCTGCCATCGAAGTGCCGTTCCATCCACCTTCATATCCGCCTCCTGGTACAGATGATCGAATATTGACTCCCGGTGCCGAAAGCTCAGGCTTGATTTCTCCATAAGGAGATGGTCCAAGCAATGAAAAGCTCCCCAGGTTATTGTTGATATCAGTCGCTCCTGTAGCCACTGATTCAGGATAGTTAGCAGGGTTAGCTACTGAACCCGGTCCGCCAGGGTTACTGAACGTAGTATTTCCCGCTGAAAATTCCGGGAAGATCTCTGCCGCTCTCCACGCCTGGACCATCGGGCGATACCATTCATCCATCCCTGGTCCCCCGCCCCATGAATTGTTGACAACATCAGGTGCTAAATCCGGGTTTCCGTTCGGCGCTATAATCCACTCGCCTGCTTCTAGGAGGTCAACATCAGTGCCTCCAGCAGCTGTAAATGCCTTAACAGCAATCCATTTTGCTCCCGGTGCAACTCCGATTGCATTCGAACCATCTGCCTCTGCGCCGACCATCGTTCCGGTTACATGAGTCCCGTGACCATGATCATCATAGGGTGCAGACTGACCTGCTACTGCATCAAACCAGTGATCTGCATGAGACGATTCACCAGTTGCTGAATCATAACCTCGGTATTGATCACGTAAAGCCGGGTGGTTCCACTGTACACCTGTGTCAATGGAGGCAACTGTGATGCCGCTGCCGTCAATCCCCATGTCCCATACAGCTGGTGCTCCGACCCGGTCAATATTCCATTCGATCGAGTTGGTTTTAGCTGCAGGGTCCTGTACCGCAACAGCCGACTTTTCCGGAACAAATAGCTGCCTTGTTTCATTAGGAAGGATTTTATCAACTTCCTGGAAGCCCGCTACTTTTTCCATTACCTCTTTAGTGGCGGTAACGGCAATACCATTAACCACATAATAAGAGTGAACATCTTTAGCGATTCCTTTTTTCTCTTCCTCCCTTAAGTATTCCAGGACATCAAATTGAGTCTGCTGTGCTTTTGCCTTCAACTCGGAAACGATCGTGGAGCGTTTCATTGATTTAGCTTTGGCAGCCGTCGCCTTTTTTAAGCTGGCTTTTTTGTCAGCCTCCTTGGCAACAGCATTCGTGTCTACCTGTTCCCTCATTTTAATAAGGAAGGTGACCTTTTCCTGCTCACCGAATTGATCATATAACTTCTTATTTACCTTTTGCTCTGAAGTCTGGATCGCATCTTTTGCAGAAACACTTACTCCTTTGTTTGCCGCTGCAGTATTCATCTGGGGCTGTAAAAGCATTGGCAATACTAGTGCGGTCGTGAGAAGAACGGATAATAATCTTTTTTTCTTTCGTTTCATCCACTTACCTCCTAAGTATTTTTTTGAAATAGCTATCCTCCTCCCGTCGCATTTTCTATGTAAAAATAGGTGCTAATTTAAAAATAGACCTCTAAGGCTTGTTTTTGTGTCGAAAAATAGGATTTAAATCTGAATATTCAGTAAATGATTAATAAGTAGTTGTTGGGAAAATAGGTAAATAAATCCAAAGGAGTGTGTCTTCCAGGAATGAACAGGATATGCGCACACTAAATGCCCAATTTACTAGTAAAAATACAAATGTCATTCGGCTGCGAAAGAAAAAAAGGGTAAATACTCCTGCTTTTATAAAGTTGTACACCGCTTTTCGTTACTAGAATCCTACTCTCAATCTCTTTCTTAGTAAACGGGGTTTTTCTCTAATAGTTATACTGGGGCTTATGGAGGATTATAAATGGAAAAATAGATTTAAGTTGATTTTTCTTCCACATCCTGTTATTCTTAAGAAGAATTATTTTTGTTCGGTGTAAAGGATAGAAATTATTTCGTCTTAATGATCACTTTGGGCAAGGATAGTAACATAATGTGCTAACGCACTGGGAGGTAACAAGAAATGGAACAAGGTACAGTAAAATGGTTTAACGCAGAAAAAGGTTTTGGATTCATCGAGCGCGAAGGTGGAGACGACGTATTCGTACACTTCTCTGCTATCCAATCTGAAGGTTTCAAATCATTAGACGAAGGTCAAAAAGTATCTTTCGACGTTGAGCAAGGCGCTCGCGGACCACAAGCTGCTAACGTATCAAAACTATAATATTAGTTTTGTTTAAAGAAGAAGGTTCCTATGGGACCTTCTTTTTATTTTGTCTCCATAACCTCTTCCCTCTCCCATCTAAAAAACTTCATCTGACCTATCTATATTCAGCTCTCCCACTCTGATCGAATTGGTTCGCCTGTCACTTAGAATATTATCCCTCCTACACGCAAATAATTAACGTGATTAATGATAAGGGGGGGTAAAAATGAATCAGTTAGAATTAGTACTTAGAATCGCAATTGGATTTATAGTGTTATTTTCAATGGCAAGATGGTCCGGCAGAAAAGAAATCAGTCAAATGACATTCTTTAACCTTGTGTCTGCTATTGCGTTTGGTTCAATAGCAGCAGCACTTGTTGTCAATCCAAGTGTAAGTATTTTAAATGGAATGATTGCTTTACTAGGTTGGGCCGCTTTTACCGTTTTAACTGACCAAATACACATAAAATCTAAAAAAGCCAGGAAGCTGCTAATGGGTGACCCGGTCATCGTGATAAAAAAAGGAAAAATCATGGAAGATGCTCTAAGGCAGACACGGCTTGATACAGACTCACTTCAAGCCATGCTCAGGGAAAAGAACATTTTTTCTATGAGCGATGTTGATTATGCAATTTTTGAAACAGATGGGAAGCTTTCAATCATGAAAAAAGAAAGCAAACAAACGGTTACGAAAAGCGATTTGAATATCGCTATGTCACAAGGGAATTTCGTTCCTCTTTCTACAGAGTTGGTAGCTGACGGAAAGGTCAATCTGAGAAATCTGAACAAAATGAATAAGGATCAAAACTGGCTTAACGATCAACTGCAACAGGCTGGAGTTCAATCAGTGGATGATGTTTTCTTCGCAGAAGTTCAGACTGATGGAAAACTATATATTGATAAAAGAGATGACGTTTTGCATTAAAAAGAGGCCCCGCTTTCTTAGCGTAAGGCCTCTTCATTCTTGTTCGAGATGTACCTGTTGGGATTTCACAATATTTCCGAGCCAATCCGGTTGCTCAGCTTGGCGTGTATCTTCAAAAATTTCAGCTATATTTCTTTGGGTAAGTCTCGAGATCATATCATGTATGTCATTATGGTCCCCACTTATACTCCCGAAACCCTAATTTTGCTTTTTTTGGCTAGTAAGATCCTTGGAAAATAATCGTTGGCGATGAAAAATTATTTAATTTCTTCTTCGTAATATAGGTGAGGTACTTTTTGTTCTGTTCCTCTATTTGCCTTTGGCCCCTGATTCTCTGGACGAACAATATCATAGACTGCTGTGCCAATGATCTCCGCTACATCCTGCAGTTTTTCTTTGCTAATTTTATCAATTGTATCTTCTGGTGTATGGTACCATGGCTCTAAAGGTCTATGGATAAATGAGCCTGATGCGATTCCGCCTTCAAAGAACGATACGTGGTCACTGCTACCGCCTGGCTGTATCGGAGTTGGTTCTCCATTTAAGCGTGCACTGGAAGCTTGAGCAGTTTGGGAAACAATGTTTTCGTTGCCGTCCGGCGTATTGATGACCAAATCACCTGCATCCCGGCTTCCTACCATATCCATATTAAAGTAGCCTACGAAGCGATCCTTTTCCTCCTCAGAAAGCTGGCTGACATAATAACGTGAACCAATCAATCCAAGTTCCTCGGCTCCAAAAGTAATAAAGCGCATTTCCATATTTGTCGGCAAATCCTTCATGACGCGGGCGAGCTCGAGCGTCATCGCTGTACCTGATGCATCGTCGTTTGCACCAGGGGCACCTGGAACTGAATCGTGATGGGCACCCAATGCGACGATTCCGTCTTTTGCTTTATTTTTATTAGTAGGTGCTTTCGTGGCGATGACATTATATGAAGTCCTCATTCCTGCATCTGCACCCTCAATGTTAATCGATCCTGTTAGAGTTTCACCATTGTTCAACTGTGTCACCAAAGCTTGTCCAACTTCCTGGGTAATGGCGACAGCCGGTACATAAGCATCATTCGGTGAACCAAATGTTCCGTTAAGGTCCCCTGCTGCATTGTTAAAAATAATGACTCCAGCTGCACCGTTTGCTGCTGCATTCAGGACTTTATCAGCAAATGAAATTGCACCACGCTGAATCAAAGCGATTTTGCCGCTAACATCTTTTCCTTCAAAATCCCCTGCTTGTCCTAATCCAGCATAGACCAGTTCACCTGAAACACTTCCATCCAGTCCATATGTAAAGGATTTCGGCTTGATTTCACCTGAATAACCGTCTACTTCCAGCTCTACTGTGTGCGGTGCTGTGTAACCATAGAAAGTAAATTCCTGAAGCTCTGTTTCATAACCGTATGACTCGAATTGCTCTTTGACATACTGAATCGCATTGTGTTCGGCTTCTGTACCGGCAACACGAGGCGTTCTTGATAGATATTCAATGTTGTTGTACATATTTTCAACATTGATTTTGTCCAGTACCTTGTTGTCAAATACATTGAATGGCTGCACCTGTTTAGGAGTTTCTGCCGGCTGAGCATAACTGGCCTGCGCTCCTAATGTGCTAACTGCCAGACCTGCTGCTAATGCGAATGATAGATAAGGCTTCTTCTTCATAATTACCTCCCGGATTAGTAAAATAGTTATCCGGGATAAATAATATAATATTCTAAAAATACTAACTAGTTAATTTATTACTATTTTTACTAGGTAAATAGAACAATTTTTAAACCAATCCTTACCGAAGTAGGTCAAGTTACTTATAAAAGAGGATGGAACCTAAAGATTCCATCCTCTCTGTCTATTAAACTCCCTTAAAAGCCAATCGATAGATTTCTGCCAGTTCTGATACTAATGGTAGCTTAGGGTTGGCTGTTGTGCACTGGTCTTCGAAAGCCCGGTCTGCAAGCTGCTCAACCTTTGCTTCAAATTCGGCTTTATCAACACCGTTGGCTTCGATGCTCATTGGAATATCCATTTCCCTCGCCAATTTGATAATCGCCTGGACAAGGCTTTCAACACCTTCTTCAGTGGTACGGCACGGCAGTCCGAGTATGCGTGCGATTTCTGCGTAGCGCTGGTCGGCGACGAAACTTTCATACTTAGGGAAAGCGGTAAATTTCTTTGGTTTTGTCGCGTTATAACGGATAACATGCGGCATCAAGATGGTATTCGAGCGGCCGTGGGCGATATGAAATTCCGCACCAAGCTTATGCGCCAGACTATGGTTGATTCCAAGGAAAGCATTGGCAAACGCCATACCTGCAATCGTGGACGCATTATGCACCTTCTCGCGTGCCACCTCATCCTGGCCATTTCGATACGCTCTTGGCAGATATTCAAACACAAGCTGGATCGCTTTGATGGCAAGACCATCTGTATAGTCATTTGCCATACAGCTGACATACGCTTCAATGGCATGTGTCAATACGTCCATTCCAGTATCAGCAGTAATATGTTTTGGCACCGTCATCACAAACTGCGGATCAACAATAGCCACGTCTGGAGTCAACTCATAGTCTGCGAGCGGATATTTGATGTTCGCTTTTTTATCAGTAATGACCGAGAAGGATGTCACTTCTGAACCTGTACCTGATGTTGTCGGAATCGCTACAAATTGAGCTTTGCGGCCTAGCTGCGGATATTTGACAATCCGCTTGCGGATATCAAGGAACTTCTGCTTCAAGCCATGGAAGTCTGCATCCGGGTATTCATAGAACAGCCACATGCCTTTTGCTGCGTCCATTGCCGAGCCGCCACCTAGCGCAATAATGACATCCGGCTGGAAGCTAGCCATCATTTCTGCGCCTTTCATCACGGTCTCAATTGATGGATCTGGTTCTACATCAGAGAAGATTTCACAGTGTACGTAATCCGGACGCTTTCTTAAATGATAGAGAACTTTGTCAACATATCCTAGCTTCACCATACCAGGATCAGTGACGATGAATGCCTTTGAGATTTTCGGCATTTTCGCAAGATACTGTGTTGAATTCTTTTCAAAGTATATTTTTGCTGGCACCTTAAACCACTGCATATTCACATTCCTTCTCGCGACTTTTTTAACATTGATCAAATTGATCGCACCTACGTTGGTAGACACGGAGTTCCCGCCGTAAGTTCCGCAGCCAAGTGTCAGAGAAGGCAGGTAGGCATTATAGATATCTCCAATAGCGCCCTGGGAAGACGGTGCGTTTACAATGACGCGTCCTGCCTTCATTCTTAAGCCATATGCTTTAATCACTTCATCATTTGTTGAATGGATGACAGCAGAGTGGCCAAGCCCTCCGAATTCAAGCATCTCTTCTGCGCGCTTAAATCCTTCCTCTGTTCCATTCACTTTATAGCAAGCTAACACAGGGCTAAGTTTTTCACGGGAAAGTGGATATTGAGCACCCACGCCTTTCAGCTCAGCAACAAGGATTTTCGTCTCCTCAGGTACTGACACACCAGCCATTTCAGCAATTTTATGAGCTGACACGCCCACTATATCAGCATTAACAGCGCATGATTGTTCATTGATGACAAGCTTCTCGACTTTCGTTCTTTCTTCCTCGTTCAAAAAGTAGCAGCTATTCGCGATCATTTCTGTTTTTACATCATGGTAAATTTCTTTATCAATGATGACCGCCTGTTCAGAAGCGCAGATCATTCCGTTATCGAATGTTTTGGATAAAATCAGGTCATTGACTGCCCGTTTTACAATTGCAGTTCGTTCAATATAGCAAGGTACATTTCCAGGACCAACACCTAGTGCCGGCTTTCCTGAACTGTAGGCGGATTTTACCATACCGGCACCGCCAGTAGCTAAAATCATCGAAATTTTCGAATGGTTCATTAAAGCTTGTGTCGCTTCAAGTGATGGTTTTTCAATCCACTGGATACAATCTTCCGGTGCACCTGCTTTAACAGCTGCGTCGCGGAGAATTCTCGCCGCCTCACTGCTGCATTTTTGCGCAGATGGATGGAAAGCGAATATGATTGGGTTTCTTGTCTTGATCGAGATCAACGCTTTGAACATGGTTGTCGAGGTTGGATTCGTCACCGGGGTTACGCCAGCAATCACACCAACTGGCTCAGCAATCGTAATCATGCCTTCATGCTCATTTTCGTCGATGATCCCAGCCGTTTTATCATATTTGATATTGTGGTAAACATATTCAGTAGCAAACATGTTCTTGATGATCTTATCTTCATAAACACCGCGTTTTGTTTCTTCAACCGCCATTTTTGCGAGTGGCATATGCTGATCAAGTCCTGCCAGCGCCATTTCCTTTACGATTTTATTTACAGCTTCTTGATCCAGCTCACGCATTTGTGTTAATGCTTTTATCCCTTTATCCAATAGACCATCAACCATTTTCGTAACAGATGATTGTTCCTTTACCACTTTCTCAATTGTCCCCATCTTCAGGACCTCCTTATTGTTTTAGTGATGACTGCTGTATTTATGTAGTTCATATGTTGTTAGTTTCAATTTGTGAATGTTTTCACATGATTGTTCAAAAAAATAATTTACTCACAAACTGGATTTCTTGGTATTTTTTCAAAGCTAATGTCTGTTACAAACTTTGTACTTCTCTTCACTATGACCACGAAGTTTACTGTCCAGATGTATGCTGGTATTTCTTTATCATCTTTAAACATCATCGCCTCAAATTCATCACCAATGACTTCTTCGAGCATTTCCTGGGTGTATGTCTCTGTATCGGTTGAGAAGGGTTTAAATTCGCAATACATCATTTTGATCACTCCTTTTCCTTTTCTAATTAAAGATTATCACATAAACAGAATAATAGTTTGTGAAATGTTGAACAATATATGAACTATTCTTTATTAACTTTTAAAAGACTGAAGAACAACAGAATGTAATCGCTTACAAACGCTTTATTATTTTAATATATTAATATAGGGAGAAAGAGACTCTAGGAACGAGTCTCTAAAAATCAAAGTATACTCCCGTTAATTCCTCCGATTCGGTCCATAATCTTGTCATTGTTTCTTCATTAAAAACTCCAGGTGCAGGAATCTCAATCGCAGGATATCCTTTTCTGTTCCCCCTCCCGTCCGGACCAATGTATTCACCGCCGGCCAAGCTGTCATCCGCTGCAGCGTAGATGGTTGGAAGAGCGCCCATTTCTGCGGGCTGTGAAAAAAATTTCATCAATCCTTTCATATATTTAGGCGTTTCACCTTTCCCTAAGTTGAATAAATTCGTATTGGAAATACCAGGGTGGCAGGCGACGCTGATTGTTTCGATTCCATGCTGTTTAAAACGATTGTCAAGTTCCCTAGCAAATAACAGGTTTGCAAGCTTGCTCTGTCCATAAAACTTCATTGCTTTGTATCCTTTTGAGCCGTCCAGATTATCAAAATCAATCGAAGCTCCCCGATGAGCGATACTGCTTAAAGTGACTACCCGGGATCCAGGGGTCTTTTTCAGAAGCGGCAGTAAAAGGCCTGTCAACGCAAAGTGGCCGAGGTGATTGCTTCCGAATTGAAGCTCGAATCCATCCTTCGTCTTGCCATATGGAGGGATCATGACTCCAGCGTTATTGATCAGTATGTCCAGGGAGCTGTATTTTTCCATAAAAGCTGAAGTGAAATTGCGGACACTTGCGAGGTCTGCTAAATCCAGCTTCATCATTTCTACTGATGCTTCACGATTTCCTTGCACAATAGAGTCAACAGCAACCTTGCCCTTTTCCTCATTTCTCACTGCGAGAATGACATGTGCCCCCTTTCCTGAGAGTTTCTTTGCCGCCTCATAGCCGATCCCGCTATTGGCTCCAGTGATAATAATTGTCTTGCCTGATAAGTTCTCCTTTAACATAAATACACCCCATTTAGTATGTAAATCGATTTCTCTAATAATATTGGAATATGAATTTTCTCTTCAATTATCTTATCACAATTGGTCTTATTAACCATTGAAATTACATTGAATTTAATTCATACTAAACTCATAGGAATTATTGGAGGGATATTGAAATGAATCTTTTTGTTGAAAAATGCCCGCGTTGTAAGACGGCGCTGGAAGTAAAAGATCATCCTTCATGTAAGGCGATCGTAATTAAGGCTTGTCCGGCTGGCCATTATGAAAAAGAATTTCATCCAGCATTGGAAACATATATTGAAAGAAATAAAGTATCATAATCTTACGAAGCAGGGCCTCAATTTGAGGGCCCTGCTTTTTCGTCAATAGAATATATTTTTAATTCACTAAGTTGACAATTTTTGTTTTCATAATTTGTTCACATTTGTCATCAAAATCGTAACAATTTGCATGTTAGAATGATTACAAATAAAGCAGTGTGATATTTATCACACCTTTTGCCACAACTTACCGTTCATTTCTGGAGTAATTTCGAAATCTTTGTGAACAAATGAACATAAGTTTGTGATAGAATGAACAAGGTTGATATTTGAAAGGAGCTGCAGTGATGAAGAAATCAAAATTATTTTTGGTCTCCCTCACCTCGATCATGGCTATGCTGTTGCTTAGCGGCTGTGAAAACAATATGGTGGTATTCAACCCAGAGGGACCAATCGCAAGGCAAATTCTTGAGTTAATCAACTTTTCAATTGCTTTGATGCTACTTGTTACAGTGGTTGTTTTCGGGCTATTCGGATTCATAGTCTGGAAGTATCGTGAAAAGAAGGACAATATGGATTACGAGCCGCCTGAAGAACATGGCAGCACCGTTTTGGAAATCATCTGGACAGTGATTCCGATTTTGATCATTGTTGCTTTGACGATCCCAACGGTCAAAACAATTTATGCGATAGATGAAGTACCAAAAGGCTATGAGAATGATGAACCACTGGTCATCAACGTGACTTCAGCTGACTGGAAATGGATTTTCAGTTACCCTGAACAAGGAATTGAAACAGTCAACTATGTGAATATTCCTGAAGACCGTCCAATTGATTTCAGGCTGACTTCCGCAGGTACAATGCAAAGCTTCTGGATCCCTGCATTGGCGGGACAGAAGTACACGATGGCAAAAGCTGAAACACAGCTTTATCTGGTTGCAGACAATCCTGGTTCTTATGTCGGCAAGAACACGAACTTCAACGGCCAGGGATATGCGGGCATGGAGTTTGAAGTGCTTTCCCAGACACAAAAAGATTTTGATCAATGGATTCAAGACGTAAAGGAAACTGCTCCAAAAATGACTTTGGAGGAATATGAGAAGATGCTCGAGCCTTCCCACCTTGGACGCAAGACATTCTCAAACACACACCTTGAATGGGTTGACCACTCTGATCCACATTCAAAGAACTACACGAATCCAGAAATGTACGATAGAGGACATGGCTGGCCCGGGAAGATCTTTGAGGACAAGGACAATTACAAAAATAAAGATGGAAACAATGAGAGTTCTAATCATGAAAACAATGAAGATATGAACCATAAAGAATCTGAAACTGAAGATTCACACGGGGGTGACCACAGTGGGCATTAAATGGGATGAATTTTTCGTAACAGGTGATCCATTAATATTCGCATCACAAATCGGGATTGCCCTGACATTGATCGGTGCATTAGCCGGTCTCACCTATTTTAAAAAATGGAATTATCTTTGGTCGGAGTGGTTTACAACTGTTGACCACAAGAAAATCGGGATTATGTATATCCTGCTTGGCGTCGTGATGTTTGTCCGCGGCGGTATTGATGGCTTGATGATGAAGGGCCAGACAGCAGTGCCGGAAAATGAATTCCTGAATGCCCAGCACTATAACGAGGTATTCACAACACACGGCGTCATCATGATCTTGTTCGTTGCGATGCCGCTTCTGATCGGTCTAATGAACTTTGTGATTCCGCTGCAAATCGGCGCCCGTGATGTTGCTTTTCCACAGCTGAATGCCCTTAGTTTCTGGCTGACTGTGAGCGGCGCAGCACTGTTCAATATTTCTTTCATCATCGGTGGTTCACCTGACGCAGGATGGACCTCATACTTCCCTCTTGCCGGAAAAGAATTCAGTCCGGGCATCGGGAATAACTTTTACGCAGTGGCCCTGCAAATAGCAGGTGCTGGTACTTTAATGACGGGTATTAACTTCGTAGTCACAGTGTTAAAAATGAGAACTAAAGGCATGACCTTGATGAAGATGCCGATGTTCACATGGACATCTTTCATCACTTCGATCATCATTGTAGCCAGCTTCCCTATTTTCACAGTAGCGCTGGCATTGATGACATTTGACCGCACGTTCGGTACTCACTTCTTTACGATTTCCGGCGGCGGTATGGATATGCTCTGGGCGAACCTGTTCTGGTTATGGGGACACCCTGAAGTTTATATCGTCGTTCTGCCAGCATTCGGTATGCTGTCAGATATTATCTCGACTTTTGCCCGTAAAACCCTTTACGGTTATAAATCCATGGTCATCTCGATTGTGATGATCTCAGTATTGAGTATGCTCGTTTGGGTTCACCACTTCTTCACAATGGGGAACAGCGCAGGAGTGAACTCATTCTTCTCGATCACTACGATGGCAATTGCCATCCCGACCGGGGTGAAGGTATTCAACTGGCTGTTCACGATGAGAAAAGGCCGAATCAAGTTTACGACAGCCATGCTTTGGGCACTGGCGTTCGTTCCTAACTTTGTCATTGGCGGTGTTACTGGTGTCATGCTTGCGATGGCTGCCGCTGACTATCAGTATCACAACACATTATTCCTTGTGGCACACTTCCACTATGTATTGATTCCTGGTGTTGTGTTCCCGATCTTTGCCGGTCTTTACTTCTGGTGGCCAAAAATGTTCGGCTATATGCTTAATGAGAAAATCGGTAAATGGCACTTCTGGCTGTTTGTTGTCGGGTTCAACGTAACGTTCATGCCAATGTTCTTCCTTGGACTTGACGGTGCGGTCCGCCGCGCGTACACTTACTCAGCTGAAACTGGGTTTGGTCCATTGATGATGATTTCTGCTGTTGGTTCAGTGATTCTTGCGGCAGGCTTCGCGGCATTGGTGTACAACATTTACTGGAGCGCTCGCCATGCTGACCGCAATATCGGCAATGACCCATGGGATGCAAGAACGCTTGAGTGGGCAACAGCAACACCAGTACAGCATTATAACTTTGCTTCCCTCCCTGAGGTTACAAAGCTTGATGCATTTTGGCACATGAAAAAGAACAATCAACTTCAGCCACTTTCTGAAGATGATATTGAAGAAATCCATTTGCCAAGCAACACATGGATTCCAATTTATATGGGTGTTGTATTCGGAATTTCTGGATTCCTGCTTGTTTTCGAATGGACGATTGCTGCCGGAGTTGCCGCTCTAGGTATTCTAGCTGGCCTTGCCTTCCGTTCATTTGACTACGATGAAGGCTTCCATGTCCACAAAGATGAAGTCTTTGAAACAGAAAGCAAATGGAGAAAAGGCGCAAACAAAGGAGTGAAGAACCATGTCAGCTAAAGTCAATGCCGCTTTGCCGCTTGAATACCAGACAGAACAAAACAGGATGAATATCCTTGGCTTCTGGGTCTTCCTCGGAGCTGAAATTGTCCTTTTCGCTACCCTTTTTGGAGTGTATGGAGTCCTCGGTGAGCGTTATGCCGGCGGACCGACACAAAAGGATATCTTCATAGTAAAAGATGTTATGATTCAGACTTTCCTGCTGCTGACAAGCAGTTTCACCATGGGAATCTCGATTTTTGAAATGCGCCGCAGCAATATTAAAGGCATGCTGATGTGGCTCGTATTCACATTATTGCTGGGCGGCGGCTTCCTGTTCATGGAGGTTCGCGAGTTCATCCACTACGTGCACGAAGGTGCGACGATGCAGACCAGTGCGTTCCTATCCAGTTTCTTCGTTCTTCTTGGAACACACGGTTTGCACGTCACCATCGGGATTGGCTGGGCCATCCTGCTAATCATCCAGATCTTGCAGCGAGGATTGACACCTGTTACAGCACGCAAAGCATTCATCTTCGGACTGTACTGGCACTTCCTTGATGTCGTTTGGATTTTCATCTTCACATTCGTTTATTTACAAGGGTTGGTGATGTAATATGGATAAGCATTCAAATAGCTTCCCAATCAGCCATGTCATCGGATTCTTCATGTCACTCGTTCTGACATTCGGCGCAGCATGGATTGCCCTTCAGAGCTCTCTTTCAATGAAGGCAGTCATGTGGATCATCGGCACACTGGCAGTAGTCCAAGCCGGAATCCAGCTGTACATGTTCATGCACATCAATGAAGGCGACGATAAAGTAACAAATAATATCAATATCATTTACTCAGCATTTATCGCAGTCGTCATTGTCGCAGGATCCATTTGGGTTATGACTTCAGGACACTCGCATTAAAAAGAATGAAACCAGGCATCCTCTCGGGGGTGACCTGGTTTTTTTGTGGACTTTTTTGGGATGATTGATGCTGTTTTAGACAACTTTGGCTTGGTGAGCCGAAATGTTGTCCGAACCTAACCCTACTTCGGACAACTTCCGCTTGTACAGTCGAGATTTTGTCCGAACCTGACCCTACTTCGGACAGATTGCGCTTAATCGGTCGGGACTTTGTCCGAACCTGACCCTACTTCAGACAATTTCCGCTTGTACGGTCGGGACTTTGTCCGAACCTGACCCTACTTCAGACAATTTCCGCTTGTACGGTCGGGATTTTATCCGATGGTATTATGGTTTTGAAAAAATACCTCGATTGCCTATACAACAGAATTAAATTTTTGCCATCTCGCGTTTACGTCCTTTGATCAAACGTAAACGGGGTAGCTTACCTTCTTTGCGGAATAAAGAAAACATCGCGAAATTAAATGCCGCAAGGAACAGTGAAAGTACAGCGTGCTGGAATCCATGTGATAACAATGCCAGGAATCCGCTTACAAGACAATATAGACCAACAATTAAATAAAAGTACATAAGAAGTTTTCCCACTTCTCATTCCCCCACTTTTTCGTATGTATTTTTTATATTAACAGAATTTAATAAAAAATGTCACATAATGTTCACAATTAGCACCAAACTTTTTCACAATTTACTAACCCACTATTTGCTTGACTCTTACATCAGCCATGCTATTATGATTAAAGATGAAAATAAATATCTAAATTTTACCACTAGGGGTGCCTTTGATTTAAAGGCTGAGATTAAAGTGAGACTTTGAGACCCTTGGAACCTGATCTGGTTTACACCAGCGTAGGAAAGTGGACTTTGGGACATTTTTTATTGTGCCAATACAACCACTTTCTATGAAAGTGGTTTTTTTATTGGGTTAAAAAGGATGAGGAGGAGCTTTTAAATGACAAAATTCACTGAAGTATTAAGACACCAGGCTGAGCCAATTTGGCAGGCGAATTTTGACCACCCTTTTATTAAGGGAATCGCTAATGGAAATTTAGCATTGGAGTCCTTTCGCTATTATGTTTTACAGGATTCCTATTATCTTTCCCATTTTGCCAGGATACAGGCAATTGGAGCGGCGAGAGCATCCGATTTGTTCACGACTTCCAGAATGGCAGCTCATTCGATGGGGACTTATGAGGCTGAGCTTGGTCTGCACGAAAATTTCCTAAAGCAATTGAGAGTAACAAAACAAGAATTAAAAGAGTTCGTCCCATCTCCCACTGCCTATGCTTATACATCACATCTTTATCGGGTCGCTGCTTCTGGAAGCCTCGCTGAAATCATCGCAGCGATCCTGCCGTGCTACTGGATTTATTATGAAATTGGACAATTGCTAAAGGAATCCACTCCAAATGTTCAAATTTATCAAGAATGGATTAATGCATATGGCGGAGAATGGTTCAGTGAATTGGTAAATGAGCAATTAAGCAGACTAAATGAGCTTGCATCGGAGGCGCCAAAATCGGAACAAGAAAAAATGAAACAGCATTTTATTATCAGCAGCCAGTATGAATTCTTGTTCTGGGACATGGCCTACAATCAAGAAAAATGGCCTGTTATACTCTAAAAATTGATATGTAAAAAACAACGGGTTACTGCCCGTTGTTTTAATCAATTATTTTTTTACTAAAAAGATGGCTTAGACAAAGAGCAATTTCCTACTAAAGCCTGCAACCTAGGTTCATAGTAACTTAAATTAGCGAGGAAGTAGCATGTTTCTGGAAAGTGATGCTCTAGGAAGCGGAGGTTGGTCTTATTCAAAATCGTATCTTCTTTGTACTTCTCGACCATATTTTTAATGAACTGATTCATTTCCAGTGTCGTCTTTCCTACTTCATAAATGAATTCCTGCTGGCGGGCAAAGCCTGGCTGTTTTACCCGTAAATAATTTTTCAAATGATGATTTTGGACAATAAATAGCTGGAATCTCCGTTTGAATTCTTGCGCTGCTGTGTTGGCTCCTACTTCAATCGGGTCAAGCAGATTTTCAAAAAGCACAGCGTGACCGAGTTGATCTTCAAGCCAGAGGTCCATAACCTGGGTCGCTGACAACCGTACTGGTTCCTGCCCCTGTACTAGATAGCTCAATATCCGTAAATATTCCTGGTTTTCACTCAGGGTACCGTTTAAATATGTTGGGGACAGGCTCAGGTTTACTTTGTTATCTATCCTCAATGATTGCAGTGTACCTTCAAAATCATAATAGTTTTTAGCAACCTTCCAAACTTTTCTTGAAAAATCGATCATTTGACCGTCCTGGTGGCCAGCTTGCCGAGGTATTGACTGCAAATTAGCTAAAAGGTCATCATATAAACCAATGAATTGCTGGGCGATTTTTACGTACTCCTTTTCACTCACTGACAAACCATCCCGGACAAAATAGGCGTGATCCTGAAGCATTTCCAGCCAAAATGAATGTTCATCCCAAAGAGAAATCATCTCACTCCCCCTCCTTTACCTACTTATACTTACTGTTCAAGAGCGAAAGAAATGATGACCTCAGGAAACTTTTAATACTTTTAGCATGATTAGAGATACTAAGAAAAACAATCCCTATTCTCTCCCAAAAGGTGTTGCTCATGAAAAATCTAAAACTTTACATATTTTTAATGGCTGTCCTGCCCTGGCTATCGCTGCCTCTCCTTGGTAGACAAACATTCAGAAAGTTCTTGCCAGGTACGTTATTCATGGCCATTTATTTAATCTTTGAAGGAAGGTTAGCTGAAAAGAGAAAATGGTGGTGGTTTCCCTTTAAAATTAAACCAAACGTATTGGGTGAACTGCCTTTAATCTGGGGTCCGTTTTTTATTGGTTCCTTCTGGATCATGAAGTACACATATAAAAAATTCAATCTGTATTTGCTGGTCAATATCCTGATTGACTCACTGTTTACTTATTACGGTCTGGACATCTTCAAGAAATTTGGCTATGTTTCATTGGTCCGATTAACAAAATTCCAGTTATCTATAGTATTCTTAATCAAAACCTTAGTTCTATATGGATTTCAGGTATTTTATGACAAAGTCATTCGGGGGCAATCAGATAGTACCCATCAATAATTAAATAATAAATGAACATAATAATAAGGCCATTTAGGTAAACCCAAGGAAAGTGAGCTGAATGAAATGGCGAGACAAGGTATGCACAACAGGGATCAAACAAGAGAACAAACAGAGAAACATGATAAAAGAAATGATATTGAGCTTGGCGCCGAGTTCCAGGTCGGGAATTCAAAATCGCAGAGCCAGAAAAAAAGCGGTAAACAAGTGAATAAAAAGTAACAGGAAGACGCCCCATTACTCGGGCGTCTTTTCTTCTTTACTCAGGATTTCTTAACTCTCTGTCCAGAAGGAACATAATACCAAATCTCTTTTTCAAATTTAAGTTTTAGATTAGTATACACGGGGAAGGAACGTAATAAGAATGATATGGGAGGTGCTGAAGGTGAGTTTGTTGTACAGCAAGGCAATGGAAGCTTTTAAAAAGGATGCAAAGCGTCAGTCTGAGTTTCAAAAGAATACAAAAACAAAGGCGAAATAGATATTCCGCCTTACGGTTGTACATTCATCTTCTTGTCATCCTGCCATTGAGGATGATTTTTTTTGACTCAAAAAGGAATCACTCTAGCTTTTCAAATTCGTATTGCTGTTAATTGCACAGAGGATCAAGCCAATAATTGCCGCAAAAACGAAAGTTGAAAACAGCAGAAAGATCGGGATTTCAGCTTGAGGAAAAGCAATGTTGTTATAGTTAGCAAAAAACAGAATTCCTAGTATGTATAGAAAATGAATTAAGATCGAAATCGACATGGCAGGTTTTAAGACGTTCAAAATATCACTCCTGTAAAATCTTTTCCTTTTCTTATTCCATTTTATGTAACATAAATCCTCTTTTTTCGTCAGGTTTCTTCTTTGAATTGCAGACTTTTTATAAAAAAAGAACGAAACCATGTAGATTTCGTTCTAGTCCTTATAAATTCTCGATAAAGACCCTGATGACATCAGCGCCGCCTATGAAAGTTCCAAGTGAACTTCCCAGATTGGCAAGTACGACGATCAGCAGTACACGACTGACTTTGTTTCGCCAAAATCCTTTAAAACTAAAAACATCTTCAGATAGGCTCTCAAAGTCCTTTACACTTGGCCTGCGGATATAGGCCTGTGTCAAACCGGCAAACCAGCCTGCCGCAAGCAAAGGATTTAAGGAAGTGATCGGTGCCGCTATAAATGCTGTCAAAATGGTCAGTGGATGCCCCATTGCGATCGCAGCTCCCAAGGCGGAAAGGCTTCCGTTCCATAAAATCCAGCTGACTGTTTGGGCAAAACCCGCAGATGGATTAGCCAAAAAAGTATAGACGATAATAGCCAGAATCAATACAGGTATGCCCCAGCCAATGTATTTTGGCCAATTGGATTTCGGCGGAATTGCTCTTAATTTTTTCAAATCATGATCTTTTTTAATCTCTTCTTTAATTCCCGGTACGTGTGCAGCCCCCAGGACAGCGACAATTTTATCTCCAGGTGCTTCCTTGATTTTCTGAGCTAAGTATTGGTCCCGCTCGTCAATCAATGGCTTTTTCAACCGTGGGAATGTTTCAGTGAATTCATTCAGCATTGCGTTGATCGTATCCTGTTCCTTCAGCTTTTCCAGTTCTTCCTCCGAGATGCTGTCCCGGCTGAAGATACTCGTTATGATCTGGCTGAGCAAAATGGCCTTTCCTTTCAAGCCAAGATTTCCCCAAATCCTTGAAAAAGTAATCTGGATATTTCGATCTGCAAGCACAAGTTTAGCCCCTACTTCTTTCGCAGATTCAATTCCCTGGATCATTTCCTGGCCTGCTTTAATACCAAGTTCCTTCGCCATTCGATTTTGGAAAGACGAAATAGCGAGATTCATCAGTAATAATGAAGCCCGTTTTTCTTTGATAACCTGGATGATATCCATCTCCTGCCACTTTGAACCCTCGGAAATTGTCTTGTAGCGCTGCTCGTCCAATTCGACGCAGACAGAATCAGGCCTCTCAGCTTCAATTACTTCCTTTACCTGCTCCGCACTGTGCTTTGAGACATGTGCAGTTCCAATCAATATGTATTCCTTGCCATTCATTTCAATTCTCGTTATATTTTCCTCGCCCATAGATACCTTCCTTTTACTAGACCCATGCAAGCCAACTTTATGTACATAGTTTATGATTCATTTTACCATTATAACATGAACAATAGTCTGAAATATAAAGATTATTTACCAAAGTGGCAATCCTCCTACCAGTTCACGGTTCGGTCATTTGGCATAAATAGAAAAAGACCGCACAGCAGCCACCTTATGACTCCTGTGCGGTCGGTAGGACATTTATTTTGAATAGCTAGTTTTAATCGAGGATGTTTTTTTGTTATTCAACATTTTCTTCACAATCGGATATAGAACTGGTCCCCATTTAAGCGCCGTTCTGATTAATTTTTTCATGTGTCATCCCTCCTCATGTCTTAGTACTTATATACCCAGACGATATGAGGGACAATCCTGCATGATTTTGGCAATCTCGATATTATTTAGCGGGAGAAAGTTCGTCTTCGGTTACCCACTGATGGTTCGTCACTTTTTCAGAGCCATCTGTTGGCGTGAAATCGACCATATATACTGTCATTTTTTCAGCTGAGTCAATAACCGCTTTTGCTCCTTTCATTCCTTCCATATGATCGGTATTGATCGTGGCTTCATCCCCTGGCTTTAATGGTTCGTCACCGACATCAAGCAGTTCTTCATGGATGACCCATTTATGCTGTTCTACTCGGTCTCCACCATTGGTAGGGTCATAGGATAACGAATAGACGACAGTCTCATATGCTCCTACGATCTCCGCTTCTGCTCCAACCATTCCTGTCATGTGGTCGTCCGTGATGATTGCCTTGCTGCCAACTTTGTATGTTGGGTCTGATGCTTCCTGCAGACCTTGTGGTAATTCTCCCGATCCCGAATGCTCCATATTTGCATGGCTGTTGTGGTCTTCAGTGCTTGATTTTTCTTCTTCACCAGAGCAAGCAGTTAAAAATAATGCGGTGCTAATCGCTAAAAATACCATTATAAATCTATTTTTTAGTTTCATACTACATCTATCCCTCCCTATTTTATAAAAAATTTATATCATGAATATATGCAGATTTTATCGAGCACGGTTCCCGTTTTTGCCTGGCGGTTGTATAGCTAATTTTCAAAAAGTTTTAAACCCCTTAAAAATAGGTAAATCCCTGTATAACATCGAAGTAGGAGATTCTATGACAACTAGATTTTTAAAAGTAATTATTCTATTATTTATCACTTTTTCATCCATCAACGTGACTATGGCAGAAGCAGCAAGCGACCGCCAGGTAATTCTTATTTCTTTTGACGGCATGCGCAATGATCTCACCCGGAGTTATGTAAAAGACGGCAAACTGCCTAATATAAAGAATGTAATCGAAAAAGGAACTATCGCCAAATACGCCAGAACAGTAAGCCCGTCCCTTACTGCTCCGTCACACGCTGCTATAGCGACCGGTGCAACACCGCTTAAAACAACCATTGTCAGCAATGCCTGGCAGCAGAAAGATGCAGCTCTTACAAAGCAGAAAAATGCCTTTTTAAGTGAATTTGAGGTAGACCCACTCTGGGTCGAAGCCAGGAAGCAAGGAAAAACTACAGCTACGGTTGCATTTGCCGGGGCGAATCCTTCCACTGGTAAGCAGGCGGACTATACGATTTACTATGGAGATACTCTGTCCCCCAGTAATCAGGAAAAGCTCAAATTTACAGAAGCATCAGGCTGGAGCAACACTCCGACAAGCTTCAGTCCATTGATGGAAACCTCCTTCAAGATTAAGGTCGAGGATAGTAAAAACAAAGAAATCCATGTGCTTGCGTACGATTCAAGCAACGATGAGACGAAGAATTACGACAAATTTATCGTCTCTGACAATAAAAAGATTGATAAAAAAGGAGTTAGTCCAAAAGATTGGGGATCCGTCACGCTTCAGGTAAAAGAAGACCAGACAGCAGGTTTTTGGTTCAACTTCACTTCAACTGACCCAGCATTGGGTAAGGAAGCTGTCATGTACCGTTCAGCAGTGACGTCAGGTTTAATTGATGGGCCAGAAGGATTTCCTGAACGAATCAGGGACCAATTTGGTTTTTTCCCGCCTCAGGATGATGACATCGCCCTTGAAAAAGGCTGGATTTCCAGGAAAGAATACGAGGAAGTTTCGGAGAGGTTCGTAAACTGGGTAACAGATGTATCCCTTTTTATCAAAAAAGAATACCAGCCGGATTTGCTAATGTTCTACGCACCGCAAATTGACCTTCAGGAGCATTAGTACTTGTTGACAGACCCTAGGCAGCCTGACTATACACCTGAAAAAACGGAAAAGTACATGGATTATATAAAATGGTCCTATAAAGTTGCAGACAGTGTCGTCGGCAAGACCGTTGAATCATTAGACGGGAACGATCATCTCTTCATAGTTTCCGACCACGGCATGGAACCGGCGCATTCAGCACTAGAGCCCAATAAGGTTCTCAAGGACAATGGGCTTCTTGTATTAGATTCCGACGGAAAGATTGATTATAAGAAATCAAAAGCGATTGCAATTCCAAGCGGTTCGGCAGCACATGTATACATCAACCTGAAATCGAGAGAAAAGCATGGAATCGTTCCAGAGGAAGATTATGAACATGTCAGGAATGACATTATCCAGGCCTTCAAAGGGATTAAGGTGAACAGGAATGAAAACGGTCCTGTCATCAGGCACCAGCTGAAAGAGATATGGAACAGCACCGTGAATTTCTCATTTACCGGTGTAAAAGAAAATACAAAAGATTTATTTGGTTATCTCGTTAACGCCGATGTCCACCCCTACCAGGATATTAAAAAAATATCCCAAAACAAAAAATCAAAGGAGCAAAATGCCGGGGATCTTTTATTGATGGCTGCTCCTGGTTATATAATGGGCCAGGGTGAATCCCATATTGTAAAACCAACATCCGAGTTAGGTACACATGGCGGGAATCCGAATCGCGAGCAACTGAGAGCCGTATTCGTGGCAATGGGACCTGACATCCCCCGTGGAAAACAGATAGAGCCAATCACCAATCTCGATATAGCACCAACTATTTATGAATTACTTGGGCTGCAAATTCCCAATTATGTAGAGGGTAAAAGAATAAAAAATCTAACTAAATAATTATAAAAAGCGAATCATGATTACCTTGGTTCGCTTTTTTGATTCCCCCACAACAACCTCCATACATACCTGAAGCTATCTATGGATATTTTAAGTAAGAGGTGATTGATATGGATTTACAACGTGTAAAAGAAATACTGGCCGCGGAAAGTGAAATATCTGTACATTACCACGGAGTCCCGATCTGGATTGAAAGCATCGATCTTACTTCTAGCATGGCGGTCATTTCACCAAGAGGAACACATGAAGAAAGACAGCTTGTATCTATTGACGGCTTGGATGAAAACTAGGCTCTCGTTTTTGAGAGCCTTAAACTTTTAAAGGCAAAAAGAGTTAGGGACTGTAAGGCTAAGCATTCGAGCTAGATTGATTTTATATTTACTTATAAAATAAATAATCCAGGCCTGCGCCTGGATTCATTTAGTAAGCCCAATCACCAAGAGGTGTCATCTTACGATTCTGCTTGCAGCTCTCGCATACATGAAGCCTAACGGGTTGAAAAAGCTTTTCTTCCTTATTCTCTGAAACATCCTTCCGTCCACAAACTTCGCAAATCCTCATCCATTTCACCTCATTTTAATCAATTGTCAAATGGCTAAGTTCTGTAGCGGCTTGCTAACCTGTCCAACACTTGGGTTTATTAATAATATTTACAAGATGTGTGAAAATATTTAAGGAGAACAAAATATATTTAAAAAGGAGAATCTCTAACATAGATCATTCAATTGATATAATTTTATTATCAAATTACTGTACTCAAGAATTGCAATTCAAAACCAACTCGGTTTACATAATATTATTATCTATTTATAATGACATCGTATCCCAAATGCCCAAAAAATTCCTTCAACACTGTTTCTGCATTTTTATCAGCTTTTTGTAAAATACCTGAATCTACCGCTTCCTGCTTAATTTGTTCCTGGGCTATTGCGGCCAAATCGAATCCTTGATCCCACCGTACTTTTCCACGGAAAAGGCCTTCATCGGAAAATGTCCTCACCTCGTCCATCTTAACTGACGGCTCTTGAATGAATTGTGCCTGAGGCAGTACAATCTCTACTACTTTTTTCACCTCGTCCACCTTCATGTCTTTTTTATCGATTGCTTGCAAATCAACACCTGCTATCACAGTTGCTGGTACGATCAATAGCAATTCACGCTTTGTCCCTGGTATATTGAAGTTTATTTTCTCCCCGAGAAACTCATTATCTTTTTGTTCAATGATAACCTTCACATGTGCCTCTGCCGTGGCCAAGGTTGCCAATCCGTGTACTTGTTCAATGAATACAGTCGACTCAGCCTTGCCTGTGCTCCCCGTAAAATACCAGAAACCAGCACCTATGCCAGAAGCTACGAAAAGTGTAATGATTAGAATCCTGCTAATTGTACTAAGCTTTGATGACCTCGGCGGATGTGCAGCCAGGGAAGCCGAGCTTTCCTCTTTTCCCGCCTTTAATTCTGTTAATAGTTCATCAAGCTTAGAAATGACTTTTTCCTGCTTGTCCATATATCTCCCCCCTGTATCACTAAAAAAATACAAATTACCCTTTTAATCGACAAATCTGGATGATGAAAAATCCTCCCATCATAAGGAGGCTTTATATTTATTACGAACTTGTATGGAAAAAGTTTCATGGAATGACAGTTTGCTAGTTTCCACTGTTTTATTTATCAAAAAATGGGGCATAGTTAAAAATATTCGGATCACCAAAAAGGAGGCAGCTATTTTGAGTCAATTAGATGGTAAAGTCGCTTTTATAACAGGTGCCAGCTCCGGTATCGGAAGAGCCGCAGCTATAAAACTGGCCCAGGAGGGTGCAAAGGTTGCCTTAATCGATGTGAAGGAAGAAAACGCCAAGGTTGTTGAGGAGTCAATTGTAAAGTCTGGCGGGAGCGCGCTCATCGTCGAATGTGATATCGCAAACCCGGAAGAAATGGAACGAAGCTATCAAAAGGTTGTTGATGCCTGGGGAAAAGTCGATATCGTATTTGCCAACGCTGGCATCAATGGTGTAATGGCCCCAATTGAAGATCTAACCCCTGAGGACTGGGACGAAACCATCAACACGAACCTCAAAGGAACATTTCTTACCGTAAAA
Organism: Bacillus sp. ISL-37; assembly: GCF_018613315.1. Lineage (GTDB taxonomy): Bacteria > Bacillota > Bacilli > Bacillales > Cytobacillaceae > Mesobacillus. The sequence goes on along the minus strand of NZ_JAGGQL010000003.1, from coordinate 269,471 downwards.
TATGCAATTCCCCATATGAAGAAGCATGGTGGCAGCATCATCATCACGAGCTCAATAAACGGAAACAGGATTTATAAGAATTTCGGGATGTCTGCCTACAGTACTTCCAAAATCGGTCAAACAGGCTTTGGTAAAATGGCAGCCCTGGAACTTGCGCAATATAAAATTAGAGTCAATATCATCTGCCCGGGTGCTATTGAAACCAACATAGGCAAAAACACTTTCCCGCAAGAGGAAGACCTAGAAAAAATAAAAATCCCAGTTGAATATCCAGAGGGCAATCAACCACTGGAAGAACGTGCCGGAAAACCAGAACAAGTAGCAGACCTCGTGTTCTTTCTCGCTTCCGATCTGTCATCGCATATCACCGGCACAGAAGTCTATATAGATGGAGCGGAATCGCTTTTATAAAAGAAAAATGCTCAGGGCTGCCTGAGCATTTTTTTAGGTGTTAATCATTCCATAGTGAACTAAGTCTTCATAACGGTTTTCTTTCCTGACATGGTCAATTAAAATACCTTCTTCCCTCATTCCAAGCTTTTGCAACACCCGTCCTGAAGCCGGATTGGAATGAAAGCAGCGAGCAAATACTTTATGGTATTTCTTTTCACTGAACGCGAATTGTACGATTGCTTCTGCTGCCTCTGTTGCAAAGCCTCTTCCCCAAAACTCTTCACCAATCCAGTAAGCTATTTCACCATGATTGAACCTCTGGTTGTTGGATAATGCTATAGCGCCGATTAATTCTCCACTTTCCTTATTTGTTATAGCGTACTCGTATGATTTTTCCGCTTCAAAATTATCTTGATGGCTTTCCATCCAAGATAAAGCGTCTTTTAATGAGTAAGGATACGGCAGGTACAAAGTATTCTTATAGATATTGTAATTATGACAAAGCCTGGCAACGTCTTCCGCATCGGATTTTTGAAACATTCGAAGAATTAGCCTACTAGTAGTAATTGTTTTATTTTTATGATCATAGGTCATTCCAAGCCCCCCAATACAAGAATCAAATACTTCTTCAAAAATGATTAATCTCCAATTCGCTTTGTTAAGCCGTAAATTCCAGGCTTTTCTTCATAACCTAACTTTCTATTAACATAAAGCATTGGTGCATTTTTGGAATTGTTGTGGGTTCGAATATATTTCACTTTATGTTGCAAGGCATAATCGATGGCTTTTATTTTTACCGCCAGGGCAAGCCCTTTACCACGGTATCGCTGATCTACTCCAGTCATCGAATTATAGTAGACATCCTCAGTTTCCTTAACAATCATAGACATAGCAATCCATTGATCCCCATCAACTGCCAAAATAAAGCCCTTCTTATCATAATCTTTCAACAAGGCTATCATTCTATCATTATCCGGACGAGGTTTTCCTTTCATGCCTGGAACATCAGAAACAAGCTCCCACCAGAAATCCCAGAACCGATTTTGGGTATCTTTATCCTTTGGATAATCATCTAAAGTAGTAAAATGAATTCCGGATGATTCTAGATTTTTAAAAATAGATCTATATTGATCTATGTTAAACTGAGAAATCTCTAGTTGAGATTCGAAAACATGACTGGTTATGTCAAAGCCTTTCGTTTTAGCCCAATTCAGGTCTCTCTCCTTTGTATCCTGGATTTGAGTTTGGAGAACTTTGGACTTGTTCTGATGGGCAATATCCTCGGTTTCAGTAAATATCCAGCCCCCGATCCCCTGATTACGCCACTCAGGATTCACCTTGATAAAAACCTCAGCGAATTCCGGTTCTAATATGGGATCCCATGGTCCAGTAACATACATACCGTACCCAATTAATCTGCCATTCGGAGTAATCACTCCCAAAATCTTTAAAATCGTTTCGCTAGTAGCCTTTTTTTCAAGCATTTTAATGGTATCTATGTTAGGTAACCCGGAACCAATTTCAAGTACAATTTCAGAAAAGTTTTTGGAGGTTAAAGGGGTGATTTTCAGGTCCATTCAACTAACACTTCCTTTTTATTTCCTACACTCAATCAACCAGCAATCACGGAGTTCTCCTTCGTGGAGTTCGTGTTTAGGCAGTAGTTTAACTTTATTGAAGTCGCACTTTTCGTAGCATTTTATTGCTCGCTCATTCCTTACTTGTGGATCCATTACAACTTTGTCGGCTTCCATGACATCAAAAAGAAACTCTATCATGGATGAAACAAGCAAAGTTCCAATGCCTCTATTCCAATAGTCGACTTCACCGATAAATTGATCAGTTCCGAAAATTCTTCCGCTCTCATATCCATACTCTTTTTTAGTTTCCTCATCCAATTCATAATATTGAATATAGCCTATTGACTTACCTTCATACTCAATAATGCATTTAACTTCATCGTCATCTGGAGAGTAAAAAACCCTCTCGACTTTTTCTACATCAAAGGAATTATCCCTGCCTTCATAAAATTCAAGGACTTCAGGAGTAGAAAGCCATTTTGCTAATAAGTGTTTATCTTTTTCATCTAATCTACGAACCATTAAACTGCCTTTTTGGAATAACACATTTATCCCTACTTTTGTAAATTCTTATTTTTATCCCATTCTTCAGCTAAAATCCCATAAACAACATGGTCCACATAGTGATCATACAGCCATTCTGCTTGCCGAATCCTGCCTTCTTTTACAAAGCCTAATCTTTCAGGAATTCCTCTGCTCTTCTTATTTTCCTCGGCAGCTCTGATTTCAACTTTGTTCAATTTCAAATGGTTAAATGCGTAATCAGTCAATGCCCTGGCAACCTTGGTCATGATTCCTTTTCCCTGGTATTCATGCCCGAGCCAATAACCGATATATGCCGTTTTGTTTGACCAGTTGATACTGTTGAAGCCTGCTGTTCCGACTATTTCTCCTTCATATAAAATAACCGTCGTCATGCTTTTACTTTCGGCGTAACCTTTCATTGTGCCTTTTAGGAACTCTCTAGTATCTTCAACATCTGTTGTAAAGTCCAGCCACGGAAGCCACTCTTTTAAATATTCCCGTGCCTTTTCAGTCAGTTCAAATAGGCGATCCGCATCAGACACCTCTGTTAGTTTTAAAGATAATTGTTCATCTATTTTAAATAGAAACATAAGATTTCCTCCTGTATGTTAAGTGTATAACGAGATATTATTCGACAAAAGATTCATTTTTCCTTTTATTGCTAAGGACTTTCTTCTATAAAAAAGAGCTACCAACATAGCTGGCAGCCCTTTAAAAGTCTTTTATAACTTTTCCCCGTTTGTTTTTATCACATCTTTATACCAGAAGAATGACTTTTTCTTCTTCCGCTCTAACGTTCCGCTGCCATCATCATGCTTGTCCACATAGATATAACCGTATCTTTTTGAAAGCTCTCCTGTTGACATGCTAACCATATCGATGCATCCCCAGCTGGTATAGCCCATCAAATTCACTCCACTTTCAATCGCTTCTCCCATTGCTTTAATATGCTCGCGCAAATAGTCAATTCGATAGTCGTCATTGATGCTGCCGTCTTCTTCAAGCTTGTCATAGGCACCCAAGCCGTTTTCGACGACGAAAAGAGGTATCTGATAACGGTCATATAGTTTGTTCAGGCTGATACGCAAGCCAGTCGGGTCGATTTCCCATCCCCAGTCGCTCACATCCAGGAATGGGTTTCGCACACCGCCAATGATATTTCCTTCTGAAGCATCATCATCTGCCTTCTCCTTTTTCTCCGTACGTGACATATAGTAGCTGAAACCGACGTAATCAACGATGCCCTCCTTTAATAACTCAAGGTCACCTTCTTCAATCTCCAATTGAATATTGTGCTCCTTAAAGTAACGATTCATGAAGGAAGGATATTCTCCCCGCACTTGCACATCACCGCAAAAATAATTGAAAATCTGCTCTTCTTTTAGTGCGTGCAGAACATTTTCCGGATTGCTGTCAAAGGGATAAACCGGCGCAAACAGAATCATGCAGCCAACTTGGGAGCTAGGAATGATTTCATGGCAAGCTTTTACTGCCATTGCGCTTGCGACTAATTGATGGTGGTATGCCTGGAAGGTTGGCTGGTATCGATCCTCTTCTTTTTCAATCGAAAATCCAAGTCCGTTGATCGGCATGACAAGAGCACTATTGATTTCATTAAACGTCATCCAGTACTTAACTTTGTCTTTGTAACGATTTAAAATAGTTCTGGCATACCTTTCAAAGAAAGTGACCACTTTACGGTTACGCCAGCCGCCGTATTCTTTTACAAGATGAAGCGGCATTTCATAGTGGGAAATGGTCACAACAGGCTCAATCCCATACTTATGTAGTTCATCCAATACTCGATCGTAAAAAGCCAGCCCCTCCTCATTTGGCTCCATCTCATCGCCATTTGGGAATATCCGCGTCCAGGCAATTGACATCCTGTATGCCTTGAACCCCATTTCCGCAAACAAAGCAATGTCCTCTTTATACCGATGGTAAAAATCGATCGCCTCATGGTTCGGGTAGTATTGATCTGGTTTGATTTCAAAGTCGAAACCAGGTTTTGTTAAAATATCGTATCTGGCTTTTCCTCCAGGCAGAACATCCGCGACATTCAGGCCTTTGTTACCTTCTTTATATCCACCTTCAATCTGGTTAGCAGCCGTAGCCCCTCCCCATAAAAAACCTTGTGGGAATTTATATGTTTTCATGGTTAGTACCTCCATATTAAATATAGGAAACAGGTTATTAGCTTCCCTCTGGAATATCTAGACCGAACGAGCTGGCGTGATTTTTTTTTGACAGCTTTTCGCTTTGTGGCGGTGAACCTGTCACAATTCCGGATTTTTCTTGACAGCTTTTCGCCTGGTGGCCCCGAACCTGTCACGATTCCGGCTTTTTCTTGACAGCTTTTCGCCTTGTAGCCCTGAACCTGTCACGATTCCAGCCTTTTCTTGACAGCTTTTCGCTTTATGGCGGTGAACCTGTCACGATTCCGGCTTTTTCTTGACAGCTTTTCGCCTGGTGGCGGTGAACCTGTCACGATTCCGGCTTTTTCTTGACAGCTTTTCGCCTGGTGGCGGTGAACCTGTCACAATTCCAGCCCTTTCTTGACAGCTTTTCACTATGTGGCCGTGAACCTGTCACAATTCCAGCCTCTTCTTGACAGCTTTTCACTTTGTGGCCGTGAACCTGTCACGATTCCGTCCTTTTCTTGACAGCTTTTCGCCTGGTGGCCCCGAACCTGTCACGATTCTGGCCTTTTCTTGACAGCTTTTCGCCTGGTGGCCCCGAACCTGTCACGATTCCAGCCTTTTCTTGACAGCTTTTCACTACTAAGCCTTAAGCTGTCTAAATTCATTTCTCATTAGACACTTCCTCATTTCCTCACTACAAATTCTTCCCCGCTCCTCAATAAATCAACCCTACTAAAATTCCTTCTATTAATTAGTTCTAAACCTAGTATCCCGTCAATATCTTAGTGATAGGAAAGCCAATACTCTAGAAAAAGGTGATTGAAGTGTTTGTTGTCCATTTTTATGAGCAGAAAAATGAAATGCTGAATCAGTTGCTTAAGCGTGTGCCCGAGGTTGGGGAGGATTTGAAAATCAAGGGTCGTAAAGCTAAGGTTTCGAGTGTGACGGAAATCGATGAGAAAACATACCATGTACAAGTTGCCTTGGAAGCGAAAGCGAAACCTGGCGTAGCGGCCGACCCTGCCAAAAAGAAGAAAAGGTAATAAGAAATGGAGAACCACGCGGGGGTTCTCCATTTTTTATTATTTGTTCAAAAAAGCCCAGGCATACTGTGCATAAAGTTCTGCTCCAGTTGCCAACGCGTCTTCATCAATATTGAATTTGCCATGATGGTGAGCCCATTCTGTATCTTTATCGGGATTCCCACTACCGACGAGGGCAAAACTGCCTGGAACCTCGTCAAGATAGAAACTGAAGTCTTCCCCTCCCATCGTTGGCTTTTCATGATAGATGACATCCTCACCGAAAGACTCAGATGCGACCTGTTGAACAAGCAACGCACTTTCCTCGTCATTGATGACTGCCTGTGTCCCTCGCGTGTATTCTACTTTTGCCGTAGCGCCATATAAAGCCGCTACATTTTCAGCATAATGTGTTAGCTGCGCTTCGATGTGGTCACGTGTTGCCGGGTCGAAGCAGCGTACTGTTCCTTCGATTACTGCATTTTCGGCAATGACATTAAAGCGTGTGCCTACTACCATTTTTCCAACTGTGAGAACTGCTCCCTGCTGCGGATCGATTGTTCTCGACACGACGGATTGGACGTTCATGACAAAGGATGAGGCAACGATTGCGGTATCAATACAATCCTGCGGAATCGCTCCATGTCCGCCTCTTCCTTTGAAAGTGACCTTGAATAAATCAGCCGAAGCAAAGGATGGCCCCGGTGTGCAACTCACCTTATGAGTCGGCATCTGCGACCAAATGTGGATGCCAAAAACGTTATCGACTCCTTCGACTGCACCCTGTTTTACCAGAGCTTTGGCCCCTTCTGCTACCTCTTCGGCAGGCTGGAACAATAGACGGACATTTCCTGGCAGCTCATCCTTGATTTCATTCAACGCCTTTGATGCGACCATCAGCATTGAAGTGTGCGCATCATGTCCGCATGCATGCATTTTTCCATCTTCGTTTGAAGAATAAGGCAGGTCCTTGTTTAGTTCTTCGACAGAAAGTGCATCCATATCCCCTCTTAAAGCGACGGTTTTGCCAGACTTACCACCCTTGATTTCAGCAATGACACCGGTTGGTTCGGTTCTTCTATAAGAAACTCCTAATTGGTCCAGGTATTCACAAACGAAATCTGTGGTTCTATATTCTTCCCATGAAACTTCAGGCTCACTGTGAAGCTTCCTGCGCAACTCTGTTAATTCGTCTTTGTATTCCTTAATAGCTTCTTTTAATCTATCGTTTATCATCATTCCGCCTCCGTTAAGCTCTTGGCTGTTTCGTAAAAAATTTCTACCGCTCTAGCTATGTCTTCTGAATCTGACCATTCCTCCGGACAATGACTAAGTCCATTTTTGCTTGGAATGAATAGCATTCCTACAACTGTATAGTCGGATAAAACCATTGCATCATGACCTGCTCCGCTATTGATCGAACAATAGGGAATATCCAACGCTTCGCTTTTCTCTTTTAAAAGAGAGCGGATGCCTGGATTCAGTTCTTTCGGCTGAATGTATAAAAGCTGTTCTACCGCTGTTTCAATTCCATTTTTACTATAAGAATGAACTAGAGTCTTTGTTTTCTCGATGACACTCAAGACGTTTTCTTCCTTACCAGAGCGAATATCAACCGAAAAGACTACCTGATCCGGAATCACATTGGCGCCATTCGGGTAAACATTCAAACGACCGGTGGTGATGACCGTTCCTTCCCCTTCTTCTTCAGCAAGTTCTGGCAAACGACCGATAATATTAGCTGACGCCACCAGTGCGTCGGCGCGGCGATCCATTGGGGTGGTTCCTGCGTGTCCTGCCTGCCCTTTCACAGTCACTTCCAGCTGAGTCAGTCCTACAATTGCTTCGACAACTCCTATAGGAATCTTTTTTTCTTCTAAAATAGGCCCTTGTTCAATATGTAACTCGAGGAAAGCCTTTATCGTTTTCATATCTCTTTTTTTCGGAAGAGATGGATCAAGCCCTATTTCAGTCATTGCTTCTACTGTGGAAACACCGTTTGAATCTCTCAGGTTATGAAAATCCTCCTCGCCGAGTAACCCGACCATCCCGCGGGATCCCATTAACCCTCCGCCAAACCTTGCTCCTTCTTCTTCAACCAATCCAACAACTTCGAGAGGATACTTTGGCGTTAGGTTATTTTTAGCAAAAAGCCCTGCCACTTCTAGTGCGGCGACAACGCCTGCTGGTCCATCATAGGAGCCGCCGTGAGGGACGGAGTCAAAATGCGACCCGACCATCACGCTCGGTGCGTCCTTCAGAGCTCCCTCCAATTTGCCAAAAATATTACCGAATCCATCTTCTCTAACCTCGAGTCCATACTCTCTCATTTTTCCTTTGATATAATTGCGAGTCTTTAAATCCTCCTGGCTATATGTCAGTCTTGTCGTTCCTTTACCAGGAGTCGCAGTGTATTCACTGATTTGATGAATATGCTGTTCAATTCGTTCCTTCAACTCTACCATTCTCATCCCCTCTTTTCTTACAGAAATCCTACAAAGATACCAGCAAGCACGACCGATACGATCGTGACGGTCACAAAGCCGCCCACAAGCATTGGTGGAAGCATATGGCTGGTCAAGGCTTCTCTTTCTTTTTCATCCTCGGTTAAAGAATTGATCACTTCATTGGTTATGATATAGTCTGCAGGAAAACCATAAAGCGCCGTCAATGATACAGCAAAGGCCATTTCTTTGCTCACCTTTAAAATCTTGCCGACAATAAATGAGAAAATGTACATTCCTGTGATTCCAAGGACAATTGCACCAAGCAGCGGAACAATGATTTCAAGGAGCATACCTGGTGTAGCCTGCTTCAATCCATCGAAAATGAATAACATCAAGACGAGGATCGCGATCCCAAATCCATTGGCCTTCTGCAGGGCCTGTTTTTCAAGGAAACCAACGCTAGTGGCGATGACACCGAATAATAGGGCAAGTACAAATGGACTTACTGAGACGAACGGTGCCAATAGTGTTGAAGTTAAATAAGCCAGATATGCGACCAGTGAGAGCCTGAAAAACTTAAAGAATTCGGTATTATATTTTTGGGGCATGTTTTTAAAAAGCTTCAATTCAACAGGTGGCGCGGCGGTTTCAACTGTTGCAGCCACTTCATTAGCTGCAAGGCTGCCCTCGCGATATTGCTTTAGTAGTCTCTTGCCTTCTTTTTTCAGAACGAGTGAGGTTAATGGGTAACCCGCAAAACCCTGCATGACATAAATAACAATCGCGAATACCGACAGTGTTGCAAGACCTGCTTCCTTTGCTCCTTCAGACATGATCAAGGCGGAAACGACTCCACCAACTAAAGGTGGTATGGCAACAACCATTGTCTGGAATCCAAAGATGAGAGTACCGACACTCAATAGTACAGCGACAATTCCTAAAATACCTGATAACGCAATGACAATGGTTTTCCATTGATTTTTCAATTCCTGAATCGAAAGCAATGTTCCCATATTTGTTATTAACAAGTACATCATCATGACAGCGACGGCTGATGGCACACCAGCAAGTGCGACGATTTCTTTCGGGAAGAACGTCCAGTACCCAATCAGAAACAATACAGCTGAAACGAACATTGACGGAATCCATGCCTTCGTCCTAACAGCAACTAAATCACCCACTAGTAAAATGAATACAACAATAACCAAAGCTAACATCTGTGACATCATGAATCCCCCCAATTTCTTTTTTACTTAAACGCTTCGCTTCGCGAAAGAAAAAAAGTATTAGGACGATAATAATATAGATATAATATTCAGTCAATTGTAAATTTTAGAATTTTCAAAAGAAAGCGTTTCCTTAGCTTTTTTGGTTCTTAGTACCTAGTAAACCAAAAGGCGAACCACTATAAAAGCGGCTCGCCAGTTGATTTATATTTTTAATCAGGATTTTTTGTTTTCAGGGAAACAGCCAGTGGCTTTTTATCCAAACAGTATTCCAATAAAACGATCTTGCCTTCAAGTTCAAGGTGCTTAGCCAGGGCGATCACTTCTTCCCCTTCTTCAGTTGAGGACACAGACGAAATTCTTAAGTTCCCATCACTATTCTGGATTTGATTAAATAGCTCTTCTTTTGATATTTTCACTTTCGTCTTCATCTTTATCACCCCTTCTTAGGAATTATCTTTCTTTACCCAGGGATGATACAGGTAAATCCCGGAAATAAAAACCATTTATGGGTAAATGAAATTTACTCCCAGGTTATTGGTTACCTATAATTTTGATTTCGGGATTTTCAGGGCACCAATGATGCTTTTTGATTACCTATAATCCTAGTTTCGACTCTTTTAAGTCACCAATCAGGCTTATTGATTACCTATAATTCTAGTTTCGGCGGTTTTAGGGCACCAATGATACTTATTGGTTTCCTATAATCCTAGTTTCGGCTCTTTTAGGCCACCTTTACCGCCTATTGGGGACCTATAATCCTAGTTTTGGCTCTTTTAGGTCACCAATACCACTTATTGGTTACCCATAACTCTAGTTTTGGCTCTTTTAGGTCACCAATACCACTTATTGGTTACCCATAACTTTAGTTTGGCTCCTTTTAGGGCTCCAATACCGCCTATTGGTTACCATAAAAGCCAATATCACCGTTATATGGGCACCAATGCGCCTTAACAGTTACAAATCATCAAGACATTTCCGTCTGGATCCTTGAAGTTGAAGTAGGCAAAATCGCCAATTCGCTCAATTTCTTTAGTGATTGTGATTCCATTCGACTTCACAAAGCTATAGGCTTCATCAACATCATCTACTAGAAGATTAAACAAAACATGGTCTGAAGGCTTCAAATTAAAACCAGGGTCGAAGGTGTGATCGTCCAGGGTTAATCCTGTTTCAGATGTAACCGGGATGTTATGGACTGGTGACTCTACCTTTTCGGCATCAAATGGTATCCCCAGCAGGTTATAGTACCATTCTGCAGATTTTTTCAAATTGCTCACGTGGATAAAAACATTGTTTACTTTATTGTAAAGCGGTGATTTCATTTTTTCTTCCTCCTCAATTCTCTTGTTAGTATTCTAGTGGATTATCTCCATACTTTTCCCATAAGGCAGGGAACTTCTTCTTCAAATCATCTATGTCTTCCTCATCCCAGTCGAATTCTATATCAAGAGGAATCGTTTGGTCTCCAGTCAGTTTTACATATAAATCATAGTAATCGTCGTAGTCCAACCCTGTCTTTTCTTCATACGCAATACTTGCTGTACTCAACAAATCCTCAAGCTGCGGGACATCCTCTTCATCCTCCAAGACTTTCAAATGAGGAATAATCTTCTCAGGGTCATTGATGACTTCTTCGTATATTTCCTTTCCCTGAAAAAGCAGCCAGGCCCTAAAATAATCAAAAGAATCATCTGAGGCTCCTCCCATGATGATATAGGCCGCAGCCCAAAGGTCGGAAGTGTATGACTTCTGATAATTCTGATTGAATAAGTAATCGAACATCACTATATCCTTGTCTGGCTTCCTTGTTAAATTGTTTACCAGCCATTCGATCTGTTCCTCGGGGTCTTCTCCTTTTTGCTTTGCAGTCTTAAGCATCTCCCAAAATACGATTTCGGTCATCGAGCTTTCCTTCATCACCTGGTCGACAGGATTAGCCGGAGTGTAACCTTTCTTCAACTTAGATTTGATCAGTTTATCGGCATCCTTTTGACAGGCTTCTTCAGAATCAAAATTTTTCACTTTCACAGCGCCAACGGTTCCAATTTTGTCATAGGTAAGCGTATAACTCTTTCCGGACACTAGGATTTTCCAAAACTTGTTAGAAGAACCATCTTTATATATGAGCGTCGTCTCCATCGTTCACACTCCTGTTATCTTACTTCCGATTAGGTTGTTTCCTGTCCAGGTTGTCACCCTTGTCCAAACCAGCATCTTTTGTTACCGAAAAATCATATTTGTTGTAACTGAATTTTTCTCTTTTAAATAAGCGCTCTATTTCCTTTTCAAGTTCTTCCAAAATCGGAAACTTCGTTGCATATCCAAGGCTCTCCACAACATTCTTGTAATACCACTCCTGTTGCTTTATTCCGCGATTGAACCTGCTCCATACTACCTCGCCTAGTTGTTCGACGTCCTCGCGAATGGACCTGACATTATGCAATTTGTCTGCACAAGCTACCACGCGGATTTCTTCTGATGCAGTCTTCAAAAACTCGATTGTGTGCTCCTTGCGTTCTTCCCAGGAAAGAGACTTGTCTGGCTCTGAACAGCCTTCGACGATCAATGCAATTTCCTTACCAAACTCCCGCTCGATATCTTCCATTGTTAAGTCGGTATCTTCAACCGTGTCGTGCAGAATCCCGGCTGCAATCATTTCGTCGCTGTATCCCGCTTTTTGTAAAATCATCCCTACTGCCACGGGGTGGGCAATATACGGGATTTTTGTATTTTTACGATATTGTCCTTCATGTGCCATTGAAGCAATTTGCAATGCTTTCTCAATTAAATCCATTCAATCTGCCTCCAGTTTTTCAGATACTTAATTACTTCTTTAATGGAACAGGAAATCCTTCCTTACGAAAATGGCAAACCTGATTATTTTTCCCGAAATATTCTGCTATATTTAGTATATAAACCATTTGGAGGCTGACATGGAAAAACTGACAGACCACTTAATCGTCATTTCCTTTGACTGTCTTTCTGAACATGATGTTCCATTGCTCAGGGAGCTGCCAAATTTTAAGGCTTTTATAGAAAATAGTTCTTTCTGTACACAGGTGGATACGATCTATCCTTCTGTTACATACCCTTGCCATGCGACAATCGTGACCGGTAATTTCCCTAATCGGCACGGTATTGTCAACAATACATTTATCCAGCCTGGCAAAATCTCACCAGACTGGTACTGGCACCGGCGCCATGTTAAAGGGACAACCCTCTACGATGAGGCTAAAAAGGCGGGCATGAAAACTGCCGCATTATTATGGCCAGTCACGGCAAAAGCTGCTATCGATTATAACATGCCTGAAATTTTTGCAAATCGCCCCTGGCATCACCAGATTCCTGTTTCGCTTTCCAATGGGAGTCCTCGATACCAGCTTGAAATGAACTCGAAATTCGGACATATCAGAAACGGATTGAGCCAGCCTGCGCTTGATGACTTCGTTCTTGAATCAACAGTGGAAACCATCAAAACGAGGAAGCCTGAATTAATGTTAATCCATTTTGTCGATCTCGACTCCCAGCGCCATATTCACGGTTTTTCATCAGAAGAAGCACACGCTGCGCTTCACCGCCATGATAAGAGACTTGGAAGAATCATGGATGCACTCAAAGAGGCTGGCATAGCTGAGAATTCGACCGTGGCCATTCTTGGTGACCACAGTGCACTTGATGAGTCTAAAGTAATTAAATTGAACGTATTATTTAAAGAACGAGGACTTATCCAAACCAATGCATCAGGTAAAGTGACCGACTGGAAAGCTTATTGCAAAAGTTGTGACGGCTCAGCTTATGTGTATGTAAAAGATCAAAACGATGATGGTGCGAAAAATCTAGTTGCAGATATATTAGCTGAACTTTTACAGGACGAAAGCAATGGCATTGAAGCGGCTATCACAGGTGCCGAGGCTAACGCAAAAGGAGCTGATGGAACAGCCTTCAGGATGCTGGAAGCTGCCAGAGGATATTACTTTAGCGAGGCAATAGACGGTGACTATATTGAAGAAGTAACCGAAGAGGATGCCAGGACGAAAAAGTACACTTTTGCCTGTCATGGATACTCCCCTGAAAAAGAAGGTTATCATACCGTTTTCTTTGCAGCTGGAAAAGGTATTCGCCCAGGAATTTCCATCAAGTCGATGCACCTTGTAGATGAAGGCCCAACCTTTGCTCGCCTGCTTGGAATTGACCTCGGCGATACAGATGGCTCCATCCTCGAAGGGATTTTGGATATTTAGCACTAGGAAAGAAGGTCTTTCGTGCACTTGAAGCGAATTATAATACCAGTTGGGAGAGATATTTTAGCGGTTAAGACAGTTTTACACGCTTGGGATAGCCTTATTTTAGGGTGAGAGAAGTTTTATTACCGGTTGCAGCAACTTTATTACCGGTTGGGACGCTTTTATTACCGGTTGCAGCAATTTTATTACCGGTTGGGACGCTTTTATTTCAGGTTGAAGAGCTTTTATTTTCGGTTGAAGCGCTTTTATCTCCGGTTGCAGCAATTTTATTACCGGTTGGGACGCTTTTATTTCCGGTTGCAGCAACTTTATTACCGGTTGGGATACTTTTATAAACGTAGAGTAGTTATGGTGCAACTTAATAGACAAAAATACGATCTTATTGGGGGCAAAAGGATGAAAGATTTTACGAAGGAAGAGAGCAGCTGGATTCGTTATGACTGGGCCAGCTCGGCTTATTCGATTATCATTTCGACGGCTGTGTTCCCGCTATTTTATAAAGCTTCTGCAACTGAGGCAGGTGTGAGTCTGTCAAATTCAACCGCCTATTTGGGTTATACGATTGCCATCGCCACCTTCATTTTGGCATTGATCGGCCCGATTCTCGGAACCATTGCTGACTACCAAGGAATGAAGAAGCGCTTCTTCACCATTTTCTTTACGTTAGGGATCACCTTTACTGCTGGTCTTGCTTTTGTGCCGAGTGGAAATTGGCTCATGCTGCTTGTCGTCTACACCTTAGCCGTGCTTGGTTCGACAGGTTCCAATGTTTTCTATGATGCCTTTATCGTTGATGTAACGACAGATAAACGGATGGACAGAGTATCAGCACGCGGATATGGAATGGGTTACATCGGGAGTACGATTCCATTCATTATCAGTATCGCAATCATTATTTTAGCCCAGACAAAGGTCCTGCCAATTTCTATGACCTTGGCCAGTCAGACAGCTTTTATCATTACCGCCATCTGGTGGGGACTTTTCTCAATCCCTATGTTTAAAAATGTGCACCAAAAACATTACATCGAACGCGAATCGCAAATGGTGCTGCAAAGCTTTAGACGTTTAGGGAAAACCTTTAAGGAAATCCGGAAATACAGGGCATTATTTTTATTCTTATTAGCTTATTTCTTTTACATTGACGGTGTTGGAACGATCATTACGATGTCTACAGCTTACGGAACCGATTTAGGCATCAGCTCTACTAACCTATTAATCATCCTGTTCGCTACCCAGGTCGTCGCCTGGCCGTTCGCGATTTTATTCGGGAAATTATCCGAGCGTTTTACCGGTAAAAAAATGCTTTATGTCGGAATTACCGTTTATATCTTTGTTTGTATATACGCTTACTTCCTGGAAACAACGACTGACTTCTGGATCCTGGCAATGCTTGTTGCTACATCACAGGGCGGTATTCAGGCATTAAGCCGATCTTATTTTGCAAAATTGGTACCCAAAGCGAATGCGAATGAGTTTTTCGGTTTCTATAACATCTTCGGAAAGTTCGCTTCCATCATGGGCCCGCTCATGGTTGGACTGACAGCACAGCTTACTGGCAATTCGAGTATGGGAGTTTTCAGCCTCGTCATCCTATTCGTTATTGGGATGGTCATTCTCGCATTTGTTCCAGAACCAGAACAACAGCCTCAAGCGCCTGAAATTGTTTAATTATTAGCCTCTGGGAAACCGGGGGCTTTTTTTAAAAAGGAGGTCTTCTAATAATCTATGAAAAAACTAAAGTTTTCCCTAATCATAATCGGCAGCTTGCTCCTTGTTTTCATCATTGTCACCATGTTCAATGCCTTCACCTTGGAATCCCGCCAACCCTCACCCGAACACTTTAACGGTACGATCCAAGATGACCATGCGATTGATACTCTATCAAAAGCGATTCAATTCAAGACTATTTCCTATCAGGACCGGAGCAAAATTGACTTGATTGAATTCGACCGCTTCATTTCCTTTTTAGAACAGAGTTTTCCACTTGTACATGAAGACCTTGAGCTTGAAAAAGTGAATAGCCATGCACTCGTATATAAATGGAAAGGAACAGACTCTACGAAGCTTCCAATTGGATTGACAAGCCATTACGATGTCGTTCCCGTCCTTGAAGGCACGGAGGAAAACTGGGAGCATGACCCTTTCAGCGGGACTATCGCAGACGGAAAGATTTGGGGACGCGGTACACTGGATGACAAAATCGGTGTAGTTGGAATACTTGAAGCTGCAGAACACCTGCTCAAAGAAGGTTATCAGCCTTCCCGCGATATCTATTTGATGTTTGGACATGATGAAGAAATCGGCGGTGATGAAGGTGCTGCCTCTATTGTGAGTACTCTTAAAGATAGAGGTATCAAGTTTGACTTCGTTTTAGATGAAGGCGGGGCCATCGTCGAGAACATGGTTCCAGGTGTCGATCAACCTGTGGGCGTTGTCGGTGTTTCTGAAAAAGGGTCTGCGACTGCAGAGCTGTCTATCGAAGGAAGCGGCGGCCATTCATCGCAGCCAAAAGACCGGACGAACATCGGGAGAATTGGCAGCGCGGTTGCCAAGCTAGAAGAAACCCAGTTCCCCGCCGACCTGAAAGGACCTGGTGAGGATCTATTTGAGTTTGTCGCTCCTGAAATGAGCTTTGCCATGAAATATGTCTTTGCCAACAAGTTCATTTTCGAACCGGTTATCGAAAGAATTCTGCTTCAGCAGCCTGCATCATCTGCGCTGATCAGGACAACGATCGCACCAACGATATTCCATGCAGGCGAGCAATATAATGCCCTTCCAGAAAAAGCTTCGGCAATTATCAACCTTCGCCTCATGCCAGGTGATTCGTTGGAAGAAGTGAAGGGGTATATCGAAAAAACGATTGATGACGAGGATATCAAAGTGACAATAGAGGGTTCAGAAGCCTCAGGTGTTTCCGCCGTTGACAGCTGGCATTTCAGAACAATCCAGCAAAGTGCGATAAATGTCTATGATGATGCAATCATCGCACCCTATCTGATGTTCGCCGGGTCTGATGCAAAGCATTACGACAGCATCGCCGAAAACACCTACCGGTTCCTCCCTGTCCAGTTGACATCAGAAGACCTGAACCGGATGCATGGTACGAATGAGCATATTAGTATTGATAACTATTTGAAGGCGATCAGTTTTTATATGGAAGTTATTAGAGAAGCGGATAAGGGACAATAGAGTAGGATTTATATGGGTTGGGTTGAGTGTTATTCCACTTAAGTAATGCTCTCCCAATTGCTAGAGTTTATCAAACAGCTTTTTTACCCGAACCATGGCTGAACTCTCTTTCCGGTTATTTAAAATGAGGTGAAATGGATGAAACTTTATTGGCTATCTATTATGTTTTTACTCTTTATCTGGCTCACCGTATCCTCCATTTACTCAGCCCCAGTATGGTGGTCAATCTTCACGGCAAATCGTTCTACCCATACCCCTTTAATTGAGCAGTTTTCTTTAATCAAAGTAACCCTTGTTTTACTTTTTTCAATTGGCATATGGTTTATGTTAAAAGATCGACAGTCAAAATAAACTCTACTGTGGGATAGCAAGTGAATATCAAAACGTTATACTAGCCTTTTTAAAGATTTAAATTTATCACGATGACCCCCTCTCTCTCTCATCCTTACCATTCGAATTTTTCATCTCTTGTCTAAAAAAGTAGCGAAATTTGTCGATATGACAAAGTAGAGATTTTTAGTTTTGTTGCGAAAGGAATACTTGAAATGAAAATCAACCTTCGAGCTTATATGGCTCTATTTTTTGGCGTTATTATCATTGCGCTAACGATGCTGTTGAGTATAACGATCAGCAAGCATTCAAGTGAAACGATTAAAAGAGAGATTGGTAACAGCCTGTCTTCTACTGCTTATCATATGGCAGATAAACTAGATTCGTTTATGTGGTCACGAATCGGGGAAGTTGAGGTCCTAAGTCAAATAGAGGATATTAAATCCCCTGAGGAACTGCAGTCAGCTCAGGTTTTGCTGGACCAGTTAAAGTCCAGTATTCCCGTATTTTCCTGGATTGGCCTGACAGATTCAGCTGGGACTGTGGTCGCAGCATCAGACAACATTCTGGTAGGCTCTGATATTTCACAGCGCCCTGTTTATCAAGAAGGTAAAAAAGGAACTTTCATGGGCGATGTCCATAACGCGGTCCTTCTTGCGAACCTGCTTCCGAATCCAACTGGAGAGCCGATGCAATTTGTCGATATCAGCAAAGCGCTAACAGATGAAAACGGAAATTTCACTGGTGTTCTGGCTGCGCATCTCAGTTGGGAATGGTCTCGGCAAGTACAGGATGAAATTGTGGAACCATTAAAGGATGAACTGAGTGGTGCTGAAGTTTGTGTCTTGAGTGGTTTGGACAGTACTGTCCTCCTTGGACCAGATGGTATGACTGGGGATATCCTTGATGTTGATAGTGTTCATAAGGCCAGGAAGGGTGCGAATAGCTGGCTCGTGGAAGAGTGGCCGGACGGAAAAAAATATTTGACTGGATTTGCAGTCGGTGACGGCCATCATGATTATTCTGGACTGGGATGGACGGTCATTGTCCGAATCCCTGAAGAGAACGCTTTTGCCCCTGTCGAACAATTAAAATCTTTTATAATCAAACTTGGCACAATAACTGCTTTTGTCTTTGCTATTATTGGCTGGCTTCTAGCAGGTTTCATTACCAATCCTTTACAAAAGATATCAAGAGCTGCTCATAGTTTAAGAATCGGCAAAGAAAGCACTATCCCTCTAATAAAGGGAATTAAAGACCTTGAACTCCTATCCAGTTCTTTAAGGGACTTAGTTGATACATTGGTACGTACTGAATCCAATTTGGGCAAAATGGAAAACCTGGCCCATCATGATCTCCTGACCGGTCTTGGAAACCGTGTCGCGCTTGATCAATATTTAAAACATGCCAAAACTTCAGGGAATTCATTGTCCTTTTTATATTTGGATTTGGATGGATTTAAAATAATCAACGATACGTATGGGCATCAAACAGGAGACCTGCTGCTAAAGGAAGTGGCTAGCAGGTTGAGAGAAAATACACGGAAAGAAGATCCTATCTTCAGGGTTGGTGGTGACGAATTCCTTGTGGTCGTGAGTAGTCCGACTGAATCAAAGAAACACGTGCTTAGCGCAATAGCGAACAAGCAGATTATGAACATAAACAACCCTTATGAAATAGCTGGATCAAAGCTTCATGTCGGATGCAGTGTTGGTGGTGCAGTATGGCCCGATCATGATATCGACCCTTTTACCGTCATTAGTTATGCTGATGAGGCACTCTATGCTTCAAAACGAGCCGGTAAAAATATATTTACCTTCCATACGAATAAGCAAAAACAGAAGCCAGGAGCATAATAACCTCCTGGCTTCTGTTTTTAACATAGAAAACCTTTCTCTGATGAATATGGACACTTTTGCAACTTCAGTCAAAATAAGCAGGTTCATCCGGATTATATAAGTATTTAAAAGCAAGTTCTATTTGAGACTTTGTATTCCTGGCAATGGATAACGGCGGGAGATTTTCCTCCGAAAAAAAGTCAACTTCACTTGTTTCAATCCCCTTTTTGGCTTCCCCTCCCACAATTTCGCATAGAATAAAGATTTTATAAACATGATGCAATGACGGAGGATGGGGATGACATTTTTTATCTAGAACGCCAATCAGTTTAACCGCCTTCACTTCATAACCAGCTTCTTCTCTTACTTCCTTGACCGCAACTTCAGCCGGAGTGAAGCCCACGTCCCCCCACCCGCCTGGAAGTGACCAACCTCCATCGGTATTTTCTTTGACCATCAGTATTTTATTTTCCTTAAAAACGACCGCCCTGATATCGACCTTTGGTGTCTGATAGCCAGTATCATTGGCAAATAGATTCTTAATAACCTTTATATCCAAGTCCGTATGACTTGCTATGATTTCTATGCTCAAATTCCGCAATTGTTCAAACCGTTCCAGGTCATATACATCCCTAGAATAAGTCAAACCAGCCTGGGCGATTGATTGCATTTCTTTTGCCCATTCCAACCATTTTTGTTCCACTCTAAAACCACCTTAAAAGAAGGCCTTATATTAAGCCATTATTTTTGCCCAATTTTCGCTTTTAAGTAACCAACCATTTCATCATACTCATACGTTTTCAGTGCTATTCCTTCATGGTCCAGCACAACATAGGCTGGCTCTTTCTCAATATCCGCAGTCGAAAAACTCTCCTGTGCGACTTCCAAAGATTTTGGATGGAAGATGACATGTAATTTTGAATCATCAATGCCCTCATTTGAAAGTCTGGACCCATCCACGTCTTCATCTCCTACTACATAAAGGCCATAAATACCTTCTTTTTCAGAAACAAGCCCTTTTAATTGTTGGCCTTCTTCACTGCAGCCGGATAAAAAAGCTATCATGACCATTACCAGTACAATAATATACTTTTTCATGGCAGACCTCCGAAAGATTAGTAGTTATTGGAAATACGTATCAGGAATGAGAAAGGTTTCAACTAAATCAGTTATTTACCACTTTTTCACAACTCTTCTCCCTTTCTCTCTAAAAACTCCTCCAGCCATTCATAATCCACCGGGCCATTGATGATTTTGTATTGATGCATATCATTTAGTAGGACATCTCTTTCGATTAACGAAGGCAACGTAACTCTGTCATCTTTATATTCCAACTGGAATTGGAATTGTTCTTCTGTATATGCTGAAATAAAATCCCTATCACCGAGTTTTTTTACTTTATATTGACTTAAGAAACTGATCAGTTCCTGAATCGCCGCGTCATCAGTTAATTGACGATTATAAGCAGCCATATCATCCATTAATGGTAGCTGCTTATAGTGAATCTTTTCGATTTTATTGAAATCCAGCAGATCCACTAAATTCTTTTCACGGTAATCAGCCCATTTGGTAAAACCATAGATACCCAAAATTAACATAACGATTGATACTATATAAAAGTTTTTCTTCCTCAAGCCTTCAATCCTTCCTTATTTGACAAAACCCTGCCTAAAACCAAGCCATAAAACCAATGCCCCACCATCCAAAATATAAAAGCATATATATTTGTAATGGACGGTGTCCGTTCTGATAGAAGCGTTGTAGGAAATAACAGCACCCCAACAACTAAGCTCACTCTAATGACAAAGCTTTGTATTGTTTCTTTATGTAAGTCCTTCTTGGTTATGTAAAAATTTATCCCGATGGCCAGCACTATTGATATCATCATGTGCAAACCAAACTCAACAATTTCAGGCAATTTCACATTTTTAAGAATTGGTACGTAGTCAACATTAAGCAAAAGGGTATACACTTTAAGGTTTGTTAATGATTGAGTGAGTTTTAAAAACAACCCCAGGACTATCCCTGATATCAGCCCTCCGATTAGTGGTACTATTTTTGCGTTGATAAGGTTTCTCCTCCTTTAACTTAACATGGAATTCAATTACAGATCACTCGTTACCTATTCGGGAAAAATAGCGGTTATTCCTGTTGGAAAATAGAAAAAGCAAGTCTTAAAAGACCTGCTTCTCACTGATATAGCGACTTTATTCGCTCAAGATCGCTGAGCAATTGTTTAATTTCAGATTGTGTCAATCTGACCGGCATTTGATCATACAGAGTGATGATTTGCCCATAAGGATCATTTCCGTGTTTTTTCAAGTAATGATAAACTGACTCCATCTGGCACTCTTTGAAAATAGATTGAGTCTCCAAGCTCTTTACACGCTGCAAAGAAAATTCGTTTACGGATTGATCAAATTCACCCGAAATGATTTTCCCTTCGACAAACATTTTATCACTCCCCTTGTGTGTTGGAAATATTTTTCCCCATACCAAGGAACAAAACACATCGGGTAACCGAATATTTCATAAGAACAAACTTTAATTAATTAATAAAAGGAGTTAAAAAATCACCCTTGATTTGTCGGTCTAATGATGATTTCGTTTACAGCAACAGAGGATGGTTGTGATAAAGCATAAAAAACCGCATTTGCGATATCCTCACTTTTGATGGATGGGAGTTCTGGATTCTCAAATATTGGTCTTACTTCTGGGTCAATAATTAAATCTGTCAGCTCTGTATCAACAACTCCTGGTGAGATTGTGGTAGTCCTGATATTCGATTTGGTCAATTCTTTATTCAGTCCCTCCATAATTACCCTGGCAGCAAACTTTGTTGCACAATAAACTGTTCCTGATGGGAAGATTCCATGTCCTGCAACGGAAGATGTCGTGATGATGTGACCACTGTTTTTTTCAAGCATATGAGGAAGTACAGCACTAACACCGTGTAAAACTCCTTTAATGTTGACATCAATCATTTGATCCCATTCTTCCACTCTATTATTTTTCATATAGGAAAGCGGCATGATTCCAGCGTTATTGAAAAGCACATCAATTTGGCCGAAATGATCCAGTGTGAAACCAGCTAAATTTTGAACCTCCTCCAGTGAAGTGACATCGGTTACTTTATAAACAGCAGTTCCGCCAAGTGATTGTATTTCCTCTGCTAGCTCCTGCAATCGTTCTTCCCTCCTTGCAGCAAGAACAATTTTCGCACCTTCACTTGCTAATTTAACAGCAGTTGCACGACCGATCCCACTGCTAGCCCCTGTAATAATTACGACTTTATTTTTAATTGCCGACATAATTGCCCCTCCTTTTTTTATTAAAAGTTAATAAGTTATGAGCCTCTTTAAGTGCATTTTTCAATAAATAATTTACTTTATTAACCTGTCTGTTTATAGAGGTGTTCAACAAATAATACTCATGTGTCCCCTTCTCCAAGGAAGCCATTCTATTAATTGACGAGAGCGAGGGAACTGGCAATAAACCAACAGCCGGATCATGTTCGAAAAGGTCATTACTTACATAATTAAGAGGAACAAGACTTCGTGAAATTGCCATGATTCTCTTATTGATTTCCTTCTGGTCTTCAACCAACGGGCCCGAAGTTGGTAAAGTAGATTGCACCTTCATGATTATTTCTTCAAGTTCATTTAAACGTTCCAAGGTTAAGTCCAGATTCACTTTATCTCCTGCTGTTTCTTGATATTTTTTTATTGTAACTTTGATTTCTTGAACCGCAGCCAATTGGTTGATCGGCACAATAGGATCGGTTAAGACTTTATAGATTGAGAGAGCATAGATTTCACAATCGCGCTTTAAATTGGCCGGATCGATTTTATCGATTGTGTCTTCAACTGTATGCCACCACCAACCGAATCCTCCTGCCTCCTTTCCCGCAAAAACTTGAAAAACTTTTTGGGACATCGGGTCATTAGATAATCGTTGTTCGGACATTCCCATATACAAGGAAGGAACTCCCGCTCCCCAAAAAGATTGGTCAGCGTACTTTCCATATCTGCTTCCTATATAATCTTGACCGGCTAATTCCTTCACATAGAGAGACGCAATATCCTTAGTTTCACTCATGCAGTTACTCTCGCTCAGGATAGTAGCTCCTTTGCCTCCGACAGAATCAACATAGAAATGCATGACGCAATTCTCGTGTATATCTTCCCAATGCTGATCACAGTAGGCTTGTGAACCAGCATATCTGCCATGAGAATGTCCAGACCAAAAAGCCAAACGGATCGATCGTTTCAATTGCTCTTTATATTTTGATAGCACTCTTGCCACCTCTAGCATCGTCGCATTTGCAGATCCGTTATCCATGGCTCCGTAATGCCACGAATCGATATGGCCGCTGAATAAGACAAAATGCTCTGGTTCTTCTTCTCCTTTAATGTCGGCGATTAAGGTTGGGATTGCTGTCCATTTTGTTTCAACCTCGGTATGTAATTCTACCTGGCTCTTCCCTTCAGCAATCAACTTTTTAAGGATTTCACCAGAGTCGTCATTTACCGAAACGACAGGAATCTTCGGCGTTTGGGAGATATTTTCGGCAGTGGGACTACCCCAAACAGTTGAAACAATCATCTCATGTGTATAAGGTCCATTAATAAAAATGGCGGCGAGGGTTCCGGCACCACTAAGCTTTGCTATAACTTCCGGACTTGCTATGCCTTCTATAACGCAAATTTTGCCCTTGCAAAGAGAAAGCTTATCATCTGAATAATCACCAATATAAACGGATTCTCCTAATAAGCCGCCTTCTTTGGTGGACGGTGCCATTGAGTGAGTAATACAAGGCACATCGATATCCCCAATCTTTAAGCTAGCTTTACGTGGAAGAGAAATGTACGCTTCGTGAAAAGAAAGTTCAGTCTCTAGCCCAAAGCTTTCCAAAGTCTTTTGGGCAAACTTGAACGCACGAAGCTCTTCTTCAGTTCCGGACAGCCTTACCTCTTTGGCAATTTCCCTGTTATAATCCATTAGTTGATTCGCATCTATATGGGATATTATTTCTCTTTCAATCACCGTCAACTTTTCCAAGGTTTTCCCTCCCATTTCCATTTAATATTGAACTCCACTCTCGATCCAAAATACTCATCTCATAATAACTCCAATAATCGTTCCCGATTCTTGATGCTTCTCTAATCAATCCCTCTGTTCGAAAACCCATTTTCTGATAGAGTTTAAGAGCTGGGGTATTGAAATCATATACAGCAAGGCTCACCTTATGAAGTCCAAATTGTACAAATGCTATATTTAACAACTTATTGACCATTAAAGGAGCTAAGCCCTTGCCTTTCATCTCCTCATCACCAATTAGGACTCGACACATTCTCGCATTTCTATTATGAAAATTGATTGAACCAAGCGAAATATGCCCGATTACCTTCGATGATTCAACGTGAACAACCTTAAAAGCCTGAATCTCTGAACCTTCTTTATTTGCTTTACCATAATACTTAATGAGCTGTTGGTGAGTCAGCGGATAGGTAAATCCTGTCCCGCTCCATTGCAGTAAAAATTCAGGACTATCAATCCAGCTTATTAGTTGTGGGATGTCTTCTTCTGTGAAAAATTTTAATTCTATCATGTTGATGAGCCTCTTTCACTTTAATATGAAGGCTCTTTTCTCAAACTTTGTTGCTATTGACTACAAAATAGGATTAAATGACCTATGTTTCTTCGCAAAAATAAAGATTATTAGGAGAAAAGAGCTTGCACACTTAATACCGAACTACAAAATAGCTTTTTTCACGTTAAAATCGGCTTTAGGATTTTAAAGGAGCAGGTTCAAACCTTTCAAAACCTGCCTCTCATATTTATTTGGACATTTTATGGAAAGGCACATACCATGTATTCATTGGATTCATTTCATATCCTTTTACATAATCCTTTACAGGCGCGCTTTCCATCGTTTGCGCTATAAAGGCGTAAGGAATTTCTTCTGCCATGATTTTCTGAACGTCTTCATATAAATCTTCGCGTTTTGCTTCATCAACAGTAGTACGTGCTTCTTCTAACAGTTGATCAACTTGTTTATTGTCATAGAATGCTGTGTTAAAGCCCGGTCCTTTACTTGAGGAATGCGCAAAATACCATAAGTTATAATCAGGGTCTGCAAAGTCAGGTGTCCAAGCGCCTAACGAAATATTATGGTTTCCTGAAGTTATTAAATCTAGATAAGTAGGCCACGCGTATTCTTTTATAGTTACTTTTGCACCAATCTTTGCCAAATCCGATTGGATAGTCACGGCCATGTTTTTATAAACCTCATCATTTTCTGAAATTGAAATTTCAAATTCAAGCTTATCTTTGTAACCAGCCTCTTCGATTAATTGCTTTGCTTTTTCTAAATCATAAGGATATAGAGGAGTATCCTTAGCAAAGCCGAACATACCCTTAGGAACTGCCGAGTTTACCCTAAATGCATTCCCTAGATAGATATTTTCTATAATCGCTTCATAGTTAACAGCATGGACAAACGCCTTTCTAATAAGAGGATTATCAAATGGAGCTTTCGACATGTTCATGTCTCCAAATACTAATTTGTAGCTTGGAGAAGAATGAACCTTGATTCCATTTTTGCCGTCCATCTCTTCCAGAGTTGATGGAGAAATAGTGGTAGTGTCCAGCATATCCACTTCACCTTTTTCCAGCATGATTCTTGCTGTCGATGCTTCTGGAATAACCAGTATATTGACTTTCTTCAAAGTTGGCTTTTCTCCCCAATAGTCTTCATTTGCAGTTAAGACAAGTTTCTGCCCTCGTTCCCAGCTTTCAAGTTTATAGGGTCCAGATCCCATTTCTTTATTAGCAAGGTATTCTTCTCCTAGGTCTTCACCCTCATGTTCAGCTAGTTTCGGATTGACTATATTCGCATAAACAGTTCCTAAAGTTTTAAGAAATGGAGCATATGGATGTTTGAGATTAATAGTGATCGTATGATCATCGACAATTTCGAAACTATCTTCATCAATTACTTTTTTAAACTGTCCCGCTGCTGATTTACCTACTTTTAATGCTCTTAAGTATGAATATTTAACCGCTTCTGCAGTAACGGCACTGTCATCATGAAACTTTGCGTCCTTTCTTAAATGGAATGTATAGCTCATCCCATTGTTTGCAATGTCCCATTTTTCTGCCAACATTGGAGTAATTTCTGTGGTGGTACCATCATAGTTAACAAGTCGATCATAGAGCATATAAGTTATTCTAAAAGATGTATTAGCTCCAGTTCCGTGAGGATCTAAGTGAGGAATATCCTGATTCGTTGCAAAATTGAAGACTTCACTGGCAGTGTCAGCTGGTGACTTGTCTTTTTGATCATTCGATTTTGTTGTAGCCTCTTCATTGTATTTATTACAGCCAGATATTAATAAGACTGAACAAAGTAGCAATACAAATAATACAAAAGGTTGACTCTTTTTCATCCTCAAACCCCTCTCTTCATTACCTTAGTACATCATCCTCATATACCATTTTCAAATCCATTAGATTATCCCATGACATTTGCTTGGCCCCTTGCTCTAACTCTTTTATTCTTTCAATTACAAATTTAGTTAGAGGGAAGGACAAATTATGCTGTCTGCCAATCTCTAATATAGGAACTAAATCAAAATCTACTTCCGTCTTTCGCCTTCTTATGGCAATGTCCCGCCATATTCCACTTTTTTGTTTTTTATTCTGTGACATCCAAAACGAAATTCGGTCAAATTCTTCATTTAGCAAGTCTGTGTTTTGATTATCCCTCGGATAAATTAGTTCCGGCTTCCATACGTCAAAAGAAATGACATTCACACTCTTTATATGTGCTGCTTCAAGTACTTCAGCACAAAGCTCAATAAGTGCAGGCCTGAATTCTTTCCTATCCACAACATTTGCCATTGTTTCATCCACAAGAGCGGTTGCATATAATAAGGCTGCATAGGATAACTTGCTCCATAAATATCCCTTTATATTGTTCGTTTCTATAACTGGTCCCCAATGTTCCAATATCTTTTTCAACTCTTTCAATCTATCGGTAGATGTCCCGTTAAATTCTCCTATCGCAACAGAGGATACCCCACCATACAAAATACGTCCTGGCTCAAGATAATCTGCCGAAAAGTTGACAAAACAGCATAGTGGCTCAGAAACCTTCTTGTATTTAGGAACTGTTAAGTCTATTAATCCGTTTTGAAAAGATACAATTATTGTGTCTTTGTTGATCAATTGGAAGACCTGGTCCAATGCCTGTTGAGCATGGTGGGCCTTCGTGCAAATAAAAACCCAATCAAGCTGCTTGTTTCTTGCTATCAATTCTTCTGGGGTATACGCTTCTCCTTTGAGTACAAATTCTTCTGCCGCACCCTCTATTCTTAATCCTTTATACCTGATGTGATTTATATGATCTTGCTCAATATCACAGAAAACTACATTTCCACCTGCTCTCGCGATATAGGCGCCAAGAACCCCTCCAATCGCACCCGAGCCAATAATAGTTATTTCCATTCATTCACCTCCACTGAAAAAATTTTTCTGAAGGTGAAGCTCCCAAAAGCCTCACCTTCCACCCTTATTGTTTCAACGTGTTAAAAGCATCGAATTCTTTTCCGTTCAACTTGCTGATCGCTTTAATAAAGGTTTTCGTTGTATGTGGTGTGTCATAGAGAATGGAGAAATATTTTTCCCGTTTTTCTTTGGGTGTTTCTTTATAGGCGTTTCCTACCATCCATCGGCCATAGTAGTAGCAAGGGAAATAAGTTTTTTGAATAGGATCTGAGAAGAATCGGAATGCATTGTTTGCTTCAATTTCGGTTATACCGCCTTTATTGATTAAATAATCTATTGCTTCCTCCTTTGATACCTGGCCAAGGTTATACATATAGCAGGCATTGGTGGTGAACATCCTTTGGTAATCGAGATAATTCCTTGCGAGCAAGTACTGTTGCTTCTGCTCATCCGTGACGCCGGGTGTTTCTTCGTTTACATCATCCCAGCCGAGGAAGCTCAAGGCTGTTTCAGGTCCACCTTCAAATAATGCATTGGTAGGACTGTTTATTAAGTAGTACGAAGCCTCGAGTGGAAGCTTTCCCTGCTGGAATAAGTAATCCCATCGGCAATAGAACGCCTGGTGTCCAGGATAGCCTTCATGCGTCATGATTTGTGCAAGGATCGGTTCTGTCCATGGGCGGTCGATATTGAAGGTTAAGTTCCCGCGATAGTTGCCGGTATATTTGGAATACCCGCTCCAAAACACACCCCTGATAGGCTTGATCCAATCGATTCCATCTTCCTCTGGAAGTCCTATCACCCTTTTCAAAGTCCCTTGTTTGCTGTTTTCACGGAAGTTTTCTGCTACTGTTGTCACCTGTTCAGGATCAATCAATGTATCAGAACGCCAGGCAGTAGCTTTTTCAAATAAACTTCCTTTGTACCCAAGGTCTGACAGCCCTTTTTCAACCAGCTCCCTAGCATGTTCTAGCTGTTGGTCAGTGATCAAGGTGGATGGCAACTCCTGTATGTTCGCAATCAGTTCTTCATATGGAACATTGTCACCCTGCAGGCTTCGAGCAAAATAACGAAATCCGTTCGCCATTGCTCTCATATATTCTCCTTCATGTCCTTCTGTCGTTTTAAGTGCACTTTCTACTTCATCCAAAGCGTCACCAATCTCATCAAAGCCAGAAAGTGTGGGCTTCACATGACTGTAACTTGCTGTGGCAACCTCCTGGCTGTGTAACTTTTGCGCTTGTTCATTCAAACTGACGACAATATCAACGATTTTTTCTCCAACTGGCTCATCAGTCCACCTCAACATCTGCTTCTCCTCCTTAATTGACCGGTTCATAATCAACCCTCCATAGATCCTCAATATCGGATAATACAAGTTCCAGCATCATTTCATATAATCTTTCGCCTTTTTCGGCTGTTGCCGCGCCAGCATTGCCTAGATAGCCATTCTTAAATAACTGCTTGCCTGATTTTTCGAACTTGATTTTCGGATTCATATTTACCTGATGGTCACCAGCAAGACTAGGATCCGCAAGCTTCTCATCAATGGCAAGAATCAATGAAGTCTCGTCTTCTCCACCATGGCCAGGTCCTTTTGTGATTTCTAAGATTTGCTCGCGGTAATCCACCCACCAATTGATGGTTAAAACCTTCATCCCTAGGTCAGCAAGCTTTTCGGCAACAGTCGTCAAGCTTGGAATATTACCTCCGTGCCCGTTGAACAAGACAATTTGTTCAAAACCATTCCGGTGAAACTCCTTCCCGATTTCATAGACATATTGAGAAAAGGCCTCAGCAGAAATATCAATCGTTCCTTCAAATGGGGCAAGACCCCAAGAATGACCGTAAGCAACTTCAGGGGCCATCAATACTCTGTCTCCAATCCCCTGGTCAAGCCGTCTGACAAACTCGCGCGGAATCCATACATCCGTTCCGAGCGAACAATGAGGTCCATGCATTTCAATCATTCCAATTGGCAGCAATACAGTGTCTACGGAAGATTTAATTTCCTTGAATTTTGAGGCTGTTAAATCCATCATGTACATTATTAGACCCCCTTTATTTGTTGGCGTATCTCTGGATAATTTCAGCCAAAAGTGCGGCCCTGTATGGGAGATTAGATAAATCAACATGCTCTTTCTCTGTGTGGGCTCCATCACCAAGCGGGCCCAGCCCATCGATTGTCGGAATGCCTATCCCTGAGGTGAAGTTGCCGTCGCTCGCTCCGCCTGAAGATCCTTCTTTCAAATCGTACCCATGTGATGAAGCAATCCCCTTCAGATCCTCATATAATTGAATCACAGCCTCTGTCCGTTCAAGAGGGTATCGATCGATTTCCCCAAGAACCTCAACCTTTGTTCCTTTTACAAAAACAGGCCTGTTCAAGATTGCTTCTGTAATCTTTTCTGCCTGTGCTTTTTTGGTGATGCGAACATCAATTTCTGCTACAGCTTCCTTGGCAATGACATTCCCTCGGGTGCCGCCTTTCACTACCCCGACATTCACAGAAATCCCTTCATCACGATTTTCAAGCTTTTTTAAATCCAGGATTTGATGAGCCAGTTCTTCGATTGCACTGGCACCGTCCCATGCATTGATCCCCGCATGCGCTGCAATCCCTTCCACTTTCATGAGGAACTGCGCCGCTCCTTTTCTTTCGGTTTTTACTGCACCATCTGGTCCGATGCTTGATTCCGGAACAAAAACGACTGAGCTTTTTTCAGCTTCCTTGAGGATAATTTCCTTCGAATGCGTACTGCCCACTTCTTCATCTGTTGTTACCAGGAAGGTGATTTTCTTGTTAAGCTGAGCACTCGTTTCCTTCAACGCCTTTAATGCCCATAATGTAATAGTGAGGCCGCCTTTCATATCAAAGACCCCTGGGCCATAAAGCAGGTTTCCTTCCTGTCTTATTGGCAATGCCCCCTCATCCCATACTGTATCCATGTGGCCAATCACTAAAATCTGTCCTTCATCGCCCCCTGTTCCATATGTAAATTTGTATTGATTGCCAACTTCCGTTTTTTCAATCATTTCGACGGAACCGTCTACTAATCTCTCGAATTCTTCCCGCAGTACTTCACCGCACTTATCTACCAGATCCTTTGTATGGGAAGGAGATTCAGCCTTTGTCAACCTAATTAAAGTTTCAGTGATGGAGTTACTGTGTTCTTTAAGGTAATTTAAAATATCAGACATTCATTTTGATTCCTTTCATTGATTTGCCCAACAGTTTTTCTAGTTTTGCTGCTGTTTCAATCAGTCTTTTGTCGTCAAGACGTCTTCCGACAAGCTGCAATCCAACTGGAAGCTTATTCTTTGTAAAACCAGCGTTAATCGTCATGGCTGGATGTCCTGTAACATTGAATAACCCGGTAAATTTCATTTCATTATCTTCCTCAAGAGCAGGATCTTCTTCTGGAGCAGGATAAGGAACCGTAGGCATAAGCAGAAAATCAGCTTTTTTCAATACCTGGTCTACATCCTCCCTTGCATTCATTAACTCTCTTTTAGCTTTCAAATAATCAAGAGACCGATGTGAAAGGCCTGCCTCAATTTGTTTATATGTTAATTGCGCATACTCCTCTTTTCTAGAAAGCCATTTTTCATGAATTAAGGCTGCTTCAGGTAAAAGCACATTCATAACGATTTCTTCTGTCTGATCAAAATACTTCAAATCGACTTCCTTCACAGTCCACCCTATGTTATGAACATGTTTTAAAGCATCTTCATAAATTCTAAACACCTCTGAGGTAACATCTGAAATTTTATCGGCTGGCAGGATTCCAATGATGATATTCTTATTGATTGGAAGCTTCTCAGAGGGTAAGCCCTGCACAAGTGCTTCCATCACAACCATTAAATCTTCCGCACTTTTTGCCATTGGCCCAGCATGATCGAGTGAGGGCGATAATGGAAATAGACCTTCGAGTGAAAGCAAGCCATATGTCGGTTTAAGCCCGGCAATCCCACAATAAGAAGCGGGAATTCTTATAGATCCTCCGGTATCTGAACCAAGAGAAAACAACCCAATTCCGGCAGCAACCGATGCAGCAGAACCGCCGCTAGATCCTCCGGCAGTCTTTGTCACATCCCAGGGGTTGTTTGTCTGCCCATAATCCGGGTGAACAATTCCATAGGCGAACTCCAGCATATTCGTTTTACCAATGAGAATGGCTCCAGAATCTTGCAACTTTGTTACCAATGGAGCAGTGGTGTCAGGAATATATTCCTTCAGGATATGGGACCCACACGTAGTCCTGACTCCTTTTGTAAAATAGAGATCCTTCACACTAAATGGAATGCCATATAAAACATGCTTCACTTCATTTCTTAAAAAAGCAGCCTCAGCCTCTTTCGCTGCTTCCTTGGCTTCTGATTCCATTACCGTAATAAAACTGTTAAGTTTTGAGTCAACTTCTTTAAGCTTTTCGAATGTACTTCCCACAAATTCAACCGGTGACATTTCCTTACGCCTGTATAAATCAGCAACTTCTAAAATCGATAAATCGGACCACTTTTTCATCATTCATCACCTTTTGCCAGTAAAGGTTCAATCCTATTTACGGGTGCTGTTACCAGGAAGCAATCGACCGCGCCACACCCCAATTTCCAAAACTTCCACATTGCTTTCCCTCCCGAATTTGATTGAATAAAACGACCGCATACAATAAAGTCCTGCGGTCGTTTAACTGGAATTATTCTTTCGTCATCTTCTGGAACGGAACATACCATGTGTTCATTGGGTTGATTTCATACCCTTTTACCCAGGATCTTTGAGTAGCCTGGACAAGACGCTGTGCAGGGAAGATATATGGAACTTCTTCGCTCATGACTGCCTGGATTTCCTTGTAGATTTCCTCACGTCTGCCTTCATCGACAGTCTTTCTGCCTACTTCCAATAGCTGATCGACTTTGCTGTTTTCATAGAATGCAAGGTTAAAGCCTGGGCCCTTACTAGTAGAATGAGCAAAGTACCAAAGGTTGTAATCCGGGTCAGCATAATCCGGTGTCCATGCTGCCAAGGCTAACTGATGGCCTCCTGAAGTGACAGTTTCAAGGAATGTCGGCCATGCCAATGTCTTGATTTTCAAGTCAACACCGATCTTTTTAAAGTCTGATTGCATCATGACAGCAATATTCTTACGTACTTCATTATTCTCGGAAATCAGGATTTCTGTCTCAAAACCGTCTCCGAGTCCTGCCTCTTCAAGTAAGGCTTTTGCTTTATCAAGGTCAAAATCATATTGTTTCACATCAGGGTTATAGCCAAACATTCCTTCAGGGATGATTCCGCCGATACGCTTACCAGCTCCAAGAAGAATATCATTATTAATAGAATCGTAGTTTACGGCGTGTGCCAAAGCCTGGCGCACCTTCACATTATCAAGAGGTTTCTTCTCCATGTTAATTGCGATATCGTCAATCTGGTATCCAGGCTGTGTGATGACATCGATTCCCTCTGTACCTTCCATTTGTTTCATGACATCAGGAGATAGCATAGAGTAGTCGAGCAAATCTACTTCGCCTTTTTCAAGCATTAATCTTGCAGTTGAAGGCTCGTTGACAATCATGATGTTAACCGTTTTTAATTTAGGTACTTCTCCCCAGTAATTCTCATTTGCTTTTAAAACTATTTTCTGGCCGCGATCCCAGCTTTCAAGAATGTATGGACCAGAACCGTAGCCCTTATCTGCAAGATAACTTTCACCTAGATCATCGCCATGATTTTCAGCAAGCTTTGGGTTTACGATATTGGCGAACACAGTGCCAAGAGTTTTAATGAACGGTGCAAATGGCTTTTCAAGAGTAATCTTGATTGTATGGTCATCAACAATCTCGAAGCTATCCTTTGAGATTACCTTTTTAAATTGACCAGCAGCCGACTTTCCAATATCAATTGCACGAGTGAATGAATACTGAACAGCTTCAGCCGTTACAGGAGTACCATCATGGAATTTCGCTTCCTTGTTCAAGTAGAATGTATAAGTCAAACCATCATCGGAAACATCCCATTTTTCAGCCAGTTGAGGTTTGACTTCAGTATCTGTTCCATCATAAGTAACAAGGCGATCATATAGCATATAAGTTACGCGGAACGAAGTATTAGCAGCAGTGCCATGTGGGTCAAGGTGAGGTATATCCTGGTTGGTGGCGAAATTGAAGACTTCTGGATTTCCAGAACCCTGTGGTTCAGCTGGCGACTCGTTCTTTTCTTCATTCTTTCCTTCTGCCGGTGTATTAGTTGTCTCTTGGTTGTACTTATTACATCCAGTCAAAGCAAGTAACAGAATCAGGGCCATGGTCATTACTTTAAATAAGATACTCTTCCTCTTCATTTGTTTCCCCCCAGATTTTTAATGGATTTTTTACTTGCAAAGCTTTAAAAGGCAGGAATCACCCCTTTCAAAGAATTGTAATTACCTATTTTTAGGATCTAGCAGATCTCTCATGCCATCACCCAATAAGTTAAAACCTAAGACAGTCAGCAGGATTGCTAAACCTGGGAAGGTGGCTGCCCACCAGGCATCCCGCAGTATTTCCCTGCTCGAGGATAGCATCGCTCCCCACTCAGGTGATGGAGGCTGTGCTCCCAAGCCGATAAAACTTAGTCCGGCTGCAGCCAGGATAACGAATCCTAAGTCCAGGCTCGCCTGGATACTTGCAGGAGCAATCGCGTTAGGGATGATTTCTTTAAACAAAATCCTAAAAGGGTTGGCTCCAATCGCCTTAGCTGATTCGATAAATTCAGAGCTCTTAATTGACAGGACTGATGAGCGTACAATCCTTGTATACCAAGGCCACCAGGTAATCGCTAATGCAAGAAGGACATTTTCAATCGATGGTCCAAGAGCAGCAGCAATCGACATCGATAGGATGATTCCTGGGAAGCTGAGAAAAATATCAGTAAGCCTCATGATGACCTGGTCCACCATACCACCGACATAACCTGCGATGGCTCCCAGGATGGTGCCGATTGGAAATGAGATTAAAACGACCATTAATCCAATCTTTAAAGAGATTCTTGTTCCGAAGATAATTCGGCTTAATATATCTCTACCTACTTCATCCGTACCGAACCAATGCTCTGAACTTGGCGGCAGCAATTTTTGTCCCAGGTTTACCTCCAGAGGATCCCTAGGGGCTATCCATGGTGCGAATATAGCCAGAATAATGATCATTGCTACCAGGAAAATCCCTAACACTGTTAAAGGACTTTGCAAAATCCGTCTACCCACTTTTACTGCCTCCTTTTAATCAAGGCTCTTTTCTCTAACTTTGTTGCTTTTGGCTACAACATTGGATTGAATGACCTATGTTTCTTTACAAAATTAAAGCCAATTATGAGAAAAGAGCCTGCACACTTAATTCCGAACTACAAAACGGCTTCTTATCACGTTAAAATCGGCTTTAGGATTTTAACAATAATTTTTACGTAAACAGCTTTAATCATAGTTAAGTCGAGGATCGACAACCTGATAGAGTATATCGATGATAAGATTAACGAGAATGAAGAGTACGGCGATTAAGATCGTGACGGCCATAACAGCTGGAAAATCCAGATATGTAATGGCATTGACCGCATACTTTCCGAGTCCTGGCCACGAGAACACCGACTCAACGAGGACACTTCCGCCCAGCGAATGGCCAAAGGTCATCCCAAGAAGTGTCATGATCGGCATCATTCCATTTCTCAATGCATGGCCGTAAAGTACTCGCTTCTCTGATCCACCTTTTGCAAAGGCCGTTCTGATATAATCGCTTCTTAAAACTTCGAGCATGGATGATCTTGTCATTCTTGTAATCATCCCGATGGTTACGGCCGCCTGGGTTATGCCTGGGAGTATTAAATGGATCACTGCTGATTTGAACACTGTCCAATTTCCTGTAAGCAATGCGTCAATCGTATACATTCCGGTAATTGTCTCTGGTGGAGCCAGGCCAGAATCTAACCGTCCTGAACCGGGTAGAACCCCGAGCTTCAGATAGAAGAATAATAGAAAGATGATTCCTAGCCAGAATGCTGGCATCGCCACCCCTATGAGGGCCATGACCCTTGCAAATTGGTCAGCTACTTTATCCTTCTTGCTCGCACTTATGACACCCAAAGGTATTCCGATTAATATCGTGATAAACATCGAGAAGAATGTTAATTCAAGAGTTGCCGGAAAATATTGTTTGATATCTTCCATGACTGGCTGATGGGAGTAGTTACTGTTCCCAAGATCCCCTTGAAGCAAATTTTTCATGTAATTGAAATACTGTACATACACAGGATCATTAAGGCCCATTTTTTCCTGCAATTCCTCGATTACCTTCGCATCTGCATATGGACCCGCCGCCAAACGAGCTGGATCACCTGGAATCGTATTCGAGATGAAGAAAGTCAAAATACTAATACCAATTAAAATCGGAATCATGAGCAGAATCCTTTTTACCGTGTAACGAAGTGCGTCCACCTACCCCGCCTCCTTTAAGTTAAGAAATATTAATTTTTGTCTTCTCACTCTGCTCAGGATGTACATGAATACATGAAGCCCAGTGACCCATTGCTTTTTCCCTGAGTTCAGGAGATTCCTCTTTACATTCAGGAGTTGCTACCGGACAACGTGTATGAAACGCACAGCCTGTCGGAGGATTAATAGGGCTTGGCAGGTCTCCCTGCAAAATGATTCTGTCTCGCTTTTTTGTCGGATCCGGAATCGGTACAGCTGTCAGCAGTGCCTTTGTATAAGGGTGCAGCGGATTCCTGTACAATTCTTCGACATCAGCGATTTCAACTATTTTTCCTAAATACATAACAGCTACTCTGTCGGAAATATGCTGTACAACAGAAAGATCATGAGAAATGAACATATAGCTTAAGTTAAGGTCCTTTTGCAAATCCACCATAAGATTCAGAACCTGGGACTGAACTGAAACATCAAGAGCTGATACAGGTTCATCTGCTATAATCAATTTCGGGTTCAATGTGAGTGCACGTGCTATGCCGATCCTTTGCCTCTGTCCCCCTGAAAATTCGTGCGGAAATCGGTCAAGCTGGTCTTTGCGAATGCCGATTTTATCGATCAGGCCTTCGACTACTTTCCTTCTTTCCTGCCGATTTCCTACTCCATGAACGATAAGCGGAGTTTCAAGGATTGTACGGACAGTACTTCTAGGATTTAATGACGCATAGGGATCCTGGAAGACAATTTGCATATCCTTCCGCAATTCCTTCATTTCCTTCCTCGGAAGATGGGTAATATTTTTTCCACCGAAAAAGATATCTCCGGAAGTTGGCTTTATTAACTGAAGGATTGTACGGCCCAGGCTTGATTTTCCACAGCCAGATTCGCCAACAATCCCTAACGTTTCCCCCTGCTCAATGTGAAAGCTTACTCCATCCACTGCTTTCACTTTTTTCTT
Organism: Bacillus sp. ISL-37; assembly: GCF_018613315.1. Taxonomy (GTDB): domain Bacteria; phylum Bacillota; class Bacilli; order Bacillales; family Cytobacillaceae; genus Mesobacillus. Next base: position 232,608 of record NZ_JAGGQL010000003.1, on the reverse strand, counting down.
TTCACCCAGGAATCCCTTTTTAATTGTGAAGTGTTGCTTCAAGTCCTTCACTTCCAGAAGAGCCATTCATTTCTCCCCCCTTTTCTTCGTATAGCCAGCAAGCTGTAGTATGGTCCTCTCCTACACTGCTCATTGGAGGTGTCGTTCCTTTGCATACTTCCATTGCTGAACTGCAGCGTTCATAGAAACGACAGCCATTCGGCATTTTATCCGGTGATGGAACCATCCCAGGAATGGATCCAAGCTTTGCCTTTTTAACTCCTAATTTCGGTATTGATTCTAGAAGACCTTTTGTATAAGGGTGTTTAGGATTGATGAATAGTTCCTTGACATTGGCCTGCTCGACAATTTTGCCGGCATACATAACAATAACGCGGTCACATACCTCAGCAACTACACCGAGGTCATGGGTGATCATAATAATTCCCATCTCGTTAACATCTTTAAGATGGTTCATTAAATCGAGGATTTGTGCTTGAACGGTTACATCCAGAGCAGTTGTTGGTTCATCACAAATCAATAGACTTGGGTTGCATGCCATGGCAACTGCTATCATGATTCTCTGTCTCATCCCGCCAGATAATTGATGAGGATATTCGGAAGCAATTTCATCTGCTCTCGGCAATCCTACTTCATTCAAAAGCTCAATCACTCTACGTTTCCGCTGCTCCTTATTTAAATCTGTATGAAGAATAAGTGTCTCTTCAATCTGTCTGCCTACAGTATGAAGAGGGTTCAATGACGTCAGCGGATCCTGGAAAATCATCGCCATTTTATTGCCTCTAATTTTCTCCATTTTCCTCTTTGAATAGGATGTTATATCTTCATGATCTAGTTGAACAACACCTTCAAGCTTTGCTTTTTCAGGTAATAGTCGCATAACCGATAATGCTGTCATGCTTTTCCCGCAGCCTGACTCACCTACAATCCCTACTGTTTCACCTTTATTAACCTGAAGAGAAATCCCGTCTAAGATTTTCACGTATTTTCCATCTCTCTTAAGAGATAGTGACACGTCATTCAGTTCTAGTAACATAAAAACACCACCTTTATATTGTCAGAAGGCCTTTTACCTCTTTTAGTTCGTTCAATGCGTGAACATAATGATCGGAAAACTCCCTGCTGACTCTAACTGTATCCTTTGACTTCAAAGCATCAAGCAATTTTCTGTGGTTTTCTACAACAAGCGCCGCTCTAGCAGGAAGCTTGTTGGCTACAGTCAAAAACATCGCTCCAACTTGTGTGTCCAATTGCTGATGCATGTGGATCAATCTTTTATGCCGGGAAGCACTGACGATCAAGCTATGAAAGTCTATATCACATCTTGCCTCCGTTTCTAAGTCCCTCTCATTCATGGCATTCTGGAATTCTTCCAGGAGCAGTTCAAGTTTGCCAAAATCCTTATCTATTAAATTTGGGATTGCGAGGCTTGCAGCTTTTGCTTCCAGCAAAGCCCTAAGTGTATATATTTCATATGCATCCTGAGAAGAAAGCGTCGAAACATGAGTTCCCTTATTCGTTTCATGTTTGATTAACCCTTCATTTTGAAGTAATCTCAGAGCCTCTCTTATCGGGCCACGTGATATATTAAGACTTTCAGCAAGCTGAGCTTGGTTCACTTTTTCGCCAGGCTTCAATGATCCATTCAGAATCATTTTCCTAATGATTTTCGCTACATGATCAGATAGATTTTCATGGTTTAACTGCATATTTTTTCTCCGCTTTCGTATAGTCCTTTTAATTTATATAAGTGATCCCAATCCATTTGAGTTGAACCGGTTTCTATCTCTTTGATAAGACTCACGAGCAATTCCGTCAACGGCATTGGTACTTGATGGTTTGCTCCCATTTCTAAAATAGGAACTAACTGTGAATCAATTTCTGTTTTTCTTTTTCTGACAGCCAAGTCTCTCCAAATGCCGCTTTTTGTTTTCTTGTTTGCCGCCATTCTTTCCGCGAGTTTTTCCAGCTGATTATCGAGCAGTTGCTGATCCCGAGTCTCTCTAGGGTATACAAGCCCTGGGACCCAATCATCAAAACCGATTGGCTTGACTCCTTCCTTATCTGCAACCTCCAGTATTTCAGAGCAAAGTTCCATCAATGTTTCCCTAAGATCCATTTTTCTTACAACAGCCGCCATTGTTTCATCAACTAAAGCCGTCGCGTATAAAAGCCCCGCGTAAGACATCTTCCCCCAGAGATAGCCCCAAATGTTATCCGTAACCTGGGCTGGGCCCCAGCATTCGAGAACCTTTTGCAAATCAGTGACTCGCTGGCTGATTTTCCCGTCCAATTCCCCAAGATAGAGCGCTGCGACTCCGCCATAAAGGATCCTGCCCGGCTCCAAGTAATCCGCTGAAAAATTTACAAAGCATCCAATCGTTTTATCTCTTCCTACCAAGCTGGCAATCTCGTTTTCGCATAACCCATTTTGGAAAGAAACAACTTTGGTTTCATCTCCAACAAGATGTATAAATGGTTTCAGTGCTTCTTTTGTATGCTGTGCCTTAACACAGAGGAACACCGTATCCAGAACTGGCTTTTTCTTAACTAGTTGTTCGGGTGTATAGGCATCGCATTCAACGGTAAAGGTTTCATCAGGCCCCTCGATTCTAAGACCTCTGCTATTCATGACATGAACATGTTCCAAATCTTTATCGCAAAAAGTTACTTTGTTGCCCGCTCTCACAAGATGAGCTCCTAGCACACCGCCAATCGCGCCTGCACCAATCACTGTGATTTCCATTCGACTCCTCCTAAAAAAGTTGTTGTCCGCCATCCGCTGAAATGGTTTGGCCGCTCACATAGCTTGCAAAGTCTGAGGCAAAAAACAGGACCGGATGAGCAATATCTTCAGGTTCTCCGAGTCGCTTAACCGAGATCGATTTGACCAGATTTGCTTGCTCCTCCATCGTCATTCTTTCCCATTGCTTCTTTGTTGAAGGATTCGATATCACAAATCCAGGCGCTACGTTATTGACCGTTATTCCATAGGGACCAAGTTCTTGAGCCATTTGCCTTGTGAAACCAATCTGTCCAGCCTTAGCACTGGCATATGCCTGGATTCCAGTCAGACTTGTGCTGCGCCCTGCTCCACTTGAGATATTAATGATCCGTCCATAATTCTGCTTTTTCATGTAAGGAGCAACTTCTTTTGTCGTATAAAAAGCGGCATCAAGATTAACAGCAAATATCTTTCTCCATTGATCAGGGGTTACTTCTTCTACTGGTTGATGAATTTGTCCACATACACCTCCAGCATTGTTAACCAATATATCGATCTTGTTAAATTTTTGGATTGTGTAATCCACTAACTGTTTCACACTTTCCACTTCTGTGATGTCGCAAGTATATGTATCAAAACGGTTAGATTCTTCATTCATATCAAGCCACTCATTAAGTTCCGTTTTCACTTTCGCAAGTTCGTGATCCAATATGTCTGTTCCAATTACTGTTGCTCCGTGCCTGAGGAATGCTTCGCAAATTCCTTTGCCAATTCCATGCGCTGCACCAGTAACCAGAACAACTTTTTCTGTAAAAAATGTCGATTGTAAACTGTTAACACTTTGAATCAAAATACCACCCCTTCGCTTGGTCCTGGATATTGGTAACACTATATAACAGGCTAAAAAGTTTGTAAAGATTATTTTAAGAATATTTATAATATTTAAATTATAAAACTATCTTCGAATAAAATTATTGATAGACATGGATAAACTTCTAATTATCCTGAAATACTTTTGTTACTACTTTAGTCCGATAAAATCAGTAATTTAAGAGTTAAATTATTATTTTTATACAAATGTATGTATACAAAATCGGGAACTATTAGGAAAATAAAATTTATGGAACTTTTTTTAATAGCTTTCTATCTAAATAGGTAAATGGAAGTTGAACCATTGTAGCTCCGTGCTCGCGCACACCATTTGATTTCTTTAAAGTTGCCCCAGCAAACGACAATTTCCACCTTTCTTTGCATAATAAAAGCACACATTCTTCAACTGAATGTGTGCTAAGTTTTATTGATCCTCACAACTTCCTAACTTTATCCTTATCTTTTATCATGACATTAACCGCCCAAGCCTCCCCACTCATTGACCCTACTTCTAATTTAGAAAGATCGATCTCGGTTTCAATGGTTACGATTTCTCTCTCTTTCCCATTTAGGATTACTTTATATGGACCTCCTTCATTCATCAGGGAAAGCAGTGGTGTTTCATCTTCGAATAGGTATTTTTCATAGAATTCAATGTTAAATTGGACGGCTTCATTATTGTAATTTTCAAATGGCAAATCGCATGAAGCGGACAATGTGGTATCATTTTTCATTTCGAAGCGGCAGTGGCTGTTGTCCCGGTCATAGTGAACAGCATGAATACCTGAGGCCAATGTTTTTTGGTAAGCGGCGACAAGTTCCATTGGTAGGAAGAACGCAAGCAAAATGGCAATTAAGACCATTCTATTATGATACATTTTGAGGGAGCGCCCCAGGAAATAAAGGCTAATAATTAGAAGAGTGAATGAAGTAATCCCAACATAATGTAGCCCGTTGATTGACTTTAGAGGTATATTTAACGCTGAGAAAACATCCTGACCAATTGGATATTCATGAGGAAAAGGAAAATTCAATGCCATCGAAAAAAGAAACAGAATAATAGCAATGACAAAGTTTCTTTTATTTTCTATCATAAAGAACTACCACCAATCTAAAAATCTATTCGTCTATTTTTCTATCTCCACGCATTTGCGTCCCCTATTGAAGACCTAATGGCCTAAATGTATAGATATATTCGTTTTCTTCATTATTTTTGATCCCAGGAAAGGTAACAAAGTATTCCTTCCCGAGAATATTATAAAAGAACAGTAAAAGTGAGGTTTTCTCTCCTCTCATTCCTACTTCTTATCATTTTATGAGTAGATTCAAAACATCAAATTGAATGATAACCACTACAAACGTAATGAAGATGATTCCTTCAGCGAGTGACAAAATCGATTGCTTAGGATCTTCTGAAAATTTCCATGCAAAAAATGCACGGACAAAGTTTTCGGAAGTAAATAATAAAGCCAGCAATATAAGAAATAGATTAATTGGAAATCCTTCGAACATCACTTGATAAATCAAAAAGACATTAATGAGCAGTGCGGTAATTCTCACAGTCCAGTCTATTTTTCTATGTTTAGCATTAATATGATTGTAAGAAAAAGATGCCTTTTTCACTTTTGAAATTTTTAACGTTTTTCTTATTAAAAATTTAACGAATGCAATCACTGATATCATCCAAGCAGCTAGTAATAAAAACTTCCACAGCATGTTCATTCTCACCTCGCTTTTATTTTACCACTTAATTCCAGCGTTTGGCACAACAAAAAGCAGAGGCTGTTGGCCTCTGCTCCATAAAGCTTATTCAATCGTAAATGTAATCGTCTGATTGTAAGTATTGTCTAATTCCGACTCCATCCAGACTTCGAGTTCATACGTCCCTTTTTTATATCCGCCAAGTCCGATTTTGATCGTGATTGCTTCCCCGGCACTTACGATCTGTTTAGTTTGAATCGTTCCATAGCCATCTTGACGGCTAATTTCTTTACCAGATTCATCCCTAAGCACATAAACATGGCCTCCATTTTCATCAAAAGGAATTTCTATGTCCTTGTCAGTATTATTCTTAACTTCATAAATAAAGTCTTTACCTTCTGTATCTTCATCGACCTCAACCAGGCTAGCAGAAAGAGCTTCAGGGATGACTCCCGTGTTGTCCGTATTCTCCGATTCCTTTTTTTTCTGATTTTCAGACTGTTTATCAGCTTGTTTTTCACTGCTGCTTTCTACTTTGGTTTCTCCATTACATGCAGACATTGAGAACATAACACTAATTAAAATAAGACTCGCCAATATCTTTTTCAAAAAAGCACCTCATATCCATTGTTGAATTTCCACTACATTAGACTTCTCAGAAGCCAAAAAGTTTCAGGACTTTTAGAAAATTTATATTTCGCTTATCGAAAAAGGTGTTAAAATACTAGTTAAACAATTTTATAAGATGGAAGGGAATTTGATGAACAAAAAATTATTGGTTACATATGGGATGCTAACTTTCGCAACGGCAACCTGGGGCAGTGCATTCATTGCGGGTAAATTTGCTGTAGAAAGCTTTGAGCCAGCAACGGTGGCGTTCTTCCGGTTTTTTGGAGCAGCGATTCTCCTTTTCCCATTGATGTTCATGATGGAAAAAAATATTAAGAAACCTAATCTGAAGGATATTGGCTTGTTCGCGGTCCTCGGACTGACAGGCATTGCGCTGTATAACATATTCTTTTTCATGGCCAGCAAGCATGCGCCGGTGATCAAAAGCTCACTGTTCATCGCCTCCAATCCGGTGTTGATTGTGCTTTTATCGGCTCTGTTTTTAAAAGAGACAATCACACGCAATAATGTCATTGGATTGGCCATCGCTCTGTCAGGAGCCTTTTTTATCATTACTGAAGGACACTTGCTGAGCTTGTTCAAGCTTGGATTTGAACCAATCGATTTTGTACTTATGGGCGCAGTGGTCAGCTGGGCATTATACAGTGTCGTTGGGAAAGTTGTTTTGAAAAAGTTCAGTTCGGTTGAATCTACGACCTATGCTGTCGCTTTCGGCACTCTTTTCCTGCTGCCGTTTGCCCTCTCAGAAACATCATGGCAGGACGTTCAGCAGGCATCAGGGACCACTTGGTTTGCGATCATTCATATGAGTGTTTTGGTTACGGTTGTATCGTTCGTCATGTACTACAACGGAATCAAAGAAGTTGGCGCCGCTAAGGCCTCGATTTTCATCAACGTGATGCCAGTTTCTGCAGTCATCATGGCTACTCTGTTTTTAGGTGAAAATTTCACCGCTGCTCATGCCATCGGGGCAGCCCTCGTGCTATCCGGTGTTTATATTGGAACAAACCCACGGCTTTTTAAAAAGAAGCAAGCTGGCAAGTTAGTAAAAAATGAAATCGCGTAAGGAGTTGCAATTATGATCCATAAAATTCAATTAAAATCCGAAAACCTGCACGGTTCTTTTAGCAATGAATATAAGCCAATCCTTAAGGTGAATTCTGGAGACAGCATTCGCATGCAAACACCTGATATTGAATGGGGCTATTCTAAATCAAAAGGCGTTGAGAGACAATTTTTCACCTCTGCAGTAAAAGAAGAGACTCCTCTCCATCCAATGATTGGGCCGATAGAAGTGAACGGGGCAAAAGCCGGAATGGTTCTAGAGGTAAAATTGAACGATGTCGTACCAGGCTGGTATGGCACGAATTGGGCAGGCGGCAAAAAAAGCTGGCAAAATGATGCAGTCGGTTTAACAGGGTCTGAGAGAATTCGCCTTGATTGGGAATTGGACAGTGACACAATGACAGCTAGAACTGAAGTTGGTTCTCGTTCAATAAATGTTGCGCTTAATCCATTCATCGGCTTGATGGGAGTCGCACCTGCAGAATCAGGTGTGCACCATACATCCCCTCCACGCTATTGCGGCGGGAATATCGACTGCAAAGAACTCCAAAGAGGCAGCACATTGTATCTGCCAATTTCAGTTGATGGGGCATTGTTTTCAATTGGTGATGGACACGCTGCGCAAGGCGACGGCGAAGTTTCCGGCACGGCCATTGAGTGCCCAATGGACTTGGTTGACATCACCCTTACAGTCAGAGAGGATCTTCAATTGAAAATGCCGCGGGCTAACACACCAGCGGGATGGCTTACCTTTGGCTTTAATGAAGACTTGAATCTTGCTGCCGGACAGACACTGGATGAAATGGTGTCACTTTTGCGAGAACTTCATGGGCTTGAGCGTACAGAGGCCCTTGCACTGGCCAGTGTGACAGTCGATTTGAGAGTTACACAGGTAGTAAACGGGGTTAAAGGTGTGCATGCGGTGTTGCCGCACGGTGCGATAAGATAAAGAAGAGCCCCTGTGAAATCTACAGGGGCTTAATTTTGAGCACTTAGAAAATGAATACTTACATATTATTTATTCAAAATCCCCAGGTAACTTTTCCATGGACCAACTTCTTTCGTATACCTTTTCGCTAAAACTCTGGTAATTTGCGATAAGTGCGTTAAATCATGTACTGCCCATGTAGCAATTAGTTGTCTTGCCTCTACTTCCCCGTATTCCGGATGGACTCCCGTCAAAACAAACTGCTTATCATCAACGATCAGTTCCTTCAGTTTCTTGATACTTTCCTTCCTCAAGGAAGAAAATTCACTAAGCTTTTCCTCAATTGAGAGATGCTTATTGTCCTTTAAATGTGAAAAACGGTCAAAAGCAGGAAAACTTTTATCATCTGTTTCCGCCAATATGATTTTAAGTCTTGGAATCCAATTGTATTTTTCACCGTCGACGAGATGTCCGATCACTTCGGAAGGATTCCAAGTTCCCTCCCCTTCATTGCTGTACACCCAGCCTTCTGATAATCCTGATAACAAAGCCTCCAAAGTTCCAGGCGTCCGCTCCAGGATTTCAATTGCTTCAGTCATGTTAAACACCATTCTTTACACCTGCCTTTACGATATAAATCCATTTTATTTTCACATGAGGATTTGTATGTAACACAATGTCACACTTCTGTTCTTTTTCTGCAAAAATTCAATGGTATGATAGATTTGTCTGATTATTTTTATATAAGAGAGGCAATTAGATGCTGACAATCAAAGAGGCTGCAGAACAGTTAACTTCATACGGAATAGATGCTACTGATCAAGATGTTTTGATGTGGATTGAAGAAGGACTTTTAAAAGCCGAACAGGCCCATAGAAGAAATCTTTCCTATAAAATACACCTTAAAGACCTGACAGACTTCATAATACAAAAGTATAACGACCAATTCACCGCACAGCTAGAAAGTTCCAAACGGGAGAATAACCTGCTTAACGAACAGCTGGAGTTGCTGACCACACGATTACATATTGAGCAATCCAAGGTAAGGACGCTGAAAAAAATGCTGAATGTACAAATCGAAGCATCAGGAACTGATCCTTCAAAATTGGAAGAACTGTTAGGGTTGAAGCAGGATCCCGACATCCAGGTGGTTAAAAAAGAATTCAAGAAAATCCTCAAAGCCCTCCATCCTGATCGTGGCGGTGATGAAAGGCTTTTTAAAGTGTTCAAGAAGCATTATGAGTCTCTAAAGTAAATTTGAATTTTTTGATGGAGCAACTATTGAAATCTAGCTGTCTCGCCTTTTTTTCAATGCGAGTAAATATGTACTCGCACCCATCAAAATACCGCCTGAAACACCAATAGTGGCACCAATCATCACCCAAATAGTAGATAAATAGATGCCTGCCATATACATAATCAAACCGACGATAAACAGTAGTATTCCCTTATTCATAAGGACTCCTTTTATTAAATGTCTTCTATAAACTACTTCTACAAAAATTGGAAAATACCTTTAGGAAATAAAAATGGAACCAGAAGTCAACCCTGCTGGTTCCATTTTTTCTATTTATTTTTATAAAACCTCTCCCTGACCCTTTTCAAACGCGCATGGTAATTAAGAATGTCTAGTCGTGCTTTTTCCGCTTCAGGCGCAATTGGCCGCAGGTTTTCGATATCCCAGTAATCGACAATCACATCAAGCACCTGATCGAAATACTCCAGTGGGCCATAATTCGCCTCTTTAGCGATGATGGCCATCCGGTCTTCAAAGTCTGGCATGACGGCACCTGGCATTTTAAAGTTCATGATGACATTGCCCAGGTAGTAGCAATAATTAGGCTCTAATTCTAGGTGGTATTTGATTACATCTCGATAAAATGCGTAGTGAAGCGTCTCATCCTTTGCAAGACGGCGAAGAAGCGTGGCCAATTCCCGATCATGATGACCTGCTACCTTCGCGACATTATTGTAAAACACCATCGTCGCGAGCTCTTGCATTGAGGTGTAGACCATCGTCTCAAATGGCGTATGAAAATCCGGATCCCAGCCATTCTCCAATGTCATTTTATGTAATTGATGCAGTCGCATTGGTTCAACATTTCTGGTTATTAACAGATACGTTTCAAGCAAATTTGAGTGCTGGTCCTCTTCTGCCGTCCATGTATGGACAAAATCTTTGATGACCGATAAAGACCCCTTAAATGTCTGATCCAGATAAGAAGTAAACCATGGAAGGTTCACCTCGGTTAGCAGCGCTGTTTCAATGGCAGTAATAACCGGTGTCGGCAACGTGACCTGGCTTTCATCCCAGGGAACGCGTTTAAAATCCATTGCCTTATCCCACGGCAAAAATTCATGGTAGCCCCAGTCGATTTTTTCAGCACGATTCTTATGCTCCTCATAAAGTTCTCTAATCCTTGGCTCGAGTCGGAAATCCAGGTGGTTCGTCAGCAAAGCAGTCCCTCCAAATTAAATACTAGATATTATGACCTGTTACTAATTATAACATTAACATATTTTCTGAATTTTAACTAAATGGAAGGCTCTTTTTTATAAAAAATAGGAATTTAGGAGGAAGGAGTTGGCGATTCGATACAAATTCTTCATAAATGGTATAATGAGTTTTCAGCAAAACAATATATACTGAAGAAAATACATAAGGAGGTGCACCTTGAAGAAATTAGCTTTTTTAATGATGTTATTAATGATAGGAGCTTTCCTAAGCGGCTGTTCTGAAGATAAATCTGAATCAAAAGGCCTTTCCCTGCCTGATGAAAACGGTGAGGAAGTATCCTTCGAAAATATGGAAGAGCCTGCGCTGGTTTTCTTTTTTACGGGAGTTGGTTGAGACTTCTGTAAATCGCAGCTGGTCGAGCTGCAGAACCGGAAAGAATCATTCAGCCAGTTTCCTGGGAACATTTACGCCGTAAGCGCATCGTCTGTAAAGGAACATAAAGCGATGAAAGAAGAGTTGGGACTTGATTATCCAGTTATCTCTGATGAGAAACTGAAATTGATCAAGAAAACAAACATGTTGGACCCGGAGTCTCCAATCGCAGTACGAGGCTTCGCTGTTCTTGATAAAGACGGCACAGTTCTTCATTCGCAGGAAATCGATACATTCGGCATCGAAGCAGAAGGAATCCTTCCCTACGCAGCGGATATCGCGAACGGTGAGAAACCAACTGAATAAAAGCGAAAGAACCACCTTCTGTGAAGGTGGTTCTTCAATTTTTTCATTCTGATTACCTCATCAAGAACAAATGGGAAACCGCCAACTAATGGAGCCTGCAAAAATTACTTAAAATTCGAAAACTCCACAAGCTCAAGTTGGTTTCTGAATGGATCTTCAATCACATTGTACCTACCTGGCGGACATGGTCTGGATTCGTCGAAAAGAATCTTAGCTCCCTTTTTGCGCAGTCGTTCAACATCTTCATCAATATTCTCAGATAGGATCCCTATTAGTAACTTTTGGCTACCTGTGTAACTTTCTTCATCTGATTTTTCCAATACAATCGGAACCTCGTTATGTACTAATGAAACGATATTTTCCCCATAATGCTTGGACACTTCAAAATCGAGCACCTCTGTATAGAATTCAAGTGCTTTTTCCATGTCTCCAACCTTAATCGTCAATACACAAACTTTGTTTAACATAACAATCACTCCTTTTTCCTATCACAAGTCGCAATCTAACATTCTTAACTATTCGCTTTTGTAAATCAAAACCCTTTTATTAATCCACTAAAAAATCCCAACTCTTTATTCAGAGTTGGGATTTTTTCTCGTCCTTCGTAACTCCGCCAACGCCCCAGTACTTATCAGGCACCGTCTGGACGATCACTCGCACCTGCTCTGGCTTTACCTCTAGCGTTCGAACTGCAGTTTCAGTAATTCCAGCAATCAATTCCTTTATTTTCTCATCACTTCGACCTTCAAGAACTTGTACCTGAATAATCGGCATAGCAACAACTCCCTTATGATCAATAAGCACAAGCGCATTGTTCAGCCCCGACAAGCGCTGGAGGGACGCCCAATGAAGTCGTTCTTTGACTTCAATGAGCGGCTCGAAGCGACCCGAGGGGCTAGGCGCTGGAGCTGGATTAAGAAAACCACATGCAGTTATCCTCACCTAAATAATTTTATAATTTCCTTAACAAGGACAAATTCCGGGTGGTGACAGACACCGCCCGAATTAGAATCCTAGCAATCGTGGTATAAACAAAGTTGTTTGTTCCCAGTAGGTGACGATGAAGAGCATGGCGATTCCGATTAGAAGCATTGGTGTAACGGCTTTAATCAAGCGTTCGAATTTTACTTCGGCGATGGAGGACACGATGAACAGTCCTGTTCCGACTGGCGGTGTCAACAGTCCGATTGTCAGGTTGATACAGATAATCACACCGAAATGGATTGGATCGATATTGAACCCTGTAACCAAAGGCATCAACACTGGAACAAGGATAATCAGAGCTGCGATTCCATCTAGCAATGTCCCTATTAGTAACAAGAAGATGTTAACCAGCAACAGGAAAACAAACGGGTTATCCGAAATGGACAACATCGAGTTCGCAATCAATTGCGGGATTTGCTCAAAGGCAATCAGCCAGCCGAATAAATTGGCCATCGCAATCAAGAAGGTAACTGTGGCTGTACCAATAACGGTGTTCACCAAGATCTTCGACAAGCTTTTCCACTTCAATTCTTTGTAAAAAAACATCCCAACAATGAATGCAATCACACTGGCAACTGCGGCAGATTCTGTTGCTGTGAAAGCCCCGCTTAAAATCCCGACAGTAATGACAAATGGGACCAAAATAGCTGGTAATACCTTAAGGAAAGAGTCGAAGATAGCGCTTAAGCTGGCTCTTTCACTGCGCGGGAAATTATGCTTATATCCTAAATAGGCGATTAAAGAGACAAAACCGATACCAAAAATCGTTCCCGGAATAATCCCGGCCATGAACAAACCGCCAATCGAAGTTCCAGACAAGGTTCCATAAATGATGAAAATCATGCTCGGCGGAATGATTGGCGCCACGATAGAGCTTGCGAGTGTCAAAGCCGACGAAAATTCCCGGCTATAACCCTCTTTTTCCATCTCAGGTACCATCACCTTGCTCATCATGGCGGCTTGCGCGTTCGCCGAACCCAATATAGAAGCTAGGAACATATTAGCGATAACCGTGACGTAAGCGAGACCCCCACGTACATGACCGACGAGCATTCTTGCAAATACCACAAGCCTGTTGGTGATACCGCCGCTATTCATCAACTCACCTGTCAGCATGAACAACGGAATCGCTAATAACCCGAAATTCTCCATCCCCGAATACAGCCGCTGTGGAGTCGATTCGAGCAGCATTGTATTGCCAGTCACCAAGAAGTAAACGATCGTTGTCATTCCAAGCACAAGCGAGATGGGAATTCCCATGAACAGAAATACAACGAATGCTAAAATAACCAGTGCCATCATTCTTCTTCACTCTCCTTTGCAGCAGCATGGAGATTCGTAACCATTTCACTATCAATATGCTGATTTTGCATAATATCAAACATATTACTAATTAAATGAATCGTCGCGAACAGCAATCCAAAAGGCAGAATCGCATAAGGAATCCACATTGGAAGCAAAATCGCACTCGATCTTTGGATTGCTACAGATGATGAAGTAATCCAGGTAAAACAATAGAATAATAGAATCGCCATGAATAATAGCATAAAGATATGAGCAAGTACTGCCACCCATTTATTAATCTTTTCAGGCAGATAATCTGTAATCAGCGTTACAGACGCCTGTGTCTTATACTTCAAGCCTAGGCTGCCGCCGATGAACGTTATGTAAATCAACAAGAAAATCGATACCTCTCCCGCCCAGAATAATGGGTTATTGAATACATATCGAAAAACAACGGCAGCCGCGACAATCACAGCCATTGCAAACATTAGGATAATAGCCAGTTTCTTTTCGAAACTGGCTACCATATTGCTGACGTATTTCACGCATTTCCCTCCAATAGGTTATTTGCGGAATGTGTCGATGAATTCCTGGATCAGCGGATCTGTTGGTCCATATTTTTCATCGAATTGCTTAATATATGGTTCAAATAACTTCTGGTCGATTTCATAGATCTTCATCCCAGTATCGCTTAGCGTCTTTTTGAATTCTTCTTCCTGGGATGCGCGTGTGTTAGCTGAATAATCAGCTGCAGTCTTGATGGCGTCGTCAATGATCTTCTTATCTCCATCAGACAGCTTTTCGTACTTATCTTTGTTCATGATCGCAACTGAAGGCCATACCATGTGATTCGTTACCGCACCATACTTGGCAACTTCGTGATACTTGTTCGTAATCGTGGCGTCAAGGTCCATATCCATTCCATCGATTACCCCAGTTTGAACCGCGGCGTATACTTCCGGCAATGGCAATGACTCAGGAGAAGCTCCCAGTGATTTATAAAAGTCTTGAAGCGGCGGGCTTGGCGTCACACGGAATGCTAATCCTTTCATATCTTCAGGCTTCTTTACTTCCTTATCCTTGAACAGCATGACCCGGTTCCCAGCGAATAGATAATCAAGTCCTTTAAGTCCCTGGTCGTCAAGGGTAGCCAATATCTTCTTCGCAATTTCAGTATCGCGTGCTGCATTCGTCTCTTTTAAATCTTCAAAAGCATATGGTGCAAACCAGGCAGTGAACGCTGGAGCGCGTGAACTCATGTAGGCAGCAGTAATCAATCCGAAATCTACTGAACCAGAAGAGATTTGCTGAACCATATCAGCTTCACTTCCAAGCTGGCTTGCAGGGTAGATTTCCACTGTCATTCGGCCATCCGAGTTCTTTTCCAGCTCTTCCTTAAATTTTTCCGCGGCTTTATGCCACATATGGTCCGTTGGGGTTATGTGCGCAAGCTTGAATGAGTATTTCTCACCAGATCCTGCCGCAGGCTTTGCATCAGTGTCATTGCCACATGCAGCAGCCGTCAACACGAGCATAAAAATTAATAGTGTCAGACTAAATTTTCTTAAACCAATCATTTCTCGCACCCCTTTTTTCTTTTTGTAAACGCTACCAAAATATTTTCCCAAGCTGTCTCTAACTGTGATTATAATCACTTTTTACTAGCAAAAGTGTAAAGTGCTTAACATAGAATGTATATTTTAACTTTATATTTCGAATATTCAAAACTAAAAAAGAAGGCACTTAGTCATAGAAACTAAGTGCTTGATTTGCATGTAAAAGAAACACTGCCCAATTCGGCGAATTGCACTAGAACGTTATCATTTGGTTCAAAGGCAATCGCCTCTGATACCGCTCCGCTCAGGATGACGTCTCCCTTTTTAATCCCTTTCCCAACCTCACCAAGCTTGTTGACTGCCCATGCGACCGATGTTGCCGGATGACCCAGGACTGCTGCACTCGATCCGGTTTGGGCAATCTGTCCGTTTTTCGACATCACCATGCCCAGCTGTCCTAAGTCCAGATCCCGCGGTGACATCCACTTGCTTCCGATCAAAAATTTTGATGAAGAACAGTTATCCGCAATCACATCAGCCAGGGTGAACTTGAAATTCAAATAGCGGCTGTCGATAATCTCGATTGCCGGTGCCACGAATTTCGTCACTTTTAATACATCTTCCGCGGTTACGTTGGTTCCTTCCAAATCCTCGTCGATGAAAAACGCAATTTCCGGCTCTGCTTTTGGATGGATGAACTCTGTAAAATCAAGGTGTTCCCACTCCAGTGCCAGCATATCATCAGTCAGGTACCCATAAATCGCTTCATGGACTCCCATCATTTGCTGCTTCGCTTTGCTCGTTAAGCCAAGCTTCAGGCCAATTTTACGAGACCCGTCCTGCTCGCGTCTCTGAATCAATTTTTCCTGAATCGAATACGCATCGGAAAAGCTAAGCTCTGGATAACGGTCGGTCACCTTCACGACTTCGCGACGTTCTTTTTCAGCAGAATATAAGTATTCCACGATTTCGAGGTCGACACCCTTCATAATCGTCATATTTTACACCTCCAGCTTCCGGGCTTTGGCCAGTTCAGCAGCGACATCAAGAATCATATCCTCCTGGCCGCCAACTACCTTCCTCTTACCCAACTCTATTAAAATATCTCTTGAATCGATTCCAAATCTCTGTCCAGCCCGCTCAGCGTGCAGCAAGAAACTTGAGTAAACACCAGCATATCCTAACACGAGACTACCTCTATTAATCTCCTGCGCTTTCGGAAGCATCGGCCCAACCGTATTCTCAGCGAGATCCATCATTTTATAAATATCGATTCCAAGATTGACGCCCATTCGGTCTAGTACGGATAAAAGAACCTCTGTTTGCGCATTACCAGCGCCTGCACCCAGACAGCGGATGCTTCCATCAATCCTTGTTGCTCCTTCTTCAATTGCCGTCAGCGTATTTGCCACTGCTAATGAGAGATTGTTATGAGCATGGAATCCAACTTCGATAGACAATGATTCTCTTAAAGCCGCAATCTTTTCTTTTACTTCATGCGGTAAAAGGGCCCCGGCAGAATCAGTTACATAGACAGCCTGTGCCCCGTAACTCTCCATCAGCTTCGCCTGTTCTACCAATTTTTCAGTAGGTGCCATATGCGCCATCATCAGGAAGCCAAGCGTCTCCATCCCAAGCTCGCGTGCCATGCTGATATGCTGCGCTGAAACATCAGCCTCGGTTACATGAGTGGCAACCCGGACCAGACTTGCGCCGATTTGGTGGGCCTGCTTCAGTTCATAGACCGTCCCGACTCCTGGCAAAAGCAGCACCGCTACCTTTGAGTTTTTACATTCATCAACCGCTGCTTCAATCAATTTCATTTCATCAACGAGTGACTTTCCATACTGCAGCGTCGAACCGCCCAATCCGTCTCCATGGCTCACTTCGATATAGTGCATTCCCGCTTCATCAAGCTCGCGTGCCACACGGCGTACCTGCTCTTCAGTATATTGATGCTGCATAACATGGCTGCCGTCACGCAGGCAAACTTCTGTAATTTTGATAGGCTTATCACTTTTGCGCTTCAAAAATTCCACCCAGCCTTTCGCTTAGACAATCTGTTTTTCAAGCATATGGATCGCGAAGTCCTCAGCAACCCGCGTCGCTGCTGCTGTCATGATATCAAGGTTTCCAGCATAAATCGGGAAGTAGTCACCCGCACCCTCGACTTCGACAAACACAGTCACCCTGTTTCCATCAAACAACGGCTCCTGCTTCAGCCTGTAGCCTGGTACATATTCCTTCACCGTTTCGATCATCTGCTCAATCGATTTTGTGATCGCAGCTTCATCCATGTTTCTCACTTCGCAATAAATCGTATCTCGCATTAAAATCGGAGGCTCTGCCGGATTCAGGATAATCAGCGCCTTCCCTTTGTCTGCTCCGCCTACTTCCTCAATTCCCCGGCGAGTTGTGATCGTAAATTCATCAATGTTCGCACGCGTTCCCGGACCTGCACTCTTTGAAGAGATCGTGGCGACGATTTCGGCGTAACTGACATCAGCAACTGAGTTGATCGCATGGACGATTGGAATCGTCGCCTGTCCGCCACAAGTAATCATATTCACATTTTTTTCATTCAAATAAGCATCTGTTTTAACAGCTGGAGAGACAAATGGTCCCCTTGCCGCCGGGGTCAGGTCGATGGCCAGCTTGCCCAATTCAGCGAGAAGCTTCGCATGCCTGACATGTGTCTTTGCTGAGGTTGCATCAAACACGATGTCGGCCATGTCAGGATTGTCTTTCAGTGCCTGAATTCCATTATGGAATGCCAGGTATCCTTTTTCCTTGGCCCGCTTCAGCCCGTCGGATTCAGGATCAATACCAATCATCGCTGTCAGTTCAATAACTTCGCTTCTTTCCAGCTTATACATAAGATCGGTCCCAATGTTTCCGGAACCTATGATTGCTGCTTTGATTTTCGCCAACCCGCACACCTCCTACTCAAAAGTCACTGACACGGAGCCGACCGGACCAAACTGAGCAGAAACTGTATCGCCTTCCTGCACAGGAATGGCTGCCGAAAGCGCTCCTGGTAAAATCAGCTCGCCAGCCTTTAACGTAATCCCGAACTCATGAAGCTTGTTCGCCAACCAGGCAATGGCATGTGCCGGATGGCCAAGTGCCGCAGCACCAGATCCAGTCGCCACCATTTCATTATTTTTGAAAAAAGTCATCCCAACACTTCGCAGGTCGATACCAGTTATGTCTGTCATTTGGTCTCCGACGACTACCATAGCGGATGACCCATTATCAGCCACTGTATCGACGAGTCCAATCTTCCAATCCGCAATCCGGCTGTCGATGATTTCTAACGTTGGCACGACATATTTTGTTGCCATCAGCACATCGAGGAAAGTGACATTAGGCCCCTTAAGGTCATACCCCAACACGAAACCTATCTCCGCTTCGATCTTCGGACTGAGAAAGTTGGACATCTTCACTGTGCCGCCATTCGGCACTTTCATATCATCAAGCAAATGGCCATAATCCGGCTCATCCACTCCAAGCATCTTTTGCATCGCCACACTCGTAAGGCCGACCTTTTTACCAATAACCGTCCGACCTTGTTCCAGCTTTCTTTTTAAAACTTCCAGCTGAATATTGTAAGCATCCGTTACATTAAGGTTTTCGTATTGTGCAGTTAGCGGCGATATGGGATTTTTACTTTTTTCCGCTTCGAGAAGCGTTTCAGCAATCTTTTCAATAGTTGCGTTCATGAAGTCACCCTCCTTTTCTATTAAATATGGTTATTGAACAGTTGAAATTAGCACTTATTCCGTGATAATACCAGTTGAGCTGGTTTTAATACCAGTTGGCCTCGATTTACTACCAGTTGGAGCACTTTTAATACAAGTTGGACAGACTTAATCCTCGTTGGAATTGGTTTAATCTCCTTTGAAACGGATATAATCCCCGTTGACCGGCCTTTAATCCCCGTTGGTGGAGTAGTTTAAGTATCAACTTTTTATCAGAATAGAGATAATCCCTGTTTTATTGTATTTAATCCCAGTTTCATTGATAATAATCCCAGTTTCCGTAATTATAATCCCAGTTTCGGGTTATATAATCCTAGTTTACCGGTACACCTTGCTAAAGCTTCATCGTAATCGTCTTCGCTTCGGTATAAAACTCGAAGCTGTGCCTGCCGCCTTCGCGTCCGATACCGCTTGCTTTCGAGCCGCCAAATGGTGTGCGCAGGTCGCGATAATACCAGCAGTTGATCCACAACAAGCCGGAATTCACTTTTGCAGCAACACGATGGGCACGGCGCAGGTCGTTTGTCCAGACAACTCCAGCCAGACCGTACATGGAATCGTTCGCGATTCTAATAGCATCTTCTTCTGTTTTAAATGGAATCACAACGAGCACTGGTCCGAAGATTTCTTCCTGAGCCACGCGCATCTTGTTATCCACATCGTATAAAACAGTAGGCTCATAGAAGTTGCCCTCTCCAAGACTAGCAATCCGCTTCCCGCCTGTTGCGAGCTTAGCGCCTTCAGCCAATCCGATCTGAACGTACTCATCGACGGTTTCCAGATGTCCCTTTGAAACAAGTGCACCCATATCTGTCTCCTGATCAAGCGGATTGCCCACCTTCAAAGCACGTGCCGCTGCGACGAATTTTTCCATGAATCGATCGTAAATGCTCTCCTGGACCAGCAAACGCGATCCTGCAAGACAAATCTCACCCTGGTTCCTGAAAATCGCTTCAATCGATCCCGCAACTGCTTCATCGAGATCCGCATCCTCGAACACGATATTGGCTGATTTACCGCCAAGTTCAAGAGAAACGGGAATCAGCTGTGAAGCCGCGTTTTGCATGACCGTGCGGCCTGTCGTACTGTCGCCGACAAATGAAATCCTTCGCACTGATGGATTGCGGGTCATCTCTGTCCCTGCTGTACCGCCAGGACCCGTGATAATATTCAAAACACCTGGCGGCAATCCCGCTTCATTGGCAATCTCGCCAAGCATGACGGCGCTCAATGGAGTATAGGACGCAGGCTTCACGACAACCGTATTGCCAGCGGCCATCGCTGCCGAAGCCTTCCAGGTCATCTGCATGAACGGAAGATTCCATGGAATGATCAAGCTTGTGACCCCAGCCGGAGCGTATTTGGAATAAGACATATATCGTGACTGGTCATAATGCTCATGGTTAATGTAGTTCGCCATTTCGGCAAAAAAACGCAGATTAGCAGCAGCACGAGGGATATCAAACCCGCGGCTTTCCTTGATCGGCTTGCCGACATCAAGCGTCTCGACCAGCGCTAATTCATCGACTCTTTCCATGACCAGTTCAGACATCCTGACCAGAATCTTTGTTCTTTCGGCAACTGGCATCTCACTCCAGACACCACTTTCGAAAGTCTTCTGAGCGACATCTATTGCCAATTTC
Source organism: Bacillus sp. ISL-37 (assembly GCF_018613315.1). GTDB lineage: Bacteria > Bacillota > Bacilli > Bacillales > Cytobacillaceae > Mesobacillus. The sequence continues at coordinate 212,265 of NZ_JAGGQL010000003.1, read as the reverse complement.
GCATCCTCGACCCCAGCCTTCGCAACGGATGCCAGCTTCTTATTCGTCGAAGGGTCGATAGTGTCAAAAGTCTCGCCTGACATAGCATCACGGTATTCACCGTTAATGAAAAGCTTTGCATCTTTTATTGCTTGTGGTTGAGCCAGATTCATCCTAATCCACCCTCCTCATCCTCAACTTCAACGACCATTTCGACCTCGACAGCATTATTCAAAGGCAACTGCGCCATGCCGACAGCAGATCTCCCATGCATACCACGCTCACCGAACACCTGTACGAGTAAGTCGGAAGCTCCATTCATGACCTTCGGCTGGTCGGTAAAATCAGGCGAACTATTCACAAAGCCAAGGACTTTCACCACCCGCTTCACCTTACTAAGTTCACCTAATTCCTGCTTCAGCACAGTCAGCAGATTCAGCATGCACTGCCTTGCCGCATCGTAGCCCACTTCAATCGTGACATCCTCGCCAAGCCGGCCGCGGTATTCATTCGTTCCCTGGCCGGATGTGAAAATCAGGTTGCCGGTCCTTACACAGCTCACATAATTCCCTGCCGATTGACGTGGAGCTGGCAAGGTCAGGCCTAACTCTTTCAAACGTTCTTCTGGTGTAACTAAGGCCTTTTCCATAAAATCAACTCCCCACCTTAACAGGAATATTCAAGAACCTGAGCGCGTTTTTACCGAGCATCGCTTCCGTCTGTTCCTTCGATAATCCGACTGTATCGTCAATGACCTTTCCAGGCGGAACCTCCCTCAGCAAAAATGGATAATCGGATCCCATGATAATGCGCTCATGGCCAAAATTCTGGAGTAAATAATTCAGGTTGACCGGTTCATTCACAAGCGAATCATAATAAAATTGCTTTGCATAGTGGCTTGGCGGCTTATCAAGCAATCGCAGATGCGGCCACACCTTCCAGCCCTGATCCAAACGCGGCAGCAAATATGGCAGCGCACCGCCTCCATGAGCCAAACAGATTTTCAGCTTCGGGAACTTATCCATGATTCCGCCAAGGATCAAACTTGCTCCAGCCAAGGCTGTTTCGCTCGGCATCCCAACGGTGTACATCAAGTTATGACGTGGCATCCGGTCCTTTCCAAGTGTCTCCCAAGGATGGATGAACAAAGGAACTTCCCACTTCTCCGCCATTTCAAAGAATTCGATGAACTGAGGGTCATCGAGATTGACACCATTTACATTCGTGCCAATCTCAATGCCGCTCAATCCGAGCTCATGCTTACAGCGGTCCATTTCTCGGATCGCTACCTCAACGTTTTGCAGAGGCACTGCACCCAGTCCGATAAATTTAGTCGGATACTGGCTCACCAGGTCAGCAATAAAGTCATTCTGGACCCTGGCCAAAATTTCCGCTTGCTCGGCCGGAGCCCAGTAAGAGAACGTGACAGGAATCGGAGAAAGAACCTGAATGTCGACTCCCTCCCGCTCCATATCCTTGATTCGCTTCTCGGCGTCCCACACCTGGTCGGTCACTTCGCGGAACACCTTGCCGGCAATCATGATATTAGCGCCACAAGCACAGGTGCGCTCAAGTGTCGGCCACTTCTCACCGCCGAATCGCTGCGTCAGCTCACTGAAATTTTCTGGGATGATATGCGTATGGAAGTCTACTCGCATTTCCATTCACTCGCTTCTGGCGGCATCATATGTCCACAGTTATCACACTTGCGCAGCTCCTCATTTCCGTTAAAGCTGGCAATCGCTTCCTTCACCTGTTTTTCAATGTTTGTCAGTTGGATGGTCGCGCGGTGCATTTCATGGTCGCACTCATCGCAGAACCAAACGAAATCCTCGAGTTCACCCTGCGCACGGTTACGCTCAATTACCAAACCAATTGTGTCAGCTACACGGTGAGGAGAGTGCGGCACATTCGGAGGAAGATGGAACATTTCGCCTTCCTTCACTTCCACGACTTCACGCTTGCCTTCAGCATTGATCACCTCAACATAACAGCTGCCCTGGATCTGATAGAAAATCTCCTCCGACGGATCAACGTGGAAATCACGTCTTTTGTTCGGCCCACCCAACAGCATGACCATTAACTCTGCATCCTTCCAGATTACCTTGTTATTGACCGGCGGCTTCAGCTGATCCCTGTTTTCCTCAATAAACTTCATAAGATTGATCGGAACAAATTGGCTTTTCATCTCTAATCGTCCTCCTTCAATTCTTGTAAAATGGTAAACTCACTCCGTAACCTTCGCGGTGCTGCCCTTTAATGATTTCTGCATATGAACGACTTCGTCGGCTAAACCTGAAATTCGCTTCAGCAAATCTTCATCTACGATTTCATTTTCAGAATTAAAATGATCATAGTTGGCGTACACATAGCTAGGTGCTACAAACGCCCTAAAGTAACCGGCTATTGGCTTAAGCTGATTTTCAATCACCAGGAAATGTTGATAAGTGCCTCCATTTGCGACAAATCCCATCACTTTATTCCTGAATGCATCTGGGTGAATAAGGTCAAAAAGATTTTTTAACACTCCTGGAATGGATCCCTGAAAAATAGGTGTCCCGATTACGTAAAAATCGGCAGACGATACTTTTTCAATCACCGCTCTCGTATCTGCTGAATATTTCTCCAGCGGGCGGCCATCACAAAACTCGACATCATAATCCATCATATCGAGCATTTCCACCTCGATGTCCGGGTACTTCTTTTTCACATCATCAAGCACTTTACGGACAACAATGCCAGTTTTCGCGCCGATGATTGTGCCTGATATTCCAAGCAACTTCATGCACTGTCCCTCCTATTCTTGTAAAATAGAATCCTACTTTCCTGCTGGCCAGCCGAGCAGCGAATTCGAAAGGTGAATCTCACCCTCAGAAATGAGCTGACGAATCCTGCTGGAAGAAATCACGCTTCCCTGAGAGCAGCGGACTGGATTTGTGACAAAAACCTTAAAATACTTTTCAAGAAGAGAAACATCTCCCATCCGGTCCTTGCCAAAGCGGAAATCGTTGCCGACCATGATTTCAGCAGGATTCAGCTTCGCCAGGCAATCGATGAACTCGTAAGCACTCCGCCCGGCATACACCTCATCAAATCTGGCAACAACAGCATGCCTGGCACCGAGCTTCTCGATTTTTGCCAGCTTCTCCTCGACTGTGGTCAACATCCTTGCTCCTTGAAAAAACACCCGCGGTGGAGGATCAAATGTAAACACCACACTCGGAACCTTCAGTTTCTTGCCTCGCTGTACTGCCTGACGATTACTGTTTGATGCCCACGATGGACTCCGTCGAAGGCTCCAATCGCGACGATTGATCGAGGCAGTTCCAATGAAGAATAAATATGTGTTTTCATCCGTCCTTCTCCTCCTGCAGGTTAGTTTGTAAGCGCTTCCTTGTTATCCAGCTGTGCACCCTTTAACGCTTCGTCAACCATTGTTAACGATGTTTGGCGCTTATAGTTGTTATAGAAAATTCCGCGCTTACGGATTGGATCTCCTGTGTAGTAGCGCTCATATTGCAATAGACGCTGTCCGAACGCCTCGCCGCACAGGTCCCAGGCTAGTTTGAAAATGCTGACGCGTTCCAAAGATGAAATTCCTTCCCGGCCAACATAGTAGTTATCAATCGATCCTCTTAATTCATCACTCTCAAAATCCGCTCCTGTTGGAGACATCAGCAAGCCGCCTGCACCAACAATCTGCATGATCTCAATTGCCCGCGGATACATTTTCGGCAGCAACCCGCGAATCGTCTCCAGCGGTACATAAGCTGGCATCGCTTCACCATGCTCGGTCATTGTGTGCTCGTATTCCGCAACCTTTAACAATGCCCTGATTGATTCAAGTGATTGTGCGAGTTCACCAAGCTGGTCCTGGACATTCAAGTATCCATCCACACCGATTGTATCGGCAACCTTCATAGCCACCTGTGTCGCGAACTCCAGTTTCACAAGACCGCGGACACCGGACTGGTGAGCTGGCTGCTGTCCTGCACCTGTCATCGGGTAGAGCTTATTGGCTGCCTCGACATTGTTGTGAAGGAAAACGCGATCCCAAGGAACAACGACATCATCAAACACAAGCAATGCATCCATTTCTTCAAATCTTGAGGCGAGTGGGTGATCGAAGAATGAGCGCTGCCCATCCTGCATTGGCTCGCGGCATATGATGCGCAGTCCTGGAGTGTCGATTGGAATCGCGAATGCCAGAGCGTACTTTTCATCACCAGGTGCGAATCCAGGGAATGAGTAGATGATTACCTCATCTGTCACCGGAGCCAGCGTTGCCAGCATTTTTGCTCCTCTAACGACCAAACCGTCTGGTGTTTCCTTCACTGCACCAAGGTGTGTGTACGTATCCTTCTGCTCATGTGAATTCTTGCTGCGGTCATTTTGCGGGTTGATGATGGCGTGGGTTAAGAAGATGTCATTGTCACGGATGTATTTATAATAGTTGCGGACATTCTCTGCCCAGTTTTTATTGTATTTTTCAAAAAACCAAGAATTGTAATACATGGATGTCACAACGACGTTCAAGAAATCTGGAGTCCTTCCCATGAGCCCGAATGTTGCCTTTGCAAACGCCTCGAAAACATTGCGGCGCTTGACTAAATCTTCATAGCTTTTTGGTACGAGGAATGCATTATTCACTCGCTCACCGGTTTCCTCACAAACGTGAGTGATCTTATCCTGAAATTCAGGATCATGCTGCATGTCATACAGCTTTGCAATTTCAAGGATTGGCTGCTTGAACACCGGCTCCTCAAATACATTCTCGATCCTTTTACCAGAAAGCCAAACCTCAGGTTTACGTGCTTTAACCGCTTCGATATATTGAGCCCCAGTCCTAATTCCCATATTCACCCTCCTGAAAAATTAATTGAAAATTCATAATGAATTGTAATACTAATTTTTGAACGTAACTGTAGCCTATTTAACGTTTTTTCTGAAATAGTTTTCTTAAAAGTCTAAATTATCTAATAAATTGTAGAAATATTCTAAGGTTTCCCCTATGATAATGTTAGATATCAACTTCACTTATAGGGAGGTTTGGTTATGGTTACGGTGTATGAAGAAGTCTTTCATTGGGAGAATTATTTGAAATATGGCACTCGCCAGTTTTTCAGAAAAAAGGAGTGCATTTATAAGCAAGGAGAATTTGGAGAAGGTTTTTATTACCTGCACAAAGGACTTGTACGAATCGTCACAGAATCAGCCGCTGGAAAAGAAAATATGCTGAATATCGTCATCCCGAACCAGCTGTTGGGTGTCCAGTCACTTGATCAGAAAACCCATTTCACCTCTGCAATCGCAGTTAAAGACTCTGTTGTCTATCACTTCTCGTCTGACGAATTCCGACAACTGATGATCACCCACCCAGAACTCTTCAAGCTTTTTTCGAAAAGCGTCATTCACAAAATGAAAATTCTTTTAGATCGCATTAATTTGAATGCGCTTACATCTGAACAAAAGCTAGCTGTCTTACTCCACAACATTTGCGATGAATTCAAAAATTACGAGATTCCTATTTCCCAGCAAGACCTTGCCTGCTGCACTGGCCTCACAAGAATAACCGTCTACAAGGTGCTCAAACAATGGCAGGAAACTGGCATCATTGAAATCGATAAAAGAAAATACTTCATAAAAAAACCAGATTTCCTCAGAAACCTGGTTGGTTAATCCATTTGCGGATTGCTGGCAATCGCCCTTATTTTATCAAAATCAATGATAATAATTTCACGCTTATGAAGCTCTATGTACCCCTTCTGCTTCCATTTTTGAATAATCTTGTTCACTGTGATTCGGGACGTGCCAATGTACTTAGAGAAAGCCGTCTGGTTCATCGAGGCATTCCCGTTCTCCTGAACAAGCTTGAGCAGATAAAAAGCCATTTGCTGCTCTACCGGACTGTCCAGATGGGCAATGATTTCTGCAAGCGTCCTGAATTTATATATCAAGGAGTCTGTATAGATTCCCGCCGCTTCAGGATGTTTCTTGCAAATAGTCGCAATGACATCATCGGAAAAATAGTAAACCAGCGAGGGACAAGTCGTCGTCCCGCTCGTCAAATAAGGCTCCCCATGGACCCCATGTTCACCAAACAGCATCCCAGGCGGAACCATGTTGATGATCCGTTCATCTCCCTTGTCCGAAAGAAGCGTAACCTTAATTTCACCCTTCTTCAAATAAAAGATTCCTCTGCCAGCCTCCCCCTGATGATAGACAACCTTGTTCTTCTCAAACTCAAACAGCTGCCCATACGATAAATACGGCTCCCATTGATAACGAAGAAAATGCATACCATCACCTTCCTCTATTTTTACTGGTGACTATTCTAATAATTATGATAATTATAACACTTTGAAGTATCATAGCGGAAAAAATAGAGAATGAGTTTACTAGGGAAGATAATATGGAAGGTTCTGGGAATAATATATTATATTTTAGTTCATAAAACTTTAACATTACATTCCAATAAAAATGCAACTAAATAGTAAAATTTGAACAAGGAGGGGATTTTTATGTTTGTCTCATCTATCATGGGGATGATTTCTTTTTTCGTAGTTTTAGCAGTGCCTGTTTCATTAATCATTTTGTTAATCTGGATTTATCGTCTGTATAAAAATTCGGAGATTCAAGTGGAGCAGAACAGAAGAATAATCGAGTTGCTGGAGGAATTCCATGGTGAGTCGTCTAAGGGTAACTAAGATACAGTAACAAACTAGCCAAGCTTGCTTGTAGCAGGTAAGCTTGGCAGCAAAAAGAAGGATAGATTACGATTCCAAAGTTCTTTTCATAATCTCAAGTTCTCTCTCATTTCGCACTGCCTTTTCCCAGATGAAGTCCTGGTCTTTTTCCAATCTTTTAATTTGATTCAGTACCTCTTGGTGCCTTAATTCATTCTTTGTTTCCATTTTGTCCATTCTCAACTCAATAGATTCAAACTTTTGTCCATGTTCCTTTTGAACAGTTTGCATATCCTTCATGTCCTTTTGCATATCACTCATACTGTTATGCAGATTGCCAACCATGGTAATCAGTTGCGACATCATTCCTTCTAATCGTTCAAGTCTTTCTTCTGACATTTTTCTCACCTCCCTTTTTCATATTATAAAATAAATCTGTCGATTAGGGTAGAAAAATAAACCGCCTTCCTTTTGGAAAGCGGCTTTAGTTAATCTAATTAATCAACTGCAATAACATCTTCTTCCTGGCATAAAAGAAAGATCCCACCTGGATTACAACGTAAGTTCCCGCAATTTGTATGAAGTGCATTATTATATCTGGGTTTTTCATGATTCCACCGACGTCTGTTGATAAAATTCCAAGATACAAGAAGGCCAGTGTCGTTCCGAGGACAGTTGGTGCAAAGAAGATCGTCCCTAATTCTCTTGTTACGTTCTGCTTAATTTCCTTTGATGACATTCCAATTTTATTTAGTTTCCGATATTTTAATTTCTCAGTTTCGACTTCGGAAAACAGATTAAGAAACAGTAGGACAAAGGTACCGAAAAAGAACATGATGCTTAGAAATGTCGTGACATAGAACATCATTCCATTAGTGGTTTTATTTTGATGATAGTCGCCTATTTTCGAGGCAACCCGAAACAATTCGGATTCTGCTGTATGCTCCATATCAGGATAGTCCATTGGTGGAGTCGACTGATTGTTGAGCTTTAATTTTTCTTCTAATACTGCAACAGCACTTTCACTTTCTTTCCAGTCATCCACATTGATTAAATTCAGATTCAACACGTACCCTTCCACTGTATTCCGCAAATAATCAAATTCGTTCTGATTAACGACAATGAATTCATATGCATTCGGCAGCAGATTGATAGTTCTTTCAATCACTTGATCCTTCAATGTATATGTTACAGCTTCATTATTAATGGATAACTTAATCGACTCAGCAATATCTGTATGAGCATATTCTGGCTCAGAGTTTAAATAAAAAAGATACTCATTTTTTCCTAACTTCACCTCACTCGAAGTCAGCCTATTGAAATCATCCAGTGACATGAAGTCATAAGTTTGATATCCATCGACATATTCAAGTTTTTCATAATAATTCAATATCGGGACTTCAAGATGTTCTTTTTTACCGAATAACTCGTTTAGCACGCCATCGGAAATCGTATTCCTTGTTTCTGACTGATAAAAAGCGACATCATATGGATTATTAATTACAGCATCTTTTTCAGAAGCCTTGTAAAAGGTCAATAATAAAGTGCTATAGAAGATGGTGATCATAATCATTACCGTCACAAGCATGATGATCGATGTCAACTGCTTAAATTTATAATCGAGGCTGCTCAGGAAAAGCAAACTGCGATAGTAAAAACCAGGAAACTTTTTAACGAGATTAATTAGGAAACTAGCAGACTGGTTAATTGAGATATACAGGCCCAATAACATTGCTAATGTCCACAGCGGCAGGTATGCGCCATTTGAGCTTTCATATGTAAAATAAAGGATCAGCAGTGACCCGGCCATCAGCCCCAGCCCAAAGCCGCCAATCAGTGGGCTTCTCATTTTGATTGTGTCTGCGTACCTGTTGCTTTTCATACTAGTAATCAGGCTGCTTCTCATTGTCTGGAACAAAGATTTTCCTACAGCCAGAATGAACACGGCCAAATAAGATCCGATTGAGTAAAAAAACATTTTACCGTTAAAATGGAACGGAACTTCCCCCATTTCGATGAGACTCATCAAGAGCATGAAAAACAGTCTTGAAAAGATCGCTCCAGCCAGCAGTCCCGATAGAATCGACAAAATGGCGATCGCTGCATTTTCCAGGATCAGCAACTTGCTTAAATCTCTTTTTGCCATGCCCAATGTCATGAAAAGCCCAAACTCACTTTTTCTCTTTTTCATGAAAACATTGTGGGCATAACTGATAAAAAATATCGTGAAACTAATCAACGCAGCTCCAGGAATCGATAAAGCGTCCTGAAGGCTCTCCAGCTTCTTCCCTTGTTCGACCCTGCTGTTAAAATAAACCGTCGAGAACATAAAGAAGAACATCACCGCAAAACTGTTGCAAAGATAATAAAAGATATACTTCTTGTAATTAACCTTCGCCATCTTCCAAACCACTTGATTAAATGTCATAGGTTCTTCCTCCTAAGACAGCAAGATTATCCATGATCCGGTTCAGGAACTCCTTCCTGTTCCCTTTTTTAACGATACTCGAATAAATCATTCCATCCTTGATAAAAACGACCTTATGACAATAGCTGGCAGCAAAAACGTCATGCGTCACAAGCAGGACCGTTGTCGAGAGCTCATCAACGATTTTTTCAAAGCATTCCATAATGACAGCCGAGGATTTGGAATCCAGATTCCCGGTTGGTTCATCTGCAAAAATCATCGCAGGCTCATTTACGAGCGCTCGGCTGACGGCGGTTCGCTGCTGCTGTCCCCCCGAAATATTATAGGGGTACTTGTCTAGGATTGACTCTATCCCAAACAGATTCGCAAGACTATGAACCTTCGTATCCATGTCAGCTGCTGTTTTCCTTTCAAGCACCATTGGAAGAATGATATTTTCTCTGACCGTCAAGCTATCTAAAAGATTGAATTCCTGAAACACAAAGCCGAGCTGTTTGCGACGGAACATTGCAAGCTGATCGCCTGACATCTCGCTTATCTCTTGCCCAGAAATATTGATCTCACCAGAAGTCGGCTGGTCAATACCGCTCAGCACATTGAGAAGTGTCGTCTTCCCGCTTCCCGACGGCCCCATAATCGCCACAAACTCACCTTTATGAATAGAAAGGCTAACACCATCAAGTGCTTTCGTCAAACCTTCCCCACTCGATCCACCATACACTTTCACGATATTTTGAGCCTCCAAAATGACCATTCTAGTTCCCCCCTTAAAAAATTGTAGTTGTATAGGACGTTCGGACATTTCTCCGGCTCTACGCCTTTGTTTTGTCCGAATTATGCCTGGGTTCGGACATTTCCGTGGCACTTTCCTCTTGTTTTGTCCGAAGTAGCTTCGGGTTTGTACATTTCAGCCGCTCTTCCTTCTAATTTTGTCCGAAGTAGGGTCATGTACAGTCAATTCCGCGACTCTTACCTCTGATTTTGTCTGAAGTAACTCAGGGTTCGGACATTTCAGTGGCACTTTCCTCTTGTTTTGTCCGAAGTATCCCTGGGTTCGGACATTTCAGCGGCTCTTCCTTCTTGTTTTGTCCGAAGTAGCTCCGGGTTCGGACATTTCAGCGGCTCTTCCCTCTTGTTTTGTCCGAAGTAGCATCAGGTTCGGACATTTCAGCCGCTCTTCCTTCTTGTTTTGTCCGAAGTAGCTCCGGATTCAGACATTTCTCCGGCTCTTCCCTATGGTTTTGTCTGAAGTAGCTTCGGGTTTGTACATTTCAGACGCTCTTCCTTCTAATTTTGTCCGAAGTAGCATCAGGTTCGGACATTTCAGCGGCTCTTCCTTCTTGTTTTGTCCGAAGTAGCTCCGGGTTCGGACATTTCAGCGGCTCTTCCCTCTTGTTTTGTCTGAAGTAGCATCAGGTTCGGACATTTCAGCGGCACTTTCCTCTTGTTTTGTCCGAAGTAACCCCAGGTTCGGACAATTCCATCGAGCTTCACAATAATTTTGTCCGAAGTAACTTCATATTTGTCCATTAGCCCACGTGGTTGCTGGTTACTGATCCGATTTGACACCGCGTTCGCTTCTAACTCCATATTAAGCCGCCAATCAAAAACCAACCATCGATAACGCTAAAAAATACCTTACAGTTTTGTAAGGTATCATGAACCACTTCCGGGCTTTGTAGCAGCCAACCAACGAAGCGTAACTGTTGTTCCTTCTCCGTGCACAGATTGGATGGTGATCTTAGCCCCGAGCTTGGCAGCTATTTTCTTGCTGAGGTAAAGTCCTATACCTGTAGAATTGCGGATCTTCCTTCCATTTTCTCCGGTAAAAAACGGCTGAAATACCCGCTCGAGATCATATGGCGGTATGCCTACACCCTCGTCAATTATCGATAAATGGATATGATTCCCCACCCTCTCAACCTTAAAAACTAGCTTTTTGTTCCCTTCCTTCAAGCTGGAATACTTAATGGCATTGGAGATGATTTGGTCAATAAGAATCTCATTCCACTTTGGATCCGTAATGATTAAAGCATCTTCTTCACTAGAGTCAATGGCAGGATAGAGCGATCCATAGATCCATTCCTTTTTCCGAGCATTGATCAGCTTCCGTAACGAAGCAATCAGGTCAACAGTCTGAACTTCAAAATCATTCTCAAACTGATCCATCCTGATCATTGTCAGCCCTTGCTCGATGGAGGTGTGGAGTCGTTTATTTTCCCGCTGGATTTTTTCCAAAGTCTCTGTTTTTCCCTCATTATTCAAAATCAGTTCAATCACTGAAACCGGCGTCTTCAAATGGTGCATCCAATGGGACAGCATGCTGATTCTTTCTTTGCTTTGTTCTTTTAACTCATTGTTTTCCTTCGTGTATTCACCGACTACTTTATGTAGCAATTGTTGGAAAGCCTTCTGCTCCTCGGTATTGCCTGCCAACTCCACATTCTGATCCTTCCTGAGCATTTCCATGGTGGAGTTTGCTGGATAAAAGCGAAACCAATCGATAAGCAAATAAACACTTAAGAAAAATAACCCGATTGCCAACGGGTAAAAATATTCCTTGTTCGCAGGTTGACTAAGATGAAAAAACAACACAACACAAACGATATTAAGTAAATAAAACATAATAAGGAGTAAGCGGTCTTTTAAAAAACGGAGGAAAAGACTTTTAAGCATGTTCAATCCCCACAGGAATCTCTAGCATATAGCCTACTCCACGTTTGCTTTTGATGACCTGGCTCAATCCCAGCTTGGCAAGAGTTTGCTTGATTCTTGTCATATTCACAGTCAGGGTATTATCATCCACGAAAGTGACCGCATCCCATACTTCTTCAATCAACTCTTCCCTTGAAACAAATGTTCCCTGGTTGTCCATTAATTTTTTCATCAATTTATACTCGTTTTTCGAAAGCTCTGCCCTAGAACCTTCATACTCCAGCATCAGTGTCTTCTCATCAAGACAAAGCGTCCCAGCGCAGTTTTTGATCTCTTCTTTTGCCGAATATTCCCCATAAACCCTTCTCAACGTCGCCTTGATTTTCGTGTGCAGCATGTCGAACGTAAACGGCTTCGTAATAAAATCATCTGCCCCTAGTTCGATCGCCATAATCTGTTCGATCTCCTGGCTTCGCGCAGATATCATCAGGATCGGCACGTTAGACTTCTGGCGAAAACTCCGGCACAAATAATACCCATCATAATAAGGCAGGTTAATATCAAGCAAAACCAGATCTGGATTGATTTGGGCAAACTCTTCCTCTATTTTTGAAAAATGAAGCGGCAATTCCACCTCATACCCATATCGCTCCAAATTTTCCTTGATCAGATCACACAGCTGCGCATCATCTTCAATCAGCATAATTTTATACATTAATAAATCTCCCCTAAAACTCTCTGACTCTAGTATAAATTTTACCAAAGATAAAAACATCTTTATTTGTAAAAAATAACCGCCTCCCTTTAAGGAAAGCGGCTATTTGCCCGAATCTAAAGTGTAATAAAGTAAAAATATTAATCTTCTTCTTTTCTTACCCATTCTTCATCATCATTCTTTTCATACTCATTTTTAACAGCACTCCAAGCCACCTTAAAGGCTGTTTCTTCTTCATCGTATTGTTCAGAAGCTGAATTGAATGCTTCTTTAAAAATCTCCTGTGCATGATGCGGCAGGTTATCCTTTATTGCATCCGGCAGGTCGTTTAAAGAATTATATGGCATTTTGCATACCTCCTAAAAATAGAATTTGTCTTTCATTTTTCCCGCACTGCTGAAAATAAAACAATAGACTTTATGCTGGCAAAGTGGAAGCAAGTAACCCAGCTGGTTTCTTTTTCAGGAAAAGGGGGAACATTTAATAAATGAGAGAAAAATAGAGGAAGTGTTCATAACATGAGTTCACCATCAACTATAGAAGCCAAAAATAGATTGAGAGAAGCTAAACCGTGGATGCGTAGGTTTGCCCGCTTTGGTTATATCGCAAAAGGTCTGGTTTTTTTAATGGTTGGAGTGCTCGCTGCTTTATCTGCATTCGGACCCAAAGGCGACACGACCGGGACCTCAGGAGCTCTTCAATCAATTTCCGAAATGCCCTTTGGTGAAGCCGCCCTATGGATGATCGGCATTGGCTTAATTGGATATATCTTATGGGATTTTATTAAAGCGATAAAAGATCCTGAAAATGAAGGAACTGATGCCAAAGGGCTGATTAAAAGAACTGGTTATTTCATAAGCGGGCTTATATATAGTAATTTGGCTTTCGGGGCAATAAAATTAGCTAGTAACACCGGATCTGCTGGCGGTGACAATTCAGAGAAAACGATTTCTGCCAAGTTAATGGAGCAGCCATTTGGTGTCTGGTTGGTTGGAGTGGTTGGAGCAGTCATTATTGGATATGGAGTTTACGAACTATATAGTGGAGCTAAAGAGAAGTTCATGTCCAAATTCAAAACATATGAAATGAATGATAAAGAACGTAAAATCGCACGCCTGTCAGGTAAGATCGGCCTGATTTCACGAGGAATTGTCCTGAGTATGGTTGGATTTTTCTTCATTCGCACAGCATACACACATAATCCAAATGAATCAAAAGGCCTGGGCGGTGCATTAACAGAATTGGCAAACCAGCCATTCGGACAATTACTACTAGCTATTGTAGCAGCCGGACTGATATTATACGGCATCTACCAAATTATTAAAGGCCGCTATCAAGATATGAATTTTGGATGAAGAGAAAAGCTAGCACGGATCTGATTGTCGTGCTAGCTTTTCTTATGTACTAGAATCCCGCATCATGCCTGGGTATAATAAAAAAATGACGTGGCTGGTACACACGTCATTTCCTCTGCATTTGTTAAATCAAGGGATTTCAATCACAAATTCTTCATATAAAACTGGCTTAGGCATCTTGTTTGTCTTCAGCTTTAACCCTTCCGCCTTGCCGGTCGCAAACTCTTGCTTGAAGCTGTTCCCCTTAATCCGTTCAGCAAAAGGCTTCTCATCAAGGCTCATGTTTTTACCATCAGCATCGAAAAGCCAGATTGGGTTTTCTGAGGCGCGGTCATCGATAATTCCATCGCTTTCGATATCAAAATAAATAACCGTTCGATTTTCTTTGTATTCTATATCATTAACTACAACATTACCATAATCACCCTGACTCATTGTAAATGGTAATTTTACCTTATCTAGATTCACAATTACTTCCTGCAAACCGTCATTTGGTAAAGTTAAGTCATAAGGTATAATTTTAACCTTCCGGGCACCATCCTCAAGTGGCTCATAAAGGCTTTGCAAAGTGACGTGTTCTTTTCCATCGACTGTTTCTCCAGAACCGCTTCCCTGTAAGAAGTTGATGACCTTCCCTTTGTCATCAAGCAAGTAGAAACCTAAGCTATATGGATCCAGCTTTTCAGGATCAGCAATAACCTTTATATTCAAATCCGTGCCAGCCGGACCTATCTTCAATGAGCTCAAACTTATCTCGGCACCATCGACCTGATTTACCATGGATGGTCTGATGACGGTCACTTCATTTGATTGTTTTACAGGGAACTTAAATGACCAGTTTCCAGGGACCAGTCCTACTGCATCAATTCGAACCTCCATTTCAAATTCTTCAGGCAGCTCTTCAGTCGGCGTAATATCAATTACGCCTTTATATTTTTGAGGTGTTAAAAATTCCCCAGAATACCCAGAACTGAAGTTAATTTCCTTTCCGTCCACTTTTATTACTGGCCGTTCAAGTTCACCTAGTGGCAATAGCGATTCCTGAGTGTATCCTAATGTCAGGCGGGTACCATCGTAAAAAACTTCATTTATCGTCAGCGTGATTCCATTATCTTTCGCCGTCTGATCAACAACCTGTGTTAACCCCTTCTGGCCCGCAATTCTTAACCCCTCATCACCAATGTCATTAAAAAAAGTACCTACAACAGGAATATTCGATGCTACCTTCGCCATAGCTGGAGAAACCATTGCTGAGCCGATGAATAAGCTAAAACCTATAATTGCTACATTCATCGAATATATAACTACGCGCTTCTTAGACTTCTTCACTTTTGTTTCACTAACCGTCTGCGCAATGATGGCATCCAGCTTATCGACTGGTACCGATATTTGATTCATTTCATTTTTAATATCCGGGAATTGGTCACTCATTCACACAATCCTCCTTTAACTTGCTTCTCAAAAGATTGACGCCCCGATGGATTTTGGTTTTTACGGTACCTTCAGGACAATCTAGGATTTCCGCAATTTCCTTCACTGAGAAATCCTTGTAAAACCGTAGAATCAATATCTCCTTATACTTTTCATCCAGCTCCATCACAGCCTGGAGCAATTCCGGGTGCCGTTCACTTTCGATATAGGGAGCTGACTTAAATTCGATCACATCCCTGTCCATCGGGATGACCCTTTTCTTTTTTCTTAAAAGATCGACGGCATTATTTATAAGGATCTTGGTAATCCATGTGGAAAAATAACGCTCTTCTTTCAAATTTCCAATCGACAACAATGCCTTGTAAACCGTTTCCTGAAAAACTTCCAGTGAATCAGCTTCATTTTTCATATAAACATACGCGATTTTATAAAGCTTCTCTTTCTCTTCCTCCATCAATTCCTGAAAAGCCTTCTTGTTCCCCTTGATTGCACGGCGTACCTTTTTGATATCTGCCAAACCATTGCCCCTCCTTTCTTCCACTGTTAGACAAACAAGTTATGTAAAACGTTTCATTTTTTTTCCACAAAAAAAGGGCCAGACTGAAAAAAATCAGTTCGCCCTATAACTTAAGGATACCATATGTAACCAACTAATATTAGTCTACTATTTTTCTAGTAAGCTGGTAACCTTAATGTAGATTTTCTGGGAGGGGAATAGATGATTGATTACAGGATTAAGTACGTCGAAGGTTACTCGCCCAAAATTGGCGAATTGGTTTCAATGCTAGAATATACAAGGGCTGTGACCATGGAGGATATCAGGTTCTTAACTCAACAAGATTTGGATTACCTCTCGAATGAAGGTTCAAATTCAATCGGAGCCCCTTTGATGCATATAGCATCGATTGAATTTGTCCATCAGGTCATTACATTTGAGGAACGTGATATTAACAGTGAAGAGCTATCGAAGTGGAAGGCAGCCTTAGAGCTAGGAAAACAAGCAAAAATGTCTATCAAGCAAAATTCATTAGATTTTTACTTGAATGAGCTTGCACTGGTAAGAGAACATACACTGACAAACTAAAAAACTATAATGATGATTGGTTGTTCGAAGAAAGACAGTGGGATAATGGAGTTACACACAACTATTATTATCTTTGGTTCCATGTTCTAGAAGACGAGATCAGTCACCGAGGTCAGATTAGGGCAATTAGGAGGGCAATTAATGAGAACAAAAAAATAACCTAAGAAGCCAAATGTGCTTCTTAGGTTATTTTTCTTTCGGAGGATCACAATGGAAAAGCCTATTTGTAAAATGAATATCAGAAGTCCATAAGGCACAAACATCATTTCAATATATCTGAAGAAATAATCAAATATGAATACATAACCCACAAAAAATATCATTGTTAAAATGATATTTACAAAATTCTCTTTCACAAGAGACCTCCTCTTTATCAAATAGTACTGAACAGCAAAAAAGCTGCCTTTAGTGGGCAGCACGCAATATACTCAATCCCCATATTTCTCAGACCATTGTTTATTCCATTCAGCATAGTCCATTTTTATAACCTCTTCAGCAGTTTTTCCATCGAGTGAATAAGGCGAACCTCCGATCCCGTTCCCGACTGGGAAAGATATACCGCCAATTATTTCTCCGTTAAACATGAATACACTGACTCCAACCTTATAGGAAAAACTTTTCTGTGGGCCGTAAATTTTACTTAGGGGGTGATTTTTCACAATGAACTTCTCTTGTGTAATTTCCTTTCCAATATAGGCATCCGGCTCCACTGTTTGCACGGCCCAAACAAAAATTTCCGGCTTATGAATTAATTGTTCCCTTTCTATAATATAAGAATATTTCCCTTCATATGATTTAATCGAGTACCCTTGATCTTTTAAATATTCTTTGGCTAACTGAGCATTTTCATCTAATCTTGGTCCACAGGCTGTAAGCACTAAGACAACAAAGAGAAAGACTAGTTTTTTCATGTGAGCTCCCCCAATTTAGATAACTCTTACGGTCTATCCTTCTGCTAAACGCAAAATTTCCAGAAGAACAGCTTCAGTGTCTCCGTTGTCTTTTATCCTAAATAAGTAATCTGCTTCACCCTCCACTGGATCCATTACATCTGGTTTTATGGAGTCAGTCTGCTGTTTTTTTAATACTTCGGCGAAATTGGAATAGGCACCTCTGAAGATGTTGGTACTCCGTTGACTTTCAATAACTCGGGCTTGAAGAACATGATCCGGAATATCAAAATGAACAATGATCTGAATAAAGTCATCTTTGGGAAACAACTCTTTAAAAAGATACGACCGGTCTTTTAGGCTCCGATTCGAGTTGCAAATGATAAGGTGGTAATTGCTTTGCTCTATTGCATAATTGACAATCAGCTTTGATATAGCGTGCTTGAGGGTATTAGGTCCGTGTGTCGGTTGCAGGAGTTTATAATATGAATTGATGAATTCCGCGTGATTGTCTTGATCAATGACCATAGAGTTCTCCAGCTCTTTTTCCAAAGCCTGTGCGAAAGTAGTTTTACCGCTGTGTGTTTTGCCTACAGTAATTACCACTATCCTTTTCAGTAAAATCTCTCCCTTCGTCTTCATTCGTATAGGATTGACCACGATCCTATGTTTCTATAACTCGGATTTCAGTAATATCATTCCGTCTACTATAATCCTCCTGGAGAATTCCATAAATAGCACAGTCTTTATATTGATTCTTGGCATTGCGAATCATGTGTCTGACTATTCCTTCTTGCTCCATCCCCGCTTTAACCATGATCCTTCCTGAAGCCGGATTATCAGTATTATGTGCAGCGGATATTTTATGTATATTCATATAGTTAAAGCCAAAATCGACTACCGCTTTAAGCGCTTCGCTTCCATAGCCTTGATTCCACCATTCGTACCCAATTGAATAACTTACTTCACAGTTATCAGTAGTCCTATCAAAATCATATAAGTCTATTTCTCCGATAAGTTCGCCATCAACTTTAAGCTCAATCCCCCAATAACAAAGTTCTTTAGAATCATATTCACCTATAATTCTTGCCAACTTCTCTTTTGTCTCCGAAACTTGCTTATGCGCCGGGCTTACTCGATTGTCACTTACCCGTTCGTCTGATAGCCAATTGTCAAAAACAGTTTGGGCATCTTTCAGTACCAACTGCCTGAGAATTAATCTTTGTGTCTCTATTTTCGGCGTTCCCATAAAATGAATCATTCCGTCTCTCCTGACTCAGTTTTTTAGGGACTAACTCCCTGAATTTACAAAAAAATGAAACCTTTTTCTGTTACCATGCGTAACAACTTAAAAGGGGGTCATCACTATCGGAAAAACAATAAGCTTTATAGCCACTTTGGTGATCATTGGATTAATCAACTTTGGAGTAACGTTAATAATGGATTTTAGCTTTATAGATGTTTCAGTTTTCGTCGCTTTGGCCAGCACATTCTTCATTTACTTCTTTAGTTCTTCAGGCGGAGTTACAAGCCGCAGTATTGATATGCAAGTACAAGGTGAAACAGGAATTAAAATGAACCAATCTCCGGAAAAGTTTTCACCCTCATTTGCATTTTACGCATCTATTCTCTATTTAATTGGTTCAGTAATTGCGACATTTTTTATGTACAAGGAATACTTTCTATAATGGTTTTCAAATGAGTATAGAATTCTTCTTCCATACTCATTTGAAAATCATCCAAAATCATTCGGTGATAAGATTCGATACAAAATGACATATCCCTTCTTTTTCCAATATATAATTATCTTTCGTTAGTAAAAAATAGACAAAATAAAAAAGCCGCTTTCTATAAAACGGCTCATTTGTTTTCGAAGATATTATTTTTCCATAACAGCAAAGTAATTTTCCTCATCATCAGCAAAGTTAAATACCCTGCCTGAAGGCATGTTTACAATTTCACCGACAAGCACATTTTTATTTGATAAATCGCTGCGGAATTCCTCAAGATTCTCAGAATAAAACATTAATGAAGGAGTGCCAAGATTGAGTCCAGGCGACATTTTTTCCACAAATTCTTTATCATGCAGTACGATACATGTTTCAGAATCTAAACTCGGTGCGATTTCAATCCATCTAAATCCTGCCTCGTTATCCTCTTCTGCTCTCACTACAAACCCCATTTTTTCAGTCCAAAACTTTACTGCAACATCCTGATCATTTACGTACAACATGATCTGACCGATTTTACTAATCATTGTTAATATCACTCCTTGACAAAGAAATAATTGCAACTGATTGTTACTTAGATAGTTTCTCTAAATAGCAGCCATACTCCTCCTATTTTTAACGTATTCAATTATCTATATAACAAATACATAAATTGATAACAAAGCCACCGTATTGGCTAAAATATGAGCCAGTGTTGCTATATAGATATTCCTAGTTTTAGCAAAAATGATTCCAAACAGAACACTGTCGATAAAGACACTCATTAAGTCAACCATGACAATAGTTGCATCACCGGTCGCAATATGCATGGCGGCAAATAGCAGGGAAGTAATAAGGATGGCCACCCATACAGGCATGAGTTTGCTCAATCGCGCCTGGATTAATCCTCTAAAGACAATCTCTTCTCCAAAGGCGAGCAATGCAATACTCAGAAACAATAGTGGATTCAAGTCACTGAAATCCAGCGGAATCCTGCCAAGGACATGCTCTAATACTTGCGGGAAGAAATTTTGATAAGAAAACAAGTATATTAATTGCATGGCAATCCCGACAAACAAAATGAGCTTCCATGTTTTCAAGATGTTCTCTTTAAAATAGGCAGTGTCAAACCCGACCTCCTCTAACGTCCTGTTCCTCACTTTTCGTTCAATAAAAAAATAAACGATTGGCGCAATTGCCATGACTCCTTTCAATACTGGAATAAAAAGCACTGACACAATCATTAGTAAGATAATAATGTATAACTCAAAGTTCTCTCTTTTTGTAAAATCCACTTTCGTAGCAGCAGTTTCTTGCGTCTTAAGTTCCATCATTAACCCTCCCTTTTTCCTAGTAAAATATTACCATGTTTTTCCTCGTTTTTACATTAAATCTTTTATGTGTGCCATCGTATAGGAATGGGTAATCTGTATGTATTATGTTTTGGAAGGGTGTCTTTTTTAATGAAAAACAAGCTTTATTCGGAAATCGCTGTCCCGATCGAATCTCCTTTTGGCTTCATGCCTGGCAAAGAATCGGAGCGAGATTTTACTTTTGATAAAGAGGATCGATTTAAGGATTACATATTGAAGAAGGACGGACAATCGTATGATATTAGCCTCGATGATAATGGCCAGTGGTACTTTTTCACGTCACTTGTGTGCAACTCGCTTGATGAATTGAAGCTTTCAAGACAGATTTTCCGGCCTCCTTATTTAAAAGACGAGAGGCTCAAGCTGGTTGATCTAATGGATAAGTTGGATATTAAGCCATTTTATGAGGGACATGATAAAGCATACGGCCATGTGCTTTCATTCGTTCCTAAGCTGGATTCTGTTTCAGCTTTCAACCAGGCGCGGCTGGCCAATTACGATGGTAACGACGACCCAACAATTATCAAGAAAATCCATTTTATCGAGAATGAGTACAAGGGTGAGACAACCCGTTTTATTTCAGGGTTTGAGACAAGGTCCTTTGCTACAGTGACAGAAAATGAGTTTTATGCAAAAGAAATTCATTTGCCTGGCAATGCTCGTAACTATTTAAAACTCTTCGTCTATTTCTCAAGATACGGCGTCTTACCTTCCCAACAGATGATGCCAAGATTCCTTGGTAACCTGTGGGCGTCAACACAAAGCTTGAATACATCAGCAAACCCAGCGTTATTTAAGGATGAAGGAATAGAATAATTCCACTTCGTCTCTGATTGTATAGTATTTGACCTTAATATGTGATTTTCCTCTTTCATGGGCACAAGTTTACCCTTCTTGTGACCGTCACTCGTGATTTTCCTCTTTCACGGGCACAAGTTTGACCTTCTTGTGACCGTCAATCATTGATTTGCTTTTTCACGGGCACAAGTTTGACCTTCTTGTGACCGTCAATCATTGATTTGCTTTTTCACGGGCACATGTTCGCTCTTCTTGTGACCGTCATTCGTAATTTTCCTCTTTCACGGGCACATATTTGCTCTTCTTGTGACCGTCATTTGTAATTTTCCTCTTTCACAGGCACAAGTATGCCCTTCTTGTGACCTTCCTTCATGATTCTTCTCTTCCACCGGCACAAGTTTGACCTTCTTGTGACCGTCACTCGTGATTTTCATCTTTCACGGGCACATGTTCGCTCTTCTTGTTACCGTCATTCGAAATTTTCCTCTTTCACGGGCACAAGTTTGATCTTCTTGTGACCGTCATTCGAAATTTTCCTCTTTCACGGGCACAAGTTTGCTCTTCTTGTGACCGTCACTCGTGATTTTTCTCTTTCAGGGGCACATGTTCGCCCTTCTTGTGACCGTCATTCGTAATTTTTCCCTTTCACTGGCACATACTGGCTCTTTCTGTGACCGTCATTCATGTTTCTTCTCCTCTATGGTCACATCTATGGCTGGTTAGAAGACCCGAAGTTGTGATTGTACTCATTTATGATGACACCCATAGCGGTTTTCTCTATTTATTGGATGAAGCGAATAAACTCTAGCTGGGATAGTACGGTTTTTGTCACCATCCACTTTAGCCATTTAACAATTGCTTTATCTCAAGCAAATCGGAACCTCTTAACATTATTACAAGCTGTTTTTAATACAATTCTTATAGAGGTGATAAAAATGCCAAGGGTAAAATATGTCGACAGTGACGTTGCACTAATTGCCAGGATGATGAGGGCTGAAGCTGAGGGTGAAGGACCGCTGGGAATGCTTATGGTTGGTAATGTAGTTGTAAATCGACTGAAAGCGAATTGTCTAGATTTTGAAGATTTAAGGTCTGTACGAGACGTGATTTTTCAAATCCAAGGAGGAAACTATTCATTTGAGGCCGTGCAAAAGGGGAATGTTTTTTATAACAGAGCTAGAAGTGTAGAAAAGAGATTGGCTAAGCAAACATTAGATTATTGGAGACAGCAGCCTTCCAAGTATGCTCTTTGGTATTTCAACCCGTATGCTCCTTGTCCGCCTACATGGTACAATCAGCCATTCGCAGGACAATATAAACAGCACTGTTATTACGAACCAATTGCTAATACATGTGATAATGTTTATAGATGGTAGTTATAAACTCCACCACGTGTGGGGTTAATGTTTTTCATTAAATAACCGGGGTAAGTTTCTCCTCACCCCGGATCCACTATTATTTCGTATTAGTAAACCCGCCATCGATCCGGATGATTTCTCCATTAATATACTGTGCTTTAGAGGTTAGCAGGAATGTTACCAGTTCAGCAACCTCCTCTGGCTTGCCCAGACGTCTTTGAGGGATACCTTTTGTTGCGTTTTCCTTCATTGCCGGATTTGCTTCGTAAAAGCTTTTGACCATTGGCGTCTCGGTTGGTCCAGGGGCTATAGCGTTCACCCGAAGTCCATCTTTTCCGTACTCCGCGACCATACTCTTCGTTAATCCCACAATCCCGTGCTTTGTAGCAGAATAGGTAACAACGGAATCCTGCCCGATCACGCCTGCACTTGAAGCGGTGTTCACGATGGAACCTCCACCATTCTTCAGCATAACCTCAGCTACATAACGAACACCATAAAGTGCTCCCAATAGATTAATGCCGACAATTTTTTCAATTTCTTCAATGGAGGAATCCAGGAAATACGAGCCGCTGCCCGAAATCCCCGCATTGTTAAAGAAGTAATCAATTTTACCGAATTGTTCAACCGTTTGATCGACATATCTTTTTACATCTTCTTGCTTTGAGACATCAGCTTTGATGAAAATCGCTTCTACTCCAAGCTTTTTCACCATCTCGACGGTTTCGTTTCCACCTTTCTCGCTGATATCAACCACAACGATATTTACTTTTTCTTCTGCTAATCTGAGTGCGGTCGATTGCCCTAATCCGCTGCCGCCACCAGTAATAATGCCCACTTTATTTTCGTTTCCCATAAAATTGCACCTCTCCTTTAATCTACATTCTCACTTCAGTTATTTTTCCCTAAGACGGATAAAATACGTAAATTATTTCCCCTTCTTCTCCAACGCCTTAACCAATTCTTCCCCCATCAACTCGGAAGAAAATGGGTCACGGCTTGTCACGAGCTGCTCGTCCGCCCATACAGCATGTCCCGTTTTTTCGAGATCTCCCTGGTCATATTGACTGATCTTTCTCATTTCCTGCTCCAAGCTGAACGGAAGGATATCCAACAGACCTTCTGGTTCGATTTCATCTGGATAACCTGTTACTTTTTTACCCGCGATAAAGCTTTCACCGTTCGGTCGCTTCGCAAACACAAGCGGTGCAGGACCATGGCATTCCGCTGCTACAATGCCGCCTCCATCATAAATTTTGTTCATGATCTCATGTAAATCCTCGTTCTTCGCCAGATCATACATTGCACCATGTCCGCCTACCACTAACACGACATCGTAGTCGTCAGCATTTACATCCGAAAGCTTCATCGTATCATCCGCTTTTCCGGACTCATAAAGCTCTTTATAAATACCTTTCGGATCATAATCTTCGCTTATACTCATTTTATCGATAACCGGCTTGCCTCCAAGCGGCGATGCCAGGTCGACCTGATGACCCGCCTTTTCAAGAAGCTGCATCGGGGCAAATAATTCCTCTCCCCACCAGCCAGTTTCATAATTGTTTTCCTCGTCTTTATGACCACTTGATAATACAGCTAATACTTTTGCCATTGAAAATTCCTCCTTTGCTGATAACAGAATATATTTTCCCTATCTGACCAAATTTACTCTTAAAATCGACTTCCTCCTTTTGCCATGAAAAAACTTCTAAAAACTTGTAAATTTATGCTAAAATGATTAAAAATTAACAAGCAGAGGTGGAATATGTATAGTCCTGAGGAGAGAAGAGCTTATTTTGAAAAAGCTATAAGAGAAATAGGAGCATCCGATTTAGTGGAAGGAATCGTACAAATAGGCTCTGGAGTAATTGGATATAACGATGAACACTCTGATATTGATTTAATGGTGGCAACCTCTAAAATTGAAGATGCAGAAATAACTAGAGATTTTGTTCGTGAAACCCTAAGTGAATTCGACACAAGTTACATTAAAGAAAAACAATTCAGCAAAGACATTTTCCTGGTGATCGCTATCCTGCAAAATGGACTGGAATTCAATGTCTCCATTGTCCCAAGGGAATTTTTATCCGTAAAATCACCTCTATGGAAAGTGGTTCTAGATAAAACCGGATTAGTCACTGAGAAGATGGAAATCGAAAACGAAAAATTCGGAAACAAACCGGTTAGGTATAATGTAGGAATTGACGTGGCATTTGAGTTCGTTTATTGCGCTTTGGCATTGGAGAAAGAACTGAAGAGAAATAACTTCATCTATGCACTAAAGAAACTAGAGGATATGAGAGACTATACCTTAATCGTAGAAGCATTGAATGAGGGTAAAAAACTGCATCAGTTTAAAGCATATGAAACATTAACCCCATCTTTTATAGAAGCATACCTTTCAACGTATCCAGAAGAAGTAACAGCTGAAAACATGAGAGCTTCATCTGAAAAGTTAAAAGAACTGTTTATGAAAACGTTAAAACAAAGTTCCATTTTCACGATAGATCATGATTTAGAGGAACTTCTATATAAGAGTAAAATGACTAATATTTCATGATGAAAAACCGCTTGGCTGCCCAAGCGGTTTTGTGTTTCTATATGCTAGATAGATTACTAAATCGGTTTAAAGTGGAGATCAATACGCTCTCCCATAGCAGACTTTTTAATACTACTCAGCTAATACCTTCGCTTCAACAAACTGATCAAAAAACTCAAGTATCGTACGGTTCACAAGGATCTCGTTTTCTTTTTTCGAGAATCCATGCCCTTCGTCTTCAAGTACAAGGTATTTCACGTCGCGGCCTTTTTCCTGTAAGGCTTTGACGATCTGGTCTGATTCCTGCTTCACGACGCGCGGGTCGTTGGCTCCCTGAATAATCAGCATTGGTTTTGTCATCGTATCCAGGTAAGTGATTGGTGAATACTCTGTCAGCTTATCGAAGTCCTTGACCGGATCGCCGACCCACTGATTCATGATTGGTTTCCAATGTTCAGGGACAGAGTTAATGAATGAGAATAAATCGGATGGTCCGAAAATATCGACGACTGCCTTGAAGTATTCCGGATGGCGGCCGTGCAACAGCAGTGCCATATAGCCACCATAGCTTCCACCCATCAATAATGTTTTATCCCTGTCAGCCATTCCGTTTTCGTAAAGGTATTCAAGACCAGCAATGTTATCAAGGCGAGGTCCTTCACCCCAATTTCCTTCGACCATTTTGGTGAAAGCCAGTCCATAACCTGTTGATCCGCGGAAATTTGGAGCGAAAATGCTATAGCCTCTGTTCACGAGGAACTGGAACATCGATCGGAAGAATTTACGCTCTGCAGCCTGTGGTCCTCCATGAGGCCAAAGGATAACATGACCATTGCTGACATCTTCCTTTGCTTTGAAAAATAAAGCTTCCATCATCATGCCGTCATAGGAAGGATAAGTCAGGACTTCAGGATTCACAAGATCCTCTTCCTTGACACCAGGAACAGCCAGGTTCGTCAGCTGTTTCCACTCGTCACTGCCCGCTTCCTTCATGAAAATGTTATTAGGCTTCGTCGCTGATCCGGCAAGAATGTACACATTACCACTTTTAGCGACTGTGCCACCCTGGATGATCGAAGCTGGTAAATGACTGTTTTGATATGTTCCTTCAGCCAAATCGTATTGATATAAATAATCATTCACGCCTTTTGATGTCACGAAATAAAGGCTGTTTGTACTCTTATCATATCGGATAGGTCCGAACTCTTCCTTTTCAATTGAAAGAACCTTGGTAAACTCATGGGTTTTGAGATTGAACTTTGCAAGGTAATCAAAATCCTCACCATATGTAGTGACAAAGTAATACTCATCACCTACAAACACTCCCTCACCGACAGTGAATTGCTCATCTGTTTCAGGAGTCAGCGAGTACGATTTTCCATCCTGAAAAATAAATCCAGGCGCGTATGTATTGGCATACTGTTTTAGATAGGCAAAATTATTTTCTTCTTCGTCAACAGC
This sequence comes from Bacillus sp. ISL-37, assembly GCF_018613315.1. GTDB lineage: Bacteria > Bacillota > Bacilli > Bacillales > Cytobacillaceae > Mesobacillus. Next base: position 185,804 of record NZ_JAGGQL010000003.1, on the reverse strand, counting down.
CACTAAAAAGCAAGCCGCGCCTTCTCCCGCAACGACCACGCTCTCCTCACCTGATTCGATATCATAACGGTAAATATTAAGATAGGTTTCGTTGCCCTTGGTAGAAGTGTAGTAAAGTCGTTGATCGTCCTTTGATAAGAAAGGATATATGTGGCGATGTCCTTCTGCCGTGCGAAGCGGCACCATCTCACCACCCGCAGGAGGGAGTGCGTATAACTGGCCATTTTCATCACCATCATTATCGAAACCAACCACCATAAAGTTTCCATCATGTGAGTAGCTCAATGCCTGGCATGTCTGGTCAATGAATGTAAGCGGATATGGATACTGATTAGGCAGATCCATTGCCCACAAATTGTACTTCCCTGTTAAATTCGTGCTGAACACCAATTGCTTCTCGTCAGGACTCACCGTAAAACTTTGAATGTTAAAGGTACGATAAAAATTCTCGATATCTGGCTTTTTAAATTGAATCACTTTCCCCAACCCCTATACTTTTTAAAATTTTCTATCTATACTGAAAACTTAAACAGAACTAGGGCTAAATGTCCAGCCAAAACCAAAATACAGTTTCGACATGTTTCTTTTTCAGCCTTCACAATTAACACAAACTGTCACAATGTCCAAAAAAGCGACAAAGCCTGAAAATAAAGTCAAATCCTGCGCTTTCCCGAGAAATAATTTACCGCTTTTAGGAGGATTTCCCCTCGTAAAATTGAATATAAAAAACAGAGAAGAATGTCTGGAGGGTCACTGATTTGTTATTTTACTTTTGATTCTCATCAACTGCCAAAGCATGAAAATTGAGGAGTTGACGAGTATGTTATTCAAAAATTCACTTGAGGGTATTATACCTGAAATGTTGGAAGGCTTCTTTGATGGTTGGCCTTCCCCACCAAGTCCGGAGACTCACTTCAAACTATTGAAAAACAGCAGCAAATTAGTCCTAGCACTTACTGAAGATACTAATCAAGTGGTTGGATTCATTACAGCAATCAGTGATGGAGTCCTATCCGCCTACATCCCCTTCCTTGAAGTGCTGCCAGAGTACAAGAATAGAGGAATCGGCAAAGAATTGGTCAATCGAATGATGAAAGAACTTGCCGATATATATATGATTGACTTATGTTGTGACGATGACCTCGTCCCCTACTACGAAAAGCTGGGAATGATAAAAGCAAATGGAATGCTATTAAGGAATTATGAAATGCAATCGGGGATAAAAGCGGAATAAAGCATTCGAAGACACCATGTTTTTTCCTCACTAAAATTTGATAAAACTTGCTTAGAGCACAAAACTCCGGGCAAGTTTTTTTCACTAGTACTACATAAAAATTTAGCCTATATATTAGGACTGATACTCATTGTTTCATTAAACATTATTGCACTAATGCACCCATTTTTTGAATACCGATCTTATCTTGGCAATTCTTGAAAGAACTTACTGATATCTTCAGGCAACTCTGCAACCGCAAGTACTTTTAGCTTTTCAAGTTCCAGGTGAAGTCATAATTACATAAGACTTTTCGTTATACTTAAATAAAGTAAACTGTCCTATACTATCAGCTGAATTAATTTTAATATACTGAAAGTCTTCTTCTGAAAAATGTTCTTCATAGCCATCTAATATATGTTTTTGCACGTCCTCAAATTCATCTGCAAAATGCAATTGCTGATATAATTCAAGTGAATTTTTAGGAGTGTAAAATATTTCATGTCCTTTGATAGCTAGAACAACTATTAATAAACCCACCACTATATTCTGGCTTATTCTCTTTTTCATCCCAGTACCGCCTAACTTTCGGATATTTAACAACTATATTCTACTAAACTTGGTCAATGGAATTAGAATAACCTACCCAATAAATTATATGGATCTACATCCCAAGTTTCATATGGCACAAAGTTCTTTGCTTTCATACAATCAATTGTACGAGACTTCATATGTGGCCGGGTTATGTAACGATCTATATTTTCCTCGGTTAGTTGGATGAATTTTGCCTCTTTAATCTCTTCCGGTTGAATTTTAATGTCTCCACTAACATATTTCGCCCTAAATACGACGGATAATAGATGTTTCGTGGCATTATAATACACTCCTGTTATCTCAATAGGTAAGATCACTATTCCTGTTTCCTCTAATATTTCTCTACATACTGCTTTATCAAGTGGTTCTCCTTCTTCTACCTGACCTCCTGGAGTCTCCCAAGTATCAGATCGCTTATTGGATTGTCCTGCATGTTTTGGGAACTTACTCATAATAAATAATACCATATTTAACCAGCTATTATATTAAACATTACATCTCTTTAGCTAAAAGCTTCTTCACATTTATTAAGTAATCAAAAGGGTTACATGGAATACTCACTGGCTATTTGAATTACCCTTTCTTTTATTGCTCCAAAATTTCTTTGCAAAATTTAGTCTTGAACCTATACCTATATAGACCAATAACCCCACAGAAATGGAGGTGATCGATGTAACTAGGGCACGATAATATAAGCTCACAATTTCTGGCAACCATAGCTCTGTTAAAAATTCAACACACCAAACAGCTATCGACATTGCCAATACTAACAAGAAAACTCCCTTTAAACTCTGAAGTAAGGGTGATAACTTGAATTGAAGGGTTTTTTTAATGATATAAATGTTATATAGAATTGAGACGATAAAACCAAAGTATGTAGCTAAAATAGGCCCTGCTTCCTTTAAGTAAGGTACGAGTATGAAGTTTAAAACGATCTTTAAACAAATCCCCAATAGGATTCCAATGATTAATTTTTTTTGCTCGTTAATTCCTTGCATAATTGCAGCAGTTACCGTGAACAAAGCAAAGAATACTGCGGCTAAAGAGTACCATTGTAAAATAAACCCACCTATTTCAGGACTGTTTTCTAAGCCAAAAACCATAATATAAATCGGCTCTCCAATAATACCTAAACCCATAGCAGCCGGAAGAGTAAAGAACAAAAGAATCTGGATGGTTTTAGAAATCTTACTTCGGACTTCTAGCATTCTTCCACTTGTAAAATCTGAAGTTATACCTGGTATTAAAGACATACCGAATGCTGTAGCCAATGACACAGGAACCATTACGAGAATTTGAGCTAATCCAATGACTGAATTAATTGTCTCTGCTTCATCTAACTTATAGCCTATAGACTGAAACAATTTATTAATGGTAAAGGTATCGATGTTCTGATAAATAGGTATTGCTAGTCCTGTAATAACAAAAGGAATTGCATAGCCAATCAATTCCTTGAACATTGATATAACTTTTATGTCTTCGTTATTCGGACTCATATCTCTTTGATTCTTTATTAATTCTTTTCGTTTTAAAAAAACGAATAATAAAACGATAAATCCTGCTACTCCACCTATAAAGGCGGCAAAGGTGGCAATTCCTACAGCGTTTGTAAGAGAACTGTTAAATATGTGAATGGTTACATATGCACCTGCCAAGATAAAGACAATCCTGACTACCTGCTCTACCACTGTACTTAACGCCGAAGGCCCCATAGATTGGCTCCCTTGGAAATATCCCCTGAAAATACTCATTGCTGGAATAATTAACAAAGCAAAGCTGACGAGACGAATGACAAACTGAACATCCTCTAAAGAATTACCTGTTTGATCATTCGGGTCGATTAATACTCCTGCTAAGAAAGGTGCGGATAAATACAGAGCAGTAAATGAGATAATGCCACTTATGACCATCAGATACATTCCATATCTTAATAGAGTCAAACCGACTCTATAGTTACCTAATTCATTATATTTTGATACGAATTTGGAAACGGCAAGTGGAAGACCTATTGTTGAAATACTTAACAGAATTGTATACGGACCATAAGCATATTTATACAAGACGTACCCCTGTGTTCCTACAAGAGCCGTGAATGGTATAATATAAATGAAGCCCAAAACCTTAGAAATTAGGCTTGCTGCCGTTAAAAAGAAAGTTCCTCTTATTAATTTGCTATCCACTAAAACACCTCTATTAATCACAACTACTATGTAAGGTTTTCTCGCCACCTCTAGAATTCAACAAAAAAGGCGGTTAATCCTTCCTGGATCAACGCACCCTCAAATTGAATAAAAGGTATTTAGGATGGAGGTAGGTTGTTAAACCATTTTTGTATATTGTTTACAAGCTCAGGCTTGGAAGCAGCAGATACTTTCTTTGGCTTGAACCCTCCCAGTTCCACCACTTCGATGTGGTCTTTACCGTCGATCTGCACAACGCAATAATCTTCAAATGGAGATGCTTCAATCTTTGTGACATTTTGCTCATGGTATAGTTCCTGGATGTCTTCGAAATCTTGTGGCGACGGATACCACTCTTTTTGTTCTTGCAGCTTTACTGGCTGTTCTACTTCATGCTCGTTGCCTGATGAATCTGTCGCTCTGGTCCCGTCCTGATGAAGTTGAAGATGAATTTTTTGAAGCAAGGCAATGACTTCAGAAAACCCAATGAAAAGCATGCCTGTGACAAAACTGGAAAACAGGGCAGGCAAGGTCAATTCCCAGTTTTGACCCATCTCTGATGCTCTGGAACCCAGGCTCAATGCAATGAAAAAACCGCCAATCATTATTACAAACCCTATGACACGGAGCACTTTGGCAACTGAGTTTTGTTTCTCCACATTTATTCCTCCGTTTATACCACTGGAATGGTCATATAATCCATGGTCTGATATATTGTAAAATTTATTATTCTCTCAATTTATCAGACAAACCGTCGTCGTTTCCGTATTCAAATTTCCCGATTTTTCCTTCTTCTTTTGCAGAGAAAGAAACTTTACCTTCTACATTCGCAGTTTGCTCTTCCTCTCCACTTTTCTTATAACCGACCTTCGCAATAAAGGTATAAAGACTTGGATTTTCCTGATTTTGCTCAATTGTGACATCCTTTAAGTTAATCTTATAATCAGCATTGTAAGCAAAAGTTTGGTATGAAGTCCCGCCAAATGCAGAGATGAAGGAATGAAGTCCGGAATCTGTAAAGTATGGTCCGTATTTCTCTTCTAATAACTTATCAAGTTCTTTATTTTCTTCTTTATTGTTTACAACAGTCCTATATTTTGGATTCCACATTATATCCATAAACTTCTCATCCGGACCAGTAAACTCATGCTCAAGAACTTTTTTAATAGCATCTTTATTGGCGTCTTCTGCATTTCCGCTTGAGCAAGCAGCTATTAAAAAAACTGACATGACCAACATGAAACTTAAATAAATTGTGGATTTCATTTTTCGCTTAATATTAGACATTATAATTCCCCCTTTCAAAGTAATACGTTTCATAATACATTAAAGATTCAGAAAAAATATTCAACCGCTATTTCATTATTAATTGACTTTTAAAAAGAACAACTCTGCGTCAACAGGACTAATTCTAATAAAAACAGAACCATTATGATATCTGGCTCTCTACAATCTTATTACAATGATTAATCAGGAATCTTGAGAATCGTAAAGTAGTATCCAATCTCTCCATCTCAGAGCTGAAAATCCCTTCCTTTACACCCTTACGTATATTCATAGCTTCCTTTATAATATTGTGCCATTCCCCGGGTAGATGCTCTAATCCATATTCTCCAGCGGCCAACTTGGAAACAATATCGTATTCCTTTATTGTATAAAACTGACGTAGCAATCCGAGAATAGTCCATTCTATTTCAATATCAATTTCATCGGTCGGGAGCTTTACTAGATGTTCAATAGAAGTTTCAGCCATTTGGATCCTATTTGTCCAATACGTATTCATATTTCCAAGTACATAAGAAGATAACTCTTGAGGCTGATTATCAATCTGAAAGTCCTGTAGCTCTGGCCCGAAAACCTTTATTCTTTAAAGTCCACCAAGTTATCGGGTTAAAGTTGAAGTAATTACCGAACAATAGTTCACCATTGTTGTAGTACGGATATTTACCGGCATTGCTGAGTTTTCCCATATCCTCGCGAACAGCATAAACTCCGTCCATTTCTGGCTTTTTATATTTGTTCGCTATTGTGGTATGTATACTAGATAATGCTTCTGAATCTTCCTCTGTTAATCGACGATTCGTCAAAGTGATAAAGTCGATGTCACTTGAATCTTCAACATAGGCATTCAGGGCAATGGAACCGTGTATGTATAACCCTTCAATGGTTTCAGGTAAATGTTCATTAAATAGGTTAATATAATCCTTTAAGACTTTTTCGACGATCATTGGTATTTCCATTACTAACTCCCCCTGAGAATATCTGTTTATTTGTTCCTTACAGTTATAGAAAGAGCAATTAATGATAATCCTGAAAAAATTGCTAAAGGTATAGCTTTAGCTATCATAAACTCAGGAACTAAATTTGAAAATATGGTTTTAAAAAATAAAAAAGTAGAGAGTAATGCTACGAATACCAGGAATCCCAAGAAAATTAATGGGAATTTCTTTGTCATTTCAACAGCCTCCTTTTGTTTAAAATTCTTCGCTATTTGACTTAGGGTTGTTTCTAATAAAAATCCTTAATATAGTGATTCCGGTTGTCATAATACCCAGGGTGTAAAAGTTAATAAATAACGTATTAGTATATTGATTCAACCAAGGGTAACGGTATATTTTTGAAGATTCTATTTTAGGGCTGCCTCCTAGATCGGTGACTAGATCTATAGCAAGCTTATATTGTAAAAAGGACAGCAATAGCAAAATAGCAAATGCACCCCAAACGATCTTCATCCAAGTGTTAGATTTTAAGTTGAGAGTCCCTAAATATCTCCATAAACTTCTTACAAACAAAATAAATAACGCCAGCGCCGGCACTACAAATAAGAGACCTAAGTTGCCATTACCTGATATTACATCAGGCTTGATTGTAAATAAATCTACTAAATAAATAAAGACCACACTTAGGATCAACCACCACACAATAGCCATTGACCAAAACCTCATACTTCACCCCACAAATGAGTTAAAATCATTCATATGTTCATTCATTAATAAGTGGTAATCCCTCTCCATCAACGCACCCATAATTGATTAATAAAGGTAAATATCAATTTTTAAATGGGTACCGTTCAATGAAATCAAAACAAGTTATAAACTACCACTTTTTTAGCTATATTTTCATTGTCAGAGTTTGTGTTATACCATATTCTTACTTTTTGACCCTGTTTTAAATCATCTATGTTTTCTAGAAAGAGGGATTGAGGACCTACACCTGTTATTAGTGTTTCATCTGAAATTTTCACTTCTAAAGGCATATATGAAGCATCTGGCAAAATTTTAAGTTCAACCAGCACTAATGTATCTCCATTAACTTCATCTATTTGTTTCTTCCCGTCATAATCTCCATATCTAATTAAATCAATAGCAGTCCAGGATACAATCACAATTGCGATTGATATGACTACCCATTTTATTAAATTCAATTTGTGACCCCCTTATTTTTTAAGGAGTTATTGTCCCTTAAGTTAAAGATATTTTGAGCCTTGCACCATTTAGTTGAAAAACTCGTCTTTAAGAATACTCATCCTTAACCGATCAACAAATTCACCGTTTCTTAATCTGTCTTGTCGTAATATACCTTCTTCTACGTATCCCATATTCTTATATGATTTAATCGCATTTTCATTATCAATCTCTACTCGAAGCCATATCTTGTTAAGCTCTAGATGTGTAAATCCCCAAATAAGCATTTCGTTCATCGCGGATAATCCGTATCCTTTACCCCAGTAGCTTTTATCTCCAATTGCTATTCCTAATTCTGCATGCTTGTTTAACTTATCGATATTTTTAAAATCGATCCAACCAATGTGTTTACCTTCTTCAGTGATGATCGCTTTTTGTTCATATCCATTTGTTTTATCAATACACATTCTTATCCAGGCCTGGGTCTCCTCTCTACTGAAGGGAGGATATTTAGCTGGCATATTTAAATGTTTCGTTACTTCTTGATCAAGACACCATTGGTATCTGTCCTCTGCATCATCTATAGTTAATTCTCTTAAATGAACTTTTGGCAATTGAGTGGTATTCATTTCTCTTCTCCCCGGCTAAATACTTTATTCAGTTCTGTTGTTCAATACATTCTTTTAATCTCGCTAAATTTTCTTCCAGAAATACTGCATTTTTCTCAATGCCCCGTCGTTTACACCAACCAATACTGTTAAAAGCATCTGTAAATTGATAAAAAGGAAGGACATTATCTAAATCGATCAGTGGTCTTATACTGTTATAACCTTCACGAAATGACTTATACAAGGTAGCATCAAAAGATAAAAAATCACGATACAGTTTGGTAAAATCAACTTCTGTTGAACCAAAGCGCACACTCTCAAAATCAATCATTCCAGAAACTTGATCACCGGCAACAATTATATTGGCAGGGCGAAAATCCATATGTACAAAACTTGGTCCATCCGGAGATGGCAGCTTGTGCTTCATTTGCTCGTATTTTTCAATCGCTTGAGTATATAACTGTGGATCCAAAACACTCTTTACGTCCTCAGCAAAACTATAAAATTGCTGCTCAACAAATTCAGACCAGTTCGCAAATTCATTTTGTATGCCTGATAACTTTCGGTTTGTAGGCGGGCCAATTGTGTGCACCTGAGCTTGAAGAACCCCAACTTGAAATGCGACGGTTGGCGAAACCTCAGTTGTTAATGGTTTTCCTTTTAATTCAGATAATAAAAAAGCGCCCGGACACTCATCATCACCAGACCAATAATCCAACATTTCAGGAATAGAAACTCTACCTTTTAATATTTCATAGGCTTCCAACTCACGCTGAAACTTTAATTTTGTATAAGGGAATTTCAAAAATACATTTTGACCTTGCCTCAAAGTAGATTTATAGACGGTAGAACTATGTGAATCTTCTACCTCGGTTAGTGAATCTATCTCCAAACCAAATTGCTTAATCACACGATGTAACATTAAAATTCCCCTCTATTTTTATTTAAATGGTCTCTCTCTATTTTTTTGACCTGTCAACTATATTAGTTAAAAGTTACAAAAAGCCATCTTAAAGGCATCTGAAAATAATTTTTTTTTCCTCTGCAATAGGAAACCTGTGTAATGTATCTTTTTCCAAAACAACCTTATAGACATCTTCGTTAAACTTAAAAAATGAAAGGTTCGTGTGGTGTATTGTTTTTTCCATTAATTAGAATTCAACAAAAAGTACCTGAATCCTTCTTAAGACAAAATATGGTATGATATAAAAATGCCCAAACCCTTATACAGCAAGGGTTGGGGCATTTATACAACATTTTTAACAAACCACAATCAGTGATTAGCACCGAAGTTCGGTTAACTTGATTTCCGCCCTAGGTATGCCTCCATGATTCTTGGGTCGGTCAAAAGATCATTGGATTTTCCTTCTGCGATAATTTTTCCTGTTTCTAGTACATATCCATAGTCAGATACACGGAGAGCCTGTCTAGCATTTTGCTCCACTAGTAGAACGGTTGTCCCTGCTTCGTTGATCTCCTTGATGATTTTGAAAATGTCGGCTACAACAAGTGGTGCAAGGCCCATTGAAGGTTCATCAAGCAATAAAAGCTTCGGCTTACTCAAGAGCGCCCTTGCGATGGCAAGCATTTGCTGTTGTCCTCCAGAGAGAGTCCCTCCAAATTGCTGATGCCTTTCCTTAAGAATCGGGAATCTCTCCATCACTTTTTCGATATCCTGCTTAATTTCATTATCCTTTCGATGATAGGCTCCCATTTCAAGATTTTCAAGCACGGTCATACCGGAAAGAATTTGCCTTCCTTCAGGCACAAGTGCGATTCCTTTTCGTACCAGCTGATCCGGCCGCCTTCCTGTTACATCCTCTCCAAAAAATTCAACCTTTCCCTCTTGCGGCTTTAAAAGGCCACAAATCGTTTTCATTGTGGTGGATTTTCCTGCACCATTTGCTCCGAGAATGGTTACAATACTCCCTTCCTCAACCTCAAGACTAATATTTTTTAGCACATTGATTTTTCCATAGGAAGTAGAAATTCCCTGAACCTTAAGCATATAGTTCATCCTCCTCACTGCCGAGGTATGCCTCGATGACATCAGGGTTATTCTGTATCTCAGCAGGACTGCCCTCCGCAATTTTCCTGCCAAAGTTAAGCACCGCAATCCTGTCACACAAATTCATCACCAGCGGCATATCGTGTTCAATCAACAGGACAGTAACCCCTTTAGCCTGAATTTTTTTTATCAGCTCAAACAAACTGCTTGTTTCTGTTTCGTTCATCCCAGCTGCCGGTTCATCAAGCAGCAGCAATTGCGGATCACTTGCCAGCGCTCTGGCAATTTCCAACCTTCTTTGCTGTCCGTAAGCCAGGCTGTCTGCTATATGCTCGGCATATCCAGTAAGGCCGACAAAGTCGAGCAATTCATTCGCTCTTCTCCGAATGTTCTCCTCTTCCTGGCGTTGTGTTTTTGTTCTGAAGACACTGCTGAAAACGCCCGACTTGCTCCGACAATGCTCCCCTACCATGACATTTTCTTGAGCTGTCATCTGAGGGAACAGGCGAATATTTTGAAACGTACGGCATATCCCCTTTTTTGTGATAAGGTGCGGCTTGACTCCGCTGATATTTTCACCGTTAAAAACAATCTCCCCTGAAGTTAGCGGGAACATGGAGGTAACTAAATTGAACATCGTCGTTTTTCCTGCTCCGTTCGGACCGATCAACCCGAAGATTTCACCTTTGTTGATTGAAAAGGAGACATCGGAAACTGCGCTGATTCCGCCAAAATTTTTATGCACTTTTTTGATTTGCAGTACCATGCTCTTTCCCCCTTTTCTTCGTTTTCAACTTCATCCAGTTTAAAAGATGAACGTCAATGAGTCCCTGAGGACGGACTGCCATCATCACGAGGATGATCAAACCGTAAATCATATAGCGATACTCACTGATAAAGCGAAGGACCTCAGGCATTACGGTTAAGAATAATGCTCCAAATACCGGCCCCCAAATGACCTCGCTGCCACCGAACACAGCAAAAATCAAAATCTCAACTGCCCTGTGGTAAGCAAAATCAGCCGGACTAATATAGGCAAGAACGTGGGCATACAAGGCTCCGGCAAATCCGGAAAGCAATGCTCCCTGTGTAAAAGCAAGCACTTTATAGTAAGTGATGTTGATGCCCATAGATTCAGCTGCCTTTTCATCCAGTTTGATGGCAGCAAACGCCCGCCCAACCCGAGAGCGGGATTGTCTTCTGAAAAACCATATAACCCCAATTACAATAAACAATAAGAGTAGAAAAACCATAAGGAAAATGAATTGGTTGTTTTGCAATCCCATAACCCTCGGGTCGAAACCAAATTCCTTAAAATTCCTAAGGATTTCACGTCCAAGATGGGGGATGCCGGACAAACCAATGGATCCCTTAGTCAAAGACTCCCAGTTTACTAAAACAACACGGAGGACTTCCCCAAATCCAAGAGTCACAATGGCCAAATAAACCCCCTGAAGTCTCAGAGTCGGAATGCCGATCATAATGCCGAACAATCCAGCCATAAGTGTCCCTGCTAAAACTCCAATCAGGATTGGAAAATCGAAGTTTAGCGTCAGAAGCGCCGAAGTATAAGCACCTATTCCCATGAACCCTGCATTTGCAAGTGAAAGCTGGCCGGTAGAAAGTGTTATATAAATACTTATACCAAGTATGACATTGATTAAAATAAATGAAGCGACCTGTAAATAGTACGGATTGATAAGTTCTCCAAGCATTTGTTCACCTTCTTATGCCGAAATTTTTTGGCCGAATAAACCTTGTGGCCTAACAAGGAGAATGACAATGATTGCCGCAAACGCAATCGCATCCCGGTAGCCCGAGTTGCCATACACCACAATGAAGGTTTCCGCCAATCCTAGGATCAGGCCGCCTGCCATCGCACCCTTGACATTCCCCATTCCACCGAGAATGATTATTGCTAGCCCCTTTAAGCCAATAGACAAGCCCATTTGAGGGGTGACTGAGTTAAATGCCATGCCGACAAGGATTCCTGCAATCCCTCCCATTGCGGAAGCGATAATCACAGTCATGGTGATGGTCTTTTTCGTATCGACTCCTAGAAGACTGGCCGTTTCAAGGTTCTCGGCAGTTGCCCTTAGTGCTTTGCCGGCTTTTGTTTTTCCCAGCCAATAAGAGAGTGTATACATCAAAATAACAGAAATCATAAAAATGACTATTTGTACCAGATACACAGTAATCGATCCAATCTGGAAGCTGATTTCCGCAAATGTATTATTGAACGGATGGTTTCCTGCCCCAAATAAATGATGGGATAAGTTTTCAAGCAGGATGGAAACACCAATGGTACTGATTAAAGGGGCAAGGTGTGAAACTCCCTGTTTATTTCTGAGCGGCCTTAACGCAAAGCGCTCCAGCAAATAACCCATAATCCCAGTCACCAAAACAGCTGCTGCGAAAGCTAGCCATAGAGGTCCTTTGAAAGTGGAAGTTACAATAACACCAATGAAAGCTCCAAACATAAAAATTTCACCATGGGCCATATTTATGATGCCCAGCACCCCGAAAACGAGTGTAAAGCCTAGTGCCACAATGGCATATATGCTGCCTAGTGTTATTCCGTTGATTAACTGTTCGATTAACATGGCATCTCACCTTCTGATTCTTTATTTAAGGCTGTTTTCGTAAAAATTGTTGTTAAAATCCTAAAGCCGATTTTAACGTGATAAAAGCCATTTTGTAGTTCGGTATTAAGTGTGCAAGCTCTTTTCTCATAATAAAGCTTTAATTTTGTAAAGAAGTATAGGTCATTCAATTCTGTTTTGAAGTCAATAGCAACAAAGTATGAGAAAAGAGCCTTATTTAAAAGAAATTTCCATCAGCGGAGTATTCCGCTGATGGATCGCGGGTCTGACTATTCAAACACCTTGAACTTGCCTTCGTCAATTATAAGAACAGTAGGCTCCATTACAACATCTCCGTCCTTATCAAAGGAGAAGCTGCCAAGGATTCCCTGAAAATCTTTAGTTTTCGCTAATGCTTCTCGAACCGCATCCCGGTCTGCATCTCCGGCATTCTTTAACGCTTCAGCCATGATATAGAGAGCGTCATACGCCTGTGCAGCAAACTGGTCAGGCTTTTTGCCGTATTTTTCTTCATACTTTTTCACGAAGTCCTGGACCTTCTGATCGTCTTTATCACCATACCAGGGAGTTGCCACAATCAAGCCGTTGGCAGCATCACCGGCAATTTTGATCACTTCAGGAGAGTTGAAGCCATTACCGCCGACAAACGGAACATCGATCCCCAATTTGCGTGCCTGGTCCATAATGACTGCACCTTCATTATAAAGAGCTGAAGCCAGAATCAAATCAGGTTTGAGACCTTTGATCTTCGTTAATTGTGCATTATAGTCAGATTGGCCTTTTTGGAAGGTTTCAATTGTCAAGATTTCAAGCCCCTTCTCTTCAGCGGCCTTTTTCATAGTATCGAATCCTGACTTCGTAAACACATCATCATTTCCATATAAGATTGCTACTTTTTTTGCGTCATATTTTTCAATCGCCTTATCGATCGATGCTGGAATAGCCAATGCTTCTGGAAGCGAGTTTCTGAATACATATTCACCGATTTGCGGAATCCCTTCAGCAGTAGTAGATGTTCCCATAATTGGCACACCGTTTAGTTCCGCTTCAGGACCAACAACGTTCATCTCTGTACTTAGAGTCGGTCCGATAATAGCCGTGACATTTTTGGAATTCATCAATTTCTGCGCAGCGGTTAATGCTTGATCCTGCTTGCCTGCTGAATCCTCAATGACAAGGTTGATTTCTACCTCTCCCTCTTTATTGATTTCTTCGTTTGCTAGCTTGAGTCCGTTGGTAATTGCTTCTCCATATGCGGCTCCCGGTCCGCTAATATAAGAAATGACTCCAATATCAGCTGCTACTTTTCCTGCTGCCCCCTTTTCCTCCTTTTCCCCAGAAGATTGGGCACCCCCACAAGCCGACAGCAAAACCAGACTTGATAAAGCTGTAAACTGAGCAAATCTTCTAAAATGCTTTCTCATTCTCATTACTCCCTTCAATTTTTAGAAAAATAGTAATATTCTAAACTATATAACAATTAAAATACAAAACTATTGCAAAGTAAAGGCAAAATAAAGATAAATTTCCCACTTAAAACTAAATAGATTCTCAAAAAAAGAAGTCTTCTAAAATAAGAAGACTTCTTCACGATCGTAACTCTAATGTATATAATTATATCCTCATTAGTTTTCAACCTGTTTGTTAAACCGTCTTCATATAGATGGGAGGTACTCTCTCCACTCTCTCCAGGCCTCCATATATTCGTTTAGGTCTTGTGGATGAACTTTTATGCAAACCCCAATGCGTGTATATAATTGGAAAAGGACTTCGCCCAACAGCCTCTCCTTACTAAAGTAAGTGTTACCATCCCATAACGAAAAAACGGCCATTAATGTACTAAAATCCAAATGATCAGGAGAAGAGCAGAAGGCATAAGTAAAATCATATATTCTTGGACCGATTAAAGGCGACGGATCTATAACTCCTCTTAACTCATTATCAGAGTAGACAAAATTATGTACCCCAGTATCACCATGAAGATAATACTTTTCTTCTCGAAAATGATATTCATTTAAGGCACTAACCAGCGATGCCACTCTATTATGATCCTCACTTGAAAGAAGATCGCCTATATTAGCTTTTGCAGATTCAAAACTAATCTGGTTAAATTCTGACCAGGACTTTCTTTTTTGCCCATTTACTCTGCCCCATGGGATATTCTGTTCGACCTTTTGGTATTGATTGAATAGCTCCTTTATTAAACGCGTCATCCATTTCAGTTTTAAACCACGATTGAAGTGAGTTTCTCCAGAAATATATGAGTAGACAAGAAATTCTTGTTGATCATCAATATAATGTACATTTGGCAGTAACTGTACATCTTGATAAGCAAGAAGAAATTCTTTAGTAGAGTTTATAATAGATGGATGATCAATCTTTATTACATAAGTTGGTGTATTTTCGACAGTTAGTAGATATATAACACCGTTGGTTGTTCCACTTTTTAAGGCCTTGAATTCAACCTCATTGCTCGTTATTAAACTATTTTCACTAAAAATATTTACTGCTTCATTTATGTTTACCATCTAGTATTCCTCTTAGTTTTCATAGAAATAAAAATTAACCCCTATGCAATATTTCAGACCTCTTAAATTCATAAGTTTTATAATCGCCCGTATCTGATGAAAAACTTAAAATATTCCCATCCGTTGGTATTCCTGCAAAATAAGCTCCAATACAGCCTGTTGTGCATCTGTGACCAGCAATAAGAATATTTAGTTCTCTATTTCCGTGCTGACTTTCAAGTTCATTCATAAAACTGAACACTCTTTTAACAAAATCGTTTGGATTTTCAACACCTTTATAAACTGAAGGATCGGGTATTGGTCCAGCCATCTTAACCTCGTTAACACTTAACCTGTCAGCCTCTCCTAAATCAAAAACATCCAGTCTATCATCTTTAATAGCTTTTAAGCCGGTAACTATTTCTGCTGTTTGCATAGCCCTCTCCTGTGGGGAGGAAAAAACAAAATCAAAATGAACATTTTGTAGCCTATTCCTCAATGCTTCGGCTTGTTCTAGCCCGTGCTCATTTAGCGGCAAACCCATTCTCCCTTGCATTTTTCTTTCTTTATTCAAGTCTGTTTGTCCATGTCTTATTACATAAATCAAGAATGGTCCCTCCTTTGTTATAAAGTCCTCTTGTTCATCATTAAAGAATACGAGAAGTTGACAATTATGCCCTTATCTCCTAAAAATGCACATCCATTAAATCACCATATCTATAATTCTTTTAATATGGTCTTCATTATCCTCAATATTCACCTGTTTGCTCAGGTGTTTATTCAGTCTAAGGATTTCCGGAACAATACTGACAATTGTTTTCATAATTTGATTTGTATTCCGGCCGCTTTCCCAACTTTTTAATAGTGATAATTGCCCTTGATCCAGCTTGCTTCTTGCTCCCTCGATCTTTGACCAAACACCGTAAGGACTATCTAGGTGTTGTTCCATTTCCATATACCATCCAGAAACGACTAACCAGCGGACTCGATCTAAATTAGATAAGGCATAATATATTTCACCCCTCATCACCGCACGATAAGTTTCGTGTATGAAGGCTAAAAGTTTTCCTCTCCAAAACTCTACCTCGTCCGCTGAAGGCTTATAAATTTTATGCGATGACTCGTTAATGACCTCACTAATAATGTTGTTAGGGTCGTATAACACCTTATATCCTTTAAGCCAAATAGATGGTACAACTTCCTCAGGTGTATGATACCAGCTATCTATTTTTACAAAGGAATCATAATGGGTAACAACAACGGGTGATGAAGGATTAAAATCCTCATAAAATAAAACACTACCCCATTTAGCTGCTCTGTTCCGTTTTGCTTTAATAAAATCGGCTTTCTCATCAGGAGTAACAATAATATGTAAATCGATATCCGAATAATTGTCATAGTTACCTCTAGCTAATGATCCCGCCTGATAAATAGCCAGAACATTAGAATCTGGTGTTAAATCTTTTAACGCACTCTCCAGGAGAGAATCGCGATATTTTGGCAATGATAAATCCCTTTCTAAATGTTTACTTGCAAATCCCACACACATTAACCATCTCCTTAAATTTTAGGGGGGCTTAATAGGCGACCTGTTTCTGTTTTCCATTAATTAGAATTCAACAAAGAAGGCGTTAATCCTTCATAGACCAACGCACCAGTTTATTTAAATACATTATTTTATTGAGATATCTATTTCCAACTACCAATAACCTCATTGTTTATATCATAAGCATAAGCATTTTTAACTTCTGAAAAGAATTGGTCTGCTCCGATTGATAGATAAGATGGAAATTCAGTTATAAATGTATTATTTGTTGCTTTAATTTCCTGTTCCTTTCCACTTATATACTCAATCACAAATCTATCTACATCTTGCTCTGTTTTAATTGCCCCATGTATGATATCACCTACATCATCAAAATGATTAGCTGATAACAAAAAAGGTGATCCACTCTCGGACTCAAATTCAGTTCCAACACTTTGTTCATTATCATACCGGTACTTTCCATTCTCATATTGATAGGTTCCTAAGATATGTTGAGTCTGGTCTAAATAGTAAACTAATTGATGATCCTCATCCTGGTTGACTATTTTGATTGGAGTTTTCCATTGGCTTTGTACTGCTTCTTCCAACGATTCAAAACCTTTATTACAACCAGATAAGGTGAATAAAATGAGAATAAATATCGTTATTTTCTTCATGAAATTCCCCTTATCGTTCTATTCATATAGTGTTATTAAACTAGATGGTTCCTTTTCAACTATAATGCTTTGTTTGTTGAATGTATAAACCTCTTCGATCGACCAATATTGGTTTAGTTCTTTTTAATATTTATTTGATTATAGATAGCTATTAGTACCGCCAGTATCGCTCCTAATAAAGCACCTATACCGGGTTGTTCTGAAAACATTCCTATAAAATATCCAATGAAGGCACCGATTACTATAAACCTAATTAATTCTTGTGGCATTTACTTACCTCCAGCTTGATTTCAAATTAAACCATTAAATAATCAATTAGAACCCCTGACAATATTAACAAAATACCAAACAAGATGTTTACTTGCTTCTCATTAATTTGTGTTTTTTCAAGAATATAGATTGGAATCCCTATTGAAGCAAGGAACTGGATACTGTTTAGAAGGTGATTTTCATTAAATATTATTAAATTGGGGAAATACTGATAAATCCCCGAAACCAATCCGAAAATAAAAAGCATCATTGGTATTCTTAATTTCCATTTCATTCTTTGTTCATCTCCTTACTAAAAATACACACTTTACCACTGATATGATCTGTTTGAAAAAGCTTCATTTGCTATGTCTATTAATCTAATTTCTCAAAGATCTTATATAACAATAGTTCTACAATATTGGTAGAAATTCCTTGTTAATTGACCCAATAAAAAAATGCACCACCCATATAAGATGATGCACCGATCTAATCAATTCTTTATCGTTTCTTTCAACCGCACTTTTGAAAGTACTCCTGCCATAAATGGAAGTAACGCAACTAAACCGATTGCCCAGTTGACACCTAGTAGATCGGCAATGATTCCTGCCATTAATGCACCGAATGCATAACCGCTATCTCTCCAGAATCGGTATACTCCCATTGAGGAAGCTCTCCAGTCTGGTTCGGCAACATCACTGATGGCCGCTTGCAAGGTTGGATAAACCATTGCTGTTCCGAGACCCAACAAAAGAGCTCCTAAAATCCATAGTATATATTGATTTGCAGCGAGTATGAACCACAGTGCAGCGGCTTGGGTCCACATGCCATAAGTGATCAGAACTTTTCTGCCAATCTTATCGCTTAATGTTCCCGTGAACAGTTGAAAAATGCCCCAGGCAGCTGGATATACCGCTACAATGGTACCAATTTGCCCTACGGATAATCCAGCAGTCGCGAAGTAGATCGGGAAAAGACCCCAGGCCATTCCATCCTTAAGATTCGTTGATAAACCCGCAAAACTAATGGTCGATAGGTTCTTGTTTTTCCAGGTTGTCAACGCAAATACTTCTTTTGCCGATCGAGTTATTTCAGAACTGACGGTTCCACTATTCTTAATTTGAAGCTTCAGATGCTCTCCGGTATCCTTGACGGTTAACGATAGGATTAATCCGACTATAACTATACCTATTCCAATGTAAAATGGCTCGGGCCTCAATGAATAGGATGAGGCAATATAACCAGAAACAGCCGCCATGATCGCTACTCCTGAATAGCCGGCAAACTCATTCAAGCCAACTGCAGTACCGCGCTGTTTCGCTTTTGAAATATCGATTTTCATATTCACCGTCATCGACCATGCCAGTCCCTGGTTAATCCCTAGCAGGATATTCGCGACAATGATGACCCACCATGCGTGTGCAAATATGATGAGGAGTGGTACGAAAAGACCAAAAAACCAGCCGAGCAATAATACTTTCTTACGTCCAAGACGATCTGCAATTTGTCCTGCGAAATAGTTTACAATGGCTTTAGAAAATCCAAAACTGATAATGAATGATAACGCAGCACTTGCAGATGCCAGTCCGAACTGCTCTTCCCCAAGCAACGGAAGAACGGTACGCTCAATCCCGACCATCGAACCGACGAAGAGATTCGTCACGACCAATAGAACGAATTGCACGATGTTTTCTTTGATTCCTATTTTAGGTTGCAAACTTATCACCTCCAAATAGAAAGCCCGAAGAGACTTCAGGCTTGTAAAATTGTTTTTATCGTAACAGTTTGTGAAGAAGTAAAGTTTAATAATTTTAGTGATGTATTTGTTTCCATTCATTTATTCCTGCATCAAGCAATGTAGCTCGATATCCTCTGGATTTTAAAAGCTCTACTGCTTCAGTAGCATAGACACAGTATGGCCCGCGGCAGTATGCAACAATCTCTTTGTCTTTCGGCAATGATTCCAGGTGATCTTCAAGTTCCGAAATTGGTATTGATAAGGCATGGGGTAAATGGTCGTGCTTATATTCTTCAAATGGCCTTACGTCCAATAAAGTGACAGCATCCTTATTCAATTTTTCACCTAACTCTTCCAACGAAATAGGATTTAGAGAGTTTTCTCTCAAAATGTGACCTTCCCTTACAAGCTTCACATCTGAGATCCGCTCCTCAGCCGTCCCTCTTAACGCCAGCACAAACATTAATACTTGTTCACTAGCCAACCGATAAATCACATAGTTTTTGTCCCTTGAGTAAGCGACTAGCTTAGAGTCAAGCAATGCTTGAAGATGCTTTGAGGTATTGGCTATGCTCATTTTTGTATCAGCAGCTAGGGCTTCAACCGCTTTAGGACCTTGAGTCAATAAATCCAAAAGTTCAATCCTCTTTGGACTAGAGATAGCTTTTCCAATCCGTGCAAACTCGCCGTAAATGAAATCCTTAAATTCCCGAGCTTCGATAATAATTACCTCCAAGCAAAAATAACAATTCAACTAATTAGTTGAATAGTAACATTCAGTCATTATCCTTGTAAATAGCTTTGCTTAAAACTAAATAAAACCATGCTACAGTATGAACCTGTTAGCATGGTTTTATTTTAAAAATTTATGATTTCCTAAAAGTATAATCAATGGCATGTAAATTGGTTCATAACTAAAGTATAGAGGCATACCTTGCGCTGCTATACCCCAATAACCTTATTAAACCAATCCCTCTTTTTTCCGTTGGATCAAATAGATGGTTAGTCCAACTGGACCCGTGATGATTGTTAATAGCCAAAAAATATGTCTCTTTATCCCGACAAAGTATCTGTCTGAATCATAATACACCCAAACTCCGACTATGATGAACAATGTTAAAATAACAGCAATTTCGATTTGGTGACCACTAAAATCTGTATTCCCGGCTAAACTCCACCCCATGTATCCAGCACTCCTTATGACTATTTGTATTAAGTTTTACGGTTGTACAGGAAGAAGGTTTCAATTTTCCGATTATTCTATATAAAAGACCTGTTCAAACTCCCCAAATGAATTTCTTTAACAAAAACAGAAATCCACCGAATCAGTGATTTCTACCCTTCAAGCAATTGCATATAATATAAAGTTTCTTCATCCTCGGTTTCTACTATAATAATTCCTGTTTTACCATCACCCGTATCATACAAAATTGTTCTTTTTGGTAGCTTTGTAGCTGAAAATTCAGTAAAAAACAGACTAGAAGTTGTTACTTTTTTGATTTCACCAATTTCCTTGCCTTTTTGAATATTACTCTTCATTTCCTCAAACCATTCAAGATCGGTGACATTATTGTACATAAAACCATTGTATTTTAAGACATCCGCGTCCTCATTCCTTTTGAGAACATCTCCTGCAGTTACCTTCCCACCATCCGCACTACATGAGGCTAGCAAAATAAGAGAGACAAATACAATGAAAACCAGTGTTTTATTTATGATAACCTCCACCTTTTCCTTATAAAACTAACCCCTTCTATAAATAAGACATTCAACAAAAAGGTGCATGAATCCTTCCTGGACCCATGCAGCTGTGAGTTATGAAATGATCGAATAAAAGCATGTGTCGGTCAGTCTGCTGCCATCTGCTGATAAATCATCATTCCGTAGTATGCCTTCTAATTCATAGCCGAGTTTTTCGGGGATGGCACGGCTTTTTAGATTTGTGCTTTCACATCTGATTTCGATTCTTTTGAACTCAATTTGATTAAGTCCAAAATCAGTTAAAGCCTTTACCGCCTCAGTCATATATCCATTGCCACTAAACTTCGTATTGACCCAATATCCAATTTCACATTTAGGAATATCCCAGTCGATCCCTTGCAGGCTGACAGTTCCAATGAAATCATTCGTCTCTCTATGAAAAATAAGAAAACGAAAGTTTTCTCTCTTTAAAAATTTAATATGTGCTTTCCTCAGGTTAATCTCGGTTTCCTCGACTGTAGGCAGCTGTTGCGCAAATGGCAACCACGCTTTTAACTCATTGAATGACTCTCTTATTGCCTGGTTAACGATGCTCCCGTCACCAGTTACATTGGGAGCACGAAGTATTAACCTTTCTGTTTCTAATTGGGTTGGAATGTCTAGTAATATAGAATTCTTCATCTTACTTCTCCTCTCCGCTCTATTGATATCTGGAAAAAAGCAACAAAAAAACTCTCACCACCCAAGAAATGAATCTTGAGGACGAGAGTTTGACTTCGCGGTACCACCTCAGTTTGTTGATTTGTCGCCAAACCAACCTCTTCAGGTACTTACATACCCTATCTCTATATCGGAAGAACCCGTCTTACGATCCCTGAATTATCATCAGATTGGTAAGAAGCTCCGAGACTTTATTCATTAAGCTCGATATTACTCCATTTCAGCAGCCAGGAGCTCTCTGGAAATATCCAAGCCAATTACTCTTCTCTTCAACGCTTTTATTATTTTGAATTTTAAAATAGTTTAGCGGTTTTATAAATTGTTGTCAATATATTCCTATCTTGAAAACCGATAAGCAAACGGGTCTATTAAACACCTTTTATTAGACATTTCAAGCTCCCACAGCATCCAAAATGTCTATTAAACACCTTTTATTAGACATTTCTACCATCACCAGCTTCCGAAATGTCCATTAAACACCTTTTATTAGACATCTCAACCATCGCCAGCCTCCCAAATGTCCATTAAATGCGCTTGCATAAAAAGCAAAGGGACAACCTTGTGCTTTCAAAAAGAAAGCACAGGGTACGTCCCCGCAGTTCTTTATTGCTTTGCTTGTGTGAGGTGAGCCTCAAACAAATCGATAATTTCTATAAATCTTTCTGCTTCTCTAAATGTATGATCTGCCAGGAGTGGATGAATATTGCTTTTAATTCGGCAAGCCTCAATTAATTCTCTGGCTGTTTTCTTAAAGTCTCTTAGTGAGACGACTGAAACTCTGTTCTGATCCAGGAATTGATCTAAAATTGGCACAGTTTCTGATTGTGGACGCATAGAGTCTAAATCAACCGCCTGGAATACCAGCTGATCAAAATCATGACTAAACTCATTAGCTTGATCTACTAGCTTTCTTTCGGAAGGGTCTAAGAGATGTCCGATGAATTTTGCATGGTCGGCCATAATTTTTAAAAAGAAAAGATTTTCTTGAATGATCTTATCAGGTTGGGGTGCAAGTTTTCCTTCGTTAAGTTCTTTTAACCTGTTTGCAAAATAAGCAGCCTCTCTGCTAACATGGTCAACCAATAAAGGGAAATTATTTGTCCGGATTTCACAACGTAGCGTTAACCCTAACACCTTTCTTTTGTAACTCCAAATGGCAACAGCCGCTTGATAAACCTCATTGTTAAAGGCCTGAACTTGGCGTATATCCGTGTCCGCGGAAAACCTTGAGAGCTTTTCCTCGATTCTCTCAAAGACAGTAATAAATTGTTGAGCCTCAGCTATCAATTGCTGTTGCTCGTAAGTAAATCCGAGGCTTAAAAACAAAGCATGTTCCTTCATGATTCTGGACCAAAACTGTATTTCATCCAACGACCTAACAACAATTGGATTCGCCATTTTCTCCACCCCTAATACAGACTTCACCCCCATCATATGTACGTGTACATGTCCTTATTCTTGCTACACAAACTTACTATCTTCGCATACTAGACTGAACCAATAAAAATGCGGTCACCCACCTGCTCTGGGTCACCGCACGTTTTCTTAACTCAATTAGCACTTAACGATTCTGCCACTCACATCAATACTCTTCTTCACTCTTATACTCCAAAATGTCCCCAGGCTGGCATTCTAATGCTTTGCAAATGGCCTCCAGTGTGGAAAGCCTGATTGCTTTTGCTTTGCCATTTTTCAAAATCGAAAGGTTAGCCATTGTGATCCCAACTCGATCTGAAAGCTCTGTTACGCTCATTTTCCTTTTTGCCAACATTACATCAATATTGATTATAATTGCCATTATTATCACCTCAGACTATTAAGTCGTTCTCTTCTTTGTAATCGATGGCTTCTTTTAAAAGTCGCTGCAGAACTGCTGCAAAAACAGCAACCACCAATGGAGCAAAAACCATCCCCATTCCCATGAGGATAAGGCCCGGAGCATCATCTACCTCCGCTAAAACATAGACAAATGGTAGGGCAACCACGAATAATCCGCTGATAATGATTGCACTATTTTTGATTTTCTTTAGAGCGATTACAGATAAGTCAGAGAAAGCCTGGTTTCTGTCGATATACGTTAAAAGGTTAAATGATTGATACAGAGCGAAGTAAAATGGAACCGCCGAAACATACAGAACCATTAAAATTGCGTAAACCGCAAGAGCCAAATCTGAACCTCTTTCCATTGCCTCATTCGCCTCCGAAGCGATCTGGGGCAATAAAAACAGACACAAAGCCAAAACCGGTAGGCCGATAAAAATTACAGCTACTTTCAAAAAAAGTGTTGACCCTTTTTTCATAACAAGCACCTCATTCATTTAATGTCATTTTTACTTTATCATGTTGTTTATCGTTTTTCAATAAATTTTTATTAATTTTTAATACTATTTTATTGAATTTTAATTACCTCAATAAAAAAAAGCGTCAATCCACAACTGGATCAACGCACCATGATGTCACTATTTTTCAGAGGCTCCATCCTTTGAAGCATCCCCATGTTTTACACCTTTACTTTTGTACGGCTTGAAACTCTTAGCTTTATTTGCACTAGCTTGCCAGCGATTCCAGCCTTTCTTGCCAGTACCTCTTCCTGTTCCGCTCTTGCCCTTTGCTTTACTCAAAAAATCAACTCCATATTCTTGTACGTTCATTGTTTAGTTTTATCCATTTTCGCATAGGAAAAAACAAACATTAAGGAAGTCTAATCATATAACAGTCAGAAGTTATTATCTACTATAAAATAAAAACAGTCCAACTCACTTTAGAATCGGACTGCAGATTGCTGTGCTTTTAATGCACTCGAATGATTTCATATATATCTTCATCGTGATGAACTCTCGTATGCTTTGATTCGACTCTTTCAAATTCCTCATTTCCGACCCTTGGTAAATCTCCAATCCACCAGCTCTTTAATTCATAAATAAGGTCAGCTAACATTGCGATTCCTCCCGGAAATGAATAATGTTTTATTTACACTCTTATTATACTTGTGAAAAGCTTCACATGTAAAGCGCTTTCATTATATCCGGAATAGCAAAATAATATAGAATTATGAGAAATTTAACCAGCTAATTATAGTTTCTATTTTTCTACTTCTGAATGACAGAATAATCCTCCAGACTTTGAACAAAATACTCATAATAAAAAGGAGGTTTTTTCATGCCAAATCAAAATGACAACAAGTTCAGGAAAATCCAATCTGAAAGCTTCAAGCAAGGTAAATCGCAAGAGGAATATGCAGCTGAACTGGAAATGAACAAGTTGAAAGCCCAAAAGAGGAAGTAACATAATGCTAAAATACTGCCGTGGCGTCACCACGGCAGTCTGTCGTTTACTATTCACCCTTCAAAAGCGGGATATCCACCTCAACACCCAATCGAGTCAAAACCTTACTCAATGTCTCAAGGCCCAACTTTGGATTAATCTTCGTTTCTAGATAATATACTTCACCTGTAAGTTGAGACTGATAAGTATGAAGCTGCGTAAATGGCCTTTGATCTGGATGGATCGGCTGGAGGGCAATACCATAACGCTTGCCATTATCGGTAGACCCAAGAATGACCCCTGCTTTAACCAGGTCATGCAGTGGCAGACGATAGGCCTCAATCCATTTCAACGCTTCCTTCCAAATCGCTGGAACGCTAGAGCCCTCAATAACTGATTGACCACCATTTAGCTTTACTTTTACATATAAGGATTCCCACTTCTTGAAGCTTTTCCGCTCTGTTGAAGTGTCGTCATCAGCATACACAGACTTGTCTTTAACCTTTGCCTTCAGCTGGTCGAACAATTTCTCGACAGTCCCTACTCCAACATTGGCATACTTCGCTAAAATCACAAGCTCCATTGGAAGCTGACCGACTGTGTAAATCTGGTCCTCATTCAATTGCCTTAACAAACTTGGAATACCCGTGAATTCCTCTGCAGTTAGCGGAACTTTTTTCAATTCTTCCGTCACGACAATATGACTCGCCTTGTAAAAGAAAAACAGTTCCCCTTGACGCTTCAATGTGAGGTTTCTGCGAACTTTCTCTTCTTCAATGAAGGTTCCAAGCTCTTCGAAAAACTGCTCATCATTCTTCTCGTTATAACGTTTCACATTCTTGTGCAAACCCTCGAGATCACCTGGCAGCTCGCTCATGATCCGCGCTTCCTGTTCAGCACCAAGACGAATCAGGAAGGTTTCCGATTTATCAAATCGCTGCGGCAAGAGAAAAGCATCACGCAGGAAGTAAGGAATCTCAAGCGACCTTCCTTTATAAGTGATCGTCCGGATTGGCGTAAACCCAGGCGTTTCCTGAACCCCAACTTCAGGAGCAGCAACAGCCACTGCTACTTCTTCCCTCGCTGGAGTTTCAGCTTGTTGAGGAGGAGGATTTTTCAACAGATCCTCCAAACCCTTCAACCTGACCTCAAGCTCCGACATATCAAACGTTTTTTCTGCCTGGGGAGAAGGGTCCTGATATTCCGGCACGTTCACATCAACCGGACCGTACACCTCAACATACCATTTCACAATGCTATACAAAGCTTCCCACGATAAAAGCGCCTCGGAAAAGCGGAACATCCTCGCATCATGTGCCGCCTGGTTTCCCATTCTCCGCACCAAATGCAGGGCATCGCGAATCTCAGGAATTAAATAGCCCTGATCATTGAGCAGATCCAGCCGTTCCTTCAAACCAGTCCGCGGGTCCTCTGGCATCCCCTCTGCTTTCGTTACCTGCTGCAAGATATTTTCAATAAACACCCGCGAATGAGTCAGCATCGTTCTTGGGCTGGAAAAGATACTATTTTCTAATTCCTTGGCCAGCAATGCCAATTCCTTTGAAATCGGCTCTAAAAATTGATAAAAATATGTATTTGTATTCATTACATGATCCCCCGATTGCAGTCTCCTAAGATTTTATCATATTTATAGACTCTTTTTTGCTTAAACCGGAAATTGGAAGTCAGCCTTTGAGTCCTTAAAAATTTTTATTGGCGAAAATTCGATTTTATTGGCGATTTTAACTTTTTATTGGCGATAATTTATTTTTATTGGCGAAAAAATGATTATATTGGCGGTTTTCACAACTTTATTGGCGAATTGGAAAAAATGCGTGTTTTTTACCATTTTTTCGAAGCCTATTTTTAAAAAAAACAAGCCCTCAAAATCACGAACGAAATAACAAACTGATCAGTAACCAGTGATTGAACAGCCGACTCATATCGCCATTAAAATCCAAACCGGACATAAAAACTAAACACCTTACGAAATGTATAGAACAGTGATTCAATTCCTAGGAGGCTAATTATGCGTAAAGTCATATGCAAGAATAACGAAGGTCTTGAGATGGAATTCAGCGTAGGCGAAATTTATGTAGTGGAAAGAGAGTTTGACACGACTTATATAGTGACCAACAAACTTGGTAAAAAGCATACCGTTTTTAAAACTCATTTTGCACTTGTTGATGAATCAGAATCAGCGATCTAATAACCTATTGAAGAGAGGGCATTAACCACCAGTAACAGTTTACTGCGTATAATTCATACAACTCCATCCGTTTTTCCAGGATCCCCGCCAAAACCCAAAAAAAAATCCCTCGACATCTCGAGAGATTTTTTCATTATGCGTATTGAATTCCTGCAGCTTTTACCTTATTGATATCACCGGAACTGCATGGTGTGACGCCGTATGTCATACCGCAGCTTGGGCAGTTTGTGATTACCGCTTCCATCGTGAACATTTCACCGCATTCGCAAGCGATCTGGTGCGCGACGCGTGGCTTTATCTTTTCCTTACCTTTACTCATCACATGGTCAACAATTGCTTTGCCATCTTCTAATCTAGAACATCCACAGCTCATGAGAAAAACTCCTTTATGACTTAATTAACACTGTTAACATAGCATAAAGGGGTTACGAAGCAGTATAAGAAAAGTCACACCTAACGATTTAGCCAGTTAGGAACAGTGTGATATACATGCTTCAAGCTGGAGCTCTTTTTTACTATTCTCGACTGTTAAAATCGTTAAGCTTGTACCATGAATAAATGGCGGATCCCATAATTGTTTTATCGAATCATTTCGGCAGAGAAGGTAAAGAGTCTTGATGACGACTCCATGCGTAACAATCAGTACATTTCCATCTTTAAACTTCTTTTCAATGTCGTCCAAAAACTCTAATAACCTTCCCTGGACTTGTAAAAATGTTTCACCACCTTCACCAGCAAAGGCTTCCGGTTCGTTCCAATAGGCATCGTATGCTTCTGGGTACAAATCTTTAACTTCGGTATCCGTTTTCCCTTGCCACGGACCGAGATCAATCTCCATCAGCCTGTCATCTGTCATCAACGGAATAGCCCTATCCCTTTTTACAAGTCTTGCTGTTTCCAACGTTCGGCCGCTTGGTGAAGAAATGATCTGGCAGAACTCGGTAGCTTTAAGTCGTTTACCCAATGAACGGGCATCTTCTTTTCCTTTATCCGTAAGTGCGGAATCCAGGCGGCCCTGGCTTCTTTTCTCTATATTCCATGCCGTTTCACCATGTCTGATTACGTATAAATGAAGCACTTTTTCTCCCCCAAATGATTAACTTCCATGAAAAGGACAAAGATTTAAGCCCGTAAATTTTTTAAAAAATCACCAATCACCTGCAGATACTCCTGCGGCTCCTCCATATAAGGCATGTGGGCACTTTTTTCAAAAACACGGAATTCAGACCCTGGCGTCAGCCTTGCATAATACTCTGTGGATTCAGGTGTCGCCTCATCAAACCGGCCACATGTATATAGCGTTGGACACTCGATTTCTCCCAATTGCGGTGTGCAATCGAAAGTCTTCAGATTGCCCTTCACTGTAAATTCAGATGGCCCCCACATCGTTTCATATACGACTGGGTTCTTCATGCCAGCTCCAGCTTTCAGCCATTCCAAATCCGGCTCACCACGGAAAACAAATTCCTTGTTAAACACCTTGATTGCAGCCTTAAACTCTTCAGAGTCCGTCTCACCGCTTTCCTCACAACGAATGATCGTCTCCTGCACGTCTTCCGGCAGCTTGGCGATATTCCGCTTCTGATCTTCTTCCCACAACGGCGCACTCAAACACGGACTTGAAAAAATCACGCTCTTCACGCCGCTTGGCTTTGTCAGCACATAAGCTGCTGCCAAAGTCGTACCCCATGAGTGTCCAAGAATATGAACTTCATCAAGCTTTAGCGCCTCACGAACCTGACCGAGCTCCTCAACAAACCGGTCAATATTCCAAAGCGACAGATCATCCGGACGATCCGACTTCCCGCAGCCAAGCTGGTCATACATGACAACAGGCCGATCCTTGCCAAGCGCCTTCAAACCTTTTAACGAATAAGTCGAAGACCCTGGCCCACCATGTAAAATAACAACAGGGGTCCCTTCCGCGTCTTTATTGTAAATTTCATACCAGACTCTCCCGCCGGTAACCTCCACAAAACCTTCTACGTACATATGTAATCCTCCTAATTAAAACTCTATTTAATCCCCTACACATTTACTAGATCTTTTTTTAAAAATACCTTATGTAATCTTAATTAACTTTCTCAGCCTGTTGCTCCAGCAAAGGCTCATACATCATTATAGCGTGATTTTCAGTAACAAACTCATCATCGATTTGTATTTTCTCCTTGTTAAATACCTTGCGGTGAATGGTATTATGTCTTACATATCCTCCCCAGTATTCCCGAGTAATTAAATGCTCCCGTTCATACACTTCATACGTTTGGATCGGTTGGGACTCAGACCTCCATTCACCAACTAAATGGGTGTCATTCAAATAAACAACTAATTGATAGGTGTTATTCGTCTCATTTTTAATTTGCAGGTCCAGGTAATTAAAAGCACAAGTGGCTCCACTGCCAAAAGGCTGACTTCTCTTGGAATCTGGAAAAACATCGTAGCTATGCCGATATCTTTCTGTAATAGTTAATGGAGTGTGTAAAGTCATCCAATAAATCAAGTTCGATAATTGGCATAGACCCCCGCCAACTCCTGTCGTAACCTTGCCATAATGAAGGATCATTCCATCTACATAGCCTTTGCTCTTCGTGGTATTTCCAAGTAACCGCCAATAAGAGAAGGTTTCGCCGGGCCGGATGATCACTTTATTCAGCTTTTGGGTAGCGATCTTGAGATTCTTCACCTTGTTATGCTGTAACCACATATCAACATCCTTCAATTCTCGAAGAAGTAAAGTTTGATGGGTGAAAACCTGATGTTTCAGCGGACGATCTTCTTTTTTCACAGAGAATTTCTTGTTCCCGAAGATCCAATCCAAATATCTTTTGGAACGGTAATACTTTTTCCCAAGATAAATTCTCACAGGGCTTCTTTTAATAGGCTTTAAAGACTCCATACGGCCTCCTTTTAGGTTTGCATCCTTTTTAAAAAAATAAATTCAATACCTAATAAGTTCGCCTCAACAAGGAAATTTCCTTTTTAATAGTGTTTCGGACACAATCAAAAAGAAAGTGTCCCAATCATAAAATTGAGACACTTCCTTACAAAACTATTAGTAGCCGCTGCCAGATCCAACAGGTACAAATCCATTATAATCCGTCATGTACCCTGCAAGAGGATAATACGGGATGTTATACCAGTCTTCTGGATTCACCTTTTCGACTTCTCCAGTTACATAACCGTGCACCAGCGATTTCAATGCCAGGTAATTCTGCTTTGTCAGGTAGCCATTTGATTTTTGCCCAAGGCTTCCATCAGTGGAATTTCCTTTTGTTTCAAAGAATACGGCTGGATGGCTGTGGTTATCCGGGTTCAGATCCTTGTAGTTCAGCCCCATCATCATAGCTGATACAACGCCACCCTTGATATCGATATCGTAGGCTGTTCCTGCTTCTCTATCGATGGCGACCTGGTAGCGGTCAATATGTGTATAGCCATAATCTTTCAAATCATCATAGACATAGGCCATCATCTGCTTTGTGATGTCATTATATCCTGTACCAGGAAGTGTAGGACCATCCGGGGCAAGTGAGATGCCAAGGGAGAACGATGTAGATTCGTCTGTTCCATACACTTGCTTAAATCCCTGATGGTGTAGGTCGATGGCGAAATCTGGCTTAACGTCGGCCCAGTAGGCGTAGACTACTTCTGATTCTGCGGCCTCAAAGCCTTCAAGAGTCCAATCACGGTTTAAGTCGATTAATTTTCCGCTGTCAGTCAATTTCGTATGGCGGATGTTCATTTCTGCTCCATCGGGATTATACATTGGGATGAAATAAAGAGTTGCCTCTTCAAGCACCTTTTCAACATCCTTGTCTCCGCTTTTCGCATACGTTTTTAAAAGCTGAAGTGCTGCTTCGGTTACCAATTTCTCGTTACCATGGATTTGAGCCTGAATCCAAATTTTTTGAGAGCCTGTCCCAACTTTTGCAACATAAATACTTCTGCCCTGTTCTGACTTTCCATACTGGTCAAGTGTCGATACCTCAACCTTTCCCTTGCTGCTTCTCTCGATGTCTTCAAGGATTTTGATCACTTCATTGTAAGAGAGGGTACTGTTAATGTTAGTATTACCATTTGTAGATGGCCCTCCAGGCTGTAGCGCTGCATATGCAGCTGAGCTGAACGCAAGCACAAGGATCAAGGCAGCCGTTGCGATTTTCATTAATCTTTTAACCATTTTATGTATCCCCTTTCCAAAAAGTCGTCGCCCCTTTTCACCCCTCCTTCTCATACATTTCGGGACGCTAAATAAAGGATATAGTAACTTAGCAACATTTTAATAGTGTAAAAAGTATGAATGTTTTGACAATATAAGACAAGCACTTGAATAAGCCTTTAGACCCTTCATCTATTAAAAAAGTCATAGAAACAGTAAAACAGGCACAAAAAAACAGCGAACAAATCGCTGTTTCAAAGTTTATATATTTTTTGCGCTGTCCAGTCAAATCTAACCTTCTTCTGCCAACTGCACTGCTTTCTTTTTCGTAAAAGAAGTAATGAATACCCCAATAAAAACAAGGCAGCCGCCAATGATTTGCGGAATGGCAATCACCTCGCCAAGGATAAAAAACGCTGCGACTGTACCAAATACCGGAATTAGATTCAAAGAAATCGATGCTTTCGATGGACCGATCATTGCAACCGCACGATTCCATAACAAAAACGAGCATATGGATGGGAAAATTCCTATGTAAAATAAAGCACTCCACTCTGCAAGATTCACTTCACCGACCGGAACGAACGCCAACTCAATAGCCACCGCAGGAATCATCACCATAAAACCAAGCGCCAGCGTAAAGCCGAAAATTGCAAGCGATGGCAGCTTCCCGGAAATCTTTTTAATATAAATAGAATATAAAGACCACGAAATTACAGCCAGCACCATAATCAAATCGCCAATATTAAACTGCAAAGCTAGCATCCTCTCAACTGACCCATGCGTGATGACAATCAGCACACCGACCATTGAAATCGCCATCGACACCCAGTACTTCAACTCCATTTTTTCTCCGATCAAAAGAGCTGAAAGC
Organism: Bacillus sp. ISL-37; assembly: GCF_018613315.1. Classification (GTDB taxonomy): domain Bacteria; phylum Bacillota; class Bacilli; order Bacillales; family Cytobacillaceae; genus Mesobacillus. The sequence continues at coordinate 153,571 of NZ_JAGGQL010000003.1, read as the reverse complement.
AGGAAAATGAACAGAGGACTAGTACTATTCAATAATGTCGCATTGATCGCCGTCGTGTAGTTGACTGCCCAATAAATCAGCAGATTAAAACCAATTACCCCCGTCACCGCCAGGAATAACAGCAGCTTGAAGTGCTCTCTTAAGGCTGCCCTTTCATGTCTGAACAGCCTAATGATAACCGGAGACATGATCAGGACCCCAATCCCCAGACGGGTGAACGAAATCGTCACCGGCGGCAGCGAACCAGCAAGAAACTTTCCAGCAACCGCATTCCCGCCCCAAAATAATGCAGCACCAACCAGAAGTAAATAAGGTGCGTTTCCAAGCCTCTGGATCAATCTGTATCCCCCCTCGCATTCACCAATTAGTTTATCAATATTCCTAACTTGTAATCATCTATTACTTCTACATAATTATGTAATACCCTTTTAAATACAAATCACGAGCCGGGGTACCCTCTTTTCATTTATTATATAAGATGTGGATGAATTAATTATATGAATTATCGTGTTAAAATGAGGAATGCCGCGTTGGCCGCGGCAATTCTTTTCTTATTCCATCCTATAAAAATATGAAAGCCGTAATCTGATTTCCGACAGAACTATCTATAATCCCGAATACCAGCTTCAAAAGCCTGTCGATCGCCATTCTCTATTCCATGCAGTGCCTCCTGCAGTGCAAAGGTACTTTTATAAAAATAAACACGCTTAGCTACTTCTTTACCGTTGGGATATTGATCAATACACCTATTAAAAAAATCTTCTCCAAAACTGGAGAGTAGTCCCGCAAAGTCATACGCCGGGTCCCCTATACCAGACCCACCAAAATCGATGATACCGGAAATTTCACAAGTCACTGAATTCCATAAAATGTTGGAAGCACCGAAATCTCCATGAATCAAGGCAAGATCTACATTTGAAAGTGCCTCTCCTTTTAGAAAATCCTCGAACGACTCTGATACACTGATTTGAAAATTCTTACTCATAAACGGAAACAATTTATGTTGAATTTTTTCATAAAGAGCACTCATTTCCTCCCGAGGATGACGTGCCTCCAATTGTAATTCCCGACCTGCTAAATCTTCTTCAGAAATAGAGTGCATTGCTGCAAGAAAAGAAACCAGTTGTGACGCCAGCCCTCTAAGCTGCTCATCACTCTTGATTTCAAGGAAACTTTTCCTCCACAAAGGATTGCCTTCAATTAATCTATAGCCAGTAAAAACTTTACCTGGTTCTAGCTCATCAAAGGCTTCATATATAGGTATCGGAATGGGCATCGTTACGATATCTTTTATGTATTTTAAAATCTCGGTTTCTCTTCTTAATTGCATGATCCCTTGTTTATATTTAGGAAACCTGAAAACCAGAGATTCATTGACAATAATGACGTCATTATTCTGTCCCAATTCATTAACATAAAAATCGTTAATGCTTAGATCAGGATGTTCTCTTTGTATCTGTTCAATTAACTTAATATTCATTTATAGTTCTCCCTGAAAATATCAAGAAAGTAGATTGTTCTTAAAATCTTGCTTTATTAATGAATACATGAATAAATCATCAAATTTCCCACAAGTAAATTCGTAATTTCTCAATAGACCTTCTTTAATGAAACCATTTCTTTCTACCAATTTTCGCGATAAAATGTTAGGAGGTTCAATCAATGCTTGTATTCGTTGAAGATTCAACTGTTCAAAACCGTACGTAATGACAGCCTCCAATGCCTCATTAGCAATGCCTTGCCCCCAAAAGTCCTTACTTAACTCAAAACCAATTTCAGAACGGTAGTGCTGTGGAACTTTGTTTAAGAAACCACAACTGCCAATCACCTTTCTGTTCCCTTTTAAGGTAATTCCCCATCTGATTCCAGAATCCTCATCAAAGGTTGATTGATACCACTCAATCTCCTCCAATGCCTCACCAATTGATTTAAACGGTTCCAAACCATAGTATTTCATTACTTTTTCATCTGATAGATACTTAAAAATATCTTCTCCATCATCTTTTGTTATTTGCCTTAAAACCAGTCTATCCGTTTCAATAACTGGAAATTTATCTGCTATCATAATCCACCCCAAAAACATATTTCACTTTGTTCTTATAAGAATATAAGACTCAATTACTTATCATCTTTTGAAGGATGGCTATAATAAACATTTTTTATGTTATTGCCAGAATTATTGCCAAAACCATTTTTCGCTGGTGAAATTAAGAAACCCAAGACAATGCCCATTGTAAACGTGAATGCTGATAACGTGAATATTTCTCTTTTCTTCATAATTACCTCCTCTGAATGATATTTGATTATATTTAAAAAAATTCTCATTCCGTATAGTAGTTCACCTAATTTATTCTAGTATTAGTTTTTTATATTTGCGAAGAACTCCCCAATATTAAATCCGAGGTGATAGGAACCATACCAGATCCATAGGGTTATGAGTAATGTTAAGAGGATTGGATACCTTTTTTTAATCATTTTTTTTCTAGGATTCTTCATACAGACAGCTCCCTTTATCAGTAAAATATTCCCATTAAATTTTCGCATAAATTTACCCCATACTCAATATGTAATTTCTTTTCTACTAAAATATTACACTTTTTGAAACATGGCTCTTTATAATTCCCCTCCGAAGGAAAACCATTTTCCTAAACACCCTCATTATTTCATAACACATCCATTGTAAAAAATATCCATTTTTTTACTGTAGCTACTTAATTGCAGGGGTTGATATTTTAAATCTCAGCTTATTTGCATTAAATTCGGCATCACAAAATACGGATAACATTCTGGATAAAGATTAGCAATTTCAGCATTCCTCATTAGGATACATTGGGTTAAGAAACTCAGACAAAGAAAGATAAGTCTAAAGCTTATTGAGAACAACGAAAAAAGGAGCAAAAATCGCTCCTTACTGGTTTTTCAGTATGTGTTTAAAATCTTTTATTTCGCTTTCGTGCTTAATAGAACGAACAGCTAGCGTATCAATAACTCTTTGTTGATCTCCCAATACATCTTTCAGTTCATCTGTCCTTGTATCTATATGTTTCTCTATTTGTTCAAAATACGGACCAAGCCCATTTATAAGATTATCTTTAATACTCGAAACGTCTTTTTGCAATACTTTCTGGCCGTATTTTAGGTCGCGGTGTCCATCCTTGAGTTCTTGCTGTCCTCTTTTCAGTACCAGAAATCCATCTTTAAGTTCTTTCTGTTCTACATTTAATTCTACAAAACCAACATTCAGCTCTTGCTGGCCTTCTCTCAGTTCCTTGTATCTATTGTTCAGTTCTTTCTGTTCTACATTTAATTCTAGAAAACCAACTTTTAGATCTAGCTGTCCTTCTCTCAGTTCCTTGTATCTATTGTTCAGTTCTTTCTGTTCTACATTCAATTCTACAAAACTAACTTTCAGATCTTGCTGGCCTTCTCTAAGTTCCTTGTATCTATTGTTCAGTTCTTTCTGTTCTACATTCAATTCTACAAAACCATCTTTCAGCTCTTGCTGACCTTCTCTCAGTTCCTTGTATCTATTGTTCAGTTCTTTCTGTTCTACATTCAATTCTACAAAACCATCTTTCAGTTCTTTCTGTTCTACATTCAATTCTACAAAACCATCTTTCAGCTCTTGCTGTCCTTCTCTAAGTTCCTTGTTTACTTCGTTCAGCTCTTGCTGGCCTTCATTCAGCTCCAAATATCTTCCGTTAAGCTCCAGATATCTTCCATTCAGTTCTTGCTGGCCCGCTTTCAGTTCTTTTAATTCATTCAAAATTAAATTCAAGGTTTCTTCCATTCGGTTTCCCCCCCGATCAAAATAAAGTATACCCTGGTTACGAAGGAAATTTTGGTATGATCTTCTGGATTTGCAAAGGAACTAACACATAAGATGAATTATCATATTTCAACTATAATTTTATTGTGCCAAAAGAGGAATCATTTCTACTTAGTTTTAGATATGACGTTGGAATCATCTGGTGAAAAGGTAGATAATTGTGGGGAATGATCTGGTTGAAATCAAGAAGAGATTAGTAACTTGTGGAAATAGGGAAATTCTGTATTCGGGGAGTGTGTGAAATTAATTACGATGATTTCTTAATCATAGGTGCAATTAGTTTACTTACGAGAAGCAAAAGTCAGTTTGATTCTATCCCCCTACGGTCTGTTCAATCGCTCGATTTCTGTTTCCACTTTATAAACTCTTTTGTTTAAAACTTCAGTATTAGCATCAAAATGTTCAACTATTTTGTCTGTATATAATCCCAGGCTAGCGATAAGATTCTTTTGCAATTTTTCTTGCCCGATTTCCAGTCTTTTCTGACCTTCTTTCAAATCATTTAGATCTGCACGCATAACTTTCAAGTCTTCCATATCTTCACGCATATTTTTCAGATCATTAACATCCGCACGCATCTCTTTCAGCTCTCTGACATCTGCTCGCATCTCTTTTAGCTCACTGACATCCGCTCATTGACATCTGCCCGCATATTTTTCATTTCAAACAATATTTGATTTAAAATTTGTTCCATCGTTTTCCTTCTCCTTCAATAGATCTTATTAGGAATAATAATGCCTTAAGAAATAAAATTTAACAATGTTGCACTAGCTTCTCACTTTTTTTCTAAAACATATATACGCTTGTCCATCTCTGTTAGTCTGTTGTTCAAATATTCAACTTCAAAATCAGTTTTCTTTTTATTTACTTTTAGGATTCCAATAACGTTCTCAGTTTGAGCTAACTCTATTCTATCTACAGTTGTTTTGACTTCGTGAATGTCTGCATGTACTTGTTTAAGGCTTATTTGCATATTCGTCACATCATTTTGAAGGACACTTAGACCTTTTTAACGTTCGTTACATCATTTTGTAAGATACCGAGATCTTTTTTAACGTTCGTTACGTCATTCTGTAGGACACCGAGATCTCTTTTAACGTTCGATACATCACTCTTTAAGCCAATAAGATCTTTTTTAACGCTCGTTACATCATTTTGTAAGATACCGAGATCTTTTTTAACGTTCGATACATCCTTTTGTAGGACACCGAGATTTTTTTTAACGTTTGTTACGTCACCTTTTACCTCGCTTAGGTCCTTTTGCATGCACATTAAAATATCTAGTATTTGCTGTTGCATCACTCTCACCACCTTGGACATTATTATATATCATCTCCGATTTTGTGTCTCTCACTAGAGACGCTTTCATATACGAATTTTATGGAGTATCGGTAAATCTACTTTGCAAAAACTCTTAAGAAAAAGTGCGAATATTCTCCTCCTTAGACTGGATTCTTATTATTAAGATTCCTTACCACAATACACCGAATACATATGAATATTGAAACCATTTTAGAGTTGGTAACGTAATAGGAACTATAACGAAAGGGGTTGAAAATATAATGACTAGTTCAGATAAGAAATGCAATAATTGTGGTGGAAGTTCTTTTGTCCAAGCGATGGACTTCGTCAACCTTCGTCCGATGGATAAAAAGATGACACTTGGGACTGAAAAAATTTACACAGTTTGTTTGGATTGCGGAGAAGTTGTTTCGATAAAAGTGAAAAATCCAGAGAAATTAATGAAGTAAATCATTGTAGTAGTGTAGAAGCTACTTTTGACAGCTTCAGCTCCAGTAACCCAAATCCTGTCAGAACACAGGGCTACTTTTGACAGCTTTGGCTGCAAAAACCAAATTCCTGTCAGGACACAGGGCTACTTCTGACAGCTTTGGCTGCAGAACCCGAATTCCTGTCAGAACTTGAGGCTACTTCTGACAGCTTTGGTTGCAAACACCGAATTTCTGTCAGAACACAAGGCTACTTCTGACAGCTTTGGCTGCAAACACCGAATTCCTGTCTGAACACAAGGCTACTTCTGACAGCTTTGGCTGCAAACACCTAAATCCTGCCCAAAGCTGAGGCTACTTCGAAGCACAGGGTACGTGCCTGCGCTTCCGCCATGGCTCCATAATTCACCCTTCCTTTTAATTAAATCTATAATACGTTAAAAATGCGGAATGAACGTTTGTTTTTACCCATTCAAAAGGCCAAATCGCAATTGATTTGGCCTTTTGTTCCTTAAATTACCGCCTTCTACTTCGCTTCCGCAAGAACGATGGAATTTCAAGAGACTCTTCTTGATCCTTTGTACCCCGTTCGTCAGACTCTTCGTAAGCAGGCGGCTGGCTGTAATTGCCAGATTGGTTGTAGTTATCGTATTGGCCATTGCCTCCGGATTGGTTGTAGTTACCGGATTGGCCGTAATTGCCGGAATGGCTATAGCTTTGCCCTCGGCCGTAATCCCCCGACTCCGCATGAGCAACAGCCTCTCGCTGTCTCGACTGAGACTGGTATTGCCCACGGGAATTGGCAATCATGTCTCCTGGTCGGCGGGATGTGTTCGACAGCGGAGCTTCCTCCTCATTAGGATCGAAGCCGGTCGCAATCACGGTCACCATGATTTCTTTATCCAGATTTTCATTGATGACCGATCCAAAAATCATGTTAAGCTGGTCATCTGTTGCAGCTGCCACAATGTCGGCCGCTTCCTGGACTTCATACAAACTGAGGTTCATGCCTCCTGTGATGTTCATCAGAACTCCTTTCGCGCCATTGATGCTTGTTTCAAGTAATGGCGAGGAGATGGCCTTTTTGGCAGCTTCGACAGCACGGTCATCTCCTGAAGCTACACCGATGCCCATAAGCGCCGTTCCTTTGTTGGACATGATCGTTTTCACGTCAGCAAAGTCAAGGTTAATCATGCCTGGCACGGCGATCAAGTCGGAAATGCCTTGGACACCCTGCCTGAGGACATTGTCCGCCTCACGGAAAGCTTCAATCATTGGTGTTTTCCTGTCGACGATTTCCAGCAATCGCTCGTTTGGAATGATGATTAATGTATTAACGGCTTTCTTCATCTCTTCAATTCCGGCTGCCGCATTTTGTGCCCGCTTGCGGCCTTCAAAAGTGAACGGACGAGTCACCACTCCAATTGTAAGTGCACCAAGTTCGCGTGCGATATGGGCAATCTCTGGCGCGGCTCCGGTCCCGGTTCCGCCTCCCATTCCGGCCGTTACGAACACCATGTCCGCACCTTGCAGGGCATCACTGATCTGCTGTCTGCTTTCCTCGACAGCCTTTCTGCCAATTTCAGGTTTGGCACCAGCGCCCAGGCCCCTGGTCAGCGAACCGCCGATTTGCATCGTGACCTCCGCTTTTGACATGTTAAGAGCCTGCGCATCTGTATTTACAGCAATGAATTCCACTCCCTGCACGCCGTCCTCAATCATTCGGTTCACAGCATTATTTCCTCCGCCGCCAACCCCAATTACTTTTATAGTGGCAAATTGATCGATATTGTTTTCAAATTCTAACATTTACAGTCCCCCTAATTAGCTTCAGACATTGCCCCCTATTTATCTCTATACCTATAACATTCGACACCAGCTTGGAAATCCTGTCTTTTCTAGTGATTTGTTAAAGAACTGTAATTTTAGAGTAAAAAAGTGTCATTCTTTGTGGTGATGATGCAAAGGCTACTGTGCAGATTTTACAGAAATCAAGTAAATCACACGCTTGAACGGCCTTTTAAAAAAATCGGAGTTCAAATTTACTTTTCACTAAAAATTATAAATAGAATGTCAGACCAGAAGTTAACCGTTCTTCTTTAAAAAATTGTTAGAGGGAAACATATTTTGATTATTTTTGGTGACAATAAGGCATTATGGCATTTATCGTTTTTCTACAGAAAATTCCCTCAACAATCGCGAAGGGGCTTTTAGCGCATCGATAAGGGAATAGGCAAATAAGGAGATTATTTTATGATATTGTTCATTTATCTCTTATTGAATGGAATCGCTTTACTTTTTTTCATTAAGAAAAAGAAAAATCTCCACATTTTAGAGCTGACGCCTTATTGGTTTCTTGCTTCTTACATCGCTCAGAATTTCTCTGCACTATGTTATATGAATTTTAAAACTCTACACATCCCTGAACATTTACCTCTTGAAATGGCTCATTTTTTTAGTCGAATCAACCTCTATCCAGTGATCATGGTTCTATTTTTGGATTATTATCTGGTCACGGATAAATGGTACAAAAAGGGCTTTTTAATGGTTTTATTTGTAGCTTTATTAACAGGCGTAGAATGGATGAACCATTTTTTAGGTGTATTGATTCATGTAAATTGGCAGTTTTGGTGGTCACCTTCCGTTTGGTTTGGTGGTCTCATATTGCTGATTGGCTTTATGAAAGGATACCGCATTTTGCTTTATAAAGGAGGACAATACAAATGAATGTAAATTATGACTGGAATGAATGGTTCTTTCTGATTTCTTCCGCTGCAGCATTATTATCATTCTGGCCCATCCGGAAATACTTCCGGCCAGTGATCGTCCTTCTCATCTGGATGTATAATATTTTCCTCGTATCAACAATTGACTACTTTTTAATCGCAACCCCTTTTAAGGCCTACTATTTTGGTGATAATCCAACATACGAACTTTCTGGTGCACTATTTCATTTATTCATGTATCCTTGTGCTTCTTTAGTGTTTCTTTATTTTTACGACAAGTTCGAAATATACGGTAAAAAAACAGTTTTGTATATTTTAGGATGGACAGGGTTTTCCGTATTTTACGAATGGATTTGCGTGAAAAATAACGCCTTGATTTATACTGGATGGAAGCTCTTATATTCCATACCCGTTTACCCAGCAGCAGCCATCCTATTAATCATTTTCTTTCATTTTATTAAAAATAAATATAACGAATTGGCATACTAGAAATGCCCCCAGTAAATAGAATCTTCTTTTAAAATCAGGAGGAATCGCATATTGAAAAAGTTATTTGCTGTGATAGGTCTTGGGCGTTTTGGCGGAAGTCTTGTTGAGGAATTTCATCATCTTGGTTTCGAAGTTCTGGCTGTGGATGTGAATGAGGAACGAGTGAACCGCTTTAGCGAATTGGCAACCCATGCAGTTGTGGCCAATGCCATTAACGAAAATAATCTTAAAGAATTAGGCTTAAAAAATGTAGACATTGCGATTGTATCCTTCGGTGGTAATATTGAGGCTAGTATCCTCGCAACATTGCTGCTAAAGGAATTGGGTGTCAAACAAGTTTGGGTGAAAGCATTAAGTGAGAATCACCAAAAAGTATTAGAGAAAATCGGAGCCGATCGTGTCATTCACCCTGAAAGGGAAATGGCCAAGAGAATCGCCCACCATGTTACTTCCGATAAGATTGTTGATTTTATTGAGCTTTCCAAGAACCACAGCATTGCAGAAATAATCTCTACAAAAAAGGTAACCGACAAAACATTAAACGAGCTGAATGTCAGGTCCAAATACGGCTGTACGATCATCGGAATCCAGCGAGGAGAAGAATTTATTGTTTCCCCTTCAGTTGAAGAAGTCATCTGCCCCAATGATATTCTCATCGTGTTAGGTCATAATAATGAAATTCATGCATTCGAAGAAAAAGGAGTTTGACTTGGATTAACTTTAATAAGAGGACAAGGGTTACTTTATTTCAAAAATATCCAAATAAAACGGGATAAATACCACATCTTTACGGCCGTCGAGTTGATTGTAATCAATTACCTTATAACCCAGTCCCAAGTAAACTTTTGTTCCCCCGTCTTTATAGGTATCTGCTTGAATAGAGAAATTAGGGGGTCTGTCCTCCTTAGTCAAATAGTAGTCTCTTCCAATCATAATCAATGAGGCAATTACCAAAACAGTGCGCATAAAAACTTTTTTATATTTCATCTACACCACCTCTCCCCTTCCTCAACTTTACTCCTACCTATTTTACCGGTTATTATCATTAGAATTTTCACGGACCAATTCCTCTATAAAATCAAAGTCAATTTGCTGGTCTTCTGAAGTATAGAAAAATCCTTTATACCTTATTGTGTCTTTTGAGTTTATGATGAGTTCCTTTATTTCCTTTCCTTTATCATCAAAAATAGATGTGTTAAAGCGATACCCCAAATAGCCAAATGAAGATTTCCCTTTTTGGAATGTTATTTCATTCAGGTTATTGATGATATGGTTAATTTTATTTTTATCAGTGATATCGATGCTATAACCAGTACTTCCATCAAAGACTGTGATCTTTGAAACGGTAGCAGGGTCTATGTTCACTACTTTATGGGGTATATAAGTCCCTGTATAAAGCAAAATCAACATTAATGGAATAAGAATGAATATCCATATCTTTTTTTTCACTAATAACCCCCCTCTTAAAACAATTTCCGTTCGTTTATTTTTTAAATAATTCCACTAAAAGAACAAGATTTCCTGCAAACGTATTTTTTCTTAAGGAAATGAACAAAGTGTTTTCGGATTAAGTTACATAACCGTGAGTTATCATACAAATCTTCTGGCAAATGGGCTCTTATAATAAATAGTTTATAAAAAATCAAATAGAACATGATCTCCCGTTTCAAAGAGGTACGTGACTAAAACAATCCTAGAAAAAAGCACAGGATTCAACGTCCCTGCGCTTCTTTTATATCCGATTATACTCTTTCAGCTTCCCCCGCAGCACTCTCAACTGCTTCATCAACTGTTCATACTCTTCATACTCGATGTTGCACAACTTCAGTTCGGTGGCGATCTTTTGAACGATAGCATCCTTTTCTTCCAGTGCCTTTGGTTGAAGTGAGATGCAGACTTTCCTTTCGTCTGCCGTTGACCGCTCCCTTTTCACCCAGCCACTCGCTTCCATCCTTTTGATCATCGGGGTTAATGTCCCTGTGCCAAGGTTCAATTTTTCTCCGAGCTCTTTTGCGCTTAATCCATCCTCTTCCCACAGTGCCAGCAAAACTAGATACTGTGGGTAGGTAATCCCGAATGATTCAAGTGCTTTGGAGTAGAGTTTGTTAAACTGGCTTCCGGCTTCATAAACTGCAAAACATAGCTGATTTTCCAGCGTTAAAAAATCATCCAAGTGTATCACCTTCACAAACTTTATAATAGATTCTCGAGATCCTTCTCAATTTTACTAGGTTCAGTCGTTGGTGCATAGCGCTTAACCACGTGACCATTTCCATCCACAAGGAACTTGGTGAAATTCCACTTTATATCCTTCGTTAGTACTCCACCTTTTTGTTCTTTTAAAAATGCAAACAGAGGGTCTGCTTGTGCACCATTCACATCAATCTTCCCAAACATCGGGAACGAAACACCATAGTTCATCTGGCAAAACTGGGTCGTTTCATCAATATCATTGAACTCCTGATCGTTGAACTGGCCGCAAGGGAATCCAAGAATCTCTAAGCCCTTCTCCTGATACTGATCATACAATTCCTGAAGTCCTTTGAATTGAGGCGTCAACCCGCACTTACTTGCAGTATTGACAATCAACATTGGTTTTCCCTCGTACTCCCTCAAAGATTGTTCCTGGCCATTTGTCTTCTTCACTGTAAAATCATAAACAGTTTTCATGTATAGTTCCTCCTCAGAGAATATTTATATCGTGTACGATTTAATCGTATCAGATTTTATTTTATCTTTCAATTTTAAGTACAGTCCATTTTAAATCTGTCACAAATCAGACACAAAAATTCACTTCCCTACCTGTCCCTTTCCATTGCCTCCCTGTATATAGACAGTGAAAGGGCGGTGCAAAATAATGACAATTAAATCAGGGGTCATTGAAGGTTTTGAAGGATATTCGCAATTCAGCTCACTGGAGGAATTTAATATTCATTTGGAAATGTGGCTGGCAGTACATAAGCATGATTTTTCTAAAGGTGAGCTCGTGGGGTTAAAAAGGCTGTCCAGGTTCGCGGCAAAAATTCCCGGTGTCAGCAATGCAAAAATCGGAACAGTGCTGAAAGCCATCCATGAGGAATACAACGAGCTCGGTATTTCTCGTTCCACTTTTAAAAGAATGATCATCAAAGCTAGTAATCTCGGCATCTTCACCGTACATGAAACAGAACGGAAAAATGGTTCACAATCTAGCAATCTATATGTATTCAATCGTTTTCCCAACAGTGAACCACCCAAGAAGAAAAAAATGAACCACCTTAATAAAACTATCCTTCCTTCTGAAACTAAAACTATAAAGAATAATAAACGTGAAGAAAGCGCCCTTCACCCAGCACCAGAAGATCATCTATTCGTCAGCGACAGAATTCCGAAACCGTTCGTCGACCTGGCAAAATACTTCTTTCCGAGCGCAAAGTCCATCGAGGAATTCTGGAAAATGACAAGAATCACAGCCTATAAAAATAATCTGGAAAACGAGACGGACACTATTCTGTCTGTTTCCCTGGATTCTTTTAAGCAGCTAGTACGAAAAATGAAGTCAAACGTCGCGGTGAAAAATCCACTTGCCTACTATACCGGCATTCTGAACAAGAAGTTTCAGGATCTATACTTTGGAGAGCTTTTCGAAATGGGATTTTAACATTTTGAATGCTTAACTACATGATGGACATTAATCTTATGCCAAATCGCTTTCCAGTCCTTTTTAACAATCCGCTCCTCATAAATCGCAGCGCGTTCTTTAGTTTCGACAAAAAAAGAAGTCGGTTTCACTTCAAGATTAAGGACATCTTCTATCCCACAAGGAGCGGTCAGGACCAAGTTATTTTCACTGTCCAGCTTTACGCCAAGAGCCGTGACCGTTTCCGGAAACTTTGAGATCGCATCTTCACAAGAAGTGTAGGGCGGAATTTGATTGACAACATGCATCCTTGCCTGATTTTTAACAGACCAGGGCACATCGGGTAAAATACTTCTCAGTTGTTTCTCTAGTACCTTTTCTTGATTCTCATCAATGTTTACTGAGTCAAAATAGATCACATCGACATCCGGAGTTAAGGTGCGGTCATTAAACCCGTGCAGCACATCCCAGATTTTCGAACGGACAAACCCTGCACAGATCCACCAGTCAGGCAAATTCAGTGTGCTAGCAGCTTGTATAATCTCCATCATTTTATCGTCGCTTTGAATTAACTTTATTACATCATCTTTGCTTTTCAACATACAACCTCCCACTAACCGAACGTATATTCTTATAGTATCATAATGAGATGGTAAGGGAAGATTTTCCTTTCAAATAAGTCATAAGTTCCGTAAAATGAAAGAAAAATAGATTAGTTCGCCGGGGGTCCAAATGAAAAAAGTAATTTTGGTGATGTTATTTTGGGGTATGATCATTTTCTCCGTAATAGCGCAGGTATCAGACAAATTTCTTTTTTGGCTAAGCCCAAATGCGCTTTCTCTTATTGATGAAAGAATGACTTACACGTTTGTTCCTATGATGATGAATTTCTTTGTTTTATTTTTAATGTGGAAAATAAGAATTCAAAAGTCTTGGTTCCTATTGTTCTTCATCGCCAATGTGATCTTGTTCCTATTCTATATTTCTTACCAATACGGGGATTGGGGTCTCGGGAGAGTCAGATAAGAACTAACATATCCCCCTTTTACTAATCAAAAGCTCTAATAACAGAGAGCAAGTTAACACAGTTCATTTACATATGAATAATAGGTAAACAATTAATAAAATGGCATAAAATCACATGTTAATCACATCCTAAAGACAAAAGATATTAGGGATTACCCGTGCCAGAGAAAGCTTCCATTTGTTCTTCAGAATTAGCCACTTTATGGCTTACCTATCAAGAAAAAACTATGATTTTACGAATGCTGGAATACTTTATAGACAAAGCTGATGATGAAAAATCCAGGGGAATTATGACAAGTTTGTATGGAGAACTTGAGGTATATGTAGGCAAAATCGTGGAAATTTTTGAACAGGAAGGTGCTGTCATTCCGGCCGGATATACCGCACAAGATGTAAATAAACATGTCCCTAAGTTATACGACAACGGATTTGATATTATGTTTGTCCGATTATTAAAAGAAATCAGTATGGGAATGCACGCATTGAATTTAACGATGACGTTCCGTGAGGATATCAATATCCTTATGGCAGACCTTACCACTCTCAGCCAGAAGTATTACAGGATTTGCACGCAATATTTACTTGAAAAAGGGCTGCTTGTAAGAACTCCTTACGTTCCGATGCCAAACACCGTCGAATTTGTAAAGGATTATGATTACTTTGGCGGGCTACCCATCAATCCTTTTAAACAGAAAAGGACCTTAAACACACTCGAGGTGGCCCATATCCAAAAAGGAATCGAAGCAAATTTCACAGGCTTGCAGATGATCTTAGGGTTTGCCCAATGCGCCAATGATAACGAGGTTAAGAAATTCTTTCATGAGGGAGCAGAGCTTGCTAAAGGGATTATCAAAGAATTAAGTGAGTTAATGATTCAGGAAAGTCTTCCTGCCCCACAATCATCGGGAGGAAATGCAACTCAATCCACAGTGGCTCCATTTTCGGATAAGCTAATGTTGTATTGTACAAGTCTGTTTTGCAGCTTTTCCCTGGGAAGCAATTCCCTCGGAACTGCCTTTAGCCTACGGAATGACCTGCCTGTAAAAATGACCATATTCACGAAGGATGTTTTTGAATATGCTCATAAAGGTGCCAAAATCATGGTTAAAAACGGATGGATGGAAGAGCCACCGCAAATGGTAAATCACAAACAATAGAAAGCGCACGGTGGCACTAAGCAGTTCGGTTGTGAAGTGGAAAATTCAAATTCACAAGAGAAATATCAGGTACTTTTATACAACTCAATCCCATAGAAAAACGCAGAGGTTTTTTCAATCTCTGCGTTCTTCAAGTATTTTAATGACTTGTTCTTCAACAAACGCTTCCCTTTAGAGGTAAAAAAAAGACTGAAAGGTTAATTTATTGCTTGGTTCCCCTAACCGCAACGGTATGATACCCCCTCGAATCTGGGCCTTTGACTAAAGCAACGTCAGTAAATCCTGCATTCTTCATACCCGGAATTACTTTATTTTCAGTAATACCCCTTATGCCCTCCCAAGTTTCACCTTCTTTCCCGTCAGAAAAAGTAAGTATGACAACTCCTTCTGGCTTTAGAACCCTGAAAATTTCCGATAAAGTCGTTTCGATATCAGTCCAAAAATAAATGGTTTGGATACTGAAGACACTGTTGAAATATTCATGATCAAAGGGCAATTTATTGAGATTTGCTTGCACTAGTTTTGCTCTCTTTTCCTTTATTGCCTTTTTGTTTCGGAACTTTGCTGACACAATAATTGTAGGTGAAATGTCCAATCCGACTATTTCTTGAGTTACATCCTTTTCCAAAAGCAATTTAATTGCATAACCTGCCCCACAGCCCAACTCTAAAATCCTGTCCCCTTTTTGAACATTCATTAACTCTAATGTCCAATTTGTTTCAGTCTTGTGCTGCCTTACCATTTTTTCACCAATATATGTACCTATTATTCCTTTGGGCGTTTCATAATGCCGATCGATAAATTCTTTAGTTTTTTTAAAAAATCCCATTACATTTCTCCTGTTTGATTTGTCCAACACTTTTTAATTAGACAATCTCGATTTACTCTTAATTCATCTTCTCAACGACACTGTCAATGACAGAATTTACATCCGCATAACCAAAATAATGAACATAGATGACTTCGTTTCCCCTTGAAGCAAAAACTTCCTTCATTTCCTTTTCTTCATGGACAATCAAAAGATCCAGGTCCGGGTGCTTCTTTTCAACATAATCATCCTGGCTGGTTACAAAGCTGTAGCGTTTGATCAAATCCGAAACCAGATTCTCTGCCATGCCAGGGAACCTGAGCTGATAATATTGTGTATGTATCGCCGGTGAATACTCCCCGCTGCTATCTTCCCACAAGCTACCTCGAACCAGTCCGTGTTCATCAGTTTCATATTGGACAGGTGCCAAAAGGCTCCAGGCATATGAGTATCGATTCCCCCAATCCACACCATCCTCTACAAAGGTAGGTTCCGCTCGCTTAAATTTAGGGTCGCTCTCGACATCTGCTAATCTGACAATCGGTAAATTCACGTCTTTTTCCGGCAATGTTTTCGTATCCATCTTCATTATGTGTACAAATGGAATAATCGCACTTAACCCAATCATCAACGTAAAAAGAAAACTAATAGCAGTATGGAATGTATGTCTCTTTTTCCACGGAGCATGATGGTCAATTGGTATGCCTTCAGCTAATTTTTTGCGCAAATCACGAACAGAGAGAGCAGCTTGTAAAGAAGCATAAGCGATATAACTTATGTAAATAGCTAAAAGCGTTTGATGGACCATGATTCCTTCCACCATTACAAACGTTGGCGTCCCGTTCAGGAACCAGCTAGAAGCTAACATACCAATCATGAGAAGCAGGCCCAAAACGATGACACCAGCATTAAATACCAATTGTTTATCGAGTTCCTTCAATGAGTACGATTGCTCTAAAGGATTAGTATAAAGTTCCGGTGCATTCAGCTCAGCAGGTGATGAAAACACATGAAAAGAACCATAGCTGGTGACAAAATCCCAGCCTTTATTGCCATACATTTCAGCTTGCTCAGTTGATATCTCTTTATTGATCGACACCACTAGCCTGTATCTCATGTTTTTGGGGTCAGCTTTTTCAAATTTGATGAACTGTCTCCCCAACTTTTTCAGAAAAAGCCCCTCAGTCGCCATGTCTGACAACCAGCTTTCAAGCTCCCCGATTCTCCAATAATCACTGGGGCTGAGTTTGTAGACTGTTTTCATTCCCCATCCCCCTCATCTAGTATCACGCGATTTTTAGCAAAGCTTTTGACCGACCACCTTTGTTAATACTACTGAATTTCAAGAGCCATGATAATGTCGATTTGCTCTTCATCACCCATATAGAAAGAGTGAGATCCACATTCTACAAAACCCATCCTCTTATAAAAAGCAATCGCATTTTCGTTCTTCTCCCACACACCCAGCCAGATTTTACTCTTATTATTTTCTTGCGCAAGATCCACCGCTTTGTTAAAGAGGTATTTACCAAGCCCATGTTTTTGAAAATCGCTCTTAATATAAATCCTTTCGACTTCAAGCGCTTCTCTTCCCATGTCCTCAGACTGCGCATCATTAATATTCACTTTTAAATACCCGGCAAGCTTATTGTTAAAATACACAAAGAAAAACTCAGAAGAAGAGTTTCTCAATTCTTTTTCCAATTGATTTAAATTAAATGCCTTATCCAGATAAGCCTTCATATTCTCTGGTGAATTCTGCTGCTTAAAAGTCTCGTCAAATGTTACACAACTAATTTCCTGGAGTGTGAGTAAATCTTCAGGAGTACACTTGGTTATTCTGATTGTCATCTTTTTGTCGCTCCATTCGTAAAAGCGCAGTGAAGTCCCTGCGCTTCCAGGTATTAAAATTAATTATTAGTAATAATTTCTCTTTCAAGTTTCTCAATCACTTTGTAATCCAGTGGAGGATTCACTACCTTGTACAGTCGATTCGATACAAAAACATCTCGTTCAAAAGGATACTTTTCATATCCTCCATCATTATATCCTAGGTAGAGTTCAAACCTTTCACTTTGATGAAATTCTCAACATTGATACTTTAAAGTCCGCCATACTAAAATCCTATATTTTTCCTATAAAAGAACTTCGACATACTTTGCAACATTCCTCCTTGCTCAAGAAACCGCCTTGAGGATGTAGTCCTTTATGAAGCATTCGTTAACATAATAGGATATAATCACGCAATATATGGTAATCTATTATTGGAAATATTTCACTATGAGAGGTAGATCATTAATGGAAGCTTATTTTTTTCCCGTATTAATGTTAATAATTGTATGGATTTTAAACCGTAATTTTGCCAGTATCAAAGGCTGGATTGGAGAAAAGCGTGTGGCCAATATTCTCTCTTCCTTAGATTCTCAGGACTACACCCTCATGAACGACCTCTATCTACCGAAAGAAAACGGACAAACTACTCAGATTGACCATCTATTAATTTCCCCTAAAGGTATATTCGTTATTGAGACAAAAAACTATAAAGGCTGGATTACTGGGTCTGAACATAGCCAGTACTGGAATCAGACAAACTACAAACGAAAAGATAAATTATATAACCCTATTTGGCAGAATTCAGGCCATATAAAAGCACTTCAGGCACAATTAGGTGAAGTGGCAGCAGAAATACCCATCCACTCAGTGATCGTTTTCGGAAAAGAAGCAACACTGAAATTCAAAGAACCATTCAAGAATGCCTATGTCATCAAAAGCACTGAGCTTCTGGCTACAATTGATAAAATCCAAGTCACACAGGAAGTATCCTTTTTTAAGCGCGGTAAAGTGAAGCAATTACTCGCATCATTTCTCATCCAGGATAAAAACCAAAAGAGGGAAATAAAAAAAAAGCATGTCTCCGATATTAAAAACGAGCTTAAGCAAAAGAAAACAATGGTGACAGAAAACATATGCCCTCGCTGCGGAAGTCCGCTTGTTTCCAGAACAGGTAAAAAAGGTAAGTTCAAAGGCTGCAGCAGCTTCCCAAAATGCAGAATCATAGCATAAGAGCCGTCCAATGGGAAGGAAAAATAGCTAGTGTGTTACATAGTCATTTTATTCGTTAACAATCTATGACCTTATAAATATGAAAAGGTGAAAAACATGAATTTCGATATGATAATAGCAGGTCCGTTACAAGCAAACGTTGAGAGAACCATAGAGAGAATAGCAATCCGAGCAATCATAATGGCCAATAATCGTATTCTGCTAGTTCAATCCAGTAGAGGGGACTTTAAATTTCCGGGAGGCGGACTAGAGGAAAGCGAAAGCCACGAAGAATGTCTAATACGAGAAGTGAGAGAAGAAACAGGTTATATTCATTGCAAAGTCAATAACAAGGTTGGCACAGTCACTGAAAGGAAAATGGACGAGTATATCGACAATGCCCTATTTCAAATGACCTCGCACTTTTATCTTTGTGAATTAGCAACCGATAAAAAAACGGCCCAACAATTGGAAGGGTACGAAGCTGAACTGAATTACACACCCAAGTGGGTTACCCTGGAGGAAGCAATTAAACAAAATGAAAGCTTGATAGACAGATATGAGCACAACGGCTGGTTGAAGCGTGAGACATTTGTTTTACAACAATTGAAGAACATGCTGATTGAACAATGATATAAGGATTTGGTAAACAGCTTATCATTTAATAGTAAACTATCTGTCGTTCAGTGGTAAAAAAGATGGCAATAGGCGTCACTTTAGGTGGCGTAGAACATCAGCAATTAAAACGGTCCATAAATTTAGTATAAAGAAACACCCTAGTGATTCCAGCAGCAATGGAAGTTCAGGAAGGAATGAAGTGAAAACCATGTTAATCCAAGACTAAACCACAAAAAAACAGCACAGCCATGTTATATATGGCCATACTGCTTTATTTTTTTATCTTAACCCTGTTCCTTTCTTCTGAAGCACCTTCAATCCCTGGCCCATATCCGAAGCAAGGATATAATTTCGGTCTACGAATACTCCCCATACATTTGCCTTATCGGATACATAAGACCCGACTTCAACTGGGTTGCTTGGATCGGTAAGGTCGACCATTCGAATACCATCTGAATAATGTGACAGATATAGAGTGTTTCCTCTAACTTTTGGATCGTGGACTGTATAGGTGCCTGGCTGTCTTTCACCTGCTTTAATCTGGACTGCTGAATTCAAAGTTCGGAATGTGCTAAGCAATACTGGATTGCTCTTATCCTTGATATCATAGACTCGGACATAACCCCAACCTCTTTCGAATGCTGGATCATGTGGATCTGGATTGAACACTTCCCTTGTCTCGATGAGAATATTTCCTCCATGAGCAAGTGCAGCCGAATGAGCGGCTCCCTGGACATCACGTTCGAATTTCGTGCGGCCCACAAACTTAGGATTTGCTGGATCTTCAATATTTAAAATGATTGTTCCCAGATCCCAGTAGGACAGATACGCATACTTACCTGTCTCGTCCGCAATTACACTGTGAAGGAATGCAGTCCTTGACGCTCCTGTCTCATCCTTATATGTATAATTGCCATCAAAAGCACCGCCTACCTCAGTTGCATCCCAATTGGACAACTCTTTCGGCTGGGTTGGATCCGTTACATCGACAATGGAGAAGTCATTCACTTCTACTCCCTGGTCTTTGTATCTTTTTGCTTGATAGTTAGTTGCCAGCAGAATCAAACGGTTGTTTTGCTCAGTCAGCCAGAATTCATGTGTACCAGTTGGCAGCTCTGAAGGAGTTTTCCAAAATCCTAATTTCTTCGGTGACGCAGGATTTGTAACATCATAAAGAACTACTCCGCCATTTGGAGACGTTTCTCCTTCATAGCCATATCGTTCCTTATCGACACGTTGAACACTGATTGCCGCTATATCCCCTTTAAAAGATGGAGTGCTGACGGATTTAACAATAACTTTTTCCTGCCAGGTTCCCGGAATATCATTTCCTATGACGGCGACTTCCGTAGGATTAGCTGGGTCCTTCATGTCAAAAATTCGGACACCCTCGTTTGTCATCTTCCCTCTGTGAGTTCCAAGATAGGCATAGCCTTTATGGGCAAAAACATCAGCAGTGGTCACAGACGATCCCTTCAACTCTTTTAAAGATACTGCAGCGGTTTCCTGCAGATTCATGAAGTTTTTTGAGCCCTTAACAAGAGGAATTCCACCAAATGTAGAAGCCCCTGCTTCAATATAACTTTTTTGTCCGTCCTCACAGGCCCAGGCAAGACTTGTTCCTGCTAGAGTAATGGCCAGAGTTCCGGCCAGAACTTTTGACGATAATTTAAACATTGTAAAACCTCCTTTTCCTAGTTAATTACTAAGAATACAGGAGAATGAGAGACTAGAAAAGTTCACAAAGAACTAATTGTATATTCTGTAAAATTAGGAAAGTACTCCTAAAAATAAATTATATTTATTTAAACAACTCTATTTGTCTTATTTTTATTGGGAAATTTGAAAACTAGTTCATCGCTATAATCTGCTATTAAAGTTAGTGATCAGTCTTCCCAACTCATTTTTAAACAAATTAAAGTATCATGATTATCAAACAAAAATCAGGTACTTCCTTTACCGGGGAGTGCCTGATCATCATGACCAGTTGGAAAGATAGTATAGAAAAACAGACAGGATGATTCCCCTGTCTGTCTTTCATCTAATTTAGCAAAAAAGTACCTTTTACAGGTTTTTCTTCATGAGGGCCGCTACTTCTAAATTATTTTGATCTGCAGTTTTTTCTAGATTTTCAATAATTAACTCTTGCCTTTCAACTGGATGGTTTTGACTCAATTTAGCCTTTGCCTCAATTTTATTAATGGTAATCTTAAACGCAACAATGCCTTTACTCAATCCTTCGATATATTTGGAGTCTACATTGTTCAAATTGTAAGGACTATCTGGCTTTTCATATTTTTTTACCATATCATTCAAAGAATCAAAGATTACTTTTTCATCTTCAATGATCTCCACCTTTCCGTATAAATGAATGGACACGTAATTCCAGGTAGGTACGGCATCATTTATTTCATACCAGGAAGGTGAAATATAACAGTGAGGACCTTGGAAAACCACAAGCACGGATTGATTCTCTATATCCTTCCACTGTCCATTAGGGCGAGCAAAATGGCCATATAATGCCTTCTCCTCTTTCTTTAGGATCAATGGCAGATGAGTAGCATAAGGTTCTCCCTTATGTGTTGAGTATAAAGTTGCAAAACTATATTTTTCTATAAACTCATAAATCTGTTCTTCATCCTCGATTTTGAAATGTTTGGGTATATACATTAAATGGCCCTCCCTTTAGATCCTTTGATAATCCGGAGACTAGTAATTTTATAGTACCGGACAAGGTACACCCATGTGCTTTTATCTAACACGACGACAACTTTGGATAGATACCCCGCACATAATTCGGAATATCCCTTTCTTGAACACTTGCCATCTCCTTAAAAGTAACTCCTTGAGATAAAAGGAACTCAACCAATTCCCAACCGGCGTAGTATGCTTCCCTTTCATGGTTTGTGGTTCCATTCCCAAACGTAAACATTGTTACCGATTTTGAAGAGGCATCATCTAAAAAAGGAAAAATCCCGTTTAGGATTTCCGCTCGGATTTCTTTACAAGATTGAAGCCAACCTTTTTCACGCTCAATATATTGTTCATCTGGATGCCTTGGAACTAAAGATTTGCTTACCTGAGTCGCTAACCCTTCCTGCAAAATAGTAGAGGCGATTGTTCGTTCCCACTCACCAGTAAGATTTGCCGTTTGTGTATGTACTATATGTGTCAGTTCATGTGCAAGAAAAATTTCAGAATCTCCGTTCTCAACCGGTAGACAAAGTGCCATACGCTTTTGGTCATAGGGAGCAACAAAGGGATTATTTTCAAATCCCCCAACGAAATAAACAACGACTAAACTAATTGGCTCATTATAACCAAGCAATGCTTTAACTTTTGTCAGGTATTCCCTTACTTTTACCTCATTTGGTTTCCATGACTCAATAAAAGTTAAATATTCAGGATAAACTTCCCAGGCAGTGTCCAGCAAATTTCTCGCCATCTTTTTTCCCTCGTCTCCAGGAGGAACCGCCGCAAAGTTATAATGCTCCTTCCAAAGAGCCCATCTTTTTTCATCATCAATATCAGGCTTATTTGCCATTTTATAAAAAGTCAGGAACTTGGGCACCAAATTTAAGATTTCAATCTTATCCAAATTGTTACCTCCCAAAATAAATGCAATAGATATGTAGATAAACAAAACACTTTTAAATTATCTTTCTTTAGTGCCAAATAAAAAACGAAATAAAGTAAGACTCGCTTCTTTCAAAATTGATATCTTAAAACATAGGTTAATTTTGATTAAAAATGTCTACAGTTATTTCACCAAATCTCCAACTTTGAATATTCCTTTACTGCCAGGTTCCTGTTTCGTTTACAACAAGCCCATCTCCACTTTGATGGGTGTACGAAGGATTTGGATGGTGCCTGGCACTTATACTCTCCTTAGTAAGTACACATACAACATGACCACTGGTGCCAGGATCAGCCCTGAAGTTACGATGGAAAGTCCCAATCCGAATTTGAGAGCTATGAATCCAATGATTGGCCCGCTCATTATTTGTCCGAGCGCATCAATCTGGCCGTAGGTGGAAAGGACTGTTGCCCTCACCTTGGATTCAATATTCTCATTAAGCCAAGCTCTATATATTGGGCCATTGGTGATCCGCAGAATATAGAATATCAAGTAGGCAGAGAAAGCCATGGTGAAATTTCCAGCGAGCCCAAAAGCGATGATGCTCAGTACCATTGCAGAATTGATGGCAATCAATAGCCATACCTTCTGCAGTTTCCCCGTCTTCTCCAGCTTCCTCTTTATGTATTCGACAGCAATGATGCTCGTTACCATGGCAATCCCATTTATGATACCCACCCAGACAACCGGTTTAATATTTACGTCAGGCAAGCCGATTTCTAAAATATGGGCGATCCACAAACGGTCAAGCCCCTCGCTGAACAAGCCGTAAAAGAAAACAATTCCTGTCATGACTATCAGAAATTGCTTTTTCCTAATCGACTGGAGACCGGACTTGAAAGTATGGATCATCTGCCTGAACGAGTCACGTTCCTCTGAAGCTGCCGGATGAAAAGCCGTCTCAGGCATGAAGAGTATCAAAAATACCGCAAGGACCAGGAACATCACTCCCCCGATTATCATCGGCAAATTGATCATAACCGTACCGATGAGAACACTGACGATTATAGCAAGCAGCGCTCCAAACTGTTTGACCTGAGCTCCTCTCAGGAATAGCCGGGTAAGGTCTTTGCCGCCCATCTCGTCAGCAATCCACGCTTCATCCGCACCACTTGTAAAGGTATAGCCTATGCCCCAAAGAGTCTGACATAGCAATATCACCAAAAAGACAGGCACCAGACCCTCAATTAGGAATCCCAGGCCGATCAGGAACAATCCAATGATGACGGACAGCTTCCTGCTCTTCGTGTCCGCCAGTATACCTGTCGGAATTTCAAAAAGAAAACTGCTAAGTTCGAGCGCCGTTCCGACAAGAACCAGTTCAAAGGCATTGAAGCCCGCAACCTCTATTCTATAAATCTCGTTGACGGTAAAAACCATCTCAAACAAAAAAGCAGTCAACCCTGCATATATAAGGTAGACCCTATAGGCCGATAGTTTCCCCGTCATAGTTTCCTCCTGAAAAATCACTGGATCTTACTAATAATAATCCCTGATGAAAGTACATATGTGAAATTATTTCCCCAAAAATCCACCCTCAGATTTTATCGTTTGTCCGGTAATCCAGCCAGAATCATCACTGGCTAAGAACGATATTAAACGTGCAGCATCTTCAGGTACACCTATTCGTCCTGTTGGAAATAGTGGCAGCAGCTGTTCTCTCAATTCATCATTGATCCAACCGGAATCAGTGGGACCAGGGTCGACAGAATTTACTGTGATACCTATGGGAGCTAAACCAACTGATAAAGGTTCGGTTATGGCAATCATCATACCTTTAGTTGCAATATAGGCCAGATTGTTAGGGTCAGGCCCTTTAGATACCATATTAATGATTCGCCCATCTTTTCCTTCTGGAAATGACTTTTCAAATCTTCTAGCAAATTCCAGCGACAGCATAAGTGTCCCACTATTGTTCACTTGGTAATGCTTGTCCAGAATCTCTCTATTCAATGTTCGAAAATCCGCTGGCGATTCAAACGTAGCATTGTTCACTAAAATACTAGGAGTCCCCAACGTTTCTTCAACCCGGTCCATAATAATAGTGGATGAATCACTTCTGCTCAAGTCCAATTCCATATGAGCAACTTTCACTCCGAACTCACTTAACTCTTCACATAACATATTAGGAAAACCATTGTCCAAACCATTACCGCTAATCTCATCAAACGGAGTCCAATGTGTAAAAAACACATCTGCCCCGGCGTTCGCAAATGAGCGGCAAATCGCGGCCCCAATTCCCTTTGATCGACTTGTACCAGTGACGATTGCATGTTTTCCTTTTAGATTAGTCATTATTACACCTCATGATTTCCCAGGCAGCAGATTCCTTAACTGAATCCGCTAATACACAACCTTAAAATTAGGGACCTATTTCAATATATTTGGAAAAAGATCACGCACATAATCTGGAATATTCTTTTCTTGTATACTAGCCATTTCCTTAAAAGTGACTCCTTGAGTTAAAAGGAATTCGATTAATTCCCAACTTTATCCAAAAACGTCACACCACCTACATACTATTGAATGAATGTTAGTTTATTTCAATAATCACCTTTCTTAAGGTATTATTCAATAAGGGGAACATGAAAGAGCACTGTATATGTCACATTGTTTTCGATCACTGACATGCTTACTAACTATTTACATAGATTTGATTATTCCTAAGAGTTCCTGGTTTTTACCTTCTTCAAACAACCTAACCATCACTCGATACAACTCTTCCTCATCGTTCCAATCCTCTATAAACACAGATTTTGAGAACAATCGAGTATATCTAGAATTTGGCAATTTTGATTGAGCAGAAAAAGCAATGCCCATTTCTTCCAACTGGTTAATCAACTTAATTCTTTGATCAGCTTGAAGAGGTCCCAATTCCAGAGTCAATTTTAATCGATCATCTCTTAAGCGCTCAAACCAGTAAGTGAAAGTACTGTCATGCCACCACCATTTTTCTCGAGTAACCCCGAATGTTTTCTCTAATTCTCGGAACTCACTAATCAAAAAAGAGGCATTCTTGTTTCCGATTCGATAAAGTAAGGGATCAATTCCCTGAATTCCAGCAAATTTCACGAAAGGATTTTGAGGGAATTGTTCAGATGTTCTCTCGCTAATCTTCCGTTCTTCTAGTACCTCTTGGTCCAACTTGTTTTCAATCATCTCTACCGCTTTTGCGATTTTCCTGAGAGTATCCTTAAGATCGTCATCATGATATAAAGTTTCCATGCCAGTAACAACTTCTTGCTTGTTTGCCCAATCAATTATACTCAAAGTCTCAGTATATATTTTGGTGTATTTTTTGCCCTCTAACTTGGCTGTAGGACGAATAGAAATACCTTGAGATTCCAGTGCATTAAGCAGCTTTAAACGGTTCTCATACGGGACAGGTCCTACCTCGATGGAAATTTTCAAACTTTCATTCCAGGTCCTTTCGAACCATATAATCAAGCCGTGCCCTCTCCAGTAACCCTGTTCCGGTTCTCCTATGGTCTCGGTATAATCTAGCCATTCAGGCAAAATAAAATTTGGAACCTGAGCATGTGCTTTATAAACCTCTATAGGGAGATCCTCGAGCTGAACAAATGATAAAAATGCTTCATGGAGGACACTACTTCCAATTTTAAAGATGTAGTCTATCGTTTGCTTTTTTTTAGCATAGATTCTCTTCAAGGCATTTTGTTGTACTAATGACAACCCGGCAATCCAATTATAAATATCACGATATCTTGGTTGTTTACGGAACTCATCATGTTGACTTAGATATAGAAAGTCCACAGCTGCCTTATTTGTTTGATATACATCTTGAGCAAGTTGAATCGCTTCCTCATCTTGTACAAGTTCTTCTTTCAGAATTGCAGTATAATGCATCAAGAATTCGAAAATACTTTCTGACATGATTTCACGATTTAACTCAATATGTAAAAGAATGATATCCATTAGGTCATTATAGTCGAGCACCCAGTATTCAGGATGAGTCGGTGCATCGCTCCTAAGGGTTAAGAAAATCGGAATAACCTTAAAATCCTTATAAACTCTTTTTGCATATTCTAAATAATCATCAAGCTGTCCTAGAGATTCTGAAGCATGAAATTTATTTTCAATAACCAGAACCATCTTTTGAGAGGGGACTACAACAACAATATCAATATATCGATTGGTATGTGTCTTTACCTCGCGATAAACTTCAATATCTGAGAAAGAAGCATGCATATATGTTAAAAAGTCGATTTCAGCTAATTTATCTTCATTTTCCTGCCTTGTCACCAAACGAGAGACTACTTTCTTAATAAAAAAGTTTCCTAACTGATGATTCTCACTCGGGTCTAATAACCAAGCAAGAACATTTGAATGCCTAATTTCAAACTGATCGACACGTAAAACTTTTAGTGGATTAAACTGGTGAAACTTTTGGTGAAGTTGTGCAAACTCCTTAGAGTGATCCAACTGCGCAATGCTCTCTATCGAAAAAGACATAAATTATCCTTCCTTCCTAACTCGACAGGTAGTCAAAACTAATTGCTTTAGTTCACTATTTTGACTACCTGGCACCATCTGTATAGCACCCATTCCAAACTTCTCCCGAAACTCCACATCAAAATACCTCATCGAATCCGCTTGATCATCTGATGTAGGAGTTAAAATGTAAACTTCCTTTACTGCCTTTTCCCCAGATTCCCGATGTATGATTCCATCTCGATATTTATGCATTTCCCCCAGTGCGGTTCCTAGGTTTCCAGGCACCCTGTACTTTGGATCGAACACAATTATGCAATTCTCTCCTTCTATTAGAATATCCGGAATCATTTTCTGCGTGTATGTATGGAAGGTCTTTGTGTTATATTGATAGGATCGCTGAAAGTATAGGGTCATGCCGTTTACCAAGTGTACAGAACTCTGAATGTTTTCAGCTAAGTTCAAGAACAATCCCTCTCTTGTTGTCTTAAAAAGATTGCTGGTGTCTTTAATTAAATTGGACTCTCTCAATATTTTAATAACATACATATAACACCACATTTCATACAAGAAAAAGGTGTCCTTCAAAGCGATGGGATAAGACAATCCTATCCCTTCCCTCTTATGCTTATAAAGCTTATCAAACCACTCATACCACAATCGATAAACAGGATGCTTCCTAAAGGTCTGTGTTATGTTATATGGACCCTTATTCTCGTCAATCTTAGTTAAAAATGGGCTATTCATCCAGTATCGAAGAACCGATTTATATCTTTTGGCTTTTAATGAAACAGAATCAATTTCTGTTTCTTCATAGTTCCTTAGCAGCATGAATAAATCTAATACTTGCTGCTTTAAAACCTGATTCTCATAAAGGTTTATCGTTTCGTATGTTTTAGCCGTTTCAACATGCGTAGGAATAACTTGACCGTGCCCTTTCCTGTCCAACCAAGATAAAGTCGTCTGTTCAGCTCTCTGAACTTTTTCTCTTTTCATGATGGTAGTCTGTTTCTTTAATTTTCGGATTGGCTTGCTTTCTATCTTCGAAAAAATTTGGCGTAGCTGCTGAAAGTTCCGCTCGATGTAACTCCATTGCGCCCAAGATAGCACTCGACTCCTTCCGAAAGTGTTAACCTGTGTTTCCAAACCAGATAACTGAAAACAAATATTGGCTTCCTTTAAAATGTCTTGAATCATTAAAGTATATTGCTCTTCAGTTAGCTTACGTTGATCAGGATAAATATAAGACTCAAACTCCTGGCCATTAATTGAGATTCTTAAGCTTCCACTTTGAAACGGAGTAAGCATAGTTGCATACAGCACATGCTCTTGTCTGTAAAATGGCAAAGGTACATCCTGAATAGTGACATCGATGCTCTCTCCTCTATAACGGAGTTTATACTCAGATGCTTCTGTTAAATACGCATCAGTAATATGGATCCATCCTTGGTTAACATCCAATATTTCAAGGTGGTTACCTCCAGAACTGAGTGGCTCCATAATACTCCAACTCCTCTTGCATCCTTTTGACATGTTTTAGCGAAATGGAATCTGCCTCAAGGTTTTCCTTAAGCCAAACTTCCATCTTTCTTAACATTTCAGCAATCCTTTCATCACCACGAACTTTCGTTAAAACCTTCTCAGAAATAACCCGATCCAAAGCTTTTAAAGGCTCCATTTGATGTTCCTCAGGCAACTGATGATTAACAAACAGTTTGCGCAACATTTCCCCCATTGTCCGATAACCAAAATGAAGTTCGTACGTTAATAACATGTGATGTAATTCCTTTAGCATGGCAAACTCTCGACCAAGCACTTCCTTGATATCCTGGTTCGCTCTATCCCAGTAAGAATTAAAGTCAACATCAGACAAGGTCATGACAAATGCACGATCAAGTACTTTATCAGAAATTGAATGAGTCGTTTCATCGACATTAATAGTGCCTAGTAGATAAACATTTGGCGGAATCAATAGCTTTTTAGGAATTTCAACTATATGGTCATCTTGATGCAATGGTATTTCCTTTCTTGATTCAACCGCGCTAAGATAATCACTTAAATAGTATTCAACTCGAGCAAGATTCATTTCATCAAGTAAAATAAAATGAGGTTTCTCCCTTTCCTTCAAAGCATTTAGGATAACATTAAGAAACTCTGTTCTAACATATCGCTTCTCAAAAGAACTATAGTATCCAAACAGGGCACTCGCATCAGTCCAATCAGGCCTTACCGGAATGATCGTGAAGTACGGATTTTCATCCTCATACTCCAGACCATAGACTGCATTAGTATACAGACGGCATAATTGAGTTTTTCCGGTTCCAGAAATGCCGCTTAAAAGAACAAAATGCTTATCATCAAGGGCAGTTAAATTCAGATGCAGGTCCCGGATAATTTCTTTTGAAAAAGTGAAACTACTATTTGTTATAGTCTGATAGATTTCCTCAAACTGAAAATTAGGTTCAAGTAAATCAGTATTCTCAAGAGGTGAATCCACTAAATCCACTTCTTCTTCCTGTTCATCAGTAGGCAATTCAAGTTTTTGGCTTGCATGCGCAAATAACAAAGCAGCGTCAATGAAGTTTTTCTTAACTCGTTCATTACCTTCAACAAACGTTCTAGTCTCATTATTAAAACTACCAACTTTATAAACATTGCTTCCTGCTTCAATTCCATGTTCGTTCAATAATTTCATTGCCTCTGCCATTACTTGATGGTTATCCAGGGTTTGTGTGGTAAAGGATTTTGAAATCCGCCATTCTTTAATACCGTTACCTAAAATTTCACGAGCATTTGTAAATATATGATTATGCCCTTCTATTTGTACCATGATGGTTTGAAAAGGAGAGAATTTTTCATGAAACTCAAAATAATATAGAAAACCCTTTGTAACCATCTGATCACTTTCATAGATATGAAACGATTGTCGTTTAGCATTTGTTTTGTATCCTTCTACAGAAGAGATATCAACTGAATATATACGTCCTAGTAGTTCAGTTTCCTTTATATTTCTAGTTGCAGCCAGAGCCATTAATGCATTATAGGTTTTATGCGAAATATCAATTTCTTGATTAAAATAAGTTCTATATTGCTCCAACTGATTCCACGTTTTCAGTAAGTTATCAATTAAGAACTGTTCCTCTAGGTTCCCATCTAAAGGGAGACTCATTCCAATTTGAAACCATGGTCGTCTTCTCGGTTTAATACAATCTTTTATATACTTTACGAAGTCCTCTCTAGGGATTTTCTCTTTTTCCTTCCAACCGGTTAAAATATCGAATTCCAAGGGAATCGAGTTTAGTACACTATGTATCTTCTCATTTTTATACCAGGCCCAAAACGGAATAAAGTTCACCTCGTGGTGGATAAGGATTAATTGGCTGAATCCATTAAGTTCCAAAGTGATTAAGTTATATTCCTTATCATTCACTTTGGTATACAAACCGACAAAGTATTTGCGGCCAATATCCGAGACCTTTTTCTTCTCAGCATAAGTTGGATTTCTAGCATCATGATAAGTTGTAGACAATGTAGTGTCGTAGCTACGTATATATATTTCTTCATTTAATTGAATATCTAACTTATCTACAAAACGTTCAAACAATGGTTTAATAACTGGAGAAATTTCATCCAATGCCTTTCTGCATCGGAATTCGGTATTTTCCATATTTAAAATAGATTGAAAATGATTGAGATTTAGCACAGAAGCACCCTCTTTATTCATTGATAACTTTGTTAATTTAATACTACTAAAGATAGTATGGAAATAAAAGGCTGTGAATAATTATCCTAAGTCAATGAATACTAATTAAATCTCAATTAGTGGTAGACTAAATATAATAGATTTCTTTTAAAGCGAGGGTTCCTAATGTATAAAATCTCGAAATATAAAGCGGAGAGTATTGAGCCAGTGACATTTTCAGATTTAGGAATGCAAGAAAGTGATATAGAGGAATTGTTAAGGACCAATATCGAGATGATAGCTGATGAGGAAAAATCGATGCTCATTGTTGGTCAACAGGTAAGAAATGTTCATTACGGACGTAGTGATTTAACAGCTATTGATAATAACGGAGACATCGTTTTAATTGAAATTAAGAGAGATCGCAAAGATATTGAAAACCGGAAAGAATCTTTTGAATTCCAGGCTATACGATACGCTGCAAGCTATGCAACTATTAAAGACCCTGAAGACCTGGTAACGAAAATTTACGCTCCCTATATTGACAAATACCGTCGTGATTTCGATATCGGATCTTTAACTAGCTTCGAATTAGGCAGCAGAAAATTATCAGCGTTTCTTCAAGAACACAATGCCATAAACAGTTTTAATCAAAAACAAAGGATTATCCTGGTGGCTTCTGACTTTGATGAACAAACTCTTTCTGCTGTTGCTTGGTTAAACAGTAATAATGTAGATATAAGCTGCATTAAACTAACTCCATATAAAATTGCAGAGGAAGTATTTTTAAATGTTGAAAAAGTACTGCCACTGAACGATTACGATGATTATTTTGTGAATTTCTTGGAAAAGTCATCCCCTTTATCCAAACCTAAAAACACAAATATTTCTAAGCGAGCATTACCAAAAATAGACTCCATGCTTGAATGGGGTGTTGTAAGAGCTGGCGATGTAATAAAAGCCAAAGACTTTCCAGATGAAGGGGTTCTTTTAGCTAATGGTAATATTCTTGTGAATGACACAGAACAA
Source organism: Bacillus sp. ISL-37 (assembly GCF_018613315.1). GTDB lineage: Bacteria > Bacillota > Bacilli > Bacillales > Cytobacillaceae > Mesobacillus. The sequence continues at coordinate 121,727 of NZ_JAGGQL010000003.1, read as the reverse complement.
TCCATGCAAAAGTGGTTAAAAGGGCTCTATGGATGGTCAAGTATTCAAACATACGTTTTTGCGATTCATAAGGAAACAGGAAAAAGTCTCTCGCAGATACGGCATGAGCATATGGAATCTATGGATACTGAAAGCAATTAATTGTCTAAGCATAAAAGTACCCTGGCAATTTAGCCAGGGTGTTTATTTTATTCAATTTTACCACCGCAGTCGGTAATAGAAGCCTTCAATATAGTCATCAAACTACTTATAGCTTCCTTATTCAACTCAAAGTCCTCTGGTACTGGAATAGTGCCTTTGTATATACCCTTGATATCGTTGGCTCTTACTAAAGTTGAACCAGATCCTTTTCTGCCATAGGCAGTTTCCCATTCTCTTAATTGTGACTCCCACATTCTAACACTAATAAACTCATAAAGATTTTTATTAAACAGGGAAGCGATTGAGTCTTTTACCTCCTGTTTTTGTTCCTCATCAACAGTTGGGTTTATCCAGGATTTAGGAGTATCTATAACAGATTTAAAAACACTTTCACGTATGCTCCTAATTAAATCTGCAATTGGTTTTAGATCGTCGTATTCATCTTCACCGAGCTCTGCAAGTCTTCTGCTTAATGCTTTTATCCTGGTCCAATGTTCTTTTTTGCTTTTGTTATGAAGAAATCCTAACTTTCCATCCCATTGTTTATAAAAATCCCTCACTCCACTCTGAATAGGTAATATTGCCGAAGAGCCATCAAAAATAGGGATTGCCTCATTAGTCAGGTGTTTATCCTCTTTAGGTTTCTGTAACGACTCAATTAACTTAATGAGTTGTTTTACAGAAAAATTCTTATTATCCTCGATCAAATTGTGGATACCGGCTGCAAAATAGTGTTTTTGACCAATTTGTCGAGATAAATGTCTGGCAATATTATAACCGAGAACATTACCAATCTCATTTATTGCATTATCCAGAGACCCTCGAACATGATTTCTTTTATCTTTTATTGTTAGTAGATTGTCTCCTTTAACTTCATCAAAATGTGTAAAGCAAACATGCAGCTTTGAACTTTGTCCCGTAGTGGCGATATGCTTTAGTATTGTTATCGGTTCCGTAAGCATAGGTGATTTGGAATTGTCGACTAATAAAATTGCATCTACATCTTCCATTCTTTTACTAAGCTTATTAGAAACGCTCGAACCAGCTTGGTGACCGATTCCTTCTCCATCAATGAGAACCAATTTAGGTATTTCACCTTCCCACCAAATTGGTTTAAATGGACCCGAAATTCGAACTCCTTGCACCAAAGGGGTTAGAAGCTTTCCGAATTGCCTAGCGTTATTGCCTGTCATCTGCTTTAAGGTTTCAATAAACTTGCTGCGATCTTTCTCCTCATATGTCCAGCTTTCAGCCCATTCTTGGGTATTAAAAGTAAACTCTCCTTCAGTTACAAGACTGAATTTAGTTTCTACCTCATCGAAGATTGTTTCAACAATTTCATTAAACTCAGAACTATCCTTCCAAGTTTCCTCAAATAGTTGGTCAATGATTTCTTCTTCATTTTCATCAATTAAGCCCATTGTAATTCCAAGTTCTTCGTGAACCTCTGACCAAATAACTTGAGCTGAAGATTTTAACTCAATTAAAATGTCCCTTAATTTTTTTTCCAATTCCTCTTTATCTTTAGGTTCAATATTCTCTTCAAAATTTGCATCCTCAAACTCGTCATCATCCTCATCATAAAAGAAGGTGTTTGTGGAGTCACTTCTTTCAGGAGCGATATTACCCATTAAATAACTTAATCTAAATCGTTGTTCAGTGTGTTCAAGCAGATGACGAATAACCGTCTGTTCACTATCACCATCAACAAGTGATTTCCCTGCATTTAATACGCACTCTTCAATATATAGCCTGATTTTTTCTAAAGGAAAGAATGTGACAACAGCTTTGTAGTAATCCTCATTTTTCAATATGATTTCCATGTCACAAACGGTGGTTTTAGCTGTAGAGGTGGAAGGGAATCGATCTTTTTCGGGATGTGTACCTATTAACTGACGGATTAAGGTTGTTTTTCCCGCTCCAGTGGTACCTAACAATTGGGAAACGGAATAGCCTTGATCCTTATCGGGTAAAGGAATAATTCTTTCCCTAACCGACCAACAATCTAGAGGTTTTCTGGGCTCAATTGAGTCATAAAATGCAGAAACAATTCGCTCATCGAAGTATAAAAGTGCCTTCTGTTTAACAGTTGGGCTCCAATAAGACTCATCCTTTAATAATTGGTTCATTTGTGAAACCAGAAGTTCTGCTTCGTGTTCATCAGTAGTGCCAAGCCCTCTCCTAATCTTTAAGCCCACTTTTCCTTTTGAATCTTTTCGGAGCGGATGTCTAAAAGAAACACACCAGCTCTTACGATTTTGGGTTCTATTTTTAAATGCCCGATAACTTCCCAATGAAATACCTCCCCTATAATAAGATATCACCTTAAAATAGTTATTTAGGTATGCATTAATTTATGACATTATTTTGGAACAACATGGAACAACATGGAACAACAAAATAAGTATAAAAAACAGAGTGGGCTTAACATGTAAGCACCACTCTGCCAAGTTTGAAATTATTTAAATTAAAATGGTACCGCCATTGAATCCGCATAAATATAAGTGAGTAAATCAACCTCATATTCTGTATAATTTGTATCAAGCGTGTTTCCATCCCAGCGTCTTCCGAAAACTTCTTCGACGAGGATTTCCATGCCACCTTCTGCATATTCTTCAATGCGTTTTCTGGCTTTTCGCGGGAATTCGTCTTCTTCGAAGGCTTCGATGTTTTTGCCGAGTTCTTCGTCGCTTAGGATGATGGAGTAGACGGTTGCTTTTTGTTTTACTTTTAGGTAGTTCGTTCTAAGTTCACGGCCACGTTCGCCTAATGGTAATTTGCGGTTTTTCTTGAATCCAATACTTGCGCACAGTAGGAAGAGATCCTGGTACTTTACTTCAAAATTTTTATTGAAGTGATAGTAGATTTCTTCGTACTTTTTACTTGTGTAGACTAATGCCTGATCTGCTAAAAAGTCCATTGTTTACCCCCTGGTTGACATAGTTTCGTTGATTTGAACCGGTACGATGTCAGAGTGTCCTGGCTCGATTTGCTCAAGCTTATACCACTTTCCTAGCTTACCAGTGCCTTTGAAACGGATTTCTTCTGTTCTTGAGAGCTCGGTATCAGTTAAAAGCAGAACCCACTGTGATGTCAGGTTCGGAATGTTATCAATCAAATGGTCACGGTTATTTCCGGAAATACGGCCAAATGGCGTGTCCATAAATAACGGGAAGTTAATATCCTCTGATCCGCCTGCAGCAACCTTTGCAAGAGACGTAATAAACGATAACGCAACAACCTGACGCTGACCCTGTGAGATATCCTGTGTAATATTGATATTATCCCAGCCCATGATATCAATCTCGTATTTTTCATTGATGTCAATACGCTTGACCAAATCCTTATCTTTGCGGTCGATCAGGGATTTGAATATTTCTGTCGTTTCCGTAGTCAGCTTCAATCGCATTTCATCGCTGTATTCCTTAAAGACAGCTTCGAAATGATTCTTGAGTGTTTCGATGTAGTTAAGAATCTTCGCATCGATACGATTGCTTTCATTTTCACGAAGCATGCGGCTGAAATCCTTCTCCATTGCTTCAAATTGTTTTTCCTTTTCAGCTGTCTGGATTTTTAACGTCTTCACTTCAACTTCAAGATCATGAAGGAAGCTCTTTTTACTATTCAATGATGCTTCTAGGTTTCTCAGGTTTTCCTGCTCCTGAGCTTTTTGCTGAACATGGCTGCTATACTTATCGATTTCTCGCTCGATCTCTTCAATTCCGTCCTTGATCTCACGGAATTCACGGAGCTTCGTATCAATCGAACTCATAATCTCTTCTTCTTCCATGCCATAATCATGGATGCTTGAAGTGATTTGGGTGATCAATGGTGTCAGCTCAGAACGCTTAAAGTTGTTCTTCAGCAGCTCAATATGAGTTAAATGCTCACGGTTTTCCTGCAGGTTGTTGCCACAGCAGGCACAAACGAGTTCATTTAAGGACTTTTCAATGACCTCGATAGGAATCAAATCCTTCTGGTCAACAAGGATCTGGTCCAGATAGTTTTTAACAGAATAATACGTATCCTTCATTATCAAGTGGTAGCCATTTGAAATGAGCTCGCCTTTAATTTCGTTCTTCTTGTCCTTAGCAAGGCGGATATGCAGATTTTTCTTATCCTTCTCAACGTTCAGCTTTTCCTGAATTCGTTTTACATCCTCATTCTCAGCAAGCTGAGCCTCAATCTGCTCGATTTCAAGTCCACATGATACCACGTTTTCTTCCTTCAGACTTATTTTCTCCTCATTATTAGCAATCTCTCCAGAAAGGGTATCAATGTCATTTTGCTTTCTAGTCAAATCAAGATTCTGTGAAGATGAAGTAATTCTGCGCTTTTCCGCTGTATGCAGCCTCTTTAACAGGTTGATCGCTGCTTCGAGCTTGTCGATCTGCAGCAGCTTCACGATTCCGTTCTTAACCTCTTCCTTTACCTTCGCATCCGTTTTTGCCAAAGTTTCAATTTTCTCTGCATCGAACAGGAAGAAATCTTTAATGCTTTCATCTAAAATGATATTCATAATGTTTTTGATTTCATTTTCATCTGTAATCGGTTCAGCGGAATAATTCCCCTGTTTATCGATGGTGTTCAATTCAGCATCCATAATCTTTTCGGTGATTTGTGATCCTGACTTATATCCTCTAGCAAAACGCTGAATAACGTACGTTATGCCTTTATGTTCAAACGTAATTTTTACAGTGCAGTCAATTGGCATATTCGGATTTCGTTCCATTGCCAGCAAGTTCACCAAATGAATTTTTTCCTTAGGATTATCCTGCTGAATATGCGTGCTTCCGTATAAACCAAACATCAAGGCACGGAAAATCCCCGTTTTTCCTTTTCCGTTCTCCCCAAACACGATCGTGATGTTTTGATCTCCGCTGGCAAATTCGATCTTTTGGTCGCCGTAAAACTGGCGGAAGTTATGGAGCGCAATTTCAATCAGTCTCATTTGCCTTCCTCCTCAAGCACCAGTTCACGAATTTCTTCACGGATTAATTCTTCTATCTTTGAAGTGGATCTGCGTCCAGCTTCGAGTTCCTGTAGCAAAATCCTCGCTATAGCCGAAAGTTCTCCAGGAAACTCCTTAATTTTTTTATCCAAATCTTTGTTGATATTCATCATATGGCCCCCATTGTACTTTGAAATTCTCTATATACTTCCCACGGCAGCTTATCCATTAAATACTCAAGCGAATAAGCCCGCAGCTCTCTTCCAACAATTTCCCTGGCGTGATAGCTGTTGATCGCGTATTGAGAAAACTCTGCAAATCTCGGTATTTCTTTTGAAGCAACCGACTTAAACAGTTGGTCACTGGCATTTCCGGGCAGAACAACAAAGTCAAAAATCTCTGCAATGTTTTTACCAGGGTACGTCCGCAGAATCCGGCCCCGCCGCTGTACAAATTCACGCGGATTCGATGTACTCGCAAGGAAATAAGCAGTCCTCGTGCTTGGCACGTCAACCCCTTCATCCAAACATTTTATCGCAACAAGAATTTGAATTGACCCATCATCAAACGATTTAAGGATTTGCATTCTGTCTTCAAGGCTGACTTTCGAATCAAAGCGGTGTACACGGTAGCCTAGCTTTGCCAGCTCACTGGTGATAATTTCAACTTCACCAGGTGCGCAGTAAACAAGCGTATGAGAAACCTCATCTCGTACCTTTTCTCGAAAAATAGAAAACAGTTTTTCTTTTTTATTTTCAGCCTTGCTTAAAATGAGCGCACGTTTTCGGTTCAGGTCGCTAATTTCCTCAGGGTCAGGCTTTTCCTGCCCAAATAGAGTAATTAACCTCTTCGTATATCTCTCATATCTCTCAAGCTCGTCTTCTGTCAAGTCTATGATAAACGGTTTGTATGTGTATTCGGTAAGCGCTCCGTTTTGAATCGCTGTTTTCATATCATATTCATAGACAGTATCGCCGAAGAAATCTTTAATGTAGCTTGTTCCAGCTTCATCCCACCAGCGGTCAGGAGTTGCCGATAACCCGAGCTTTGCGTCCATTCCACCAAGCTTATTATCCCTTAGGCTGCTTACCCCAAAGTAATGACACTCATCGGCAATTAAAAAGCCTTTTCCTTTGATTTTCTCTATCAGACTATTAAACTCTTCAGATGCTGCACTTCTATATGTGGTGATGGCTACATGCTTTCTGATAATCCCAACATTGAAGTCTCTAACATCTGTCTGAAGTTTCCCATACCAGGATTTCTTGCTGCCAAAGCAAGTAGTGAAGTTCGTAAAACCTAGCGTTCGGCAATTATCTTCCCACTGTTCAACAAGGTGGGTAAAAGGAACGATAATCGTCAAGAAAATCCGGTCCTGCTCTTTAAAAAACTCGTTGGCAATTATCAAGCTCGTAATCGTTTTTCCTGTACCAGTTGCCATCTCCAATATCCCGTTCCAGTTATTCGCTTTGACAGCATCGATCGCTTCTTGCTGATATGGACGCGGCTTAATCTCTGGACGTTTAATTGGCTTCCTCTCCTTTTTATAGCCGGCAATTTTCTCTTTCAAGATGTCGGGCATATCAATGACAGTCAGGCCATTCGTTGTATTGTTCCACAGCCTATCAAAATCGTCGACCATATCATCAATACGTGTCTTGTCATAATCCTTCCAGAAGACATCTATCTTTTCAAAGTTATCGCGAATGCCACCTAGCGTTTCATTCGCCGATCCAGAAAATGCAATGCGACGGCCGTTCTGATCATAAAAGATGCCAAATTTCTCATGGTACAAGCTGTTATTGTCGGTAAAAGCAATTTTCAGATCGAGCTTGTCTTCAAAAATAAGCCAGGCAAGAGTATTAAGTGTATCCTCTCGAATCGTCTCTTCACACATATCAATCTGACGGAGAAGACTGCTTGCGACCACATCGTATTTTGCTCTGTATCCGAGACGGATGGATTCAATATCTTCTGCGGTCAAATGAGGATTGGCAATCAGCCTGATGTACCCGTCTGAATGCAAGAAAGCCTCAAGCCCCCTTGCAATTACACTTAGGCTGCCGCTCGTAAAATACCCCACAGCCCGGTCGTATTGGACAGCCCTTTCCATCACCTTGCTGTAAAAGTCAGCATGAATCTGGTCTGCATCAGAACGGTATTTAAATTTCAAATCCAGCGTTTCAAACGACATGCATTTCACCTTGCTTTAGCGTGACGTAGCCAAGTTCATCGAACTCAAACTTGTCTGAGTTTCGAATCTCATGTGGAAGAACCTTTTTGTGGTTGTATTCCTGCTCCTTGAGGATCCCCTGCTCCATTAAATAATCATAAATGCTGTATTCGTGCATATTGCCTGTAAACTCATGTTCAAGGATATAGACAATCAGGTCCTCAAATGTCTGAAGCGGACTATCTTCCTTCACGACGATCAATTTATCATAGCGATAGTCACTAATGCTCTTCTTGATCTGCCTGTAACCACATAGCTGGAGCATGCTCGTCAGCAGGAATGGATTCCACCTGAATTCCAGAGGAGGAAGCTTTCTTCTGTATCCCTGCAGTGTGCTGATGGCAATATATGCTTTTTCCCCTTGAGCTTCCTCGGCATAAGCCTTTATCTCATTAAGCATATCGTCGCTCACGCTAAGCTTTGAGGTTGGATAAAGAACGTTAAAGTCCACTTCGGTAAACAAACCTTGCTCCATAATTCTTTTCATGATGTTTCCAACCATCATTTCTCTGTAGCCATACTCAAGCAACATGTCCCTGAGCTCCTGCCTTGATGTTTCCTCAGTAAATTTGTCGGCAATGACCTTATCAAAGGAGTCATATTTACAGCCATCCAGGTAAAGGAAATTGGTATGCCCTTTCACATTTGGCATGAAAAGCTTAATGATGGCCGGAAGTTTACCTGCTTCATCGATTCCTTTATTTCTTAAAAGAATAGACAACTTACGGTCAAACATCATGTCCTTATACAACTTATTGGCGGTTGTAAATCCTTCTTCAAACCCAGTTAAGAAGAACTGAATGAACTGTTCTTTTTCTGACTTTGTTATGTTTAGATTTTCAACCATTATAACTGAATTAGTCCCCCACGGAATCAGTTTATCCGATTGGGATACTGCAAAGTCGATTTTATACAGAGGCTGCATCACTTCTAGCAACTGATCCTTGGTACATTGACCTCCGTGATTTTTCATATAAGCAATTAATCGGTCTTCACGGCTGAGCTTCGCATTTTCGCTCGTGAAAATATTTAACGTATTCCCTTTTCCAATAACAAACTTGTCATCAAGGTAATAACGGATTAAAGAATACAAATGAAGTTTGCTGATGATTCCTAGCTTCTGGACCTGATCAGAAAAATGTTCATAAATTTCTTCGGTATTGACGACTTCTTTCTTCTCAAATTGAGAAAGCAGGAAGTCTTCAACCTGAGAAATGAATCCTTGATCAAAGTTGTCGCTGTCAAAGTACATGAAGGTCGAGCTGTCCACAAGGATAACATCCTCTGCGTCTCTGATTCTGGCATCAATCGATCGAAGCGTTGTTCCGAGATCATAATTTAGGTGCTTCCTCGCTAACTCTTGCAAATAAGCGGCTCCCGCTTCATCCACTCGTAATGGTTCTGTAATATGATGCTTGAATAAATAATTCAAGACTTGGTTCATTGTTAGACGAGATCGGGAATACACTTCTCCATATCTTTTATAGCGCGCTTTTTCGAACATACGCTGAAGTACTTCTTCTGATGGGTTTTCAATGCCAATCGTCTGGAGTGCTTCTTCTAAAGTCTGATGGAAAGCTGCAGCCGGGAATACTACAGGAAGGTCGTCAAAAGATCCTTCGACTTGCTTTAGGTCCTTTTTATTGATGTCAGATAAGAAGAAAATTTCCAATTGGTCATTGTAATTCATTAATACGTTCTCTTGCTTTAATAAACCTACAATAAATGCGTACTCTGATCCGACAATCTCGATGAGCTGATCCTCTGTAACGAACGCTTCATGCGGAGAGAGAACTTTCACAATTTCAGCAAAATGATGTCTTTTAAAATGTGCTAACATCTTCTTCACCGCTTTTTTCGCTACTTGACGCACACGTTCCCTTGTGACGCCAAAATGCCTGCCTGTCTCTTCAAGAGTCAACTCCATGCCATAACGGTAAACGATGACAGAATAATCTCTTTCTGGCATGCTCGTTTTCAAATCATTAATGATCGCGGCAGGTGTCTTTTGTTTCAACAACTGACGTGATAGACTCATGAGCAATTGCGGTTCGAATTCTTCCTTAAGCATTGTCAGTTCTTTGCCTTCAATCTCTTTGACCGTCAGGCGGCTATTCGATTTCGTCTGAAATCCGTAATAATAGAACAAAGCTTGTACTTCTTTGTCCTGAATGGATTCAAATATCTCTCCAGTAGTGAAAACTTCATCAGCTCGATCAGCAGAATCCGTATAAAAACTGAGAACTTTTAAGACATCTTCATACTTTTTCTTTCCAACCTTAGGCTGCATCGAATACTCATTAAGAAATTCAGCATTAAGTTGCCCAAGGGTAGTGATACGCCTTAGTTCACAGTAATCCCTGAACGTGTTATATTTCCTTTCCATAAAGACGTCCGCAATTTTGAGATCCATAGAAAGCATACCAATTTGCAATGGCGCTACTTGATCCTCGAGGAAGACTCCATCCGCTTGATGTTCGGCAAGAACCTGATTGAGCCTTTCCTCTACAGCCTCAACCCTGTTCACTCCAACGCCCTTTGTATTTTTAAAATCCAGCAGGTGTTTTCCCTCTACGTCAAAAATGGTCCTAATGGAATGATTCAGGCAAAACAATCGGAATGCCCGGTAAAAATTATCATGAAAGACTGCATTTATGCTGATATAGGATTGATCCTGCGGCTTTTGAATCGCTGTCTCTTTAATGAATTTCATCCGCCTGGCAACGATCTCTTTTACAGCTTGCACCTTTCCAGCGCCAACGCCTCTCATCAAACCGTATTCTTCAAAGTGACTGTTCTTTAATTCATCAATTGTTTTGATTCCCTTCTGTTTACAGAAACCGAAAAACGACCGATATTTAAAATCGGTGAATATATCCTGAATTAAGAAAGAAGGAACTTCATCTTTTGCTATCTCCTCCTGTGGGAGAAATAACTTCAATCGCTCTTTTACAGCATTCACCTTTCCGCTCCCAACACCAGGACGTTTAATATATTGCTCTATATGCTCTTCCGTCACCTGTTCAATGAACTGGATTTTTTGCTCTCTGCAGTATTGTTTAAAAGAATTATAGAAATTCCCTTCAAAGACGACAGCGATCGTATTTTCTGCAAGCTGACTTGAATTCGTTTCACCCTGACTAGTTTCAATTTGAAGCAATTGATTTAAGCGCTCTTTTACTTCTGCCACTCTTTCCGGGCTGACTCCTCTTCTGCGCTTATGCTCCTCCATATGATTCGGAGTAACATCCGTGATGTAGGTAATCCCCATTCTTGAGCAGTAATTTCGGAACATCCAGAAACGCTCTTCCGCAAAAGCATCCTTTATTGTGATCATTGCAGTATCAGCTTCTTCATCTGAATCTATAGGAGGCAGCAATCTGAAATCATTACCATGATTATCAGTGACCACGTAGTCCGGCTTCGTTTCCCGAACGACGCCTGGGATTGCTTCCGACATCTCAAAACCAGCCTTCAGAAATTCTTTCTCTAGCAGCTGAAGATCAAGATTTCGATTAATCGTTTGGAAGCCACTAATCGGCACATAATGAAAAAACTGATCGGAATTGACTTTAAATCTCTGGTTAAATCCTGAAAGACCAAGATTCTGGTAATCTAACCTATGGAACCTTCCCTGATTCTCAGTTGCCGATAAAACTACATCTGTGGCAATCACACCAGCAGGTAGAATATTATTCGGTTTTTCTGTATGAAAAGAAAAGCCCCTTAACGAAAGCTCCTCCACAATATTTATAAATTCAGCTTTATTCGAAAGATAAAGCGATCTTAATGGATCCAATGACAACCGCTGCTGTGAAATCTGTCGGCAACTTGAAAGAAACGCTTTCAGACGCCCATCCGGCAAATCATCCAACGACTGCAAAACATCCGGTATCTGTATATAATCTTGCATGGATGCCCCACCGACCCCTCTCTATATTTATTCATATAATTCTATATTACTATATAAATTGGAAGAGATCGACAGGGTTAGACAAATTGGTAGGGATTTTACAATTATTATTCTGTCAGTAATTGTAGACATTTACGATACACTTGGTTGTTAAAAATAAAACATGGTATGATTATCTCATAGAAATGTTCTTGGAGGATAAAATGAAGAAGCTAGTTAAAGTGGTTGCTGCAATAATTGAAAATGAGAACAACGAAATTTTGTGCGCATTAAGATCACCTGAAATGGCAATCCCAAACATGTGGGAGTTCCCAGGTGGAAAAGTAGAAAAAGGTGAGGATCTATATTCAGCCCTACAAAGAGAGATAGACGAAGAATTGAAATGCACTATCGAAACTAGTGGTGAGATCTTTAACGATACAACCCATGAATATGATAGCTTCATCATCAATTTGCTATCAATCAAATGTAAAATAGTGTCTGGAACACCAACTCCAAGTGAGCACTCTAAGCTGATTTGGTTAAAGAGAGAGAATTTAGACTCTCTAAAGTGGGCCCCAGCAGATATTCCAGCAGTTGATCAATTAATACATGAAAAAATAGTCTTCTCATAATGAGAAGACTATACTTTTTTAGTGAACTCCGTATATAAACTAGATGGTATTTCGTGCTCTAACTCCATTTGAACTGTAATCGGCTTATTCCCCTCAAAATGTACTGAATTTCCCTTCCCTATATAAATATATGGCTCTGTCTTTCCGTCAATCTCTCGGTATTTTCTAATAAACAAATGTAGATTGACGCCACGCTTTTTATTATAAATAATATCTTGTCCTCAATTGGACTCTTGTGTAGTATTATTGACGGACTGCCACTGGAATAAACGTTGATTAATAAACTTGTCCTGGTAGTTAATGCTTTCTTTCACATCCGCCTCTTTGTGAAGGTCCACGAACAGGAAGAATTCTTTCCCATTCACTAATAAGCCTGAGCCTCTGAAAGAACTATGAATCTTACGGTAATTGGATAGTAAGGCTGCATCTATCATTTGATACTGTTCATATAGCTTGAAATGCGGGATGCCGTAGTAATTACTTTGAAATTCCTTTTCGTATCGGAAAATACCATATGATATCGCATCGTCAATAAATTTATAATACTCTTCATTTTTCAGTAAATTTGTTAACAGGTTTGTTCTGACCAGCTGCCCATCTCTATACTGTACTAGCTTTGGTTTTGACTTTAACTGACCTGAATCATAGTAATCTTGATTAAGGTATTCAAAGGCATGCCGTATGGTATCTTGGTCAACATCCCTTACAAACTTTAGGATTTGATTCTTTGCTTCCTCAGCGTTAATCGAATCATGTTGCAATAAGAACTTAAGAATCACCAATTCATGGATCCGTTTAATTGGCAGCTTACTTGATAACTCCTTGAGAGTTCCTTCAAAATCCTCATTAAGTAGAAGCTTTTTTAAATGATCATCTTTTTCAACTTTAGCGACAAATTGCAAATACGACTTTTCCCTATTGATAAATTTAACTGGATCAGGAGCACCATCGTACTTTAAAAAATCAACCAAAAGAATAGGAATCCGACCAGAGTTAAGTTTTTTAAATTCATTATACTCTTCTTTTAGATACTTCATAGAGTTGAAATTTTCTCGATCGATCTGCTCTAAAATTCTCTCCTGAGAAATTTTATCCATTTGAATATGGGTAGCACCAGGGATATTAGCAAAGCCTGTTGCGATTGCAACCTTCAAGCTCTCTTTATCGTAGTATCTACTTCCGTTTAACGCTAGAGCAATCAGGAACGTCTTACTATGATTTCCAATAAAATCGAGTACCGTTAAAAAACTTTTATTGGCATATTTCCTTAACCCTCTCCCTAATTGCTGGATAAAGACAATTGGGGAATTTGTGGGCCTCAGCATTAATACAGTATTAACTGAAGGAATATCAACACCTTCATTAAAGATATCTACACTAAAAATAAACTCCAATTCATCATTGTCATCTTCTAGTTTATTAATATAAAGTTGTCTCTTATCAGTAGAGTCTCCTCCATGTAATATGACACTCTTATACCCTCGTTTAATGAACTCGCTCGCCATATACTCCGCGTGTTCAATGCTCGCACAAAACCCAAGTCCTTTTCGCTTATCCCCGTCATGGCCGTAGAAATCCATTTTATCTATGATGAAGTCGACCCTCTCGTTCACCTTTAATCTTTTCGTGATTTCTGCGATATCATCAATATCTACTTCGCTTAGATCAACACTTTCAATATCCGTGATTCCGAAGTAATGAAATGGAATGACAAGATCATCTTCTAGAGCTTCATGTAAACGGACTTCTAATGCAACATTGTTATCAAATATATCAAATATATTCCTGCTATCACTTCTCTCTGGTGTTGCTGTCATCCCTAAAGTAAACTTAGGACTAAAATAGCTAAGAATAGTTTGATATGTTGGGCTAGCTGCATGATGGGCTTCATCAATAATTAGATAATCAAATTCTTCTGGAGAAAATTCATGGTAACACTTGGAGATCGTTTGGATCGTTGTAAAAACATAATCAGCATTTTTCTGTTTATGATTTCCTGTTAAAAGTCCAAATGACAATCCTTCATTAGGCAAAAGTAATTCAAAAGTTTCTTTCGCCTTCCTTAAAATTTCTTCCCGATGAACGACAAATAACAATCTCTTTGGGTTAACATTTTTAACATCAAAAGCGGACATATAGGTTTTGCCCGTTCCAGTTGCTGCAATAACAAGCGCCTTATTTTCTCCATAACTACGTAATCGTTCTAGGTTTTCCGTTGCTCGTTTTTGCATTCTGTTTTGAACGATATACCTTCTGTCCTCATAAATAACATTCTGCCTTGGATTGGACTTTTTAAAAGACTCCAAGAATTCTTCATAGCGTTTAATGAAATCCCGATCTGCTTCCACACTCATTTCCCAAAGATTATTGTATTCTTTAATGACATCCTTAATAAAATGAGCATCCTCTTTAGAGATAATTTTGACATTCCATTCAATATTACTTTTCAAGGCGCTCTGAGTAATATTGGAGGAACCTATAATTACTTTAAAGTGATCTCTATACTCAAATATGTATGCTTTTGTATGGAAGCCAACTTCTCTATCCGTTACAAAAACCTTCAACTCAATATTTGAGAATTCCTTTAAACGCTCCAATGCTTTAGCATCTGTAAAATTCAAATATGTAGACGTAATGATTCGGCCTTTTACGCCCCTTGACTCAGCTTCCTTTATAGGATCAAGCAATAACTGCAGTCCACTGAAGTTAATAAAAGCCACACTAAAATAAAATCGTTCACATTCTTGGATTGACTCTACTAACTCTTTTAATAGATTACCCGCATCAGAGTTAACGATCAGTTCCTTTTCTGTTACTTCCATATGTATCACCCTAAGCTTTCTGAACTATATGTAAAATTGTACTATATTTGGATGAATACTAGAAGAAGTTTACATTATACTTAAAAACAGTACCCAAATTAATGAGTACTGTTAATAGCTCTTCTTTCGAAATGTGAATGCAAACGATATTCTGCTATTTCTCTTGTCCATTTATAGAGAATTTCTTGGTCCTCTTCCAAAATATCAAAATTGACCCAAAACATCCCATCCGAAAAGATGGTTAATCCATCGTCTCCACGATTCCACATTGTCATTGGCATGGTTTCAATAAGGTTGCTGACTGCCCTCTCATTGTATTCCCATAGTTTTTTCGATGATTTATCCGAGAAATCAATCCGCTTTCGATATTCTGTTTCAGTTAAGTACCTATGGAAAAATGGAGCTACTTCTCTTGATGAAATCGGTTTATTCCATTCTTTGGCACCACGATTAAGCATTGCCAACAGAAGAACCATTTTATAACTTTTTGACATACTGGTTTTCTCAACCTCAACCAGCCACTTCTCATAACGCTTATAAACGTTCTTTTCATGGTCACTTAACTCATCAGCCCAGCTTAAAAACCCTATATAGGAGTTAAACTCTTGCTTATAGTGTTCTGAGTCAGAGTGCCCTTTAAGATGCAGCTCCAGATACGTTGGCCTCCTGCCAAGGTCGTTCTTAAGCTCAAGATAATCATTCAGCAGCTTTTCCTTACGTGGAGATCGCTTTCTTGTCATTTCCTTGAGGAGATTAACTACCTGTAAGTCCAAGTTCAGTTCGCAACTTGCAGGAACTCTTGGTTCGATTTTCTTTGATGTTCCTACACTTCTTGCCATATCAAACAAACTTAACTTAACATCTGCGTTTCGATAGTTCCCAATTAAATCGATAATCACGCAATGCTCTTTTCCAGGAGCTAATCTGAGACCACGTCCGATTTGTTGAGTAAAAACAGTCAAAGACTCTGTCGGCCTTACAAACAGAAGGGTATCTACTGGTGGAATATCTACCCCCTCATTGAATAGATCAACAGTGAAGATTACATCCAACTCCCCAGATTCCAGCTTATTTATGGCGTCAGCTCTTCCAACTTCCTTTTGTTGAGAATGAAGACTGACTGTTTTATATCCTTGTTTATTAAAATAGCTTGATAGAAAGTTTGCCTGGCGAATCGAAGAACAAAAACCAATTGTCCTTGACTGCTTTTTATCTTCCCAAGCACCCAGTATTTTCGAAGACATATCTTCTTTTAACTGTACGTGGAGAAGTTCTTCTTCATCATAACGTGTTCCCAACCAGGTGATTTGGCTGTAATCCGTTTCATCGTATACACCATAATACTTAAAAGGAGCAAGCCATTCACGATTAATTGCATCAAGAAAATCAAGTCGGTATGCGACATTTCCATCACAGATCGCATAGACATCCTTATTATCATTACGATCAGGAGTTGCTGTAATTCCAAGTAAGAATTCAGGTTTAAAATAGTTCAAGACCCTCTGATAAGATTCAGCTGCAGCATGATGAAATTCATCCACTATAATTAAGTCAAACTCATCTGGGTAGAATCTCTCAATATGCGCCTTCATACTCAAAGTATAAATGGAAGCAAAAATAGCATCCGCTTCGCTATTCTTATACTTTCCGTTATATATCCCATACTTTTTATTAGGCATAATATTTTTGAAAGATTGCCTCGCCTGGTAAAGAATCTCTTCTCTATGTGCTATAAATAAGACCTTCTTAAAACCCTTAGCAAAGAACCCAGCGAGATAAGTTTTACCCAATCCTGTCGCCATTACCACCAGTGCCTTTTTGTATTCCTCTTCCCTAGTCTTATCAAGCTCTTCTAGAGCTTCTACCTGAGCAAACCTTGGCTTAATATCACCATAGGTTTCACTATTCGGTGGATCATGGATAATTTCAGGCTGGACAGGCAAGTCTTTTTGATTGGGTAACATCAAATCCAGTTCTTCCGTTTCTGACCAAACCTTTGCTAAATTTGGAGTATCTTTATGATAATGCTCATAAGCTTCCTTATAATCCTTCAATGTTTCTTCATTTACCTTAACAGTTTGGTCAGCATAGAATACCTTTAGAAACTCATCTAGAGCATCGTTGAAGACTGTCTTCTCATTGCTTACTGACAGGTTCCATTCTATTCCATTATTTAGAGCAGATTTTGATAGATTCGAAGACCCTATAAAAAAGCAATCTTCAGATTCTGACTTAAACAAATAAGCCTTAGGATGAAAAGAAACACCATTACTCTTCCAGAGACGAATTTCAATGTTGTCGTCTATTGCTAATAATTCAGCAAGACCCTCAGGCTGAGTGATATATAGATAATCCCCAGTACAAATCTTAATATCCGCACCAGCTTTTGCAGCACTCGCCAAGGCTTCCTTTAAAAAAGCAACACCAGATTTCATTACAAAAGAAGTCAGAATACATATTGTCGACGCCTTTTCAAATTGACTCAACAAATGACTACCCAAGTCATTTGTAATTAACTCAATCTTACTCATCTTCAACCTCAATTAAGAAAATCTTCTCCTTAAAACCACCGCGTTTTTCTGCCTTCTGCTTACGAACTTCTTCTACTTCATCAATAGAAGAACCATGATACTCAGAAAGAGCATGGATAATTTCTAATAAATCTGCAAGTTCTTCAACAGCATCTTTCTTGTTTTCAGTATTTTCGTATTCGTCTAGTTCTTCGTAGGCTTTTTTCTTGAGTTGCTCTATGTATTCAGTTTCATTTAAAATTTTTGTTGAGAATTTCTTTCCTGTGTTTTCAATTACCTCGGGGATGCGATCACGTACTAATTTATTGTATGTAGGCATTGTTTTCCTCCTTAATTTTATAATATAAATATACAATAATTAGAAGTGAGTGACATAAATTTTTTCATTTAAAAAGTTCACTCAAACATAAAATACATTCCAAAAAGGGATGCATTTTTCTGCATAATTTTCTAACACTTTGATTTTTCCGGAGGATAAATCAAGGTTTCTTGGATTCTGATGTTTCCTTTTGATTCTGATTTTATAAAATCGGGTACCAAGCATGGCACCAAGTTCATTCATTCTCAATATGCTTGTTTATATACTTCACTCCTGGCGCTCCTTTTCAATCAGGTGTGCTATGGGGGTATAGTTCATTGATAAGGTCTTATGGTTAATTTAAAGGAAATTGAATAAATTTGTCGAAAATGTAAACAACCTAATTTACTAAAGGAGAAATAAACTAATGAAGGAAATAATCTATCTGGATACAGACATAATGAATTCAATGCTAGCACAATTAGATGAAGGATTAGTAAATAGTTTTTCTTCGGAAGAAGCGAGTCAAAATTCGGAAACAGAAGGACAACAATCTAACAGAGGTAAAAATGCAGGCTTAAGAGGAAGGTTAAGTGTTAATACTGGCTTTCTTCCTGGAGGAAGTGTTTCTCTTGATGGCTCTGTTGGAAATTCCGGTAATGAATCGACTCATCAGTCAAGAACAATTCTTGAAGGCCAAAAAGATGTTTTGAATAAAGCTTTTCATGATTATGCATTAGAAGTTTTAACTGAAAAATTACTCGTTAAAGACTTGCTTAACCATGGACTGGACTTAATGGAAGGAGATATTTTTCTAGGTGAAGCTAGCTATCGCTTTTATGATTTTAATTTAATTAAAAAAGCAATGGATCATAAATTCATGGGTAAATTATTATTAATGGACATAGAGAAACTGGATTTAAGTTTAAGCGAAGCAAGAAAAATTCTTACCAAGCCAAATCCTAATGCAAAGGAAAGAGAAAAACTAAGCTCAGCTTCTGATGTGGTAAATGCACACGAATCAGCAACTCCTGTAATAGAAATTTTTGAAAAACTTAACATTCTAAGTTCCTTTGCATCAAACCTACTTGAAGACCTAGCCGTTATTAAAACGGATAGGAATATTGGTTTACTTAAAAAGAAGTACTTGAGAGAATCATCCGAAGCTTTATCCTTTAGGACCGATAATAGTCGAGAGGTAAAATACTTAATGAGGGTTATAGGCAAGAAAGAAGAAATATACTCAGGAGAGAATTTACCTATATTTCAAGAAAATGATTTAGATATAATTCCCAATATGATGTTGGATTTAATTTTATCATCATTTAAGATTGTCAACAAGGGGGATTTAATCGTTACTCCTATAGCTATTTATTACGAATAAAATCAAAGTGTTTTTTCGGTTGAAGTGCTAAGATTCTTGTTGAATTAATTTCCACTTTCAGTAAATTTTGATTATTGCAAATGAATTGAGCCAGATGTGCGGAGTTTTGAGCCAGTCAGTGCGGAAGAGTGAGCCACCATTGCGGAGTTAGTGCCGGGCCGATAAATCAAATAACCTCTTGTATAATATAAAATTCATACAATATCATACAGGAGGTTTTTTGTCGATAATTGAGTAAAATCCTAGAACTGGATTTTGATGAGATCAGTCAAATAACAATCAGTTCTAGTGTCGGTCTCTCTAGGAATACAATCGCCGAGGTCATTCGGCGTGCCAAGAAACTTAGGATAGAGAGTTTGAACGATACCATGACCAATCGATGAGACACAGGGACGGTTCTTGTGTACAGTCGAGAATCGAAATATATTAAATACAGAAATCTCGCTACAAAAAAACCTCATCCACCAAGGGATACGGCCTAATATTTCTGAGAGGATAATCTTCGCAACGGCTTCACGGTGTTCTGAGTGTGTATTAAACAAATTAGAATTTTGTTTTCATTAAATTGAATAGGTTAATGATTCTTTCCTTCACTATATGCTTCCAAATATAAACCTTTTAATGCATTCCTAGCCGCTCTCCTCGCACTTCTTCTATCAGTCCCAATACCAATAATATCCTTATAAGGCGGTCTTTCCTGGCATATTGTCACGACTACTTTATAGTGATCCGGATATTGAATGATTTCCATTTCAATTTCATCATTGTACTCATTTATGAGCCGGGAGACGCTGCGTTTAATATACTCTACTGAATTCATGAAAGGATTATCCATTTTATTGGGGCCTTTTTTTCTTTTTATTAATGATCTTGATCTCTTCAATTTCCCTAAGCAATTCATTAAGATATTCCTCGTTTTCTTCTAGTTCTTCTATTTTACTTACAAATTTTGATGGCTTCATTTCTAGAACAGTCGCTACTCTAATAATGGTGTCGAATGATGGTTTGTACTGGTCTCTTTCTAAGTCGCTAATCGTATTTCGGTCTCTTTGGCTGAAATCAGCTAAATCTTCTTGGCTGAGCAACATTTTTTTTCGCAGTTCTTTAATCACTTTTCCAACGATCATGGTCTGTTGTTTGTTCAAGGAAAAAACTCCTTTTTAAGACCATTAGAAACTTATTAAACAAATTGATACACGCAGATAACTAGGCATTTGTTTCCCTAAGGAAACTTTTTTGAAAATCACACAGAAAAGCGGCAGTTTAACATAACTGCCGCAGAACTAAATATATTATTTTTACAAGGAAGCAAATGAAAATCCTCCTATTAAATTCCACAATTCATTGAGACAAACAGATGCCAGGTTGTTTTATGGAAGAGGACGCATTCAACAGCTCACTGCCTTACTCCCACTTAAACACATAACTAGCCACGATAAATCCGCCGATTAACCAACCACCAAGGATAAGTGTTTCTGTCCATAATTGGAGGAATGGTGTACCGAGGTTCATGGTCTCTCTCAAGGCGGAACTCAAATGGGCGATCGGCAGGATTTTCACGATTGGCTGGATGATGTCTGGCATATTGTTAATCGGGAAAAAGACTCCTCCAAGGAACAGCAACGGGAAGGTGATGAATCCGGCAATCGGACCTGCACTCTCCGGGTTTTTCGCGATTCCGGCGATAATGAAACCTAGTGCCATGAAAGCTAGTGTGCCAAGGATTATGAAGAAGATCAAAGCAAGCCAGGAACCAGCGACATGAATACTAAAAACGAAATGAGCGATGAGGACGACGAGCAGTGCCTGGGTTCCGTTGAGCAGCAGGCGTGCGGTGATTTGTGCGGCGATAAAGGTGGAGGCTTTCAGTCTCGTTCCTTGCATTCTTCGCAAAATTCCTCTTTCACGCCAGGCGGAGATTTGGCCAGCGACTCCGTTCATGTTATTGCTCATGATCATCATTGCGACGATTCCTGGGACAAGGAAGTCGACATAACGGATGGTCAAGGCTTTTATTCCCACTTTTTCAATCGATACGACTGGCTCGTAGTCAGCAAGATCCTTGCTGTATTGATCAATGATTCCGTTCACAACTGTCAGGCCGAGCTCTGACGTTGTGAGATTTTTCTCATTATAATAGACAGGCAGAGTTGACGGTTCATTCTGCTCCTCCAAGTTGTTCTCGTATCCTTTCGGGATCTCCATGAACAACTGGATGTCTCCATTTTTCAGGGCTTCTTTTCCGCTTTTAACATTTTTGAACGTTATCGTCTCAAGACCTTCATTTTCGTTAAATCTTTCTGTTAAAACCTTTGAAGAATCACTTTGATCTGAGTCGATCAGCCCTACTGTTAGTGAAAGACTGCTATCGTTTCCAGCAAAAGTTCCAAGGGCCAGCATTAGAATAATCGGAAAAAGTAAGGTGAAGAACAAGACCTGCTTGTTTCGTGCAAAAATCCGTAATTGTGCCAGTGTTAGTTGCCAATAGGCTCTCATGATTCCCTGATGCTCCTTCCAGTCATATGGATGAATACATCCTCTAAAGTCGCTGATCGAGTCTGTAAATCCTCAATTTTGAACTGATGTTCTTCAGAAGCATGAATCAAGGAGGTCAAGGTGACTTGAACATCATCCGTATATAGCTGTACAAAGTTATCTTTGATTGACACTTCCTCGACTCCATCCATTTTCAAAAACCAATCTTGCTCTGGTGGATTGCTCAAATGGAATTCTACAGAACTTGTGGACTGCAGTTTTTTTACGAGATTCGTTGGGGTGTCAAGTGCGATCAGTTCTCCTTGATCCATGATGCCAATGCGGTCACAGAGCACATGGGCTTCATCCATGTAATGCGTCGAGAGAATAATTGTTTTCCCTCCCTCTTTCAACCGGAGGACGATGTCCCAAAGAGTCCTTCTTGCCTGCGGATCAAGCCCGGTCGTTGGCTCATCGAGGAAAACAATGTCCGGGTCATGAATCAGCGCAAGTGCAATCGCAAGACGCTGCTTTTGCCCGCCTGATAGTCCTTTAATCCTGTCATTCCGCTTCTCCGTCAACAGCATATCTTCGATTAATCCATCAATATCCACGTGAGTCGGATAAAAGCTTCCGTACAAACGCAGGATTTCTTCTACTTTTAACAATTCGAACAAAGAGGTGGACTGAAGCTGTACCCCGATTACCTCTTTGACTTTGTTCACTTCTTTGATTACATCGAAGCCCGCTAATGTTGCGGTTCCTTCATCTGGCTTTCTCAAGCCCACTAACATTTCAATCGTGGTCGTCTTGCCAGCACCATTCGGACCAAGCAGACCGAAAATTTCTCCTTTTTTAACTTGAAAAGAAACTCCATTAACAGCAGTAAAGCTGCCGTATCGTTTCTTCAACCCTTTTACATCTACTATACTCTCATTATTCATGACAAGCCTCCATTGAATGGCAGTTGTGATTAGTTTGAAATCATTATTTCGCGCGACTCCAATTGGAATCAACTTATTTTACAAGGTCCCTATTTAAGTTCCATAAAAAGATTTGTATTCCTTCAATGACTCGTCTCAAATGATATTGAAGAAACAACATTAATATGAAAATAATTATATTAAAAAATTTGGAGAGACTGCAGTTTCAACTTGGGAAGGTTGCAATTGAAGTTTTATTATCGATCTGTTAAATACGTCTAGAAAGTGGCCTAGTGAACCAAAAAATATAATTAAAGAAACCTTAATCGGTTCTTAATCTTAACTTAAAAAACAAAAGCTAGAATGATTGTGGTTGAACAATAAAAAGGAAAAACAAATATTATTCATAGAGGAAGGATGATATTTCTGTTAATTTCCTATAGGAATTATCAAGGAGGGAACAATAATCTGGTGGTTGTCGAAAGTTATGGAGTGATTACCACCAGTTTAAAGGATAAGCAAACAGCTATAAGAACACATAAGAGAAAAATAAAACGATTAAAGGCGAAACAGAAGTGAACCATAAAATTGAGAGTGGATTTTTCAAGACCTTATTCAAGGTCTTATTTTAATGGCGAAAAAACCGCTTTTCTATTAGACCAGCAATCTAAGAAAAGTAATATAATCCCCCGTACACCTTTTTTTTAAAACGTCCTCAATTACATTGACAAAAAAAATAGTCCTGAACGGGATGTTCAAGATCAGAATCTACTTAGTATACTTGTTCGCATAGCTCGACGCCACAAATGAATCAGGTTTGATTTCTGCTTCCAGCCCGATTGACTCAATCCGCTGAATCATCTCATTCACATACACTCTTGTTTTGTTTTTCGTGCTTCGGCCAAGGTCTAAATGGCCCACCATCTTGAAGCTGGCTCCTTCATTGACGTAAGGCAGCAATAGATCGATAATTTGGTTTTGTTTCTCCGGAGTGAACATATAGGCAACTTCCTGTGTATAGGTTGTCTCCATCGAAATTTTTTCCTGTAGGGATTCAATTCGCCTTGCTATATTAACGGACCGGTAACATGCCCACACACCTTTGCCTTCCCGCTGTATGACAACACCTGTTATGAAGCGTGTGTACATACTATGTACTTGGGAGTCCGTGCCTATGATCAATCGGTGGCTGCCACTTGGCTGCACTTTGATGAATGTTAGAATATGCTCGAAAACTTCTTCAAAATCCATGTTCCGCTTTGATAAATTCTGAAAACCTTTTTGTACTTCCATTTCAATCACCTGCATTTCGGAAAATGGCTGCACCCATTTATATGCTAGAATGGCGATCTCTATCCACAATTTCACCTAGCTGATGGGATGCAATGATGAAACATAAAGAAAGGCCAGACCCTTGCTGATTATAGGGCTGGCCTTGTCTTTGGCTTTTATTCTACTGAAAAATAATCTTCATTCACTACTGTAAATTCATCGATGACCTCTCCGTCGGATGTAACCGTCGTAAAGGTGATTTTGTCTTTATCAACCTTTGCCTGCATGGAAACAGCGATGTACTCCATGTTTACATATTCAAATTTCTCATCAGCAACAGCGTCGTAGTGTTTTTTGCCAGTTGTTCCGGCTACTACATAAACAGTACCGTTTGAATCTTCGTTGCCGGCCTTCAATTTTTTCGTCCTGCCATATGAGTGGTCATGGCCTGAGAAGACGATGTCGATTCCTAGCTCATCAACGACTGGAGGCAGTTTTTCCTTCATGATGTCATTTCCGCCAAACGGATTTGTAAAATACGGCGGCTTATGTGTCACAAGGATCTTCCACGGCTTGTCTGAATTCTTCACATCCTGTTTCAGCCACTCAAGCTGCTGTTCCAGTACTTCTCTCTCGCTCGTGTACCCTAACACGCTGATGTGCATGTTATTGTAATCAACTGAATATGTCCCGCCCCGGTCGATTTCTGGACCATTTTCAGGTGAGTTGAAAATCGCTTTGGCCAGACTGCCATCTGCGTCGCCCATGTATTCATGGTTTCCTAAAGTTCCGACAAAATCGGTTGTGCGAATCTTATCGTACTGGCTCAGTGATTTCAAAGCGCTATCCCACTGCCGGAACTTGGACGATTCATCAATCAGATCTCCGACATGAATCATGAATGATAGGTCCTTTTCATTCAAATCTCCAAGGATTTTATTAAAATCAGTCAGGTCTGAAGGAGACTGAGTATCCCCGAGGACAGCAAACTCGAAGCTTTGCTTTCTTTTCAATGTCGTGAATTCATCAAATTCTGACCAGTTTTTCCCATCACCAACCCGGTAGATGTAGGCAGTATCCTGTTGCAATTTCTCCAGTTTCACTTCATTCACTCTGACCATTCCGTTTTTCTTGATATCCTGCTCGCCTGAGAAAACCTGGCTGCTGGACGATCCATTAACCGTTTCAAGAGCGGCTTCACCCTTCCTGTCATAGTCCTGCTTTCTGGCAAATTGGATCATACTTTCTCCTTCTGCCAATGGGCTGGACATCCAGGTGAACGCCTTTTCCTTATAAGGATTTCCTGTTGGAGTGGATAAGAGGTTCTTCATTTCGTCGATTTCTGCTAGTGCAGGATAGGTTTGTGTATTCCATTTGAACGAATACTTGCCATCCTTCACAGCATAAAGGGCAACTTTCTTTACCTCACTTGTCAGCGATTCAACCACGAGCTTGCCTTCGTGGTCCGTCTTCCCCAACAGAACAGGCTCATTTGTACCATCGACTAGAGCATATACTTCCGTGTCTTTTTCCACTGAGTTTTGGTCATTTTTGATAGTCAAGGTGAACGGCTTTCCAATCAGGATAGGCTCTCCTTCAATAGCATAGGCTCCTTCCACATTTACGCTTACAGGTTCCATTGAAAAGGTTGAAACAAAGCTTTCACCCTTTGGAGTCTGGTAGTTAAAGTAAGCTTCCAAAATTTCATAAGTTAACTTGCTGCCTTCCGTCACTGAAGCAGGAATCCTGATTTTGATGAATGCCGCCTCTTCATTGGCAGCCGGTTCACCGCTCTTGACAATATTCATGGTCAGCAATCCTGTCTCTTCTTCATAATTGAATGTACTCGTCTTAAAGGCATCCGCAAACTGTACATCCTCTACCGGGAAATTCTTGTCTACTTGAAGCTTAATAGCAGACCCGGTTATCTCATTCGGATTTGTCGCCTTGACAGACAGCTCAAACACATCCCCGAGAAGGGCTTTTTCTTGCTTCTTCATCAAATCGATTTTTGCTGAACCAGTATTAACCGTAAAATACACGGTCTTGATTGCCTGGTTGCCAAACTGGTCAGGTACCATCAGCGTTACTTTATGCGTTCCGTCTGCCCAGTTCAGTCCGCTTAAAGATATGCTTCCGTCCATATCATAGGAGAAATGGCCTTCGGCGCCGGTATAATTCTTGCCGTCAACAAATACATTGATTTTCTCCCAGTCAATTCCCGTTTTGAATGGATCATCTTCATACTCATTGACTTCTGCTTTCAGGTTCACTGCACTGGTCGTAAAATTCTTGCCTTCCACGTTAATGGACTGAATCTCCGGTGGATACAAATCATCCATTTTTTCACCGTAAAC
Source organism: Bacillus sp. ISL-37 (assembly GCF_018613315.1). Classification (GTDB taxonomy): domain Bacteria; phylum Bacillota; class Bacilli; order Bacillales; family Cytobacillaceae; genus Mesobacillus. The sequence goes on along the minus strand of NZ_JAGGQL010000003.1, from coordinate 95,813 downwards.
GGCACGGATGTTATCAACATAGATAGAACCTTTTGTCATCGGTCCGGTGATTCCCGATTTTGTAGACATCAACCGGATTGTCTGGGTCCCTGAAAGTTTGAAAGGACCGGTAAAAGAGTCTGGGATTTCGGCCTCAACGTATTTCCAGCCCGTCCAGTCGATGCCTGGCTTCTCACCAGTAACATTGAGGGCCTGGCTTTTGTTATTTCCATCAACGATGAGCATGCGCAGCCAATAGCCTTGAGCTTCAGGCGTCCCATAAACCCACATTCCGATTCCTGTAGGATTATCATTGATTGTTGTATTCACACCTGGACCTGCATAAACTCCAAGTGTTGTCCCTACCGGTGAATTAGTAAAATCAAAATCCAGCTTCAATGACTGATTGCCGAACCTTACTGGGGATGGATACTTCGATAGGCTCACAGCCCCTTTTTCACCGCGGTTGGCAGTGGCCGTCCTCCAGCTTCCTAGGTCTTTTTCAAAATCGAACACTACTTCAGGAAGCTTCCCGACTGAAACCTTCATTTCAGCAGAGTGATCCGTACCCTTGAGACGGGCTTTGATCATCCCGGTTACATTTTGCTCTCCCGTATGCAGTACGCCCGCATCATCAATGGCTCCCATTCCTTCTGGTATCTCAAATTCAATATCGTTTAAGTTCCAGTCTACTTCCCGTTTTTGAAACTTTGTGATGAGTCCAAGATTCACTTCGCTGTTTCTAGCTGCCGTCAGTTCAGCAGCCGAAAATGACATTTCTTCCGGCTGGGCTATTTCGATGATGCTTTTGCCCACTTCTCTCCCTTCATGCTTTAAAACAACATGAAATTGTCCTGTTTTTCCATTGGAAACAAATGTGCCATTCTCGAGGATTGTACCGAATGAAGGATCGGACAGCTCCCATGTTAGTCCAGCTTCTGGCAGCGGAGCAGAAGCCAGTGACTTATCCCTGCCTTTTGCGGAGAAGGCTATTGTTGATCCGGGCGTGAACGACTGGTCATATGGCTGGACATAAGCTGAATCAAAAACATGATCAGAAGGAGTATTGGAAACAATCAGCCACGAGTTGGCGACGCTTCTTTCTGACCGATCAGATGGTTTATTGTCAACCTCCAGCTGATCTCCCCCTAATTCACGTGTTGTGAAGGTTGAGGACCCTCCGCCATCCAGGTTAAGTGCACTCACCGCTCCAAGGTCAATCATCATTTGAGCCAGGTCCGGCATGGAAATTCCCGCAGAATAAGGCTCCTGCCTTCCGTCTACTACTACAAAAAACACATCTCCATCCTGTTTGATACCGACGGCTGTCCGAGGCTCTTTATCCGCACCGGTTTGCGGAGTCTGATAGACTTCGCCGTTTTTTACTAGAATCGCATTTCCGCCTAAAGCCTCTTTGATTTGATCCTTCATTCCTTCAAATTGGCCTGGAGTTCCAATCACAGCTTCGCCTGACTTTTTAATCGCAAAGAATTCCTGTGATGACAGCGACTTGTCCTTAATGGCCTGTCCATCCTTATAGACATAGCCTGATGGCTCTCCTGTTGCCATATTGTAAAAGTCAGCATTCACTGCAGCGACTACGGTATGGTTTTCACCGTTTGCTGCTTCCGCCTGCTTCCTGACCGGCTGCAAACCGAAGTCAGTGCCATCATTAGGTGTGCCCGCTTCAATAGCAACTGTTGAATCTTGCATGTCTACCTCAACAACAAAACTCTCAAGCTTTTTCCCTTCCTTGTTTTCAAAGGTGTAGTGCTTTTCCATGACACCAGAGGCCAGATTGGCATTGTACTGATTGATCGGCGTCTGAACGACCGGCGATTTCAAATCGAAGTTTCCAAGTGCTAACGTTGATGCTGGAGAAATCAACGTGCTTGCCATAACTGCGGAAACTACAGTGGCTTTGAGTCCCTTTTTCCATTTTTTCTTCATCGTTCTCCCCCTTTAAAGGATGATTTAACCGCTATGTAATGCTTCTCTTTCCTTCTCCATCATATATTGCCTCTATTAATCTAGTATTAATTAAATATTAATTTATTAACATTTATGGTAAAGAGAGGAAAGACCTAGTAAGCGTTGGGAAATAAATCGAGGAGGGTCGATTTTTAATATTTATTCATTCAATTAAGAGGTTATTAGTAATAACACATGAAGATACTAGTCGAACTTGATCCCATGCTGACTAGAATTTACTGAATCTATCTCATCAATAAAATGGTATTATTGGTATATATTCCATTTTGAAAGGTGATTCCATGACTATTAAATATAAACACATAATTTCTACACAAAAAGAATTTGAAGAGTTTCGTTCCGCTATCGGAAATCCTAGCCAAAGGGCAGCCAATAAAGTCATTTCTTTTGTTGATGATCATTGCAGAAACTTCATTTCGAAATCCCCCTTTTTATCTTTATCCACTTCCCATATAAGCGGTAAATGTGATGTTTCACCACGTGGAGACGCACCTGGGTTTGTGACAGTACTTGATGAAAAGTATTTATTTATTCCTGAACGGCCGGGAAACCGAAGAATGGATTCTGTCCACAATATCATTACTAACCCTAATATTGGCCTGCTCTTTCTTATCCCTGGATTAGGTGAAACCTTACGAATAAATGGTAAAGCTTATATTAGTCGTGATCCTGAACTGCTTGAGAATAGTGCAGTGAATGGAAAAGCTCCTTTGATTGGTATTTTAGTAGAAGTTGAAGAATGTTATGCACATTGTGCAAAAGCATTTATCAGATCTGAATTATGGAAGCCTGATACATGGCTGGAGAAAGAGACTCTCCCCTCAGTTCCCAGCATGTTAGTCGCTCACTCAAAGATTCCGAATGTTTCTGCAGAACAAGTAGCAGAGGAATTGAAAGAAGGTTATACAAATAGGCTTTACTGACAGGAATTTTTTAAAGCTTAATGCGATGAGTTAACGTATTTATGTGGCTCTCATATTAACCGGAGGTTTTTAATAGGAACTAAAGGTGACCAAGACCTGCGTAATAGCCTAAATAAGCTGAACCAGCATCTTACCTGGTTCAGCCTATTTTTTTGAAGCAGCTTTCAATTAACCTTGCTTTCATCTCATTTAGATCCCCACTTCACAATTCAACATGCCAAAAAGAGAGTTTGCAGGCTAATTTCTAAAAATGTGCTAAGCGGCCAATCAATATTAGTAAGAAGTTTATTTGGCCACTAAACTTTTCAACACAAGATTCAAGTTTTGCGGGCGTTCTGCTAGTCTTCTCATAAAATACCCATACCAGTCATGCCCAAATGGTACGTATGTACAGAAGGAATATCCTTCTTCTACTAGTTCTAGCTGCATATCTGTTCGGAAACCATATAGCATTTGGAATTCAAACTTATCTTTCGGAATATCATTCTCGATTACAAATTGTTTTACTTCATTTATAACATTATGATCATGTGTTGCGATTGATGTGAAGCCTGGGTGTTGCAGTCGTTTTTTGATTAATTTCAAGTAGTTGGCATCAATTTCTTCCTTTTTTTGCAAAGAGACTTGGTCATTTTCCTTATATGCACCTTTTACGAGTCGTAATCGAATATGCTTCAATCTTTCAAGATCGTTTTCTGAACGGTAAAGGTATGCCTGAATTACAGTTCCTATGTTGTCGTATTTGTAACGCAACTCTTCTATTATATCAAACGTCAATTGGAGATGACTGTAATCTTCCATATCAATATTTACAAAAATTCCGTATTCATTTGCAACCTTTGATATATCCCTCATATTATTTAGGCAAAATTCATAATCAACATCGAGCCCCACCTGTGTTAACTTAATTGATAAATGTGCATCTACATCTGATAGTTTTATGGCTTGCAATGTTTTAAGGATATTCTCTTTCGCCTCTATTGCTTCCTGTTTATTAAAGACAAATTCACCAAGGTGATCAACTGTAGCACTAATACCTTGAGAATTTAAATTTTTAACAGAATCTATCATCCCATCTATATCGATTCCTGCAACAACCTTGCCTGCACCTAGTTTTAATCCCCACTTTTTTGCACTAGCATTTAATAACTGATTTTTTGACAACGCCATGAAAAAGTCTCTCGCTATAGCCACTGCACATGATCCTTTCTGTTTTTATTTAAGGGGCGTTCTTATAAATTAGATACCCTTTTCCCTTTTACAATAACTTTTTTGATTGTTAATAAATTTCCTAGATCGACAAGTGGGTTTTCTTTAAGCAGAACGAAGTCTGCTGCAAATCCCACCTTAATTTGGCCTACTTCTCTTCCTAATATCTTCCCAGCATTCACTGTGGCTGTTTTTAATATTTTTTTTGTATCTTGAACAATCTCATACATTGTTTTCAACTCATCGATTAGAGCACTATGTGAGGTGCATGGTGAGCCAGCATCAGAGCCAGCGCCAATTAAAATATCTCGGTTAAAGAAAGATTTAAAAGCCTCCCGATGAATATTGACAATCTCAATAGCCTTCTCTCGTGCATAGGAAGGAATTCCTTCTCCTGTAGCAATTTGCTTGTATACATACAGTGTTGGAATCCATGCTGTATTTCTTGTTTCCATTATAGTAACTAATTCCTCATCTAAAAAATGCCCATGTTCTATGGTATCAACACCTGCAAGTATTGAGTTATAAATTCCTGCCCTGCCAATAGCATGGGAGGCTACTTTAAGACCAAAACGATGTGCTTCATTACATATGACTTCTATCTCCTCAAAACTTAGTTCAGCATTCCCTACTTCTTCACCTTCCGTCCTTCCATAAACTCCACCAGTTGCACTGACTTTAATTACCTCAGCTCCCTTATAGATTTGCCGGCGAACACCCTTTAAGGCCTCATCTTTTCCGTCAACAAATTGCGCCCAAAAAGGATCATGCCCACCAGTCATGGTTAATGTCTTCCCACTTGCAATAACCTCTGGGCCCGGAATTAGACCTCTTTTGATCCCTTTTGCTACATGGAGAGCAATGTCTTCTATAGAACCAATATCTCTAACTGTTGTAATACCATGTTGGAGATATGTGTGACAGTTTGAAATAGATCTGATCAACATTTGTTCATAGCCTTCTGATTCTGAAGTATGAACTGGATTCAAAGAACCATCCCACATCATGTGTATATGTAAATCTATTAATCCTGGAATAAGATACCCACTTTCACCATCAATTACATCAAGTCCAATTGGAAGTACAGAATCTTGAATGATAGTTTTGATCCTTCCCTCTTTTATCCAAATGGCGTAATTCTTTTTCAGTTCCAATTCCTCACCATACAGTAAATTGACATTTGAAAGTATATATTCCATTCCGTTCCCTCCTGAAATTGTAAAGGAAGAAGTACCGGTACTTCTTCCTTTCTTTTGACATGTGATTAGAAAAGTAAAGATTCCATGTCATATGGGTGTTCAGTAATTAAGCGGCATCCATCAGAAGTAATAATTACAGTATCCGAATGTCTGAATCCGCCTACTCCTGGTATATAAATACCCGGCTCAATGGAAAAAACCATACCTTCTTCAATGACATCATGATGGTCGAATCGTAAAAATGGCTGTTCATGAGCTGATACACCAATACCATGACCTGTTCGATGGATGGCATATTTTTCGAGGCAAGCCTGTTCGAATACCTGCCGAGCTACTAAATCTACTTCAGATAGTTTCACACCAGGTTTAATAAATTCAATCGCACGTTGTTGTGCTTCTATAGCGGCTTGAAAGGCCTTTTTCTGCTCGTTTGTCGGTTTTCCAACTATTACTGTCCTCTCTAATTCAGCTCGATAGCCATTCAATCCAACCTGCCGACTGTGAATGATGACGTCACCAGATTCTATTTTCCGGGTATTTGAAAATACATGTGGCATGACACTCCTTTTTAAGCCAGATGGAGACATTACCACGATATCAATGACTGATTCTGGGTGTTTAGTCGCAGTTGCTTCAAAAAGGGCTGCATTCCCAGCAGCATCAATCTCCATTTCCGTTACTCCTTCACGAACTTGTTCCAAGGATTTCTTCACAGCTAAATTCACTAGTTGGCCTGCTTGTTCGAGCATGTAAATTTCCTGATGATCTTTAACAAAGCGCATTTTCGTAATAAATTGGCCAATATCTACAACCTGATATCCCAATTCTTTTAGATTAAGAAGAATATCACCAGGGATATTTGATAAGTCAACGCCAATTTTGGAGTTATCAGGACATTGATTGAGTAATGTTCTAATATGCTCGTTATGTGTTGTCTCAGTTCCATTAGCATTTGGATGTTCAAAATACACAAGTACTTCGTCAACTTTAGCATGTTCCTTTGCATGTGTTTCCTCAAGCCCTGGAACTATCATTGTTGATTTTTCTTGGAGATGAAAGACAATTGGCCTTGAGTAAATAAGAGCCTTAAAACCAGTAATATAAAACTGGTGATCGGCATTAAAAATAAACACAGCTGAAATGGATTGTTTCTTCATATAATCTTTCAATCTATCTTTTCTGTTTGATGAATCCAAATTAATCACTCCTTCTCATATTCCATTCATTCAGCCTGCAAAATGATTTTTACTATCTGTTGAAAGATCCTTGTTTTGTGTGACTAAACTAATAATAATCAGCGTCAGTACAGATAAAGGAAGAGCAAACAGGACACTATTCCAATCCAAAGGCCTATCTAATCCGATTTCCCAAATCATTGTTGCTGATCCGCCAACGATCATCGAACTCACCACTCCTGCTTTCGTGGCTCGTTTCCATAATACGGTCGCCAAAATAGCAGGTGTTAATGATGCTCCATACATGGTATAAGAATACATTTGAATTGCTAAAACACTTGGAAAGAATTGCCCCAGTACATAAGCTAGAATCCCGAGTACAAAGACAGTCACTCGGTTGTACCATAACAGTTTGCTCTCGGATATCTTATTTTTACTAGAACTTTCTATCAAATCACGGACAATGTTGCCAGATGCTGATAATAAATACGATGTGGCAGTTGTTATGATGAAAGCAACAGCTGCACAAAGAATCAGTAACCCAACTACCAATGGTACACCTTCAATTGCAAGCGATAAGATAGCTGTATCAGGTTTAATTTCAGGGAAAAGAACAATAGAGGTTGTTGCTAACAAAATGGTTAAGCTGATTACAAAAATACTTCCTACCAGGAATCCAATCGTAGATCGTCTAGCAACGCTAGGATCCTTAGCAGAAGAGAATCTTTGATACATGTTTTGATCACCTAATACGAGTAAAAACAAAGGTAAAAAGTAACCAAGCAACTGCGGAAAAGATAATCCGCCATTCCAAGACTTAGCTGTTTCAGGCAAAGATAGTGCCAGACCATCAAATCCATTTACAGCGTTAAGGGCAAATGGAACACCTATAATAAAACCGAGGATAATCAATATCGCACTTAGTGCATCGGTATAAGCTACAGAGAAAAGTCCACCACTGACAGTTAAGAATATTACGAGAGCGCACATGATAATCGCGCCTATTTCTAACGGTATTCCAGTCGTCAACTGCAAAACGTAAGCTCCACCTGTAAACTGGTAGGCAGCTATACCAACAAACGCAAATATTATAATAACGGAGGAGATGTAAAGAGCTCCATTTCCAAAGCGCCTTGCCAATAGTTCAGGTACAGTATAAATTTCTACCTTTCGTATTTTACCTGCGATAAAATATAAAATTACTGCTCCAACAATCCCGCCAGAAAGATTAAAAATGGCAGCAAATGGTCCATATTGATAGATAAAACTTGCTCCACCAACGACCGTGCCTGAGCCAACAAATGTGGCGAGCAATGTACCCATTACTATAAATAGGGGCAAACTACGTCCAGCAACCATGAAATCATCGCTATTTTTCACGGATTTTTTAGCGAAATACAGACCAACCATCGCCATGAAAACTAAATAAATGACAACTGCTATCAGGTAAATATTCAAAAAGCCTCACCTCTTCATTTTTTTATGATCGTTTAATTAACAAAACTCCCTTTTTTCATAATCAACTTTTCCTCTCGTAAGACATTAAGATCCTCAAGTGGATTCTTTTCCAATATGAGCAAATCAGCAAGTTTGCCAGGAGCAATACTGCCAATTTGGTCATCTACGCCCAGACATTCTGCAGCAATACTGGTTGATGCTTTGATTACCTCCATTTGCGACATTCCCGCTTCATGCATTATCGCTAATTCATCAAAATAGAAGGATGGCGGCGTCAGCGGACCACCACAGTCTGTTCCTGTTGCAATCTTAACTCCAATCTCAACTGCTCCTTTTAGCATATTGAAATGCGGTTCCACTACTTGCTTTGCTTTTTCAAGAGCATAGGCTGGTATATCCGGACTGCTTGTCAACTGTCTCATGACTGCCATTGTCGGCACAAGAAACGTACCTTGATTCTTCATGATTTCTAAAGCTTGTTGATTTGCATAAATTCCATGTTCAATTGTATCGATTCCCACTTCCAGACAATTCATAATACCTTCAAGCCCATCTGCATGTGCAGCGACCTTTTTGTTCTTCTTAAGAGCTTCTTCTTTAGCGGCACTTAATTCCTCAACGGTCAATTGAACCGACCCGGGCTCTTCACCTTTTGTATAAATACCTCCAGTTGCCATTACTTTTACGAGATCTGCTCCTTCTTTCAAAACTTTCCTGGTATTCTTGCGTACCTCGTCAGCTCCATCAGATTCATAGCCCAGGTAATAAACATGTCCGCCCGTCATACAGATTGGTGCACCAGAGGCAATTATTGTAGGGCCAACCAATAAGCCTGAATCAATGACATTCCTTACATGTAGTACCGTACGGTCAGGAGCTCCTAAATCACGTACAGTCGTCACACCCAGCTTAAGTGTATCCAATGCATGCTTGTACGCTTCGAGAACAATCCTGTCATTTTCCTCGTTTTTTATGACAGATTGAGGATCTGCACTTCCATCCCAAACGAGATGGACATGACAGTCAATTAATCCAGGAACTATAAACTTTCCGGTGCAATCAATTACCTCGAACCCTTCTATATCGTCTGGCTCTCCCTTTTCAACCGCCATTATGTCACCGCTTACAATCTTAACGTAATGATTATCTAGAACCTCATCGTTAATTCCATCAATGACTTGACCATTTTTTAAAATCCATTTTTCTTCTGTTGACACCTTTATCTCCTCCTTATTGTTGGACTTTTCAAAATTATAGCAATAGAAAAAAATCTTTGCATTGTAATGGGCAAACAAAAAAGAGACAACAATTTGTCTCTTTTAAACAAAGGAGGATTGTTATAGATTCTCTTTCTTTTTAAAAAAATGAATAGAAAAGGCCATCATAAGCATGGAGTAATTGGAAGAATCATGGAGTTCCATGCCTAATAATTCATTTATTTTTTGCAGCCTATACTTTACCGTATTTGGATGAATAAATAATTCCGTACTTGATTTCTGCAAGTTAAAAAAATGCTTTAAATAAACATAAAGCGTATCAGTCAGATTAGCGTTCTTCTCCTTATCAAATGAAATCAAAGGGCCAAGCACTTCTTCATCAAAATTTTCGTATAATTGGTGTGAAAGTATACTGTATGATACTTTTTCTATGCCTAATGTATGCCAGAATATTATTGGTACGTTATGAAACTTTGAATGTGCTAATGCTATCGATGATTGATCGTACATTGTCTTAATATCCTTAACGTTTTGAATTCCTTCTAGTAAACTTACTCCAATTCGAAGATCAGGAAAAGTTTTTAGTAAACTAGTAATTTTCTCTTCATCTATGCTTGTATTAATTACTCCAACAATTTTTCTGTCATAAATCCATATCCGAGAATTAACTTCGTCACCTAGCAAAAGCTCTGAAAACATCTGTAGTAATGAATTTATTGCTTCCGGGGAAGAGACTTGAACTTGAAAAACACTTTTAACCTTTTTAAGATCCATATAAAAGTCAGAATGACTGATATCGACTGACTCTTTATTAAAAATGCTCTCGAACAACTTAAAATCTTTATTTTTTTGAAAATCAAGCATTGTATTTTTATTATGGGCAGCAAGACTTAGAGCGCGTATACCATTCTTAATTACATCTTCGGAATATTTATCTGTAATTTCATTTTGAGAAATAAGTATATAGCCCATAAAATTTTGTTTTGAGAATAAAGGAAATACCTTAAACTCTCCTGATAGACTAATTTCATTATTCAGGATTATCGTCGTATCACGATTTGTGAATCGTACTTTTAAAAGATTCTCTTTATGCTGATTTATCACAGAATCAATTAACCGTTTTATATCCTTCCTGGTCTGTCCCTCCGCTTTCCAATAAGCAATTAATTCGAAATACGGATCAAGAACACAAACAACATTGTTAATATGATCTCCTATAACTTTTACAATTGAATTCAAATCTTTTTCCAAAAGAACAATTTCCATTAGTTTTTCATTTAGTTTATATAACTTTGCAGCTTGCTCTTTTTCTCTTTTGTTTACCATGGAATTGTATATTTCAATAATAGTGTAGTAAGGTATTTCTTCTGGAATCTCAAAAAGTGGTATGGCATTAGTGTTTGTAAATTCTAAGACTTCTTTGGGAATTCCTTTTCTTGAAGCCGTATGAAAACCTAACGCACTTATTCCGACTTCCTTCAGCCATCCTATATAGTTAATTATCTGAGTTTCGTTCTTAAAAGCATGAAAAGTAGACATGACGAAACCTTCCGCTTTTACTCGGGATGTTTTTTCCGTAAGCTCTAAACTAGTAATATAAGAAATCTTTAAACCTTCATTCTGCTTGCCGCTGACCAATACAATATTTTCCTTTTCCAATTCTCTTGAAAACTCTTTTACTGTAATCAAAAAAATTGCCCCCTTTGATTAAGGCACAAAGACTTATTTATCATAATCAAATTCTATCTTGCCCTCTAACTCGTTTGAATCTATTACGTATTTCGAAATATCTCCACTTACTAATTTCTACATAAAAATTCATAATCCTTTAAGTTTATTCTAAAAGAAAAAAACTCAATGACAGCACCACAGATTTTTTCATATAGGACGATGTTATAACTATGGAGTAGCCAATAAGAAATAATAGAACTAGGGGCCTTGCTAAAAGAAGGCTTCGCTTTTTACAACGCATTTAGAAAGAGAATTAAACCACGTCAGGACAGAGTCTTTTATATTCAGATAGCTCACTTCTTTATGTTTGAAGAAATACCTTTTGGATATAGTATTTGTTAATTACAAACATACTCTCCAGCCAAACTAAAAAGGCCTGTCTCTAAATGAGACAGCACCTTTTGGTATCTATATTTTACTTTCCACCCTTACTTGCATAAACAACTTTTAACTGTTTCCAGGTTTCATTTCCAAATGTATCTTTAGCCCAAACCATAATGATATTTTCATTATTTTCTAATGTTACATTTGTACTGAAGACACCATTTTTCAAACCGATTTCTTTTCCATTTACCCTGACGAAAGATAAATTCAAATCTTCTACTTGTCCTTTTACAGTAACAGATTTCTTGTGTGTTACTTCTCCCTCTCCAGGTGATTCGATCGTAATAACCGGGGCAATCGAATCGACATCAACTGTTACCTCTGTAGTTGTTACATTGCCTGCCAAATCTTTAGCTAAAACCCTGATAATGTTTTCACCTTGCTCTAATTCAAGTTCAGCCTCAAAAGTAGCATCTGTGACCGTTGCTTCTATACCCATAACTGAAACAGTATCCAGGTATTTGTCGTCTACATTTCCTTTTACGGTTACCGTAGTTTTATTGAAGCGTTCACCCTCGGTTGGAGACTGGATTGAAACTACTGGTTTGTCCTGGTCAAGGATTACGGTCAGTGCATTTGAAGGTCGCGAAAGTCCCGTACCTTGAGCAGCTTTGGCTGTTAAAACATTTTCCCCTTTTGCTAAAGAAACTTCTCCTGTAAAAAGTCCATCAGCACCAGAAGTAACAATTGCCGATTCAACACCCTTGTTATACAGGTAAACCTCCGTATTCGGCTGTGCTTTACCTTCTACCGTAATTACATCATCTGCTGTGAAGATTTTACTTTCTGGAATTGTAATTTCCGGAACGGCATGATCATAGGCCACAGTGGCACGGATCATGTAATTTCCATCAGATTTTACGGTCTGTTTCCAGTTCCCATCTATATACGAATAGCTTCTTCCTGACCATGTACCATTTGTATCTCTATTGATAGCAGGAATATATGGGAATGGATTCTTTTGAATATAGGCCAGGTAGAAGTCTCGCCCGACTACAATCTCCTCGCCACTTAGATCGACATACGTCCAATTAGTGTAGGAACGGACGGCTTCTGTATTTAACGGACCGGCTATCTTTTTCCCAGGAGAGCCATTCGGACCAGAAGCATCGAATACCTCTACAATAAATTCTGTTCCACCTGGGTCCGGTCGGTTTCCTCCATCAAATTTGAACATGCCACCTGTTAAAACACCTCTACTTTCACCTTCAACTAATGACATTTTAACAGCCCAGCCGTTCCCTTCCGTATGAAAATAGTTGAGTGATTCTGCTGTTCCATCGTCATAGGTCAGTGTTTCTGAATAGCCTTGAATCGGATTCATAGAAAAGTTTTGTACTGTTTCAGCATTTCCTCCCACTACGATGGAGACATCCTTCGGGTAGTGCATCGGATGAGAAACCTTCAGCTTATAGCTGCCCTCAAAGGCTGACAGAGCAAATGAACCTTCTTCATCAGTCACAGCTGGCTCGATATTTGCGTCTTCTACTAAGTAGACTTTCGCACCTTCAATCGGTTCACCCGTTAACTCATTAACCACGATACCGGTAATGTTTCCAATCAGTTTTTCCTCAAGTGTGAAATCTGCTGCAGTCTCTTGTTTGTCAACAACTTGTATGGTTTTAGATTTCGGATGGTACCCATATGATTCGGCTACTGCAGTGTATTCGCCTGCTGGATGAATAAGTGTAAAGCTGCCATTCTGCGGGTTCGTACTAGCTGAACGCCCTGTTTCCACAACACTAACCTGAGCCTGTAATGGCAATAATGTTGGAGCGGTTTCTTCTTCTTCCTCGGAGCTCTTAATCTCAGAATCTTTTTGTTCAATAGCAGTCAGGCTATTGTTGGCAGATTGATTTGATGTAGATGATAATGCGACATTATCAATATACCAGCCTGGCCTATTAGCACTGGAGTCAGAAAATGTATAGAATGCGATGTACAATCCCTTCCCCGTATAAGCTGATAAATCCACCTCTGCATCTACCCAGCCATTTGAGTTTCCCTTTACCATCGCTAGCTGCGTCCAATCTTGTCCGTTTGGAGATACCATGACATATCCATAATCATAAGCGGTCCCGGTTGAGGCTGACACTTCAAAGCTGTGCCATTGCTTGAACTGCAGATAGGCTTGATCTCCGGAAAGAAAAATAGATGGCATGACAAGCATTTCTCTCATTCCATTGGTATAGTTGCCTTCCAAATTAGTAGCGTATACCTTTTCTCCTGAAGCTGCACTGTTTGGTCCAGATGTTGGGATTCCCCATTCCCAATTCGTTGTTGAAGTTTGTCCGACAACAGTCCATTCAACAGGCTCCGTTTCAAAGTCTTCAAAATAGCCAGTTGTTATTCCTTCCTTAACGGTTACCACATACTGTTCGGTCGTTACTGTATTCCCAACAAAATCGGTAATGACCCATTGATAAGTCAGTGTTCCATTTTCAGTTAAGCCTGCAGGAATAGTTGCAGAGTATTCTCCTGATAAGTAATTTCCTGAGGTCCTTTCTGAATCGACTGTGTTCCATGCCCCGTCATTCATTTTATACTTTAATTTTACCGATTCGACGCTTACATTATCACTGGCAAGGATCGATAAATCGATTTGTACTCCCTGATCAGCCTCAGCAATAGCAGTGTGTTCATACTTCGGATTTTCTGTATCTTCTCCCTCAATGGTTACATTCCCTTTTATCGTACCCATACCGACTGTTACGGAGAGGACGGCATCAAACACATTCAGTAAACCATGACCAAACCCATTATTCGGTGATTTTGGATAGGTCGTATTTGTCAATGGTGTCGCTGTCTCAGTTAAGATCTGCTCGATTTCCTCAACGGTTATGCTGGCATTTGCCTGTCTGAGCATTGCCGCGGCCGCAGAAACATGAGGTGCCGCCATGGATGTACCGTTCCATTTATCTTCATAACCGCTACCTGGAACCGAAGAACGTATATTAACTCCTGGCGCTGTCACTTCTGGTTTAATTTCACCGTAAGGCGAAGGACCCTGGAAGGAGAAATCCGCTAATTCATTGTCATCATTAGTAGCTCCAACAGCAAAGGACTCAGGATAATTTGCTGGACTCGCAATTGTGCCTGGCCCATTAGGACTCATGAGTGAAGCGTTTCCTGCTGCAAAAACCGGAAAAATTTCTGAGGCTCTCCATGTTTGAACAACCGCTAAAAACCACTCATCCATCCCCGAACCACCGCTCCACGAATTGTTGACGACATCAGGAGCCATATCGACTCGTCCACCAGGAGCCAAAATCCATTGAGCAGCAGCTAAGATATGTGAATCAGCCCCTTTGCCTGCTGAATCAAATGCTTTAGCAGCAATCCATTTTGCTCCCGGGGCAATACCAATTTGGTTCTTCCCGTCCTGTTCGCCGCCAACCATTGTTCCTGTTACATGGGTTCCATGCCCATTGTCATCATAGCCTTCTGCTTCTCCATTGACCGCGTCAAAGAAGCTATATAGATGTTCAACTGAACCATCTGATGTATTATAACCTCTATATTTCTCCTTCAATGCTGGGTGATCCCACTGAACACCAGAATCGATGCTTGCTACCAGAGTACCGGATCCGTCGATTCCCATCTCCCAGGCTTCTGGAGCCCCTACCTGCTTTACATTCCACTCAATATTTTCATCAATATTGCTTTGAGCAATTTCCGTTTCAGGATGTATTTGATGCACTTCATCTAAATAGATTTTGTCAACTTCTTCGAGCGCAGCGATTTTATTAACAGATTCTTTTGTGCCTGTAACAGATACCGCATTAATAATATGGTAAGATTTAAATTTTTTCACCTTACCTTTTTGTTTTTCCTGTCCAAGGAATTCAAGGAGTTTTCCTTGTGTTCGATGGGCATTCGCTTTTAATTCCGTTAAAACTTGCGACCGGACGTTATGCTTTTTTTCCTGTGGAAGTAGTTTTTTGTTGTTCGCTTGTTTCTTTGCTTCCTTGGAGACCTTAGCAGCGTCAACTTGATCTTTCATTATTACGATTAGTGATACCTCTTCTCTGTCTTCAAGTTCTTGATAAACTTTATCGTCAATTTTGTTTACAGCTGAAGATGGAGACGCTTGCTCTTTACCTTTTTCCTGTAATGATGCCGAAGCAACAGGAGTTAAAAAAGTATTGATAACCAAAATGAAAGCGGACCACAAATACACCAGACGCCTGACACTATGATTCAAAAAATTACCCCCTTTTTTCTTTAACAAATTCAGGAAACTATTAAATTTATTAATAGACTACCTGAATCATAAGAAAAATGTTGTCGAAACAATGGAAAATAACTGGGTAATATGGACTGTTTTACCTTTTTTTAAAAATAGATGGCTTTCCAACTACTATTTAAAAGGTTGTTAGACAAGCAAAAGGCCCAGATTTAATCACCCGAGCCCAATCGTTTTTAATTGTTTTACTATTTCTCAATGGCCTAAGGGTACCGAGGCAATTCGGTCGTGGATTTAAATCTCGCCTTGCTTTGCCAAGTTCTCCCCACAATGCTTATGAACGAAAACTATGTACTTAATAACATTCAACGTTAATCATACCAGCTACTAATGGCTGTACATTTTATCCTTGTGTGAAAATATTTGATTATTTAGCTTCCTCATTCTTAAATGCATCTTTAAAAGCATCTTCTTCAATCTCAATTTCCTTATTCAAGTTGTTTAATATCTCCTGGACCGGTTTTGCCTCTTTAGTCATAAGGGCCTGTTTAATTTGATCTTTCACATCGCTTAATGGCGTCTCCTTTATATCTGTTACTTTAATGATGTGATAACCAAATACTGTCTTGACGGGCACACTCACTTCACCTTTTTTCAATTTCAGAGCTGCTGCAAGAAATGTCGGATCCATCTCCTGGCTACGTCCGGAAAGATAGCCCAAATCTCCGCCCTCTGCTGCGGACACTTGATCCGTCGATTGTTTTTTGGCTAATTCTGCGAAATCGGTTCCTTTCTTTAATTCCTTCTCTATTTCTCCAGCAGTTGACTCATTATCAACAAGAATATGGCTGGTTCTTACCTCGGTGTATTGATCTTTATGTTGTTCATAGTAATCTTTTATTTGTTTATCTGAGACAGTGACTCCTTCTGTTGTTGCTTTAAAGAAATAAAGGGATTGTTCGATATGTTCCTTTAACTCTTCTTCGTTTTTAAATCCCTGTTTTTGCAGGAACATTGGATACTCATCTTTATCTCCGACCTGTTCCTTTATTTCGCCCAGACGCTGGTTCACTTCTTTTTCAGATACCTCATATTTGCCTTTCAAAATTTGCATATAAACCAACTTTTGGATTAATTCTTTTCCACGCTCGGTACTTGCCACTTCTTTTAATAAATCATCTTTTGATATATTTCCGTATTCCGTTTTAACAAGCAGCTCTCTTTCTTCCCCAGAAGTTTGAACCGAACAAGCACCAAGTAAAAATAACAATGATAAAACGGCTATAACTGTAATCAAATTCTTCAATTATCTTCACTCCTACTTTTGAAAACTTAATCATTGCAGCTAACAGAACTTCCTTGGGTTTACTATCTAGTAAAAAGCCAAGAGAGCTTTAAAACGCCTTAAATATGTGTTGGAATATCTGAAAAAATACCGCCCAGTTGCAATTGAATTATCTATCCCTGTTTCTAAACCTACTTAAAGGAGGCGGGACAGTTTCACAACTGTCCCAGATTATTGTTTCCTTTGTTCCCCCTATACCAGGTCCATCACAGGAGATTATAGTGATAGATTAATCCAGCCTATTGCCAGGTCTCAATCATTGCATCAGCGTACGCTTTCAAACTGTTATACGCTTTTGCAGTGATCTGATCCGAATCTTTTTTAAGTTCCAAAAACCCTTTAAAATCATTAATGTGTTTGACAACCTTATCTGCAGAACCTTTCTTTTCAAATTGTCCCACAGTTTTTAAATGTGCCTTCAATGCTTCCGCCGTACCTGCTTTGATAGATCCCTCATTTGCAAAGCTGTCAATAACAGAGCTTATACCTGCTGCACTTAGGTTGCCAGGCAAGAAATTGGTATCGGTAAAACTTTGATTAGCGTCTGTCTCAGAAGTGGCCGTAAAGGTAAGCGTGGCAGGCGCTGTCTTGCCTTTCGGAATTTTTACATAAACCGGAACAGCGACAGTTGCTCCAGGTTCAACAGCAATTACGTTGTGATCAAGTTGAACGGTCCAATCATCACCTGCCGAAGCATTGACACGAATAAGGTCCTTTGCTTCACCGGTATTTGTGACATTAAAATGATAGACTGCCACTTTGTCCTCTACAGCGGGCTCTATAGTGCCTGCGCTAACATTTACTCCTCGATCAAATGCACCTGCGCCTTCCGTGTTTCGGACGGCAACCTGATAGCGGAGTACCCCATCATTGTCTTTTTGTTTCCCTAAAATGTAGAAATGAAGTTTATTGTAAGGATCGATGTACTCACTGACAACACTGTCTTTGTCAATAGAACCATCAAATTGTCCGGCAACCAAACTTGCTCCATTCCCAGCTTTAAATAAAGCATCGAGGGTTTGCCGTGGATCACCTTTGGCAACCATTGCTGTGGTGCCGTCAGGTCTAGTAAAGTCCTTCAGATTGATATCCTCAGGATGTGAATCAACTACCCAGATGTTCGGCGCAGACTCCGCATTTTTCGTCTTGGCAATCAAGACGCCAGAATCAGCTGCGAAAGAATCCGAACCAACGCGGTCTACCACTTCAAGGGTGTAGTTATTGTACAATCGACCGGAAAGAATATCGTTCCGCCAGTCACCGGCCAGATAGTCTGTTGGTGTTAAATCGTCCATGCTGATATTAATACCATGGAGTCCAGTACGGCCGAAGTTACTGCCAATTGGTGCTTGACGTGAGGTAATATCCGCAAACACCGGTCCAGATTCCTTTAATTCATCACGGTTTAGCTTCAAGACTTCATCATCGGATACAAATCCTTGTTTCATCTTATTTCGAAGCATATGTGGTGCCGGTATAGAAGCACCAAGAGTTGATGGAATCATCCAGCGAGTGTGCGTTCCGCCAGGACCATTGAATGAACCACGACTCATCGTCTCCCAATAACCAGAATAGGTTCTAGGGTCAAGAGATGCATTATTGTAGTTATCACCAAGACCGCGGAGATGGCCGAATTCGTGAGCAAAGGTTCCCATGCCATCGCTTTCGCCCTGGATAGAGACACGAATCCTTTTTCCATTTATCTCGGCACTTGATGCCGCCGACCAGATCGTTTTGGCTGCATACCAGGAAGTCCATGGAACATAACGAGTTTTTGCCCAGTTCGGCATGTTTTCAAATCCAGGTAAATCTGGCGGCCCAAATGCATCAGAAACTGAGTCTTGATTAAGAAACATCATTTCGCCGAATTCTTGCCATACGGTTGATTCGTCATAACCAGCATGTACGATGAATGCAAAGTCATATTCTTTTCCAAGTGCGGCAATGTCAGCTGCTGCTGCATTCACACCATCCTGAAAAAGGTTTCCACCACTATATTGAGGTGGAAGTGAACCAGGATTCATATAGTTAAGCCCATATTGAAATTCGTTTTTATCCAGGCGATAGGGACCATAAGAATCTAGGGAAACGCCCCATTTCCCTTGGGAATTCTCTTTCCAAAATCCATCAATCGTCTGATAGTTGTTGAGTTTGCTAGGGACATTCAGAAAATTCTCCCACCATTCCCCAAGCTCTTCACGAGGAACAGCATCCACTTGAGGATTACCGGCAATCTCAGAACCTTTTGGTTGGGTCAAGATAAAATCCTGATCCGGAAAGTCGACCAAGATCAAGGCCCCTTTAAGTTCTGTTTCGGGTTGAATATTTGTTGAATTCCAATCTATACCTGGTATCGCATTGTAATCATTCCAGGTCATATAATCTGGATTCACCCAAGACTGGGGATCAACTGGGCCGGGCATTTTCTCCAGACCTGGTTCCGCAGCAAAAGCGGCTGTTGAAGAAAACGCTAGCATTAAAGTGGTAGTGGCGGCTGCAATTTTACCTCTAAACTTCAAATGTATTCTCCTCCCAATTAGAAAAAGTCCCTACCTTTATGTAGGTTATAGATTTCAGTTACCTTAAAGATTTCGTTATGTCGCCTTTTTCTTTATCGTTTTAAGCCTTTTTATCGCCTCCTTTCACAGATTGATGCCGTCCCTGGGTTTATCACCTCCCTCAAGTTCATTGATCGCTGGTTTACATCTGATAAATCCTACTCTGCTTGGAAAATAAAAAAATCTTAAATCGGAAGTTTGCTAGGTGGGGAATTATCTTGTTGCTTCAATTAGATAATTAATAGTGTTGGAAGCCTGGTGTTTAATTCAAGTTATTTATTTGAATATTCGGACATTAATTGACATGTTTATATTACTTCACAGCAATCATGCTCAATAGCTAATCATTACGCATCCCGAAATATTCTCACTTTCTAATTTCCGCATAAAAATTCACAATCCTTCAAGGTTATTCCAAAAAAGGAAAAACGCATCATAAGGCCTAAAATTTTCTAGTGCTTCATAACTTTGGAGTAGGCAATAAGAAATAGTAGAACTAGTCCTCCCTTTTAAAAAGAAGGACTAGCTAAACACAGCACATTAAGAAAGAGCATGAATCCTCATCAGGACAGCTGTATTTTATATTTAGAAAAGAGTTATTACATATTAACCATTACGGCGTTATGGATTTTCCCTGCAAGCATACGATCCGGACCGGGGCATATAGTAATATAGGCATTTTAAAAAAGGAGGGCTTTGTCTTGTCTCAACCATACTCATGGGGTGGCTGGAACAATCGCGGAAATAAACTCTCTTCACAATTCTCTTTGATGAACTGGTGCCTGCCGCCATATCCCTTGTCCGCTCAATATGTGAATCCCAAAAAATATTATTCTCTAAAATAAGGAGGTGGAACGGTTGTCTGTGAAGTATGCACTGTATTGCAAAGGCATTACTCCAATTGATGCGGATCTCCCCTATATCGAATATGTGCTGAAGACCATCCAGCATGCCCAAACCGCTCTGGATCCTTCGTATAAGTTGTATAAAGAAATTCCATATGTTGTAGTGGACAAAGGAGTATTGAAAGATGACTGAATTAGCCTTCCTAACCGCTTCAGAATTAGTCCCCCTCTTCAAAGCGAAAAAAGTATCGCCTGTAGAAGTACTTAGAGCTATCTTCAGAAGAATTGAGAAGCTTGACTCAACCTATCATTCCTACATTACCACTATCCCGGATGACGCATTAAAACAAGCACAGGAGGCAGAAGCGGCGATCATGAGAAATAAAGACCTGGGTCCCCTGCATGGAGTTCCGGTCGGGATCAAGGATTTATACCATACAAAGGGGATTCGAACGACATCGGGTTCAGGCATGCTGCGGGACTTCATACCAAAAATGAATGCCACTACTGTAGAGAAACTGCTTAAAGCTGGTTCCATCATGACCGGAAAGCTGAACACACATGAAATGGCTGGGGGTGTATCAAGCATCAATCCGTTTTATGGTGCCAGCCGCAATCCATGGAATCCGAATTATCTGACTGGCGGATCAAGCGGCGGAAGCGGTGCTGCACTTGCAGCAGGTTTGGCTACACTTGCAACAGGTTCGGATACTTTTGGCTCGATACGAGTTCCTGCCTCCATGTGCGGTGTCTATGGCATAAAACCAACCTATGGGTTAATAAGTCCACATGGGATTACTCCATTAGCTGCCTCATTGGATCATCCCGGCCCTATGGCCCGTTCCGTTTCTGACCTCGCCTTAATGCTGGGGATAATGGCTGGATATGACGAGAAATTTCCTGTTTCGTTAAAAGTGAAGGTTCCAGATTATACACAAAGCCTAAATAAAGATATCCAAGGGTTAAAAATAGGTGTGCCGGGTTATTTTCTTCAAGGGTTGGATAACGAAGTGGAAAAATTATTTATGAATGCGCTCAATACCTTTACTTCTATGGGTGCAATCGTTACCGAGGTCAGCCTGCCTGAGTTGTCCATGTCTACTTTTGCTGGTTATGTCGTTTTGACGGTAGAATCATCCAACTACCACCTCGATATGCTGCGCACTAACCCTTCAGGATTTGGAAATGATGTGCGCATCCTTTTTGAGTCAGGTCTGCTTTTGGACCATACGCATTATATACGCGCCCAACAGGCACGCCGGAAAATAGCCGATACTCTCAAAAAGTCGTTTGGGGAAGTGGACATTCTTGCAGCTCCCGCCATACCTATCACTGTTCCCCGGTTTCAGGAGAACTGGGTTCTTCAAAGCATCGAACTCACAAACCGCTGCATGCCGTTTACAGCACCCGGCAATACGTCCGGAATTCCAAGTCTGTCCGCACCGATCGGCTTTTCTTCCAACGGTTTGCCAGTAGGTATGCAGCTGATGGCTGACCATCTTAGGGAAGACCTGCTTTTCCAGGCTGGAGACGCATGGGAAAAATTTTATAAAGGCAGCTCATTGCATAAACAATTTCCAGATGGCCTTGAAACTACAAAATAACCAATTTTATGGTTAGGATGACTGCCGATACGCCCTATACATTGAGAATAGTCTTGTTTATAGATGGAGTGCATTTTTGCAAAAAAGGGCCTTATCCAACATGGATAAGGCTCTCCTGCATTTGTAACAATCTCGTAGTGTGTAAGAGGTTGAAGGTAAGAAATCGTTTCCTACTCTATTCTTTTAAAAAACTTATGATTTCAAAAAAACTCCTGCTTTGGTTGCCTCTAGTGATCAAAACAGATTCAATCATGACAACAAACCCAAAACCGCCAAAAAGTGCATAATCGAACCTGCTAATACAAAAACATCCCGAACACGTCCCAGCGTTTCGAAAAACTTTATTAGTATCCCACGAGCTATGTGTTATAAATGGTCTGTAATTGTAAAAAGGAGCAAATATATGCTCTCTCAGTTATTTCTTCAGCCCAATTTTTACTGATTGGGCAGCAAAGAGTTCGTGATAAATCCTGGCATGTCCCTGTTTTTTTACTTATTAATCCTGTGTCCAGCTAACCATATACTCTGTCACACTGTTCGGCAGCTCTAGGCCGGGGTCTGCAACTTTCCATCGACCTTTGATTTCCAGTTCATCGCATGCTAACTCAAACTGAGCCATAGCAATGCCAATATCAAGTATTTGCATATCATATCCTAGCTTTGTACTGTAATTCGGGGTATGTTCAATATAAAAATGGCACTTTTGCCGATCTTCCGACAATACTATTCTCCATGGCTGTTTGTTTGATGCTGAACCCGAGCCTCACCATCTCGATGGAAATCCCAAATTGAGCGGCATTTGCTTTATCAAGCGGATCTGCAAAACTCCCGTCAAAAAATAACTGATCCCACGCTTTTTTATTATCGGCTTTCACCACATAACGAAGCGCTTTATCAAATACTCTTTGCTTTTGTTTAGGATAGCCTGATGGCGTGATACATGGAATAAACTCTCCTTCTGCAAGCTGAATTTCTCTTTCAAAGGAATTCCTGCTGAAGGTGCCGCCCATCCAGCATGTTCCCAGCCCAAGCTCAGTCAAATAAATCACCAGCTTATGGAATGTAAAAGCGAATTCCAGCAATGAGTATTTCTTATTTTCACACAATCCGACCAGATAAACCTGAGGATTTTTTATAAATCCATATGTTCCAAGCTTGATTCCTTTTTCTGATATATTGTTCGTAACCTGAACAAGCTCAATTCGGCCTTTATTGCCAAATGGTCCAATCAGACTTTCTTCAGTTGCTATGTATTCTATGATCCTTTTGTAATCAGATTCAGATAGCTTTTTTGTATCATATGCTCTGATAGATTGACGATATTTCATTGTTTCAATAGCCGATTTATTATTACTCATTATGCACCTCTTTCAACGTGAGCAAAGGGACGTACCTAATGCTTCCAAACAGAATAAAAGCAAGACTTCCATACTATGTTCCAATGAAGGAAATCATCCTCTTTTTACATAACTCAACAAGATGCAGAGGATACGTCCCGCTGCTTCTCCCCATTTTCCTCTCAATCCCCAAGCATTTTATTTCACCGCTAAACCCTTCAAAACCAAATTCAAATTTTGTGGACGTTCTGCAAGTCTTCTCATGAAATATCCATACCAATCTTGTCCAAATGGTACGTAGGTACAGAAGGAATAGCCCTCTTTTACTAGTTCATGTTGCATATCTGTCCGGAAGCCATACAGCATTTGGAATTCAAACTTATCTGTCGGAATATCGTTCTCCATTACAAATTGTTTAACTTCATTGATAATATTATGATCATGTGTTGCGATTGATGTAAAACCTGGATGTTCCAGTCGTTTTTTGATAAGCTTCAAGTAATTCGCATCAATTTCATCTTTTTTCTGCAGTGATACTTGTTCATTTTCCTTATATGCGCCTTTTACGAGTCGTAGCCGCATATGCTTTAAATTTTCAATATCCTTTTCTGATCTGTAGAGATAGGCTTGAATGACTGTACCGATATTGTCGTATTCAACTTGAAGCTGCTTTATTATATCAAACGTCATTTGGAGATGACTGTAATCTTCCATATCTATATTTACAAAAATTCCGTATTCTTTTGCCGCTTTCATAATATCCTGCATATTTTTTAGGCAAAATCCTTGGTTAACATCTAATCCCAGTTGTGTTAATTTAATTGATAAATGTGCGTCTACACCTGATTCTTTAATGGCTTGCAGTGTTTTAAGGATATTCTCTTTAGCTTCTATTGCTTCATGCTCATGAGTAACAAATTCACCTAGATGGTCTACTGTTGCACTAATACCATGTGAGTTTAAAATCTTCACAGAATGTATCATTCCATCTGTGTCGATTCCTGCTACAACCTTTCCCGCCCCGAGTTTGAATCCCCATTTTTTTGCACTAGCATTTAGTAACTGATTTTTTGACAACGCCATGAAAAAATCTCTCGCTATAGCCACTGCACATTATCCTTTCTGCTTTTTTATTAGGAAGTTTTCTTATAAATTAGATACCCTTTTCACTTGTACTATAACTTATTGTTCTATCCTTTAGATTTAAGGGGGGGTTCCTTACAGCAAAATGACTGCAGCAAAAAAAACAAGCCTCTCTATTCAACACAAGGCTTGTCTGTTCTATTTATCACTATAAAGGAGTCGGCTACATATAGTTATGGACAGCCGCCTTCAATAGAAAATCCTATACTTGTTCCCTGATTTCCACTCTCCAAATCATATGGTCAAAATTTTCGCCCCAATAATCCTTTAATAGAATATCTGGTTCTCCAAATTTCTTTTTCCAGATAAGTTGTGCACTTTTATATCCACTATCTAGGCAAAATTCTTCTATCCCGTTACTTCGCAATGTTTCATACATTGCTTTCAATAGTAAGTTTCCTATTCCATTCCTTTGGTAGTCAGGATGAACAAATACTGTACCTACCTCGACAAGTGCTCCAAAAGCATGATCTGACCAATTTCTTATGATTTCATTTGCTGGGCCAAATTCAATTGAACCAATAATTTTGTCACCATAGAATGCTATTAAAAAATATCTTTCCTCGCCATTACTTTCAAAATCACTAGTTAAGTATCCTTTCTTCACTTCAATCTCTTCACTGATATCATTTAATTGATTACCAATACCTTCTTTATTAAAAGTATCGATGATTACCGTTCTAAAAAAATCATTCAACTCTTCACGATCTTCAGTGGTCGGTCTTCTAATATTCACATGAAGCATTCAAAACGCCTCCAAACACGAAACTTTTGTGATTTATGGCAACAAACCCAAAACCGCAAAAAAGTGCATAATAGACCCGGCTAATACAAACAAATGCCAAATTGCATGGTGGTAATGGAATCCGCGCCAGACGTAAAAGATGGCTCCTACTGTGTACAAGACTCCACCAATCACCAGGAATAGCAGACCTTGTGAGGATACATTCTGTGTCAGTGGTCCCCAGGCAAAGACGATCAGCCAGCCCATAACGACATATAACACGGTGGATGTATGCAGGAAGCGTTTGACAAATAGCGATTTGAATACTGTTCCGGCGATGGATAGTCCCCAGACGATTCCGAATAGTGTCCATCCCAATGCTCCTTTTACGGCGATGAATAGGAATGGTGTATACGTGCCGGCAATGAAGAAATAGATGGATGAGTGGTCCATGATTTCAAAAAAGTCCTTTGCTTTGCCGGGTGGGAAGCTGTGGACGAGGGTTGATGATGTGTATAGCAGTACCATGGTAACACCGAATAAGGTGAAACTCACGACATGCCAGGCTGTTCCGTATAGGGAAGCGAACACAATCAGGATGACGAGGGCTGCAATGCTTAATAATCCCCCGATGCCATGGATGATTGCGTTTGCGATTTCCTCTCTCTTCGTAAATACATGTACATTGGCCATACTGTTGACTCCTTTGCTCTATATAACAAACGGTGTGTCTGATCCGTTTCCTCTATTATAGTAGAACATTAGTATATCACTTATGACTTTAATAACTGAAATGAAAAAGGAGCGGAAATATCCCGCTCCTTTCTTCATGCTTATTTACGATTGCCTTTTAGATCTACTCCAATAGCTGCGCCATTTCTGCTTGAGTCGGCGACTCCTTTAAAAGTACCGTTTTCACGGTCAATCAGGATGCTTTGGACATTGCCGATGGTCGTCGGGCTAGGTCCAAATTTATGGCCCATGGCATTCAGTTTGCTTAACGTATCTGAGCTGATGCCGTCTTCATAGCGATAGGAATTAAGATTGTTGGTGTATATTCTTGGCTGCTCGACTGCTTCCTTGAGCTCCATATCATACTCGATGGCATGGATGATGGTTTGCAGCACGGACGTAATGATCGTCGGGCCTCCTGGAGAGCCAACTGTTAGGACTGGTTCACCGTTTTCAAAAACAATGGTCGGAGTCATGCTGCTTAACGGGCGTTTGTTCGGCTGAACTTCATTCGCACCGCCAGGGACTGCATCAAAGTCAGTCAATTCATTGTTCAGCATGAAGCCATAACCAGGCACCATGATGCCTGTTCCAAACACCTGTTCAATTGTTGTTGTGTAAGAAACAACATTTCCCCATTTGTCAGCTACAGTAAAGTGGGTTGTTTCTCCATACTTCCTGTCATTTGGCTGGCTTGTTGGTGTAAAGTTCGCCTCAGAATTTTCATACTTCCAAGGGTCACCTGCTGTTGGAGACTGATTAACAGAATCCATGCTGATCAGCTCCTGGCGCTCCTTGATGTAATCAGGGTGGAGCAATCCATTCACAGGAACATTGACGAATTCAGGATCTCCAGCGTATGCGGCACGGTCAGCATAGGCAAGATGCATAGCTTCAGCCAGAAGATGATATTTTTCTGCAGAGTTGACATCATATTGGGACAGATTGAAACCATCCAGTATTTTCAGCATTTGCAGCAGGAAGACACCGCCTGAGCTTGGTGGAGGCATGCTGGCAATCTCATAGCCCTGGTAGTCTCCCCAAACCGGCTCATCAACAGTTACGTCATACTTTGCTAAGTCCTCGGAAGTCATCGAACCTCCGAAATCCTGGACAACATCTGCAACAGCATCTGCAATTTCTCCATTATAGAGTGCATCAGCTCCGTTTGCACGGATCAGCTTGAAGGTTTTAGCCAGGTCGTCCTGAACAAGGACATCGCCTTCTTGAAGCGGCTTCCCGTCTGGCAAGAAAACCTCACCAGCTGCTGATCTTGATAGCTTGTCTTGATTATCGGCAATCGCGTCTGCAAGCACTGAATCAATTGGGAATCCCTTGTCAGCTAGCTTAATGGATGGCCCAATCAGCTGTTGAAGTGGACGTGTTCCCCACATTTCAAGTGCTGTCTCAAGCCCTTTTAGCGTTCCCGGCACTCCTACTGCCTTACCTCCGGTTGAACGTTCTGAAAAAGGAATCGGCTTCCCGTTTTCATCCAGGAACATGTCTGGCGTCGCGCCCTCTGGAGCACGCTCACGGCTGTTCACGATTGTGGTTTCTTTTGTTTTTCCGTCATAAACCATCATGAAACCGCCGCCGCCGATCCCGGACATCATCGGCTCTACTACATTCAGCGCAAACTGGATGGCAACAGAAGCATCAATCGCGTTCCCGCCCTTGCGAAGAACCTCAGCACCAATCTCTGATGCAAGTGGATGTGCCGTTGCAACCATTCCATCCTTGCCCACATCCACCTGGCTGTACTGGTCGTAGCTGAATTGCGGTTTTTTAGCCAGTCCTGCTGCAGGCATTGTGCCGGCCAGTAACAGAACACTGAGTAAAGCAAACAGCCCGGTACGTAAGAAGTTTTTCAAATGAATCCCTCCTGTTTAATTTGATTTCAATATTATGGTAGGGGATATAGAAGAGTAATAGCAAATATTTAACCGAATTTTCCCAATTTTAAAACTATAATACTAGTTGTTTTGGCGGAAGGGGTAAATTAGGCACGGTAATGGATAGTACAAAAGGATGATGGTATATGTGGAATTTATATAATGTTGAATGGATTCACAAAGAATTAACCAATAGCATTTCAGAACCCTTGGATACAGAAACAGATCTCACCGACAAAAAAGAAGCCAAGGACCCACCCTGCTTCCATACATTGATCAATATAAGAATCATGCTACCTCCTTTTCCCTCTCCATACACCCAACTGAAAAATAATCACTGTATAAGTAATGAAAATCGAGAATGAAATGATGATTTGCTGATGATTGGACCAGATAGTAAGAATGTTTTTTTTAAGGTTGCCAGTCAGATACAGATAGTAGACATACACCAATAAGAAGGAAAGAAATAGTAAGAAGACAAACCGGAGCATACGAAAGAAAGAGCTTCCTTCGAAAAACGTTCTAGGATTTTTACTTTCTTTGTTGGAAAGTATTGTTTTAACCATCCACCACACCCCATTACGCGCGATTCACATTCATATACTTTAATATTCTTCCCCACTCGGCAATTTCCTTTTTAAAAGAAACAGTTCCTACCGGTGAATGAAGGAATCACCCTATTTAACGAATCAATTTGACCGTTACTATGTTTGTACCGGCCTATTTTTCGTACTATAATGAAGAAAACCATTAACGGGAGTTGTACCATGGCTAAACATAAAATCTACACAATGAGTTTCGTAAGTGTCTATCCTCATTATGTGAATAAGGCGGAAAGAAAAGGACGGACGAAAGCAGAAGTTGATGAAATCATCACTTGGTTGACAGGGTATAACCAGGAAGAATTGGAAGCAATACTGGAAAAACAGACAGACTTTGAGACCTTCTTTGCAGAAGCTCCTCGAATGAATTCTTCGAGAGAATTGATCAAAGGTGTAGTATGTGGTGTCCGAGTAGAAGACATCGAAGAACCAACGATGAGAGAAATCCGCTACTTGGACAAGCTGATCGATGAGCTGGCAAAGGGAAAAAAGATGGAGAAGATTTTGCGAAAATAATTAATCAGCACTGACCTTAAATAAAGGTCGGTGTTTTTTATAATGTATACAAACTAGTAAAAGCCATTGTTAATAAATACGTATTAAACTACTCGGTGCATACCTTCTTATTGAAGATATGCACCGACAGCTTTAGATAAGAAAACCTTTTATATTACCGATTCATCAATCTTTATTAAATACTCCTACTTGCAGATTCGAATTGCTCAAGAGATTTTTCAAATCCCAATAATGGTGTATTCCTTTCCAAACAATCCACAATTTCTTTTGCACATTCCATCATTGAGTTGGAGTACGTATTGACTTCAATATCATAAATTTCTTGCTTATGTACAAAACTGAGCTGAGAGTTTGCCTGCCCGATTCGGCGGTCTCCTCTTATCTTTTCTCTACGCGTTAGCTCTTCGACAGGACAATGAACCCCCGCAAGAAGAATTGGGTAAGATTTGAGCGTTTCATAAAAATTCTGTAACGTAATGGGGTCATGGAGAATTTGATCTAATATCAAATTAACCCCTCGATCTGAGAACATTGCCACATTTTTATAATAAAAATATTCTGTTTCTATGGGTATTAGCCGCTCTTTTTCCCTATCTTCCAGCTTTTCTATGACTAAATCATAATCATCCACGCTAAAAGAAAAAAAGTCAGGTAGTAACTTTGTCAGTTCCTTTGCTAAAGTTGATTTTCCTGAACTTGATACACCGTTTAAAACAATAATCATTCCTTTTTCCACAAAAGCACACTCCAATTACCTCAGATATAAACCATACTCTATAAGATTCACTGTCTATATTTAGATTCCTGCTTAAATAAGTAACTGCTCCGTTAGCATAACATTAAAAATTAACAAAAACCTTAACCCCTTAGCTCACTTTACTTCATGAGCTCAATTATTCCTGCCGGAACTTGTTCAAAAATGTAAACTTCAGGGTTATTAAAAGGTTTGTGCATCAAGTACTCGGAAAGGGGAATCATACTTTTCCAGTATTCTTTCATTAATTCCTCTTTTGAAGGTAGTCCTTCAACAAAGTTCCCTTTGCCCCCATCATATAAATCTTCAAGATGGGCAAATAAATCACTTGAAATATCGAAATTAAAAACTAAAATCTTCTCACTGAACATCGGAAAACGAAAGTAAGGTTTTTCATATGGTTCCAAATCTGCACCGAAAGCAACTTTGAAGTCAATCCATTTTGGTGAATTTTCTGGCCTGAAACGTTCTGTCAGTTCTGGAAAGAAATTAGCACCTCTTGAATACCATCTTGTTGCTGTTGTACGATTTAATCCTTCTTTTAAAACTCTTTGAGGGCATATACCTAAGTCATCATCATCCTTAATAACCCTATGATATAAAAACAAAATCTTACCTCCGTTCTATAATCACAAATCTAAACTATACCCTTACAACACTTTAATAGATTCGCTAGTAACTCTGGTCGTTTATCAGGGATAAGAACATCTTCAATTGGCACCACAGCATACCAGTGATGTTCACTTTTGCCGGTTAATAAAGGTTTGTCATAGACCAAATGAATTCTTAATCGTTTATTGATATCGATCGATGCAGATAACTCTTTGTAAACCTTCTCCATTCTGTCATGATCAAAAACGCCCTCAATGGCCATCTTTCCATATAGCCCATTCCACCAGGCTAAAAAGAACTTCACACTTTCTGAGTAGCCGAAAGAACCCGATTCATTGTTCTGAAACAACTTTTGATATAACGCTTTATCAAAGTCAAGTACTCCATTGTGGTCATACATATGATTCTGAGAGTTCTTATCGACAGCCTCCTTCCAAACTTCAGCAAAGGTCTCTTCAAATTCTTCCTCGAGAATTCCCCAATGTGATCGATCAACATAGGGAAACAATGGTCTTTCAAAATCTTTATTTTTGCTGTTTAAGTATAGGTTTTGAATAATCATTAAATAATTTAACGAATAAGGTGCAGTAACTTCCATTTCAAACCCACTATTATATACTTCTTGAATATCTGGCATTTTCCTATTCCTCTCTTATTCTCTTAAGGGTATAAACTCTTCTGGCTAAATCCTCATAGCCCCAATCCTCTTTAATATCCCAAGACACTTCCTTCTTACATCACCACACCACTCACTTTTGAGAGCTTCATCAAAGCACCAAAAGATGAAAGCAGAAACGACCGCACTGAAAAAGAAGAAACCGTTGTTATGTATACTGGTGAGCCAGCTTCCCTGTTCCATATCGAATATCAAAGTTGGCACCGCAACAAATAACGCCCCAAGAAAAACATGAAGCGATCCTGCAGTTGCCATTCTTTTTAGCCCTCTTGTTCTTCTAGTAAGAAAATCAGTAAACATAGAGGATGGAATTCCATAGATTAATACAATTGGCAGGATGTACATGCCGAAAAAGAGCCCTATCCCGGACTGATCAAGTACCGAAAACAGGATCACCATCACCATCGTAGCTCCAAAGGCGGAAAACAATTTTCTTAGAATCATAGTCATTCCCCCATCCTGATTCATCTTTTGCAAAAAAACGGCCCGATCCATCCTCTTTCATGAGTGACAACATATGTCCATCTAAACTCTTGGTCAACGACGTATAAATCCGCATACTCCCCATCCGCCAGTAAAAGGTCTGCCGCATTTAAATCATATGCATTCTCTACTAGTAATACATCATCAGAATGCTGGAAGAAAATCAGGCAAGTATCTTTATACTGTTTTTCGAATGCCAGCTCCGCCTGTTCTTCCTTTTCACACTTTCTTTTCTCATAACTGAACACATGCCACAAATACCCGCTCGCTCCACTATTTGAATGCAGATAGATTTGCTTTTTTTCCAAAGGACTTAAATGTGATGCATATACATCTTCCCACTTCTTACGTACATCATATCCGAAGTCATCTGTTTTCCTGACTACTATTTTTTTGCTTTTTAGTTTGTGATAGAAGTCCATACCCTGCCTCCTCTAGGAATGCCTTATTATTCATTCTACTCAAGAGTGTTTTATTCCTTTAATTAAAGTTACTTGTCAATAGCATAAGAATGTACCCTAAAAAATCAAAGAGCTCCCGGCTGGAACCGGAAGCTCTTTGGACAGCTAGTTACTTCAAGTGAAGTTCCCGTTAGAATAATTATGAAATCATCTAAACAATGGGAGCTGCAGGATAGGTCTTTTTTTACGAAAAAATCCTAACGCGACTTAGGTTTAACGATTTTGAAGCTCGATAATACTTTTTCCGCCTAAAAAGGCATGTCCTGTCGTCAGTGTCATGACCGTATCAAAGCCATAACGATTATATACCTTTTCAACCCTTTCATTAATAGGAAACACCCATAGGTTTTCAAAGCCCTGTTTTTCAACTACTTGTTGAATATGTTGAATGATGTAGCCAATTAATCCTTTTCCTCGGTATTCCTCTAATGTAGCCACACTCTCCATTCGCGCTTGTCTGCCGTGAGCAAAAATACAGGCAGTGGAACAGGCGACACCATTGTACCTTAACAAAAAGTGTTGATATGCGGGATGATCGAACTCTTCCTTCAAAGCTTTTTCTCGAACTTCACGGCCGCCAATCTCTTTGATGCTGCATTCGATTTCTAATGCTTCTTGATAGTTTGCTTCCGTAACTTCTTCAATCGAAATAGCATCATTTCTTTCCAGGTTCATCACTTTTTGATCCCATAATTGGACAGGACTTGGCAATTCCTCATATCCAAACCCCTTTGATTTTAATTCGCGCAGTAAAGCAGGTTGTTCAGCTGGAGTGTATATATAAAACCGCGGAATAATATTCTTTTCCTGATAAAAGGAAATGACTTCTTCCACAACATTTGCTGGATGTTCAACTGGTTTGCGCACATGGGCATGATTAGCATCATAGTATACAGGCTGATTCTCATTTATAAATAGAAAACCCCACTCCCGGTCGTGACGAGCAGTAAAGGTAGCAAGGTAAGCAAACTCTAACTCAAGTATTTTATCTAACATGTAACTCATTCCCCTCATTCGATTGTCTTGAAAGACACAAGATAACGAAGATATCCAAGATTGATTTTAGCATAGTTATCCAAGTTAATGAGTTGTTTCATTATATAATAGTAAAGGACAGACAACACATACCACTTCCCGTCAATATCTGGCTCTAGCATAGCGTATGCCTGTCGGTCGGCCTAAAGGTTAAATTGATTCAGTTATTTTTTTTTGCGAAAAATGAAACCAACATACCCATTCTGAACGACATACTAGTGAAAATAACATAGGGAGGTTGCCCAGTGAGTGAGGAACAGAAACTAATTAATCAAATCCGGGCGGGTAATGGAGAAGCGTTCAGCCAGCTGGTTGAAAGTCTGCTTTCTTCTGCATATCGGACGGCTTACCTCATACTTGGTTCACGGGAGCTGGCTGAAGATGCTGTCCAGATTGCCCTGGAGGACTGCTATCTCAGCATTATGCGAGATGTGGAAATCCGCCATTTCAAAGCCTGGTTTTACCGGCTCGTCTATACCCGTTCGATCGATGTTTACCGAAAGCAAAAGCGAAATCATTTTTCTGATATTGAGGAAAATCCAGAAGCGATCTCCAAGATGCGATCTGGATCAGCTCAGGAAATGGCTGTTGAAAGTGAAACAAAGCAAGAACTGCTGCAGCTCATCACCCGTTTAAAGGATGAACAGCGTATACCTTTACTGCTGTTTTACTTTGAAGATTTATCAGTGAAAGAGATCAGCGTCATTCTCAATGAAAACCGCAATACCGTAAAAACAAGGTTGTCACGGGGCAGGAAAAAGCTCGGAGAACTGATGAAAAAGCATAGCCACTTTCAGATGGAGGGAAATACTTATGGGATATGATAAGGATAAAATGCAGATCCCTGATTCGCTGCAAAAGTTTACAAAGGAGTTGCCTGGCAGATTTGCAGCTGGTGAATTTGATGATGAGCGGAGTGATCGAGTTGACCGGGAGCTTGACGGTTTCAATAAAGCTTTTAAAAAGCAGTGGACATTCTGGAAAAAAGCAGGTGTAACGACTGCCGCGATCGCAGCCAGCTTCATGTTATTCGTTGGTTCAGGGTTCGTTTCTCCGACAATGGCGAAAGTGGTATCAAAGATTCCTCCGTTAAGCGCAATCTTTAATGGCCCCGAGCAAGACTTGTCAGAAAGACTGACTCAGGCCTTGAAAAAAGAAGGATATCCTGTAAAGCAAGTGAACGAGTTTGTCGGCGGCAAAAATGAAGGCATCATCATTACATTGGATGCCTCAGAAAAACAGTATCAGGAGATGCAAAACGATGTTATAAAAATCGGACATTCCATGGTCAGGAGCAAGGAATTCAAAGGTACGAGAATCGAGGATTATTTTGTAAAAGTAAGACAGCATCGCGAGCCTTCTGAAGAATGGAAACAGGAACAAGCAGAAATCGAAAAGGAAACGGATGAAGTGTTCCAAATCGTCCAGGCTGCCCTGGAACCATTTGATTACCAGAACTCTGTCGGTTATATGAAAGATGAAGTTGAAATCGAAATCCCAAGTATCGAAAAGCAGGAAAAAGTGGATCAAATCAAAAAGGCTGTAGAGGATGCCCTCGCTGCAAACGACAAGGGTTATGTAGAGGTCAAAATCAGAAAGTTTGATGTGGTCAAACGAGACCAATACGCCCGCTGGAGTGATGCGGTTTCAGGAATTGGGCATGAATTCAAGACCTATAAAAAATACAAAGTTTCTGGTGTGGGCTATAAAAGTAAAGATGGGTTGATGACCATTTTCATCACGATGAAAATGAAAAGCACTGACAAAGAAGCAGCCGCTCACGCCACAGACCTTTACACAATGGCCGAAGAATTCATCAAATCAGACGAAATATGGCCAAAAGTAAAGCAAGACCCATATAGAATCGTCGTAAGGACAAAGGATAAAAAGGAATTTAATATCGAGGAAAAACAATTTAAATAACGGTATCGGAAGTGAAGCAAAGGGACGTACCCTTTGCTTCTAATTGGTACCCGTTAGTCTTTTTAGAGTGAATTGATTTTCTTAATTTTTGTTTTACTTAACAACTTTCACAATTATTCTACCATGCTTCCTTCGATTTCCTCGGTCCAATAATACCTTCCTCTTTCTGCAACCAAAAGGATATAAAATGGAATCTATGATAATCTTATCTTAAGTATGAAATGTGGAGGGTGAAATCATGATTTTACAGTTAAAGGTTTCTTTAAAGGGAGCAACTCCTCCCGTCTGGAGACGTTTCTTAGTGGGTGGAGAGATGACATTCCATCAACTGCATGAAATTTTGCAGGTTGCTTTTGATTGGCTGGATTTTAATCTGCATAGCTTTGATATCCACCAGACGAGAAAAAAGCGACTGACCAATCCAATAACCATCGGCTTGACTGATCATGATGATCCGAAGGATTATGATTATGATGAATCTATAGAGAAAATTGGTGACTGGCTCGTAATGGAAAAGGATCGGTCTGTTTACACCTATAATTTTTTCGAGTTTTGGGAGCTTGAAATTCTGACGGAAAAAGTTTTACCTGCCGAAGAACAGAACCTCTACCCTTACTGTGTCAAAGCAGTCCGTGTTGCTCCGGGGGATATTAGCAAGGATTCATTCGAAAAAGTAGAAGAAGCGGATTCAAAGGTATTAACTCAAGAATTAAACGATGCATTACAATCTTTCTTAAAAAAGGTGGAGGCATAGGGCACGGACCTTATGCTTCCACACTGTTTACAAAAGGATCACTTTCCTATCTTCCAGAAGTAGTCCTGTTTATCAGCTTTTTCCTCAAAAAAAAGCAAAGGGATTATTCCCCTGCTTCTAGTCGTCATCTTTTTTCTCTTTTTTATCTCGTTTCTTTTCCTCTTTCTCACGCTTCTTCTCTTCTTCTTCCTCTTTCTTTTCCTGTTCTTCTTCGCGCTTTTCCTCCTCTTCTTCGCGTTTCTTTTCTTCTTCCTCTCGCTTCTTTTCCTGTTCTTTCTCTCTCTTCTTCTCCTCCTGCTCCCTCCTCTTCTCATCATCCTTTCGCTTCTTCTCTGCCTGTTCTTCTTTTTTCTCCTGTTCTTTTATCTGCTTTGCAATCGATGACAGATCAAATTCATTTTGCGAGTATTGCTTTATAGACTTAGAGAAGATTTCTTTAAATACAACTGTAACGGTGGAGCTGCTTGATTCTGTTAAATAGTGCTTTTCATCAGTTTTGTCATAGCCCATCCAGACGGCTCCGACGATCTCTGGTGAGTACCCGACAAACCAATGGTCCTTGGTTCCATCGTTATTACCAGGAGCTTCTGTTGTTCCCGTTTTACCGGCGATTTCCCAGCCATCGATTCTGGCGTTTCTGCCTGTTCCTTCCTGGACAGCTCCTCGGAGCATATACGTTATTTTATCAGCAACCTTCTCATCCATTACTCTGGTTGCGTTGTTATTCCATTTGCCAATCAGATTTCCTTCCGCATCCTCAATCCTTTTGATAGAGTGAGCTTCTGCCATCAGTCCCTTATTAGGGAATGCAGAAAATGCTTGAGCCATTAATAATGGAGATACACCTTCGTCCATACCGCCCAGTGCCAGGCCGAGGTTATGATCTTTTTCCTCCAGTTTTATTCCAAAACGCTCTACCGCATTTATTCCATACTTAATCCCCATTTTGTCAAGAAGCCAAACAGGAGGGACATTATAGGAGTTTACCAGCGCATCGTACATGGTTACCTCCCCTCGGAACTGCTTATCATAGTTCATTGGCTGATAACCATCTATATTAATAGGAGAATCCTCCAACCTGTCAAACATATCGTAACCTTGTTCAAGGGCAGGAGTATACACGGCCAATGGCTTCATGGTGGAGCCGGGCTGTCGCTTCAGTTGAGTGGCGCGATTAAACCCGCGAAAGGTATGTTCACCTCTGCCGCCTACAATCGCCGCTATACCGCCAGTTTTTGGCGAGATAAAAACAGCACCACTCTGGACCAGCTGATCAGGTTGGCCCTCCGGAAACAAACTTTTATTCTTGTAAACTTCTTCAACTGCTGCTTGAACATCGGGATTCATCTCGGTGTAAATTCGCAGGCCGCCAGAAAGAATCTCGTTTTCTGTCAAATCATATTCCTTTATTGCTTCTTCAATAATATGGTCAACGTAATAAGGGTATTTACCTTTATAATCATCAATCTTCTTGCCTTGCAGCACAATTTGCTGCTCCTGTGCCTTTTGTAGATCCTGTTGGCTTATATAGCCTTCATTTTTCATCAGTGTTAAAACGATATCTCTGCGATCTATCGACTTATCCATGTCTTTAAAAGGTGACAAAAGCGATGGGGCTTTTATTAATCCTGCGATCATCGCGGATTCACTTATTGTCAGCTCGCTGACGTCCTTACCAAAATACGTTTGAGCTGCTCGCTGAATTCCCCAGGCACCTTCGCCAAAATAAATCTGGTTCAGATACCGCTCCATAATCTCATCTTTGGTGTATTTTCGTTCGATCTTTTTCGTAATAATCAGTTCTTTAAACTTCCTATTATAAGTCCGTTCCTGTGTTAAAAAAGCATTTTTCGCAAGCTGCTGGGTAAGAGTGCTGCCGCCAGCGACAATTTCCCCTTTTAACGTGTTCTGCACAAATGCCTTTGCTATTGCAAAATAGTTTATTCCGTCATGCTTATAAAACCTCTGGTCCTCTGTAGCAATGACAGCATAGATCAAATGTTCCGGTATTTGCTCAATGCTTACACCTTCAATGTTCGACGCTGCCACCTTGCTTGCGATCGCATCATTCTGATCAAAAATGATCGTCGGCTGTGGAGCAGGATCTTCTAGCTTACTGACATCACTGCTCCATATCATGATGTTCAGTACTAGAAGCCCCAATAGGAATAATGCAATACCAATAGCTGCAACTTTAAACTTGATGCCTTTCGTTTTAAAATCATTCCAGCCCCTCCTTGATGCTTCTCGTTGCTGTCTTCTTTCCATTCTTCCCACTTTGTTTACCACCTTATTGTCTAATGTTGATCATCATGCTGTATTTAATGTTTATGTATAAAAGAGTACTAAAATAGTATATTTTAAATAATGATTCAAGCCAATAATTAAGATAAACACTATAATAAAAGGTTATAGTCCAAACTGATGGATTGTTGAAGCATGCAAAGAAAAAAATGCACCTATCAACTACCCATTTTTCCAGACATATAAAATATACCGGTCTCAAATAACGATCATTCAAAGCTAAAGGAAAATACCCAAATTTTCCAAAAACGAAACCGATTTAAAGCAAAGAGGCGGCCCCTATGCTTCCAAAACACTTTCAGAAGCAGTTGTTCGGTTTCTTTTTCAAAGCGGTTTTGCAGTGATTGTTGCATTTTGAACATGGCCTTGTATTCGCTTTATTAATGTATCGTCGCTCTTTGTAATAAGGATTGCCATCATATGGTCCTTGAGAAAACATCAAAGTTCACCAAAAGAGTTTTTCAAAAAATGAAAGTACGTACTGTAATGGAAACAGTATATCAAGTATAGAAAAAACGGCAGTCTTTGAACTGCCGTTAAATGTCTACCTTATCCTTCAAGATACTTCTGCTTTTCGACCATACCGGAAACCTTAATTGCGGTAGCCTCACTTTACTTCCTTATTCCGCCTAAAATGGCCGCTTCCCTTAATAAGCGCGCGCAAACCAAACGGTGTGTTTTGATTCGCTGCCACAATGGATGCAAGTCTGTTTTTCTGCTGGTGGGTTGAATGGTATGTTTCGAGTTGTGAATTTTGTTTTTTCTTTTACGCTTGCTTCACAATCATCGTCTCCGCACCAGCCTGCCAATACCCATCCCGGGATATTTTCACTTGCCTGGGACTCTGAAATATGTTGTTCCAGCTGTTCCAAGGTCTCAATATGGGTATGGGAATTTTCTTCACGGAACGCTTTTGCTTTTTCAAACAGACGAGATTGCATCGTTTCAAGTTCGTTTTTAACTTTTTCGACCATAGATTCCAATGGAACAGAAATTTTCTCGTCCATATCTCGAGCCTTCATCAAACCCTGATTTTGATCTAAATCTCGAGGACCTAGTTCAATACGGACAGGAACACCTTTTAACTCCCACTCATTGAATTTATATCCTGGTGATTGATCGGAATCATCAAGTCGAACGCGAATGCCTTCTGCTTTTAAAGCGGCAAAGATCTCATCCAGTTTCTCGACGATGGCCGGGTTCTTTTTCCATGGGCCAACTGGGATTAGAACCACTTGAGTTGGCGCGATTTTTGGCGGCAGTACGAGACCCTGTTCGTCACCATGGACCATGATGACGGAACCAATCAAACGAGTGGACGTACCCCAGGATGTTGTATGCACAAATGTGTGTTTATTTTCTTTATTCAGGTATTTAATATCGAATGCTTCCGCAAACTTCGTACCCAGGTAGTGGGATGTTCCTGCCTGGACGGCTTTTCCATCCTTCATCATTGCTTCGATCGAATAGGTGTCAACAGCACCGGCAAATCGTTCAGACGGCGTTTTTTGGCCATCATAAACTGGAATCGCGAGCAATCCTTCGACCACTTCCTTATAAATATTCAACATTTGCATCGTTTCCTTGCGCGCATCTTCCTCGTCGACATGAGCCGTGTGACCTTCCTGCCATAAAAACTCAGAGGTGCGGATGAATGGGAGAGTTTTCTTTTCCCAGCGGAATACATTTGCCCATTGGTTAATCAGAACTGGAAGGTCCCGATAACTTTTAATCCAATTTGAATACAAATGCCCAATCATCGTTTCCGAAGTTGGCCTCAAGGCCAGACGTTCTTCTAATTCCTCTCCTGCAGCTTCCGTAACCCATGGAAGTTCTGGAGAGAAGCCTTCAATATGGTCCTTTTCCTTCTGGAAGAAGCTTTCTGGAATCAACATTGGGAAATAAGCATTGCGGTGGCCTGTTTCCTTGAACCGCTTGTCCATTTCCCCCTGAATATGTTCCCAGATTTCATAGCCATCCGGCTTAAAAGCAATACAGCCGCGAACAGGCGTGTAATCAAATAATTCCGCTTTCTGAATCGTATCAATATACCATTTTGTAAAATCATTTGTTTGCTGTGACATGTTCTTTTCCTCCTGAAAAATCAAATATAAACATAAAAAAGCATAAAGAGTCCTTGATAAGGACGTCTTTATGCTAATAGACGTGGTACCACCTTAGTTCGACATTCATTGTGAATGCCCTCTAAAGTTTGTATCGGAACGACCCGGTTAGTTTTTCACTAACATCTCCGTGGCAGGTTTCAATAAGGAGGGGTGATATAGCTTTCAGCCATGGCTATATTCTCTGGATTCACAATCCTTATTTACTTAATCACATCATTGATTCCATATTTATAAAAATAATATAACAAGTTTTTCGCAGTAATTCAATAGAAGCATAGGGAAGTACCTTATGCTTCGAAACACACTGACAGCAGTAACTCCCAACCGGTGATTCATTGAATGAGAAGAGAACTACCCTACTGCAATTTTCCAATGGAAAGGCGTCCCTTTGATTATTCATGCAATAAGTCGACAGTTTTTATACTGCCGCCTTGTATGCTCATGTTTATTTTTCATTAGCCAAAATGGCTTGCTGTACTGTTCCGTATGTGTTCAATTTAGAGAAATCGACTCCGGTGTTGATGACATCGACTGCAAGTTCAGGGCGAATTCCTGTCAGCATCGTTTCGATTCCGATCAGCCTTAGGACTTTATTGATATTGAAGATGCGCGCTGCGATTTCTGCATCGATCATGGCGATTCCTGAGAAGTCGATGATCAGTTTCTTGATTCTGAGTTCGCTGATCTTTGGAATGACATGGGTCATGATATGGTCGCTGCGTTCGAAATCGAACTCGCCAATCAATGGCAGGATGGCCATGTCCTCTTCGAGCGGAACGATTGGCGATGATAGCTCAGTGATGATTTTTTGGTTCCTTTTGTTCTGTTCGTTTGCGAGCCTTTCCCGCTCCATCATTGTTTCCGTGATACTTAAATCGAGCAGGTAGCTGATTCGATTATTGACAAAAACTACTTCTTCGGTTGACAGCCCCTCACCAACTGAAACTTTCGTCAGCATTTCAATTAGCTGAAGTCGAGTTTCTGCATAGGGCTTCAGAATACTGGCGAGCTCCTCATAGCTGAATTGATATTCTCGTTGGTTTTGTTGTCTTTCTTTATGCCAGGCAATGAACGTCTCAGCCGCATCTTCCTTGGAAAGATTCAGAGTATTACCGAGGAATTCCATGAATGCTTTATTCGTTTTCCTCGATTGATCAATGATTTCTGCAGGCAGATCAATTTCAAGTTTTTTCACATTATAATCGGTAATTTCCTTACTGATTTTATCCGCATTATCCAGTAGGTATTTTGAAAATCTTTCGATTGGATTCACAAGTTCAACTCCTATAAGTAGATCCATTTTTTCTTTTTATAGATTATAACACTATTATATAGATTTATATAATTTCAACTATTTCAAATCAACTTATTGGCATAATGACTACAAATTAAAAACGGCAGTTATCACCTGCCGTCTACAATTTCCTTATAATTTTTCACTATATGATTGATTATAATACTTCTGCTTTTGGATCATGTCGGGAAGGTATAACCTCAGCTTTTTCTTCCCTGCTTTCGCTCCACTTAAAGACAATCGCTCCTGCTATTATGACGAGAACACCGAGGAATTGCTGGAAAGTAAACGGTACCTTCTCCAATCCCATCCAGCCTAATGAATCCCATAATACCGCAAAACCGAGCTGTGAAGTCAACACGATTGAGATCGCGAAGGTCGGCCCGAGATACCTTATAGCCTGTACGATGCCTGCAACGACTCCGATTCCGAGCAAGCCGCTGAACCAGTACCAACCTTTCATTTGCTGCAGATCGAACATTTTGCTTCCTTCAAAGAACAGGCCGAGGATGAAGGATGCCACGAATCCTAACCCTAATACTAAGGTCGTTGTCGTCCATGAGCCCGCTTTTTCATTGACCTTGCTGTTAAAAATATTCTGCAGGCCGACAAGCGTGCCAGCCATTAATGCAAATAGTAAGCCTAAAAGCATCGTTTACCCTCCTATTCATAAAGATTTTCCTTGGCAAGAGATTTGAGTCCTTCCAAATCCTTGATTACTATTGAGCCGTTGTTACGCTCAACCAGGCCATTTAAGGAGAATTCCTTAATGAC
This sequence comes from Bacillus sp. ISL-37, assembly GCF_018613315.1. GTDB lineage: Bacteria > Bacillota > Bacilli > Bacillales > Cytobacillaceae > Mesobacillus. The sequence continues at coordinate 53,866 of NZ_JAGGQL010000003.1, read as the reverse complement.
CCTGTTGAGATGGCGGTAGCTTGTTCCAATTAAATTGGCAATGTCAGTGAGATTCGATGTACTTACCTTCCCATTGACCAGCGCTTTGTTTTCATCATAGGCGACAGATACGAGATAGCTGGCTAATCGAGTCTCTACCGGGTACAGGATGTTATGACGCATGAACTGTGATTTGATATAGAATTTCCTTGTTATGATTTTCAGCAAAAATTGCAGGAATGGAGAGTAATCTTTTAAAAATCTTCGCAGCACAGTTTGCCGGACTCCGATCATGACGACAGAAGAAACTGCCTCAACTGTATTGATCGTATCAATTTCCTGCACATATTCAATATCCCCAATGACTTCAAGCGGAGTTTTAAAGGACAGGATCAATGTTTTACCCTCTTCGGACGTGGTAAAAATCTTCACTTTCCCCTTAACCAGTATATATAGATACTCAACAGCCTCATCTTGGGAACAGATTTTCTCCCCTTTTTCAAATTCAAATAGTGTTAAGTAAGGGATGATCTCCTCATTAAATAATGATTCGATCTGGTGAGACTTCAAATACGTTTCAATCTGTTCCCTTGCTTTTAATTCTTTCATAAGCTTTCATGCCCCTTTAATCTTGTTAAATCCTTCGATTACCAACCCAGGATTATTACACCTGCTACCATCATTGTAATGCCAATCAGCTGTGGTATCCTCATTTTTTGTTTCTTTACCCCGAACCATCCATTCCGGTCAATCAGGAACGTCATCCCAAGCTGTGCGATCAACATCGCAGAAACTGTTAGAGTGACACCAATAAAATGGATTGCAGTAACGTTACTAAAGACAACAATCGCCCCAAAGGTACCGCCAATCAAATAAAGCGGCCTCACTTTTCTGAGTCCTTGCCATTGTCCTTTTACAGCAAAAATCAAGACCAACAGAGCAGCTAAAAACCCGGTAAGTTGGGTAATCGAAGCCGTCTGCCATGTACCGATATCCTGGCTGATCCTCGCATTAGCCACTCCCTGCAGCGTGATAAAAGCTCCCCCTAAAAAAGCAAAAATTAAACCTTTCATTTCTCTCTCCCCAAATCTCATGTTTGTATTAATTAAATGACAGAACAAGAGGGTTCGGGAAGGACATATGTCCTAAAACTAACTATATTTGTTTCAAAACGCTAAAAAACGCCTGTATAATGAAAGGCGTTTTCCTCAGTATTAATTGTTATTTTCTTCGCTAGGCTCTTCATCTAAATCTGGTTCTTCTTCATCAGGATTTTCTTCACTAGGCTCTTCAGTTACGTCTGGTTCTTGGTTATCTTCCTGCTCTTCTATGTTTTCCATGTTATTTTCATCTTCCGGTGGCGGCTCTTCATCCGCAGCGCAACCGGCCAACATAATTCCTGCACCTAATGGGATAGACAATAGTACATTTTTGAATTTCATTTTCTATCATCTCCTATTCTAGGATGTATGTTCCTTCATTTCTTTCCCCTTATGAAGGGACATAAACACCCATCTGAAATTCAGTGGCCATAGGTTGATTCAAAATAGATCCACTCCATCATTTGGCTATGTGGGATAGGTCATTTCTTATTGTTAGCCGAAAAAAGATAATGCACTAGGCTATGATTAGGTACTTCCTTTGGGAAACTTACTAGAAGAAAAAGGCTGAACCAGGAATTCCTAGGTTCAGCCTCATTTTTATTTCTTCTCCACCAATTCATACCCATTCTGTTGGATGGCATATTCAACGCCTTGCTGCAGGCTTGAGAAGGATTGGATGCCCTCGATTTTAACGTTGGAACTTAAGATTTGGATGCTTAGTTCCGCAGACACACCGACAATAAAGCAATGACCCCCGATCAGGCGGATTGACTGAATCAATTTTTGGATTCCATGGATGGTGTAGGGATCTACGTTCTTAATTCCTGTTAAATCAATCAAAAGATATTTTGCCTTTAGCCTTGTGAGTTCAACCAATGATTTTTCAATCATGTTGGTAAGCCGCTCTTCGTTGTATTTACCAATCAACGGGAGGACGAGGATCCCCTTCAGAACCGGAATGATTGGCGAGGAGAGCTCTTGTATCAAGGAGGAGAGCTCTTCTGTTCGGGCCTCTACCTTCTTTTCCAATTCCATGATGCTTTCCTGCTCTTTTTTTCTTGCAAGTTCATGAATGTTATGCGAAATGGTCACTGCAGATGGGAAGATTTCAACCTCATCATATTCATGGCCTTCCTGTTGGCTTTTGGTCATTTTATACCACATGTCTTGCTTGAATAGTACGCTGAAAATACCGGCCCAATGACTTGGCAGCAATACTCCGGCCTTATTTTTACCAGCCAGCTTGAAAATGCGGTGTTCCCAGCTATTGCGAATTCTCAAGACAGCTCTTTTCTCTTCATAAGAGTACTCATGAATTTCGAAAACTCCCCAGCCTGCGCTTTTGTAGATATCACTATATTCATTCAGCAACTCAACCACATCGGTCCTGCCCTCATAATAAGAGCTAACAAGCTTGCCCATGCGGAATCCGGTCACTTCATAGACAGTAGTTGACACATCACTTCCGGAAATTTCTTCAATCGTATTCAGGAACAACTCAATCGCCGAATCCCAGAAAAGCAAAGCAGGTGCGCCATCAAAAGTCAGCTCCCCTTCCTGGCTATTCCATATGAATTCATTTTTGTTCACTTTTATCTGATGGTTAGAATGTCCCATTTTAATACTCCCTCAATTGTATGAATTAGTTCCATTCTAACTAAAACAATAATAGAATGCCAATTTGCTGGTCTGAAATTCAGGAGGAAGCAAAAGAACGTACCATTTACCTATATTAACTAGCTTAAATGCATTTACTAGCACAGAACAATTAGTTACCTTCTGATCGATCACCTTTATTGTTATTTCAAAAGATTAGCGATCATGATAAAGAGTATGGAAAGAGTAAAGAAGCCAATCATGAAATAACCAAAATACCTTAGTGGCTTAGGCAACTTTTTCAGATTCACATCAGTTGGTATTCCTTCGATTCTGCTCATATGTTCCATTGCATCATTAATAGGCTTTTTATCCGACATGATAGCCCTCCTTATTGTAATGAACTGCAATCCAAGACCTTATATAGAATTTATCATATCTGATTCGAATTGCAGTTTCATAATCGCACCAAAATATTGTGAAGCTGTAGTAAAGGAAATAAAGGCAATGAGCTCGCTAATTTCTTCCTCAGTCAAGCTGTCCTGCAATACTTGAAAGATTGAATCAGGTATATCACCCCTCTGCATTAAAAAAACTTCAGCAAAACCGACTGCAATCGACGTTTTTTCATCGAACTTTTCTGGATCCGGTCTGCCTTTTGCTTTACAATACTCACATCCATTGCGCTGAGCCAGTGTTCTTCGCACCTGTTCTTTTAATTCGGATGTAAGGAGTCCATCTTTTTCTAATACATTCCCTAGCTGAATCCAGCCATGCATTACATCTGCGTTATGACCTAAAAGACGTTGAAATGGTGTATCTCCAATATTTGATTCATTTATTCTTGCCATCAAAATTCCCCCTCTGCTATATTTAATTATAGAAAATTAAATGCTGATTTCACATTAAACCAAGAATTAAAAATAAAGATATTTTTAACTGATTTAAGGAATTAAAGGGGAAATTCATTAAATATGAAAATCGATGATACTGACCGGAAAATTTTAGATGAATTGAACAGAAACAGCCGACTTTCCATGAGTGAGCTCGGGAGAAGAGTGAACTTATCATCACCATCCGTAACAGAACGGGTCAGGCAAATGGAGTCTTTTGGAATTATTAAAAACTATACATTAGAAATCGACTATGAGAAATTAGGACTGCCCATCCAATGTATTGTTGAAGCTACCGTTAAAAACGGAGATTACAAATCATTCAAGAACTATATTCAAAACCTTCCTAATGTAGAGTTTTGTTATCGGATAGCAGGAAATGCTTGTTTTATGCTTAAGCTGCATTTCGAAACCTTTTCACAAGCAGAGAAATTTATTGAAGAAGTTAATCCTTATGCCCATACGGTTACACATTTTATTTTCTCACAAGTACCAACGATCCCGAGGAACTACACACCGTAGACTTTAATTATTACATTCGGATCTCGTCGTCTCTTCAGAATTTGAAAAGTAAATTAGCACAAAAATGCTTCGAGACCGACATTTGGCTCCAAGCATTTATTATCTGACTTATTGAAGATTAGCACCCGTTATACATAAAGATTTGCACAATAATTGAATATTAAATAAATGATGTGCTACTAAGTTATTATTTCTTACGTTTTCGTTCTAAAAATACAGGTGCTATATTTAGTAAGATAGAAACAATTGTCAAAAACCAAAATGCCCTTGCCATACCAGGTACTACATCCGATAAAGCCGCCCAATCTTCTGCTTTTACCCACCGAGTTAGATAGCTGTAATCTGCACAAATTGTTAATGCTGTAAATGATAACGCCATCGCCATAGCAAGCTTATAATCCTTTCCTGCTGCATACATAGAAAGATTTATAACAGTTACTACTATGGCAATAACTCCTAATATTACCCACATAACTATACCTCCCACCTAATAACCTAATTTTAACATTTAAATCCAAATTCCTTGTTAAACATTACTGCTTCTTTAGTTTAATAGTCATAGGAATTCTAGTTTTACATTAAGGTCTCCCAATTTCTCAATTAATTTCTTTGCCTTACCATAAGGAATTTCCTGGGTAAGTACAAATGGTAAACTTTTAGACATTTTAAGTAATTCAGAAGTAGGCATATTTATTCCCAATATCGCTTTAATTTTAATTAAGTCTTTTAATCCTCCGTCTTGAATGTTTACAACAACTAATTTACAATTTTCTGACCAATCGATACATGATGTTTCTTTTAAATCAATTCTCAAACCATTAGTAACCCATTGAATTAGATTTGTTGAAATTAATTCGGCATGATCAGGAGTCATGTCTCCAGAATCTACAATCAATATTTCCTCTTTATCACTCAGAGACATCAGAAGAACTCTTCCACCACTATCATCACCGATAGAGACAAAATCAGGTGCGTACTCCTGTGTTTCCCATGTTTCATTACGTTCGAGAATATCATTGGTACCGTAAATGATTATTCCCTCATTAGTTGCTAAACCATTAGAAGCCTGTAATAATTCTTTATATGAAATAGGAAGTATAGTATTCAACCTTTTTTCTACTATTTCAATATCAATTTCAGTAGCTGAAGGGCTTAAAATTAAACCACTAACACCATTGAGATTCATTTGTTTAAACCTCCAAACCTCTTGTGAAGACAAATGCTTATTCAACTAAACTGCCTGTTATTTTAATAAGGACTTAACAAGAAGTCCGTTAATCCATCTCAATCAAAGCACCAGTTAATTAACTTAGTCATCCCTTATTCTTAATTTCGTTTAATAGTTCAACTATCATTTGGTTTGTTTTATTTAGTTTCCTCAGCTGTACTTCTATTGAAAAAATGGTTATAACTACAGCTATTCCAATAATTATCGTCAAATTAATTACCTCTCCCAATGTAAAGATATAAACAGTTAGTTTCTCTTCTTCATGAACTAATCTAAGTCGATACTTCAATTAAAAAAATCCATTCCTGGAACAGAAATCTTTTTATGTATACATAGAGAAAAGTACTTATCGAACTTATCCGGATGAAATAGGTTTGATTTGGTGCCTTCGGTCGGTCGAACTGAGGATGGTCAAGTTGACGTGGCTCAAAAGGCTTTGAATAACTTCTACTGGTGCTCCATTGTTAAATAAATGGGTGGCATAGATATGGCTTAATTGGTGAGGGTGGGTTTCTCTATTGATGCTGGCACGAGCTGAGATTTTCTTTATTTCCAACAATTATAGCTTCTGAGTGAATTATATTATATTTATAGGAGATATTTACTAATCTGTTTTATAGATTAGTAAGATATCTTTTGGTATTCTCCCAGCACGGAATGAACAATATGAAGGGAATCCCATTCACCGGAGGAAAAACGAATAATAGGATATTTTTTAGGAAACAGAGTTTCATTAATTTGCTTCGGTGTCCTGCCCTCATCATACAGCTTTAAAATATTTCCCTGCAGATCCAGAAGGTACTCCAGTTTTCGCTTTATAGCAGAACGGCCATCATTCAAGTAACCGGCATGGCTGCAAAATACATCAGTAAAATCATGAGTGAGTACTTTTTGCAATGACTCGATAATGTCTGGAATGCTTTCCTCCTGCAAGACTACCTTTGTCTTCTCTTGGCAATAGAGATCGCCCGTAAAAAGTTGGCCGGTTTCACTGTTTAAAAACGCCAGGTGATCCTGAGAGTGTCCCGGGGTCTTGATTACCTTCCATAGGGCATTTGCAGAAGAAAAAGAATCTCCAATCGATTCTGCCTTAAACGGCCTGCGCCTTCCCCAATATAATTGACGATACAGCGGATAATCTGGCTTCTTCGTGCAATATTCAATCATCTTGTCATTCATTAAAAGTGGCACTTGGAGCTCTTTCTGCAACAAAGCGGCACAACCGGTATGATCCTCATGATAATGCGTCATCACAATTTGCTGAATTTCTAGTTCTTTAAAAAATGGGATAAACTCCTTCTCCAATGACTTTGCCCCAGTATCAATCAGAACACCATCGAGGGAAAAACAATGGACATTTAGTTTTACACCTTGAAATGAGATGGATCCGTTGCCCATCTGCACTCCATTTACTGATTTTTTGGTAAAGTTCTTTTTAAACAGCATAGTATCATCCCCTCTAATCACCTTTTTTTCATGGTAACACAAAGTGAATGGCTATTCATTATTGATATCCCATTAGAATCTTTTCAACATTCTATGACAATATGTTTCAGGCGATTGGATACCGACTGAATACCGGATTGCAATTTCATTCTTAACTTGCAGCCTCCAATGACATTCAACTATTAAACCACCTGTTAACCTGCTTCGATTGCATAATAAGAAAAAGCACTAATCCTGCGCTGGATCAATGCTTGTTAATTGCTTTTATTAAACTCGCTGCTTCTTTTTTAACTGTTGAACACTTATCATAAGACCCGTGAGTCCAGCAAAAAGAGAGGGAATAATACTGTATATTAAATAATTCCATTCTCCAGTCAGCAGAGAAGTTATTAGAAAAATAACTGGAAGTCCTGCTAAAACAATTAAAGATACAGATAACCCAATCTTAGGGTTATTATTCATTTAACATCACCCCAATCCCCTTTTTATATCCATATTATACCACGCTTAACAACAATTTGATAAAATAACCCATTATTGTAATAAGATGTATTTAAAGACAAGAACCGTCAATCCCTTACTTTATCAGCTCCCTTAGATTAATAGATACTTTCATCCGCTAAAGGAATTTCCTGGAATTTGCTATAATGAAGTTGAATAATCGTCTAATTAGAAAAAGGAATAGTTGTCAGGGAGGTAATTCAATGACCCAAAGACTTATAACACTCATTTTTATGCTAACAGTTATTTTACTTGGCGGTTGCATGGAGGAAGTTAGTTCGAAGCTTGGAGGCGAAAGATTGAAGTTTAATTCTGAAGAAAGACTTGTTATCCAAGAACTCACTAATGTAAATTTGGGAGAATATCAGCAATACAAAGAAATAACTGACAAAGAAAAAGTGGATATTTTCTTTAAAGTCTTAAGTAACGCAAATTGGGAAGACGATAGCGGCAAAAGTAGTTACCCCGATTTTGTGATAAACAGTAAGTATTCGATATGGACACTATCTCCTGACAATAATATAAGGGTTCGGGTTAATAACCTCGAAAAAAACACTTTTCTTTCCGAGAAAGACTCAAAGACAATTTATAAACTCATTGCCGATGAAGATTAATTGCTTGTTCAACCAATCTCTGTTTGTATAAAAAAAGGCCGTTAATCAATTGAGATCAACGCACCAAGTAGTTGAAGTAGATTGCTTTTTTCTTATTTAAAGGACTCGGCTGTTTCATTCATTTCTTCTTGGGTGACCCCCCTACACTTTCGAACACACCAGGTACAGAAATGAATTTCTATACTTGAAGAACCTCCATCATGAATCACTAATCCGTATTCATTACTTTCTATTTTTTTGATTTTATTGAAAGTGAGTTGTATTTTATTTAATTTGTTTTTTACAATACTCTTTTGCCGTTAAAACCATTGGTATCAATCTGTATCAACTTGTTGATGTCATTTGGAAGGATGTTTTTTTTCAGTAAAGTTTGTAAGCCAAATGTTAGCGGCAAATACAACTAAATAAACCAAAAAGGATAAAAACAAGTTCCAGCCGGTATATGTAAAAACATGAAATTTAACAGATATCCATTCGATAGTTATGGCGACTCCTGACCAAAAAACAATATAAGAAAAACACTTTAAACCTTTGGGTTTGTTATATTGATAAAAGTTTACTACAAAGTAAGGTAGGGTTGGGTACGTTACAAAGTGCAATAATACATCAAATAGTTCATGGGTTTTATGGTCGATCGTAAAGTATAATTCATAAGGTTTTACACTAAGGGTGATGTCAGCTGTCAAAGCAAGAAAGATGTTAAATGTCCAAATGATAGTGATGGTTACAGCAGACAAGTGCCTAGGTAATTTGAACATCAGGGCAAAAGTAATCAAGGTGGAAGATATTATAAATATTTCATTCGCGTCAAATTTCTCAGGAAGAGGTAAAATCATATCGTTTTCACCTCTTTGCCTTTATAAATCAGTTTTTCTAAATAAAAGGAGTAGATAGCCAATAAAAAAATAATAAGACTATATCTCAAATATGAATAAAATACATTCCAATTTACCCATTCCAAATATTTAATATGAACGAAATATATTTCAATTGAAATAAGTGCTGTTAAAAAGATGAATGAATAGATTGATTTACTAAAAATAGTTCTATTAGAGAACAAAATATAAATTAACCATAAAAGTAAAGCTGGCTTGAGTGTTAACTCAGGTATTTTTTGTGTCCAAAATATTAATTCACTTGATGGGTCTTGCTTTGTTAGCTTTAAATTTAAATTAATGATCAAACCAGTATTTGTAATAAGAATATTGGATAGAAAATAACAGCCCAAGAAGTTAGTGACGTTCATTTTCTTCATCAAGAAATACAAGGAAATAAGTGATAATATCGCTAAAATCAAAAAAAGCCCAACCGTTTGCATATAGTCACCATCTTTAATTATTTGTAATTAATTTATGCATAAATGACTGAAATACACGGTATCGAAAAGAAATAATCTTAAACGAATAAATTATTTTTCTAAATTTAAATCATTACAAGTCAAAAGGAGCAAACTTGTTCCTCTGTTGGCTGAAATTTAAAATATCTTAAAAAGCGGTTAGAACAGTAAAAGTAAAAGTAACTTTTTTATTTGAAAGCAGGCAATTTCTTTTCATCTATTCTTACATAACTACAAAAAGGTGCTTAACCCAAAATGGATCAAAGCACCCTTTGCTTGTGAACAGACCGTTATTTATCTTACTTTATGCTGCTGGAAATAAACATGGAGGCATCTTGGTTCATAAAAATACGAGTTCCTTTATAGAATGTCTTCATTGTAGTAGATTTAAAGCCAGCTCGTGTCAAACTTTTGTTCAGTTCTTCATGTGAAAAGCCGTTATGAACTTTCGGATGATATATTTTATCGTTTTTGTCAAAATCAATAATAATCAGCTTGCCACCGTCACTTAATATGCTGAACATTTCTTGTAAAATTTTTTGAGTATCCGGTATATGAAGAAGGACTAGAGACATTAAGACGATATCTGCCTTAAGTTCAGGAGTTTCTAGAGTGAAATCTGAATAAATTACTTTTGCGTTGGTCATCCCTTTGTTAGAAATCTTGGCATTCGCCACCTCCAACATCTGTTGAGATGAGTCTACCAGCAAGATCGAATCAACTAGGTCTGATAATTCTAAACTAACCAGACCTGTACCGCTCCCATAGTCCATTAAGGAACTGGATTTGTTATTTTGTAGTTCTTGTCTTACTTCCTTCACTATAACTTTAGCTAATTCAATTCTGTCTTCGGTATCGTATCTTTTGGCCATCTGTTCAAATACGTTATTCTCCATATTCCACACACCTATGTATAAATTTTTCAGGTTACTTATTGGCCAGTATAGCAAAGTTCAGTACCTATGGCAGGATTCTACCCTTCAAACCCTCTCGTATATATGCAAATGGGCGAGGAAAGTCTAGTTTCCACGCCCTTCTATTCCTAAGTTTTGCACAGGTCTCAGCGATCTATTTTTTAAGAAGCAAATACACAAAGTACGGGGCACCAATTAACGCAGTCATGATTCCTGCCGGTATGCCTTCTGGTTCAAGGAGATTGCGGCCGATGGTGTCTGCGAACAATAACAGCCACCCACCGATCAACACTGCGATTGGAAGGAATAATTGGTTTCTTGGGCCAATCAACGCTTTTGCAAGATGCGGGGCCATCAAGCCGATGAAAGCTATCCCGCCTGTTACCGACACGGCCGAAGCGGCTAATGCAACAGCTGTCAAAAGCAGGACGATCCTTTCTTTTTCAATCGATACTCCAACACCGATCGCGACCGGATCGCTTAAGCTCAGAAGGTTTAATCGATTGGCTTTATAAAGCGTAAACGGAACCAGGATCAGCAGCCACGGCAAAAGTGCCAGTATAAACGGCCAGTCTGTTCCCCAGATATTGCCGGCAAGCCAGCGGGCGATAAAATCAACTTTTTGCCTTTCTGCTGCTGAAATAATGACAATCATCGCACCTGACAGTGCCATCGAAAAACCAATACCGACAAGAATCAGTCTAACAGGCTGTAGTCCTATTCCTTTTTTATAGGAAAATAAATAAATCAGGATTGCGGTCACCAGAGCACCACCGAACGCGACCAGTGGAAGCATGTACGCAAACGAGGCGGCATCGATTGGGAAGAAGAGAAAGAACACGGCAATTCCCAATCCGGCCCCAGAGTTTATCCCAATGATCCCGGGATCAGCCAAATCGTTTCTCGTTAGTCCCTGCAAAATCGCTCCGGAAAGTGCCAGCGCCATCCCAGCTAGAAGTGTCACGATAATTCGCGGCATTCTGATCGAAAACAAAACAAACTCTTCTTTGAACGTTCCATTTCCGAATATCGTCGGCAAGATCCGATTATACGATACGGAGGAATAGCCCAATCCCAGACTGACTATGATGGTTAAAATAATTAAAATGGACAAGGTCAACAGTATATACCTTTGTTTCTTGATAATGGACGGATGGATCATGTGAAGCTCTTCCCTCCTTTGCGAACGATGAACAGGAAGAACGGCAGTCCGAGTATGGAAATAATCGCATAAATTGGTGTTTCATAAGGAGCGTTGATCGTTCGCCCAAGCGTATCTGCGATCAGCATGAACGACGCGCCAAATAAAGCTGACATCGGCAGGACGAATCTATAATCGGTACCGACAATCATCCTGACGATATGCGGGACCATCAGTCCGATAAAGGCCATGTTGCCAACTAGCGCTACCGAAGAACCTGCCAATAATACAATAACGATGAATAATACCAATTTAATCAGGCTTGTCTTCTGGCCAAGTCCTACTGCTACTTCTTCACTCAAGCTCAAAATCGTCAGTTGCCTTGCTAGGTAAAAAGCAATCAGCATTCCAACCAGGATGAACGGAACAATGATTTTCAGTTGAGTCCATGATGTTCCCATCAGGCCCCCGGCTGTCCACATCGAGACATCTTTTGAAATTTTAAAATACAGACCGATACCTTCGGCCACTGCGAACAAAAAGGCGGAGACTGCTGCTCCGGCCAGGACGATTCGCAATGGGGAGAATCCGCCCTTCTTCAAGGCACCAATCCCAAAAACGAGGACGACGCCGACAGCTGCACCGATAAAACATGCAAATGTGATGGCGAGGTAACCGGCCGAAGGACTGAGCGCCATAGTCAGTGCCAATGCAGCATTTGCTCCAGCCGTCAAACCAAGCAAGCCCGGGTCAGCGAGCGGGTTTCTCGTCAAGCCCTGCATGATCGCACCAGCTACCGAAAGGGCAGCACCTACAAAAATTGCCGCAACCTCCCTTGGGAGCCTGATTTCCCTGATCATGGTTATTGTATCTGTTTTAACGGTTGAAGTAATCGCAAGCCAAATCTCCTTGACGGTCGTATCTGCTGCTCCGAAGACCATTGCCGTCATGAAGCTTGCGGTCAGAACGAGGATCCCGGCAACAAATCTGGCAAGCATGGAAAGCGAGCTGTTTTGGTTGATCATATGCATCTCATCTTTCTTATAGCAAGAAGAGGAATCCCTGAGAATTCCTCCTGCTAGTTGTTATTGTTCTAGAAATGATTTTTTAAAGAATTCCAGTTGATATTCAAGTGTTAGAGGATCGTTAAAATAGAATTCCTTTGCATTCACTTCGAATACACGGTTATTCTTTACTGCTGGGATATTTTTATAAGTCTCAGTTTGCTGGAACGATGTATCTCCCTCTGCATTCTTACTGAACACAACATAATCACCTGCGTATTCAGACAATACTTCAGGAGAAATCGCATAGTACCCAGGTTCTAGAGCTGCTTCCTTCACTTTTTCAGGCATATTCAAACCCATTTCCTGATAAAGGATTTCCGTACCCCTTGCCCAGTTATCGCCAAATACGTACAGTTCCTTGTCGAAGTTTTCGATAACAGAAACGGTCGCGTCTGCACCAATTTTCGCCTTGATTTCTTCGCCAGCCGCTTTAGAGTCTGCCTTGAAGTTATCAATCCACTCTTGGGCTTCTTTTTCTTTATTTAGAACCTTACCGATTTCCAAGTGCTGCTCCAGGTAACCGAGCTTACCGTATGTAAAAGTCACGGTAGGTGCGATTTCCTTCAGCTTATCGACATTTTTGATATTAGAGAGACCAATGATCAGGTCTGGATTTAATTCAATGATTTTCTCCAGGTTTTCATCTGTCACTTCTTCCACGTCCTTCAGTTTTTCAAAGCGCGGATTCATTTTTGACCATGCATCAACACCGACCATGTTCACATCTAGAGCCATTACATTTCCGGCAAAAGAAGAAAGAACAATGACTCTTTCAGGATTTGCAGGGACTTCTACAGCACCATTTTCAGATTGATAGGTGATCGTTTCTGGGGTATCTTCTTTCTTTTCGTCACTTGATTTTTCCGTGGTCTCTCCGCCTCCACAAGCACTAAGAACGAGCACCAGCATAAGCAGGAATGGCATAAGTAATTTCTTCATTTTCTTCTTCTCCTTTTAGTAAGTTGTACGTGATGCAAATCGGTTTATTTGTACGTGGATCTCTCCCGATTTCAGCGTCAATTTGGAATACTTTCCTGAGAACAGGCTTGTTGATGACTTCTTCGCTTGTTCCTGTTTTGACAATCCTTCCTGCCTTGAGGGCGATAAGGTGGTCAGCAAACCTGGCTGCATGGTTCAGATCATGGAGCACCATGACAATCGTCCGGCCCTGCTCCCTGTTCAATTTTTGCAACAGTTCGAGAATCTCCAGCTGATGCGCCATGTCCAGATAGGTCGTTGGTTCATCAAGGAATATCATTTCCGTTTCCTGCGCGAGAGCGAGTGCGATCCAGACACGCTGCCTCTGCCCGCCGGACAAGGAATCGACGGCCTCGTATTTATAACTTGCCGTTCCTGTCACTTCAAGAGCCCAATTTATGACCTCCATATCCTTTTTAGTCAGCCTCCCAAATCCCTTTTGATAAGGAAAGCGTCCATACGACACCAATTCCCCTACCGTCAGGCCGGCAGCACTTTCAGGTGTTTGTGGAAGAATGGCCATCTTTCGTGCCAGGCTTTTCGTATCTTCATTAGAGATACTCGAACCATCCAGGTAAATCGATCCAGACTGATGGGGAATGATTCGTGACATCGACTTTAGCAAAGTCGATTTGCCGCAGCCATTTGGGCCAATGATAATCGTGACTTGCTGATCGGGGATTTCTAAAGTCAGGTTATTCACGATTGTTTTTTCCCCGTATCCCACGTTCAATTGGTCTGTGTATAAGCGGACCATTCATCATTCCTCCAAAGTTTTTCATTTTCTCGTTGATAATGATTATCAATGTCGTTTACAATGTATACTATAAAGCTATTAATTTATTCAGTCAATGACAGATTTGTGAATTATTTATTTTTCCGTCATATTTTTATAAATATCTAACTCAATACACTAATAGGAGTGTTTCCCATGAAAAAAATTGAAATCTTTGACCTTACCATTATCGGCGGCGGGCCTGCCGGGCTTTATTCCGCGTTTTATGCAGGCTTACGTGAGATGAAAACGAAGATTATTGAGGCACAGCCCGACCTTGGCGGGAAGATTCATGTCTATCCTGAAAAGGTGATCTGGGATGTTGGCGGAATTGGCCCTATTACAGGCGCGAATTTGATTAAACAATTAAAAGAACAGGCGATGACCTTCAAACCAGAGGTTGTAGTGAATGAAAAAATCGAATCCATCAGCAAGGATCAGGATTTATTTTTACTAAAAGGAGCTTCGGAAGAGATTCACTATTCGAAATCTGTCATCGTTGCCATTGGAAGCGGAATCTTAAAGCCTCAGAAACTAAAACTTGAGGGTGCGGAAAAATTCGAGGTGTCAAACCTGCACTATATGGTCAATTCTCTCAAATATTTCAAGAATCGGACGGTTGTGATTTCCGGAGGCGGCAATTCTGCAATTGATTGGGCGAATGCGCTAGAACCTGTTGCAAAAAAGATCTATCTGGTTCACAGGAGAGATTGCTTCTCTGGCCATGAATCTCAAGTGACTCAGCTGATAAACAGTACTGTGGAATGTATGTTTCATTCGAGCATTACCAACTTAATTGCAGACGAAAGCCGGACATCAATTGCTCATGTCGAAATAACCAATCAGAATTCAGGTGAGGTCCTTCGCCTTGCTGTTGACGATGTACTAGTCAATCATGGTTTTGATCAGGACGCATCATTGCTGCAAAATAGTGAGCTTGAACCGAAGTTGATTGATGATTTTTACATTGATGGAACAGCAACAAGCGAAACCTCTGTCCCCGGCTTATTTGCTGCAGGAGATATTTTAAAGCACGAAGGAAAATTGAATTTAATAGCAGGGACTTTCCAGGATGCTGCCAACGCAGTCAATAAAGCAAAACAGTTCATCGAACCGGCAGCTTCAGGAGCGGCGATGGTGTCATCCCATAACAAAGTATTTTCAGAGAGAAACAAGGAAATGATTCTTGAGCTGATCAAGTGATTAGAACGAAGAATTCCATTCGGTTAAGGAGCCCTTTTCCCACTCTTGTTTGAATTATTTCCATTCCCATTCAAGGACTTTGAAGGACATACTGTTAAGGGGTAAAATGGTTATAAAGATAACAAGAACGAGGAGACTTTTATGTCTAAATATAAGAAACAGCAACGTCAAGACCGCTGGGATCATAAATACGATTCCCTGGATTTGAAAAAGCTGCTGACAATCCTGAAGGAAAACCGGAGGAACATCCAGAACAATCAGCAGCTCTATTATGATCCTGATCAGGATGAGCTCGACATCAAGGAGTATTACCGTGGAGCCGAGAAGTTGGATTTGTCAGGTCTGGCCCTCTTTTACAAATTCCATACAATCGTGTTCCAATCTCATAAAAATCAGCTGCCCTACTTCCTGGCAAAGGATTTGTATTTGTACACATGGGTCGATTTATATCCGGACGGTTCCGCGAAGAGTGTTTATTCCAGCCAGAAGAAGGATCCTGAGTCATTATTGATTGAGGATAACGAAACACTGAGGGAGAAATACGATGAGTTCAGACGGCGATCACGAAAGATTCAGGTGAATGGCTTTGATTCGATCAAGGATTTGAAGATTTTTGAGGACCATTTCAAGATGAACACAGAACATATTGTGCCGCAGTCCTGGTTCGAGGGAGCCGAGCCGATGAAAGGTGATCTACATCACCTGTTTGTCTGTGAACCTGATTGCAACATCTCGCGCTCGAACTACCCATTTGCCGATTTTGATTTTTACAATCCGGAACGTGACGATGAGCCAATTCAGAATAACTGCGGAGTCACAACAGGCTTTGAGTTCGAACCTGAACACGGCAAGGGAGCATCCGCTCGGGCCATGCTTTATTTTTTCCTGAGATATCCTAAACGTGTAAAAAACGAATTCAAAAAGAAAGTCGATATTCCGCTGCTCGTCCGCTGGAACAAAGAATTCCCACCAACCCTATACGAACAGCACCGCAATCAAGCCATCTACTATATCCAGGGAAACCGCAACCCGTTCATTGATTTTCCAGAATTGGCGGAGAAGATTGATTTCCCATGGTAAAGGCTGAACCAGATTTTAATAGGTTCAGCCTTAGTTTATTCACAAAATTCTTTGCCCTATTGTTCCCTGTATCTAAATGTTCTCAATTGACATAAATGAAGAAAAAAATAAAGACTTAAAATTAGATAAATTTCAAGATAAAGTGTTCCTTGTATGTATTTGAGAGGAGTGGTCTGCTATGTTTTATAAGTTCAAAAAAGAGCAGCAGCAAGAAATGATATCTGATATCCAGAGGTTTTTTTCAGACGAAAGGGATGAAGAAATTTCGGAATTTGCAGCTGAAAGAGTGCTGGGCTTCATAAAAGAATCACTAGGACCCCACTTTTATAACGCAGCTGTATTAGATGCCATCCAAGTTGTAAATCAACAACATTATTCTATTGAAGAGGAAATGTTAACCTTGGAGCAACCAATAAGAAAATAGTAAATACCTGAACCCGGATCATGGAGAGCCGGGTTTTTCTATAAAAGGTGATATGTCTTCATTTTTTATTCCAGTTGTTTCTGTTTTAATACCAGTTAGCGCAGTTCATATTCCAGTTAGATTAAATTTAATACCAGTTAAACCGATTTTAATACCAGTTGGGTCAGATTCAATGCCATTTGGAAAAGTTTTTTTACACTTTTAACGTTATAATCCTTATTTCGGGATTTTTAATCAGTTTCTTGAATTATAATCCCAAATTCATTAGTTTTCGTCCCGGTTTTATGACCTATAATCCCGGTTTCACAACTTTTATAACGTTAAAAGATTTGAGCTCCCTGCTGTTAGTCTTTTTCTTCCTACCTAAAAAGACTGAACCATCATAAACAACTGGCCCAGTCTTAGTAAATAGGAGAGCATGAATTGTTTATTTAGATATCACTTTATGATAAGAATGAACCAGCTTAACACAACCCTTCATACCCTCTTGATCATGACATACTGGAAGTTGAGTTGCGTTGACTGCATAGGTAAATTTATCAGCAGTTTTCATTGGTTTTTTACCATCAACAATCACTTTCTTGTGGGGCAAGTAGACTGTTATTAGATGGGTATATTTTCTGTCGATGGATTTAACTTCTTTAATCCAGACACGGACATTTTCCGGCAGAGGACCTTCCATTTCCACACTTTTTCTAGCGTTGTATTTTTTAAAATACAAGTCTGACGAATCTTGCGTCAACCATGGGTCCAGCGTCTGATAAATAAAGATTTTTGGTCCGCTTTCCTTCACCTCTACTTCTTCCCCTGTTTCTATGAATTCCGTCGCAGTTTCTGCAAAAACGCCGGGCACCGACGAAAAAGCAAACAATAATACGCCTACTAATAACATGTATGTCTTAACCATTCAGTACCACCTCTTAAATGGATTTAGTCCTTATTCAATCCTTCATTGAACTGAATTAGCTATTTCAACAAAAATTTCTGGCGTCACCTGATTAGATACTCTTTTATCGATGCTAAGAATATATTGCCAGCCGTCTTGTTCAAAGACAAACAGGTTGAAAGTTCTAACATTTGTATATATTGCATTGTCACCGCTCTTTAGTTTATAGGCGTTTTCGCCTTTCATTGGAATCTTGTAGTTAGCAGGGCGAACATCAATTTTATAGTGACTTTCAGGCGAATTTTCATTTAAAAATTGGAGTTCTAAAGAGTCATTCACATCCCCGTCTAAGTCATTAAACCTCCCAAATTGATGTGTAAAGTTAATAGGCGGAACTTTCGAAGGTAATTTTAAATCTTGATTATAACGCTGTTCAAATTCTTGCACTGCCTCTTCAACCGCTTTATAGCCTATTTCGGTGTAGATTTCTTCCAAAGGCCTTGGCTTATCGTTTACCGCATTCACTGTACCAATATGTATCCAAGATAATATGATACTTAATAAAAACACTTGGAAAAACCTCTTGTACATTTACATCACCCTAGAATAACTTTCCCATTTGATTAGTAACTATCCCTACATGTTTTCATACATTTAACACATTTACACATTATTATTGTTGAGAAATTAATTTGTAGAATGGAGTTTAGTATTTATGAAGAAAATATTGTTCTTTTTTATTGCAGTCATGCTTCTGTTAACAGCATGTTCTGCTGGTTCGGAACCCAAGGAAAATGCTATTGAAGACGTCCCCGAACTTTTAGAAGTCTCAATTATTACTCCTGAAAAAATCGAGATGAATATAGAAATTATAATCAAAGCAGAAGTAATTCAGGGTAAGGAAAAAGTCACTAATGCAGATGAGGTGAAATTTGAAATCTGGAAATCTGGCCAGGATGACCATGAAATGCTCCCGGCACATAACGAGAATAACGGCACCTATTCCATAAAGAAAAGCTTCAGCGAAGGGGGAAATTATTTCATCGTGGCTCACACGACTGCAAACCGGATGCACAGTATGCCAAAGAAAGAAGTCATTGTAGAGGGTGGCGAATCAGGACACAGCCACACTGCTGATGAGGTAAATGATAAAGAGGACCAACAATCTGATCACGAACATAGCGACCACCATAATAGCGAAGTATCCTTCGATTTTCATGCTCCTTCAACGATAAAAAGCAACCGACAAGTTGAGTTATCAGTCAAGGTTGCCCAGGGAGACCAGTCTATTTCTGCTGCAAACGTCCGTTTTGAAATCTGGCACGAGGATGATACTAAGCATGAGTTCATCGAAGGGAAGGAAACATCACCAGGCACCTATTCCGCAGATTACACCTTCCCTGCCAATGGGCATTTTATTGTCAAAATCCATGTGGAAAAAGGCAATATACATGACCATACAGAAAAATCGATTGAAGTAGTTTTAGAATAAAAGGTTTTACCGTTACGGCTTTTAAAATGCTGATACAACTTAACATTCTATTTAATTAGTTATACCACCAACTCATAAAAAAATGCTCATTTACCTATTTAAAAGGCATGAGCATTTTTTCATAATTGTCTCATCTTCGACAACTAAATAATTTGAATCTACCCAAATGATTGGTTCATAATCTATCTTACTACGATTGTGTTACTCATACTTTACTATCTATTATTTACCCCTAAGTAGTATAAGGCTTCTTTAACATTGGAAAAAGTGATTATGCTTTCTGAGGTGATGCCAAGTTTAACTGCTTCTATAGCTAATTGGGGCCTTATCCCCGTTATAATGCACTGAACACCAATTAATTTTAGTACATTGCTGATTTTGAAAAGAGAATCAATAACTAAATTATCAATTTTATATATTCCTGAACAATCAATAATCAAACGATTTACTTCTTGCTCTTGAACATTGGCTGGTACTAATTCTAACAGTTGTTCTGCCCTATCTTGATTTATTGCTCCTAACAAAGGAAGCACAGCAATGCCTTTTAGAATGGGGACAATATTTGACGCTAGCTCATTTATTTGTCTATTCATTTCACATTGTGCTTTTTCTTGTTGTTTTCTCTCCGTGATGTCTTTTACATAAGTTTGTATGGCCTTGGTTTCCCCTATCTTGATAGGGTGACAATATAACTCAACATCAACTTGTGTTCCATCCATTTTATATATAGTCTCTTCAATAAGCTCTGCTGGTTCACTATAAGCCCCGGATATTCTTTTTGTAATTGCGGGTTTAGATGAGTCTTTAAAGATATCCAACGGACTTGCCCCAATTACTTCGTCTCTAGAGGCTCTGAAAAATTCTTCTGCAGCTTCATTTATATATATTATCTTCAGTTGCGTATGAACAATTAGCGGATCCAGTGCATATTCAATTACTTCTTTGTAATTAATACCTTCAATGTTTTCACTCATTACATCACTCCCTAGACAAAGGGTAAATCATTTTATCGTTGTACACAAGGAGAAGCACTTTAGCATAAAATTTAAAATTGACCTATCCTAATTTGACAGAAGGCAAAAGCCAGCAATCAATTTGCTAATCTCTACAGATATCCCCCGTAATTTAACCCAAAACCTACCCCTTTGTTGTAAACTGAATAGCAGACAGCAAAAAGCCGAACCTAATTTTCATTCATAGGTTCAGCTTTTTTGTGTTTTTACAGTTAATTATTCGAAATTTAACGGTTGGTATCAATAATTCTTCGGTTGGCTCATCTAATTATACGGTTAGCGGAAATAATTTAACGGTTGCAGAAGATTTTTTAACGGTTAGGTCAACTTTATCCCTGTTACTCCTCTATTAATCCCCGTTGAACACGATTTAATCCCCATTGACCCATTTTTAATCCCGGTTGAACATAAATTAATCCCCGTTGGCCTACTCGCGAAATCAATTAGAGAGTAAAAGAAAGCTGACTCAACAAGTGCCTGACTCAGCTACTGCTCAGTTCGCCTTCTTCTCATATTCCAGCACAAAAAGCGGTTCATTCTCCATCCACTCCGCAAATATCACGTCTTCAAAATGGTGGATTTTTTGCTTCTCTAATTCATTTTTCAGCCACTGCTCATCGAACCCGGCTTCTTTTAAGTTTTCGCGAACCACTTCCCCGTCAAGGATCATGTTAATTGGCAAGCTTGGGTCGGCTGCTTTGATTTTCATATCGCTATTTTTAGGTGTGTCATAATCTGCTTTTGGCAGGACACTGACCATTCCATTCGTTTCGATGATCGCGTATTCTACTTCGCGTAGTGAAAAGTAGCCTTGCTGTCTAACAAGACTCTGAAGCTGATTGATATCCAGCTTTGCTTTTTTCAAGGCTTCGAATTTAATCTTTCCTTTGCGGATTACAATGTTTGGTTCGCCCTCGAGCAGCTTTCGAGAACCGAGGAACTTTTGCGTAACCGTCTCTGTAACATAAACAAGCACACCCCACAAGGTCACGGCAAAGGCGATTTCACCTATCTTAACCTCATGGTCATAAATGGCATTTCCTACAAGCTCACCAAGGATGATTGCCGAAATAAAGTCAAACGGCGTAATCTGAGAGAACTGCGTTTTCCCTTGCAATTTTGTCATGATAAAAAGAAATACAAATCCACTCGCCAATTCTACTGCAATTGATAAATAATGATTCAACACTCCCACTCCTTCCTTACCCATTATGGGAAGATTTACAGAAGTTGAATCGTATTTCTTCAAAAAACCTCCATAAAACGACAAATAAATCGATTTTTTTGTCATGCGATTTACTTTCCATATAACGGTAAAATATGTAACTTTTATGATAAAAAACCGTTTATAAGAGTGAAAATATTTTTTTGAAAATTGCATGCCCGTAGACCATTTCTGGAAGATAGGCCTGCAATTGAAATCAAGGGGGATGGAAATGAAAAAGTTGCTGGTTTCGATGATGCTTTTATTGTCGCTGTTGTTCTTTGAGGCACCTGCAGAGGCTGCTGGCGGGGACATGATTATCATCAATAAGTCTAACAATCAACTGGCTTATTACAAAAATAATAAACTGGTAAAAACGTTTAAGGTGGGAACTGGCCGGAAAGCTTCTTATACGCCAGAGGGCAAGTTCAAAGTCGTTAACAAAATCAAGAATCGCCCTTATTATAGCGGGAATATCCCAGGTGGTGACCCAAAAAACCCGCTTGGCGACAGATGGCTCGGCATAAATGCGAGAGGAACATGGGGAACAACGTATGCCATCCATGGAAACAATAATCCTAAATCAATCGGCGGATATGTAAGTGCTGGTTGCGTGCGTATGTATGATAACGAGGTTCAGTGGCTTTATGATCAGGTAAAAGTCAATACTCCTGTTGTCATCACTACTTCTAAAAAGTCCTTTAACGCGATCGCATCCGCTAACGGATATAAGGTTACAGGCCAGGCTGCAGTACCAGTCATCGCTGCACCAACAAGCACTGTCCTCAAAAAAGGCATGCGCGGAGCAGAGGTGAAGCAGCTGCAACAAGCGTTGACGAATAAAGGGTACAGCACAAAGGGAATCGACGGAGTTTTCGGGCCTGCTACAGAAGCCGCCGTAAAGAAATTCCAAAAAGCGAATAAGCTCAAGGTGGACGGTGTCGCCGGGCCAGCCACCCAAAAGGCACTTGGAATGAAATAGCAAAAAGACGGTCCTCCATTATATAGGAAGGACCGTCTTTATTTTTTACACACCCTTGACTAGTTCCCTCATGGAATTAAGCTTTCCAGAAAGCTCCAGGAACCATTCCTCATCGCCAGTGGCTAGCGCGAGGTCAATAAGGTATTGAATTTGTTCTTTGTTTTTCACCTTCGGATCAGGCAGTTTTTTGACTTCATTTGTAGAAATCGGAATGGTT
This sequence comes from Bacillus sp. ISL-37, assembly GCF_018613315.1. Lineage (GTDB taxonomy): Bacteria > Bacillota > Bacilli > Bacillales > Cytobacillaceae > Mesobacillus. The sequence goes on along the minus strand of NZ_JAGGQL010000003.1, from coordinate 31,272 downwards.
TTGCCAACCATGGATTCGTCATCACTTGATGTAATCGTTGCATTAACCTTTTCATCCAGTATCTCAAGTGACTCTATATATCCGATGAATAATTCTCCATCCCGGGATTTCCCTTTGATCCAATCGCCTACTCTTAAAATACTATTATTATTGGAAAACATATAAGTCACCTCATTCATTTAATCTGTAATATTTTTCATTACATTTACCAGCTAAGAAGTCGTGGACTCCTTAGTCACAACAGTTCGTTTCTTTTACCAGATCCACTATTTCTTTAATCGAATAATGCTTCAAATATTCTCCCAAGTGTTCTTCGGCACCGAGAAAAATAGCAAACAGGACCTTGTGCATATTCGCGCCGACCACGCATTTTTCATTAGAGTCAGGACACTTTGGCTGCAGTGCACCTTCGGAGGTCAGCTTATATATATCCCAGAGGTTAACTTCATTTAAATCGAGCGCAAAAATGAAGCCGCCGCCGGTTCCTTCTTTTGACTTAATAAAACCATGCTTTTTTAACAAGCCCAGCACTTTGCGGATCCGCACGGGATGAACCCCTGCACTCTCTGAGATGGCTTCGCTTGTCGACATTCTGTCCGGCTGCAGTGCAAGCAGGGTTAAACTATGAATGGCCAGGGTAAAATCGCTGTTCATTGCCTGCCTCCTAACAAAAGTAACAATTTGTTACGCTATATATTACCTTTCATCCAGTCCAATTGAAAGCAAAAGCTACTAGTTCGCCATCCTATCCCACTCTAAGCCAGTGAATGTACGTAGCTTGCGCGGCAAGAAGCTGCGAATCTCTTCTTCATTGTAGCCAACCTGCAGCCGTTTATGGTCATGGATAATCGGGCGGCGCAGCATTTGCGGATTTCTTCTGATGAGTTCATATAGTTGATTCAGCGGAAGAGAGTCAATATCCATATCCAGCTGCTTATAGGTTTTTGAGTTCGTCGAAATAATCTCTTCTGTTCCATCCTCGGTCAATCGAAGAATCGATTTGATTTCATCAACAGTAAGTGGCTCAGATACGATGTTTCTTTCGATAAAATCAATCTGATGTTCTTGAAGCCAGGCCTTTGCTTTCCGGCAAGACGCACAGCTTGATGTGATATATAAAGTAACCATTAATCAACAGCTCCTCCGTCTAACTGTAAAAATAAAAATTACAGATAAACAACAATAGAATCTTTTTAGATATAAAAATACCGATACTGTAATATTAAACTTTACAGTTAGGAATGTCAATGGTAGTTTCAAGGGCTCCCCCCTTTTCACCACCCATTTTTTCCACCATGTAAAAATAGGCTCATCCCTTCGAAACTCTGCTCACATCTTCTCGTCAAACTATTTGAGGTGATAAAAAATGAAGAAAATAAAACGTTTCATGCAGCTCGGGTTGAGTATATTGTTGATGATTTCATTACTCTTTTTTGCTAACGGGTTTGGTTATGCAGATGATCATTCTCTTACTGTTAAAAAAGGTGATACACTATACAGTATTTCAAAGAAACACAACCTGACTGTCCAGGAGTTGAAGGATTTCAACGGATTAAAGAACAATACCATCTATATTGGCCAAAAACTGCTGCTCCCTGGCGTGACAGAATCGCAACCGATGTATGCAGTTGTTGGAGGTTCTTTTTCCAAGAAAGACAATGCAACGAAGCAAATCGCTAATCTGAAAAAGAAAGGAATTGAAGCTACGGTCATTACAAAAGTCATTAACGATAAAACTTATTACCGTATCCAGGCTGGTGTCTTTTCAAAAAAGGCAAATGCGGAGAAGCAAAAAGATTTATTGCGCAAAAACGGAATTAAAGATGCCTACATTGTAACAAGTAACAATCTTCATGTTCATGGCGTACACATTGGATCCACATACAGCCAGCTCCTAAAGCAATTCGGGAAGCCGGTAAAAACTGAAGACCAGTTGAATGTCAGGTCTCTCTATTACAATGGCGAAGGTGCAGGAGTTCGCGTGAACTTTAACATGGAGAATGGCTCCGTATTTGGACTGCAAGTCTATCCGGAATATTTAAAACTTAGCTCCCTTCCGAAAAACAAAACCCAGGTTATTGATGTATATGGATACCCTAATCAAATCAAGACTGTCTCCTGCTACGAAAGCGCGACTTGCGGACAATTCATCTATCAATTTAATAAGAACAAATTGATCATCCAGTTCGACCGCGATGGAAAAACTGTTCAGTATTATGATTTAAGCAAATTGCAATAGCTTAGTGGCCGCCATTTGGCGGTCTATTTATTTTGCAGTTTTGGATAAAAGAAATGCTATGTATTAATAATAATGGAGGATGTTATTAACCTGCGAAGGAGAATGTGCAGCATGAAAAAATTATTGTTGATGGGTTTTATTTTATTTTTGTCGATGAATATGGCCGGATCACCACCTGCCTACGCTAAACCACATCATAAATGTATTTCCCAATCTGAGGTGAAGTTCGAAAATGACTTCCGCAGACTGTGGGTGGACCATTTATTGTGGACAAGCAACTATATCACCAGTGCCACGACAGCAGGTGCGGAGGATCAAAAAGATGTGCTTGAGAGGCTGCTGAGAAACCAGGAGGATATCGGAAACTCAATCAAACCGGTATACGGAGAGGCAGCCGGAAACAAACTTACAGACTTGCTTAAGGAGCATATCGTTATTGCCGGCGGCATTGTGGAAGCAGCCAAAAGTGGAGATAAAGCAAAGTTAGACCAGCTAAACAAAGAATGGTATAGAAACGCTGACGATATCGCCGCCTTCCTCAGCAAAGCAAACCCAAATCTAAAAAACGAAGATGTAAAAAAGTTACTGTATACTCACCTGGAAATGGTAGCAGATGACCTAAATGCAAGCTTGAAAAAAGATTGGCAAGCAAGAATTGTCTCAATTGATGACGGCTTGACTCATATCATCATGATGTCCGATGCCATTTCAGATGCAGTTGTAAAACAGTTCCCGGAGAAGTTTAAGAAATAGTTTGGAACAGTGAAACCAAAATTCCTGCAGTACCCTTTTATGGTGTAATTCCTATAGGTGCCCAAACTTACATCAGTTTGGGCACTCCAACTTATTATTTTCCATTTCAAAAAAATAAGCAATCTTATAAAGGAAAAGGTGCTGGATGTTTAAGTGTATTTCTTCACAGAATTAGCTTTATTATACCGTTTACGCTTTCGTATTTATGATGTGCTCAGATTCTTCCCCGTTTTGTTCTTCTGACATCTGCCTTTTTAACTGTTTAATCTCTTTTTTCAAAACTTTGATTGCTCTTGAATCATCTATACCTTTTGTAACGGCTGTTTTGATAATGAAATAAAAAATAAATAAAAAAATTAAGACGTATAAAAATTCCATATTAAGCCTCCTTAAAGGTCAGATCCTTATTTCACTCTCCATATTCTACATTCCTGCGTCGTTTGTTTACTATGGAATTCAATAAAAAAGGCGGTTAATCCTTCCTGGATTAACGCACCCTATTTCTTAATATCACTTTATATGTATAGAACCATATGTTGTCCGAAAATCCGCAATAACCCAAAATAGTAATGCAAAATCAATGCATACATAATAGAAAATAGCGTTCAAATCATTCTCTCTACTTACATTATACAACTATTTATAAATTATTTATAGACTACTCTTTTAGTAATTCCAATAATATACTGGTATTCACAAATCTAAAAATTTAAGAGGTGGAATGAATATGAATGACAAAAAAGATGTCTTGGATCATGGGCCTTTTTTTCATGGTACTAAAGCCGAATTAACAATTGGAGATTTATTAGAACCACAACACCTATCAAATTACCAAGATAAAAAATCTAACTATATATACTTCACTGCAACATTGGATGCTGCTAAATGGGGTGCTGAATTAGCAACATCTAAATCCAAAGAAAGAATTTTCATTGTAGAACCATTAGGTGATTTTGAAAATGATCCAAACCTGACTGACAAAAAATTCCCTGGCAACCCAACACGTTCTTACAGGTCTAAATCTCCTTTAAAAATAGTAGCAGAATTAAGTTCATGGGAAAGACATAGCGATGAAGAAATAAATCATATGCTTACATTCTTAAAAAAGTTACGTGAACAAGGAAAAGCTGTAATATACGATTAATCTTTAAAATCTATAAGATAATGCCTTAAGAGAACCAATCAATTTGCTTTTCAATTGGTTTTCGCTTCCGGCTTTTGTACGTAAAGATGTGCAAAAGCCGGAGCTTTAATATTGCCCTAACTCACTAGTTTGTGCTTTGTTTCTTTTTACTCCTTTTTAAAATTGAATTACCGATCAAACCAATCCATAGGGATGCCAAAAACCAACTTTTATTACTATCAAAAAATTCTCTTCCAATATTGAAAAATGCCAAAGTAACAGCTACTACACCGATAATAGATAAAGTGTAAAATAACCAACTCAACTTAAGTTTCATTTTGTACCTCCCAATAATGCAACTTAACTTCTCATTGATTCAAACGTTTCAACGAGAAAAAGGCATCAATCCTTCTAGGTCAACGCACTTTAAGTTTAATTGTTAAAATTTGCATTGAACTCCCCAACATTAATTCCCAGACGATAGGATCCATGCCAAATCCAAAACGTAATGAACAGAGTTGTGAGGATAGGATGCTCTTCAGTTTTTCTATTCAGTTCTTTTGAAAAATCAGCCATCTAATCAGTCCCCTATCATGAATTTAAAATCCCCTATAATTTTTCACTTCAAAATTAATTGGTGCAGTACTTAAACTGAACTGACTTGAATCAACCGAGAAAGGTGAAGTCTGAACAAATACATCATATTTTCCTTCTTCAAGATAGATACCATTTAATGTTTGAGAAAACTTTTCTTCTTTTTTCATAGTTGTTTTAATATCATTAAAGTCAATTTCTTCAATTACATTTCCACCTTCATAATTTCTAATTACGATTGTGATTGTAGGTTCAGAAGTAAACTCTATATCTTTTTCACCAATATATTTTAAGTAAGCACTAATTTGTATGTTTTCGTCTTCTTGGTAAAGTTTCTTATCTCCCTCTATAACCAAGCTGAATTGATCTGTTTTCTTTTCTTCTTTAACTGGCTCATTTGATGAATTGCTATTACAGCCAACCAATAATAAAAAAAAAACTATAAAAATAAATCCAATTTTCTTCACATGTCCCCCCCTTATAACCTCACACATGTTATATTTTACCATAATACTATTGTTCCTTTTAAACATAGCTGCTTAACTAGTTCTTACACTCTAATTCTAAAAAAAAGAGCGTCAATCCTTTCTGGACCAACACCCCCATACATTCTAAATACGCTAATCCTGAATAAGTCTTTCAAAGATGATTTCATAAGACCTTGGTTTTCCGTTCCCATTGTACTCTAAGGGTAATACTTGTACTAATCTCCACCCTTCAGCTGCATATTCACTAATAGTTTCCCTATGTGTTGCTGAAGAAAAAATTCCTCCCAGGGAAGTCTCTACAAATTTATATTCGTACATCATATGTACCTCCAAATCTTATATTTTCAATTCGACTTCAACTTTTTATGCACAACTGCATCACAGTGATCAACCAGTCCTTATTCTTTGTTCATCTTTTCAACCCTCTGCCGATGATTTAAGTCAATAACAATTTCTCCTACACCCATTGCAATTAATCCATTCAGCAAAGCAAATATCGGAAGTGCTATATCTCCACCACCATCTGATAAAGGAATCATAATAACACCCAATACACTAAAGAAAACAAAAGCCATTCCTAATAAATATAAAGCACGGCCAATAAACAATTTTATTCACCTCTTCGTAATTCTTTCTCCTTGTTGATTCAATAAGTTAACGATGAAGGTTGTAATTCCTTCATGGCTCTATGCAGCCATTTATTAAAAAGGAGAGTCACCGTTTCTTCTTGACCAATTCGATTAAATAGAAGGTCTGTGTTATTAGAAATGATAGAAGAATGACAATTATTGTTCCTAACGTTAATACCATCTCTTCTGCTGGATCGCCACCACCCATAAAGAATGAAGCAAATATAAAGAAGAGAATAAGACTTAGCATTAGAGTTAAGAAAAAAACGCTAACATACTTTGACACAAAGATCCCCCCAAAAGAAAACCACTTATATTTTTCAAAAAACGTTACGTACTTTTTTGGTACTAATCACTACATAGTTATATAAATCAATGGACAGGCATATGGATTAAATGAAACCTCAACAAAAGGAGCTTATAATATTGAAACGAATAATCGCCTTATCAGGTCTACTGTTACTCTGTATTTACTTGGTCTATAATAGTCCACAAATATCCCAGAAATACTCTGATAAAGAGTCTTTAGAGACAAATGCCAGAATTGGCACAACTGATGATATTCTCGAAACAATCATACCTGAATTTGAATATGTACATGAGAAAGATAAAGACAAAGAAGTGGATGGTTATATCGTTGAAACTCACCGGGAGTATGAGATTCACAGGGATGAAGATGGTAAGATTTTAAAACAGGTCCCCACCTCAAACTTTGAATATATCAGATATAAAAAATACTAACTCCCTTCTAGTGCACAACCTATTGTTGGTGAAGACAGCATCAATTCACACACTAGTTAAAAATGATGTTATACAAAATAAACGCTATTATAATGCCTATAACAACAAAACCGCCAATTGTTGGACTTCCAAAAAAGGTTCTGTTCCAACCATCTTCAGTGTTTTTACTATGATCTTTGTTTTCCTTATTCATGCGTCTCTATCCCCCATATTATAAATACCTGTTTCACATGCCAAAACTTACGCTGGTTTACCTAGCCCAAAATTTTATATCGATTCTCTACCATTTTTGTATGGGATTAAAATATGAGAGTTTCTCTGTGCCAACATTCTTATCACCCACAATAAAATATGTACTATTTTTTATACGGTTAAGATGATAGAAAAGTTTCTAAAAATACACAAACGAGAGCCTGGAAATATCCAGGCTCCTTTGTTCCATTTTATAAAGTGGCTTTCGTGCTCAGCAGCTGGATGCCCATTCCAATAAAAACAATGCCGGTCAAACGGTTTAAGACTGTTCCAGCTTTTGCATTTTTCCTTAGCCTTGTTGTTGCCATCGAGGAAAAATAGGCCGTAAGCAGGCACCAGATCCCCCCGGTCAACGTGAAGGTCATTCCCAGGATGATGAATGGTATAGGACTTGCAGCTCCTGCATCGGTCTGAATAAATTGTGGGAGAAATGCCAGGAAAAACAAAGCCACCTTCGGATTTGTTACATTTGTGATCATGCCTTGAAAAAAGATCTTTTTATTGCTCTGGATTGGCAGGGATTTCTGTTCATTTGTCTTGCTCTTTGCCATTAACATTTGAATCCCAAGATAAGCCAGATATATCGCCCCAGCAATTTTAACGGTTTGAAATAAAAATGCTGATTGCGTCAATATGACTGATAACCCAAAAGCTGCAAGAAGTGTATGAACAACAATTCCAGAAGTAATTCCAAACGCTGAGAAAATCCCGGCTTCCCTGCCTTGCGATATACTTCTGCTCACGATGTACATCGTATCCGTACCAGGCGTTAGATTAAGCAGGATCGCTGTTACCAGAAACACTTCGAAATTATTAATCCCAAACATAAACCATCTTCCCCTACAGTAAAATAACGTTCAACTAAACAACATTCTTCTGATGTTGCGCAATGAAAGCTGCTAACGCTTCTTTGAATTGCTGGATTTCTTCCATCGTATTATATGGTGCCAGGCCGATTCGCACCCAACCGCCTGTTGGATAGACATCGAGAACCTCAGCCATCGTCGAAGCGTAGAAATCCCCATCTGCGACACACATATTGTAATTTTCCGCAAGCCATGCTGTGACCTCACGGGAATGATGACCTTCTATAGTAAAAGCAAAGGTTGGGGTCCTGCGCCCCGAAGCTGCACGAAATAGCTTCACTTCCGGAAGGCTCCTCAAAAAGTTTTCCACTTCGGCTGCAAGTTCATTTTCATACTCATCGATTGCATGCATCCCGGACAACAACCGATCCCTTCTCGTTTCTCCATACCCCAATTCCTCAATGAATTTGATTGCTCCCATTACCCCGGCGATGCCTTCATGATTTTGAGTTCCAGTTTCGAGCTTGTAAGGAATCTCAACAGGTGCAGGCTTAAGCTTGTAGACAGGAAGTTTTTCAAATAAACTCTCCCTCACAACAGCGATACCGACATGTGGCCCGAAAAACTTATAAGCAGAACACAGGAGGATGTCACCCCCTAGTTCCTGAACATTTATCGATAAGTGCGGGACTCCATGGACTGCATCGACAACTGTTAGGGCTCCGACTTCTCTGGCCCGTTTTATTATTGGTTCTAAATCCGTCACAGTTCCAGTTACATTAGATGACATACCAGTTGCCACCAGCTTTGTTTTATCCGTGATAATCTCTTCCAAACCATCTAATTTCAAAGTGAAAGTATCTGGATCCAGTTTAATGAACTTTACTGTGGCCCCCCGGTCCCTGGCAAGGGTAATCCATGGATCAACATTGGCACGGTGGTCCAGCTCTGTGACTACAATTTCATCTCCCTCATTGATAAAAGAGGCTAAACTCCGAGCGATAGCAAAAGCATGGGTGGTCATGTTTGCACCAAACGCCACCTCATTCGGCTGACAGCCGAGCAAATCAGCGACAGCCTCCCTGGCTTCGTCCAACAATGCATCCGTGTCAGCGCTAGTATTAAACGTCCCATGAAGATTAGCCATTCCATTCCTTATGTACCGATACATCGACTCCAACGCAAAATCCACCATCTGCGTACCGCCAGGACCATCAAAGTAAATCACCTGTCGTCCATCATCCTTACGACTCAAAGCAGGAAATCTCTCCCTCACCTGTTCAATAGGAAACATACTAGCCAACCCGCACCACTCCTTAATGAAAGATACTCTAATTATGTCATAATTTTCTAAAAATTGCAGTCGTAAAATTTCGACAAACGAAAGAGTCGAATCGTAATTGGCCATTTAAAAAGCAAAAAACTCGCCTCAAATTGGACAAGTTTTATCAAATATTTGATGGGGAATTTCTATAACAATTAATTGGTTTCATTTAAGTCCGACCTGATTGTGTCGATCTTAAGCTCTCTTAATAAAAGACATCCATATATTTAATCCTATCTTACACAGAATGTAGATTATAAAGAAGTTCACTAAAAGCGCCCACAGGTTGACATCAATCGCGCCATATCCCCTTCCATCATGAAAAGACAAAGACTGTAATGGTACACCGTAGTATTTACCAGAATCAACGTGACCAACTGTAGGAACAAATGTAAGGATTATTGTTAGAGCCAGTGATGTGATTTGCAACTTGTTGATTGTCCTCAATTTTTCATTGTCCATTAAACCACCCCATTTATACTATATTCTTCACCACTCTTCTTTACTTCCATAAAGAAAGGCGAATATTGTTGTTCAACATTCGCACCCTATAGTTTAAGTGCGTTCTTTCACAAACTATTATTTATTTCTGTTGTTCTTGATAACAGTAATCTTAAATTGAGCTTTTATTATTTAAACTTTAATTAACACTTTACCTTCATAATTACGGCTTTCAACTAATTTATGAGCAAGTGCTACATCACATAAATTGAATACGTGTGCTATAGGAAGAGTTACTACCTTTGAGGCAAATAGTTCTAAAACTTTTTCTGCGACAGGAGCTAATCTCTCTGGATAATGTTTTCTCGTTGTCCCTAAGCTAAAACCTCTAATATTTCTACAACTACTATGGAGATCGCTCGTTTTAAAAGCACCAGTTTTTCCACTACTATTGCCATATTGAACAAGTGTCCCATACAACGCTAAACATTCTAAGCTCTTACTAGAGACATCACCAGCAACAGAATCAAAGATAATATTTGCTCCCAAATTATTTGTTTCCTTTAACCCTTTCTCTACAAATGTATCATAGGTACATACGATATTAGCCCCTAATGTTTTCACATAATTTTCTTTATCTAGATTCCCAACGGTACCTATAACTTTTTGAACACCAACTAATTTTGCTAATTGCACAAGCATAGAGCCTACGCCACCAGCGGCACTATGAATAACAATAGTATCTGTTTTTTGAACTTGCCCAATTTCATAAAGAAGTACATAAGATAAAATCGAAACCGTTGGCATTGTTGCAGCTTGTTCAAATGATAGACTTTCTGGAATTTTAAATATTAATTGCTCATTTGCTACTACATATTCTGCATAGGCGCCAGCTTTTGGGAAAGCTATAACCCTTTCTCCTTTTGAGAAGTTTGATTTAGGAGAGACCTCTTCAATTGTCCCCGCAACATCCAATCCAAGTGTTAAAGGAAAATTACCTTTACCTTTATTTCCTTTACGTTGTTTAATATCTGCATAGTTAACACTCGTATAAGCCACTTTTATTAAAACTTCATTTTCGCCTATTTTCGGCAAAGCAATATCTGTGTATGTAAGGACACTAGCATCACCAAATTCATTTTGAATTATTGCTTTCATTTTATCTCTCCTTCCCATTCATTTTAAGCCTATCACGTTTATAGTGATTTAAAAATTCGATTAATTTTATCGAAAGTTATAACCATATCTAATCATTAAAATTAACCTGCACCGATATAGACAATGAAATCTTTTTCCTATAACAAATTGGAATCTTTTATTAGTATTTCTTATATCAAGCCAGAATCCATCTTATGCTAACCTGCTTCTTATGTTGAATAAGGATTTATTGCTTTCGCTTACGTATTAATTTATAAACGATATATATATAACCGAAAAATAGAAAGGAATATGCTATAACAATAGACTCTTCGACTTCTTTAAAGTTCCTATCCTGAGTAATCATTAAAAGCACGATACCTGCAATTATCATTACAATGCCGATAATATATCTACCCATTTTATCACTCCCTAACAAATAGGGTTTATTTAATCAATCTTTCTTATGCTAACCTGCTTCGTTTGTTCAATAAGGAATTCAACAAAAGGCGGTTAATCCTCCCCTGGATTAACGCACACGCACCCTATAGTTCATTAAAAAACCTCTCAAGATTATTTAAAATTACCTGGGATTTTAACGAGAACATAATTCCCTGTCCATATTTGAGTGGTAACAATTAATCTCCTTCCGTCTTTTTCAAAGAACAGACCAGCACCATCTTTTTCTTTAAATTCCCATCCATTTGAACCAATCATTTGTTTTATATTTTCATCAGCAATCGATATACCCTTGTTCTCACTACTTGTGATATACCAAATAGAATCGCCTTCTACTGCAATTTCTGCTATTTTACTTTCCGATTCTTTTAGTTTTTCAATTGCTTCTTTTGCTGATAAATTCTCTATTGGAAGAGAGGGATAGAATAATTTATTTACAAATATGAACACAGCTATAATAACTATTGCTATACTTAGTATAAATCCAACCTTTTTCATCTAATTACCCCCTTATTGGGTTCAAACCAAGGTATTTTTAGATCCGTTCTTCTACTAAACTGTCCCTTTACTTCAATAAGCATATGGTTATCGCAACTCACAAAGCATTTTTACACCCTCTGAAAATTAATCTCCTATCAAATCATCATAATATTCTTTTGGATTAGTAATATTGTTTTCAATTAAAAATCTAGCCTGATGTTTAAACATGTCTACATAAGAATGTCTATCCATACTTAAATCTCCCAAATCATCCACATCTCCTTGGACTTGTACAGTATCTGTTTTCAGGTCAACATAGACGGTCATATAAGTTTTTTCTTTGTATGTAACAATACCGATTGCTTGTCGTTTCTCTAAATCTATATGAGAAAACTTGTGTTGTACTCCTGTTGATTTAAAAAGCGTATATCCAACATTAGATTTTTCAGCTTTATTATCCATTATTCACCTCGGACTTTATAAATCACCTAATTCATTATCCGTTTACTGATGCTATCCTGCCCCCCTAGTTGCATAAGGAGTTAAACAAAAAATGCGTTAATCCTTCATGGATCAGCACACCCATCTATTTATCAGCTCTTCTTTTTAGCCTCAAGCTTTATTGATTATTCACCTTTGGAACTTTGGAAAAGACCATCAATAACTCTAAATGTAACGACCACAACAGTGATAAACCCAATAATCGCAAAAACACCTATTGTACCTTGTATAAACATCTCATTTCCCATTTCCATTTTATTCAATCCCCTTTTAGTTAATAATTACTATCTATAGTTCAAATGCTTTGAATCCTTTCATTTATCGAAACTCTCTATCTTGTATCCCTGGATGAACGACATTCCCTCAGTTTTGGCCTATGGTGCAGTGTTATATTAACCACCTTGTCTATCGATAACTTCTCCACTTTCAGAGAGTCCTCTGACGATAGGCTCTCGTCCGGTACGAAAATAATATCGTTTTCCTTCATGCTCAATGATTTCAGTCTCTTCAAATGACTCATCAAAATGTCCTTTTGTTTCGACTTTTATAATTTCAGGATTGTGAACTTCCCCGAACACCACGTAAAGATCATGAAGTGCATTGCCTTGTCTATCAAAGTCATGAAAAGGTTCAATATAAAGCGTCATATTATCGTTATCGTAATGAGACCATCCATGACCGCCTCTACTCTCCCAGCCATTTTCGTCACTGCCTGTAAAGAATGCTACGGCAAGAGCTTCCCAATCTGCTGAAGGAAAGTCTTTTTCATCAGGGTCGGCCGTGTACATAACAACTGTAATTCCACCCTGTTCTTCTGTATGGATAATATTATTCACTTCATACGGAATTCCTTTTTGAATCGCCTCTTGAAAATCATCGTATTTTCCGAATTCAAACTCAGATGTATAAATCCAAAGAATTATGCCTAAGGCTGCCAAAAGACTTATGGCTATGATCCTCGTTTTTTTCATATTCCCCTCCATATTGAATTTCCATGGATATCCTTACTCTATTTCATATCAAATTAATCCGCTTAGTCAGTAAAGATCAACCCTATACTTATTCATTCCGATAAAGAATTATAGCTCTAATAAAAAAGACGACACTTATTAAAAAAAGGAAGATATAATTATTCCCTTGTAGAAGGGTATTCATTGTAAGAACATCTAATAGCGATACTACAACCAATGAAATCCCTATAAATATAACTGTCTTTACCTTTGCTGACGCCTTCATGTAGTCCTCCATTCGTTGTCATCAGTTGTTTTCTTCAAGTTAAATCCAGCTTGAATTCTTCTAACAAATTATACCAAATACTTCAACTTCATTGTTATAATTGTTCAAATATTTTCATTCAATAAACCTATATTAAAAACCAACTAAAAAAGTGCTTTGAGACAAGGTCTCCAGCACTTTTAATACTTATTTATAACAATTGATAATTTATAACTCACATAATTGCTCAAGTTAGTTAAAAATTCATCTAATAATTCATTGGAGGGAAATCTGCATTCCAAAAGGTAACAACTTTCTCCACTGACTTTATAGTTGTTCATAACGAATGCATTTTGTTTCTTCAAGAATGAAAGATATGGTTGATGATTCGTCGTTTTCGTAAAAATATGAATGATTGCGTGAACTGCATACCCCATTTTCATTTGATTCACATTAATGGTGTATCCTTCAATAATCCCTTGTTCTTCAAGCTTCGCCACTCTGGCTGATGCAGCCTGGCCAGTCAAATGTACTTTCTCGCCTAATTCCTTCATTGTAATCCGGCTGTTTTTGGTGAGTTCATCTATAATTTGCAAATCTGTGGAGTCCAGCATTTTATCAAATCCTTTCAATATTCAAGTGAAACGGCTAAAAGACTTGAATTAAACTATGTAAGTCAAAAGCGGTCTTATTATAAACTATATGTACATTATAGAAAAGGAGTTAAAGAATATGAATATACAACAAATTCGAAACGCAACATTAGTTGTGCAATACGCGGGAAAGAAATTTTTAGTTGATCCATTTTTGGCGGAAAAGGGCACTTATCCTCCTTTCCCAAATTCATTAAGACAGGATCAAAATAATCCCTTAGTCAGCCTGCCTTCCTCCATTGACGAGATTATCGATAATGTAGATGCTGTCATTGTAACTCATTTACACCTCGACCACTATGATGAAGCTGCCAAAGAGGCACTTCCGAAGGATCTTAAAATGTTCGTACAAAATGAGGAAGATGCCACTGCAGTCAAAAATGATGGTTTTCAAAATGTAGAAGTTTTGCAGGAAGATACAGTTTTTGAAGACATCCAGCTAATTAAGACAAAAGGCGAGCATGGCAGAGGGGAAATATTGAAAATGGCCGGCCTCGTGTGTGGGGTTGTCTTTAAACACCACACAGAGAAAACCTTATATGTTGCGGGAGATACAGTTTGGTATGAAGGCGTTCAAGAAGCCATTGAAACACACAATCCAGAGGTTATTGTAGTGAATGCGGGAGACAATCAGTTCCTCGAAGGAGGATCCCTCGTCATGAGCAAAGATGATGTGTATGAAGTCCAAAAAGCAGCCCCTGCTGCAAAAATCATTACCAGCCATATGGAAGCTGTCAACCACTGGACTTTATCGAGAAGAGAACTAAAAAACTTTATTAATGAAAAAGGAATCTCTGCAAGTGTTTTTGTTCCAGAGGACGGAGAGTCGTACTCTTTTTAATGAAAGAATAGAAAGAAAAAACTTTAGCTTTTCCGGTAAATGTAGAAAAAAAAGGGGTACTCACCAAGTATTTTATAGTAAATACAAAGAATAAGCAGCAACAGAAAGCTCAGAAATAGCTCTGAGCTTTCATTCTAGATAACCACAAGACTGTTAGATAACATATAGTCAAGAACATGCCAGTCATTAACCTGCTAAGTACCTCACTACTAAAATTACCTCTCAAAATTAACCATCTTAAAATAAAAGAACACCGTGCTTACTAATCCGAATCCTAACAAAATACTTCCGCTCACCAGGAAATTATTAATGTAGCTTTTGACAATCAGATGATAGTAGGCTGTATCCGCTCCTCCACGACTGGCTAACCAGGAGTCTGCTTGAGAAGTTCCGAATTCAACGCTAAACATAATAAAAATAACACCAATCAAAGCTAATAAGGCGCTAATAATGGCAAAACCCTGTAATTTTTCCTTTGTCAATTTATCCCCCCTCGAGACTAATTTATCATAAAATTAAGTAAAAAGTCTGTGAATTTCCAGGATACCGGTCCTTAACGAAGTTTACACATGTACCTTTCCAGCAATAAGTGCCTAAATCCGTTTCGTATTTTTCAACGCCAATAAGGTGGCTTAAACCCAGACAATCCATTGTTAAAACAGCCTGCAAGGAAAAGTCCAAAAAGCATGATGACCATTTAGAAACACTTCCACATACAAACACCCCTTTTGCAATTAGACGCAAAATCAATGGAAATTCTTTCTAATTTTTACATCGATTGAAAACCTGCACAACCAAAAAAAGTGCATGAGACTTTTACAGCCCCAGCACTTTTGATAAACACTTATTAATCATCATAAAAAGGCAAGCACAAAACGCGCTTACCTTTTTGCCAATGTGAAAAGATTAATTAGGTTAAACTTGGGATCCTTACTAATGACTCTAATCTTCTGTTGATCATAATCATGAAAAACCTTGCTTTAATCAATAAGGTAACGATCGCCTTAACCAAGCTGTGAAGAATATTCACTGAAATCCCCCCACATTGAGATTAGTGTTAAAACTAACACTAGTCTTAGTTTGTGCCAGATGTTTAAATCAATTCCCTTTTTTGATGATGGCCGCCCGATCCTCCATTTGCGGAGGCTCTTCAAACCAGCCATTCTTGATTTTAATTTCAATTCCTTCTTGCGCATAGAAAAAAATATCCTTGGATATCATGATTGATTTCATGGATAAATCATTTCTTAAGGTGAAAAATGCTCCCGCCCCCGCTCCGACAAGCCCAAAACCATTCAAAATGTAAATGCAGTGCATCATAAGTTTGTCAGAAAACGGCGGAATGGTTGATGTAGTGATCGTTCCCCCTAAAGCAGATGAAGGTTGGAGACAGCTCTCTCGAAGGATTTCCTCCACTACTTTCATCTGTTTTTTTAGCCAGTTCTTTACCCTAAAAAAGTATTGCTTTGCCTCTTTATTTTGGGCACATTGCGCAAAACCAGTAATCAACTGCATTCCTATAATATTGGATTCAAGATTGTGATTAAGGATCCCAATTTCTAGATCGTTCAAAACCCGTTTATCTCCAAATAACTTCATGCCCTTCATATACTTTTTGCTCTCGATGATTTCCGTAGTTTTTGGCATGGTCACCTTTGGCGGCTGTGAGAGAATCCCTTTTTCCAGGAGATAAAATGTTGCGAGTTTGTAAATCTTTTGGGTAACTGTCGTAAGCCCCTCATAAATCGTCATCACTCGATTGTCGAATGACATATTCATATTCAATGTATATAAGCCCATGCTCACTTGCTTTAAGACACGAACAAACATGATATCAAATCCATTGTCAAAGAGCTTTGGGGCATCCAAATGAACGTCCTCTGGCGTAAATCCGATTGGTATTACGATTCCTTGCTCCTTAAAAAGAACTTCCATCTCTTTTACGTAAAAATCAAGCTCTTGCCACAATCCGCCTAAAATATTTCGAGCCTGCTGATCATCAGCTTTTTCAATAAAATATTCTAAAATCCTCATGATCAAGGTTTTCTCCTGTTATGTTTGCCAAAGTGTCCCAACTTCAGAAGCACTGATCGGCTTAGTTTGGACCAAGCAAATGACCTCCTTACGATTCCATATTAATTAATACAATCTCCAATTTTATGGAAATAATCCCAAATCCTCTTAGGTCTGAAAAAAAGGCATGGCGGGCAGGTTTATTTTCCTGGATAGTAACTAGATAAAACCGAGTGGCAAGGTTATGTAGCTGGACTATTTGTACTTTTCCAGGAACGCCAAAAAGACACGCTTCTGAGGTGGAGGCGTGTCTTATATAGAGCTGCTGGTTTTTATTCTAATAAATATGAAATAACCTCTGGTATCCGTTTTTTGAAGGCTTGATAATTATGCTCGGCACCTTCGATGACTTTCAGTTCTGCCTCGATTCCTTTTTTTCTGATAATCTCGAAGATAGCTTTATTGGTTTCCAGGAATGGCCCAGCAAGTTTCTCGCCACCTTCATTTGTGCCACAATCCAGATATACTTTTTCCAGATAAGATAGATCTGCAGTTTTCAACAACTGCTCTATTTCCTCCTGATTTCGGTAAAAACCGGATGAAAGCCCTGCTATCCTTTTAAAAATATGAGGATAAGCGCATGCAGCGTATGTTGTGACTAACCCGCCCAAAGAGATGCCGGCCATATAGGTTTCGTTTGGATTCGTGCCATACTTAGAGTCAATAAGTGGCTTCAATTCGTTCACGATGAACTCAACATATTCCTTGCCTTTTCCGCCTTCAGAACTCGTTTTTCCAAGAAGCTTTGTTGTATAATCACCATTTACCCATGGACAATATTCATTCACACGCTCCCCTGAGTTCTGATCGATGGCCACAACGATGAGCTCAACTTCCTTCTTCGCCAGATAGTCGTCCAGTTCTAGCCCCACACCGCCAATCGCCTCTTCATTGCCAAACACATTCTGCCCATCATGCATGTAAAGAACAGGGTCTTTTTTGTCCTTTTTATTTAAAGGCAAATAGACTCTAATTTTTCTTTCTTCTCCAAAAAGTGACACTGAGAAACTTTCCATCATACCTTACACACTCTTTTCGGGTTAATTTGATGAAGATATTACCATATGAATCGAATATCTACTAGATAAATTTCAAAAAAGAAGGAGAATTCTGGAAGGATGTAGAAAATACCAACTTCAAGGCATATTTGATTACCACAAAAATATATTTAATTTGACTTTGGGCTTGATTAGGGGGCTTTTTATGAAGAGATTAATCGTGATCATGCTGGTGATTATTATTGTGTGTATTGCACCCTTTTGGACATTTGACTATGTCAGCAGTGATGGAGACTTCACTAAATGGAGCCATACAACTATGGGCTACGAACATTACGAGGACGGGAAGAAATACTATTTGGGATATGATTTTAGTTGGGAGGGCATCGGTAAACCAACCCTTGAAAAAGTCGAGTTCATTAAGAAAGACGGAACTATTGTTGCCAAGGATGATGATGA
Organism: Bacillus sp. ISL-37; assembly: GCF_018613315.1. Taxonomy (GTDB): domain Bacteria; phylum Bacillota; class Bacilli; order Bacillales; family Cytobacillaceae; genus Mesobacillus. The sequence continues at coordinate 13,066 of NZ_JAGGQL010000003.1, read as the reverse complement.
GTTCAAGATTGAACCCTATATAGCAAAAAATCGAAATATTGGCGGTCTAGATGAAGAATCTGTACTAGAAGAAGGAATGAACGAGGATTTCATCGATATTAAAAATTACCAAGTAGACAAGGATTTTCATTTAATCTTAACTGTCCAATACAATGGCACGACTCCAGAAAATGATATAAATTTATTAAGGATTACCTATAAAAAATTCGGCGACACCCAGCACCGGGAGATTTCATTTGATGATGGAGTAATTACGGATGAGAATGAGTACTAAATCCGGCTGTTCCTACGTGACCTTTTTAGCTATTTTACCTTTTCGGTCTTATAGAACTTTTCTATAGGACCTTTTTTTGGTTCCGATTCTTTCTTGGGCTTATAGAATTTTTCTATAGGACCTTTTTCTGCTTCCTGCTCGTTTTTGGGCTTATAGAATTTTTCTATGTGACCTTTTTCTGCTTTCTGCTCGTTTTTGGGCTTATAGAATGTGACCTTTTACATGCATCTTCCCCAATTCGGGCTTATAGAAATCTATCCCTCTAAAAAGGATTCTGCAATTATCAAAATGTGTGTAAAATGGAATAGAAAAGCTAATCTGTTTGTTGGAGGGAAAAGCTGTGAGGAACCATGAAATTGATTATAAAATTTATGGCGATGACATGCAGTTTGTCGAGGTTGAGCTGGATCCGAATGAAACCGTTGTTGCTGAAGCTGGCAGTTTGATGATGATGGATCAACAAATTGACATGGAAACGATTTTTGGCGATGGCTCCGGTAGTGGCGGCGGTTTAGTTGGCAAGCTGTTTGGTGCGGGAAAACGATTATTGACAGGCGAGAGCCTTTTCATGACAACATTTACGAATACTGGCCATGATAAAAAGCATGTATCCTTCGCCTCCCCTTATCCTGGTAAAATTATTCCGATGAATTTGAGTGAGAATGGCGGCAAGATCATCTGCCAAAAGGACGCTTTCCTGGCTGCGGCAAAAGGGGTTTCAGTTGGAGTTGAATTCCAAAGGAAGCTTGGAGCAGGTTTCTTTGGAGGAGAAGGCTTCATCATGCAGAAGCTTGAAGGCGATGGGATGGCATTTGTCCACGCTGGCGGAACGATACATAAAAGAGAACTTCAACCAGGAGAAGTCATCAAAGTCGATACTGGCTGCCTTGTTGCAATGACAAGCAACGTGAATTACGACATCGAAATGGTAAAAGGAATTAAAACAGCCTTATTTGGCGGAGAAGGTCTCTTCTTTGCAACACTCAGAGGACCAGGAACTGGATTCAATCACTTCCATTCAGCCGCCTAGCCAGCAGAGTATTTGCAGCCGCACCACAAGGCGGAGGACAAAACAAAGGCGAAGGCAGTGTCCTTGGCGGAGTCTTCAGAATGCTTGATGGTGATTAATGATGAACAAATAGGGATGGATTCCGACTCGGAATCCATCCTCTTTTTCAATTGAGAATAATAGGGCAAAGAGCCCATTTCTGTAATACATGAAACTTTCCCAATCACATAATCGTATTAAGATTAGCTAAACTTTTTATAAGTGAGGTGTTAACGGATGTTCTTCAGGATTTTTCATAAATCAAATCGTCCAACTAAAATAGCTCTATTAACTGGTACCATTCTTTTACTCGTAGGCGGAATAGCTAGTCTTTATTTTTAATCTTTTTATTACAAAGTCGACGACGACAAAAAATGCTAAACCAAGTATTTTCCTGGTTTAGCATTTTTGATTGATTTATCTTGCGGCATCCTCATGTAATGGAATATAACCAATTTCCTCAACCAACTTTTGCCCCTCAGAACCCTGCATCCATTCAAGCATAGGCTGGACGGTTTTTTTCGGGTTGTCCTTTACTGTAATTGCATATAGATTGACGACATATGGATATTTACCTGACGCAATATTCTCTGGTGAGGGTTCTACTCCATCCAGTGAGATCAGCTTGATTTTTTCATTAGGATTCATGCCAGTTGTGAAAAAGCGGAATGAGTAGCCGAGTGAATTATTATAGTTGCGATAACCGGCAACCTCCTCCATCAAATCGCCCATTCCTGCCACCTCTTCTTTCAGGGCTGGCATCAAGGACCTATCACCCATGAATTTTTCCATGATCGTCTGGCTGCCCGAGTCCGCCGGCCGCTGGAATGCCATGATCTTGTTATCCTCTCCGCCTATTTCATTCCAATTGGTGATTTTACCAGAATAAATGGATTTAATATCCTCAGAAGCCAGGGTTTCAACAGGATTCTTTTCATTCACAAAAAACACAAATGCTTCCTTGCCAATTGGTGTGAGAACGAGCTCCTTCCCCTTGCTCTCTGCCAGGAGTTGTTGCGAAGCAGATGGCTGGGCTCCGAAGAATATGTCAACCTCACCTGATACTAGTCTTTCAAAAGCATAAATTGTATTCGTAAAACTAACAATCTCTTCACCAGTCGGAAGTGCGTTTTTGTTTTTAATATCCATGTAAGTTGCGTTTGCGAATGCAGCATAAACGGGATACGCTGCCTCCGCTCCGTCCAAAATGGGCATTTCGGTTTGAGTTTCCACATTGAAACTCGCCGATTCTTTCAGCTTTGGCAGGATGTTGTTTGGGTTCGTGACATAATACGGCTCTACGTCAACACTTGAAAACCCATTGCCATAATCAAAGCCATAAGATGGCGGGAGGATATGCTTGCTCCGCTCAATATGGATTGAACCAATCACAGCCAACAACAGGATAATGATGCCAATCCCCGCAAACAGATTCAGTTTCCTGAAGGTAACTTTCGACTTCGTCCTCCGTTCGGATACGATATACCCAATCAAAAAGAATAAATAATAAGCGAACGGCACCGCAAATATGTAAATAAATTGGCCCATCATCGCGGATATAAACGAATTCGGTAAAAACGGGAATAGCGCAAATACGAAAATCCCCCATACCTGATGACCGAAGAACCCCCTGGAAATAATCATCCCAACGGCAGCAAGGAGCACTGTCAGCAAAAGCGGTGCATAAATCGGCAGATACCGACCATAAAACGTGGTAGCCTGTGGCCTTTTTCCAAACCGAAACCCTATAATCAGGGCCACAATCGAGATTATCATTACCATAACTGGCGGACCGAACTTCTCAATTGATAGAACCGCAATCCCTAATATAGATAGAGAAAGAGGCATAAGTACTAGATAAATAATCAAAAACCCGGCATCCTTCTTCATTCCGAAGACCCCCATTAATTATTTTAATTTAGTGTAATTTTACACTAAAAGAATAAAATGGTAAACGTTTATTTTGTGAATTTTGTATTAAAAAATTTAAAGGTCACCGTTGTATTACATTGGTGACCTAAATCTCAAAAATACGTAAAATCAGGGCGCCAATACAGCCTATTGGTGACCTAAATCTCCTAAAATATGAAAAACAGGGCGCCAATACAGTCTATTGGTGACCTAAATCTCCTAAAATATGAAAAACAGGGCGCCAATACAGTCTATTGGTGACCTAAATCTCCTAAAATATGAAAAACAGGTCACCAATAATGCCTATTGGTGACCTAAATCTCGGAAATACAACGAATCAGGGTATAAATAACATCCAAATTTAAATTACTTTCCACAAAAAAATAAGAGAGGAACCATTAATACAGTTCCTCCCCCTTCATCAAGCCGCTCTATTTAAAATAAAATCCTTCCTCCTATAAACACTCAGTACGACTCCCATAATAAACGCATTAAATAACATCGGGATAAATCCATAACTGATGAATGGCAGAGACATGGACGTAAGCGGAAGCAGGCCAATCATCATTCCAACATTATAGATGAATTGGACAAGGAACAGTGTCACACCGCCTACAAGCAACAGGTTCCCAAACCGAGAGTTAATTTGTGTGGAGATCATAACAATTCTCGCCGCAAACAGTGAGAGAATCACGAATAATCCAATCGCAAACAAATAACCGTAATGATAGGTCAAATTTACAAACGCATAATCTGTATGTTCGAATGGCAATGCTTCACTTTTGACGGCAGAACCCAACCAGCCGGCGGAAGACAATCGTTCTTTTATCTGCAGGTACATGTAACCATAGGTAGAAGGATATTTTTCAGGATTCAGGAATCCTAATATTCTTGCAAGCTGATATTCTTTAACAGTAAACCAGGCAAACGTGATAAATGCTGCAACTCCCATTATCGAGGTAATCGTTATAAGAGTTGCAGTTTTTCTACTAATCGTGCTCCACCACATCATTACAAAAATCATTACGATATAAATGAAGCTAACTGCTAAGTTCGGAACTGCCATAAAAAGAAGCAGTGGTAAAGCAAATAATAAAAAGTGCTGCCATAGTTTGATTTTCGGATTGTTGAAAAATGAAGCCCAGCCCAGAAACAAGAATGGCAGTGCGTAGTGGCTCTCAATCTGGAACGGGCCAATCATAAAATATGGGACTCCATTTATGATTGTATTTGGAATCGTTAATAATAAGAATAAAAACGATACACCGATTGAATAAAATACCCAGCCTTTGTTTTCAAATTTACGGTAATCGATAAACATCATTGCTGCTGCAATCGTCACACCTAGTAAAACATGAATAGCTTTCATTACCAAATAACCATCTGATAACTCATCACCCAATGTGATCAGCGGCAGGAAACTCAATGCCATTGTTATAGCCAACAAGCTAATCAGCCACCAGTCAATCCTCGGTTTATGAAGTTTATTTAACTCGTGTCCAAGCTTTGATGGACTTCCCATTTGGCTAACCGCTTTTTCCTCCGCCTCTTTCTCACTCAAACCTTTACCGACCCATTCTTTTTTCACCTCATTAAGATGATATTCCAATTCGGATGCCACAAACTTCTTTGCTTCCTTGGAGCGGATATGATTTGTCACTTCACTTAAAAAATGATTCCATCTATTCTTCATAGCTCTATCACTCCTCCAGCAATCCTTTTATGACGATACGACCCGCAGCCGAATTCTTCTCCGATCTACGTAGATACTTCCTCCCTTTGTCGGTGAGCTGATAGAACTTCGCACCTTCTTCATTCCAGCAGGAAACAATCAACCGTTTTTGTTCAAGTGTGTGCAGCATCGTGTACAACGAGCCTTCGTTGTCATCAAACACCTTGAAGCCCCTCGACCTTAGGAGTCCGGTCAATTCGTAGCCTGTTTTTTCATGAAAAAGAAGCTGCAGAATTGCAACCGTAATCACATCATCACTTTCATCAGGCATGTTTATTTGTTTATGAATTTCTTTTCTCATTTTTTCTGAAAAACTTAACTCTTTAAAAGTGGACTTCTCCATAGATTTTCGCAGCCTATTCAGCCGGTCTTCCATTTATATTTCCTCCAATCTTTCTTTCAGGAGTTCTTTTGCTCGCTTAAGCCGCGTCTTGATTGTGTTTTCTTTTACCTCTGTCACCGCCGAGATTTCCTTGATCGTCATCTCCTCAAAATAAAAAAGATAAATCACTTCCCGGTAGTTAACCGGCAGCTCCATGACCGCGGTGGCTAGCTGGCCATCTTCTTCGTCCTGGATGACGGTTTGCTCGACACTATCACTCTGCATTGAATCATAAATAAGCTGATAATCGGTCGTAAAAACATTCTTGTTGTACCAGCTTTTCAAATAGTCCTTGCAATGGTTTGAAGCAATCCTCCAAAGCCAGGTGCGGAACTTCGACTTCCCGCTGTATGTATGAAGAGATTTATAACATTTCACAAAAATCTCCTGAGTCAAATCCTCAGCGATTTGTTTATTTTTCACATACGAAAACGTTAGCTGCAGAATCTCTTGCCCATATCTGGTCATGATTTCATCAATCGCCTCTGCCGCATTCTCGATTTCATTCATCTCTGCTGTTATTTCATCCACAACCGTTCCCCCTTCATAGTTATAGACGACCCACTTTAAAAAAGGTTTTAGTAATCATTTTATCGATCTTTTTAAAACAGGATAAAAGTTCTATTTTTTCAAAAATTGAAAATAATATTCGTTCCCCTTCTCTTTCGTCTAGTAAAATAGAAAGTGGATTTAAATCGCGTGTACATAGTATACAGAAATTAATTGTTAGGGAGGCTTTTAATATGATTAAAGAAGAAACTCAACGAGCCTATACCCCAGATATAAAAGACTTAGATGATATAAGCTTAGCACTGCTGAATGCAAAGGATTTTCTCTCCAGCCATTCTCTGGATGGCAGATTTACATATGCGGCACCTTCCTGTGAAACTCTCTTTGGTTATACATCAGCCGATCTGTTCGATCAATCCATTTTCAGTTTTTGCCATCCGTTGGACCAGGAGAAGTTAGAACAGTTTTTTTCTGCTAATCAGTCTGGGGAAATAATGTTTCGTTTCAGGAGAAAAGAAGGTGATTATCTTTGGCTGGAGTCCAGCAGCACGAAGGGTCTTTCACACACTGAGGTAGTTCTCATATCAAGAGATGTTACCCATCGCGTAAATCAACAGGAAAAGCTGAAAGAACATCAAAAGAGAGATCGGTTATTCCTTGAACATTCCAAAGATACAATGGGGATTATCACAAAAAACGGTGTATGGACTTACATTAATGAACAGGGTAAGAAATTGATGGGCGCTACCAGTTTTGATGAAATAATTGGTACGTCTTTGTATGACTATACTGACCCACAAGACTATAAGCGGCTGAAAGACAGTCTGGATTCAAGGGACTCCAGTGACCTTGAAATCAGTTTAATCCGAAAAGATAATGATTCGAAGAGAGCTGAAGTACAGCTTATCCCGACAGTCTTCAAGAACAGAGACGTTTCCCTTGTCATCATTAAAGATATTACAGAACAAAGGAAAACCGAGGACCAGCTGCAGGTAGCTGAAAAACTTTCAGTAATCGGACAAATGGCAGCCGGAATCGCCCATGAAATCAGGAATCCGTTGACTGCGATAAAAGGATTTACCCAGCTTTTGAGTGAGCACCCGGCAGAAGAAGCAGAAGATTATGCCGAAATCATCCTGGATGAGCTCGCCCGTATAGAGTCTATAGTTGGTGACTTGCTGGTTCTGGCCAAGCCTCAGGCTTCCAATCTATCGAATGTAGATTTGATCTCTCTGGTGAACGGCGTTGTTAATTTGCTGAATCCCCAGGCAACACTATCAGATGCCTTTATTAAGATTAAAACTGATTCACCTAGCATTTACATAGATTGTGAGCCGGATAAGATAAAGCAGGTGCTAATCAATTTAATCCAAAATTCTATTGAGGCAATGACAAAAGGCGGAGAAATCTTCGTTATCATATCAAAGGAAACTGGCCAAGCTTCAATCCAGGTAATGGACCAAGGAGCAGGAATTCCAGAAGACCGTCTGAATAAACTAGGAGAACCCTTCTATAGCACAAAGGAAAAAGGAACCGGACTCGGCTTGATGATTTGCCAGAAAATCATCAAAAACCATGGCGGCAAAATGGAGTTTTCCAGCATCGTTGATGAAGGAACAACCGTTACAATTACCCTACCTATACATGAGAATTACCAGGAGAACTTTAACTAATCAAACAAAATATAAACCACTTACGGGAGAGAACAACCCGTTCGGTTATAAGTGTATAAACCGTTCGGTTTTTGGGTCGAATCTTATATATGACAATGAAAATGGCGTGTGAACTGACATCAGTTCTGACACGCCATTTTTCTGATTTATAGTACTTTAGCATCTGAGATATAAATAATTCTTATTCAACATAAGCCCCCGTTAGTTTAAGTGCATTTGTTCACAAATTTTGCTTTTCTATCCCTTTTCTCTAAAAAGAAGAAGCAACTGTTTACACAATCTTTTAGATAAAAATTCACTCTCTTCGAGAAGGACCGTTATTTCACAAGGTTCTAATAACTTTGTTTTCATTCACTACAGATTTCTCCGGAGTTTTGAATAACTTATAAAGAATTAGAAGGTTGCTTTAAGAGCAACCCTTTAATTCTTGGAATTAATTTAACCTTAGAAAAGGTTACTTAAATCTTCTTCTTCTAAGATGCCATCCGGACGGAGTGTAATCTTTTTGGCAAATGATTTTGAGTTATTAGTAAGGTTTTGGAGTCCAGCCAAGTTACCAGGCATAGTCTTGTGTGATTTCTTGCACTTTTCATTCTTACAGTCCTCGATATCTACATCTTGTTCTACAAGAATAAAAATGAATATTAATCCCACATCAGTAACCGCAAAGAATGTTAAAACAACAAATTCTCCAATAACCGGATTGTCAGCAAGTATTAAAGTATAGGCTCCTATTATTGTGTCGAAAATCCCTTTGCCGGAAGTTGTTAAATACTCGGTATTATCAACTTGAAAACATTCTGGTTTATTTACAGTAAGAGAGTTAAATTGACCAGGGATAACCACAAAGCTTTCCTTTATTGTACAGTCAGGACAAATTTCCGCAAAAATAGTCGGACCATTTGTGAAACCTTTACATTCACACTTTTTACCTTTGTCGTCATCATCCTTTTTGTCCTTTTTGTCCTTGTGTCCATCAGAACTTCCACAGTTGACACTTACTGTTTGATTAATATTAATATTGCCCAGCAGGTCTTTGAGAAGATCTAAAGTCTTGTTATCTCCAGAGTTTCTAGGATCATAACCCATATCTATCCCTCCTTTCACTTATTTACTATAAAAGTATGAAGAAAGGAGGGTTATAGTGTTGGCACTTGTCCTTAAGCAAAACCCCATTTTTAATGTTTAGAGAAATATAGGTCCGGTGTGCCCAATGACTAGATATTTCATAACCACACAGAGTTAAAAAAAGTTTTTTAACACTCTACAAGTAGTATCAGCACCCGGTATTTCTATTTGCTTCAGCAGAAAGGTGCCTCAACCCTTCATGGAAATACTATAACTTTAATTCATATTGAGCTTTTTGTATAAATGAGATAAAAACCTCATTCAACGGGGCACATGTGTTGGAGGTGAATTCCTGACTTACCGGAAATCAAGATGAGGACACCAAGACAAATAAACGCCGTTTATGAAAATATAATAAACTCAAACATGGCTCCTAGGGTTAAAGGAGTTAAGTTACGGGGACTTTTAAGTGAAATGGAACGAACCTTAAACATTCCAAAGAATAAGGACTATATATAGTTGGATATTCCTATATAAAAAGCTCCTTCTTTAACTAAACTGCTTCTTAATAAGGAAATTCTATAAATCGTACCTGGATTAACGCGTCAGTTACCTGAATAACCTATGAAAGTTGAACATTTTCAAAGTGTTCAACTGTTGGAAACGGGTCATAGAAATGATGAAGTTGTTTTTTCCATTTTTGATATTCTTCGGATTGTCTAAATCCAACTGTGTGATCTTCAAATGTTTCCCACTTCACCAACAATAAATATTTTCCCTTAACTTCCATACATCGTTGTAATTCGTGAGATATGTAACCTCTCATTGATGATATGATTTTTGATGCTTCTCGAAATGCGTCCTCATATTCCTCTTCCATACCTTGATTAACTTGTATCATAACAGCTTCTAAAATCATTTAAGCTCTCTCCTTATTAAAAGTATACGTTTTTACAATTTTTTCTTTATATTACTTCTTAAGCTAACCTGCCTCGTTTGTTCAACAAGGACTTCAACAAAAAAGGCCGTTAATCCTTCTGATCAACGCACCCGATACTGTAGGTACATTTTTTCAAGAACCATGTATCTTGAATTGATTAGCCCTCAACAATTGCTAGGTATTTCAAAATTTTTCCTTCTGATTCAACGATTATAATATCTCCTCTTCCCTTGACTGAGAAAATCTTTGCACCAATTGGAAGTTTATTCGCCATTTCATCTTTGAAATCTGTATTAGTATCATTTCTTGTTTTTATTTCACCGATTTGAACGTCTTTTGTTAAAGACAATTCTTCAACCCAATCGATATTAGTTTTGTAGATTACTCCATCATATTGAAAGATATCGGCATTAGGATCCAATGTTAAAACTTCTTCAGCATCAATATTATCAATCGCTACTCCTGTTGTTTCGCCTCCATTAGAGCATCCATTAATCGTAAATAATGCTAATGCAATCAAGACATAAAATAACTTTTGAACCAACGTAATACCCCCTTTATTATATAGATGGTTATTACTCTATCAAAAAGCCTCTTCTTCAACAAAACTGCCTCGTTTGTTTAAGTAGAATGTTTCACAATTGTTGATATTCCTTAGAATCTATACGTGCTTTTTAATAGTTCAACCAACTATTAACGACTTCTTCAAAATTGTGATCTTTCCAAGCTATAATGGCGTTCATTTCTCCAACTTGTAAAACTTTTTCTTGAAATAATAAATCGCCCAAAAAGTATGCCAATCGAGGAAAACCAAAAGTTTTGCCGCCATTAATGGAAAACCACTCACGGAAAATTTCCTGAGGGGTACTTTTCACAAGATCTTTTGCAAACTCAAATTGAATCTTCTTTTTGTGCGACGATGCAAATTCTAACCATTCATCACCATTATCATCATATGAAAAATATACGGAAGAGGGCAATCCAGGCGATGTTTTCCTTGAAAAGTGTGTAGCCGCCCCTTCTTGAAATAGCCAGATAAGAGGACTATTCCACTCCACTTTCGACCAGTCATTTCCCGCTTTATCTGAAATAATATTATGAGTAACGTGTCCTAATTCGTGTGCAATAATGGCTTGCAAATGGCTACTTTTTGGCGATAATTTTTCTAACGCAAATGTTACATTGGGTATTATTTGTTTGTGTGAATAGGCATTAGAACCAAAACCACCGACAATTAAATTTATATCAATAGGGAAATTCACTTGATACAAACCCAAGTAATTTCGCTCTACTTCTTTTATAATGGTGATAATTTCGTTGTGGATTAAATTGATGGAAGTCAAGACTTGAGGATACCTATTTATTGACTGAATATGTCTTTCTTCGGTGTCTTTGCAATGATATAAAAAATACTCTTTGAAAATCCCTGGAAACTTCATATAGTAGCTCCGCAAGAAATTTATAGAAGGTTGATAGTTATCCAAAAAACACGGTACAGTATCAATTATTTTCAAAAAAATCCTCCAATTCATTAATCAATTGACATAGCTATCTTCAATTAATAATTAGGCTATTAAAGTTAATTTTGCCATTATCATTTAAGTTTTTCTTAAACTAAACTGCATCTATAGTTCAATAAGCACATCAACTAATAGCGTATAAATTCTTACTTGAACTCCGGTAACTTGCTAGATTATTTATTCGCAGCAATGGTAAACTCCCATGGGATATTCTCACCATTCCAGCCACGATGTTCTTCAAATTTTTGAATTTGAAAGCCAGCTCCGATAAAAGAATTGATGATATCGCTGATTGTATAGTACCTGACAGAAACATCAGGGAAGGCATCTTGCTCTTGTTGTTCAAAGGTATGTTTAAACGCTACATCTCCACTATGTATTTCTTCATCAAAATAAGCAGCATGAACCTGATACTGCCCATCTGTTGTCTTCATAATACATCTTCTTAATGGATGGAAGTCGCTTAGAATCAACATACCACCAGCTTTTAGGATAGAAAATAGCTTTGACATGAAGCAATCGAGGTCATGGAAGTAGTGCAAGATGCCTCCCTCCAGGTAAAGCATATCAAAGTGACCACCATATATTTTGGTGTCGATTTCATATATGTCTGTAACAATATATTCGATAGAAGTATTCGCGTGCTCAGCCAGCTCTAGTGCATACTGTTTATTTTCCTTTGAAATGTCAAATACGATCACTTCTGCTCCTAATAAAGCAAGAGGTACAGCTTTTCTGCCATTAGAGCCACAAAGATTTGCAACCTTTTTTTCTGTAATATTTTCAAAATAAGCTTTATGCTTTTTTAGTTGTGCTGATGGATTTTCAGAAATTCGCTTGGCAAACTCCTTTGGGGTACCATAGCTCTTAATCCAAAATTCATATGGCCCGATGTTCCCAGGCTTTTTTATTTTGATCTCTTGCTTCCCTAATGCTCATATAACATCCACCTTTAAAATACATTATCTGGTATAAACTATTCGCTAGATTATGCTTAATGTCCTTCCAGCAACATCAATAAGAACGCTAATCCTCAGCGTTCTTCATGAATATAACTAGTTAAGTATCCTGCATAGTTCAATAAGTAGTTCAACAAAAAAGACATTAATCCTTACTGGATCAACGCTCCCGTTCAATATGAATTTATAATGATGGAGGACTATCAAACAGACAAATCGATAAACTCCAGTTTCATTTCTGCTTCTGCTTTTGAACGATAAACCGTAATTTTATCATAGGGTTTCAAGTTGTCTTGCCAGGTTCCTATTACTCAGAAAATCTTCTCCGTTTTCAGAAATTATCAAGCACTCTAAATGCCTATTGATATAACAAATTGGTGCGTCACTTTTCAAATCACATTGTTGACCAACAGTTCCGATAAATCCACCTTTACTATCTTTTGCCATAATATCTACATATGGAACCGTATAAAATTCTAAATGTGGAATATCATCGTCAAAGATAAATTGAATATCATAATCTTTAGCATATTTTTGATACTCTTCATTTTTATGATAAACACTCATAGGATAAATTGTTGTACCTGCTGGTATAACCTCAGTATCTTTTATATTTACATTTATGGCTCCAGTTAATTCTGTTCTATCTAGATAAACTTTTCGCATCACAACCTCCGTTTATCTTATTTTATGTAAATGGTCATTACTTTTGTGATTTCTTATTGAACTAACTACTACTTCTTTAGTTTAATAAGGAATTCAACAAAAGAGGTGGTTAATCCTTCCTGGATCAACTCACCCTTTAGTATAATAAGCAATACTGTAATTTCTCATTTCCTTTTACCTAAAATTCTATATAAAATGGGTGTTTGCTATTATCAAGACAGTATTCAATTCTTTGTTTAAAGTTTCCCACGGTTACCATTTCTAATGCTTTCTCAATTGGATAGAACCCTACTTCTAAACTCTCTGATGAAGTTGTTAATTCTCCTCCGATTGGCTTAGCCAAAAACAACGTATTACATATTGTGTTTTTGACATCCTTAAAT